>CAYQWA010000025.1:0-78393 GCA_964421215.1 uncultured Bacteroidales bacterium | reverse complement strand
ATAACATCCGCACAAGTACCGGTAAAAGAAAGAAAGTTTACTTCTTCACCATGGTATTGTCCCGTTCCCGGTATAAATACGTTTACTTTTCTGATATACCATTTACAACATCAGTTGCAATACATGCGCACGAAAAAGCCTTTGAATACTTTCAAGGCATACCTGAAGAAATCGTTTATGACCAGGACAAAGTTTTTATCGTAGACGAAAACAAAGGCGATTTGCTTTTAACTGGTGCCTTTCAAACCTACACAAGTCAACGGGGCTACAATCTCTATTTTTGCCGTAAAGCAGATCCCCAGAGCAAGGGTAAAATAGAGAACGTTGTCAAATATGTTAAACAAAACTTTTTGTACAACCGTACCTATTTTGACCTTGACACCCTAAATGACGAAGCAATGGCATGGATGGGACGGACAGCCAATGATATGCCCCATTCCACAACAAAACAATCACCTTATGACCAATGGTGTATTGAGAAGGGCCACCTATCAGCTTATGTGCCCCTTGCTTGTCCAATGGATGATAGTAAGTATTATACTGTACGCAAAGACAATACAATCTCTTATAAGAGCAATATCTATTCATTGCCACAGGGCACCTGGCGGGAACCAGGGTCAAAAGTAAGTGTGAGGGAAGAAAACGCATATCTCATCATTAATAACTGTGATGGGCAAGAACTATGCAAACACTTAAAGTCATATAAGAAGGGACAAACCATAGTCAATACTGATCATAAAAGGGACAAGACCAAGCGTATTGCCACGATGATCAGAGAAGAAGCCGATCGTTTTGAGGATAAGCAAAAGGCCGTTGAATACTTTGAAAAACTACGCCAACATAAACCAAGGTATATAAGGGACCAGATAATTATGATACGCTCTATGTTCAATCTTCATCATAATGATGCTATCAACAAGGCATTAGTTTATTGCCTGGAAAACCAAATTTACAGTGCTTCTGATTTTGAAGCTGTTGTTAAAAAGCTCAGCCTTGAAATAACTGATAATGAAAATGACCAGGGGCAAATAGAAATAAAGATATTGACAAAAGACAGCAGCGGTTCCAAAGACATGGAGCCCAGTACAAGTGAAATATTAGATTATGAATCAATAATGCCAAATTAAAATGGAGAAACTACAAATTATCAATGACTATTGTCGTCAGTTCAAGTTGAGCGGTATGGCCACCTATTTTGAAGAGACCTTGCTTGATGCACAAAAAAACCAGGTCAGCTATACTGACTACACAATCAAGCTCTTTGAAAAGGAAGCCGGGATAAGGGAAGAGAAAAGCCTTGAAAGAAGGCTGAAAGCTGCAAGGTTGCCATTAAACCATGACCTGGGCCAATATGACCACGCGGTAGATAACGGGGTAAACAAAACAAGGCTGAACCAGTTGCGTGAACTTAACTGGCTCGACCAGATTTACAACATTGTTTTGATGGGGCCATCGGGGACCGGTAAAACATTTATTGCTGCAGGACTCTGCTATGATGCCATTAAAAATGGGTATAAGGCCTACTTTAGGACTATGGACGATGTTATAAATGTCCTTAAAATGAAAGAATTTACCCGTTCGGCAATGACTGATTACAAAAGGTTGGTAAAGGCAAACCTGATTGTTATTGACGACATTATGCTCTTCCCCCTTGATAAGCCTACAGCAGTAAGCCTGTTTAATTTTATTAACCAGCTCTTTGAAAAAACAGCGTTCATTATCACGACAAACAAATCGCCAAAACAATGGGCACAAATGCTCAATGACGAGGTGCTGGCCACTGCTTTGCTGGACAGGCTGCTTTACAGGTGTGAGGTGATAAAACTAAATGGAAAAAGCTACAGAATGAAAAACAGAAAAACAATTTTTAATCAATCATGAATTTTTATCTATTTTTGACATAAATCGTTCTGCATTATTGTTGCCAAAAACTCTGCATTCCTATTTGCCATTTTCTCTGCAGATTGGGTTGCTGATTACAAAAAAGCTATGTAACGTAAAAAAATTGTATAAAATGAGTGAATTTAAAAAGATTAGTAGAAACATACTTAACAAAGTGCAAGTTCACATTGAGAACAACAAGCACAGAAGATATAGAAATAAGCACAAAGTCAAAATATTTTCTTCATCAGCAGAAGTATTTGTTATAGAAGAATTGAAAGATTGCTTTGCTTCAATTTATAAACACGCTAAAATTTGGGATTTTAAAGATGTCTACGAATCATATAAGAATTCAGTTTTCAACAGATTTAGTTATAATCATTCGAACTATACTGTTACATTATTTGAAATGTTTGAAAACGAATGCAAAGAGTTAGATGAAATCTTTCATGAGAGTTTTAAAGATTTCACAGACAACTATGATATAGCTGAATTGCATAAATTAAAGAGAAGAAGAATTAAAAAATACGAAGCAGAAAATAGATTTTATGATTCAGAGTATAAAAGATACGAAACCGATTTTGTGAACATTCATATTGAAGCATTAAATAGAACTGATAAAAAATATGTATTAAATAAGAAGCTGAAGAAAATTAGGAACGCTTGATTTTCTTAAGCTTCTTATTCAGAACTTCTTAATTGCTAATGATGATTTTATTTAAGGCTTCTATGTAATGATCAATAAATTTTTCTTCATCATCATCAACATCTTCTGGCAATAAATCAATTCTCCAATCTTCTAATGCATCTTCTTCATCTTCAGTAATATTTTCACTATTGAAAAATGTTAATATTAGCATGCTGACTTTTTGACACACTCTAAAATCCTTTTTCTTCACATATGATTGTTTTTTATATCTTTTGATGTCATTAAACATTTTTGCAAAGTAATATTCAACTTGTTCTTGTGCTGCTAGGTCAGTTGCATCAAATTTAATATTAAATTCATTCGTCTCAGAAAGCTGCTCAATAGCAGATTTTAAAATTGCGCTAATTCTGTTGTTAATTTTTTTCATATGATATATTTTTAGATGTATATTATTCCGTTGTGTTACACTTATTAAACAGAAGTGCTAATAAGTTTAATATTTCTTCGTCCTACTCGAAGAATAAATTGATTGCTCCATTAAAAAACTCCTACATTCCCTTCTAATAAAGGAATAAAGCATTTATTTAGAATAAATCTAAATTTAATATTGAATACATCTCAGGGTTCTTTTTACTAGATTTAGAATATCTTATCACATCAGGTATAAATAATTTATCCTAATTTGGTTGGCATGAAGAACAGACAGTACCCAATAATATCGAACGATATCAAGATGAAATAAACAAGCTTATTTTAATTTTCCCAAGAATGCAGGATATATATTAAAATGGGAGTTTCATTTTCGATTAGACTGGAATTAAAATGGAATAAATGGAAGTAACCAAATTTCGAAGCAAATTGATTTCATTTCGCCCCTAATTTCGCCCCTCTAAAAGCAAAAACCCTCGCAAACTGTTTGTTTACAAGGGTTTATTTAAATTGTCTGCGGTCTGGACGAGACTCGAACTCGCGACCTCCGGCGTGACAGGCCGGCATTCTAACCAACTGAACTACCAGACCAACTATCTATAAAATGAACGTTGTTCAAAATTGAGGTGCAAAAGTAAATCAATATTTTTAATATGCAAACATTTTTTTGAAAATTATCCAATTATTTAAACAAAATACAAATAGTGATCGGTTGCAACACTTTCCCATACCCAAATGTCTGAATAGTAGTTAAAAAAAAACAAGATTATGAAGAAAATAATTCTACTAATGCTCCTTGCAACTTTTGTGACCTTTTCATTTGCCGGGAAGCTTGTCCAAATTCATTATGATTCCGAAAGAAACCTGAAAACGCTTTATGCTCAATCAGGCCTTATTATTCATTATGCCGGAAATGATTTTATCCTGGCCTCGGTTGAGGATCATTTCCAGGGAAAGTTTACCCTTTTAGACGAACATGCCTGGTCGAAAGGTGATACTTACTATATCGCATGGTTTTACAAAGGATCCGAAAGCGATTATATCAAGCAGGTAGAAGATCTTGCTCAAATAATTGTTCAGACAAACGATTACCTAATTCTTAAAACCGGGGATAACGTTTCAATTCATCCTCCTGTTCAGGGATCGGTAATAAATATCACAAGCGATGAAATCGTTCTGCCAAAGAAAAAGTTCAACTATTCCAAAGGAAGCCTCGTTTACGATGACGAGATTGAAGACATGATGGAAGAAGTGGATACTGTGCTATTTATTAGTAATGTTACGCACCTGCAGGATTATGGTACCAGGAATGCATACAGTCCTGAGGCAATTGAAGCACAAAACTGGATCAAAGCTGAATATGAAAGCTATGGTTATGATGTGGAATTGTTTGATTTCACGATGCCGAACGGACCAGCCAGCGATAATGTGATCGCAACCAAACCGGGGACTTTATACCCTGACGAATATGTAGTGATCGGTGGGCATTACGATTCTTATTCATGGGGAGGTAGTGCTCCGGGAGCTGATGATGATGCCTCAGGTATATGTGGTGTGATGGAAGTCGCAAGGGTAATGGCCGACTACGAAACTGACCGTACCGTTATCTTCTGCGCATGGTCGGGTGAGGAGTACGGCCTGTATGGAAGTGAAGCCTGGGCCGATTGGGCAGCCGGCGAAGGATTAAATATCCTGGGTTATTTTAACATCGACATGTGTGGATACCGGCATCCGGGGGATGAGATCCATACCGACATGATTGCTCCCTCTTCAGCACAACCACTGGTGGATTTCTACACCGATATTTGTGCCCTTTACCTCCCGGATTTTCTTATTGAATCCGGCAACCTGACCGGTGGAGACAGTGACCACACTTCCTTTAATAATGCAGGTTATATGGGAATATTTCCTTTTGAAGATAGTCAGAACTACAGTCCGTACATTCATACGTCTGATGATTTGGTTGGCTTAAGTGTAAACAGTGCTGAAATGGCCATGTGTTTTATAAAAGCAATGGTAGCAAATGTAGCTACAATGGCGAACTGGCTTGCACCACCATCAAACCTTGTAGCTATACCTGGTGACGGAAACATTGAACTGGTTTGGAACGAAGTTTATGATATTGATAATTATAACATTTATAAAAACAATGATCCTGAACCTATTGCCAGCCCGGTTGAACCGAATTACCTGGATGAGGATGTGGAGAATTTCTCAACTTATACCTATTACGTTACATGTGTTTATACGGAAACTGGTGAAGAGTCCAATCCTTCAAACCTCGTAACAGTAACTCCATTGCCTCCTATGGCATTTCCTTTTACCGATGATTTTGAAAATGGCGCATTGTACTGGAACTTTGAATCGCCCTGGGGACTTTCTACATCACAATATTATTCTGCTTCACATTCAATTACTGAAAGTCCGGTAGGAGATTACCCCAATGATATCACTGCAAGTGCAACACTTTACAGCTTTAGCCTGGAAAATGCAGAAAGCGCAGATTTATCCTTCTGGACCAGGTATGAGCTTGAAACTAATTACGATTATTCTTACCTTGAAATATCTACCAACGGCAATTTCTGGACAGAACTGGAAGAATTCAATGGAATGCAAACATCCTGGGTCCAAAAGGAATATTCACTGGAACAATATTTGGGTGAACCCTTTGTCCAAATCAGATTCCGCTTTTATAGCGATGGCTGGGTGACTGAGGATGGAATGTATATTGATGACCTGGAGCTGAATGTGGAAGCCGGTATTTCAGGTACATTTGGTTCCGTAATTGAAAATCATAACATCCAAATTTATCCAAATCCCTTTACAGAATACACATCAGTCGAAATCAACTGTAAGAGTACAGGATGGGTATCACTTGATCTTTATTCTTTAACAGGTGAAAAGGTGAATACTCAGGGCAGACATTGTCAATCAGGAATAAATACTTTTGTGATTACAGGGAAAGAACTTTCTGAAGGAGTTTATTATCTTATCATCAATGCAGATGGAAAAAGAAGTACACAAAAATTAATTCTACTTCAATAATAATTTCAATACCATTTTTCATAAGGCGGACTGAATATCGTTCGCCTTTTTCTTTTATACAGTACGATAATTCTTATAACTAAAATCCAGGCCCAGGTATTTTTTTAATATCCTCTTTCCTGCTTCCTTCCC
Organism: uncultured Bacteroidales bacterium; assembly: GCA_964421215.1. Lineage (GTDB taxonomy): Bacteria > Bacteroidota > Bacteroidia > Bacteroidales > JAADJA01 > JAADJA01. Next base: position 72,257 of record CAYQWA010000025.1, on the reverse strand, counting down.
CGATACTTTATTGTAGGAGAGGTCATAATCGAATTTCCAGTTCTTTTTTTCGATCCTTTCTTTCATTACCTGAGGATGGGTTTCCTCAAACCGGCTTAGGCTATCTATTTCGGAATAATCGAATTCATTGGCACTTTTTACATTTTTGCTGATCCATTCATCATCGTGCCAGTATTTATTGAAATTTTCCTGTTTCTTCTGCATGGCTCCGGGTTCCTTTACCCAACCATAGTGATAAATATAAGCATCAATGGGTTTGACCCTTAACATCTGATTTTCGCCCTTACGAAATCCCTGGGCATCCCTGAAAGAATAAATGGATTTATTGTTTTTTACCACCCTGATCTCATTCTGGTACCAGTGGCTGGAATTCCCGACATAATCATAGGATCCATAGAAGTGACTGTACTTGAACAACAACCCATCCACCTTCTTTACATCTTTGTACTTCTGCATGTTCTCATAAACAGTATCCAGGTATTTTTCATGGATCACCTCATCACCCTGGATATAAAATGCCCAATCCGAATCCTCTTTGATACCGGCAAAAGCTTTATCCGTTTCAACTGCCAGGACCTTTCCTCCCTGCCTTAAGGTCTCATCCCATACCGTATCAACAATACGGATCTTGTTCTTATCAATGTTTTCTATCAGACCTCTGGTATCATCTCCGGATTTACCAACAGCAACCACTACTTCATCACATATTGGCATAATGGATTGAATGGCTTCCACGATGGGATAATCGTAAGTCAGGGCATCTTTTATAAATGTAAAACCAGTTACTTTCATTATTTCGGATCAATTCTGCGAAATTATCATTTATTCTTGAATACACGGATGGTTAGCTTACTCCTTTTTAGTTAATCTTCTTTAGCCAGGCCCCGTCGTCGGTTATAGAATAACAGTCCACACCTATTTGTTCGCACTCGTTAATCCACTCTTCCTTCTTCCAGGAAGAAAAAGATCCATCCAGAACAAGGGTCTTAAACTGAATGGTATTCCTTAGTTGATTAAGGTTGCAGGAAGGGTTGTTCCTTAAAACCAATACATCTGCCTCAAACACTGAATCCGTTGTATTGTACCCGGACTTCTCATCAATAATAACAATTGTTTTTCCCCCGAAACTTATAAATCCATTCAGTTTATTGAACTGTTCATTCTTATATTTTTGCTCATGGACATTAACAGCTTCTGTACGTTTAATAGCATTTTCTGTCCGGAAACCATTGATCTTATAACTGATCTTCAGTGGATCCTTCATCAAAACTGTATCGCATAAAAAAACCGATTCATTTCCATAAACAAAGTCGATGGTGGTATGGCCGGGGATGTTGTAAACAATTATCTGTTGCTGCCCGGCATACTTATCTTTCCGGAACGTAAAGGAACTCACGAGTAAAACCAATAATCCCAATCCAACAAACAGGTATCTTTTTTTGGGGATGAACAAAAGGGAAACTAAACAGATGAGTATACCAAACAAAGCCAGGAATTCGGTTTGTGTAATGTGAATGTTTGATGAAGTCGCAAACGAGAGACCTTCAATAGCTCCGACAACATAATTTAAAAACCACAGTACACCGCTTAATACTTTCGCAATCATCCCTGAAACAACGGGAACAAAACTGGTAAAAAGCACAAGGATCCCCAGGTATACAATCATAAAAGATGCAGGTATTGCCACAAGGTTGGTTAGCAGAAATAAGTTGGGAAACTGGTTGAAATTATAAAGGCTTAGAGGGAAGGTAGCTAATGTAGCTGTAATTGAAACTACTGACATTTGCCAGATCTTATCGGGTAACCAGTAATGAAAAACCAGCAATCCTGAAATCGGTTTGTGCAATAATACGATGCCTGTAACAGCCAGGTAGGAAAGTTGGAATCCTACCTGTGTAATAATGTATGGATCTATCACAAGCAAAAGAAAGGCAGATACAGCCAGCATATTATAAATGCTTGCTTTTCTTTTCATGGTTCTGCCGATGATCACGAAACTGAACATGGTGGAGGCCCTGAGCACAGAAGGTGAAAAACCAGTTACTGTAGCGTAAGTCCAGATCAGGGTAATCAATAGAAAAACTTTGATGATCCTGAGGTATTTTTTTCGGTTAAGGAATCCGAATAAACTGTTCAGGATAACATAAATGATCCCCACATGTAAGCCCGAAACACATAAAATGTGCATTGCTCCTGCCCCGGCGAATTGTCTTTTCTGCTCTGCATCCAGATGATCATCATAACCAAGTAAGATAGCCGAAACAACTGCAAACTCCTTTCCTATGATCCCATTTGATTCAAGAACATTTAACAACCTATTCCTGGCCCGGGTACCCATTTTCAGAACAGGGTTGCCATCATTTATATTCAGGTGATCCCATTCCCCTGATCTTACATATCCCTGGTGGAATATCCCTTTGTATTTAAGGTACCTCCTGTAATCAAACTCCCCGGGATTTTGGGGACCTTTTATACTATTTATTATAGTGTTCACCACTAATAGATCTCCATATTCTATGGATCGAACAGTTTCACTTTTCTGAAAATACAACAGTAAATTCCCTTTCGCATTTCGTATAGTACTTGAATCTTTAATGGACATAAGCTCAGCAACAACTTTAAAGGAATTGGTTTTTTCAGAAGGTGGTTCCTTTACCTTAACAACCATCCGGATTGATCCGGAATCAGTTACTAATGATTGGTTTTTGATCAAAAGAATATGGTCAACAGCAATGACATATCCTGCCATAAACAGAAAGGCATTTATGATTAACCCATTTACCCATCGTAAGCGGTAAGACATCCTTTTGTTAAATACTTTCACCAGCAAAGCGTATACAAGGAAGAACAGGATAAGTCCGGGGAACAACCCTGTAACCTGCTGCTCAAAATAAAGCGCAGATATACTACCTGCGGCATACGTAATAAAAATCCGTATGAATGGGAATTGGTTCCAGTTAATCACGCCGAAATATACAAATTATTTTAATGCATCGCCTCATAAAATTCAGCATCAAAATTTAACAGCTCGCACTTAAAATTTATCAGTTCATAAGAATTAAGAAGTTTTAACAGGAGTGACAGGTTTTCTTTGCCAAAAGTTAATTCAACCGAACAATCATATTAGAACAATTCATTAATACAGTAGTTATATATTTTACCAAAAACTTAAAACAATGAAAAACTTTAAGATCTGTTTAATTGCAACGTTTTTACTTTCAGGGATAATTCTTGTAAACGGTCAGGAAAACAAAGAACCCAGGTATTTATTGGGTAACGAAACAGGCGAGATCCGGGTTTCTGGATTTGGATCCTATATTCTTGGATTTTCCCAGGTAGATGGCAACCTTGCTGTGTATAACGGTGGTGGCGGTGGAGTCCTGTTGAATCAAACTGTATATTTTGGTGGATATGGTGTAGGTCTTTCCACCCAACCACATATGGAATCACTTACCTTAATTGATCATTTCGATGAGCAGATAACTTATGAAGACCTCTATACCGAATTCGGGCATGGTGGATTTTGGATCGGGTACCTGCACCAATCTTACAAACCAGTTCATTTTGGAGCAAGTACCAAACTTGGTTGGGGGAACATTGGAATGACAAACGATTATTTTGATGACAAACATGATGATTTTCATGATTTTGATAATTATGACCATCATCGGATTGTAAATGACAATGTGTTTGTTGTTACCCCCCAGGTTGAGTTAGAAATGAACTTATTGAGGTGGTTCAAAATAAACATGTCGGCGGGTTACCAGTTTGTGACAGGAACTGATAAAACCTATAAAAACATTAATGGCGATAAAGTTAAGTTTTTCGACAGCAAAGATTTTAGCCAACCTATGTTCAATGTAACATTTGCATTCGGAGGATTTGGGGATAAACGATAACAGAATATCTAATTAATTCAGAAAACACTACAATGAAAATAAATAAATATTGGTATGTACTGCTTGTACTAATAATTTTTTCCGGACAGGCTATTGCAGAGGGAGATGATGATTCAAAAACCCGGTTTACCATTAACGGTCACATCAGGGATGCATCATCCGGAGAAGACCTGATCGGAGCCACAGTTTATGTTAAGGAAACTCAAAACGGAACTGCAGCAAACGTTTACGGTTTTTATGCCCTGCGCCTGGTTCCCGGAAATTACACCCTGTTGTACTCCTTTGTTGGTTTTGAAACCATGGAGGTTAAGGTCAACCTGGAAGGGGATCTAACAAAAGACATTGAGCTTAAGATAGCAAACCAGGAACTTGATGAGGTCGTGATCACGGGAAAAGCAATGAATGAAAATGTTGTAAGGGCTGAAATGAGTTCAATCAACATGGATGTAAAAACCATCCGTCAAATTCCGGCATTGATGGGCGAGGTTGATGTGATTAAAGCTATTCAGCTATTGCCAGGAGTTCAGACTATTTCCGAAGGTAGTTCAGGATTTAGTGTCAGGGGTGGAAGCATGGATCAGAATCTTATTCAATTGGATGAATCAACCGTTTACAGTGCTTCACACTTAATGGGATTTTTCTCAGTGTTTAATAATGATGCTATTAAGGATGTAAAACTGTATAAGGGCGATATTCCGGCTGCATCCGGAGGTAGGTTATCTTCTCTGCTGGATGTAAGAATGAAAGATGGAAACTCCAAAAAATTCTCAGGAACCGGTGGAATCGGTACCATTTCCAGCAGGCTAACCCTCGAAGGTCCAATTGTTAAAGACAAAGCGAGCTATATCGTCTCGGGTAGGAGAACTTATGCAGACCTCTTTCTGAGAATGTCCAGCAATCCGGATATCCGCGACAATATCCTATATTTTTACGACCTCAACGGTAAGATAAACTGGCAGTCCAATGAGAATAACCGCTTTTACATGTCAGCTTATTACGGCAACGATGTTTTCAAAAATTCAGATTTTAAGATGGGTTGGGGAAATCAAACGTTTACCTTCAGATGGAACCACCTGTTTTCAAAGAAGTTGTTCTCTAACTTCACTGTAGTCCAAAGTAATTTTGATTATGAACTTGGTGTTCCGGAAGGGGAAGCCAATTCTTTTGAATGGCTTGCAAAAATGAAAGATTACGGAGTAAAAGGTGATTTTGTTTATTACCTAGATGAAAACAATACCATACGATTTGGAGCAAGTTCAATATATCATCGTTTCAACCCGGGTACCGCAAGAGGACTGGGTGATGAAGCATTCTTCGATGAATACGAAGTACAGCACAACAATGCCCTTGAATCTGGATTATATGTTAGCAATGAGCAAAAAATAGGTTCCAGGTTGACAATGAAATACGGCCTTCGTTTTTCTCATTTTCAAAACGTAGGATCAGCAACCATTTATAATTTTGATGCTGACTACAACGCTGTTGATTCAATTACTTATAAGTCAAGGGAGTTTTTCAGTCCGTATTCCGGATTTGAACCACGTGTAGGTGCTGTTTATATTTTAAATGATGTTTCTTCTTTAAAAGCAAGTTACTCAAGAACAAGACAGTATGTACACCTTGCTCGAAACTCTACAGCAGGAACACCACTTGATGTATGGTTTCCGTCAACACCAAATGTCAAACCTCAGATTGCCGACCAGTGGGCACTGGGATATTTCAGGAATTTTCTGGATAACAGGATTGAAGGATCAGTAGAAGGTTATTACAAATCCGTAGAGAATGCCATTGATTTTAAAGATCATGCTGACCTGTTGTTAAACCGTGAATTTGAAGGAGAACTCAGGTTTGGTGAAGCGTGGTCGTATGGCCTGGAATTCTTATTCAGGTACAACATTGATAAATTTAATGGGTGGATAGGTTATACACTGTCAAGAACAGAAAAAAAGATTAATGGTATTAATGATAACAATGCATACCTTGCCGGTCATGACAAGCCACATGATGTCTCCGTGGTTCTGAATTACAACCCTTCCAAAAGGATTGCAGTTGGAGCAACATGGGTTTACAGTACCGGTTCAGCAGTAACCTTCCCGGTAGGGAAAATGCAGGTTGGCAATAAATTCGTACCGATTTTCAGTGAACGAAACGGTTACCGAATGCCCGATTACCACCGAATGGATGTTTCTCTTACCCTTAAAAGCAAGGAAAAACCAGGTAGGAAATTCTACCATGAATGGAACCTTTCGGTATACAATGCTTATGCAAGGAAAAATCCATGGGTAATCAATTTTGTTCCTGATGAGAACGATCCTAGTAAAACGGTTGCTGAAATGACTTATCTGTTCAGTATCATACCGGCAATCACTTTTAATTTTCACTTTTAATTCAAGATAAAATGAAAAATATATTCGGATTATTAATACTCGCTTTAGTTGCCATATCCTGCACAGAGCAAATCGAAATCGAACTGGATTCAACTTATGACAGGGTTGTTGTTGAGGGACATATTACAACCGATACAACAACGCACTGGGTCAGGTTAACTCAATCCAGGGACTACTACAGCGATGACCCGGTACCAACAATCAGTAATGCTGTTGTAAAACTTTCGGATGGGTCTGAAACACTTCAATTGACCGAAAATCCTGACAGGCCGGGCTACTACGAAACAACACCTGATTTTTATGGAATCCCCGGGACTACCTATGAACTTGACATCAACCTGGAAGAAGAGGTCGGGGGTCAGAACGAATTCAGTTCTACCTGTGACCTGAATCCAGTAGGCCCTATCGACTCCATTCAGGTAGTTTATAATGATGACTGGGAAGGTTACGAAGTCAGAATATTTGCCTGGGAACCTCCAAGCATCGACTTTTACATTTTCCAGGTGCTTAAAAACAACATCCTGTTAACCGATACCATTGATGAATACTGGATTTCGGACGACCGCTTTTTTAACGGGAATTATACCAATGGAATAATGGTGGGTTTTCTGGATATTGAAAGTGAGGAAGAGGCTCCTTTGCCCGGAGATAAAATTACATTAAAGATGTCGGGAATAACGGAGGATTATTTCAATTTTATACTGCAATTGCAGGATCAGACCTTTGAATACCGTAATCCTCTTTTTAGCGGTCCCCCGGCAAATGTTATCAGCAACATAGAAGAAGGAACAGGTTTTTTTGCAGCCTACTCTACGACCTATTCTTCTGTAATATTTGAAGAACAGAAATAGTTTTTTCTCATACATAAATTTGAAAATCGGAAATGAAGTCTATTGGCTTCTTTTTCGATTTTCTCCAAGTTGGTTAAGATTTTCTTAAATTTGGTTCATTATTTCAGGGCTTATGAAATCCTTATTCTATCTTCCTTTATTATTTTTTTGTCTGGCTTGTTTCCAGAGTATTGATGCTCAGGAAGACACCACCAAAAAAGCAGACGATTTTCAGTACCTGTTTAAGTTTAAAAGGGATACGGTTAATAGGGCGAATAAACAGTCAGATACGCTATCCTTATCTGATTTTTACGATATGTCGCTCGAAGAGCTTGAAAATCTGAAAGCTTCAGGGGTTTCAAGTGAACTTGAAAAATTCATCAACAGCTTAACATCAGTTTCTACCCATAAAAAAATTCCTACACGATATTCTCCCAACATTGTCACTCTCGTAACAGAAGAAGAGATTAAAGCCATGGGGGCCAGGGACTTGATAGATATATTAAGGTTGGTACCCGGATTTCACTTCGCTCAGGATTTAAGAGGAAATGTAGGATTAGGGATACGTGGTAACTGGGCTGCTGAGGGTAAAGTGTTGATCATGATCAATGGAAAAGAGATCAATGAACATTATACAGCCCATACCTATTTTGGGAACCATTTTCCGGTAAGCATGATCAAACAAATTGAGATCATACGTGGTCCAGGATCTTCCATCCACGGAGGTTTTGCGGAGTTTGGTGTTATTAACATTGTAACCCGTACTCCCAAAGACCTGAACGGTCTTGAGTTTGGTTTTAAAAACGGATATATGAGCAAAGGATCCAACCGTGGAGAATTCGATTTTTATGTTGGGGGTAAATGGAAGAATTCTGATTTGCATTTTAATATGGCAGTTGGAAATGCCCACCGAAGCAACCGTCTGCATTATGGATTTTATGATTGCTCGATTGATAGCATAATTTGCCAGGATACTTTGGGAGTAGGAGATTACGCCTCCCTTGCAGAAAGCTCTGATCTTGGAAAGGTGATGACAAATTTAGCTTTCAACTGGGGAGGGTTTCATGTTTCCAATTTAACGGATGTTTATATGGTTAGAGATGTTACGACTTTAAATTCTAAAAAAGAACGCCCTCTTAATTATGGAACCCTCACCAATTACACGGAATTAAAATATAAAATCAAGTTAACACCGAACCTTACACTAACACCAAGAATAAATCTAAATCTTCAAAGTCCGGTGGAAGAAAACACACCCTATGCGAAAGCTTTACAGGACAATCCAGATCGCGCAGATTCACTGGCAATTGCTGTTACAAGAGCCAAAGTGGGCTTAGATTTAAATTATGACATTAGTCATAGGGTTAACTTTATTGGTGGGTTTGAAACTTTTACTGATGAGGCCCATAATACAGATACGCTATCAGGGATTTTCAAAGGCAAACCTCCCACTACTTATTCCAGTTCTGCTGTTTATGGAGAAGCAATTTTCAAACTTCCCATTTTTCACTTATTTGCTGGTGCTCGTTATGAATCAAATTCAGATTATAAATCAGCATTTTCGCCACGAATTGGCATTACCAAGAAGTTCAATAAATTCCACATGAAATTTCTTGTAACAGATGCTTACCGGTTACCTACTCTTGGGAATTTGTATTACAGCTTTGACGGTACCTATCAGGTTGCACCCGATTCAAGTTATATCTATGATGTAGGACGAGGTTTAAAACCAGAAAAAACACTGGTAATAGAACTTGAGGCAGGATATCAATTTGGTGATAAAGCTTTTCTTACAGCCAACATATTTGATATGACCATCAGAGATCCCATAGTATATTCTTACTTCCAGGATGAAACTATTAGAAAAATATACGGCTATCAATCCGGATTTTTTGTTTACCAGAATTTTGATAAAGCAGGTACCTCAGGCTTTGAACTTGATTTCAGGTTCCAGGACACCTGGGGATATCTGAACGCAAATTATTCATTTTATACCGTTGAAAATAAACCCGTAATTGATGCTTATTCAGTGAGTACATTCAACCGTGATCCAGACCTTCGTCAGGAAGTAAAAAGTAACTACCTTCTGGCATTCCCGAAACATAAGCTAAATATTAGCTGGACTCACAAGATCACAAATGACTTTACCGTGAATGTCACTTCAAGTTTTATCGGGGAGCGATACGGATATGATGTTGACATATTTGGATCAGGACCTTTTGATGTTGACGGTAAACTTATAAAAGACCGGTTTACTTTTCTGACAAACTTTTATTTCAGGCATGAAAACCTGTTGACCAGGGGATTAACAGCCGGTATTGGGGTTTTTAATGTATTCAACAGGAATTATGATTACCAGCAACCTTATTTTGGAGAAAGGCCACCTTTACCCGGAAGGTCAAGAGAGTTTAGTTTTAACCTTTCCTATACTATACCCTTTACTGAAAAACAAAAAAAATAATTGTGCCTATTGAAAAATGATTTACCATTTATCCCGACATATTAAAGTATGTGCTAAAATTCTGCTAACTGGCATCATTATGTTGTTATGTTTTCAAAGTGGTAAATCGCAAGATGTGGATCACAGGGCTCAATCATTGTACATCTACAAATTCACAAAGTTTATTTACTGGCCTGCTGAAAAGTTGGCCGGCGATTTTAATATTGGGGTTTATGGCAATTCACCGATCATCGAAGAGCTAAGACTGATGGCATCCATAAAAAAAGCTGCTAATGACCAGAAAATTGTTGTTCAGGAAATTGAACCAGGTGATGAACTGACCCAATTCCATATCGTTTACATTCCTTTTTCCAAAAGCAGGCAAATAAGGACCTTGTCGGAACAAATCGGGGATAATCCTATTTTGCTGGTCGCTGAAAGAGAAGGAATGGCCAGCAAAGGCGCCACCATAAGTTTTGTAATTACCAATTACGAGATTCTGAAATTTGAAGTGAATGTTAGCCGGTTGGAGAAACAAAATATGTCTATTTCAGAGGACCTTATCAAACTAGGATTTAAGTTGTAAAAATGAAACGAATAACAACATATCTGTTGGTTTTCATCCTGGTTCTGTTCAGTATTAAGGGTGTTTCTCAGTTTGACATTGAGGTGTTTGAAAAAATTACCGAAGCGGAAGGATTGTCATCAAATGTGGTTACCTGTATCCTTAAAGATAGCAGGGGTTTTATGTGGTTTGGAACCCAGGACGGTCTGAACAAATACAATGGGCATTCCTTTATAAATTACCGGCATGTTGACACCCTGTCCGGGTCCATCTCCGGTAATTATATCCTCTCACTGAATGAAGATCATGATGGCTATATCTGGGTAGGAACAGAAAACAACGGACTTAATCGTTACGACAGGTTTAGTGATAGATTTGTAGTTTTCAAAAATAATCCTGAACATGCTGGTAGTATTTCTGACAACAGCATTAAAACCATTTGCCAATGTCCGGACAATACCCTGCTATTTGGAACAAACAAAGGCGTTAACATCTACAACAAAGAAACCGGAAAATTCAGTCTGCTGAAGATCCCGTCAACATCAGAAATTAACCAGCTTGCAATTCATGCACTCTATCCTGAAACGGATGGAAGTATTTGGATAGGAACCAACAACGGCTTGTTTCAATACAACAGTGAAAATGAAGAGATAAAAAGCTATTTCTCCAGTCCGGATGATATAAACTCACTTAGCAGCAATTTTATCAATTGCATTCTTCGAACTTCGGATGGTAACTTAAATATTGGAACCAATCTGGGGGTAAATGTAAAAGAAACTACCGACGATAACTTCGTCCGATATTACTATGATCCTGATAACCTGATCAATAACTCTAAAAATGAGATCCAGGACATGGTAGAAGACAGCCGTGGAAACATTTGGGTCGCATCTTTTGGAGGTGGTCTTTTGAAGGTGGATCTAAATACAACACGAACAGCAATATTTTTGAATGAGCCACTTGAACAGTATTCAATCTCAAATGATTACATATATTCTTTGTACTACGATAACAGTGGAATCGTATGGATTGGAACCTATGGCGGTGGAATAAACAAAGTTGACCTTGTTAAGATCCGGTTTGATCATCTTGATAAAAAAGCAAACAGTTCAAATTCATTAGTTAGTAATGATGTTTTTGCAATCCTGACAACAGAAGAACAAGTTTGGTTTGGGACAGACAATGGATTAAGTATCTGGAACAAAACTACCGGAATATTTTTCAATGTTTTCGCCTCAGTGCCCCTTGGTCTTAGCGGTAATACCATCTATAGTCTTCTGGAAGATTCTGACCGGAATATCTGGATTGGGACAGCAGGCAATGGTTTGAACAAATTAAATTCCACTGACCGTTTTGAAAACAATTTTAAGTTTGATCATTTTCAATCAGGCTCTGCCAAATACCGGGATTTAAATTCTGATGAAATATTAACAGTTTCCGAAGACAAGGACAAAAATATCTGGATAGGGACAACAGATGGTATTAACATTATACAACGTGACTCTGTTATCGCCAGTTTTACACATGACCCTTCAAACAGCAAGTCGCTTTTTGATAATGAGGTGTATTCAATTTATGAGGATATTACAGGAAAGATCTGGATAGGAACTTTTTCAGGGCTTGACAAATTTAATCCGGAGGATAGCAGTTTTACACACATTGATCGATTGATACCGGGAGATGATGGCCAGCAAGTGACTATTTATTGTATATATCAGGATCAGGCAGGTTTTTTATGGATTGGAACCGATAACATGGGGCTGATCAAATTTGATCCCATAAAAGAGGTAACCATCAAACAGTATACAGAACTGGATGAATTGCCCGATAATTTGATTTATGGAATCATTGAAGACAATGAAAATAACCTTTGGTTAAGCTCTAACAGCGGACTGATAAAAGCCATCCCTCAAAACAATTCCGATAATCTTACTTTCCTGTTGTACAATTCTTCGAATGGATTAAAAGTAGATGCGTATAACATAGGTGCTTTTGCAAGTGGAGATGACGGTAACATTTACTTTGGTAGTTTCGAAGGTGTAACTTATTTCCATCCCGAGAATGTGAAAGGAAATAAAAAAGTTCCCCCGGTATTTCTAACCGACTTTCAATTGTTCTCTGAATCAGTTGAAATTTCAGAAGACGGCAGCACACCTCTTTCTGCCCATATTTCAGAAAGTCCTTCCATTAAATTAAGTCACAGACAAAATGAAATACAGTTTGGATTCGCTGCCCTCAATTATATTCAAACTGAAAAAAACAGGTATGCCTTTATTATGGAAAACCTGGAAGACAAATGGACATTTACAGAGGAGTTAAATGAAGCAGAATACCGCTATATTCCTCCTGGAGAATATATTTTCAGAGTTAAAGCATCAAACAATGATGGCGTCTGGAATGAGGAGGGAACCTCAATAATCATAACCATTACACCACCATTCACTCAGACGGTTTGGTTTTATTTGATCCTCGTTACTGCTATTACGCTGATCGTATTGTGGATAATGAGAATCAGAACCAGAAGGTTAAGGATTGCCCGTAAGAAACTTGAGAAACAAGTACAGATGCGGACCAGCGAATTGAGGAAAACCAACGAGGATCTGGAAGATGAAATAAAAGAAAGAAAAAAGGCAGAATCCGCATTAACCCATGCATTGGATAATCTGAAAAAAACACAGGCCCAATTGGTAGATTCTGAAAAAATGGCTTCGCTAGGTCAGTTAACAGCAGGTGTAGCTCATGAGATCAATAACCCGATAAATTTTGTGAGCGGTAATGTTGTCCCTTTAAGAAAAGACATTGAAGATATCCTGTCGGTGATTGAACAGTACGAAAAAACCATAAAGGAAAACAAACTGGATAATAAATTCACCGACATAGAGAAATTAAAAAACGATATCGACTTTAGCTTTGTACTAACGGAAATTAACAACCTGTTGAATGGAATAGGCGAAGGAGCTGTACGAACCAGTGAGATCGTAAAGGGATTACGGAACTTCTCCAGGTTGGATGAACATGAGCTAAAACCGGCCAACATCAACCAGGGTATTGAATCCACCCTGCTTATTTTGCATAATAAGATTAAAACCCGAATAAAAATTGATAAAGATTTTGGTGACATCCCCGATATCATGTGCTACCCCGGACAATTGAACCAGGTATTTTTAAATATCCTCAACAATGCCCAGGAATCCATTGAAGATGAGGGGACAATCACAATAAAAACATTTAAGGGAATCAATAACATTACCATATCGATAAAGGATACAGGGAGAGGCATCCCGGATAAGATCAGGAAAAAGATCTTTGATCCGTTCTTCACAACCAAGGATGTAGGTAAAGGGACAGGTTTAGGTCTATCCATCAGTTTTGGAATTGTTGAAAAACACAATGGGAAAATCAAGGTAAACCCGCTGGCCTCAGGAGGGACAGAATTTGTAGTGGTAATTCCGGATAACTTAATTTAATACTATGCTGAAAGAATTGTGGAAATTTATAACGAATCTGGGTGTTAGTGACAAACTATCACAATTTGACATCCGGGCCCTGATCTTACTTAATCAGGTTAGTTTTATCATGACCCTGTGGTTCATATTCACCACCCTTCTTAGTTTGTTCCAATATAATGCATTAGCATTCTTCTTGTCTTTATCCAATGTGATCTTATTTTCAGCTGTTTTATTCATTAACTCATTTGGAAGACCCGGATTGAGTAAAAACTACTTTGTGGTTTTCGGATTGGTTATGGTATTTTTTGTGAATATGGTTTTTGATAAATCATTCAATCCCAATGTTCAATTTCTAAGCACTGCTATCTTCCCCGTTCTCATTTACAAAAAGAGGTCTGTAGCCTTTTCTTTGGTGATGATATCCATTATCGCTTTTATTGGGGCCAATATCTACCAGGCCAATCACGCTCCACTCATGCCTCTAGAGGTAAGTAAAATGGGAGCTGCATTTAACGGGCCTACCTTTATAGTTATGATCGTAGTTACACTGATCGCCTATTTCTTCAGAAATGTGAGTGAAGAATTTGAAAGAAAAGTAGTTGAAAAAAACCGTTACCTCAACGAATTGATCGAAAAAATGAAAACAATGCAATCACAAATGATCAATTCTGAAAAAATGGCTTCTCTTGGTCAGCTTACTGCAGGTATCGCTCATGAAATAAACAATCCCATAAATTTTGTATCCTCCAACATCAGCCCATTAAAAACAGACCTGGTTGAATTAAAGGAACTTTGTTATAAGTACAAGCAGTTGCACCGTTCTGAAAACCTGGAAAACGATCTGAAGGAAATAGAATCGTTCAGTGAGGATATCGATCCTGACTTTCTTTATGGTGAAATTGAAACACTGATCAATGGAATTGAAGAAGGTGCAGGCAGGACGAAAGAAATAGTAATGGGTTTAAGGAGTTTTTCACGAATTGATGAAGATGAATTTAAGGAAGTGAACATTCATGATGGCTTTGATTCAACCCTGATGCTTCTTAAAAACAAAATCAAAAACCGAATAGAAGTCCATATGGATTTCGGAAAACTCCCGACAATTGAAGGTATTCCGGGCAAATTGAACCAGGTATTAATGAACATCCTGAACAATGCTTCTGAAGCCATCCAGGATAAAGGTGATATCTTCATTAAAACGGAATACAAATCAAAGAAACGGGAAATTCTTATTTCTATCAAAGATAACGGTATCGGAATGAACGAAGCTGTGCGAAGAAAGCTTTTCGAACCGTTTTATACAACAAAGGAAATAGGCAAAGGTACCGGTCTTGGTCTTTCCATTTCTTTCGGGATCATCGAAAAACATCACGGAAATATCAGGGTAAATAGCAAGCCCGGAGAAGGATCGGAATTTATCATAACTTTACCTGTTAAACAACCTCAACAATAAAAAATTGGAGAAAAAAGACTTTACCATATTGTATGTTGATGATGAGGTTAACAACCTGATATCCTTCAATGCTTCCTTCAGGAGGGAGTATAAAATCTTAACAGCTTCAGGCGGTGAAGAAGGATTGCAGGTCCTTAATGAAAATGAGGTACACCTGGTCATGTCGGACCAGCGTATGCCGGAAATGACCGGTGTAGAGTTTCTTGAAAAAGTAGTTAAACAATATCCAGAAACCATAAGAATGATCATTACCGGATTCAGCGATATTGATGCGGTGATCGGTGCAATCAACAAAGGAGGTGTGAACCGTTATATTACCAAACCATGGGATGAAAGGGAAATGCGAATAACAATTGAAAATGCACGACAACTATTCGGACTTCAGGAAGAGAACATCATTTCTCAGTTCGAAACTTTAAAGTCCCAGGTAAATCCTCATTTTTTATTCAATAGTCTTAATGTTCTGTCATCACTCATACACATCGACCAAAACAAAGCTTCAAAATTTGTAAGGCAATTATCCAAAGTATACCGTTATGTACTTGAACATAAAAACATGGATACAATTGTGATTAAGGATGAATTACCATTTATCAACTCTTACATCTTCCTTTTAAAAACAAGGTTTGATCAAAATCTGAAAATAAACATCTCTATTCCGGAGGAAGTGAAAAAAGCCAGGATTGCTCCAATGGTCCTTCAGCTTTTACTTGAAAATGCAATCAAGCACAATATCATATCCCGGCATAAACCATTGACAATTACCATCACAGAAACGAACGGTATGCTCGAAATTGTAAATAACCTTCAACTAAAGAGCAGTACGGAAGTATCCTCTCAAACTGGTTTAAACAATATCCGGAAAAGGTATGAATATTTAACGAACAAAAAAGTAATTGTTGAAGAAGATGAAAATGAATTCAAGGTTAAAATTCCCTTGTTGTAAAAAATCAAATTAAACCAACACAATGAATGTATTGATCATAGAAGATGAGCCGCTTGCCCAACAGGAACTGATCCGTTTGCTGGAACAGCAGGATGCCTCTATCGTTGTTAACGATTGTATCGACTCCGTGGAAGAAAGTGTCAGATACCTGGGATCCCATGAAGCTCCGGATCTGATTTTTATGGACATTCAGCTATCGGATGGCCTGAGTTTTGAGATCTTTAATTTAATTGAAGTTAAACCGCCGGTAATCTTTACCACAGCTTTTGATGAATATGCCATTAAAGCGTTTAAAGTCAACAGCATTGATTATTTGTTAAAACCTGTTGACGAAGATGAACTCAGCAATGCCTTGAAGAAATATTATAAATGGAAATCGAGCCAGAAAGAAGACAATGCTTTTTTCAGCAAATCACAACTGGAAGAAGTTCTGGGCCTTTACAAACCTTCATATAAAAACAGGCTGGTAGTAAGGCTGGGGGACAGGATAAAACATGTGGAAGCCGTAAATATCGCTTATTTTTATACTGAAGATAAAGTTTCTTTCCTGATTACCAGGGAAGGCGAAAGATTCATCATTAACTATTCATTAGAACAACTACAAGGAATGATGAATCCTGTAGATTTTTACAGGCTCAACAGAAAGTACATTGCTAATATATCAGCAATCGATACCATTGACAAATATTTTAACAGCAGGTTGAAAATCGGACTTAAACCTGCCGTAGAGGATGATGTACTGATTAGCCGGACAAAGGTCACTGACTTTCTGAACTGGCTTGAACGATAGTAGTTTAGTTGGCAATCAACAAATAAAATTAATCAGAAAATGGCAAAACAAGACTTCAATATCTTATACGTTGATGATGAGGAACAAAACCTTGTTTCATTCAGGGCAACTTTTAGAAGGGAGTATAACATCTTCACTGCTCTAAGTGGAAAAGAGGGTATGGAAATCATGCACAACAATCATATCCACATAATTATTACCGACCAAAGAATGCCTGAAATGACTGGTATTCAGTTTCTCGAAAAGATCCTGCCTGTTTTTCCGGATACGATCCGGATGATACTCACGGGTTTCAGTGATGTAGAAGCGATCATTGATGCTATCAATACTGGTCGTGTGTTCAGGTACATTACAAAGCCATGGGATGAACAGGAATTAAGGATGACCATCGAAAATGCACGACAGATCTATAACCTTCAACAAAAGAACAAAAACCTGGTAACAGAGCTTCAGGTAAAACTGGAAGAACAGGATAAAACCCTCAAGCTGTTTAAAAAATATGTTCCGGAACCCATTGTGAACAGGACATTAACTCAAACGGGTGCAAGTATTTTTGAAGGGGAATCCCGTGAAGTAGCAGTCCTTTTTTGCGACATCCGCGGTTTTACACCCATGAGCGAAGTACTGAAGCCAAAAGAAGTGGTGGGCTTCCTGAATGATTATTATACCATAATGGGAGGGATTATTAAGAGGCATAATGGGAACGTTACCCAATTTGTTGGTGATGAAATATTTGCCACCTTTGGCGCTCCACTTTTGCAGGAGAACAATGAAGAGCATGCTGTTTTCGCAGCCATTGAAATGATGGACACAGTCGACCAGTTGAACGATATATACGAAGAGAAATTCAAGGCTAAAATTCAGATGGGGATTGGCATTAACTATGGAGAAGTTGTTGTTGGAAATGTGGGATCAGAGGACAGGATTGAATTTGCTGTTACCGGCGACACAGTCAATACAGGAAAAAGGATAGAATCCATCACCAAAGATTATCCCAATTGTATTCTGATCCGTGATAATGTGTTTGAAAAAACCAAAGAGCTTATAATAACCAAGAAGTGGGAAGCCATTCATGTTAAAGGAAAAAGGGATAAGATTGTTGTTTATGAAGTTATCAAAAGAAAAGAACTGTGATGCATTTGAGCATAAGCTTCGATCATTTCAAGGGGGATAATGTGTATTTCAGGATACAGATTATGCAGTTCTTCAGAATTTGCATTTATATGTAAGAATGCAGATGTATTTTTGACAAAAATAAAATGAATTGGGAGGTTCTATGAAAAGCTATTTTATCATTTGTTTATTATTAGCATCCGTGCTTGTATTCGGACAGGATGAAGACAAAGAATTTAAAACCATTTTCGGTCAGGATTATTCTTCAGGTGGTTATGGTGCTGTGGAGCTTAAGTTAGGCAATGTTAATGAGGAAACCAGCCTTTTTGTCGGAGGACGAGGTGGCTGGGTTATCGGCCATAAGTTTGTAGTAGGTGGTGCTGGTTACGGTCTGACAACCAACAATACTTTCAATTATCAGGAGGACCTGTTAAATGAAAACGGAACCATGGTCACCGATTCATTGCGTCCCTTAAAGATCGATATGGGTTATGGAGGATTGCTGCTTGAATATATCGCTTTTCCGAAGAAAGCTGTTCACCTTTCATTCCCATTAATTATAGCTGGAGGAGGTACGAGTCTGGGTTCTAAGAAAGAACTTGATCTGTCCGGAGTTAATCCAAACGATTGGTCAACCTATGACTTTGTGGAACGATCACCATTTTTTCTTGTTGAGCCTGGTGTTTATGTAGAGTTGAACATGACCAAATTCTTCAGGTTGAGCGCAGGTGCCTCCTACCGTTTTGTTTCCGGTATCAACCTTGAACGATTGGACAACAGTGACTTTTCGGATGTCAATTTTAACCTGGCATTGAAATTCGGAGTCTTCTAATCTTTTTCTTCTTTGCTATTGTATTTGATGCAAAACCATTATTTCTCTAAGTCTCAAAAAAGCAACCGAAGTAGTGCATAGCACATAATCAATCCTTTTACCACTTAGAGGTAAACTTCCATTAAACAGAGCAGAAATGAATTATGGCTCGATAAGCATATTTTGAGCACGGCATCTTATTCAACCATCGTACAGATTAACTTATCCCCTTCTCCAACAATCAGGTTGAGTACATTGTCGTTGTTCATGCTTCCAAGGGCAAAGGGTTGGGATCCGCTAAAATACTGTCCGGAAAACCTTCGGCCATTGTGATCGAAAAGCTGGATCTCACCGGCTACGGGTAAAACAAATCCCAGGAAAATGCTTCCACCCCAGCGACATAAAACCGGAGGATAGCTTATAAGTTCGGAAAACTGGTGTTCAAGGATAACTTTTTTGAATCGGTCAAAAACAACAAATTTATTACCATCAACAAAACAAAAATCCCGGGAATCATCCTTGTCGAAATCAAGGTAATCGAAGAAATGGCTTTCTCCAAAATCTCCAAATGAAGTTCTTGAAACAGCTCCTTCACTTCCGATATAAACGAGCTGTCCTTTATGATTGGTCGTTATAAAATAACCTTTGTTGTTGGTTTTGTTTTCATAAAAGTTTGAGTTTTTGGCTTTGTTAATCTTTTTCTTAGGTTTAATCCGTGTCTCCCCTCTCCTGTTGTGTATACTTACCCTGCCGTTTTCATCAGAAACAAATAAATAATCTTTTCCGGCTTTTACCAATCGTTGTACCGGATATAAAACCTTGCCCGAAGCCTGTATTTTATTCCATCCTTCTATGGCAGCACCCTGTTTATCAAAATTATGGATCTTGTTGTCTTCAAGGGCAAGCAGAATCCTGTACTCCCTGTTGTTGCCATAATCAAAAACCGCAGGTGGAGATGTAGAGCGGGCTGGCAGTTTCACCGGATAATCAGCAACATAATTTCCATTCAGGTCAATAAGGTAAAGATAGCTTGCTGTATTGAACAGAAATTGAATTTTTCCATTTTCGTAATAATCAATCTCATGTACGTCGCCAACCGGGTCTTCGATCAGTGGAACCTTCCATTGTATCCTGCCCATATGATCAATGAGGTACATGTTGTTCAGTTCATCAAATACAATCACATTTAATTTACCGTTCCTGAAGTTGTTAACCAAATGAGGAATCCCATTCATGTTTGCATCCAGCGTAGCTTCCCAGTTTTTGGGATTGACTTCTTTGTATTCAGGATTGTATTTTACATAAATATTGGTATAGAACATGTCATTAATAAAACTGAACTGAACGGCAGCCCCCTCGAAATTACCAAGATTTTGAACAAGGGTTTTAAGTCTTGAATTTGTGATATAGGTCGACAAGTGGTGATGAGTTTTTCGCAGGTTATAATAAAAGAAGATGTTCGACCTGTCAGAAATATTATCAGAAAAAGCCTTGTAATTAAAGTTTTCAGCCAGGGTCTTACGGTCGTAAAAATGATCAATGACCGATTTTAACATTTCCGGATCGGGTGCGAAAACAATATATTCCCTGATCGCAACAAAATAACTATTTTCAATAACAGGAAACAAATCGCCAAACACATCTTTAAACAATGATGGTAAACCCAGTTTCCTGATGCTGTAATCATTGTATTTGATAATTGAGGAGCCGCCTCCTTCTTTCCGGTTAACCTTCTTTATCATTCCGTTAAGTGATAAGGCTGCTTTAACAAGGTCCTTGGTCTGAAGAACCACCATCACCTTTTCTTCCTTAAGCTGATCTTCCGTAGCTGCAACTACAATCTCATTACCTACCCAGGAAACCAGGTCTTCACTGAGGTTAATCTTATATTTTTGATGATAAGAGTTACTTATTCCATCAAAATCCGATTTATTTGTGTGAAGGCTAAGGAATTGATCCACATCATTTAACCCGAAGTGAACCATCCAGGCGACATTATAGGGTAGGATTTCAGGGACCTTAACTTGTTGAGGGGATTGTTTAAAACTGCTTAATCCATGAATGGCATCTGCTTCACTTACAGTATACCCGTTTATTAACAGGTCCTCCTTATTCACGATCAGATCGATCTCCGACCAGGATGCAAACTCCCTGTCCAGATTATGAAGCCAGGATAATTTACCGGAGATAAATTGTTTAGACCATTCAGTAAAATTGGGTAGGTTAATAAATATGTTTGCGTCTACATTTTTTCCTGCTGTGTAATAAACCCTGCTGAATTGGGGATCATCGGATAGCTTTCGTTTTTTATTTAACTGTGAAACGGAAGCCTGAACAAGCTTTTCATTAAAACTACCAAGAAACAATCCCTTATACATTGTGCAATAAAAGATCTTTTCCAACCCTGCCAGGTTCACGGTTAAGACCTCCGCTTTCTCAAATTTCTTTTTCATCAGGATGCTTTGCTGTCCAACCGATTCTTTAATCAGGGATTCGACCCTGTAGCTGTGGTCACCGGGAGGAAATTCCAGTATAAAAACAAAGTCATATGCATTGGAGTCCGGCCGGCACAATGAGACTGTAAACCGGTTCAATTCAAGTATCTCGTTCAAATGGGTATTTGTTGAAATAACCGAATCAAGACTGATAAACCTGTCACTGAAACGTTTAAAGTTGCTGTCCATAGCCAATTCTTTCCAATAATCGGTTTCTTCAGTCAGGTTGTACCAGAATCCACGAAGGTCATCAGTGTGGGTAAAAAAAACTGTATTGGAGGAAATGGCTTCAATAGCTTGAGCTTTGGGGCTTTTAATCGTAGTATACGATTGATATCCGAAATATCCGGCAACACCAATGGCCAGGGCAAGTAGTACGATAAGCACTATTTTCAGGGTAGAAGACATTTTGCCCGTATCTTGTTTTTCTATTCAAACAAAATTACTTCAATTAAGGAGTAATGCCAACTAAGCAGGAAGATTAAGTTAACAAGGCTGTGTTAATTATGATCAGATTATTGTGCGTTTACCTCTTTCGGAAATGGCTTATGGAATAACTAATAATAAAACAACTATTCCCACAAAAAAAGACCGGGAATTTCCCGGCCTCAATTCAGTTCTTTTGGGTTGATCTTTTGTTTTTGAATTACTTTGTATTACTCTTCGGTACCACCGCTTAATGCGGGAATGTATTCCGAAAGTTCATCAAAGGAAGAAATAACCACATCACGGTATTCTTCGAAAAATTTCCACTTGGATCCTTCTCCGTGTACTTCTTCATAATCTTTCCAGAACTTATCGTCTTCGTCAAAGAAGGAATAGTTTTTAAATCCAAATCCTATTGCCACATCTCTACCTGAACCACCATCAAACTGTGATCTGTACACCTGGAAATAATTGGGATAGTCTTTTTCTTTATACACTTCAACAACATTTTCCAGAAGGGCAGTAAAACGATAGCCTTCGAATGGTTTAATATCATAAATTGACCAAATCTCTTTTCCTGAAAATGAACCTTCGGGAGAATGGGATACTTTTTCATCCAGTTTCCAGTATTCCCCATCAGATATTTTCCAGATGTAGGGCATCACATTTTCTACCCAGTCTTTCATGTGTTCTTCTTCATCAGGACGATTATCAAGATCGGTGAACGTTAAGGGCCCCATTGCCCAAACCCACTGGCCGGTATGAGGTCCTGTTTTGGCCATCCAGATGTGAGTCTGAAAAGGACCTTCATTGTGATAGGTTTTGTTATGCTTAGCCATTGCTTCGGCTAACTCAGTAATTTTATCGTACTTGGGTACAATGTACATTAATTCGAACATTTTATAACTTTCTTTTTCTTCTTCCTGGCCAAAGGCAGGAACTATAAAAGCAGCTATAGCAATGATCAGTAATAACTTTTTCATTTTGGTAATTTTAGTTTGTAAAGTTTGACTAGTTAATTTAGAATGAATCTAAACAAAGGTAAGTCGCTTTTGTCTAAATGCTTGATTTTTAACTTAATATTAACAAAATAAGAATGAAGAAAATAGGGCTAACTTCATTGATAACAAATCCTGTTCTTAATAAGCGGAGGAGATCAGGTTAATTGGATTTTTTACAATGGATGATAAATTCCCTGGAAGATTGATCAGGAAAATTTTCATCAAAATCACCAAATATTTTAAACGATTTAAATTTGGATCGAGCCAGGAGGTGTTCAATTTCATACCGGAAGAAGAATCGCATCTCAGTTTGCCATTCATCAGAAAATTCCTCTCCTTCTTCGTTCCAAACCAGCTTGAAGGTCACATTAATGCATTGATTCACTGTATCAGCATTCATTGAAACAAAACGCTGAAGTTTTTTGCCTTTCTCATACTCTCCGTCAAAATCCTTTACATTATCCAATCCTTCAAGGATCATCTTCAGGTTTGGTGCAAACAAATCGAAAATAAATACACCTCCAGGATTAAGGTGGTTGTATATATTATTAAGGGCATTTAGCTGGTCCTCGATTTTCATCAAATGCTGAAAAACTCGGAAAGGAGCAATGATCAGATCGAATTGCTTTTCCAGCTTCATTTTGCAGACATCCCATGCAGCAATTCTGTGATGCT
This sequence comes from uncultured Bacteroidales bacterium, assembly GCA_964421215.1. GTDB lineage: Bacteria > Bacteroidota > Bacteroidia > Bacteroidales > JAADJA01 > JAADJA01. Next base: position 48,977 of record CAYQWA010000025.1, on the reverse strand, counting down.
CTGATTCCGGTAATTTCGATTTTAATACCTTTAACATTTCAGGGCTTATATCAATGCCATATACATCTGCCCCGGATTTTAAAGCTTCAATAAAAAAGCGGCCCGTGCCAACACCTACCTCCAATACCGGCCCTCTGGCTTTCTTAATTTTATTTAAAAAATAATCTGCATCGGCTTCACTTCGTAAGTCGTCATACATTACATCATAAAAACGTGCAAAAAAAGAAGGGTATTCTGTTTGATTTTTCATTGAACGATGATCTTTTCTGTGGTAGTGAGTTCACCATAACTAATCCTGCAAAAGTACAATCCAGGGGAAATAACTTCTTTAAGGGAGAAAGTTAAATTATGCCTTCCTGCTGAGAATTCCGTTTTATAACTGTCATAAATAATATCTCCATTGACATCAAATAACTCTAAACTAAAACTGCCTGACTGGCTGATGTCAAGTTGTACATGAAGAAAGTCGGTTACGGGGTTAGGAAAGATGTTACAGTTAAAATCTCTTATGGCACTCTCCCGGTTGCCGGAAACCACAGGTGGGTATGCCACATCCACGATAACTCCTTCAAAAACCGTCAGATTATAAGGGATCTCATCCGGAATTTTATACCAGTTGTTGTAGCTGCCTCCCCAGCCAAAGTTTAAATGGTAGAAATTATCGGTGTTGTATCCGTCTACAACCAGGTTATGGCCGGCAACACCAGGATCAATCACAGCCAGGAGGGAAGGCCTTGCATCCATCATATTCTGTGCCAGGTGGGTATGGATGGAGGTATCGATTGGATTTAATAAAATAGCATCGGCAAAACCAAATCTCAGAAAAGCGTCATAAGCCTGGTCCACTCCAAACGTTCCCGAGATGCTTGAAGTATAAACTTGTTGTGCAGCAACTCCACAGGCAAAAACAAGGGCAGCTTTTTCAGCTTCTTTCAAAGGGCTTTGACTGGCATAACTGTTCGATATGGTGTCAAAGTATCCGTTTATTTCAGGGAATGATATAAAATCAATGGTTTCATGATCATCATCAATCCAGTAATTTCTTCCCGCATAGGAATGATAATAGTCATCCTCAGGATCCGTAAAAACGGTTCCATTTATAGTTTCATAATAATTAATGATCATGGCAAGTGCCACTGATGGACAACCTGCAATGCTTCGCTGATTGGTAACCGGATCCATCGGGCAAAAGTTATTGTATGGTGAACTCTGACTCCAGTTTGTTTCCAGCCATCCACCTGTTGTTGTGGTTCCTGGAGGTGGCCATTGTTCAAAAGTTTTGTTTCCCAAAGATGAAGCATTTTGAATTTCATTCCATAACATAATATTCCGAGCCCTGGTATCTTTATCCATTAAAGCAATGTTTTGTTTTCTTTTTGCCAGGTCTCTTTTTAAGAGATTAACCAAAACATTATTCTGTGATACAGGGAATTTATTTTGAAATGAGTATGCAATAACCGGAGGTAAACATTCATCAGGTGAAATTACCAAATAGCCTGTAGGATCAAGTTCAACAAGGTAAAACAGGAGATTTCCGGTATCTCCTCGAAAGGTTTTAAAGACAGGTACAACAGAGTACTGCCCGGTTTTTTCCAACGAATTTATCTTATGGCCGGCAACCTTTTCGACCATTTGATAACTAACTGACTGTCCGAATGTCTCTGATGAAAACAGGATCACAAACAGGCAAATGATTGAAACGAGATATAAAGTCTTTCTCATGATTTGGTGTTTTTTGGTTAGACAAAAATAGCAAAATTGCTATCGTATCTACGTATTTTAAATATAAAGACAGGACATTATTTGAATGGGATGTATTAATTTTGAAAAAAAATTTGAAATGAGCATTACTCTCCAGTCGGATGAACATTTTATGAAAGAGGCCCTGAAAGAGGCGAAAAAAGCATTTGATCTTGATGAAGTTCCTGTTGGGGCTGTGATTGTTTGCAACAACACCATAATTGCACGGGCACACAATCTAACCGAAAGGCTGAATGATGTAACAGCCCATGCAGAAATGCAGGCATTTACTTCAGCAGCCAATTATCTTGGCGCCAAGTTCCTTGAGGATTGCACATTATATGTTACCATTGAACCTTGTGTAATGTGCGGAGGAGCCTCTTACTGGTCAAGGATTAGTAAAATAGTATACGGAGCTAAGGATGATAAAAAGGGGTATTCAAACCTGGCAGAGAACATTCTTCACCCGAAAACGGAAGTCGTACAAGGAGTTTTAGAGAATGAGTGTGGTGGGTTGATGAGTGAGTATTTCAGAAACAAAAGGCAATAAAAAGTTTGCATTTATATTAATGAATATCGCTTTGTTTTCTAATATTCTATGTGCTTTTACTATGTGTACTATGTGCCTATGTGGTAAGTATTTTTTGAACCACATAGACACATAGAACACAAAGTTTTAATTTTTATAAATAGACGCGATGTTCTATGTGTTATTACTAAATGAGCTATGATACTATGTGGTAAATAATCCTGAACCACATAGATACATAGGTCACATAGTTTATTGGTTAAAAAATATCGTTTATAAAATAATATCTCAAAATGGAAATCTACTTTAAAGGAAAGAAACAAGTATTTGCGGAAGTTAACGGGCATACTATAAAAACAGACCAGGCAGTTCGGTCGGGAGGAGATGGTGAATTTCCGGAACCATTTACACTATTCCTATCATCACTTGGTACCTGCGCGGGGATCTATGTAAAGAGCTTTTGTGACCAGAGAGGGATTCCATCGGAAAATATCCGGTTGACACAGGCACAAAATTACAATCCGGTAAAAAAGATGATCGACCAGATTGAGATCCGGATCCATGTTCCGGCTGATTTTCCAGAAAAATACGAAAGCGCTGTAATTAATACTGCAAGTTTGTGTGCCGTAAAACGCCATTTGAAAGATGATATCGAAGTAATGGTGAAGGTGGTAAAGGCTTGATCACAACTTTTTGTTCAGGGTTACTGATTCTGCGTTACATGTTTAACGCTTAGTTTGCTTGAAACTACCATGTTTAAAATCCGATCTCCTTTAAGCGCTGATTCAAATATTCACCTGCGGATATATCATCAAATAATTTGGGATGCTTTTTATCAACACAATCTGGTAAGCAACTCAGGTCCATATCCGACCGTGGATGCATAAAGAAGGGTATGGAAAACCTTGGCAGGTGCAATTGATCCTTTGGAGGATTAACCACCCTGTGGACAGTTGATTTCAATTTATTATTTGTGTGGCGTGATAGCATGTCCCCAACATTCACTACAATCTGATCTGGGAGTGCAGTAATTGGAATCCATTTACCATCATTTCTCAAAACCTGTAAACCATCGGCACTTGCTCCCATTAAAAGGGTAATTAAATTAATGTCGGTATGCTCGGCCGCCCGAACAGCATCATCAGGGACAGAGTCAGGATCATTTATAGGAAAGTAATGGATCGGACGTAATATGCTATTTCCAAATTTTGCCTTATCGTCAAAGTAATGTTCATCCAAACCAAGGTACAATGCGATGGCCTGTAGCATATTTAATCCTGTCTGTTCAAATATACTGAAGATTTTCTCCCCATAAGTCTTTAAACCGGGAACTTCCAGTGGAAATACGTTTGCAGGATAGGTTTCCCCTCCTGCTACAGGTGTGGTTTCAAGCTGACCGATATGGTAAAACTCCTTTAGATCAGGTGATTTGAATCCTTTGGCATGTTCTTTCATTTTGCTGATATATCCACGCTGGCCTTTTAATTCAGGATATTCATATTTTGCTTTGGCCACATCAGAAAGGTTAAAGAAGCTTTCGACTGCACGGTACATTTTTATTTGCAATTCATCACCAAGCCCATGATTTTTAATGGCAACAAAACCAATCTCGGTATAAGCTTTTCCAAGTTGATTTACAAATTCATCTTTTTGTTGTTTGGAGCCTTGTGTGAAATGAGCAAGGTCTAGTGAAGGAATTTCTTCAAATAAAGTAGTTTTCATCTTTGATGCATTTATAATAATACTATAACAATCAAAATTACAAAATGGCACAAAAAAACCCCTGAAGTAGGATCACTTCAGGGGTTTTTTTTTATATCGATAATTTTATTTTACAATATTCATAAAGGCTGCTTCATCGAAGAACTTGAGGAATTCCCTGTCTTCTTTGGCCTTACTTTTTAAGCCTGGATTTTTTGCGATGGCTTTTTCAAGGTATTCGTAAACCATGTCGCCATTGTTTGTCCTGGCACCATAAACAGCAAGCGTATAAAATGTTTTGCAGCTTTCAGGGGCACATTTCAAATTGGTCAGGGCTTCATTCATTTTTCCTGATAACATTTGAGCAAGGGCTACATTGTGTTTGCAGTCGATGTCTTTGAAATAGGTAAGTGCTTTCTGGTATTCTCCTTTTTGAATGCTAACAACTCCCATGTTGTATAGTACATCTTCACCAAGATTCTGTGCATCGGTAAAATGTTGTGCCGCAGTAGTATAATCATTGCGGTGACATGCAACAACGCCTTTGTTGTTTTCAATTACACCATTTTTATCATCCAGCTTTGCAGCCTGTTCCAGAAGGTTTTCTGCATCATCCACCAGTCCGAGCTCAATGGCTTCAATAGCGGCATTGTTAAACACTTTCCAGTCACGTGTTTCGAAAGTCAGTCCGGAACGGTAAATGTTATATTTAGCCTGATGGTCATCAGTGAGTGTTGCTGCATGTAGGAGCTCCTTATAATTTAATGAATCAGGGCTCGTAGCCGCCAATTGTGCAATCTCTTCATCCGACTTTTTGGGCTCATAGCAATTAATAAGGATTTCAGCACGACGCAGAGGAGGCAATATTTCATCCTCAACTTCTTTATAAATTACAGTCATGTTACGCATTTCCTGCTCACGTTTGGTTGCATCTGTCTGTGAGTTCACTACATTAAGAATAGTACTCTTGGCGGCAAGGTCAGAGTTTTTAACAGATTCTAAAAATCCATCCCAATCTTCACCATGCCCGTTAGCCTTGTATCCTATCTCCTGCTCTACTTCAGATACCTCAACACCCAGTTCTTTGGCTTTTGCTTTGTAATACTTCTTCATTTTCTTTTCGATCAGCTTATTCGCTGCACTTGCACGATCATCAGCAAGGTTATCGTTAAAGTCTATTTCACCTTCAGGAGAAGCCCAGGCATCAATTTCAATGTCTTTTATTTCCCAGCCTAATGCTACAAATTCTTTCAGCGTTTCCATTTCCTTTTTCGCATCGTCTGATTTGTTCAACTTGAAGTTCCAGTCGATGTTGTACTTGTTCTGACGGAAATAAATGGCTGCAGATTCTGAAACGATGGTTTCTTTTTCATAACCCGAAGGAGCCAGTATGGTTTTTTCATCATGAAGCGTACTAGATGAGGTTGAGATAACTCCATCAGCAATCTTGATGTCGTTGTACTCCTGCATTTTACTTCCTTTGGTAACAACGGCATTGACGAAAAGTTCTGCACCTTTCATGTCGTCAACATAATCAAACTCCTCAGAATAAGAAAAGCTTCCGCCAGTTTTGGAATTGATGACAGTTCCTTCCCCTTCTGTTTTTTCTCCCCTGAGAACAAATTTCTTCAGGTCTTTGGTTTCACCATTGTATTTAATGAATGGCTGAAATTCCACAACAGCTTTTTTATGGAATGATCTTTCAGGAACAGTTCCATTAACAGTAAATGCCACTTTCCCTCCATTTGCCTCTAAAACCTCAGGATCAACAGTGTAGGTTTCAGGAAGTTTTGTTGAAACACAGCTTGTTAAAGCTCCTAATAAAACAATTACGGATAAATAAAGTAAATTTCTCTTTAGATTCATGACCATCTTTATTTTTGTTGATTCTATTCTTTAATTAATCTCGGCGCAAAAATAATCAATTAATAACTTCTGTAACACTTGCTGTTAAAAACTTTTTAATTTTTCAGCATAACTTTTTTTATATGGTATTTTTTCGTAAAATATTCATGCTTTTTTATCTTACCAGGTGATAATTTATTTTCCAATAAAAAAAATCTTTAGCTTTACCCTCTTCTAAATTAAACAGTACAGATATGAAGAAATTATTACTATCCCTAGTGGCATCTCTTTTCGTTTTTTCATTGTTTGCTGATCCACAAATTAAAGAGCTGATCCGGAATTCAGGCGAAGCAAAAGATTATCCTGGAAAATCGGAACTGATCATTTTCGACAGTACTCTGGTTGATGTTCAGGAATCAGGATTAAGTTATGTTAACATCCACAAACTGATCAAGGTCTTAAATACAAAAGGCTGTAAAAATAATGCTGTGATCACGTTTGGCTATGACCCTTTGTCTGCCTATGTTGAGATAAAGAAAGTAATCGTCCATAAATCAACGGGTAAAACCCACAAACCTGATGTAAGTAAGGTGATGGATTACCCTGCGCCAGCAAGGGCAATATACTGGGGTGCCCGGGAAAAAATGATTGAGGTCGGACGACTCGAACCTGGTGATGCTGTTGAAGTATTTCTATTCAGAAAGGGATTTACTTACGCTCTTTTGCAGGACGAGCCCGATGATGAAAGATACATTCCACCCATGCGAGGACACTACTATGATATTGTGGAGTTCTGGAGTAAGGAACCTGTACTTGAGAAAGTTTATCAGGTAAAGATCCCAAAAGACAAAGAACTACAGTTTGAGTTTTACAATGGTGAAGCAAAAACATCCGTAAAGCCTTCCGGTGATAAAATGCTATATAGTTTCACAAAGTCTGATTATTCACAACCTAAGCGTGAATCAAATATGGTCGCAAGCAGCGACGAGTTCCCCAAATTACTCCTTTCCACCAGCCCCGACTGGGAGGCTAAATCCACCTGGTTTTATGGAGTTAATGAAGATTATGGAAGCTTTGAGTCCACCAAAGCTATTGATAAAAAAGTGGCTGAAATTGTAAAAGATGCCAAAACTGAAATGGATTCTGTTTCATTGCTTACACACTGGTGTGCTGACAACATTCGCTATTCCGGGATATCCATGGGTGAAGGAGAAGGATTTACCCTGCATACCGGTGACATGACCTTTACCGATCGTTGCGGTGTATGTAAAGACAAAGCCAGTATACTGATCACCATGTTAAGGGCAGCAGGATTTGAATCCTATGCTGCTATGACCATGGCCGGATCCAGAATCGACAGAATTCCGGCTGACCAGTTTAACCATAGCGTAACCGTGGTTAAGCTTTCAGACGGGAAATACCATATCCTTGATCCTACCTGGGTTCCATTTGTGAGGGAGTTATGGTCAAGCCTTGAACAGCAACAAAATTACCTCATGGGCCTACCAGAAGGTGCAGATTTGATGATCACTCCGGTATCTGATCCGCAAAACCATTATTTAAATATTAAAGGTTCTGCAAAAATATCTGAGGATGGAACTTACTCTGGCAAAATAAACCTGGAAGCCGAGGGCCAATCCGATGCATCAATCAGGAGGATGTTTACTTCAAGCTTTAAATCCACATGGAAACGCAGCCTGGAAACAGAATTGCTCAGGGTACATCCCAGAGCCAAAATTACCTTTATGGATTTCGGTTCTCCCTATGATTACCTAAAAGGCCCAATAAAAATCAATATCGGCTATGAAATTCCTGATTATGCCATCATCACTGATAATGAAATAATTTTTACTCCGGTGGTTGTGTCCAACATTTTCAAAAGGGCCATGTCACACCTGTATGTAAACACTGATTTAGAAAAACGGAAATATAATTTCAGAGACAGATGCTCCAGAGTAGTAACCTTATCCGAAACAGTTGATCTCCCTTTTAACGTATCCATAGGATATTTACCTGCAACCGAAATGATGAGTGGAACGGGCGCTTCTTTCAAAGGTGCTTTTTATGTAAAAGAAAGCCAGCTAAAGGTTACTGAAAACCTGAAATTCAACAGACGGATCTATGAGCCGGAAGACTGGGGATCGTTCAGATCTGCTGTTATGTCACAAAAGAAAATTGCTGAAGAACCTGTAATATTAACCATCGAAAAATAAAAAATCTTTAATTAGCCAGTTATGAAATCAATTTTCATCTTATTCATCACAATTTTTAGTGTCGGCCTGATAGCACAGGAAAAAACATCAGATGCTGTTTTCGAAAAAATAGTTAAAGAATATACCCTGAATGCTGATGGTTCTACAGAGTTTCACTACTACAAAAAACTTAAGCTAAACACCCATTATTCATTCAACAGGTTATACGGCGAGACATTTATTGTTTACAATCCTGCTTATCAAACCCTTAAAATTAATAAGTCTCAAACCACACAAATGGACGGCAATGTTGTTAAGGCACCCGAAAATTCGTTCAATGAGGTGCTGCCAAGATTTGCAAGAAATGTACCTAATCACAATGGGCTAAGGGAATTGGTGGTTACACATACCGGGCTGGAAGTGGGAGCCGTTATCGAACTCGATTATTCCGTCAAAAGTAAAGCCGGGTTTATGAAGGGACTCATGGCAGACGAGGTGTTAACCGAATCATCACCGGTGATGCAAAAACAGATCATCATAAATGTTCCGAAAGGTAAAGAACTGAATTTTAAAGTTATTAATCTCCGAACCGGACCCAAAATAACAGAAACAGGTAAAACAACAACCTACACTTTTAATTTCAGCGGGTTGAAGGAAGATAGCCATGAAGGACATCAGCCTGGTGATAAAACGCATCAACCCCGTATGTTTTTCAGCACACTCACATTTGCTGGTGCCATATCAGAAATCACTAATCAAAATGCCTTCGATTATAAGTTAAACGAGGAAATGAAAGATGTGGTTAAAGAAACAAAGGATAAATGCTCCAGCGATTTAGAACTCGTACTTAAATTGCAAAAAATTGTTGCCGAGGAAATGAACTCATGGTATGTTCCTCCTGTTTACAGCGGTTACAATATCAGAACCGGAATCGAGACTTGGAACAGCAATGGAGGAACACCCTGCGAAAAAACATTATTACTGGCAGGTTTGCTCAGAGAAGCCGGAGTGCATGCAAAACCTGTTATGGTAGTTCCTTCAAAACTATACAATGAAAAGATCGGATGTTTGCCGCTAGCTGAAAATATATTGTTGCAGGTAAGTCCGCGCGATAGGGAACTGATGTACATTTCAGCATTAAAATCTGCCGATCAAAACCTGGTTTTTTCTCTTAACAATAAAACGATACTGCTTTTTGAGCCAACAAAGCAATACGTGGAATCTTTAAACGAGAAGTTTGAGAATAAAGTCATTACCAATGGTAGTTTTGTAATTGGTGATGATTTTAAAATTGCAGGGAATATTGAAACTTCACTTACAGAAGCTACCAATCCTTATTACAAAATAAAGTTTGACAGTTCATACCTAAAGTCGGTAATAGGTGGTATATCCAAAAAGGAAATACTCTCCTGTGAAGTTATTAATTCTGCACAGTACCGATCATTGGGCAAACTTGTAATTGAATCTAAAAACCCCTTTAAAAGCCAGGGTGACTACTTTTTCTGGGAAATACCTGTAAACAAAAAGGGAACAGAGAGCTGGCAGATCAGTTACCTAAACAGTGAAAGATTTACCCCATACGTAGTTCCTTTCCCAATAAATGAGCAGTACAGTTATACCATTACATTACCCAGTAAAACCAATCTTGTAAATCCCATTGAATTAAAAGAGTTGAAAACTGATTTCGGTGAGTTGGTATTATCAACTTCAGTTGAAGGAAATAAAGTGACCGTTAAACGAATGTTGGTCATCAACAGACCCGTTATATCAACAGCGGAGTATCCTGCTTTTAAAGAGATGATGGACTTGTGGAATGAGAAGAATTTCAGGACCTTGATCCTGAAAAATCAATAAAATTTGGGGTATGTTTCATAAGTAAGAATAATAAAGTCTCATTTATGAAACACACTCCTTCTTTACAATTCATTTATAACCTTTGCCAGCTTTACTGTCACTATCCTGGCAGTTGAATCCAGGTCTTTGTTCCCTATCATTTTCATTAATTCAGAAGGATTAGCAGAAACAATTTCAACTTTGTTTTCTTCCACATGTTTTAAAATAATTTTGCAAGGCAGGAACACACCAATATTCTCCTCGGCCATTAAGGCCTGGTGGGCAAATTTTGCATTACAAACACCAAGTATTTTATAAGGCATAATCTCAACACCAATTTTTTCCTTTAATGTTTTGGTCATGTCTACCTCGGTGATAACTCCAAATTTTTCCCTTTTTAAGTCTTCGGTCAACTGCTTCTCGACCGATTCAATGGTTCCTTCCAATGTTTTCGAAATATACAACGATTCGTTTTGTTGTGCATGTACTGATAAGGTACCCAATACCATCAATAGAATCAATAATTTTATGGATTTCATTGTTATTTGTTTCGAGGTTATCATCAAAAATAAATCCAAACATATAGATGTGTCAATATGTCAATTGGGTTGTCAGGTAAAAGGATGAGGTTGTCTGATTAGTTAGCCTTTCAATTTGATGGCCATGTTGAGACTTTGAACCCTGCACGAGAGCATTAAAACAAGGTGACATAATTCTTTGTGAATTCTTAGTGTTTTTGTGGCTTTGTGGCAAAAAAAAGCAAACAAGTAATAGCCACCAAGGCACTAAATCACGAAGTTTCACTAAGTCAAGAATTTACCATACGATGTTATTAACAGGGCAGTCAAAACATACTCTTAACTATATACATACCACCTGCCTGACGGCAAGGTAGGTTTCTACTCCGCTCAATGTGACCATAAAATACGACTAATCATACAATTTCATCCTTTTTAGAAATTCAGCACTTTATCACAATCCACAGTCCATTGAGCAAATTCTTTCATGTTGCTTAACTGAACACCCTGGATGAATTCAAGTTCATCGATGCCCCGGGCTTTTGAACAGCCTCCACATGATTTTACTTCTCCCCCTTTGGCGATCACAGCCCTTAACATCCGTTCAATGTTGTAAAATCCATCGGGAGTTTTTTGTTTGGGTAGTCCGCAGAAAACAGCATCAGCCAGTAAAAAGATCTTGACTTCCACACCTGAATGCTCCTTTTGAAGCGTCATGGCCATTCTCAATGCATTGTATGCTTTTTCTGTCCCGTATGGCGCATCGTTGATAATGATGAGTATTTTTTGCATGATCATTAAATGTATGTTTTTCTAACCGCAAAGGTCGCAAAGATGATGGAATGAACGCAAAGGAATATTTAACAAACTGAATATCTTAGTGACCTTTGCGCCTGCATTGTGCACTTTGCGGTTAAGCAAGTTTAAACAATCTATCTTTAAATCTGAGGGATACATGTACAAGTGCCAGTAACACCGGCACCTCAACCAAAGGTCCGATCACAGCTGCGAAGGCTTCTCCTGAGTTAATCCCGAAAACTGCAACCGCTACTGCAATGGCCAACTCAAAGTTATTGCTTGCTGCTGTGAAAGCAATGGTTGTGGTTTTTGGATAGTCAGCACCGATTTGTTTGCCCATAAAAAAACTCACAAGGAACATAATAACAAAGTAAATGACCAGAGGGACTGCAATTCTTATAACATCCAGTGGCAATTGAATGATATGTTCTCCCTTTAATGAGAACATTACCAGGATGGTAAACAGCAGGGCAATTAAAGTTACCGGGCTGATCATAGGAACAAACACTGAATGATACCATTCTTTGCTTTTGATCCTGATCAGTAAATAGCGGGTAAGAAATCCGGCAATAAAAGGAATACCGAGGTAAATAAATACACTTTCGGCAATCTGGCTCATGGTAATGTTCTTTACAGCATCGGTAGTTTCTATTCCAAACCAGGAAGGGATAATAGCTATAAACACCCAGGCATAGACGGCAAAGAAAAGTACCTGAAAAATTGAATTAAAAGCCACCAGTCCGGCAGCATATTCTGTACTTCCTTTTGCAAGATCATTCCAGACGATAACCATGGCTATACACCTGGCAAGCCCAATTAGAATAAGACCATACATGTATGCCGGATAGTCATGAAGAAAAACAATGGCCAGAAAAAACATTAAAACAGGACCGATCACCCAGTTCTGAACCAAGCTAAGGCCTAGGATCTTTACATTTCTAAATACTTTGGGAAGTTCTTCATACCTGACCTTTGCCAGTGGCGGATACATCATAAGGATCAGTCCTATGGCTAATGGAATATTGGTTGTTCCAACACTTTGTTGTTCAATATATGTGGCTATTGCGGGATAAATATATCCGGCTGCTACACCAACTGCCATTGCCAGCAGGATCCAGACCGTAAGGTACCGGTCGAGGAAGGATAAACGTTTGGTAAGGTTTTTTTCAGTCATAGAATTGTTTTGTCATTTATTGTCATTGATAGTCATTTGTCCGTCGGATAGCGGACTTAATTTGTCGTAATTTGTTGTAATTAAACTAGCAACTGGTGAACTTTATTCAGGGATTTTTGCCTATTGCCTATTGCCAACTGAATTTTAATCATTCGTGCATTCGCGGCATTTCTACTTTTTCCCAAAAACCGTAATACTATAAATCCCCACATCACTGTTCCTGTACTCTTCCAATCCTTTTTCCGATAAGTAATTCTGCAATATTTCATCAGGCAGGTTGATCTCTTTTTCTTTCCTGAACTCTATATTTTTGAATCCTTTAGTTTCTATAATACCAAGATAAGCATCCTTTTTTATGGCTCCGGATACACATCCGGCATACATTTCTGCATCCTTTAATAAAGCATCCGGAAGTTCACCTGATACAACTATATCCGACACACAAAAGTGCCCACCCGGTTTAATAATGCGGTATATTTCGCTGAAAGCTTTTTCTTTATCAGGAACCAGGTTCAGAACGCAATTACTGATGATCACATCGGCAAGGTTGTCTTTAAAGGGCATATCTTCAATATCGCCACGTAAAAATTCAACATTCCTGAATCCCAGCTTTTTTACATTCTCTCTGGCTTTTGTGAGCATAGCGCCTGCAAAATCAAGGCCGTAAACCCTGCCTGCTTCCCCAACAACAGACCTTGCAACAAAAGCATCGTTTCCTGCACCCGAGCCCAGGTCAATGACGGTATCGCCTTCTGCAATTTCAGCATGTTCTGTTGGCAGCCCACATCCTAATCCCAGGTCAGCATCTTTGTTATAGCCTTCCAGTTCTGTATAATCATCACTCATGATGGTATAATCCACAGAGTCGCAACAACCGGTACTTCCGCAACAGGAAGTTTCATTTTGTTCTTTGCTTTGTTTAGCAATCTGGTTGTACTTTGTTCTTACAATTTCTTTTAATCGTTCGTTCATAACATTAATTTTTATGGAACGCTGATGACGCAGATTTTGCGGATGATCACAGATAAAAATCTGAGAAAATCAATTTAATCAGTGTTATCGGTGTTCTATTATAACTGTTTATAAAATTCATAAAACCGTTCTTTGATCTGGTCTCTAACCTTTCGGTATAAGGGTAATACCTCCTCTTCCGTTCCTTTTGCAGATGCCGGATCTTCAAATCCCAGGTGTACCCTGTTTTTAACATTGCCGGTAAACACCGGACATACCTCTTTAGCTCCATCACAAACCGTGACAACGTAATCGAAATTTTCATCCAAAAACAGTTTCACAGAATCAGAAGTCTGAGTAGTGATGTCTATTCCAACCTCTTTCATTACTTTGGCAGCATGTGGATTCACTTTTCCTTCTGCAATTGTGCCTGCAGAAAAGACTTCAAGGTTTGAATCAAATGATCTTAAAAATCCTTCGGCCATTTGACTTCGGCAGGTATTGCCTGTACATATGATCAATATTTTCATTGTTTTCAGTTTATTTGAGCGTATAATTTTTTGCCACAAAGACACTAAGACACTAAGTTCCACAAAGGGGATTGAGGAATATGTTGCAAATGATCGAGATTGCTCTGAGTTCTAAAGTTTTCGTGGCCATTTTTCATAGTAATTTAAATTGAATTTGATTTTAACAGCATTTCATTTTAACGATAAGCTTTTCCATTCTTCGTTTGAGTTTATTCAGCACCACAGGATTCAAACAGTAATTGGTTTTAATACCTTTAATGTGACCCTGAATCAAACCTGATTTTTTCAATTCATCAAGATGCTGGTTAACAGTCGTCCTGCTAAGTGGCAATTCATTTGAAATGTCGCCGGTAAAACAGCTGTTGGTTTGTGCCAGGAAATTAAGAATTGCCAGGCGGGCAGGGTGTCCAAGTGCCTTGAACATTACGGCACTCTCCTGAAGTTCTTTTTCGAATAGTTCTGTTTTTGCTTGTGGCATAATGTATAGTTCGATGTTTGAAGTTTAAAAACTGACGTAAAAGTACGTCAAATAATTTTAAACTGACGTATTTTTACGTTAATTTTTTATTAATTTATTTGAAAGCCTTGTCGCCATTGAGTTTTAGACTGTTGTCAAATCAACCAAAAAATGGTGGGAATTTATTAATGATAGATATGTAATCATTAATTTAAAAAATAGTGTACCTACGGCACACCATCTTATTGTTTCTTCAAACCTACCCACATTTAGCTCTTAACGGAGCCAAACAGGAGTAGGATCAAGAGGAGTAATGCGCCGTCAGGTACATGATAAGGGTAGAATAGTAAGTGGAAATTATTATCCGCATCGCCTTGCTCTGCTGAAGCTACGCAAAGGCACAGTGGGTACGGGATATCATTCTTCAATATTCCGCCAATTCAATGTCGGTTTGACATTAGGTTTTATTTATCTCAACTTCATTTAAGATCGCTTTGTCAAAGTTGATCCGGTAAGATATTCGGGCAGAAACAGAATATTCACTTCCTAACTGAATTCCATTGTAATATTTGTAAACAGGTATGTCTGCATTTACGGCAAAATACAACTTTTCAGTAAATATATATCGAATGTGAGGTACCGCATACACAATGTAATAACCAGATGATTCGACAACCTGATCATTTTCCCTGGAGGCTCGGTTTCGGTTTTCATTTCTCAGCTCTATCCCAATTGTGAGATTCTTATTTACAAAAACGGATCCAATCAGGGAAAACAAATACATATTGCCATATTGATAATAAAAGTTATCGGAATCAATTAATTGAGGAAATTCTGCAGAAATATAAGAACTCAAATTAATTTTCTGATTATCAAAGGATTTGCTCATAAACAGATTCAACAAATACTTAAAACTCCCGGATGAAGGCTGCACAGTAATGGGCAATTTTACATGGTCAACTTCCTGATCAAAAACACCAATTGGAACTTTTACACCGATTGACGGTACAATTGAAAGCTTTCTTACATGGCTTTTGTACACCAGGTATTTTATTGAGAGACCGGCGTCACCAACTCCGAATCCATTTACTGGTTCCCAGTCATCCTTTGAATACAACTCCGTTCGGTTTAGAAAATATCCTAAGTCTGAATGAAAACTTAGCTTTCTACTAAATCCGTATATGAGTTGCAGATTCAAATAGTTGAAGTAAGCTTTATCGATAAAATCTATTTCAACTTTTTCATTTTCATGGTAATACTGTTTAGAAAGGCTGTATTTATATCCGGAAATTACCTGAAGATCCTTGTGTCCAATATTACTTTGCTCTCCATAAAAAAATGGATTACCTGCCGAACAACACTGGGCTGATCCATACGACGAAACAATCGAAAGGATTAAGGTCAACATTAACATTCTCCCTGCCATACTATTTACCTCCACCAAAATAAGATGTTACTTCAATCTGGATTTGTTGAGTCACATGGCCGGTTTCGTTTGACACAGTGCTTGTAATTGTATTTAATCCAACACAGCATTCCCCGGCAGCATATTTAATTTGTGTTCCACCACCATTAAAATTACCATGATCACATTCCCAGGCATAAATCAGGTCACTACCGGATGCATGACAACTAATTGTTGTTGTATCCCATGCTTTTACCGTATAAAAGGAAGCAGTAAGGCTGTCAATAGTAATTGCGTCTGTTGTATCTTCAATTCTAGTATCGCCCTCTTTTTCACAACCAAATATTAAAACAGTAATTAAAATTGCAAGCAAGGTTTGCAGGATATATTTATTCATTTCTATTTAAGTATAAACCTTATACCAGCATTAATTGACCGACCAATAACAGGCCCCCATACCATAGAACTGTCGAAATATTTTCCGAATGGTTCATCTGCTGCAAGGATGGGGCTTTTCTGTTTGTAATTGGTCAGATTTTCAGCACCAATATAAACTTCCCACATGTTGAATTTTCTTAGGATCTGCGTATGGATTATAAAAAAGTCAGGCGAGGATTCCTCCAACTGATATTTTTCAGGATTACTCCTGGTATCCGGAAGTTTGCCAGCGCCATTGTATTGTGTGGTGAAAGAAAAATTCCATTTTTCATACTTCGTTGAATAATGCAGGGATAATAAACCCTTATGCGGCTTTACCATAGGTTTTCGGATTAACTCATCATTCATGGTAATTTTAACATTGTTGTACCGGTAAGCCATTGATAATTCAAATCCTTCGAACATATCAACAATTATATCAGTCTGAAAACTATTGGAAAAGGACTCGCCTTTTAAATTGTAAAAATATACAGCATTCGGATCCCGGTTTACATCAACAACAATTTGATTTTGAAAAACAGTTCTGTAAAAATCAACATTTACTGTGAGCTGCCGGGTTTCATCCAGGTCAAATTTCTGGATAATGTTTCCGCCATAATTCCATGCCTTTTCCAGTTTAAAGTTTTCTGCGAAGACAAAATGTCTTGAACTAGCTAATAAGCCGATATTTTCGGGGAGAACAAAAGCTGATCTTAATCCCCGGCCAACAGAAGCACGAATTGATCCTTTTTCATTGATACTATACTTCAAATGCATACGGGGAACGAGAAGGAATTCACTGGTATTATGGTAATCACCCCGCAGACCGGTGATAATGGTTAATGGTCCATTGTTGTATGTATATTCGGTGAATGCTCCAGGGGTTACTTCGTTTCTGTTAATTGTAGTATCCGTTAAATTTTCCACCAGGTCGTCCGAAACCAGGCCGATACCACTCACCAGTTTATGTGTTTTATTCAGGATGTTCGTCTGGTATATTGCCCTGAAATTAAAACTGTTTTGTTCAGTATTGTATTGACGCAAACCAAATTCTGAATCCATTTTATGAAATACATAATTGGCTATTATACCCAGGCTTCCATGGTTTTCTGTATCAAGGATAAATCCGGTATTTTCATAAACATTAACCCTTGTGGACTTCACATGGATTCCGTAAAAATCATTGTTATCATTATCACTTTCCGGAGCAAATCCTGTTTGGCCGCCAATACGATCTTCGCTCATAATTTCAAATCCAACCCGGCCTCTTACTTTTTTATGTGTATCCCAGTAATAGCGGTTTGAAAGCATCATCAGATTGCCGGTGGGCAGGTCAAGAAAATCGTCTCCATTGTTATCCACTTTATTATTTAACCCTGAAGCATGAGCCAAAACAGCTGATTGTACATGATCATTAATTTTAAAGGAACTGTTGGCATTAAACTCGGCTCGCTGATGTTCATTAACAAAAAGGTCGAGGTAAAGCTTCTCCTCCCCTTCAGGCTTTTTGAGATCAATATAAATTTGACCCGTAGTACTTTCGTAACCGGCAGCAACAGAAGAAGTACCCTTCGAAATGCTAATGGCATCCAGCCATGGACCCGGAACATAATTCAGTCCATATGTCGAAGCCAGTAGTCTGATGGAGGGTTGATTTTCAGTTAAGATCTGGCAATACTTGCCAGCCAGTCCAAGCATCATTATTTGCTTCGCACCTGTAACTGCATCAGTATATCCAACATCAACTGAAGCACTGGTTTCAAAACTTTCAGCCAGGCTGCAACAGGCAAGGCGCTGTAAGCCTTCACTGTTGATCACTTCTACATTCAAAGGATTAATAGCCGAGATGGAACGGGGGTTCTGGCGACCACCAATAATAATCTCATCAAGAGATCCTGCCGGCTTTAATACCACCTGAAGGATCTGATCGGTTTCTGAACTTGGGATAGAATCGGGATTAAATCCAACAAAACTTACAACCAGGATATCCTGATCTGTTTTTGCTTTTTGAATTTCAAAATAACCGGTTTCATCTGCAACGACTCCTATTTCTGAATTCAACCAATAGACATTGGCGAAGGGAAGAGGTTCTGAATCCCCCTCGGGAAAAGTTCCTGATACATAACCTTTTACTAGGTTGTTTTGACCGTAAAACGGCAAAGTCAAAATCAGCAACAGAAAGGCGAAAGCCATTCTTTTCATAATTCCAGTCATTTAATGGATTATCTAAGCAATTGATTGACCCTGTCGCGAAAACCGGTTTTGAATTTCTCTCCGTTATAAAGAGAATTGTTAAAGGCAAAATCGGTCAGGTCTTTGGTGGTTTCCTTGCCTTTCTTTACTTTGGTTAAATAAAGGGCAGGTCCGTCAGCTTCATATTTTTCGATGGCTTTCTTCTGGTCCTCACCTTCAAAATTGATACTGATAAACCTGATGGTGCCGTCTTTTATTTCTTCTGCAAAGTAAAGATCAAGCGCTTTTTGAACGTTGGCTTCAATGGACAGGCAGGTTTTGCATCTTTCGGTCCTGTGAAAGTAATAAACATCAATCTGGGTTTTTTTAGAAACCACAGCTTCCTCCTGTCCTAAGGAGATTACAGAAAATAAAACAGCTAAAATTAATACACTTGTTTTTTTCATTATATACTATTTAAAATTTGCTTGCAAAAATCATTTCGTAATATTACGAACAAAGGAATAGCAAATAAAATTACTGACCAAAGAAATTTTTAAAATGATTCTTAGCCTCTTCTAAATTTTCCCGGTTAAGACAATATTTGATCTTGGGTGGTTCAGTTTCTCCCTGTATCAAACCTGCATTCTTTAGCTCCTTTAAATGCTGCGACAGGGTTGATTTGGCGATTGGCAACACTTCACTTAAATCGCCGCTGTAGCAACAGGTTTGTTTAGAGAGCAGCTCCAAAACATACATTCTGATCGGATGACCCATTGCTTTCGCATACCTGGCCATTTTCTGCTGATTTGTTGTTGTAACTGTTTCTTTTCTCATTTGTTCGTAAAATTGCGAACAAAAATAAATTATATTTAATAAGGATCAAATTATATGTATAGAAAAGTTATTTTATAAATGAAGAGGATTATAAAGCATGATGTATTTATCTTTATAAAAAAATCATAATGATAAATCCAAAAAAAACATGAATTATAAAACATCTGTCAGCTTATTAATTTTCATTATTTGTATAGCTGTTCTTGCCGGTTGTGATGAGGAATCTCGGAAGAGTAAAACAATTGACTATCCTATTTCCCCAATATCATTTACCAGGGCATCAATTCATGATTCGTTCTGGTTACCCAGAATAAAGATAAATACAGAGGTTACTATTCCTATTGCTTTTCAGCAAAGCGAAGAAACAGGCAGGATCAAAAACTTTGAGGTAGCAGGTGGTTTGACTGAGGGAAGTTTTTGTTCGAAATACCCTTTTGATGATTCCGATGTTTTTAAGATCATGGAAGGAGCGGCGTACTCATTAATGATCTATCCCGATGAAGAACTTGAAAGCTACCTGGATACGCTCATATCTAAAATAAGCGCCGCACAGGAGGAGGATGGCTACCTGTATACAAACAGAACAATATTAGGTGACAGTGTCCATGATATGGCAGGTCCTGAAAGATGGTCACAAGTTACTGAACACAGCCATGAGCTTTACAATGTCGGACATATGTATGAAGCGGCTGTTGCACATTATCAGGCGACTGGTAAACGATCCTTCCTGGATATTGCAATAAAAAACGCAGATCTGATCCATAAGGAATTCGGATGGGGGAAAATAGAGAAATACCCCGGGCACCAGGAGATCGAGATCGGATTGGTTAAACTTTACCGTGAAACAGGAGATAATAAATACCTCGATCTTGCCAAATTTTTTCTTGATGTACGAGGGCCTGATGGCTGGGATTATAATCAAGCTCACCAAATAGTAACAGACCAAACCAAGCCGGTAGGACATGCCGTACGAGCATTGTATATGTACTCCGGAATGGCAGATGTTGCTGCACTTAAAGGTGATACAACATACATTAATGCCATTCAGAGGATTTGGCAAAATGTTGTTACAAAAAAGATGTATATCACAGGAGGTATTGGGCAGTCAGGTGGAAACGAAGGATTTGGAAATGATTATGAGTTACCCAACAAAACGGCCTATTGTGAAACCTGTGCATCCATCGCCAATGTTTTCTGGAACCAGAGGATGTTTTTATTAAGCGGGAATGCCCAATACATTGATGTTTTGGAGCGAACGCTTTACAATGCCTTACTGTCGGGTGTTTCATTGACGGGAGACCTGTTCTTTTATCCCAATCCACTTGAATCAAACGGAGATCATCATCGAAAAAAGTGGTTCGGCTGTGCCTGCTGTCCTTCCAATATAAGCCGGTTCCTGCCTTCCATTCCAGGATATATTTATGCCCGGAAAAACAATAAGATCTTTGTTAATCTCTTCATCAGCAGTGAAACAACTATTGATAGCCCGGATGGGAAAATTGAATTATCACAGAAAAGCAATTACCCATGGGACGGCCAAATAGCCATTAACGTTGTTCCTGAAAAGGAAATGAAGAAAACACTTTGTATCAGAATTCCCGGTTGGGCGAATGAAGATCCTGTACCGGGAGATCTGTATCACTATGCTCATCCTTCAGAAAAAAAAGCAACAATTCATATTAATGGGAAACAACTTGACTTTGAAATAGCTGATGGTTATGCAATCATTGAAAGGGAATGGAACAAAATGGATAAAATTGAGGTTCATTTACCTATGCCTGTAAGAAAAGTTTATTCCCATAAAAAAGTCAAAGAAAATGAGGGCCGGTTTGCACTACAGCGTGGGACTGTTGTATATTGCCTGGAAGGTGTTGATCAACCGGGGCTTAACTTTGATCAGGTAGTCATTTCTCAGAGCTCAAAATTTACCACCAGGTATGAGGCTGGTTTATTGAACGGAGTGCAAACAATTGAAATTAATCTGTCTAACGGACAACAAGGGGCAACTAAAATGAAAGCCATACCTTATTGTGTTTGGGCTAACCGGGAACCGGGTCGAATGATGGTTTGGATGCCTTTTAGCAGAAAAAATGAATGATCCCGATGAATCGGTATAATCTCAAAATTTCGCTTAAGGTACATTTTAAAACACAATTGGTATAATATTATATTCCTCAAAACAAACGATCTTTGTGATTCATTTGTCTTTTATTTAACTGATAAAAAAATTATCTTATGAGAATATACACTTACATCCTGATTATATTTCTAATCTCATGCCCTCTTTTTACTTCAGCTGCATGGATTAATTTCGAGCCTCAAACCATCTCCCAACCCGATGGAACCATAATTCAATGTTTTGCCTCCGGAGACGAATTTTATAACTGGCTGCATGATGAAAACGGTTATACCATCATTCAAAACCATGAGGATGGTTATTACTATTATGCTATACTTGACGGAGAGATGCTTGTTCCATCAGGGTACAAAGCCGGGATCATAAATCCGGAAACAACCGGGCTTCAACCCTGGACAAATATCAGTCCGGATAAAATGAAGCTAAAAAGAGAAGAATTTTATAAAAATCAAATGCCTTCAAAACCGCAGGTCCCTGGATATACCTCTCCGGAAAATATTCAGAACGAAGGTGTATTGAACAATCTGGTGGTTTACATCCGGTTCAGCGATCAATTGGAATATACACAAGATACATTGTTTTATTACAATATGTATAACAACAACAGTTCCGGATACAATTCCATGTTGAATTATTTTGAATTTGTTTCCTATGATAATATATCCATTCCATCCTGGTTTTATCCGGTACCTTCCGGACCAACCGTAATTTCCTACCAGGACATTTATCCGAGAAGTTATTTTATGCCTTACGATCCTGTCACTAATCCTAACGGTTACCAGTCGGGGCAAAATACAGGTCGGGAACATGGCTTGTTAAAACGTGCCTGTGAATACATTGAAGATGAAGTTCCTGACAACCTCATCATCGATAAGGACAATGACGGATATGTTGACAATATGGTGTTTACGGTACGCGGAGCAACAACAGCCTGGAGTACTTTATTGTGGCCTCATCGTTGGGCCCTGTACAGTGAGAATGTTTACATCAATGGCAAGAGAGTGTGGGATTACAATCTTCAGGTAGAGGATCATCTTAACGGCCAGGGAGCCGGTGTTCTTTGCCATGAAATGTTTCATTCCCTGAGCGCTCCGGATTTATATCATTACGGTTCTGCTCCATATACAGCGGTTGGACCGTGGGATTTAATGGACAACGCTCTGAATCCTCCAGAATCTATGGGAGCATATATGAAGTACAGATACGGAGGTTGGATTGATGAAATTCCAGAGATTACAGAATGCGGAACATATACTTTAAATCCATTGGCAGAAGAAGAAAACAATTGTTTTAAGATTGCATCTCCCAATAGCTCCAGTCAATACTTTGTATTGGAGTACAGGGTTGATGAAGGGACATTTGAAAGCGGGATTCCTGGGACAGGTTTGCTGGTTTACCGCATCGATCACAGCTTAAGTGGAAATGGAAATGCCCAGGGTCCGCCGGATGAAGTCTATCTGTACAGGCCCGACGGTACAAATTATAACAATGGTAACCTCAACCTGGCTCATTTCGGAGCTGATTATGGACGGACTGAGATCAATGATAATACCAATCCCAGTCCTTTTCTTCAGAACAACCAGCCGGGTGGATTGAATATTGGAAACATCGGTTTTGTTGGGGAGACCATTTCCTTTGATGTATTTTTTGAAAAAGAACCTGTAGCTGAATTCAGTGCTTCAGAAGAAACAATCACAACCGGATGCGAAGTAAGTTTTTATGATGAATCGGTCTGTGAGGTGGATTCATGGTTGTGGACGTTTGAAGGCGGAACACCAGCCACTTCCAATGAACAATTTCCAGAAGGAATTACATGGCCTGCTACCGGAAATTATACGGTTTCTCTTGAGGTTGCTAATTCATGGGGTTCCAACGTCATGACCAAGAATGCTTTTATTGAGGTTAGCAATGATGCACTTCCTGAAATTGAGTTTTTCGCATCCGATACCGTCGTTTGTACGGAGACCGTTCTTTCTATTAATGACTTTTCAAAGGTATGCCCTGATAGCTGGCTGTGGGAAATAAGCCCTTCTACCTATGGGTTTGTGAATGGCACCAACGAAAATTCTCAACACATTGAAATTGTGCTGATGGAGCCCGTCTCCTATTCCGTATCATTGACCGTTGGCAATGCAAATGGCAGCTCAACCCATTCGAAAGCTGATTATCTAACTGCCGGTGGAACAGATTCCTTTTTTGAGGACTTTGAAGTGGATGATCCATTTACCAGGGGATGGACAGTTATCAATAATGATGAAGACAATACCTGGGAGCTATTTGATGCCAGCGGTAACGGTGGTGAAAAAGCAGCCGGGATCAACCTCTTTAATTACCTAAGTATTTTTGAGCGTGACCAATTGATCAGCCCACCACTCGACCTTTCAGGTTTTACTGAAGGAACTTTGTCATTTGAACATGCCTATGCTCAATCACTGAATACAGCTTACAGTGATTCTCTCGTTGTAAAAATATCCACCGATTGTGGTGTAAACTGGACCAAGGTTCTTGAGCTGGGGGAAGATGGCAGCTACAATTTTGCCACCCACGAACCCTTTGATAATAGTTTTGTACCGGCCGAACCGGAGGACTGGTGCGGTAGCGGATTCAATGCCAGTTGCCAGGTTGTGGATATTACTCCTTATGTTGGGTATCCAAACACACAGATTATGTTTGAATCGGTTCGCTTAACTGGTAATAATATGTTTATCGATAATGTAGGTGTTTATAATTATACATCCACAGAAGATAATTGGGTAAACGGTAAGGAAGAATTTCAGATTTTCCCGAATCCTTCACAGGGGACATTGAACATTAACCTTCAAAAAGATCATACTTTTTCAAGTATACAAATTTATAACGCTTTGGGAATAAAAATCTGCAGAATGAATATCCGGCCCGGATCGGTATATGAAACCATTAATTTGAATGATCAGCCTCAAGGCATCTACTTTATTGGCTTGAAGTCAGGCAGTGGTATAACAGTAACAAAATTACTTTTACAATAATGCAGGAATTTCAACATCAGTAATCCAACAGTTTATAGTTAGAACTTGCTGAGTTATAATCCCTGCCGATGTTTGCAGCACCTGCTACACCGGATAAAATTTTATCAGTAATAAGAGTGGCAGGCCGTTAAATTTTTCTGCATCACAGATAACAATTCCTGTTTGTTATACGGTTTGGAAATATAATCATCACATCCGGCCTCAATACAATTTTCCTTTTCAGAAGTTAATGCATAAGCTGTTTGTGCAATGACAGGCACCATTGATTTGATCTGTTTGATCTGTTTAGTAGCTTCATAGCCGTTAATGCCAGGGATCTTGATATCCATAAGGACGAGATCAATTGTCCGTCCGTTTTTCTTAAAAACATCAACAGCGGTTATTCCATCTGCTGCTCTGATGATTTTCATATCATACCCTTTCAACATGTTTTCTATGAGCAGGTAATTGGAATCTTCATCTTCAACTACCAGAATACTTTTGCCTTTAAGTGATTCATTGAAGACAGCACCATGATCTGTTTCCAGGTATTGTTCTTTCGATCC
Source organism: uncultured Bacteroidales bacterium (assembly GCA_964421215.1). Lineage (GTDB taxonomy): Bacteria > Bacteroidota > Bacteroidia > Bacteroidales > JAADJA01 > JAADJA01. The sequence continues at coordinate 24,191 of CAYQWA010000025.1, read as the reverse complement.
CGCAGTTTCGAAGGGCAATGTAAAATAAAACACAGAACCTTCACCGGATACAGATTCAACCCACATCTCACCACCCATAAGACTGGTTAGTTTTTTTGATATGGCGAGACCCAGACCGGTTCCATAATAATTTTTGGTAAAAGCATCTTCTATTTGCCTGAAGCGGTGGAATATAATCTCGGTTTTATCTTCAGGGATTCCAATACCGGTATCTTTCACAAAGAAAAGAAGGTTGTCTTCATCCTGGACTTTGTAGCCGAATTCGATGGATCCGGAATTTGTAAATTTTATGGCATTGCTTATCAAATTTGACATGACCTGCTTTAACCTGTAGGGATCAGTTATTACGGCCATCTTTCTTGTCTGCGTTGCCTGTTCAATTTTCAGTTCAATTTTGCTTTTGCCTTTCTTCTTTATTTCTTCGCCGAACATCATGTACAGCTCCATCATAATGGACTCGAGGCTACAACCTTCTTTGGCAATTCTTACCTGACCTGCTTCAATTTTGGAAATATCGATAATATCATTAATAAGTGTAAGGAGGGCTTTACCTCCATTGGTGATATAATCAAGATATAAGTCCCTGTCATTTAAATTGAGTTCAGGATCACGTAACAAGTCGGAAAAACCAACTATCGCATTTACCGGAGTTCGAATTTCATGAGACATATTGGCTAAAAAAGCGGTTTTCAGTTTATCAGATTCTTCTGCCCTGATTTGGGCTGCTTTTCTTTCCTGTGCCTCGTGCTTGAGTTCCAGTGTTTTTTTGTCAACCTGGTTTTCAAGTTTTAATTTCTGGGCTTTAATTGACTTAAAGCGGTATGTAAAATATCCGTAGATCATGCCGGCAGCAATAAATACGGCAAGAACCCTAAACCACCATGTGGACCAGAAAGGTGAATAAATCTTAAAGGCTAACTCAACAGGATCTAAATTCCAGATGCCATCGTTGTTGCATGATTTTACTTTAAAAACATATTCTCCGGGAGGAACATTTGTGTAAGTAATTGAGGTTGCTTTGGTCACCGGATTCCAGTCATCATCAAAATTCTCCAGTTTGTACTTATACTTAACATTATCGGCAGCCGTGTGTGAAATACCAATGCTTTCAAAAGTCAGATGGTTTTGTTTGTAATTAAACTCCATGTTGGCAGGAAGCCCTGAAAATTTGTTCAGGTTGTCGGTATGCATCGAATAATCGAAATCGTTGAAGAACAATTGAATGTTTTCGATCTTTGTTAACGGAGGAACCAGGTTCATTAAATCTTTTGAAGGATCAAAGCGAATAACTCCATTCATGGTTCCGAACCAGATGATTCCTTCCTCACTTTTATAAATTGAATTTTGATTGTTCTCAATGCCTAAAAAGCCGTCTTCACAGTCATAATGTTTAAAGGTTTCATGAACCGGATCAAACCTGTCAATACCATAGTTTGTTCCAATCCAAACCATATCTTTATCATCACAGATAATGCTGAAAGGACTATCAGAACTTAATCCTTCATCAAGGCTAAAGTTGGTGAATTTTTGTCCGTCAAATTTATAGATCCCACCTCCTATTGATCCGATCCAAAGGTTATTTTTACTGTCATGGGTTATGGCTCCGGGACTCATGTTGGTCAGGCCGTCTTTTTCATTGTAAGAATGAAACATCCGGCCGTCGTATTTGGTTAATCCGCCATTATCACTTCCAAACCATAGGTTTTTTTCAGCATCAGCATGAATGATCCAGAAACTATTGCTGCATAATCCGTCATCCATAGTAAAGGTTTCAAATGTACCAGGCCCTTGCTCTGCAGGGTAAGTATATTTTGAAACACCTATTCCTAATGTAGCAAACCACACACAACCGTTCATGTCTTCGGCAATGGTAAGGACCGAGCTGGTGATCATACCATCTTCTTCCCTGAAGGCCTTAAACTTATCGGTTTCCGGATTGTACCTGAGTAATTTATCTTCACTGAAAAAACCAATCCATACATAACCTTTCGAATCTTCAAAAATTACCTGTACCGAATTGGATGGTAATCCATTTTCTGTAGTCAGGTACTCATAATTTGTTCCATTGTACTTGCTAATCCCGTTTTCTGTAGCAGCCCAAACATTCCCTTGTTTATCTTCAATAACACTTACCACAACATTATTGAGCATCCCAGATTCTGTATTGTATGCGATGAACTTATCCCCTGAATATTTAAAAACGCCCAGGTTCATGGTTCCGATCCATACATTGCCTTCCTTATCACAGAACACATTGTTTGTTTTGTTCCTGCTGTAACCGGTACCATAAAAATCGTAATCAAAAACGCCATCTTTAAAACGGTAAGTTCCCATATCATGGACACCCCAAAGAGTATTTTCCTTATCAATTATTATGTTTGACAGAAAATAAATATCCATATGTTTATTAAAAGGGAAGTATTCTATCCCAGAGAACAGATCATCCTGCGATTTGTCCATTTTTATGAGCCCGTATTCACCCATAGCCCATAAAGCGGATTCAGAGTGTGTAAATGAAAATATTTCCTGAATGGGTAAATAACTGTTTTCAGGATTATGGACAGATAAATTAAAAGAAGAAATGTCCGGATTAAATTCAACCTGCAATACTCCTAATTCAGAAGCAATAAGCATGTAATTATCCATGGAAATAAGATCGTAGACTGTATAGAATTCACTATCCGCACTTATGGGTACTTTGAGAATGTTTTCAATTGACACCTCTTTCCCTACCGGCAGGAGAAACAGCCCTTTTCCAAAAGTCCCAATCCATACATTTCCCTGATTATCTTCGGCAAAACAATTAATCCTTTTGTCAGTCAGGTCAAGGGTAATAAAGATCTTGTTTTCTAATACAGTCAATCCTTTGTACCTGTGTCCAAACCAGTATCTTCCGGATTTATCTTGCAGAATATCTGTGATGTGATTCCCATTCAATCCATGCCTTGAATCGAAATTTTCAAAATCATGGCCGTTAAATTTACTGACACCACCCTGGGTTCCGAACCAGATATTTCCATCTATATCCTGGTATGTACTAAGGATACTGGACTGAGGGATACCATCGTCAAGGGAATAATTGGTTAAAATATTTTGTTGAGAAAATATAAAAGTCGTTACAAATAGAAATACAAAAGCAAGCGATAAGCTTAAAGTTTGCTTGTTCATAGCCATATGGTCCTTATTACACTTAATCCTCTGGATAATAACTTGATACGGCTACACAGGGCATTTGTTACGAAAATTGGAGTAATTCTTTATAATAAAGAAAGGCCTTCCCGGATAACCAGGAAGGCCTTCTGTATTGTAAATTCCAAAAGTTTATTGGATGATTGTCAATTCTTCGATCAAATTCTTCGCTCCTGCAAACTTATCGATCACGAATAGAACATAGCGTGAATCAACACAGATTGTACGCTGTAGTTCAGGTTCAAAAGCGATATCGCCACTCATAGCCTCCCAGTTTCCATCGAAAGCAATTCCAATGAGTTCACCATTGGCATTGATTACAGGGCTTCCGGAATTTCCACCAGTAATATCGTTTGTTGTCAGGAAACAAACAACGAGTTTTCCGTCCGATCCATACCTTCCATAATCTTTCTTTTCATAAAGTTCTTTCAGTTTTGGTTCCACGATGAATTCATCATTGGTTGGATCTTCTTTTTCCATTACACCTTTCAGATAGGTTATATAGTCGTAATGTACTGCATCGGCAGGATAATAATCCAGAACCGATCCATAGGTTAAGCGCATGGTGGAGTTGGCATCCGGATAGAATACTTTATCAGGATTCATCTCACGTAAACCTGCAATAAAGAGGCGGTCACCTGAGCTTACAGAGGACTGAGCAGAGCGGTATGGTCCCGCTGAACCCATCAATGTTTCCATAATTTTTCCACTCAGCACATATACAGGATCCTTTTCAAGAACCTTCACCTTTGGATTATCTAAAAATGCATTGACCTTATCAGGACAGGCAAACATCGATTTTTTGTACATGTCATCAGCAAACTTGTTGAAGTCGCCTTTGTATTTCTTGACGAGCTCTTTAAAGAATTCAGGATGTTGATCAGCAGGAACCTCGTCATTGTACATTTTATAAAGACCGGCCATTATCTTTTTGTCTGTTCCTTCGTTGTAATCCTTGAAATTTTCTTCAACACCTTCTTTCAGGTATTTAGCCGTTTCTTTGGGCGCTTCAGGATTTTCTTTTGCCTCGGCCAGTTGGCCGGCAAATTGTGAAAACTGCTGTGCATAATTGATGACGGAGGGAGCCATTAAACCAAGATTTATATACATCAATGGACCAATGGTTTCACCCTGGGTTTTAAAACCTTCCTCAATGGATTTTAATACATCTCCGTATTTTTCAACCCTGGCATCGTCCTTTTGAACCCACGCCATAAATTCTTCTTCAATTTTCCTTTTCTTTTCAACCACTTTTAAGTTTTTCACACCTCTTGTCTGACCAATATAATATTTCCAACCATTGGCAAGTGAAGCATAAACTGATGCATACTTGATGTTGATCTCGTTGTCTGCATCCATGTCTTCCTTCATTATCTCAAGCCTTTTGCCTAACAGGTCAACCAGCACAGGACCAAATTTTTCGGTGGTGTATTCAACACCATAAGAGGTCATGTACCTGTCGGTGCCACCCGGGTATCCCCAGATCATGGCAAAGTCATCCTCTTCAACGCCTTTGAGTGAAATAGGCAGGTGATGAGCAGGCTTTAAAGGAATATTCTCTTCATCATAATCGGCAGGTGATCCATCGGGAGCTGAATAAACCCTGAAAATAGAAAAGTCACCTGTGTGGCGTGGCCACATCCAGTTGTCGGTATCTCCACCATATTTCCCTATTGAAGATGGAGGAGCTCCTACCAACCTCACGTCGGTATATACATTATAGAGAAAACGGTAATATTCATTCCCTCCAAAAAAGCTTTTAACAACTACATGGTATTGTCCGTCGTTGGATGCATTTTTTCTTAATTCGCCAGTCATCTCACGAATCTTTGATCTACGGTCACCTGATGACAGGGTATCAGACAAAAACGGTAGAATGCTGTCGGTAACATTATCCATCCTGTAAAGGAAGCTGGCTGAAAGTTCTTCGTTGGGAAGTTCTTCATCAAACGACATCGCCCAGAATCCTTCAGTAAGGTAGTCATTTTCAACAGAACTGTGTTGCTGGATGATGTTGTAGCCACAATGGTGGTTGGTAAACATCAGGCCCTGATCAGAAACAATCTCCCCTGTACAGAAGTATCCATTCGGAGTAGCGCTGCCGGATAATCCTACAATCGCATCTTTAAGGCTGGAATTATTTATGCTGTAAATCTCTTCCGCGGTCAGGTTGAGGCCCATTTTCTGCATATCGGTGTAATTCAGCCGGTCAACAAACATGGGAAGCCACATTCCTTCATCAGGTGGGGTAAACGCCATGGAACTCAATCCTGATAGAATTACCCCCATAATCAACATTGTAATCTTTTTCATTTTTTGTATAGTTTTATTTTTAATCAATTTTTCGAATATTCGTTATAAGGTCACAAACAATTAATGAAATATTATATAGCCACAGATTCACAGATCTAGGAAGATGATTCAGTTAATTTTCTGTGAATCTGTGGCAATTTTAAATTTTATTATTTCAAAAGTGCAATTTTACTTATTTTTTTGCGAAATATTTATGATTTTCGAAAACCATGCCACCGGAACTAATCACTTAATTATTAACAAACTGAACAACTAGAACTTTGTTCAATAAGATGAAAGTGTTCGGATTCAATAAAGGGTTGTTCGCATTTGAACAAACCTTTATAAACCTAACATTTCCGGACCTTGTTCAAAAACAATATCCACCGGTATACCTGCTTCAGATAATTTATCAAGGTCGTTCTGCAGGTCAACAGGAATTACTCCCTGCTCGGCCACAATTCTTTTTGCTTCTTCATAGTTTCCGTCTCCCTGTAATTTCAGAATCAGTTCCGTAAGGTCCGTTGAAGCTGCTTTCATTTTTTCCATATCGACGGAGTAGGTACCATCATCATTTTTTGTGAAGGCTTCTTTTTCCTTAAAATAATTAAACCGGATCATATTAGCTTTTCCATGAGCACTCGCTGCACCAAACCTAACCGACCTGAAAATACCTGCCATGAATGTAACATAGTTGTCCATAAGTTTTGTATCGGTAAATTCTCCCATTTCATGGAGTTTGGTTACCAGGTAAAGACCTAAAATATCTGCTTTACCTTCTTCAATGGCGGAGTATTGTTCCTTAAGTGCATGCCTTACCGAACCAGAATTATTTATGGTATTCTTTATTCCCATCCCGTGAGCAACTTCGTGAAACATGGTATTGGAAAAGAAGGCATTAAATGTTACATATTGTTTTTGATCCCCGGCAATCAGTTTGTCGGCAATTGGAACAAGGATGTGATCAAATTTTGCTTTCATTGCATTCTTAAGCTGGAGTTTCCTAGTACCTTTTTTAAGTTGAACCTCTTCATCATTAGGCAGGTTAATTGCAATGGTTTTACCGGCCATATTACAATCACCTGCATAATACACTACATCGTATGCATTAAGATCTGCATCAGACCCGGGCACTTCGGCTTTGTATTCTGCTGCAACGGGTAAGTCTTTTTGCAATTGTGGAAGGAAGGCAGCATATTTTGACAATTTATCACTCCATTCCCTGTCTTTAATTAATATGAAGGACTCATGAGCTGCTTTATACCCATATAATTTATCTGTATAGTTTTCAATGGGTCCGATCACCAGGTCAACGTTGTTGTTTTTAACATCCAGCCAAGCCATATCACTTTCCTGGTACTGATCATTAAGTAAGGCTTTGGCCCGTAATTTAAGGTAATGAGCGAATTCTTCATCGCCGGCAAGGTCAGCAGCTTTCAGCAGCAGAGCGGATGTTTTTTCCACCTGCTTTTGATAGGCTTCATGATACCACACAGTTTTAAGCTGACCGTTTTCATCCCTTTGAATTAAAGTATACAAACTTGATTTATCCGGGTCTTCAAAGGCGTCAAACTCTTCTTTCGTCATATCATGGGGATAAAACTCACATCCAGTGGGCTTTTCTCCAAATCCCTCAACGAATGGAGCGAGGTCATCCATTTCATCCCAGGCCCCATAATGGATCTTTGCAAATGCGTTTACATCAGGATCTGTGATCCCTCCTAAAAAATCCTTTTTGTCACCCACGTTCTGTCTCCAGAAAATATTGTCCATGCGTTTTGCGGCTTTGAATAAAAGCCTGAGCATCTCTTTTTCATCTTCACTCAGATGACTTATGTCCGCTGTTAATTTAACAGATTTGTACGTGTCCAACTTTTTTTGAATATCTGTAAGCTCTTGTTTTTCTTCTTTTTGCTCTTTCTTTTCAGTTTTTCCACCTGAATTACAAGCTGATAAAATAAAAGAAACAAACAAAATTAGAATGAATTTAAATTTTAGTGATTTCATAGTCCCTGAAATTGATTAAATTGTTTTTTGGAGCGAAAGTAAAGATATTTTCAAATTAATACGGATTTGGACGAAAGAAAAAAAAAGAAAATTTTTATTTTATCCCTAATTAATAGCAAGTTAAAGTGATGAATACAATGCAACCAAACAAAAAATGTTCTTGTCTATGTGATATATTAAAAGCAATTGTGAATTAAGTTTCTAAAGTTTCGTTCATTGATTTATTTGCCCGTTTACGATAAAAAAAATTTGCTAAATCGGTTTATTTTTTTAATTTTACGTGCTTCAATTTAATATTGTCATTAACAGTACGTTATGTATTCCAGTGTTGGTCTGGATTTCCGCGGGTTGATAAATTTAATATGTATTCTGAAGAAGAACTTATTCATCGGTGCTTAAAAAACGATGTAAAAGCGCAGGAAGAATTTTATAAGCGCTTTGCACCAAGAATGTATGGTGTCTGTCTTCGATTTGCGAAAAATCAAATGGAAGCAGATGACATTCTTCAGGAAGGATTTATTAAAGTTTATTCTAACCTGAAATCGTTCAGAAACGAAGGTTCTTTGGAAGGCTGGATCAGACGTACTATCGTGAATACTGCAATAAACCTGTTTAAGAAAAATTCCAAGTATCAGAAAGACATTGAAATTGAAAAAGCAGAGGTTGTTCAAAATGCCGAAGCCGGTGCTTTTGAAAATTTATGTGTCGAGGAATTGCTTAAACTCGTAAATGAATTACCTGCAGGGTACCGAATGGTTTTCAACTTAAATGTAATTGAGGGATATACTCACAGAGAAATAAGTGAGTTACTTGGTATCTCTGAAAATACGTCTAAATCACAACTTTCAAGAGCAAGGCATACTTTGCAAAAGAAAATTTCTGAACTACAGGATAATAATAATGAGTAAGGAATTTAAAAATATTGATGATCTTTTCCGCGACAGGTTCGAGAGTTTCGAACCTGAGCCACCGGGCCATGTATGGGACAATATCAAGTCCCATATTCAGGAGAATCCCGCTAAGGGTGGTTTTGGGTTAAAAGGTGGTGGAATTGCCGGATTATCTGCTATTCTTATTACCGCCGGATTAATATCATTTTATTTGATCAGCAATTCATTTAGTTATAATAATGAACCTGCTGAATCTACTGACAAGCAAATCATTGCTAACACTAGTGAATTATTTGCTGACAATTCTATCCCTACTCCATCAATTGAACTAGTTATAAATGAGAATCGCCAGGTAGCTGAAAATTCTCAGATTATAGAAACTACTCAAGAATCTATTGAAACGCCAACCATTCCTGAACAAACAATCGGAAATAATAAGTCTGGTATAGTGCCAGACGACGATTCGAAGAAACGGAAAAAGAACAAAACATCAGGAAAAAATAAAAAAGCTCAGAAGAATTCTTCAATCATTCTGGCCCCGGAATTTAATGAAGAGATTGACAAAGCGAAAATTGCCAGGCAAGGAATGACAGTTGCTCCGGTTGCGGCTCCTGAATTTACAATTGACAATGAAGTTGTGTCGATAGAACCAAAAAATACAGATCATATTGTTTCTCCGGAACCACAAGCAGAAACGGTTAGTAACACTTTGGAAAATGTAGAACCGGTTGCTCCTGAAATTATGCGTGGACAAGGAATAGAGAGTCCTAATGCATCCAGCCAGGAAGGCGTAAGAAGTGATTACGGCAAACCGGGATCATGGGTATTCGGTGCTTATTTTACTCCGGAGATGATCATTTACTCTTCTGATGATCTGCTAAAGAACTATAGTTATTCTGCTGACCTGCACGCTACTTATAAGGTTAATAATCTGTTTTTGCAAAGTGGATTTGGACTTTCAAGGAACCAGGACAAAGGGAACAGCCATATTGAGTACAACGAATTCCTGGGTACATACGAAGATTTGGTGAACATTACTTTTGACTCTACCCAAAATGGAGTTATTGCAACTTACCACACCGAAACCGTTGAAGTTTATGATACAATAAACCATACGGTGATTAATCCATCGAAAAGATTTTATACTTACCTTCAGATACCGATGTTCATCGGCTACGGTGAAGAGTCACGCAGAATTGGCTGGTTTGTAAAAGGCGGACCTTCCTTATCCGTACTTCTACATGAGCAAATACCTGAAACAGGGTTGGATCCTGAACAGGCAAGAATCTTAAACATTGAAAACGATTTACCCGGAAGAATCAAAACGAACTGGCAATTTATTTTGTCTGCCGGGGCAACTTATAAACTTGGAGAAAAAGTTAGTCTATCAGTTGAGCCGATGTTCAGATATTATATCAGATCGGCATACGAACAAGGTAAATTAAATACTAAACATCCATATTCAGTTGGATTACGAACAGGCTTTTTATTAAATTTCTAACAAGGAAGATTTGACGACTATGAATAAGTACAGCATTAAAAAGCTAATAAACCGGGCACATCACATTATGATGGTGGTACTGGTTTCAATGCTAGCACTTTCCACTGTACAGGGACAAGGATTTGGTGGAAAGAACAGAATTATTTTAATCGGACAGGTTACAAACAACATCAATGGGGCTCCCTTAAAGGAGCAAGCTATTTTAATAGTTTCTGATTCAATTTATGAACCTCAGTTTACATACCTTAACAAGGTTGTAACAGATTTCGAAGGATTTTTCTACGATACAATTTATACAAACCAGTCCAAGGGTGCACTTATCGTTCAAACTGAGGACTATATGCTTCAAAGCCACGATACGACTGTATATTACAGGTTTGAATGGAGCGAAGACAATATTTTATTTGCCAATTTTAAATTACCCGTACCACCGATATCCAATAATTTCCAGGCAAACTTCAATTTCGAGAACAATCCAAACGGAACAAACCCAAAGGAATATCAATTTTTTGACCTTTCTGCAGGAAGTGAAATTATTTCATGGAATTGGGATTTTGGAGATGGAACACATTCATCACTACAAAATCCTTCACATGTATTTGAAGAACCTGGTCTTTACAGGGTAAAATTAACAGTAAATAAAGTTACCGGTTCTGGTTCCACACCTTTGGTATCGACCATAGTTAAACTGGTAAATGTCGTTACTAAGAGTTATTTCCATATGGGAGGACAAGTATTTGCTGGATATTTCCCCATTGATAAAGCAGAAGTTTTCCTTTATAAACTGGAGAACAGCAATTACGTTCCTATCGACACAGCTATTTTTAATGACGATATTGGGGCCTATTACTTTTATCACCTTATCGAAGGAGATTACATTATCAAATCAGACCTCCATCCGTCCTCAGAATTGTTTAATCAGTTCATGACGACCTATTACAATGATAAACTTCACTGGTACGAAGCAGATACTATTCATCATCATTCTTCCTATTATCAGTACGATATTAACCTGGTGCCTAACGACCAGGCCATGTACGGACCAGGAACCATTGTTGGTAAAATAACATGCGGTTCCGGTGGAAGCAAAACATACCCGGCTGAAAATATATCTATCTTGCTGTTTGATGAAAATAATCAGCCTATGGACATTTGTCATTCAAATTCAGTAGGTGATTTTGAGCTTGACAACCTTGATCTTCAAGTATATTCAGTATATGCTGAAGTTACAGGGAAAAATACTTATCCCGTAACTGTTATACTTGATGAGTCGGGAACCGGACAAACCATTGTAAATATATTTATTGGTGATAATTTTGTAAATGGAAGTGTAAATGCGGGAACTGATGAAAATCATTTGGAATCAGGCATTAGCCAGGTTTATCCAAATCCAGCAAACCACAGAGCTAATATTAGCATTAAGCTGGAACAGGCACAAACAATTAATTATGAGGTGATCAATCAGGCAGGCCAGACGGTAATTACTTCACAATTTAAGACCATGCCCGGAAGCATACTTACCAGTATTGATATTAGCGACCTGACCAATGGCATGTATTTCCTGAAATTGAATGATGAAATGAACAACACAGTTATCAGGAAGCTCATTAAGAAATAATTGAATTAATAATATTAAAAAGCCCTGATCCGCCAACTGGCAGGTCAGGGCTTTTTATATAATAAAAACAGTGAAGCCAGGCAACTAAATGGTAATTCACCAGTCTCTATTTTAGTATTGGTATTGATGACTGTTGATCATAAAATAATTGAGGATTGCAAGTCAGGTAAAAGACGTGCTCAAAGCATACTGTATAATATGTATGCCGGAGTCATGCTTGGTATCTGCTTGCGGTACAGCCGAAATTTGAATGAGGCAGAAGACATCATGCAGGAGGGCTTTATTAAGGTATTCAGATATATTGGCAATTTAAAGGATCCGGATGCACTGAAAGCCTGGATCAAAAGAATAATGATCAATACAGCCATAACCCATTCTAAAAAAAATAAAATTCATTTTGATGAATTGAATGAAGATACCATTTCTGAGATTGAACAGGAAGACGAATCCTATTCACCTGTTGATCCGGAAGTCCTGATCGGGCTTATTCAAAAGCTTCCTGAAGGATACCGGATGGTATTGAACTTATACGTATTTGAAAATTACAGTCATAAAGAAATTGCAAACATGCTGAATATTTCCGAAAATACTTCGAAATCACAGCTGTTTAAAGCACGAAAAAGCATTAGATCATCGCTTGAACTAATGAACCTGGTTAACAAATATCCGGTTGAAAATGAAAAAAGAATTTAATCATATTGATGACCTGCTAAGGGATTCCCTGGATGGGTATTCCATAACACCTTCAAGGGGTGTATGGCATAAAATAGTGCAGGGATTGATGATCCGAAAATTCGGATTTTACATGATCCTGTTTGTTTTGGTTATTGGCACTGGTATTTTAGTTTTATTGTTCCCTTCGGGTGACGAACCAAAAACGGAAGTACTTGCTAATTCAGGCTTGAATGAGGTTCCCGTTAAAGAACCCGAATCCGTTACCCTGCAAAACCCGTCCGACGAAAACATGGATCAAATCTCAGCTAACAAGCCTGTAGAACTTGTTGCCGATCATCCTAAAACAAATCCCGTAATTATTAATAAAGAAAATGATTATGAATTTACTAATGCAAATACATTAAATGAGAATAATAGCTCTTCCATCATAACTGATGATAGTGAAGATATTACAAACACGAATCCTCCACATTTGCCTGTGAATCACTTTGAAACTTATCCAGGATTGGAGAGACTGGAATATACATTTAATTCAGATGATCATATATCACCACTGGTGCATTCTCCGAATCAATATCCCGGTATTATTAATTCCAGGAATCAGTTCAAAATAAATACCGGAACCAATGAGGACTATGGTTTCAGGAAATCAAAGTACCTGATGTTGCAGTTCTATCCGGAACTGATCTTCACCAGGGAAGCCGAAAATAACTTAAAGAAATCCATCAGCCTGGATTTATCCTATGTTATTGAAGGCAGGGAAGGTTTTATACAGGTTGGCGCAGGACTGGGTATCTCTGAGGATGATGGTAATTTTAAGGTCAACTATTCTCAATACGACAGTATTGGTTATTATTATAAAGTTGGTTCGTTTACCATTGATCCTGTTTCAGGTACCCCCGTATTTCAAACAATAATCGAAGGTTTATACGACACCCTGGATTATTCATTTTCCCAGCAATCGGACAATTACTATTATTATTTTCGTGTTCCGGTACTGGCAGGGTTAAAAGTTTATGAATGGAAAAGGATCTCGATGTATGCAGAGGCTGGAGGCACCTATTCTGTTTTGGTGAAAAATAACGAGTCGGGTATAAACTACATCAACGATCGTGCGACATCTATTGATATAATTGATAACACACCAAAAAGGATCCGGACGAATATTCAATTATCGTTAGGGGTTGGCCTTCATTATTCCTTTAGCAATAAGATCGGGCTGAAGATAGATGGTTTGTACAACCATTTCTGGAATCCTATTTTTGAAAGGCAATACAAGCAAAAGTCACCTTACTCTGTTGGCTTAAAAGCCGGATTGATCTACAAACTATAACCGGATATTATGAAACATGCTGTTTATATAATCTATTTGTTATTGGGACTTCATCTGTCAACCGTTTCGATCGGTCAGGAATTTCCCATTAGTGTCGGAGGAATTGTAATGGATACCGTAACCGGAACACTGGTTCAGGATCATTTTGTCCTTATTGAAACAATGGCTGCCGGGACCACCCAGGTTTTTGATCTTTTTACCGATGAGCAGGGATACTATTTCATGGATTCAATTTTTGTTAATGGTTCGGGAACCATAACTGCCACTACCTTTGATTGTTTTGGTATTCCACACATTCAGCAGGATATTATCAGCCCGGTAAACACAGACTTTATATTCGATTTTTTTATTTGTGTTGATTCCACTCAAAATTGTGTTTCTTTTTTTAGTTATGAAACTTATCCCGGTAGCCCGGAGGTATTCTTTTTTGATCTTTCCTCGGGATTTTATGACAACTGGTTTTGGGATTTTGGTGATGGCACAACCTCTTTTGAGCCCAATCCGGTCCATCTTTATAATTCACCGGGAGATTACGAGGTTTGCCTGACCATCTGGAGTTCGGATACCCTTTGTGAAGATACCTATTGCACGCTGGTTGAAGTAAGCGGAGTTTTTGACTGTATGAACTGGTTCTGGTACGATACCTGGAACATGATTGATTTTACCTTTATAGCTGAATCCTTCCCTGCTCCAGCCGATTATTATTTCTGGGACCTTGGAGACGGAAATACAGCTTCAGGACCAGATGTATCCCATTCGTATGATCCCCTCATCAATGACCTGGTTCTGGTAACACTGGAAACCTATCATTACGATCCTGTGTCAGGAGATACCTGCATGGCTGTTTACGAAGAATGGTTGTGGGTAGGCAATGGCACCGGTTGTACTGCTGACTTTATTTACGAAGCCGATACAGCAAACTTTCTGGATTACAGTTTTACAAGTACCTCCTCAGGCCTTATTATGTATTACCTCTGGGAATTTGGTGATGGTGGATTTTCCGAAGAACAAAATCCTGAGCATTCTTTTCCAGGTCCTGGAATATACGAAACCTGCCTTACCATTTTCAGCGACAGTATGGGAATAATTTGTAGCGATATGCATTGTGAAACTATTACCATTGATTACGCACTTTTTGCTGAATTTTCAATAGTGCTTGATACAATTTCAGGACAGCCGAATACATTCTATTTGCAGGATAACAGCATTGGAAACCCGGATTCATGGTTTTGGGATTTCGGGGATGGAAATACATCTATTGAACAAAATCCTGTACATCAATACGAGAACAGTGGCAATTACGAAGTTTGCCTTGAAGTATCAAGAACATTTCCAATTCTTCCCGGATATAACGACATAAGCTGCATTAATCTTGAAACTCCTGAGTACTATGATCTGGGTGGACAGGTATTTCTGGATGGAATCCCCATGAATAATTTTAATGGTGATACCACGGTTGTGGATACAGGGATGGCTTATCTCTACCGAAAGTATGATAATTACGTGGTGCCTGCCGACACTCAACTGTTTTATCAATTCGGATACTATTGGTTTGCACAGGTTCGGGAAGGGGACTATATCGTAAAAGTCGCACTTACTGACCAATCGATGAACTATTTTGATTACACCCCGGCATACCATGAGCATTCACTTTTCTGGACAAATTCAAATACCGTTTCTCTTTTTGGTTCTGATAATTATACCGTCAATGTCAATTTATATCCATTTGAGGATTTATTAACGGGCCCTGGAAATATTTCCGGTTTTGTAGCATACCAGGGATCTGAAAATCAGGTTCTCAATAACCTTTCAGGTATAGAAGTATTCCTGCTTAACGAGGAGTATAGTCCCCTTTCAATTGAGTATACTGACGACAACGGACAATTCAATTTCACAGATCTGCCACTTGGTACTTACCTGTTATATGCAGAAGAAACTGGATATTTTACAGAAGCGGTAACCATCGAACTAAGTGAGGGGAATAATGCAGTTACCGGCATCCATTTGGTGATCTATGAGGAAGCTCTTGGGGTCAAGCAACAAGAGTATCATAAGATTTCAATTGGTCCGGCTTATCCCAATCCTGTGGATGATTTGCTTTGGTTGGATTTGAAATCGCCGGAAAACAACATCATCATTATTGAGGTGTATTCACTAATGGGTCAAAAGATGTTGGAAAAATCATTAACTTTAACAGCAGATCAAGCGCTTACAACAAACATCAATACAGAAAATATTGTTTCAGGGACATACCTGTTAACAGTTTCTATACCAGGCAAATCCCTGCTTAGCATTCAAAAATTTATAAAATAAAAAATGATACAGGCAACGTTTTTTAAAACAGCAGTCTTATAGTTAAATGATTTTTTTGATCAGAAAATCTTAATTGAAATTTCAATTTTACTCAACAGTCAAATTACCAATACTTAAGAAAATAAATGTATAACATAACGATTTAAAGAAATGAAAAAGATTTTTAGTACAACCATTTTCATTGGATTTTTGTTTCTGCACATGCAGGGGCAGTTTTTCAATCTTGACCTGTCAGGTTATGTCATGGATGAAATGACCGGCACACCGGTTGCCAACCATGTAGTAACCGCTGAAATTATGAGTGCAGGATATATTGAGACTTACGATTTCCTAACCAACGATGCGGGTTTTTACGGTGATTCTATACCAATAAACAGTTTTGGTGATTTGTTAGTCTGGACGGTGGATTGTATGGGCAATATTCACAGCTATTCAGATTCGTTTGATCCAGGTAACTTAAGCTTTAATTACGATTTTTTCATTTGCACCGACAGTATACCCGGTGGATGTGTAGCTTCTTTTGACTATACAGGATCTCCTGCTGGTGGGACTGCGCTGTTCTTTACCAACACTTCCACCGGTAATCCAACAGACTGGTTCTGGGATTTCGGTGATGGTACAACATCAAGTGAATTTAATCCGGTTCATACCTTTCCTGAAGAAGGAATATATCCGGTGTGTTTAACCATTTGGAGCAACGACAGTACATGTTTTGATATCTATTGTGAAGATGTTATTGTTGGAAATGGCGGAGGAAGTGATTGTGAAAACTTCTTCTGGTATGAAAGCTGGAACATGATCGATTTTGCTTTTATGGGTGAATCCGTACCTTACCCGGCTGATTATTACCACTGGGATTTTGGAGATGGAAACACAGGAGAAGGTCAGACAGTAATGCATTCTTATGATCCAAATCTGAACGATGTAGTTCTTGTTACTTTGATGACATTTGTCTGGGATCCTGTAACTGGTGACACATGCGTTGCAGAATCCAGCCAGGAAGTGTGGATAGGTAATCCATTCGGCGATTGTGAAAACTGGTTCTGGGGAGAGACCAACGATCAATTTACATTTGAATTCTTCGGAGAAGGAATTCCTCCTGCAGATGCATATTTCTGGGATTTTGGGGATGGAGAAACAGCTTCAGGACAAAATGTTGAACATACATACGATGTCTCTTCAGCAGGTGAAGTATTTGTAACATTAACTACAATGCACCTTACCCCTGGAACCATTGATTCATGCATGGCTACTTCTATGCAGATCATCATTGTTGGTGATTCAATATACGACGATTGTGAGAATTTCTTCTGGTACATACCTACCGGAGATTACACTTATCTCTTTACCGGAGAAGCATTTCCTGTTCCGGCTGAAGAATACATCTGGGATTTTGGTGATGGAACTACCGGTTACGGACAGGAGATCGAACATACTTTTGATCCTTCCGTTGGAGATGCATTTGTAGTCACTTTAACCACCATGTCTTACACTCCGATGGGAGACAGCTGCGTTGCAGCATCCTCCCAGGAGGTATGGATCAACAATGGTGGATGGGATTGTGAAAACTGGTTCTGGTACGATACCTGGGATTTCGAAACTTTCGATTTCTATGCTGAATCCTTCCCCTTCCCTGCCGATGAGTATTATTGGGACTTCGGTGATGGAAATACAGGGATGGGCCAGGAGGTTAGCCATACGTACAATGCAGTGCCGGGAGAGGTCTTCCTCGTAAGCCTGATCACTATTGGATATGATCCGGTAACCGGTGACAGTTGTATCGCTGAATCTTACCAGGAAGTGATTGTTGGCGGTTATGTCAGTGATTGCGAAAACTGGTTCTGGTATTTTTCAGAAGATTATACTTATGAATTTATGGGAGAGTCCTTCCCCATTCCTGCGGATGAATATTACTGGGATTTCGGTGACGGAACCACAGCAACAGGTCAGATGGTGACCCATACATTTGATCCGGCAATGGGTAACACTTTCCTTGTTTGTTTAACAACTTATTCCTATGATCCGGCCAGTGACAGCTGTGTAGCTGAATCGTGCCAGGAAATTTATCTTGAAGGTCAATGGGGTCAGGAGATATTCGGAACCGTTTATGCGGATAATGTTCCTGCTGATTTTGCACTGGTTGGATTGTTTGGAACTGATCCATCGGGGTCTTTTGTGTATGATTTTACAACCACAGAACCCGGAACAGGATTTTATTTCTTTGAAAATGTTCCGGACGGGGATTATTACATTTTCACCAGCTTAACACCTCAGTCGGCATACTTCTTCGATTATTTCCCGACCTATTACGGAGATGCTTCATCTTGGTTTGATGCTACACTGGTATCGCTTGGTGAACCTGAGAATCCCTATGATATCAATCTAGTACCTGTAACAGCAATAACAAGTGGACCAGGATCAGTCAATGGAACAGTAACTATCGACGATGGTAAAAAAGGACCGGGTGAAAACATCACCGTGGTTATTATGGACGAGGATGACAATCCAATAAAATTTGTTCAGACCAATGAGGCGGGAGAGTTTGAGTTCGAGGACCTCTCAATGGGCACTTACCATGTCAAAGTGGAACTGCCGGGCGTAACATCAGAAATCGCTGAAATTGTGCTTACTGATGATAACCTGTCTATGGAGATCACCTTCAACATAAAGGACAATACGGCCTATCTCTCAGTTTCTGACAACCAATTATTCATGGCTGAACTGGGTGATATTTATCCCAATCCTGTGGATAAAACTGCTTACCTGGAATTTACCCTTGAAAAAGATTCAGAAATTAATGTAAGGATTCTGAATCAGATGGGTCAAACTATAGAGCAATTTGATTTTACATTAAGCAGAGGTGAACAAATCAAACAATTCAAAACTGACCAATTACCCTCAGGCGTTTACAGCCTTCAATTGATCGACAGCAAAGGGAATATGGCTTTGAAGAAGTTTGTAAAGTAAACATTAGCTAATTCTGCCGAAGACCCTGAAGTGCTACTACTTCAGGGTCTTTCGTATTTATACAATCTGGTGTGATTGAATGGAGGATAACGTGAATATCAAAGAAGTAAATATTAGTATCAGTATTAATTATTTTTTCTTTGTGAAGCTTTGTGTCTTCTTAGTGCACCTCTGTGGTACAGCCAAACAGAGAAGAACCTTTTGTTAATTTTATGAATTAAAACTTGGATAAGTCTTAGAATACACAAAGACTTTTGATACAGACTATTTTCACTACATTATTTATAGTCATGGTCATGTCGATTGAGCAAAGGGAAAGTGAAACCCGGTAATAAAACTATCTATTGTTCTAGAAAGGACCGTAGTTGAATTAATCCCTATTGTAAAGAGATTCGGCCAACCCATCCTCCTCCCGGAGCAAGGTTGATCTTCAATTTAACATCTGAGGAAACCGTCATGTTTACCTTTTTATAATCGCTTGCATAACGGTCGGCATTGATTCCATCCTGCCAGATGGTGATCTTTTGTTTTCCGGGATCAAGGAATGAAAAATCGAGTTCCATTTCACGTGGTTCCCAGTTGGTCATACAGCCTACAAACCATTCATCGTCCTTTTTTCTGGCTATAGCGATGTGGTCACCGATCTTAGCCGATAAAACAACAGTTGTATCCCAAACTGTTGGAACAGGAGATAAGAACTCCATGATCTCCGGCTCTTTTATATAATTGCTTGGATTATCACAAAGCATTTGAAGCGGGCTTTCATAAACCACATACATGGCTAGCTGGTGACAACGGGTTCCCATACTCATAGGTTGCGTATATACTTCCCTGAAGTTTTCTTTGGTCCCATTTACCATGGCTCCGGGTGTATAGTCCATAGGTCCGGCAACCATCCGGATAAAAGGGATGGTCAGGTTGTGGTTGGGTGTATTCTGGTCCGTCCATTTCGATTGTTCAAGGCCTCGAACACCTTCACGTGTAATCACATTAGGATATGCTCTTCGTAAACCAGCCGGCTTATAGGCTCCATGAAAGTTAACGAGCATCTTACGTTTTGCGGCTTCTTCAGCAACGCGCCAGTAATAGTTGACCATCCATTGGTCATCCCGTTGCATAAAGTCAACTTTTAATCCACTGACACCCCATTCCTCAAATTGATTGAACGCTTCTTCCCATTGATCCTCCAGTGTTTTCCAGATAACCCACAGGATAACATCCACATTTTTTTCCTTTCCATAAGAAATGATCTCTTCCATATCTATCTCAGGTACAACATCCAAAAGATCACCCAGTACATACCAGCCCTCATCCATGATGATGTATTCTATACCGTTTTGAGAAGCAAAGTCAATATAATATTTGTATGTATCCGTATTAACACCAGCTTTGAAATCAACGCCGTAGATATTCCATGCATTCCACCAGTCCCAGGCTACTTTACCGGGCTTGATCCACGAAGGATCTTCTATTTGGCAGGTATCAGCCAGAAGATAGCTTAATTGATTGGTGATAAGCTCTGCATCGTTCCGTGCTACAACAATGATCCTCCATGGGAATTTTCTTGTGCCATCTGTCACTGCATGATATTCTGCATATTCACTAACTTTCACACTTCTGTCATTGGTTTGTTCTTCCTCAACGGGTATACCGGGGAATACGGCCCGTAGGGCATGGCTGCCGGTCCCTTTTAACCACATTCCAGGATAGTCTCTGAGCCCTGATTCAGTTATGATCAATTTGATCCCATTGGCCGGTTCGACCAGGGTAGGTAAACTACAAAACCTGTGAGACGAGATAAGGTCGATTTGCTCGTACAGATAGTACCTTTCATTATGAGAGAAAAAACTTCCTTCTTCCGGGAACCAGATGCTGCTCATGTCAGGAAAGTTAAGCAATAGCTGCTCGCGGTTCACTGTGATCTTATCTTTAAATTTTGTTTCAAACTGCCAGGCAACACCGTTGTCATAGGCCCTGAAATTCAATTGGTAGTCCCCTTTGCATACCAGTTGCAATTCATTGTATTTTTCATTAATGACCCTGTGCTTTTCAGCCACTACCGGGAAAATTTTTCCTTCCACAGTGCTCTCGTATTTTTTCCTCACCTTCGGATTCAGGCCCAGCACTTCCTCCTCATTGACGGAAAGCGATAAACGGGAATAATCAAGCACAACGATTGAATCAACCATTACCTCCACTTCAAGGAAGTCGGTTGTTTTAATGTTCATCTGGATGGATTCGTCCGGGGAAAGTAACTGAATGACATTTTGTGCCATCAACAAGTTGGAGAACATTGTTCCAGATAATAACAGCAGTATTATTCGGACCATTATTTTCATAGCGCTAACAGGATAAAAATGTAAAAATAATGAATGTTTAGTAAACGAAAAATAGGGAATATGGTTGTATTTTACATTTGTTTTAAACAATTCTATCCAGAGCCGTGACAAGTTGTTCAACTTCTTCTATTGAATTATAATGGACCATACTTACCCTTACAACGCCGTCCTGTTCTGATAATCCGAGCTCCTCGATCAATCTTCGGGCATAAAAATCACCGTACCTGATTGCGATTTTATGGTCATCTGTTTTTTGGGTAATGTTGCTGCTTTTTTCTCCCTTAACTATAAAAGAAATGGTAGGCACACGAATTTCTTTTACGTGTGACAAATCACCAATTAAGTTAACCTTGCTTTTTGTTTTGAGAAAATCCATTAGAACGGCCGACAATTGCTCTTCATGGTTTTCAATCCGATCAAAAACAGCGGATACCTGTTTATGCAAACTAACCTTATCCCGTTTGTTTTCATTTTCATATACAGACCTGAAATAATCAATTATTCCCAAAGTACCATAACTTAACTCGTAGTTTACATTTCCGGGTTGAAGCTTATAAGGAATTTCATCAATAAAAAAGTGGTTAATGCCAGGAAGCATCTCAAAATGTTCATGTTTGCCGTAAAGCAATGAATAATGCGGACCATAAACTTTATACAGGCTGAACACATAAAAATCTACATCCAGATCCTGAACATCAACCAGGCGGTGGGGTGCATAAGCAACACCATCCACGCAAACCAGGGCACCTCTGTCATGAATAAATTTCGTAATCTCTTTTACAGGATTTATTGTTCCAATGATATTTGAGACATGTGTAAAAGCCACCAGACGGGTTTTATCCGTCATCAGTTTTTCCAATTCATCGGTTTTTAGTTCGAAAGTATCGGGATTCACTTTCCAGGTCTTAATTACAATTCCTAGTTTCTGTAATCTCACCCATGGGCCAATATTGGCTTCATGGTCACAATTTGTCACGATAATTTCATCACCTGGTTTCAGGGTTTCTGAAAAGGACCTGGCCAAACTTTGCAACAACATAGTGGTTGAGGATCCAAATGCTACTTCAGAAGGATTAGCTGCATTGATAACCTCCGCCCATTTCTGCTGGGCTTCTTCTACACGAGCACCCGATTGAACAGATACCTCATAACTGGCACCCAGCTGAACATTGGTTGTGAGTAAATAATCGCTGATTCTGTCTGCAACTTGTTTTGCTGTTTGAGTACCGCCGGCATTGTCGAAATAGATCCAATCTTTGTCTAGTGCCGGGAAATTTTTTCTAACGAAATTAAGATCAAGAGTTGCCATATCACATTATTTACAAGGCTAAATTATTAAAACCCTGTATAAGTTGGTTAAATGAACAGATTGTTTTTTAGTTTTTAAAATAATATTATTTTTGCAGCCTGATTTCGATAAACGATTTTAGTTTGTGAATTTCGTAATTCGTAAATCATCATTTGTAAATCGTAAATCAAAACATGGCCCCGTAGTTCAATGCCCGCCCGACCGAAACTATATTATCTGCAATGTAGTGATTATTATGCTACATTTTTATTTACATGTTATAGCTGTCATATTTTCGGTCGTTCGGGCGGGGATAGAATGGAAGTTTCCTAAACTTTATTAATATGCCTTTTACGGTCTATGTTTTATATAGTCAGCAATTTACTCGTTTATACAAAGGTTATACTTCTGAGTTAAATAGCAGGTTGAAACAACATAATTCTGCCAAAGTAAGATCTACAAAACCTTATATTCCTTGGTCAGTTGTATATACAGAGGAGTTTGAATTTAAAGCTGATGCGATAAAAAGAGAAAAATATTTTAAAACTGCAGCCGGAAGAAGATTCCTCAAAACAAAATTGAAAGACCTTTTGTAATAATCGAATAAATATTATTTTTGCAACCGGAAACTGGCCCCGTAGTTCAATGGATAGAATGGAAGTTTCCTAAACTTTAGATGTAGGTTCGATTCCTGCCGGGGCTACTTAAAAAATATTTAAAGACTTGTATAACAATTACTTACAAGTCTTTTTTTATTTTTTGGATACAACAGTGGATACAGAGAAATAATCTTTGTTGATTATTTCTCAATGGCACATTTGTATCTTCTATCGCATATATTAGTGGTCCAGCTTTTTAAAGAATTCAAATTTAGTGAATATACAATAACTAAAAAACGGCAGCAATTTTATTTTGCTGCCATAATATAGTTTTGTACATTTGTAAAAAAATTCAATACCACATCAACAACAGAAAACTATATATAGAGCAATTAAAAGAACGGTTTGATGTAGATCAGGTCTTTGATAATAAACAAATTGTATCGTTTTATCGTTCGATTGAACCATCCGTTAAAGAAACAACTGTAAATTGGCGAATTTACAGCTTGGTACAAAGTGGTGTACTTACTAGAATCGGACGAGGTAAGTTTATTCTTGGAAATAAGAAAAACTATATTCCGGATTTACCTTCAAAATTGAGAACATTGAATAATAAGCTAAGGAAAAACTTCCCCTATCTTGATTATTGCTTATGGACATCTGCATTATTCAATGAATTCATGCTACATCAGCCAGGAAAGTTCTTTTTAATGGTTGAAGTAGAAAAAGATGCAACTGAATCAGTTTTCCTCTTTATGCGACAAAATAAATATTCCGTATTCCTTGAGCCATCAAAAGAATTACTTAACAGATATATTCCGCATGAAAAAGAAACCTGGATTGTAAAATCATTGATATCAGAAGCACCAACTCAGGATATTTCTGGAATACAATCAACGACCATTGAAAAATTGTTAGTTGATCTATTTTGTGATACCACAATTCTGGATGCACAACAAGGAGCAGAGAGGGATAGAATTTTCAAAGACGTATTTGAAAAATACACAGTCAATGAAAACAAAATGCTGAGGTATGCTGATCGTAGAAGAAAGAAAAAGGAATTAAATGAATATCTGAATAAAATTTCAAAATTTCGGCAGCAAATATAGTATTGCTGCCAATATATAGAAATATGATCGACAATAAAACATTAAACATAGAATGGATAAATGAAGTTTCC
>CAYQWA010000024.1:0-79526 GCA_964421215.1 uncultured Bacteroidales bacterium | reverse complement strand
AATGGACTGCTCAGTTTAAAACGGAATGGGGTGCTCAATATACGCGGAATATGCATTTTTAAGCTCTCGTTTCTGTATTTCAACTTTCATCTTTCCATGATTTATTTACTACATTTTTACTACAAAATATCTTATGTAGTAAAAATAAGTAAAATAATAGCACAAAAACATATAAGAATGTTTTAAATATTTAGTAGGTAAATTAATTTATGTAGTTGATATTCAACTAATATAATAATACGACATGTGTATATTTACTTTCCGATACAAAATTTAGAGAATATATTCCCCAGGATCTCATCAGTAGTGATCTCACCGGTGATCTCACCTAAATGATACAATGCTTGCTTGATGTCTATGGCTGCCAGGTCAGAAGAGATACCATCTTTAAATGCATTTTCAACACTTGCGATCGATTCATGAGCTTTGTTCAGTGCTTCATAATGCCTGAGGTTAGAAACCACGGTTACATCACCACTACTTTCAGCTTCAATATGTTCAGAAAGATGATCAAGGATAAGGTTGATGTTTTCTTTTCTTTTGGCAGATACAAAAATGCACTCCATCTCAACCATTCGTTTAAAGCCTTCTGGTGATTCTACAAGCTGGTCAGTTTTGTTGGCGATTAATACAAATTTTTTGTCCCTGGACTGGCCACTGGGAAGTTTTCGAATATGCTGTTTAAACTCTTTAAGAGTATTTCGGACTTCCTTACAATTGGTCTTGCTTACATCAAATACATAAAGGATAATGCCAGCCTGGTCGATTTTCTCATAGGTTTTTTCAATACCAATGGTTTCGATCTGATCCCTGGAATCCCTTATTCCAGCTGTATCAATAAATCGATACATCACACCGTTCAGGACGATGGTATCTTCTATGGTATCCCTGGTGGTTCCGGGAATCTCAGAAACAATGGCACGGTCTTCATTTAAAATGGCATTTAAAAGAGTGGATTTTCCAACATTCGGTTCTCCCACAATGGCAACTGGTATTCCCTGCTTAATTACCTGGCCGAAGGAGAAGGATTGAATAAGCTTATGTAATTCTTCTTTTAAGTCACTTAAAAGTTTAAAAAACTGAGGTCTGTCGGCAAACTCAACATCCTCTTCACTGAAATCCAGTTCCAACTCAATAAGTGAAGCAAAATCCACCAATTGTTGTCGCAGCTCTTTTATTCGTGTAGAAAATACGCCACGCATTTGGTTAAGCGCCAGATCATGTGAAGTTTTTGAGTTGGATGCGATCAGATCGGCGACGGCTTCAGCCTGTGACAAATCAAACTTCCCATTCAGGAAAGCTCTAAGTGTAAACTCACCGGCCTTTGCCAATCTGATCCCGTTTTCAATTAATAATTCAATGATCTGTTGAACAATATATGGTGATCCATGGGAGGAGATCTCTACCGAATTTTCTCCAGTATATGAATTTGGTGCAATAAAAACAGAAACCAAAACTTCATCTATGGTCTCTTTTCTTTTTTTGATCTCACCAAAATGAACAGTATGGGATTTGGCTCTAGCCAAGCTGTTCTTCTTTGATTTAGGAACAAAAATTTTGTCAACCACAGAAATAGAATCCTTTCCTGAGACCCTTACAACAGAAATGGCACTTACACCTGGAGGGGTTGCCAAGGCACAAATGGTCTCTGTCGGATCGGAATATGACTGTTGATTTACCATTGATACTACTGATATAAATAACAAATTTATGAATATTTTTAATGATCATATGGATTTATTTATCTTTGCATCCACCGAAACTTTTGATTAAAAAATATGAGTGTATTAGTAAATAAAAATTCGAAAATAGTTGTACAGGGATTTACTGGTAAGGAGGGTACTTATCATGCCGGACAAATGATTGAATACGGAACAAATGTAGTTGGAGGTGTAACTCCCGGTAAAGGGGGACAGGAACACCTGGGTAAACCTGTATTTAATACCGTTTCCGATGCTGTTAAAGATACCGGTGCAGATGTTTCGTTGATTTTTGTACCTCCCGCTTTTTCCGGAGATGCCATTATGGAAGCTGCTAATGCAGGGATCAAGGTTATCATTTGCATTACAGAAGGAATTCCTGTTCAGGATATGGTTAAAGTGAAAGAGTACCTGAAGAATAAAAATTGCCGGCTTATTGGGCCGAATTGCCCCGGAGTAATAACGCCAGGAGAGGCAAAAGTAGGAATCATGCCGGGCTTTATTCATAAGCCCGGGAAGATTGGTATCGTTTCTCGTTCAGGTACCCTGACTTACGAAGCTGTTGACCAGTTGACAAAGCTGGGACTTGGTCAATCTACCGCAATAGGTATCGGTGGTGATCCTATCATTGGAACATCAACAAAAGAAGCTGTTGAATTATTTATGAATGATTCTGATACCGAAGGAATTGTGATGATAGGGGAGATTGGTGGGAATATGGAAGCCGATGCAGCATACTATATTAAGGAAAACGGCACTAAACCAGTTGTTAGCTTTATTGCAGGTGCAACTGCACCTAAAGGAAGAACCATGGGACATGCCGGAGCAATTATAGGCGGAAAAGCTGATACTGCACAGGAAAAGAAAAAGATCCTTAATGAATGTGGGGTTCACGTTGTTGAATCACCGGCCGACATCGGTTTAACAATGGCAAAAGTTTTAGGAAAAGCTTAAAGTAATCAGGATCTGAATATTTGAGGATTAATCAATCCTTGCTCCAAACTTCAGTTTTTTGCAATTAGTAAGGTAAAACCCAGGCATCTTTATATTTTGCTGGTAACTCTTTTTTTGCTGCTGCTGCCTGTTCTGAGGTGGCATAGTCAGCAAGGGAAATCCTGAACTTGTTGTCTTTGGTAACAACCTTGGCCTTTTTGAATCCACTTTCGCGGTATTGCGCCAGCTGACTTTTAGCATCTTCCAATGTACCAAAACTTCCATAAATGATATAAAACCTTTCGGTGGGAGAGGATATTACCTCCTTTTCTTTCTCTTGCGCTGCAGGGGTACTCTTAATAACCTGCCTTGTTTCGCAAACAATAGTCTCTGTCTCTGGATCTTCTTGTTCTCCGAACCAAACAATGGCAAATCCTTTGTAAATTCCTACACCTAAAGCATTCCAGGTATAATTTTCCCATTCTTTGAAATTGGTCATAAGCGATCGGGAAGCTGAGGTTTCTCTCCACTGGTCAAAGGCTTTGTCGGCATTGGCATTTTTGTTTTCCCAGTATACAATTTCATAGGCAAATCCGGTATAGGACGTAAATTCCTGAGGTTTGTTCAACATGCAGGATTTATCTTTTATATTTTTTTCAAAACAGCAAGCTACCCAGTTTCCTTTATCTGACCAGCTGTGGAAATTGCAGGTATTGGTATCGGGCTTGTTCGTGTGCAGGTCTTTAGCATGCATTTTTGCAACATAACTCAATGACTTTGAAAGTGAGATCTCCGGCAGCATCATGGCCTTGCGGTATTCATTAATAAGACCGTGCAATTTCAATTCTTCGGAAGTGATACAAAAATCTCCGGGTATTGAATCCTTATCCTGTGAGTAGAGCGGATTAAGCAGAAATAATATTAAAGATAATATGAACAGTAAACCTCTATAAAACTTCATACTATTATAATTTACTTCAAAAGTAGGAATTTCTTTGTATGATCCGACGTAGCTATAAATAATATCATTTATCAGGCTCATAACAAGAAACACAACTTAAATAGTTTTATATTTGTCTGAGTTATATACGTTTTCTTTAAAACAGCAAAAACAAGATTATCATGAAGAAACTACTACCTTTAATTTTACTCCTTGGAGTTTTCGTCTATTCATTCGGACAGTTACCTGCCACTTTTGATCTACGGGATTACAATGGGAATAATTATGTGACAACTGTAAAAAGCCAGCAAGGCGGTACCTGCTGGACCCATGGGACGATGGCCAGTATGGAGGGAAACCTATTAATGACTGGTGAATGGGCTGCTGCAGGAGAAACAGGAGAACCTGCTTTAGCTGAATATCACCTTGACTGGTGGAATGGTTTTAACGACCATTACAATGCTGATATAAATCCTCCCAGCGGATCCGGCTTGGAAGTGCATCAGGGAGGTGACTACAGAGTGTCAACGGCATATATCTCCAGGGGTGATGGTGCTGTTAGGGATATTGACGGTCAGTCCTACAGTTCACCTCCGGTATATCACGATCCTGACTTTCATATCTATTACCCCATGCGTGTTGAATGGTATACAGTTGGTGAAAACCTGGAAAACATAGATGTGCTAAAAACAAAAATTATGGAAGAGGGGGTAATGGCTACCTGCCTCTGTTCAAGTAGCAGTTTTATTAATGGACAATACGAACATTATCAACCTGCTTCATCCAGTCAGGATCCGAATCATTCAGTCTCGATTGTTGGATGGGACGACAACAGAGAGATTGCCTCTGCTCCCGGAGATGGTGCCTGGTTGTGTAAAAACAGCTGGGGAACAGGATGGGGTTACAATGGATATTTCTGGATCTCCTATTATGACAAGCATGCCTGTCAGAATCCGGAGATGGGAGCCATATCATTTATAGATGTGATACCAATGCCTTTCGATAATGTATATTACCATGATTACCACGGATGGCGTGATACTTTGACAACCGCCTCTGAAGCATTTAATAAGTTCATTGCAGGATTTAATGAAACAATCGGTGGTGTTAGTTTCTTTACCGCTGCCAACAATGTGGATTATACCATTAAGATCTATGATAACTTTGACGGAACTGCGTTGCAGGACGAATTAACTATACAATCAGGGAATATTGAGTTTTCCGGGTTACATACCATAAACCTTGCTAACCCTGTATCCATTACTACTAACGATGATTTTTATCTCTACGTCGAGTTCTCGGATGGCGGACATCCCTACGACCGTACATCTGATGTCCCGGTTCTATTGGGCAGTGAATCGAAAACCATTGTTACTTCTTCAGCGAACCCTGATGAAAGCTATTTTTGGGATGGTGCAGAGTGGAAAGACTTCTATGATTATGACGATCCTTCCGGATTTCTTAATACCGGAAACTTCTGCCTGAAAGCATTAACTGTTGTTGCTTATGGAATGGATCTGGGTGAAATAGAAATATTAGATCCCACCGGAAACAACAATGGATTGATCGACCCGGGAGAAACAGTGGATGTTGAAATTACACTGAAGAACATCGGAATTTATGAAGCAACAGATATTTTCGCTGAATACATTTGTAATGATCCGTATGTTTTAATTAATTCTGCCTCACTTGATTTTGGAAATATCGCTCCAGGTGAAGAAGCACAGGCTACAATTAACTTAGCGGTAGAAGAGTTTACACCAGTAGGACATGCAATTCCAGGTGAACTGGCCATTGATTGTTTGTCAAACGGTAACAATTTTGATTATAGTTTCGACATGGATCTGAAGGTAGGTCTTATTGTCGAGGATTTTGAAACCGGTGATTTTTCATCCTTTGAATGGGAATTTGGTGGAGATGCCGATTGGGCAATTACAACATCAACGGTTTATGAAGGTACATACTCAGCTAAATCTGGAACCATTGGTGACCAGTCAGAATCTGAACTGATACTTGATGTGGAAGTTGTATCTGATGGAGAAATAAGTTTTTATTATAAAGTTTCATCCGAGGCAACTTATGACTACCTGAGGTTTTACATTGATGGTACACAAATGGGTGAATGGGAAGGAGATACTGGATGGGAGCAGGTTTCTTACGATGTTTCAGCGGGTACACATACCTTCAAATGGGCTTATGAAAAAGATTACAGTGTGTCCGGAGGACAGGATTGTGCTTGGATCGACTGGATTGAACTGCCCCTGTATGATGAAAGCGTTGGCCTCCATAATTCTAATTTGACTGAACAGGATCTCAATTGCTACCCTAATCCATTTACTCAACAAACCAACATAAATTTCACTTTAGCCAAGGAATCCGATGCACAAATAAGGATTTTAGAAATAAATGGGCAAATGGTCTGGGATCTCATTTTAAAAGAAGGTTCGGGCAAACATTCCATCATTTGGGACGGATGTAACGTGAGTGGTGTTAAGGTCCAACCTGGAATTTATTTCATCGAATTTTATGTGAATCAGACAAAACAAAGTACAAGGAAATTGATAAAACTATAAGCAAAGAATTTATAAAAATGGACTGTTTGAAAAAGCGGTCCATTTTTTTATTTCTTAATATCAATTTAAACTTGAAGCCTGAGCCTATGGTTATCTTTGCAACCGTAAAATCCTGATGTTATGGAATTGTATAAATCACTACAGAAATACTGGAATCAGCTCTATCCAAATTCAGATGAAGCTGAACTTATGGCATTTGTATCTGAAGTAGATGCTGTTAAGCAAAATATCCGTTTTTTGGATCATTCCCCGGAATGGTATAAGGATGCCATCATTTATTCGCTTTATGTTGATCTGTTTAATTCTGACTTTAACGGATTAAAGGATAAGCTGGATTATTTACAGGATCTTGGGGTAAACTGTTTATGGTTATTACCCATACTGGATTCTCCAATGAAGGATGCTGGTTTTGATATCAGGAATTACGATCAGATCAGAGTCGATCTGTTAGGTCTACCTGAAAGCTCATCTCTGGAAGAGAGGCAAAAATTATTCAGGGAGTTTCTGGATGAGGCTCATCAAAGAGGTTTGAAAGTAATTTTTGACATTGCTATAAACCACACCTCGGATGAACACCCATGGTTTCAGGAATCCCGGAAGTCAGAAGACAATCCATACCGCGACTATTATATCTGGTCAAAAGATACAGGCCTTTACAAAGATGCAAGGATCATCTTTGAAGGATTATGTGAGAGCAATTGGGAAAAAGATGGAGAATGGTATTATTTCCACCGGTTTTTTGAGTTTCAACCCGATTTAAACTTTAAGAATCCCAAAGTCCTTTTGGACATGAGTAGGAATTTCCTTTTCTGGCTTTCCCAGGGTGTGGATGGTTTCAGAGCAGATGCAATTCCTTATTTGTGGAAAGAGGAGGGTACCACTTGTGAGAATCATCCAACCTTGCATGTGGTGGTTAAGTTCTTCAGGGCAATCCTGGATTATGTTAGGCCACATACCCTTTTACTGGCGGAAGCCTGTCAAAAACCTAAAGTGGTTGTCGAATATTTTGGTGATGGTAATGAATGCAATGCCGGATATCATTTTCCGTTAATGCCACAGATTTTTAAAACACTGGCATCAGAAAAAAATGAGCCTGTTCAAAATATATTAAGCCGGAAAGTAACTCCCCAGATACCTGAATCAGCGCAATGGTTTACATTTATGCGTTGCCATGATGAATTAAGCCTTGAGTTGGTTTATGTGTCGGAAGAAGACAGGAAATACATTCATGATAATTATTGCTTAAAACCCGAATGGGACTTTCGTTTGGGACAGGGTGTATCAGCAAGGCTTGCTGAACTAATGCAAAGAAATCCTGAAAAAATCGGACTGGCATACTCTATTATGCTAACACTTCCTGGAACCCCTATCGTCTATTATGGCGATGAATTCGGAAAATTAAATGATGGGAAATATTACCAGGAGATGATCAAACTCTCTGGTAAGGATGATACGCGGTTTTTGGTCAGGGGGAAAATTGACTGGCAAAAACTTGAAAGTGAGCTTGAAGATAAAGATTCGCTATCAGCAAAGGTTTTCTCCCAAACAAAGAAGTTTCTTAAGACGCGAAAAGAGTATAAGTGTTTTGGGCGGGGTGATATCCAGTGGATTGAAACTAAAGGATTGGATGGGAAAAAACAAGACAATGTTTTGGCTTACATCAGGTCTTTCGAAGATGAAAAAATACTTGTAATTCAGAATTTATCCTCTGAATCAGTAGAAGTAAAGAATGATGTGATAAAAGCGGAAACTTTTGAGGATATTCTTGGAAATAAAATACAATTAAATAAAGGTGTACTTATGCTACAACCCTTGCAGTATCTATGGATCGAGGTGTAATGTAAATTACTCCTATTCATGAAAAAACAAATGATTAGAAAAAAATATAACCATATAAAGCCACACCAAGTCTTTACTTATATGTTCTTATATGCCTTATATGGTTCAAAAAGATATCCTGATTAAATGAAAAAGTACAAATTCGAAGCAGTTATTTTCGACCTGGACGGAGTAATCACCAAAACCGCCCTGGTCCATAGCGCTGCATGGAAAAAGATGTTTGACGAATATCTGCAACAAAGAGTGGATAAACTTGGAGAAGAATTTAATGAATTCAGTCATGAAAATGATTATTTACCCTATGTAGATGGTAAACCACGGTATAAGGGTGTTGAGTCTTTTCTTAAATCACGTGGAATTGAACTTCCTTTTGGAGATCCTTCTGATGAACCAGGGCAGGAAACCGTTTGTGGTTTAGGCAACAGAAAAAACCAGGCCTTTAATGATGTGCTGGATAAAGATGGAGTAGAAGTTTATGAGTCTACTGTAGCTTTGATGAAAGAACTCCTGGAAAAGGGATTCAAGGTTGGAGTCGCTTCTTCCAGTAAAAACTGCAAAGCCGTTCTTGAAAAAGCGGGATTGATCCATATGATAGAAACGAGGGTAGACGGAGTTGTTTCTGCTGAAATCGGGCTACAGGGAAAACCGGAGCCTGATATTTTTACTACGGCAGCCGATAATCTCAATGTAGACTATGATAAAGCTGTTGTTGTAGAAGATGCTGTATCAGGTGTTCAAGCAGGACAAAAAGGAAATTTTGGTCTTACACTTGGAATTGCACGGGAAAACAATACAAAGGAATTAAAGATAAACGGAGCTGATATAGTCGTTGAAGACATTTCCGAAATAGGTTTTAAAGGTATTAACGAATGGTTCGAAAAGGACCTGGACAATGACAACTGGAAAATCAGTTACGATGATTATTTCCCTGAGAAAGAAAAAACCAGGGAGACCTTATTAACAATTGGTAATGGCTATTTCGGTACCCGTGGTGCCATGGAAGGTGCTGTTGCCGGTGAATTCAATTATCCTGGAACCTACGTTGCCGGGTTGTATAATCGGCTCACCAGTATGGTGGGTGACCGGGAAATTGAAAATGAGGATTTTGTGAATATTCCCAATTGGTTATTTGTTAACATTAAAATTGAAGACGAACCATGGATTGACCTGAATGATTGTGAGATCATATCCATCCACAGGGAATTGGATTTTAGAACAGGTGCTCTCAAAAGAGAGGCAGTAATCAGGGATCATTCAAACAGAGAGCTGCTCATTGAATCCGAACGATTTGCTTCCATGGATAATCCACATTTGGCTGTCTTGGAATATTATGTAACACCTGTCAACTTCTCCGCTAATATCACTTTAAAGACATGGATTGACGGGGATATTATCAATGATGGTGTTGCCAGGTACAGGCAATTGAATCAGAAACACCTGGAGCCTGTAAAGGAGAAAGTAGACGGCAGTAATTTACAGATTGTAGTAAAAACAACTCAATCCGATATACATATAGCAGTTTCTTCCAGAATTGATTTTTATAAGAACAGTGAAGTAGTTTATACGGGTATTAGAAATGAAGCATCAAGTGGCAAAGCTATGGCCTTATTCAGTAATCATGTTGAAAAGGATCAATCCATCGGTTTTGCCAAGACCGTTTCGATTTACACTTCCCAGACCTGGGATTCAAAGGATCCTGATGCTGATGCAGAAAAATCAATGAGTTCAAATTTGAATGTTGATGATCTTCTGAAGGAAAGTGCTGAGGTGTGGAAAAAGATCTGGGACAAAATTGATGTAAAAATTTGCGGGGACAGACTTGCACAAAAACTGCTCCGTTTACACATGTATCATCTTATGGCATCAATGTCGCCCCACAATAAAAGCATTGATGCCAGTATAACGGCCAGAGGGCTTCATGGAGAAGCTTATCGTGGTCATATATTCTGGGATGAATTGTTTATTCTTCCTTTTTATAACATGCATTTTCCTGAGGTTACAAAATCTGCATTAATGTACAGGTACCGTCGTCTGGAGGAAGCAAGGAAGTATGCAAAAGAAAACGGTTTTAGAGGAGCAATGTTCCCCTGGCAAAGTGGAAGCGACGGCAAAGAGGAAACACAAGTGGTCCACTTAAATCCGGTAAGTGGAAAGTGGGGCCCGGATTTTAGTTCTTTACAACGCCATGTTTCACTCGCCATTGGTTATAATATCTGGCAATACTATCATAGCACAGGTGATCAGGATTTCCTTGAGGATTATGGTGCTGAAATGTTGTTTGAAATTTGCCGTTTCTGGGCAAGTAAAGCTGAACTTAATAAGGAAACAAACCGATATTCCATTAAAAATGTGATGGGCCCTGACGAGTTTCATGAGAAATATCCCGGATCCGATGAAGGAGGCCTGAAGGATAATACTTATACCAACCTGATGGTTGTCTGGCTCATGAGAAAAGCCCTGGCTGCTCAATCAATTCTTTCTGAAAATAAATATTATGGGCTATGTGATAAAATAAGGTTAGGAAATGGTGAACTAACGACCTGGGAGGACATTGCAGCAAAAATGAACCTCGTCGTTGAGGAGGACATCCTTTCTCAATACGACGGTTACTTCGACCTGGAGGAACTGGATTGGGATCATTACAGGGAAAAATACGGCAATGTATACAGGATGGACCGATTGCTGAAAGCTGAAGGAAAATCAGCGGATGATTATAAGGTGGCCAAGCAGGCGGATACACTTCAAACCTTTTATAACCTTGATGAAGAAGAAGTGACAGGAATGCTTCAAGGATTAGGCTATCAATTGTCAGAGGATTATCTGAAAAAGAACCTTGAGTACTATTTGCGGAGAACATCTCACGGATCTACCCTAAGCCGTGTTGTTCACGCCCAACTGGCAAATATGATACAGGAAAAAGAACTTAGCTGGGAATTGTATAAGGATGCATTAACGAGTGATTTCAATGATATACAGGGTGGAACGACCGGAGAAGGGATTCATGCTGGTGTTATGGCTGGAACTGTATCAATTGCTATTCAGTCTTTTGCGGGTATCGACTTAAGGGGTGATACCGTGAAGATTGATCCTCAGTTGCCGTTAAAATGGCGAAATGTTGCCTTCGGGTTTGATTTTAAAGATGTACGCTATCAGGTAGCTATAGGACACGAAGAAATTATTATTATGACTGATTCTGACCAGCATATGGAAGTTGCAGTAAAAGGGAAGAAGGTTATTATTCCACCTGGAAAAGAAGTGGTCATTTAGAATTACCGCAGTGCATTAACTATTCACGTACTAGAAATACTAAAGATGAAAGAAGACGTTTTGTTTATAAACAAGAACCATACTATTACTGCTGAAGTAATTTTGAACAAAGTTCTTGAGGAAAGGACGGATAAATACATTATCGCAATCTCAGGCGAATCCGAATCAGGTAAATCTGAAATATCACACTACCTCGGCATCCTGTTAAAGAAGAAGGGTGT
Organism: uncultured Bacteroidales bacterium; assembly: GCA_964421215.1. Classification (GTDB taxonomy): domain Bacteria; phylum Bacteroidota; class Bacteroidia; order Bacteroidales; family JAADJA01; genus JAADJA01. Next base: position 68,053 of record CAYQWA010000024.1, on the reverse strand, counting down.
CAAATCAAAAATCATTAACATGGATAGTTTTTATCTGGTTTCTCCAGATGAAAGGCGTAAATGGCGTCAGGAAAAAGGTATAAAAAGTATCGGGTATAATGAATACGATTGGAAAACAGTAGATCAGGTCATTGGTGATTATAAATCCGGAAGTAAATCGAAAATGCCCTTTGTGGATGTGATATCCAATCAAATTGATACCCTGGAGACTGATTTTAAAGACATTGAGATATTGATTATTAACGGGCTTTATTCCATTAAAGTGAAAGACGCAGCACTTAAAGTATTTATAGAGGTTACTTTTGAGGATACCACCGAGGTTCAAAAACAAAAAGAAATAGAAGAGATCGACGATTGGAGAATGAAAGAACTTAAGCAAGAACACAAGGTTATTGAATCTTTGAAAGGAGAGGCCAATTATTTTGTTGACCTGGGAACATCTATGAAGATGTATCATTTGTAATTTTGCAGTTTAACTTATAAATTTTTTCACAATGCTCGGAGATATTCTATTGATCCAGGAAAAGCATAAAAAGGCCGGGGAGACGCTGATAGATAAAATTCTTGATAGCAAGAAAGAAAAATATATCGTGGCGATATCAGGGGAGTCAGGATCCGGTAAAACGGAACTGGCCCATGTAATTGCAAAAGGGATGCGCAAGCATGGGATTTTTGCCAAACCTATGCATATCGACAATTTTTATAATACTCATCCGCTGAAAAGACGTCAATGGAGGTCAGAACAGGGGATCGGGAATGTTGTTGGTTATAATGAATATTTATGGGATGATATCAATCGTGTAATAGATGATTTTAAAAACGGGCGTATTTCTGAAATGCCTTGTGTTGACCTGGTCACTGAACAGGTGGATAAACTCATCACCGATTTTAGCGAAGTGGACATGCTGATCGTTGACGGATTGTATGCCATTAAAACAGAGCATGTTGACTTTCGGGTATTTATTGATTTGACCTACATGGAAACCAAAGAGAAGCATACAAAAGACGCCCGTGGAAAGGAAGTGATGGATGAGGTAAGATGGGCTACTCTTGCACAAGAACATAAAATGGTCCGGTCATTAAAACCACTGGCTGATATAGTGATAACAAAGGAATATCAGGTGGAGATCCTGTAAATAATCATCCGAGGACTCGAAGTCATCGGATGAATAATTGATATATGAAACGAAAAATCACCACACCGGATTGGGTTAATGGCCAAACCATCTACGAAGTCAATCTTCGTCAATTTACCAAAAGCGGAACGTTTAAAGAATTTGAAGAACACCTGCCAAGATTGAAAGAGATGGGTGTTGGAGTATTATGGTTCATGCCTGTCCAGCCTATTGGGGAGAAGAACCGTAAAGGTACCCTGGGTAGCTATTATTCAATAAGTAATTATTCTGCGATCAATTCTGAATTTGGAACGATAGATGAATTCAAATCATTGGTAAAAAAGATCCAAAGTCTTGGGATGAAAGTCATCATCGACTGGGTGGCAAACCATACAGCCTGGGATCACCACTGGACCATTGAACATCCTGAATATTATTCCAAAGATCAAAAAGGAAACTTCAAACCGCCAGTCGATGATTGGGAGGATGTGATCCATCTCAATTATGAAAATCCTGATCTGTGGGAAGAAATGATCAGACAGATGGAGTACTGGTTAAGAGAAGTTGATATTGATGGATTCAGATGTGATATGGCGCATCTGGTTCCTACCGTGTTTTGGAATGAGGCCAGGAAAAGGCTGGATAAGATCAAAGCTGTATATATGCTGGCTGAATCACAAAATCATGATCTGTTGGAACATGCTTTTGATACCATCTATAACTGGAAACTGCTTCATAAGCTGAATGAAGTAGCCGCCGGGAAAAGCACTGCAAAAGACTTGACTGATCTAGCTCTTAACGAATTGCATTATTTACCAGAAGGGGCATCCTTTTTGAATTTTACCAGCAATCATGATGAAAACTCCTGGCAGGGCTCAGCTATTGAAAGAATCCATTACTTCCTGGAACCATTAAGTGTCCTAACATTTCTTTTGCCCGGCATTCCCCTGATCTATAGCGGGCAGGAAGCAGGCAATTACAGGAGGTTGAAGTTTTTTGATAAGGATGAGATAGACTGGAAAGATGACAAGATGTTTGATCTTTATGAGAAACTTATACAGATCGAACATGATCATATAGCATTTGCTGAAGGTTCTGTTATACGTCCAATAAAAACTGATGGGGGAGATAATATTTTGGCAATTAATTCGGAATGTAACGGTCATAAGGCTTTATTTCTTGCAAACCTTAGCAACGTAAAATCAACATTCTATCTAAAGTGTGAAAACATCACCGGAAACTACAAAGATCTTTTGGAGAAGGATAAGACAGAATACAATTGTCATCAGCATTTTACGCTCAAGCCATATGATTATCTGGTTTTGGGATAACAGTATAAAGGTCAGGAACTTGTATATTTTTATGCATGCTAAAAAACAAAGTTTTTGCCAACTACCTCCGGGGAATAGCGCGGTACACATTGCTGATTGTATTCTGCATGGTCTTTATCTTTGCTTTACTTTCAGGTTCAGAAGAGCATGGCAGTGGTGTTAATGGCCTGATTAAAAACAGTCCAAATGCACTACCCTGGATGCTTTTACTGGTCTTTTTGTTTATTGCCTGGAAATGGGAATTAATTGGAGGCATATTAATAACCCTGTCTGGATTTGCCGCTCTATATTTCTTTAACTTTTCAGGACGGAACTTTTACTGGTTTACTTTTTTCCTGTGCTTTGGTATTATTACATTCGGGTCGTTTTTTATAATGAGTTGGTACCTCAGAAGAAAAACTTAATATAATTCCACAATCAGATTGTATCTATTTAACGCTCAGTTTTAATTCGCCATATTGAATTTGTTGTATCTTAGCCAGACTAATTTGAGTCAATCGAAACTATGATCAAGCTGAGATCAATATGTGTATGAAGGATGCCAGAGATATAGGTTATAAAGGATATAAGGGAAATAGGGGATATGGGGAAATGTGTATCCCAATACTATCTGATTTCAGTCATCCTGTAATTCCCCTGGCCAATATATCCCTCTACCATTTTACCTATTTACTATTTACATATTCACTCATCCAGTACTTAAGAATTCACGCGTAACAAGGTATACATGCTAATTCAAAAAAATCATGAAAAGAAGCCTGTCAGTTTTATTTGTTTTCTTTATTTCAATTAGTTTATTTTCTCAGGAAACCGAAAAGCCTGAAGATATAAGTAGCTATTATAATCCTAATGTATATCTTGGATTGAGCACTGGGATTAACAATATGAATGGCCTTGTGGGTGTTCATCTGGATATTCCGATTTCAGATAATATACTCCTTGAAGCCGGTGCAGGTTTGGGTGGCTGGGGCTATAAATACACTGCCAATGTTCAATATTATCCCAATGAGTTCTTCAACTGGTTTTATAAAGCGGGTTACTCTTATTCAACAGGCTTAAGCGGATTGGAGCTTGAGATGGAAACGTCCAGCGGGGATATGCAGAATATAACCTTCGATTATTTACCGGTGAACAATATCAATTTGTCTGTTGGCCGTGCATGGAAAATTGGCAGGGTGAAAAACCGGTTTTATGTGGAAGGCGGATATTCCGTTCGGTTAAACCCGGATGATGCATACACAGTATTGACTCCTGGTATGCAACTAAGTTCAACATCCAAACAGGTAATGACCATTACGCAGCCTGGTGGGTTAATACTTGCAATGGGATTTGCATTTGGATTATAGGATCAATGTAAATTAACGGTTTGGATCATCAACATCCTTTACAAGTAATGTAAGGAATCCCGCCAGGATCATGGATACTCCGCCAAGTATCAATGCATAAATCGCATGACCTCCGGCAATATTTCTGACAAAGAAACCAAGAATACTAGCAGCAAGGATCTGTGGTATCACAATGAAAAAATTGAAAATACCCATATAGACCCCTAGTTTATGTTGAGGTAAAGAACCAGTTAGAATTGCATATGGCATCGCTAAAATACTTGCCCAGGCTAAACCTACTCCAACCATTGAAATGACCAACAAATTCGGATTATTAAAAAAGTAAATTGATATTAGTCCTAACCCACCTGCAACTAAAGCAATAAGATGTGTAATTTTTCTGTTAGTATATTTTGCCAGAACGGGAAGTAAAAAAGCAACAATTGCAGCAAAGCCATTATAAACGGCAAACATAATCCCAACCCAGTTTGCTCCTTCATTATACAATTCCGAAGTAGAATCACTTGTTCCATATATATGATCGGTTACTGCTGATGTAGTATAAATCCACATGGCAAACAAAGCAAACCATGAAAAGAATTGAACAATGGCGAGTTGTTTCATGGTCGTTGGCATTTTAAAGAGATCATTGATTACCTCAACAAATCCGTTCTTTTCTTGACCTGTATTTATTAGAACACCGGTAATTACTTGAACGAGTCCGTATACCATCAGCCCAAATCCAAGAATATACAATTCAGCTTCCAACTTGAAATAATAAACTACAAAGGCTAAAATTGCTCCTGCAATCAACCAGATAAAACTACTTTTTAGAAAAGTTTTGGAAGGCAGAATTTCGTCAGAATCACTATTTATTTGCAGCTTTTCTTTTCGTTGTTCCTGAAACTCTTTTATTTCTTCAGGAGAATATTCCTTGGTTCTAATTACTGTCCACAGCACTGCAACTAAAAATATTGCACCCCCTATGTAAAATGAGAATTTTACCGAAGGTGGAATTACTCCTTCAGGAGCGGTATTCGCGATGCCAAGCCAGTTGGTCATGATGTAGGGTAGCGCAGATGCAATTACAGCTCCTGTTCCGATAAAAAAGCTCTGCATGGCAAATCCCTTGGTTCGTTGCTCAGAGGGCAGCATATCGCCTACAAATGCCCTGAATGGTTCCATGGATATGTTAATGGATGCATCCATGATCCAAAGCATTCCTGCAGCGACCCAAAGAGCTGGAGAATTTGGCATGATCAAAAGGGCAAGAGAAGCAAAAATGGCTCCTACTAAGAAATAGGGCCTTCTTCTTCCCAGCCGGTTCCAGGTGTTATCGCTCATATGGCCTATAATGGGCTGGATGATCAAACCTGTTACAGGAGCAGCAATCCATAAAATAGGAATATCATCTACATTGGCACCAAGTGTTTCGAATATGCGGCTGACATTAGCATTTTGAAGGGCAAATCCAAACTGAATCCCTAAAAATCCAAAACTCATGTTCCAGATCTGCCAGAAGGATAAACGCGGCTTTTGTTTCATAAATCCTTATTTTAAAATAACAGCCGAAGATAAGAATTATTGATCAAATGAATCCTTAAGGTATCATTAATAATGTTCCGGATTAAATGGAATAATTTGTAATTTTATTGCCATTAGAAGCATGGTTATATAACCATTTTTGAAAATTTAGATTATTAACATTAATTAAAAAAATTAGAAATGAATAAACAAATTCTGTTTGCATTATTGCTCAGTATTGTCATATTTTCCTGTAATAAAAAGGAAGATGACGAAAATCCGGTCGACATTGCCCAACTTAATAATGGTATGACTACGAGTCAGTACGCTCCGTACACCACAGGTTCAACATTCAATTACAAAAACATAGACCTTCTGGGTAACACTACTGAAACCACTTGGACTGTTCTTGAAGGAAAGGAAATTGATGGTAAGTTTTATATCGAAGTTGATGGATTTTTAGGCGCTACCAGCAGTGGGTATTTTAATTGTGAAGGAGGTATCTATACTATTTACATTCCCGCCACGGTATTAACGCCTATCATGAAAATGGTATACTTAAAAGAAAATGTAAGTAACAATACCCAATGGGAGCATATTACTACCATGAGTTCAGGTGGTTCTGAATTTCAAAATAAACATGTGTTTACTTTTATCGGAAAAGAAAGCAGCAGGACTGTTGAAGGAGTACAATACAACGATATTATCCATATTCAATTAGATACTTATCTTGTTTTCCAGGGAGAAGAAACCCTTATGTATGTTGATCACCATTACTGGGCAAAAGGCATTGGTCTAATTGAAAAATCAGGAGATTCAGGCAGTATATTCCTGTTGTCTTATAATATCCAATAGTTGAGTGAGATTCAGGCAATCATGATTGTAATTTTGCCTGAATAAGCTGAATGAATTTATTCGCTTCCTCAGGATCAGAAAATGACCTTTTGGGGATAACGATTGAATCCTTACCTTTAATTGAAAGGATAAACAATGATTTACTCTGGTTAAAGGATGTTACATCCGGCCACTTTACCATTAAACCATTTTCTGCAGTGTTTTCAATGATACCATCATGGTTAAGTACATAACTTTTTGTACCTGTACTGTAGCTTTTATCTATAGAAACCGATTTAAACATGGCGATGACAAATGTTATTCCTGCCAGGTAGATAAATCCTAAAATGACAAAAGCCAGTAGTGAGAATTTCAGGTAATCAATTGTAGAAAATCTTGTGCTCGGGGATAATATAAACGGTAATGCTATTGACATTACTACCAATAAAAATAGGGTGAGCAGTAAATTCTTTTTCAAAAACCAATAGCGGTTAAAATCGGCATAATCTTTTTTTGTTAGTTCAAAAGTGATTTCCATGGACACTGATTAGGATGGGCAAATATAAAACAAAAAAAGCACCCTTTTTAGAGTGCTTTCCGTACCCGGGGCGGGACTTGAACCCGCACGGGCGCAATGCCCATTGGATTTTAAGTCCAACGTGTCTACCAATTCCACCACCCGGGCAACAATATTATTTTTTAAGAACGTATCCCGGGATAAATCTTTCTCTCGTAGGAAGGGGCGATGCCCATCCGTACGGATGTGTCTACCATCCCGATCCCGATAGCTATCGGGACTATCGGGACCACCACCCGGGCAACATTTCAAAAAAATGTCTCTCGCGTTTGAGAGACTTTTTATTTGAGCGAAAGACGGGATTCGAACCCGCGACCCCGACCTTGGCAAGGTCGTGCTCTACCAGCTGAGCTACTTTCGCATTTCGAAATGAGGGTGCAAATATATATGTTTTTGATTTAAATAGTCAAATTTTAGAAAATATTTTTTTGATGGTTTTTTTGTATTGCCTTTTTTCAAAAATGTTCATTCATTCTGATCCTCCAACCGGCTGAGAAGAAACTGCTTATCAGGAATAAACAAATTCAACTGGCTATGTAAAAACTGATATTATATTTGGAACTAAAGTGTCTTAGGGTCACTAAATACTGTTTTCTACCTACTAATCAACTTTTTGATCTCATTCAATTTCATCAACGCCTCTACTGGTGTTAATGTATTTATATCTGTGTTGAGAATGTCCTCTTTTATCTGTACCAGAAGAGGATCATCCAACTGGATAAAACTTAACTGAAAATCGTTAGGTGGCGGTTTTAAATCTTTGGTGTGTTTTTTTAATTCATCACTGCTGTGTGATTTCTCAAAAACCCTTAATAATTCATTGGCTCTTTTCACAACAGTTTGCGGCATACCAGCCATTTTGGCCACATGTATTCCAAAACTGTGTTCACTTCCTCCAGGCTGAATCTTTCTTAGAAAAATTATCTTGTTGCTGATCTCCTTTATGGAAACATGAAAGTTCTTTATCCTCTGGAAGCTGACTGCCATTTCATTCAGTTCATGATAATGGGTAGCAAAAAGTACTTTTGCCTTGAACAAAGGGTGTTCATGCAAAAACTCAGAAATGGACCATGCTATAGAGATTCCGTCATAAGTGCTTGTTCCCCTGCCTATTTCATCCAGTAAAATAAGGCTGCGGTTCGACAGGTTATTAAGAATGCTGGAGGTTTCATTCATCTCAACCATAAATGTCGATTCACCAAGCGATATATTATCGGAAGCACCGATACGTGTAAAGATCTTGTCAACGATGCCTATTTTAGCTGTTTCAGCAGGAATAAAACTACCTATCTGAGCCAGCAAGACGATCAATGCAGTTTGCCTTAGCAGAGCTGATTTTCCTGACATGTTTGGTCCAGTAATCACTAGGATCTGTTGCTTGTCGTTGTCGAGATAGATGTCGTTGGGTATGTATTCTTCTCCAACAGGCATTTGCGTTTCAATCACCGGATGCCTGCCGTTTTTTATATCAATTATGTAAGAGTTATTGATCTCCGGTTTGGTGTAATTATTTGCAAGAGCAACCGATGCAAAAGATAGCAATACATCCAGTTTACCTATGATCCTCCCATTTAGCTGGATAGGATCAATAAACTCAATCAATCCGGATACCAATGCATTGTAGAGCTCAAGTTCAAGGGCAAGGATCTTTTCTTCTGCACCTAGTATTTTGTGCTCGTATTCTTTTAATTCCTCTGTGATGTACCTTTCCGAATTGGTTAGGGTTTGTTTTCTGTGCCATTCTCCGGGAACTTTGTCTTTATGTGTATTTGTTACTTCCAGGTAATATCCAAATACATTGTTGTATCCGATCTTTAAGGAACTGATGCCTGTATTCTTAACCTCACGCTGTAGGATCCCGACCAGATAATCCTTACCAGAGTATACAATGCCTCTAAGCTCATCCAGCTCCGTTGATACCCCTTCATTAATTACATTGCCTTTGCTTATCAATACAGCAGGTTCTTCTTTAATGGTGGCCCTGATCTGATCCGTAGTTTCCTTTAATGGATTAAGATGATCAATTAGTTTTCGAAAAGTTTTATTTTTTGATTTCGAATAAGTTAACTTCAATCCTTCAATACATTCCAAAGCATCTTTAAGTTTCACCAATTCCCTTGGATTTATTTTACCAACAGCCACTTTTGAAATAAGCCTCTCAAGGTCACCAATGGTTTTGATTTTTGACCTTAATTCATCTGTTAAATCAGCGTCCCTGGTTAGGTACTCCACAACATCAAGTCTATCCTGAATAGCAGCTTTATTTTTTAGGGGTAATACCATCCATCGTTTTAATAACCTTGATCCCATTGGAGTTACTGTAAAATCGATGGTATCGATTAGAGTTACTGCTTTTTCATTGGGCGAATGGATCAATTCAAGGTTGTTGATGGTAAACTTATCAAGCCAAACATAATTTTCTTCCTCAATCCTCGAGATATGTGTAATGTGGTCAAGCTGGTTATGATGGGTTTCCTTCAGATAATGTAAAATTACACCTGCCGCTATTACACCGATTTTTTGTTCCTCTACACCAAATCCTTTTAATGAGGCGGTTCCGAATTGTTGCAGCAAAAGATCCTTTGCAAAATCTTCGGTGAATATCCAGTCCTCAAAGAAATGAAGTAAATGTTTATCACCAAATGCAGTATTAAAATCGTACAATTTATTTCGTTGGATAATAATTTCACTCGGGTTTAGGCTCTGAATTAATTTATCGATGTAAATGTTATCTCCCTGGGCAAGAAGAAATTCACCGGTTGATACATCCAGGAATGCAATCCCGGATTTATTTGGAAACAGATGAATACAGGCTAAAAAATTGTTCTTGTTATTATCCAGAACATTATCATTGAATGTTACACCTGGGGTTACCAATTCAGTAACTCCTCTTTTTACAATTTTTTTGGTCAGCTTTGGATCTTCAAGTTGGTCACAGATAGCAACCCTCTGACCGGCCCTGACTAGTTTTGGTAAATAAGTGTCGAGGGAATGATGTGGAAAACCTGCTAGATCTACATAAGAAGCTGCACCATTGGCTCTTTTGGTTAAGACGATACCCAGAATTTTAGAAGTTTTGACAGCATCTTCTCCGAATGTTTCATAAAAGTCTCCTACCCTGAAAAGCAACAATGCATCAGGATATTTTGCTTTAATCGCATTGAACTGCTTCATTAATGGAGTTTCTGCTATTTTTTTCTTTTCCGCCATTGGTGAACAAAAATATAACTATAATTCGGAAATATCAGGAATTTTAATTCACAGTTTTTCAGGCATTGTTAATTTTGCACAAAATGAATCTGAATGTTCATGAATATATTACGAAGTAATTTTCTCGCAAATTTGATTGAATGAAAGCCACAGATTTACAGATAATAAACATTCTATTTTCAGTAATCTGTGAATCTGTGGCTTTGTTTTCATTCAATTGTAACAAGGAATCCATAATGGTATAAAATGATTACTTATTAAAGTGAAAATAGATGAAAAAGCTTAAAAACGAAGAGCTAAACAGGATCTCAGTTGAAGGGTATAAAAAAGCAAGAAAATTCCCATTGGTCATAGTACTGGACAACTTGAGGAGCCTGAACAATATTGGATCTGTTTTTCGTACTGCAGATGCATTCCGTGTAGAAAAGGTAATCCTTTGTGGTATTACCGGAACTCCACCACATCGTGAAATTCAGAAAACGGCACTGGGGGCAACAGAGTCAGTGGATTGGGAATATTTTGAATCCACAATTGATGCGGTTAATCAATTGAAAAAATCAGACTATAAAATTGTTGCCATTGAACAAATTGACATCAGCCAGCCCCTTGATCGGTTTAAACCTGATCCGGATTCAAAGTACGCTCTTGTATTTGGAAATGAGGTAAAAGGAGTGTCTGCTGACGTATTGGATTACCTCGATGACTGTATTGAAATCCCCCAGTTTGGGACAAAGCATTCATTTAATGTAAGCATCAGTACTGGCATAGTACTGTGGCACTTTTTTATGAACTTAAACGGGTAAAAAACAAAAGGAGGCCATATCAATTAGTCTCCTTTTGCAATTAAAATTATCAGATGTTTCTTATTTTATGATATCAAGGAATTCAGGAGTTGAATAATACTTTGCAAATTCCTTATCATCCATTGCAACCTGAACGTAAGATGCATCAGCAGCGATAGCCTTTTTCAGGTTGTCGAATACCATGCTTCCATTATCTGTTCTTGCACCAATCACCGCTTGTAAGTAATGTACTTCAGCAGTTTTTTCAGCACAGTTCAAAGTGGATGTAGCTGCATTGAAGTTACCGGCCATAGTATGTGCCAATGCAAGGTTATAATCACATTTCTTACCGCTGAATGAATTAACGGCTCCGTTGTAATTACCTTCAGCAATTTTAACAATACCCATGTTGTATTTTACATCTACACCCTGTTTTTGTGCAGCCATGTAATCAGCACGAGCTTGTTCAAAGTCTTTGTCTTTGGATGCCATTGCACCTGAGTTGTTAAGAACTATACCGTTGTCGCCGGCAATTGATTTCGCCTTTGCAAAATAATTTGAAGCAGCTTCGTAATCTTCGAGGCTTACGCTTGCATGACCAGCATTGTTATAACCTCTCCAATCATCCGGAAACTGATCGATAACTGTTTTGTAAATGTTCAATTGAGCATTGGCATCATCAGTTAATGTTGCGCTATAAAGAAGCTCGTTTACATTTAATGAATCGGGTGCTGAAGTAGCATATTCACCGATTTCTTCATCACTGAGAGAGGGTTCGATGCAATTCACCAGGATCTCTGCTCTTCTGAGTGGAGGAAGCAGTTCATCTTCAATTTCTTTGTAAATCACAGTCATATTTCTGATTTCCTGTTCTCTTTTTGCAGGATCAGCTTGTGAGTTTACAACATTGGCGATGATGTTTTTATCTTTAATATCTGATGCTTGAAGTGCTTTCATGAAGCCGTCCCAGTCTTCACCGTTGGCTGACAGGTTGAATTCAATTTCCTGCTCAACTTCTTCTTTAGGAATATCAAGTTCTTTTGCTTTTGCTTTTACATACTTTTTGTATTCTTTCAAAGTATATTTTTCGGCTGTTTCACTCCTTCTTTGTGACAGACCCTGGTTAAAGGATTCTTCACCTTCGGGTGATGCCCATGCGTTGATATCAATGCTTTTAATCTCCCAACCTTTGGCAATGAAATCTTTCATGTTGCTTATTCCTTCTTTTGCCTCATCGGTTTTGTTCAATTTATAATTGAGGTTGAGGTCATGCCTGTTCACTACATAATATATGGTACCGGATTCTCCAACTACAATGTCTCTTTGGAAACCATGTTCTGCAACGATAACGTTCTCAATATTATTAAGCCTTTTGGAGGTCATGATAAGTCCGTCGGCAATCTTTCTGTCACCCATTGAGCCAGGAGTTCTTCCTTTTACTGATGTCATTGGTTCCACAAAGAGTTCGCAAACGTCCATTCCTGGTTCGTATTTTACGTATGTTTTGTAGGTGAAAGTGCCTCCTGTAGAAGGAATTACAACTGCACCAGGCTTTTTGTACTGATCATCAACTTCTTCACCCTGGAAATATAAGGTCTCAAGTTGTTTTGTTTTATCACCATATTTTAAAACAGGAGTAAAATCAACTACAGCTCTTTTATTGTAGGATTCCGGGAAAGAACCTTTAATCTCTATCGGAATTGAATCACCATGAATTGCTAACATTGATGGTTCAGTTTCAATTTGCATTTTTGCACCTGAAGATGGCCTCCAGAAGCTGTAACCTAAACCAAGTGATGTATAGAAGTATGCATCACGTTTTTCACCGGCCTCATATCCATCTAATTTGTCGGAGTCAAACCACCTGATGGTTGTTTCAAGGTTGATATCCCATCTGTTGTTTAAACGAATATCAACACCAGCGCCTGTAGGAATCATGGTTTCCGTTGTATTAGGGTAACCATCATTAACTTCAACAGGTGGATCAGCCGGAGGATCAGTAATCCTGTACGCCTGTGAGTCAAAATCAACGAATCCAATACCGGTTGTACCATAAAAATTAATTAATCTTGGCTTGTATCCAAAAAACAAATTTGAAAAGCTAAAGGTTGTCCCCAACATCATATCGGTGAGGTCTGTTTCAAAATACATGTTTTTTGTATCTACACCGCTTCTTCCTGTTAAAGGAGCGTTGATAATTGCACCATAAATGCCAAATACAGGGCTGATATGCTTACCAAGCCTGATTCCGTATCCCAGTTTCATATCATCACTGCCAAGCATAGCTCCATGCCATTTCCCACCCTGAATATCACAATAGCTTTGAGTAATACCTAAATTAGCATTTACATACCATTGGTAATATAATTTATCACTTCCTTCTTCTCGGTTAGCATTTTGAGCCATGATTGCACCCGGTAGAACAAATAAGAGCGCAATAATTAATGCTTTTGATACAATCTGATAATTTTTTTTCATAGTGAATAAATTTAAACTGTATAATTATTTTACTTTTTTCTTTTTAATAGGATTTGTGGTCTTTTCAGATAATTTTTCCAAAAATAAAAAAAATCTAATTAAAAATGTAACTTTATTTAAAAATTTCGTTTAATGATCCCTGAAATAAACTACTAAAATAGTTCATCCGGATAATTCTATAAAAATTCGATCAGAATTATTATTAACAATAGAATATTGATAAACTAAAACTATCTAAGCTGCCGGAATCCCGTCAAAGTCTATGCCAACCGCCTATTTGGTTAATTCAGTTTAAGTTATAAAAACAAGGATCTCCTGTATTTATAAAAAAAAGAGAAAATTTCCCATTCTGGGATAATTGAAACAAAATAATAAGTTCCTGTGGTCGGACAAACGGACTAACAAGATCTGTTATAATCAAAATGTTATTCGATGAACACCATAACTGTATTCATTGTTTATCAGCTCCACCATTTTTTTATAGTCAGTGGGTGATTTAACAAAATCAATGTGCTGGGTGTCGACAATTAATATCCTGCTTTTGGTCAATTGTTTAAAATATTCGAAATACCCTTGCTGGATCTTTTCCAGGTAAGAATTTTGAATATCCTGTTCGTAATCACGCCCTCTTTGAATTATGTTGGATTTTAAGCGGTCAATATTATTATAGAGAAATACAATTAAATCAGGCTTTGGAAGGGAAGAGTTGATGATTTCAAACAACCTTGAGTACAGATTATATTCATCATTTTGCAGGTTGTTCCGGGCAAAGATCAGGGATTTGTCAATGAAGTAATCAGCAATTGTAAAGGATTTAAATAGTTCGCGTGAGGTCAATTTGTCTTTTAGTTGCTGGAATCTGTCAGCCAGAAATGACATCTCAAGCGGGAATGCATATTGTTCAGGATTTTTATAAAACTTTGGCAAAAAGGAATTGTCCTCGAATCTCTCCAGAATAAGTTGGGCATTAAATTCCTTTGATATCAATTGTGCCAGTGAAGTTTTTCCCGATCCGATATTGCCTTCAATGGATATGTAATTATAATTCATGCTCTTGTCTTCTTATTCACTTCCTTTATACAATTCAACAGTCAGGTCATCTTTGCACCTGGAATTTAACGATTTTATTGTGATTTGAAATTCAGGGTGCACTACCTGTCCTGCAATTTCTTCAAGCGGAATAAGCGTGAATTTCCTTTGATGCATCCTGGGGTGTGGTATTTGTAAACCCTCTTCATCAATCTGCTCATCCCTGAAAAGCAGAATATCAATATCGATTGTTCTTGATGCGTATTGTTGTTCATTACGTTTTCTGCCTAATTGTTCCTCAATTTGATGAACAGTATCAAGTAATTGTTTAGGATTCAAATTTGTTGCAATTTCAATTACCTGGTTCAGAAATTTCAATTCTGAGTTAAATCCCCAGGATTCTGTTTCATAAATTGATGAACGTTTAATTATCCGGCCTGCATCGATAGCAATTCGATTTATAGCTTGTTTTATTATTTCTTCCCTCTTACCTAAATTGCCGCCTAAAAGTATAAATACACCACTCATATTGTAAAGAAAATATGAAATACAAATTTAATTTTTTGAAGCATTATGCGTTTATATTCTTTTGAATATTTATTAAGATCATTCGGTAATAGAAGATTTTTCGCTATTATTGCATAAGAGGTTATTGTATAAGCAACAAAAGCATTTTTTTGCTAAATTACAGATCACTAAACAATATAAACCACAAACACTAACGTATGAAAGAGTTTTTTAAATTTATGTTTGCATCGATGGTTGGTTTTATTCTTACTGCCATCATACTGTTTTTTCTGTTCATGGCATTTGTTATGGCCATGGTATCATTCTCCCAACCCGAAGAGGTACAGGTTAAGGATGGAACAATTTTACATCTGAAACTAAATTATGATATTTCGGACCGTACGGTAAACAATCCGTTTCAGTTTACAGGTGATTTTGAATCTTTCAAACCTAAACCCGGCCTGAAAGAAATTCTTAAAAACATCCAAAAGGCAAAAACCGACGACAGGATTAAAGGTATTTACCTTGATATGAGCGACATGCCATCCGGGCTGGCGACATTAACTGAGATCCGCGAAGCCATCCTAGATTTTAAGTCAACCGGGAAATTTGTTTATTCCTATGGAAACATCTATTTTCAAAAGGCTTATTACCTGGCCACCGCTGCAGATAAGGTTTTTCTGAATCCTGAAGGAGCCATTGAATTTAAAGGTTTTCGCGGAAACGTTGTTTTTATAAAAGGCTTGCTGGAAAAACTGGAAATTGAACCTCAGGTGCTGCGTCATGGAAAATTTAAAAGTGCAGTTGAACCTTTGTTGCTAGATAAAATGAGTGAAAACAATAAAGAACAAACCCTTGCTTTTGTGCAATCATTGTGGGATGAAGCCGTGTCAAATATTGCTGATTCAAGAGGACTAACTGTGGAAGAGATCAACTTCATTGCTGACCAACTTGGCGCACAAAATCCTGAAAACGCGCTTAAACTCAATATTGTCGATTCGCTGATCTATTATGATGAATTTCTCTCCATATTATCTGAAAGGGTTGATGTTGACCATATTAAATCTGACGATCTGCTAACTATAGCAAAATATAATAATGCCGCAGTGGATAATGGGAAAAAGAAAAGGAGTAAAAATAAGGTGGCTGTAATTTATGCTTCAGGTGATATTATCCAGGGTGAAGGCAGTGATGATCAGATAGGGGCTGCTAAAATTTCTAGAACCATCCGTCAGGCCAGGTTGGACGAATCCATAGATGCTGTAGTCTTAAGAGTAAATTCCGGTGGAGGTGATGGACTTGCTTCTGATATAATTCTCAGGGAGATGATCCTTACAAAAGAAGAAAAGCCGGTGGTAGTCTCTATGGGCAACGTGGCTGCTTCAGGTGGTTATTATATTGCATGCGCAGCAGATAAGGTTTTAGCTAATCCAACGACCATTACAGGGTCCATTGGCGTATTCGGTCTGATTCCAAATTTTCAGGGATTTTTCAATGAGAAAATGGGGATTACATTTGATGGCGTTAGTACCAACGAAAATTCAGAATTCATCCAGATTACCGGACCGCTTACAGAGTTTCAAAAAGAATTGATCCAGAATGAAGTGGATCGTTTTTATGATACTTTTATCAATCATGTTGCAAAAGGCAGGGAGATGACCTATGAACAGGTTGATGAAATTGCCCAGGGAAGAGTCTGGTCGGGTGTAGATGCACTTAATAACGGACTTATTGATGAACTTGGCGGATTGGATGCAGCCGTAGAAATTGCAGCGGAACTTGCTGAGCTTGAAGATTACAGGACCGAAGACTATCCAAAAGTAAAAGAACCTATTGAACAGATCATGGAGGATCTGTTTGGGAATACCCAGACAAGGATTTTACAGAATGAATTGGGTGAAAACTACAAGTATTTCAATTACATCAAGCAAGTTACTGAGCAGTCGGGGATTCAGGCCAGACTTCCATATGCCATCGACATCCGCTAGTTAAATAATGAACTGAATAAGAAAAGACGCTTTCTCTTCGGCCATAATACATATAGAGCTTTAATATATAAATTCTCTGTGAAGCTTTATGGATTCTTTGAAGCTCTGTGAAACAGTTCTTTTATAGTTATACCACAATGTTACTCATTGTAGTTACGACGTTTTACAAAGGTTTCTAAGGGGACTTCTTTTCTATTTCTGTGTTTTACTTAATTGAGTATCCGTACCAGGTTCCGGTGGCGTAATTTCCGTCTTCTGAAATAAAAACCAGGCCATTGGCATAAGATACCGAAAATCCGTAACTACCTTTTGAAATGTTTACTTTCTTTTGGTATTCGCCTTTAAGATTATAAACGAAAATGGATTGGGCATTTCCATCGAAAATATATAATTTCTTTTTACTTGCAGCAATAGCATTGGATCCGGAAATAAAATCATCACCGTGCTTTAAGCCGTAAAAGGTGTTTTTTAATTTTCCTGTTTTAAAGTCATAAACCATCAGGGTACCGTTATCCTGCTCGTACAGATACTTCCCGTTGGGACTTAAGGCCAGGCATGCCTGTTCATTAGAATAAATCCCTTCATAAACCAGCTGATAAGTTCCATTCTCCAAATCGGTGATCCTGTAAATGTTTTTATCATAGCAATTAATGTAGAGACTTTTGTCCTTTTTGTTGTACATGACCGACCTCATATCAAGTTCCATGGGGTAAAAAGCAATCAGGTTTCCACTTAGGCTGTATTTCCCAATCTGTCCTTCTTCTGCTTTTCCTCCGTTGACCGTATAGAAAAATTTCCCATCGGAACAGATATGCATATTATGGGTCTTTGGATCTTCTTTAAATGTTAAAACCGGATTAAGGTCTTGTGCTAAAAGTGAAACTGGGCTGATTACTATAAGAATCAGAATTAAACTAATGGCAGATTTTTTCATGGCAAGAAATATTTTGAGCGTTATTTGAAAGATTAATAAGTTATATAAAATGAATTTCTTCAATTACATTCTTATCAATAGCTTTATTCAAAGACTGTACCAACTTCTCCCTGGCGAAGGATAATTCGTGTTTAAGGGCCGGGGAGTCAAGTTTGACGTACAATTTTTTATTTTTGATAAAGAGATTCTCGGTATGTTTTGAGATCAAATCACCAACTACTTCGTCCCACTTGTTGATTAACTTTGTTTCGTCCAGACCGTTTTGCAACCTGTATACATCAAGCAATTTACTAATTGCCTCCTTTAATGTTTGCTCGTTGTGATCTTTCAAATTGCTGAAGATTTGTTTCAATAAAAGTAAAGCTTTTTAGCTAATTTTCCAACTCTGTAATTTTCCCGTTTATAATATGGAAGATCTTATGTTCGGTATTAACCTCTTTGAAAATATTCTCAATTCTTTCTTTTTGTGTATCTGTGATAAATACCTGGCCGAAGTTGTTCCCGTTTACCAGTTCTATAATCTGCTTTACCCGGTTACCATCCAGTTTGTCAAATATATCATCAAGCAAAAGAATGGGTTTGAATCCTTTAATGTTCCTGGTGTATTCAAATTGAGCCAGTTTTACAGCGATCACATAAGATTTTTGCTGACCCTGTGAACCAAATTTCTTAACCGGATGGTCATTAATTGAAAGCAAAAGATCATCCTTGTGTATACCAGTGGTAGTATACCTTAAAGCACGGTCACGATCAATGGAAACAGCAAGTAATTCATCGAATGACCTTTCGTTTAGTTGTGAATCATAGGTAATAGAGACAGTTTCTTTGGATGAGGAAATGGTGTTGAAGTATTGTTGGAACAATGGAATAAATTCTGTTATAAACTCTTTCCTTACCGAATGGATCTTTTCTCCGAGGTAGATAAGTTGTTGGTCCCAGATTTCCAGCGACATTTTATCGTAATAGTTCTTTTCGGCAAATTTTTTAAGTAAAATATTTCTTTGCAGCAGGGCTTTATTATAGTTGATCAGGTCATCGAGGTATATCTTGTTGAATTGTGATATTACCGAATCAATGTACTTGCGGCGAGTTTCACTGCCTTCATTGATCAGGTCCCTATCGTAAGGAGAGATCATGACCAAAGGATACAATCCAATATGGTCCGATAATCGGTCGTACTCCTTGTCGTTGTGTTTGAATTGTTTTTTGTGATTACGTTTCTGAATGCAGCTAACCTGGTCGGCAGTGTTCCCGTTTTTGCTGAAAAAGCCATGAACTGAAAAATAATCTTCTTCGTGTTTAATGTTTTGAGAATCGATGGAGTTGAAGTAGCTTTTACAAAAGGAAAGGTAATGGATGGCATCCAGGACATTGGTTTTCCCGGTACCGTTGTCACCAATAAAACAATTGATCTTACCTGAAAACTCAAATTCAGCAGATGAGTAATTTTTAAAGTTAGCTAGTTTTATTTGTTTCAAAAACATATTGAAGACTGAATATGAGACTTTAACATTAATTTTTACCTTATTTTGTTGTATTCCTTATCAATACCCCACATTAAAGGATGGGGCAAAATAAATTCATTAATCACCGTACAACTTCTAAATTGTATCAATTCTCTGAGCAACCTGTTCCATCAGCCACTGAGGTGTGGAAGTAGCCCCACTGATACCAACACTTTTTGCTTTCTCAAACCACAAAAGATCCAATTCTTCCGGCGAAGATATAAAATAGGTTGATTGATTCAGGGATTTGCAATATTCAAACAATGCTTTTCCATTGGAACTGTTTTTACCGCTTACAAATACGATCACATCATGGTTTTTACAAAACTCATTCAGTTTAGGAAAACGATTCGAGACCTGTCCGCATATGGTATTGTAATGTTTGAAATTATTGAGAGAAATACCTTCGCTATCATATCTTCTGATAAACTCTTCAACAATTTTATGGTACAGGTTTGTGCTTAATGTCGTTTGGGTAAACAACGTAATAGGCCTGGAAATATCAATGTCCGTCACATCTTCCAGCTTTTCAATCAATTGTGCTTTATTTTCAGTTTGCCCCAACAGACTAATGATCTCCGGGTGATTTTTTTTACCGGCGATGATAACAGAACCTCTTTCGTCCTTCATCTCCTGCCAGGCTTTACCTACTCTTTGCTGTAGTTTCAGGACAATGGGGCATGTTGCTTCGATCAGCCGGATATTTTTGGATTTTGCAGTTTCATAGGTCTCAGGTGGTTCACCATGAGCTCTTATCAATACTTTTTTATTGTCCAACTTTTCGAATTCAGAAGATTCGATGGTTTTTAATCCCAGTTTCTCAAGACGATCGATCTCTTCCTGGTTATGGACAATTTCTCCAAAACAAAAAAGATTGCCGGAGTCATTTAACTCTAACTCTGCTTTTTGTACAGCTTTTTCCACGCCAAAGCAGAAACCGGCATATGGATCGATTTCAATCGTCATATCACTTGAAAGATTACACTATGCAAATATAGGTTTAATTCCTGTTGACGAAAAAGTCGGAAAGGCTGGTGGTAACTGAAATGTAATTGGGTGATCCTGCCAGGTGCCAGGTAGACCGGGCATAGTTTAAGTGAAATTTGGAAACCCTTAATCCAATTCCCCATGAGAAACCAACGGTAGAAGTTTTGTCAGAAATTTTTAGTTCCTGCCTGCGTCCGTAGTTATAACCGGCGCGGACACTCAGGTTCTTGCCGATGAGCAATTCACCGCCAAATACAATGTGCCGCATGAAGTTGTCGGCAATCTCCTCAAATTTGTTTTCTTCGACCACTTCTCCTGTTATTGGATCCACAACCAATTGGTCAGGATCTTCATAGCTTAAATCCCATTTTTCCAGGTGGTTAAATAACACTGAGTACCTGAAAGGGAGGTGTTTTAGTTTTTTGGATACGCCAATTTGAATTTCAAAAGGAAAAGGTTCGATAGTACCACCATTGTATGGTTTAAGCTGGCGGCCTATGTTTTTTGCCAGGAGGGAAGCTGTGAAACTTCCGTCAGGACTGTGATAACTTCCCGCCACATCCACTGCCAGTCCATAGCTGCTATAGCTTTCCATGGAACCGTAAATGAATTTAAGGTTAGAACCGATGGAAAACAGAGAATCCAGTCGTCTTCCCCAGCCCAGGTTAAACACAGTTTCACCTGAATAAAAGGTTCCTGTTCTTGTTCCGGTTTCATCTGCTCCTTCAAAGTCGCCATGGCTAAGGTACATCATCGTGGCATTAAAACTTCCCAGCTTTTCAAATGTCCTGGAGTAGGATGCAAAACCATAATCGATTCCTGCCCAGAAATCCACAAAGCTTACACCCAGTTTATTGTGTTGCTCCGGGCTGATCAATGAAGGATTTGAAGGAGATAAGAGGATGTCGTTATCACTGATGGCCAGAAAATCTCCGCCCATTGCAGCTACTCTTGGTGAACCGGTAATGTTCAATGATTCAAAAACACTTTCACCACCTATTTGTCCAATTACATCGGAAAAAGAAATGGTAAGAAGAACAAACAATGATACAAGAGAAATTCTTTTCACAGGCAATCAATTAATTTAAGTCCGTTATAGTTTTAAGGAACGGATAATTAATGAAAATATTTTTCGGAGGTAAAAGTAAAAAAAAATCCGGCGCTAAGGCCGGATTGGTTATTTTACTGCATCAACAATCGCTTTGAATGCTTCGGGATTGTTCATGGCTAGATCGGCGAGCGCTTTACGGCTCAGATCTATATTTTTGCTGTGAATTTTACCCATAAACTCAGAATATGACATTCCATGCTCGCGGGCTGCAGCGTTAATTCTCTGAATCCAGAGACTTCTGAAGTTTCTCTTTTTGGTACGTCTGTCGCGGTATGCATACGTTTGGCCTTTTTCATATGCATTTTTGGCCACCGTCCAAACATTTTTACGCCTTCCGAATTGACCCTTTACTTTTTTCAGGATCTTTTTCCTTCTGGCTCTCGATGCAACTGCATTAACTGATCGTGGCATAATTTCTAATTTTTTTGCTTTAGCGTTCCGCCGTTAAGCAGACTCTTAATGGGCTAAAAGCAAGTTAAACATCATTTTAATTACTTAGCTAGTAAACTTTTTATGTTTGAAGAATCTGCTTTGTCCACAAGGGAGAAATAACCAAGGTTACGCTTACGCTTCTTGGATTTCTTCGTTAAAATGTGGCTTTTGTAAGCATGCTTCCTCTTCAGTTTACCTGAACCGGTGAACGTAAATCTTTTTTTCGCACCGGATTTCGTTTTCATTTTTGGCATTACTTCAAAATTTATATTAAAAACTATTTTTTCGGACTTAAAATCATGATCATTCTTTTTCCTTCCAGCTTAGGCAACTGCTCAACTTTCGCTACCTCTTCCAGTTCCTGCGCAAACCTGAGGAGAATGATCTTCCCGTCATCTTTATATATAATGGACCTTCCTTTAAAGAAAACATCAACTTTAACTTTAGCACCTTCGGTCAAAAACTTTTCAGCGTGCTTTAACTTAAAGTTAAAATCATGATCATCAGTATGTGGTCCAAGTCTGATTTCTTTAACTACAACTTTCTGGGCTTTCGCCTTAATCTCTTTCTGTTTCTTTTTCCTGTCGTAAATGAATTTTTTATAATCTATTATTTTACAAACAGGTGGATTTGCTGTTGGAGAAATTTCCACCAGGTCGAGTTCCTGCTGCTCAGCCATGCCAATGGCTTCACGAACATTGTAGATTCCGTTTTCAACGTTATCTCCGACTAACCTGACCATTGGTGCAGTAATTCGGTCGTTGATCTTGAAAGGTTCTTCCTTTTTTCTGGGTGGGAAGTTCCTTCGTCTACCTCTGTAAAATTGTTTTGCTATGGTAAAATCCTCCTTTAACCTTTAATGTTGTTATCTATTGCGTTTTTAATTTCAATTTTTACATTTTCAATAAATTCCTCCAGCGAAATCGTTCCTTTATCTCCTTCTCCTTGCTTTCTAACCGATACAGAATTCTCTGCTTCCTCTTTTTCTCCGACAATAAGCATGTAGGGAATTCTTTTTAGTTCGGCATCTCTAATCTTTCTTCCCGTCTTTTCGTTTCGGTCGTCAATTTGGGCGCGAATTTCGGAATTATTCAGGACATTTAAAACTTTTTCGGCATATTTTTGATATTTTTCGCTGATTGGCAGTATGATAACCTGCTCTGGAGTTAGCCATAACGGGAATTTCCCGGAGGTATGTTCAATCAAAACTGCAACAAATCTTTCCATGGACCCAAAGGGTGCACGATGGATCATAACAGGCCTGTGCTTTTCATTGTCGCTGCCGTTGTACTCCAATTCAAACCTGTCTGGCAAGTTGTAATCAACCTGAATGGTACCCAACTGCCATTTCCTTCCCAGTGCATCTTTAACCATAAAGTCCATTTTAGGACCATAAAAAGCTGCTTCACCATATTCAACAATAGTATTTATTCCGCTCTCTTCGGCTACTTCAAGAATGGCCTTTTCAGCTTTGTCCCAGTTCTCATCACTTCCAATATACTTTTCTTTATCCTCCTGGTCCCGCAATGAGATCTGAACCACAAAATCTTTAAAATCAAGAGCATTGAAAATGGTCATTACAATTTTCATTACACCTTTGAACTCATCTTTTACCTGGTCAGGAGTACAAAAAATATGGGCATCATCCTGGGTAAATCCTCTAACCCTGGTTAGCCCGTGCAATTCGCCGCTTTGTTCATACCGATAAACAGTTCCGAATTCAGCATACCGAACAGGAAGATCTTTGTATGACCGTGGTTTTGCTTTATATATTTCACAATGGTGAGGGCAATTCATGGGTTTCAGGAAAAACTCTTCACCTTCAATGGGTGTTGAAATCGGTTGGAAAGAGTCTTTGCCATATTTGTCGTAGTGCCCGGATGTTTTATAGAGATTGACATTACCAATATGAGGTGATATCACAGGTTCATACCCTGCTTCACGTTGAACCCTTTTGAGAAATTCTTCCAGTTTTTCCCTGATAAGTGCACCTTTAGGTAACCACAAAGGCAATCCCTGACCAACAGTTTGAGAAAAGGTAAACAGTTCAAGTTCCTTACCGATTTTCCTGTGGTCACGTTTTTTAGCTTCTTCAAGCCTGACCAGGAATTCATTAAGTTCTTTTTGTTTTGGGAAGGTGATCCCATACAGCCTGGTAAGCTGTTTTTTATTCTCATCTCCCCTCCAGTATGCACCAGCTACACTCAGTATTTTTACAGCCTTAATCGTGCCTGTATCTGGTAAGTGTGGCCCCCGGCACAGGTCTGTAAAACTTCCGGATTCATAAAAACTGATCTCTCCGTCCTCCAGTTCATTGATCAATTCCAGTTTGTATTCATCACCTTTGTCGTTGAAATATTTCAGTGCATCAGCTTTTGAAACTTCTTTTCTGTCGTAAGTTTGTTTTTGCCTGGCCAGTTCAAGCATCTTTTT
Source organism: uncultured Bacteroidales bacterium (assembly GCA_964421215.1). Classification (GTDB taxonomy): domain Bacteria; phylum Bacteroidota; class Bacteroidia; order Bacteroidales; family JAADJA01; genus JAADJA01. The sequence goes on along the minus strand of CAYQWA010000024.1, from coordinate 43,951 downwards.
TTCAATTTTCCCGAAATCATTTTCAGATATCACCCTGTCCCCAAGGTCAATGTCGTAGTAAAATCCGTTTTCAATGTCAGGTCCAATTCCGAATTTTGCTCCGGGATACAAGATCTCAACAGCTTCGGCCATTAGATGGGCTGATGAATGCCACATGGTTGCCTTTCCTTCATCATCGTTCCAGGTGAAAAGTTGCAGGGACGAATCCTCCATGATCGGACGGTCTGCATCCATTACTTCTCCATTAACTTTTGCTGACAGTACATTTCGTGCTAGTCCTTCACTTATACTTCGGGCAATATCCATTGCGGATGTTCCCTTTTCGTACTGCCTTATGTTCCCATCGGGAAAGGATATATTAATCATTTAGCTTAATTCAAGTTTGAAAAAATTGGGTGCAAAAGTAAACAATTGAAATGAGGTAGCAATGGAATTTGGAGATTATTTATAGCTCATTGATTTGTAGATGTTTCTGTTTAATAACTATCTTCCCTGAACAATGATTTTATTCTGGAGTGAATTTAACCACTTCATTTTCCAAAATGTTTACTGTTTTCAGATACGAATAGATTGCAGAAAGGTCGCTTTCAGTAAGTCCTGAATACATGCTCCATGGCATGACCGTGTTAAACTCATTTTCAGCCACATACTCAGCAGTATAGGATGAGTCACCGTAGTGCATGAACTTATCGATGAACATTTTTTTTGTCCAGTTGCCTAAACCTGTTTTTTTATCGAAAGTTATATTGGATGACCTTACTATTCCTTTTGATGGAAGACTAAACTCTCTTCCACCAGAAAAAGAAAGTTCGGGAATAATCTGTCCCTTTTCTGCTGGGGTATGGCATTCGATACAGCCAATCGACAGGTATTCACCATAAGCAACTTTGTCTGTTTTGTCAACTTTCCTGGAAAAATCAGCTTTTTTAGGGATGGTATTTATTATAAAATTGAAAGGGAAGTCCGAAACCGATTCAGGCAGGTCATGTGATATGGGTTTTAAAGTTCGGATGTATGCGATAATAGAATAGACATCTTCTTTTTCCATCTGACCATAAGTATGGTAAGGCATAATAGGAAAAAGAGCAGACCCGTCTTTACTCACACCAGTAGTGATTGCCCTGAAAAGTTCACCATCGGTCCAGGTTCCAACACCATAAGGTGTAATGTTCCGTGCCCAGTAGATGCCAGGGAATCCCCACTCACGCTTAAAAACCTCACCACCTGCACCAAGCATATCTTTTTTGGGAGGAGCACCAAATTTATTCCAGTCACGGATAGAGTGGCAATCAATACATAGGGCAACGTGATTGGCCAGATATCTACCACGATCAAGTCGTTTGGGTGTAATTTCAATTGTAATATCCGGAGCTGGACCAACATTGGGGAGAAATGTCTTAGCATATACCAGTACGGCCCCAATTCCCAATAATAGTATAATTATCACAATTCCAGTTATTCTTAAGCCATTCCTCATAGTAATTCATATAGCATTTACTACATGCAAAAATAGAGAAGAGCGCAATTGCCTGAGTTTAATTTATTTGCTTTAACAAAAGATTAACAATTATCAAAAGGGCATAATATGGGGATACATGATCACGGCCATAGTTGCAATTGCCAAAAGCATAAAGGCAAGTAGTACAAAGGTAAATCCTACCAGTTTCTTCTTTTTTATGATTGCGTAAACCCCGAAACCCAGAAAAAGAAAAGCAAATATAAACAACTGGATGATCATGCTTTATTCTGTTGATTTTTTAATCTGACGTTATTGTTCAAAAACCTGTCCCAGAAAGTATACTTTTGGTCTGTTAATTCCTTCCACATAAAAAATGAGATCCCTGATAAGGTGGATCTTTTTGACCTTCTCATAACCTATTGTTATGTGTTCACAATTCTGAAAAGCCTTTACAAACTGGTTCTCATCCAGGTAAGCAATAGTATTTACATCAAGCTGGTAAGTAGAAGGAATGTACCTTTCAATAACGTAAACATCACCATTACAAAAGGTTTTAAAGAAGCCTTGTTCTTCAAATACTACAACCCGGTCGGTCACTTCATAAAATTGAGGTTCATAGTTAGATAAAGTAACTGTTTCAGAACCATCAAAATATTTAAGCCTGCCAAGGTTATCAACGTAGGCCACCATTTCATCTCCCACCTGGAAAGATTTGGGAGCGAAATCCTCAAGAACAATATCTTCACCCTTATAAAAAGCCCTGAATGATGGATCGGATTGATCATAATAGGCTACGATATCCCTTCCCACTTCAAAAACTGGATCTTCAACCATTTCCTCAAGGATGAATATCTGGCCATGATAAAAAGCTTTTAGTTCTTCTGTTGACCTTTGAATATAAACAAGGATATTGTCACCAGATTTAAAATCCCGGACAGGGTAATAAATAAGCCCGTCTTCAATGGTATACCTGATGCCTTTATAGTAGACTTGAATAGTTTGCTTGATCCTGTTGTGCCAGCTTATCAGACTGTCCTGTACAATATAACCATCGCAATCTGAACTGAGAAGCTTTGTATCACCATTATCGTATACGTATAACTGTTCATACAGTGAATAGCCAAGTAGATAATCCGACGTTTTGTATTTCATTGGGTTACCGCTCAGTAAAGTTTCAACTTCTCCGTTCCTGTATATTTTCAGATCACCCCTGTTATCAAGGTAGGCAATAAGTAATCCTCCGACCTGGAAGTCTTGAATTTCAAGGTATTCCAGTTTTTGAAATTGTCCGGCTTCAAAAGCCCAAAAATGGTTTTTATAGTCATTAAATGCTGCTAGTTGCTGGGAATTTGAATATACCCAGAAAAAAACTCCGAATAATAACAGGATTAATTTTTTCAAAGCCGATGTTTTAATTTTAACAAGCTACAGCAGCGACTGTTCACTCCTTAGTTTTTAATGGCAATGGTTTCAATTTCAACCAACACTCCAAGGGGCAGTTTTACAACACCATAAGCCGCTCTTGCCGGAGGATTATGGGGATAATAATTGGCATAAACTTCATTCATTGCAGCAAAGTTATCCATGTCACTAAGCAGGCATGTTGATTTAACCACATCATCAAATGTATACCCCGCAGCTTTTAAAATAGCTTCAATGTTTTTCATTACCTGTTCTGTCTGCTCCTGAATTCCTCCCCCAACAACAGTACCAGTTTCAGGATTTATGGGAACCTGGCCGGAAATATACAAGATTCCATTATTCTCAACGGCCTGACTGTATGGTCCAATAGCTTTAGGTGCTTTCTCTGTATTGATGATCTTTTTCATTTATATATTTTTTATGTTTAATAATCTCTAAAATCCTTTTTCTTATCAAGCTTCAGATCCTGGAGTAAACTGGATTTTATGTTAATCGAAAAGTTCCAACTTTGCCGAAATCCATAGGGTATCCAGCTGAACCTCATTTGCCAGCAATGCAAGTCCCTGTTGATATTTATAGAAGTATAAGTAAGCTTTTTGGACTCAAAATCATAACCTGATCTAAAACTAAATTTCCACTTTTTAGTTATGCTTAAGTCCCCGCTGAAACTTAATGTCTGAATCAGTTTGTCTTCCCTTGATTTATCGTAATTCCAATAACCGTTTTCGTATTTGTAACGCATGTTATAATTAAGATCATAAGATAAATTCAATGACCAGGGAACATTCCAGTCCAGGTAACCTTCGATGTTTTCATTTACATCCTGAAGTTCTCGATCGGTCCCTTCATCCGATTCTCTTTCTTTGGTCAACATTTCTGAATTTAAGCGGACACTCATACCCAGTCTCCAGGTGTGGTTCTCAGGCCTGAAAAGCTTTCTGTTTACATCCCATTCAAATTTATTTACCCTGCGATTGAGAGAATCCAGTGCATATGGATCGAATGAACTGGAATAGGTTAATTGAACATTTTTAAACAATGTAGTTCTTCCTGAAAGTGACAATTTATTCATGTTGAGTGAATCCCTTGCAATATCGTATCCGGTGGATATGGAGAAATTCTCAATCAGAACGACTTTCTTTTGTCCGGTGATTGTATCCTTTTTACTTTTTACTTTCATTTCAAGGTTGTTGTTTAACCTGAAACTAACGGCGCCGGACCTGCCCGCAGGTGCTGTTCCATAAATAAAACCATCGTAAAGTGAATACCTTTCTGATTCACCATATTCATTGGTAAAGTACTTATAATATCCCCATTCAGGGGAACTGAAATCAGGCCGGATTGAAAAAGAAAGCGAGGGTTTCATCACATGCCGGACTGCCGTAACTGGGCCATATTTAGAAGCAAACATACCATATATAGTTGTGCTCATGGAAGTACTGAAGTTAAAATCCCTGATGGCATTAAATCCGTTTATAGTGTCAATTCTGACATATCCAGCTGAAGGATCTTCGTTGGAAAAAATTGAATCATTGCTCCAGCTTTTCAATTGGCTCTGTGAATACCAACGTTCTGTATAGTTAATACTATTTGACCAAACTATGTTTTTCAGGATTTTGATGGATCCGCTTGATAATTGAACGCTGTGTTTGATCCCATTCTTCATTTGCTGGCTCAGTTCTTCCTGGAACAAAAGTGTATCATAAGTGTTTATTCTGTTCTCACCAACCATGTTATAATTAACACTTATGTTCTCGTACCATTTTAATTTACCTGTTACTTTCTGTGCCCTCAAGGGATAAAACCTGTTTACATTAAAAGTAAATTTCGGGAGGGATAGGTTCATTTCCCTTGTTATAGTATTTTGTTGATGGTTCAACGACATGTTAAGGAAATACTTACCTGCCCAGCTTTTTGAGTAGTTAATGCTCGACTGAAAAGTGTTGGATAAATAAGCATTGGAACTAACCGGGTTAAATTTATTGTATTCGGAACTAACCACGTTTACATTGGCCGTTAATTTACTGTTAGGCCTTGCTTTTGGATCCTGGTTATGAACCCAGCGAACAGAAAAGTCACGGTTTCTGGAATAATCCGGAGATCCTTCTTCTCCCAGAATATTTATGGCATAGTTTGCATTTAAATATCCATTGTACCGGTATTTTTTCCTGTAATTAACACTCGGTTTTAAAGCCCAGCTACCGAGTGTGTAGATATCACCGACAAATTTAAAATCGAGGTAATCGTTGATGGCAAAATAGTATCCTCCGTTTTCAAAATAAAATCCTCTTTGAGTTGATTCACCCCATGTTGGGATTATAATTCCTGACCGTTGTCCTTTTTTGTTTGGGAACAATCCGAAGGGGATTGCAAGTGGTGTTGGAACATCTTCAACTACAAAATAAGCCGGACCGGTTACTATTTTGTTTTCAGGGATTACCTTCGCCTTTTTGAATCGAAATTCAAAATGAGGATCTTCATGTTCACAGGTGGTGTAGGATCCATCAGCAACATTTGAAATGTTATTTGGCATTTTCTTCACCTTTTCACCATGCAGGTACCCTTCAGCATCTGATGTGATCACACCTTTAACCAATCCTTTTTTAGAGGTGTAATTGTACTTCATGGTATCTGCCTCAAAACTGTTGTCGGCCATTGTAAAAACAGGTCTTCCAATTGCGTTCCCAAGTGTATCAAGTGAGCCTGTGGCATAAACTGTATTGTCAGTGAATTCAATTTCTACATAATCAGCTTTCAGGTTAATGTCTTCATAACTGATATCGTTGTTACTGTACATATAAACCATTTTGGAAGTCACATCAAGTCGTATGGAGTCCTTGGCTTTATAATCCACTTTGGATTCTACCGCATTTTCTGATAGTCCAAATGGTGAAACTACTGCCAGTGTATCCAGTGATGTGGTATCAGAAAGGTTTAATGTATCTGGCTGAACAAGAGGAATTGAGTCAACCTGAGCCCTTGCGGTAAGAACAGTTTGGCTGGTAAGCGCCAGGAGGAAACAATAAAGGATAATTCCTGGTGTTAATAATTTGGTTGACAATTTGATTACCAATTCTCTGTTATATTGTATTAAATTTGCAAGAGTCAACAACGTTTACTAGTTCATAAAATAAATGCATGGCATAAATTAGAAATAGTATTATCAAACGGACAGGTATTATAAAGTCGACACCTGCTCCGATTTGGTATTAGTAATGATGGTTCAAAACTAATCAAAAAATATTCCACAATTGTGAAACGGCAGTTATTAATTTTTGGTATTTGTGTATTGATTTTATCATCAGGTGGATTGGTAATAGGACAAAACGGGGAAACCGTTGGGAAAGTTGTAATTGATGCTGGACACGGAGGTAAGGATCCGGGCGCTCTGGGTAAAAATTCCAAAGAAAAAGACATTGCTCTATCCGTTGCCCTTAAAACAGGTAAATACATTCAAGAGTTTTTTAAAGACATTGAAGTGATTTACACAAGGAAAAGTGATGTTTTTGTTGAACTTCATAAAAGAGCACAAATTGCAAATGAAAGCGGTGCAGATGTTTTTATTTCCATACATTGCAATTCCATTAAGTCATCACAACCTTACGGAGCAGAAACCTATGTAATGGGATTGCATAAAACCGAGGAAAACCTTGATGTTGCCAAAACAGAAAATGCGGCTATTTTTTATGAAGAGGATTATACGACTCAATACGAAGGGTTCAACCCCAACTCAGATGAAGATTATATAGTTCTCTCTATGTTTCAAAGTGCAAACATCGACCAAAGTATAAATTTATCTTCGAAAGTTCAACAACAGTTCAGAAACAGAGTGGGGCGCCGTGACAGGGGAGTCCGGCAGGCAGGATTTTGGGTGCTTTATAAAACCACCATGCCTGGGATACTTATCGAACTTGGATTTATAAGTAATCCTGCGGAAGAGAAGTTTTTACTCTCTGAAGAGGGACAGATTTATATGGCTTCAGCTATTTATCGGGCCTTTAAACAGTATAAAATTGAATATGAAGATGCCATTGGTGAATTACAACCCTTGCCGGCGGTTACATCTACGGAAAATCAGGTGTTTTACCGTGTTCAGTTTGCTTCCTATAGAAAGGAAAAGACACTGGACTTTAGAAAATTCAGGGGATTGGATGAGGTTAAGATGTACAAACATAAAGGTCAATATAAGTATACAACCGGCAATTTTGAAAATCTTGACGGCGCATCTGAGCTAAAGAAAAATTTGCGTATGAAAGGCTACAAGGATACATTTATCGTTGCTTTTTTAAATGAAGAAAGAATTTCCCTCGATGAGGCCAGGAGTATTAATAATCCTTCATCAAATATCCAATGAAATCTGTCCGGATAATCATATTAATTCTTGCATTGGTGGTGATTATCATTGGATCAGGTGTTTACTACTATTTATTAACCGATAAAAAGTACAATAACTTTTATATACTTACTGATAAAGAAGTAGTTCTGAAAGAGAATGATCCGGTTTATATGGATGGAATTGCCGCTGGAAAAGTATCAAAAGTGTATAACTCAAGATTTACCAAGGGCAAAAAATTTATCCAGTTTCAATTGGAGAAGGAATTCTCGATTCCCGATAAGTCAATCGTTGAATTTGTAAATAAAGAGAACAAAAAGGACTGGACCATTGAAATAATATTAAAAGCCTCAAGTAGTTATCTCTTACCTGAGGATACATTTTTTGTTTATAAAACAGTAGAAATTGATTCCACGCCTTCACAAAGTGTGAAAAGAAATGAAGTTGAGAAAATAATTGACGGAGAAAAGAGTTTAGAGGGAGTGATTTATAGAGTTCAGCTATTATCATCTAAAGAGAAGATCCCGCTAAATTCTGATAAATTCAAGGGAATTCTTGATATTGAGGAAATGCATATCGACAATTACTATAAATACTTTACCGGAAGTTCCGGGAAATTAGCCGATGTCAGCCAATTAAAAACAGAGATCAAGCAAAAAGGTGTCAAGGATGCATTCGTCGTTGCATTTTATAATGGGGAGAGAATTTCCATCAAGCAAGCATTGACATTAGAAAAATAAGTTTAATTTTGTTAAAAATACCAGGCATTGAAATTATCTAAAGAATTTATTATCGGTCTGATCGTTACGGCTGCTCTTGCATTGCTGTACTGGGGATTCAACTTTTTGAAAGGCGAAGATGTTTTTTCAAACGACAGAATTTTTATAGCTGTTTATGACGATGTTGCTGGCCTTGAAAAAACAAATCCCATTACTATAAATGGCTTGAACGTAGGCCAGGTCAGAAACATGAATTTTACCAATGATAGTGAAGCCAAAGTTATTATTGAGCTTGTTTTGAAAAATAACATTGATATCCCTATAGATTCAAAGGCGAAAATCGTTAGTTCTGATCTCCTGGGTTCCAAAGCTGTTGAGATAAAACTTGGAGATGAATCTGAACTGGCACAATCCGGTGATACGCTAATTTCTGAGGTTGAAGTGTCGATAAAAGATGAGGTGAACAGGCAATTGAAACCCATCAAAACCAAAGCGGAAAACCTTATGAGTTCCATTGATACGGTTCTTTCCATGTTGCAGGGACTGTTTAGCTATGACAATACAGATAATTTTGCAAAGAGTGTTGAGCACATCGCAAACTCTTTTGAAAATCTGGAGAGTACAACTCAAACTCTGGATACATTAATAACGGGCCAGAAAAACAAATTGGAAGGCATATTCTCTAACATTGAATCCATTACCAGGAACCTGAAAAATAATGAAGATGAATTGAACAACATCATTACTAATTTTTCTGCTGTAAGTGATACGCTGGCTAAAGTTCGATTTGCAGAAACAATGAACAATGTTGATAAAACTATGGCTGAATTGGCAATGGTAACGGAAAAGATCAATAATGGAGACGGCAGCCTTGGCTTGCTAGTTAACAATGATTCTCTTTATTTTGAGCTTGAGAAATCGTCGAAAGACCTGAATTTACTTCTGGAGGATATACGACTCCATCCTAAAAAATACCTGAAATTCTCAGTATTTTAAGAAAAAGGCCGGTAGCTATAAACTACCGGCCTTTTTCTTATTTAATTTTTATCTCCCTGGGAGGTTTGGCTTTTGCTTCTTCCTTTTTTGGAATATGTACTTTTAATACTCCGTTGATGTACCTGGCTTCAATCTTCTCAGCATCTGAAGATTCTGGTAACTCAAATACTTTTGAGAACTTTTTAAAGTCAAATTCTTTTCTTAAAAAGTCATCTATAACTTTTTGTTTGTCGGAACCCTTCGAAGAGATTTTCAATTTGTTTCTTTCTACATCTATTGAGATTTCTTTCTTATCCAAACCAGGTACGGCGATTTCTATTTGAAATTCATCATCCCTGTCCAATACATTTGTAGCTGGATTGTGCCTGCCACGCAGGTTGCTGTTATTATTGTCTGAATTGTAGCTGTGGCAGTAAGAATGCCTTGGATTTCTATTGTATATTAACATGATATTTAATTTATTAATTTAAAAAAGTGGTCTGCCACAGAACACATGGTGGACCAGTAAAATTTATGAAATTTTAATTGTTTTGCTATTGTCCATTTGAGCATCTTCAAGCTTTGGAAGATCAATTTTTAAAACTCCATCCTTATGAGAAGCTGAAATTTTTTCAGTGTTGATAGAATCCGGTATTGAAAATGACCTGCTGAATGAACTGTATGAAAATTCTTTCCTTGTGAAGTTATCGGAAGATTCTTCATTTTTTAATTCATTATCTGAAGAAACAGTCAGGACATTCTTTTCAAGATTGATCTTAATGTCTTCTTTGTTTAATCCGGGTGCAGCAACTTCAATTTCAAACCCTTTTTTGCTTTCTTTAATATTTATGGCCGGAACTGTATAATCAGCGCCATCGTTGAAAAAAGCAGAGAATAAATCTCTTCCTAAATAGTGATCTGCATAACTTGGTACGTATGAACGTTTTCTAATTACTGGTAACATAATTTTGTCCTCCTATATTTAATTTGTTAAACTTCGTTATTATGACCTGCTATTATCAAATCACGTTCCGATGGAATAATTGAAGGATTTTAGACTAAATATGTGAATTAATCGGCCAATATGGCCGACTTATGTAGTTTATGTCAAAATCAAACTGCCAATATGGCGCAAATGATTAAATATTGGAAGCAGATTTTTGGATAAGATCCAGGATTAAATCTATTTCTGATTCCGAAATTGTGAGGGGAGGAGCTATCCTGAATGCATTTGGCCTGAATAAAAACCTGTCGGATATTAATCCGTTGTTTGCGAATTCAGAAAGGAGACTAGCCGCTTTATCCGGTGATTCAACATCCAGGCCCAGCATTAGCCCTTTCCTCCGAATTGATTTTATCAGGGGTAAGGAAGCAAGTTCTTCTTCAAACCTGCGACCTTTTTTATCCGCATCTTCCGATAGTTGCTGATCCAGGATAACCTTCAAATTTGCAAACGCAGCAGCACAGGAAACCGGGTGACCTCCAAAAGTGGTGATATGTCCCAGTTCTGGGTTGAAGGTTAGTGATTTCATTATTTTTCCTGAAGAAATGAATGCTCCTATAGGCATACCGCCACCCATTGCCTTTGCAAGAGCTAGGATATCCGGCTCAATTCTATAATTCTCAAAACTGAAAAGTTTTCCGGTTCGGCCAAATCCCATTTGAATATCATCAATGATCAATAGTGTCCCCGTTTCAGTGCATCTTTTTCTTAGTTCCTTCAGGAAACCAGCTTGAGGTAAAATGATTCCTGCCTCTGCCTGGATGGTTTCTGCCACAACACAAGCCGTTTTTTCGGTAATTTTATTCAGGTCATTTTCATCATTGAAGCGAATTTGTCGTACATCGGGCAGCAATGGCCGGAATGCATATTTTAATTGCTCGTTTCCTAAAATGCTAAGTGCTCCATGTGTCCCTCCATGGTAGGCATCTTTAAAAGAAACAATTTCTGTTCTTTGTGTATATCGTTTTGCTAGTTTAATTGCACCTTCAATGGCTTCACTTCCGGAGTTCACAAAATAGACCGAATCAAGGTCATCAGGCAGGTTTTGTGTCAATAATCCCGCCAGTCTGGTTTGGGGTGATTGAATGATCTCTCCATACACCATTAGGTGCATATGCTTATCCAGTTGCTTTTTAACTGCATTGACCACTTCAGGGTGCAAATGCCCTACATTGCTTACAGCAACTCCAGAAACCATATCAATGTATCTTTTACCTTTTTTATCAAAAAGAAAGATCCCTTTTGCTTTATCAATTTCAATGGCTAATGGTTGCGCTGATGGAAGTCCCATATGCTTCAGAAAGATATCCCTGTTTGTACCCATGGTCGCTAATTTATTTTCAAAAATATCCATTATATTTTATTCTTCACCAGTACTTGGCGGATTTATTCCAGCCGGATAACACTGCAATCGGAAAATTTGGAGTTGTGGTTTTGTATTGTGACGAGTTCAACAATACCAACTTATATTTTTATACTTTTATGCCGCGATATTCACAATATGGAAAACAAAGTAGTTGTAATAACAGGAGCATCGTCAGGCATAGGAAAGGCCCTGGCTGAAAATTTTATCATGAGGCAAGCCAAAGTGGTAATTGCAGCTCGTAGCATTGATAAGTTGAAGTCCATTAAGCAAGATCTTGAAAAAACCGGATCACAGGTACTTGCTGTAAAAACAGATGTTAGCGTTGAGTCGGATTGTAAAAATCTGGTGGAGGCTGCTGTACAGAAATTTGGTACGGTAGATATATTGATCAACAATGCCGGGATCTCTATGCGGTCAATCTTTGAGAATACAGATCTGGCAGTTGTACATAAACTAATGGACATAAATTTTTGGGGCACTATTTATTGTACGAAATACGCATTACCACACTTGTTAAAAAGCAAAGGATCTGTCGTAGGAGTGTCATCCATTGCTGGTTATAAAGGCCTGCCGGGTCGAACTGGTTATTCGGCTTCCAAATTTGCCATGCAGGGATTTCTGGAAGTGTTGAGAATTGAAAACATGAAAAAAGGATTGCATGTATTGATAGCATGCCCTGGATTCACAACTTCTAATATAAGAAACACAGCCCTGGCAGGAGATGGAAGCCAGCAGGGTGAGTCACCAAGGGATGAGAATAAAATGATGTCTTCCGAAGAGGTTGCACAACATATTGTAAAAGCAATTCAAAAGAAAAAACATCGGTTAACACTTACTTCTCAGGGAAAACTAACCGTAATTTTAAACAAGTTCTTTCCGAAGTTTATGGACAAGATGGTTTACAACCACATGGCAAAGGAACCAAATTCACCATTTAAATAAATACTGAAGATCATTTTGTAAAACTCAAGTTATTATTTGCTTCTTGGATGATATGAAAGTATAGCCTCCCTGAGGTAGTCTCGGTCGAGATGGGTGTAGATCTCAGTTGTTGTAATGGATTCATGACCAAGCATTTCCTGTACTGCCCGTAAGTCAGCGCCTCCTTCAATAAGGTGAGTGGCAAATGAATGCCTGAATGTATGTGGACTGATCTTCTTTCGTAATCCTGTTTTTTCAGCCAGATCCCTGATGATGATGAACACCATTACACGGGAGATGGGCCTGCCTCTTTTGTTTAAAAAAAGAAAATCGGTAAAATTCTTATCAATGTTTATATGTATCCGGTCATGATTAATGTATTGTACAACGTATTTTTTGGCTGTTGTTCCAAAGGGTACCAATCGTTCTTTGTTCCCCTTTCCTCTAACCTTAATAAATCCTTCGTTAAAATAGATGTTTGAAATTTTCAAGGATATAAGCTCGGAAACACGTAGTCCACACCCATATAAGGTTTCGAGCATAGCCTTGTTCCTGGTGCCTTCTGGCTTGCTCAAATCAATGGTTTCGACCAGTTTATTAATCTCATCGATGCTCAATGTATCAGGCAATTTTCTTTTAGTTTTTGGACTTTCCAAAAGCTCTGCAGGATTTTCCTTTACGTAATCCTCCAGCAATAAATATTTATAAAAAGCTTTTATACCGCTGATCAGCCTAGCCTGGGTTGTTGCAGTCAAGCCCTGCCTATGAATCCAGGAAATAAAATCCTGCAAATTCTTCATTTTAACATTTTGAGGTAATATGTTGGGGTGCTTCTGTGATAAAAACTGTTCAAGCTTTTCTATATCACGCACATAGGCATGAATGGAGTTTTCTGAAAGTGATTTCTCAAGCTTTAAATAGGTTTTAAATCCGTTTATGTAGTATTGCCATGACATATTGGTTTTCAAAGTTAGTTATTTATCTTTGTTTAATTTGGCGTAAGGAATTAATTGATTGAGCAGGTGTTGTGGAATTTTGGTTTTAAGGTAATAAGGGTAATAGAGAGGCTATATGGGTTATAATGGATATTGGGGAAAGGTATATTACGTAATTACTTTGTGTTGGATGATGTGGAGAATCCTAGACATTCTCTAAAAAGCAGCGGCCTTCATCATACCCCTTATTCCTTTATTTCCATTTTATCCTTTTAAACATGTAAATTGAATCTCATCACGATGCACTGCAATAATTTCGGGTCACTATTAAATTGTTAAAAAATATGTTGAATAATTAGGTTTTTAATATTTAATAGTATACTTTTGCACCCCGATTTTATGATCCGATGTGTTTCATAATAATCGTTTAGAAACCACAACAATGTGGAGTTTTAATTATTAAAGAAGCTTATCAAAATGGCTAAAAAGAGCAAAGACGCTAGGATACAGGTAATTTTAGAATGTACTGAGCATAAAAACAGTGGTATGCCAGGAACATCAAGGTATGTTACTACCAAAAACAAAAAGAATACACCTGACAGAATGGAGATAAAAAAATACAATCCCATTTTGAAGAAAATGACTATTCATAAAGAAATTAAATAAATTGAACCATGGCTAAGAAAGTTGTTGCAACATTACAAACTCAGGGAAAAAATTATGCGAAGGTGATCAAAATGGTTAAATCACCTAAAACAGGAGCATATACATTTAAAGAAAATGTAATCCATGTTGAAGAGGTAAAAGATTACCTGGCAAAGAAATAATTGGCTTTATAAAAGCATAAAAAAAGCTTTTTCCCAACCAGGAAGAAGCTTTTTTTGTAATTCAGATAAAAATGGGTTTACTAAATATTTTTACTAAAGAAAAAAAGGAAAAGCTTGACGAAGGTTTATCAAAAACCAAAGAGAGTGTTTTTCTTAAAATGTCAAGGGCTGTTGCCGGTAAATCCAAAGTTGATGATGAGGTTCTCGACAATCTTGAAGAGATTCTTGTTACCTCGGATGTAGGTGTAGATACAACACTTAAGATCATTGAACGGATTGAAGAAAGGGTTTCAAAGGATAAATATTTAGGAACTTCCGAGTTAAATGCTATTCTGAAGGAAGAGATCGTTCAGCTTCTTCAGGAAAACAACAACCTTGAAAATACCGATTTTGATGCACCTAGTGATAAGAAACCTTATGTAATTCTGGTTGTGGGTGTGAATGGTGTAGGTAAAACCACCACCATCGGAAAACTAGCCCATCAGTTTAAAAGGGCAGGTAAATCTGTATTGTTGGGTGCGGCTGATACTTTCAGGGCTGCAGCTGTAGATCAGTTGATCATTTGGTCGGAGCGTGTGGATGTTCCCATAATAAACCAGGGAATGAATGCTGATCCGGCATCGGTTGCCTACGATACGGTTAAATCAGCCCTCTCACAAAATACGGATGTCGTAATTATCGATACGGCAGGTAGATTGCACAACAAAGTAAACCTCATGAATGAGCTTACCAAGATCAAAAGGGTAATGCAAAAGCTTATTCCGGATGCGCCCCATGAGATCCTATTGATCCTTGATGCTTCTACAGGACAGAATGCAATTGAACAGGCCAGGCAATTTACTGCAGCAACAGAAGTAAATGCATTGGCGCTTACAAAACTAGATGGCACCGCAAAAGGTGGTGTAGTCATCGGAATCTCCGACCAGTTTAAGGTTCCGGTCAAGTATATTGGAATAGGTGAAAAAATGGAAGATCTTCAGATTTTCAACAGAACGGAATTTGTTGACAGTCTGTTTAAGTAGAAGAAAGTAATTACAAAACGCTTCTGATGAATTTGAAGAGTGTTGTGTTGTATATTTCGAATTTTCCATTATTCCATTTTTCCAAATCCCCAGGATTTTAAAGAAATAAGACTTAGGACAATTTCTGCAAATTACAAAATACAATAACTTAACCCACGATACACTTGCAAACTAAACAAACAAAGAAACGAATCAATGTTATATCCCTTGGTTGCTCCAAAAATCTTGTTGATTCTGAAGTACTTCTAGGCCAGTTGAAAGCAAACCAATTTGAAGTTACACATGATGATGATACAAACAATTCGGATGCAGTTGTTATCAACACCTGTGGTTTTATCAATGATGCAAAGCAAGAATCAATTGATACAATTCTGCAACATATACGGGCAAAAGAAGAAGGAAAAATCAGCAATGTGTATGTGATGGGTTGTCTTTCGGAGAGGTACATACAGGAGCTTGAATCTGAAATACCGGATGTGGATAAATATTTTGGTGTTAACGATCTTAAGGAAATTGTATCAGAATTAGGAGGAGATTATAAATTCGACCTGATTGGTGAACGGCAGCTGACAACACCTGCTCATTATGCCTATATGAAGATCTCGGAAGGATGTGACAGGCGATGTACCTTTTGTGCTATTCCTGCTATCAGGGGTAAACATGTTTCAAAACCACAGGAGGAGATCATCGCAGAAACCCGAAGGTTGATTGCCAAAGGAGTTAAAGAACTGATGCTGATCGGGCAGGACCTGACCTATTATGGCATTGACCTTTATAAAAAGAATCAATTTGCGAATTTACTGGAATCTTTGTCCGGATTCAGTGCACTGGAATGGATCAGATTGCACTATGCTTACCCTTCAGGATTTCCTTTGGAAATATTACCCATTATTAAGGACAGCAGTAATATTTGCAATTATATCGATATGCCCGTTCAGCACATCAATAATCGCATTTTATCATTAATGCAGCGTGGCCATACGAAAGAAGGAACAATTCAACTACTGGAAAAGATAAAAAAGGAGCTTCCTGAGGCTGCTTTAAGGACAACCCTGATTGTCGGTTTTCCGGGTGAAACAGATAATGATTTCAGGGAATTAGTTGATTTTGTCCGTAATTTTAAATTTGACCGGCTGGGTGTTTTCACCTATTCACATGAAGAAGGAACAACTGCGTACAAGTTAGAAGATAACATACCGGAAAAGGTGAAGCAGGAACGTCTGGAGGAATTAATGAACATCCAGCAATCCATTTCCCTGGACCTGAACTCAGGTAAAATTGGTAAAACCTTTAAAACTGTTATCGATCGCAAAGAGAATGAATATTTTATAGGACGTACAGAGTTTGATTCTCCGGAAGTGGATAACGAAGTTTTAATAACCGGAAATGAACAGGAACTTGAAATTGGTAAATTTTATCCTGTAACCATAGAGAAGGCAGATTATTTCGACCTTTACGGGGTTCTTTCAAAAAAATAAACCCCTAAGTTTTGCCCATTTTATCCGGAATCGTAAATATTCCACAATCGGATATTATTTCTATGATGTTGGCCGTATGTAAGTAATTGAATAAGTGGCAGTTATGGACTTGAGCTAATTCTTTGATAATTATCCAAAATCTTATATTATTTTCTAGAACCTTCGTAAGTATCAGTAAATCAGTCTGATAATTTCGTTGGCATGCCAGTTGCTTAGATGATGTCAGTTCTTTGATACATTATCACATCAAACTGATTAATGTAATCTGATAATTTTTCATGGTGGTTAATTTTTATTTGTAAAATTTGGTTTTGGTTGGTTAATTAGGTCAGGAAACTTTAGAACATACTGTTTTCTGGCCTTTTTCTTTTTATTTAACAGGCTTTTAAACTTTTCAGTTGAGTTATCCGTTTTATACCAAACTATTTGACCACCTTCTAGTGAATTATGATAAAGTATATTTAAAGGTGAAATGGGTCAGGCATTTTCTTCCGGGGATTTTGTTTCTTACACTATTAAATTCCTTATGCGCACAGGATATGCTGGGCGTTGTTAACAGCAACTATGCCGGATTGTACGGGATTTCCATTAATCCATCTGCCATGGTATCGAACCGCCTTTACATGGATTATAACCTTGTTTCCTTCCAGGGCTACCTTGATAACAATTATATATTCATTAGCCGCGATGACTTTTACAATCTTCTTTCAGATAAAAAGGCTCCTGTGTATTACACTGAAGAAAATGAATTAAGGAACTACAATATTTACCGGGATGATTCGGATAAATTTGGTTACCAGAACATCAGGATTTTTGGCCCGGGAGGTATGCTGGTATATGGCCAACACGCTTTTGGCCTCACTTCTGCTTTTCGATCAGTTACTTCGTTCCAGGACCTGCCCAACGACATTGGTGTTTTTTTGTATGAGGCCATTGATTATGAATACCAGCACGATATTCAATATTTGCATGATGCAAAAATCAGGTTAGGAAGTATGAGTTGGTATGAAATGGCAATTAGTTATGCCTACAACTTTCACAGGTACAAATGGAATTACTGGTCGGTGGGAATCTCGATCAAACCGCTGATCGGTACAGCTGGATTTTACTCCACAATTAACAATGTTGAATACATCGTCCATAACGACGATTCAGCCAGTGTTTATAATGCTACATTTGAATATGGTGCATCATTGCCGGTAAATTACAGCACAAATGATATCCAACCCGTTTTTAAACCAAGAGGCTTTGGTTTTGGTCTTGATGCAGGGATTACTTATCAAAATACTGAACAGGGGCATTCAACAACTGTATTCTCAAGAATTTGTGAACAGCCATACGAGGAATACAATTTCAGGATTGGCCTTTCAATACTCGACTTCGGGTACATAAAGTTTAAAAAAAATGCAGTTTATGAAAGCTATATTAATGCCAGTGCTGAGTGGTATAAACCCCATGATACTCTTTCTAATTCTTCAGTGAATGAACTGGTTACAAAGGTTGAAAGCTATTTTGCACAAACTGCCGAAGAATTTGAGCACAAAGAAACTTTTACAATGTTCCTTCCTCCTGCAATTAGTTTACAAGCAGATGTAAAACTAAGGCAGGCTGTGTATTTAAATTTATCGGCCCACTATGGTTTAAAAGTAGGAAATAGCTTTTTGTACCGACCATCCGTTATTGCACTTACTCCACGCTTTGAAACGGCAAGATGGGAGGTAAGTATACCTTTTTCAATTTATGAGTGGCAATATTCAATGCCCCGGATTGGATTTTCTTTCCGTTACGGTAATGTCTTTTTTGGCTTCGACCGACTGAATACAATAATTGGTGCATCTGACTTTGTCGGCCTGGATTTTTATGCCGGACTTCGGCTGAATCTTTCAAACAACTTTAAAATGAACTTTGTAAAAGGAAATTGCGGAATGAGAAAAGTGCACAACATCGAAACTTTCGACTTCAGGAATTTCTAACCATTTTCTGTATATATTTGTACACCTACGAAATTTTATATTAATTAATCCTTACTATGAAAAAGATTGGCATAACCTTTTTAGGAGTTGTTGTTGTTTTGCTTTTTAATGCATGCACTGAAAGTTTAAATTTTAATGATTTGCAAGAGCAGGATGGCCTTGCAATGCATAACGGTAAATTGTTCTCAGGAAAATGCACAGATTATTACCTTTCCGGCGAAATAAAATGGGAAAAATATTACAAAAATGGAAAGGTAGACGGAATGAGCATTGAGTATAATGAAAATGGAGAAAAGAAGGCCGAGGGTGAATACAATGATGGCCTGAAGGAAGGGAACTGGACAAGGTTCCATAAAAACGGTACTGTTTATTTAACGGGAAATTTTATCAACGATAAAAAGGATGGCCTTTGGGAATACTGGCATGATAACGGAAAACCTGAGTTTAAAGGGGTTTGGAAAAATGATGTGCAGGATGGTAAATGGCAATCGTGGTACATTAATGGCAACATTGAATCGGAAGTAAACTGGAAGGATGGAGTACAACATGGTGAGGAAACAAAATATTACGAAAATGGGAATGTTAGAAGTACCGGCTCATTTAATGAAGGTTTTCAAACAGGTGAATGGAATTGGCTGTATGAAAACGGGAATAAAAAGTCAGTCGATTACTGGCTTGACGGAAAGCCTCATGGGAAGGTGATCTCTTATTTTGAAAACGGAAACATTAAACGTGAAGGAGAATGGAAGAAGGGTAGGAAAAATGGAACATTTACTGTTTGGGATGAGACTGGCAAGTTGTTATCCGAAGAGGTTTTCGAAGATGGTGACCTGGTGAAGAAATAAAAAAAGGCGATCCATGAGGATCGCCTTTTAAAATATATCTTATATCAAACTAGTTAAGCTTAAAGATAATGGGCAGGTTAAACTGAACCCTTACTGGTTTTCCTCTTTGTTTACCAGGGTTCCATTTTGGCATGCTTTTAACAACACGGATGGCTTCCTCGTCGCAACCACCACCGATACCTCTTAAAACTCTTACGTCAGTAACTTTACCGTCTTTTTCAACAACGAATGTAACAAATACTTTTCCCTGGATTCCACTTTCGCGTGCCATTTGAGGATATTTCATGTTGTCGCGGAGGTATTTCATCCTAGCGACATCACCACCTGGAAAACCGGGCATAGATTCCACTACGGTAAAGATCTGCGCTTCTTCTTCCTCCTCTTCTTCTTCAACTGGTACATATTCTTCCACTTCGGTTTCCTGGTCAGCTTCCACATCAATTTCGATCTCATCTTCAATTTCCATATCATCCTCTACAATTTCTATAATTGTAGTTTGCTGAGGTGGGGCAGGAGGTGGGGGCGGTTTTTCGTGTTGAGTGATCTCCACCATTTCTTCAGGGGTGTCATCAATTGCCCTGGTGTCAAGTGTCAACTCCTGTTTTTCATAGCTTTTCCATTCAAAGGCAAGCAAAACTGCTGCAAGTGCGATAATCATTCCTATTTCTATGAAGAATATCTTCCTGCTTTCAAGGTCTGCTTTTGGGGATTTCTTTGTATCTTTCATTTTAATGAAATTTATTCCTGAATTCAGAACGCTAAATTAAAAATAATTCGCTTTCTGTCAATGTTTTTTTGTTAAACGTTTTGAAAAACGCAATAGTATTTAAAATACCATTTGTTTTAGGAATTTCTATGAGCCAATGATTTCGTTGTATCCGGCTTCATCATAAAGATCCTCGAGCTCTTCTTCCTTGGTAATTTTGATTTTGACAATCCAACCTTCTCCGTAAGGATCTGAGTTTATTGTTTCCGGTGCAGATTCCAGAACTTCATTGAACTCAAGGATTTCACCTGAGATTGGCATAAAAAGATCAGAAACAGTTTTTACTGCCTCGATGGTTCCAAACGTTTCTTCCCTGTCGAGTGTTTCATCTACGGTATCAACTTCAACAAAAACAATGTCACCAAGTTCTTTTTGTGCGAATTCTGTAATACCAACAAAGGCAGTGTCGCCTTCAACTCTAACCCATTCGTGGTCTTTTGTGTACTTTAAATTTTCTGGGGTGCTCATTTTATGCTTAATTTATTTTCGCCCAAAAGTAATAAATTAAAGATTTAAATTACAAGCAATTCATGAAATTTTCCAAGCAGAAAGTTGTTCAATACTTCAGGTTATTAAATTCTACTGAGCGAGTTGAAATCTCAGGCTAAAACCACCTTCAGTTGTGGATGTTCTGTACTGAGAAGGAAGGTAGGGATTGTTGATCACTTTATCGAAAAAGAACCGTATGGCCAACGATTGTGACAATTGATATTCTGCGGAAGTTCCAATAGTAATTTCATTCCTTCCCTGCGATACCTGGTTGAGATCCGTATCAATGCTGCGAAGAACAGTTTTGTTGTCCCTGATGGAAAAATCAGCTTTTAGGTTCAAATCACTTTTTATAGTACGGGCACCTCCACCGCCTGCTCTTGCAAAAGTTAAAGGCACGTCTTTAAACCTGTAACCGGCACCTATAACAAATTCACTGCTGCTTACTTCTGTCAGCTGGTTATTAGCAAAACTTAAGGTTAACGTTCTTGATTTTTTAATCTCAAATTTCGCCAGAAGACTGTTCTGTAGGGTCATATCGAAATTGATCAATGGGGCAAATTGTTCAGAAATCGAAACCACTCCCATTTCATAAATAGGGTAAAAATCCCCGTTGACATTTTTGTTTTGATCAATGTTTGCCGGATAAACAGTACCAGCAATGGTATCACCTATAAACCTGATGTTTGATGTATAAGATCCTACAGAGTAATTAGACCTGTAAGTATGATTTATCGTGAACGATTTAAAAATATTTTGAAGGAATGGAATCCTTGACAAACCTGAATAAGAAACCTGCCAGTTAGGCATCGGAATTTTTGGAAATGGATTCAACGATACCTCATTGGCTGATTTTCCCGAATAAGCTGCAAGGAAGGCCGGTAATAGTACATATTGTGATCCCGGCCCATACCCATTAGGGTATCCGGTTGTATCATTAATCTGCAGTCCGTTGGGATATTCATCCGCCAGCCTGTTGGCTACTTCATACCGGTATTCCTTCATATTTTCAAAATACTTCGATTTCTCATTGTCGAGAGAACCACCAAAAGAAGTCCCCCAGGTTATGTATGACATATTAAAACTTCCCATTTGCATACGGCTGTTTTCAACAAAGTCGCCTATTGTATCTGAGAATATATAAAAGGACTGAACATTTGCTGAATATGCCCGGTCAGCTGTTAATTTGATCTTGAAATCCTTAAAGGGTTCAAGGTCGACCTTAACATTCATATTTTCGTTCCCCATCTGGTTGAATGAGGAGCTCTGGAATTCACTCTGGGTTAACCATTCATCTTTATTAAAGAAAGAAGGGCTTTCAGGTTGGTATCCGAATATAAAATCAAGTCCCGGAGCATTCATGTCCCAATTATTACCAAAGGCTTGTGGTTCGGGACTGAATCCAGGCAATGTTGTTCCTGTGTTGGTTGAATACTGGAAGGAAACTTTCTTAACACTCATTACAAGCCGCAGGATGGATTCATATGCGATCTTCCCATAGTTAATACTCGGTTTCGTTTTCGTTGAATCAGCCTGGTCCCCATTGTCATTTTTCTGTTTTTTCTGACCTCGGCTGCTCCCTCTTTTCCTGGGTGGAGAGTTTATTTTTTTCAAAAATTCAACTTTGTTGTACAGTTTATTCAGGTCTGCATTTCCATTTATGTTCCAGTTTACATTGTTTGAAATGGTATTACCCAATTCATTCTGCAATGAAACAGGTGAAGCTACCCAGTTATAGGCAACCTGGTATCCTGTTTGAGCTGTTACCCAATCAAGTAGCGGAAACTTATTAATGGGTATATTGTAATTCGCACTCAGGCTCTGGTTGTAGTTTTTCTTGGTTCCACCTCTTCTTAATTCCTGTCTGACCTGATCCTTCTTTTCATCTATTGAATAGGCCAGACTATCTACAAGAAAATTATTGCTTTTCCAACCCTGGTTGGGATTGCCAGGAAATTCATTAATGAATGAACCGGCATTTGCTGTATAATTTAAGGTTAATGAGGTAGCAAGGTCAAATTTTAGATCATATATCCTGTTCCAGTTCCAGATCTTATCATAAGAAGGATATGTAATTACATCCCCGAAGCTCTTGTTCCTGAGTTTGGTCTCACTGTACATCCTGTTCATGTCGGTCCTGAAGGATAACATCTTCGGAAGGAAGTAGAAATTGAAATCTTTAACAAGCTGTAAAGCTTTGGTGTTAGCAATAAATCCGATTTTCTCAAATGGTTTCACGTTTTTTGGTGCTGAACTGTAATTATATCCTAAGGCTCCCATGTAATTTTTTTCCAGGTCGGATTCAATATCCGCATTTCGATGGAATATTTCCGAATAGGAATACGACAGGTCAAAATTTGAAACATCATAGATCCTCGATTTCGACTGTTTACCTACCTTGTCCTTTCTCACATTCATAAAGTTAATGTTCTTCCTTTGGGTATAATCAATGGTGAGCTCCTTTATTGAGTCTCTTTGTGCTTCATTGTCATAAGATTCAAGGACTTCTTCCAATTCGAGGTCGGGATCAAGGGGATTGTATTTCGGTGTGATCCTGGCTTCCGAATAGTCAAAATGCATGGGTACTTTTACTCCACTTTTTTCAGGGAAGAACTTACCCAGTTCAATGTTTGTGGCAATATCGAATTGTGAATGGCCTTCCAGGGGTATTTCAGTGATCTTTTTATCAATTGACGAGAACCATGGAGAACTGTATGAACCGCTGACAGTCAGGTTACCCAGGTCAGCCAGGTTCATGGCAATCCTACTTGTGGTTGCCCAGCCGCTTTGTTTATTAAAGTCTGTTAATCTCAACTCATTCACCCATATTTCAGCACTTCTGGCCTCTCCAAGGTCATCCGGGTCAAGAACCTGTGGGGGATTCCGGATACCGATCAGCAAAGCTTTAATATCACTAATGGTCGGGGAGCCGATAACGGTAACCCTGTTCTCTCCATCGTAAGCCACATAGGGGAAATTAATCCGCACTGTTGAATTGGGATCACGTAATGCATTGTTCCGTTCAAGTTTAAATTTTGTAAGTTTTTCAAGATCTATATCAATCTCATTCTCCTCCATCCAAATTTCATTCGGATTGGTGGTATACCAATTAGTAAATTTCAATGGTACTTCGTATTCATAATAGTTTTGGGTGAAATCCGATCCGATCCTCACGAATATTGTGAGGTCTCCGGGCTTATAGGTAACTTCATCGGGATCTTCAATTTGTTCTGCATGGACAAACATCCGGAACTTCTTAAACTGCCTGAAGTCAAAATCAGCAGTTTTATAAGCAGCTCTGACATCTCCATCAGCAAGCTCAGTAACTTTCATTACCATGGATTGTTCATTAAGCCTGGTAAGGTTGGTGGTTCCTATGTTTACTTCACGTTCAATGCCTGGAGGTATCACATAAGGAATTGGTGTTCTACCACCATTTTCTTCGTAGTTCACTGCTGACAGATCGAAGGTCGTTGCATTTGCCGTACTAGTAGGAATGTATTCTCCTGGAGCAAGAAGATCTTCGCTGGCCGGATACCTTCTCCATTCTCCCCTTACCAGGTCGAGAGTAGCAAATCTAAGGACAACGGGTTCCTGGAATTCCTTCATATACATCCTCATGAACCTGATGGATTTGAAATCAGAAATACTACCAACCACTTTATCAGGATTTCTAACGGGAATCTTAAACTGATACCATTTAACATTTCCTTTTTCACCGTTGGCAAGCGGAATGCCGATGGCTTCATACTCGTCGGTGATGTAGTTTTCACCGACCTTCATTTTGTTGGGATTTAGTTGTATCCTGTACTGGTAATAACGTTCACCCTCACTTAATGTATTGTCGTCGTTGAGGTCTTCAACGTTTGGCTGTCGGGTATTTCCATCATAAACACCTCCGGTTGTGCTTTCCGGGGAGTTACCATCAGGTCCGTTGTATAATTTGTATCGTTCAAGGATGCTTCCGTAAATAGGACTTGCGTCATAATCTTCTCCACGGTAATTATGATAATTATCACCGGAAGGGTCGTCTATCGCATTTGCATAGGCATCACTATTGGTACCAAGTCCGGGAGCATTAGCGATATCATCGATATACTGGGAACTCTTTGGATTAGGGTTGTCTGCTGTAAAGAACGTGCTTTCCTGAGCGTCCCTTAATCCGTCGTAACCAACATCCTGGTAGATCCGTGATCCTGTTTCATTGGAGAATGACTGCACCAGGTCAAGCCGGTTGGGTACGATCCCCCAGTGGGTAGTATCCACCTCATTTTCCGGGAAGTTGTCTGAAATGGGGAGTCCGTGTTCGTAACTTTTCCTTCCATCCTTCAGGATATCCTCTGAGATATCACCAAGGTTGATGTAAAGATCACCCCCCGAACCATTGTTTACAGAACCTTCAGCAAATGGGTCCATCATCCAGAACTCCAGGTATTCGATATTGGCGGACTCAAAATCGGGAGTTTCAATTTTTCGCATCATACCTCCCCAACGTGTTTCCGGATCAGCCAGTGATCCGTCCGGATTCAAACCGGATGAAATTCCGGGTTCCCCTTCAACGTCATAGTTGTAAGGGCCACGCTCCGTAGGATAATAGGCCATGTTCAATACACCAATATTTGTAGGTGTTCCATTGGGTATCTCCTTATTAGGAAAAATTTCTGTTTCAAGTACCTGCCTGACATAGTGATTGGACAACTCTTCATTCTCAATATTTTCAGGCCGGATGTTGCTGTTTCTGTCGTAAAAGACACTGGGATCAATAACATACCAGGCAATCCTTGCCCTGTTGTAACCGTAGCTAACATCATCACTTGAGGTCTCGGGAAATAGCTCAAACTGATATTGTGGAGTACTTGATAAAAACCAGGTTGTGTAATTTCTTAAGTCGATGGTGGACTTTGTTCCTTCGAAATCATCGATATAGGATACCCCTTCCTTGCCCACTGCCCTAGAGTGGCCCGGGAGGAAATGTGCAAATTCACCATCAAAGGAGACATTTGAAACGGCATTTGTACTTACAAAGGGAAGTTTATCCACAAGTTTTGTGATGAATCTTGATTCGGTTTGGTAGCTGTAATCAAGTCCCCAGATTGTGTTGGATATGGGATCATCTCCATAATTTACTTTCTGGGTCAATGGCCGTTCATGCAGGTTTAATATTGTACCGCCAATATGAAAATCCTTGCTGATGTCGTAATCGATATGGGTACCCATCAAACGTTTTGTTTGTATGCTGAAAAGTGTATTGCTCTCCATTTTGATATCGATGGGCGTACCGGAATTTAAAATACCCTCATTGATAATTCGTACCCTACCAAGCGTGTAATCAACTGTATAATCAACATTTTCGGTAAGTGGCACACCACCGGCCGTTACAGTTACTGATCCCTGGGGAATATTTAATGCATTTAATGATATCTCAGATCCTGATTGGGATTTGTAATAACCTGATAGAAGGAACTTGTTCTTTTCGGTGTATTGTTCAGCTCCTGTTTTGGTTAATGTATATAAGGAATCGTAACAGTATTTGTCAGCAAGATCGTTGTATCCAAGGTTCTCCAGTTTATTTCTCAAATGAGACCCGAATGGTTCGGTTACGGTAAAAAATATCCGGCCATTAGTTGAATTAATAGTCCCCGCACCCGTAGCTGCATTATCAAGGAAGTCAAACACCGCATCCGGGATGGGTTCATTTCTTTTGTCAAGGTTATCCAGGTTAAATACTTGTATAAGAGGAAAACCTTTAAAGGGCCCTTCTTCAAAATATCCTGTGGGAACGCCTGTTTCATCCCCGGAGTAAAGAATGTTAAAAGTGAAGTCTTCATTGTTCACCTGGTAGGCATTCAATGAATATACGTTTTTCATCATAAGATCCCAGATGGGATTTCGGATATTGATGTAAGCACTTTTAAGGAGTTTTACTACCAGAGCGTCCTGGCCGGAAATACCCTCATCCGAAAATTCACCTACCTGGAATACGGTTGAATCACCTCCGATAACCTGGTATTGAAAAGCCACGGCAAGCGTCTGGTCTTCATTCAGCCTGGAATTCAGTGAGATAAAGCCAAGTTTTGGGTTGTAGGTAAACTCTGACAGCTCTAGTTTTCTGGCCAGTTCAATCTTCTCGAAATCTTCCCCTGAAACAAGATCTGCAGATAATCCCTGCATATAGCTGTTGATGTTGTTAATGTCTCTGATCTGCTCCAGGTTAATTATATTATTGTCACCGCTAATTAAATTATTGGCTTCATTGAAAGGCAGGCCCTTTATCCGTTCATCAAGGTAAATATTTGGAATTACCTGGTCATTGTAAGTCCTGCTGAATTCACCCAGGTCTGTCAGGGCTATAATGTTACGATTTTCCTGGACAGCAGCCCCGATATTTGTGACCCACACCTCAATTTTTGTGATGTTGATGGGTGATCTTACAAGGGGTAGATCTGCTAATGCAGTATCGTAGGTATCCCGAAAATACTGGGCTAGAAAAAAGTGTTTATTTTCTTCGTAATCACTGGCGGCCAGCTTAAAATCGTTTGTTTGAGCTCCACCTTGAACCGTTATCGTAGATGTTTCACTTTCCTGTTCAGAAAAAATGGTGGTTACAGTTGCTCTACCAAATTTTAATTTGGATTTGATCCCAAAAAGGCTTTGGCTACCTGTGATCAGCGTACTGTTAAGTGGCAGGCTGACATCACCGGCCTCAAGCAACTGAAGTATTTCGTCTTCATCTCCTTCATATCCCAGGTTCAGTTTGTTCTCGAAGTCAAAAGTGGCTTCCGTATTGTAATTGGTTCGGAACTCAATTTTATCACCGATCTTGGCGATGACATTCATCTGGATCTTCTCCTGGAAGTCAAAATTCACCTGCCTCCTTTGTTTTACATCGATGGTTGGATTGTCTCTTGAATTCCCGATGACCTGGAATATTAGTTCCACCGATCCGGAAGGCCTGATATCGATGGTATGGCCACCAAAGATTTGATCAAAAGCTTTCCCACCAATAAATACTTCCGGAATGATGCCACTGCTACCTCCTGGTCCTGAGCTTTTTGACCTCTCCCGCCAGTATTCCCCAACAGAGTTCTGCAACTCATAGTCCCTGTATTCTTCAAGGGTCATATAAGTGGGAGGCCGGTAATCGAGCTCGCCCAATTTATGTTTTAATATGTATTTACCAGTAACCGGATCATATTCTACTTCCGATTGCAAATTGGTCGGATCATTAAGGAAAAGCGGATTTGAATTTGCTTCCCCGTTATAGGGAAATGTTTCTTCTTCGAAAGGATAGGGGGTATTCAGGTAATTTGAAGAATCATTGGTAAGGGTTGAATCAGGTGGGAATAGAAATTTATTAATTGTATGTTTATTATCAGCGACCTCAATACTAAAATCTGTACCGGCAAGTAATGATAATTTCCCTACAACCAATAAAAAAATCAACAAACAACTATGTTTTGTTAGCCGCTTCAAATAAAAAGTCTTTTCTTAATAAAAAACTTTGAAAACCGTCTCAACGTTGTCCAAAAGAAGGTGTTTCAAAGTAGATCTATACCCAAAATGATTTATAATATTTTTAATGCATTTTTTATCAATTCTTCGATTGATAAATCTGCTCCTTGTTCTTTTATGATTTTATTCAGTGCTTTTTCGGCACCTGTTTTATTGAATCCTAAAACAGTTAATCCTGATAACGCTTCATCCCTGTTGGTATTGTGTGAGGTTCCTACAATTTCAGGGGAAATTTCACTCTTTTCAATTTTGTCCTTAAGGTCAATAATTATGCGCTGCGCTGATTTTGCCCCAATTCCTTTTACTGCCTGAAGTGCAGCAGTATTTTCCATAAGGATTGCATTCACCAGTTTCACAGGTGGTAATGAGGAGAGAATTAAAATTGCCGTGTTATATCCCACCCCGGAAACAGAGATAAGTTGTCTGAATAGCTTACGCTCACTATTATCAGTAAATCCATACAATACAAAGCCTACCGGAGTGGTTGCTTCGTTTTTTATGGCTAGGTGGGTAAATAGTCTGCAACGGTCAAGGTTTTTAACCTTAGAAAAAGTATTGAGAGAAATGTTTACCAGATAACCAATCCCCTGGCAATCAATTACCAGATAGGCAGGATTTTTCTCCTCAATTCTACCCTCAATATACGAATACATTTAATTAACTGACAGAATTTTAGTTTATAAAAATGTTACTATCTAAATCCGGGTGCTAAAATAGAAATTTAAATGAATAGAAATTCGCTGAAACCAATTATTTGTAAACAATATGAATTATGAAAATATCTAGAAAAAATAATTATTTGAAATAACAATTTAGTAGATTTGCGCCTTTGTTAATTAATTCACAATAAATCGTTGAATCCATGGACAACCTATTCAGAAAAGATGCTTTCAATTATCATTCACAAGGCAGACCGGGGAAGCTTGAAGTAGTTCCAACCAAGCCTTATTCCACACAAAGGGATTTATCTCTGGCCTATACTCCGGGTGTTGCTGATCCTTGTCTTGCAATACACGAAAATTTGCAGGATGTATATAAATATACTGCAAAAGGGAACCTGGTGGCAGTAATATCAAATGGAACGGCAGTTTTAGGCCTGGGAGATATTGGTCCCGAAGCCAGCAAACCGGTTATGGAAGGTAAAGGATTACTTTTTAAAGTATTTGCAGATATTGATGTTTTTGACATAGAGGTTAATGAAAAAGACATCGACAAATTTGTTGAAACGGTAATAGCCATTGCACCAACTTTTGGGGGAATAAACCTGGAGGACATCAAAGCACCTGAATGTTTTGAAATTGAAGAAAGGATAAAAGAAGCGGTAGATATTCCCATTATGCATGATGATCAGCACGGAACAGCCATCATTACTGCTGCAGGATTACTTAATGCCCTAGAGATCAACAAGAAAAAAATCGATGAAGTCGTAATCGTAGTGAACGGAGCCGGCGCCTCAGCAATTTCGTGTACCAAATTATACATTAAACTGGGTGTTAAACCAGAGAACATCATTATGCTGGATAGCCGTGGTGTTTTACATTCTGACCGGACAGACCTCAATGAATCAAAAAAGCAGTTCGTGACCTCACGTCCGGTTCATACACTTGAAGAAGCTGTGGAAGGTGCGGATATGTTTTTAGGTCTTTCTGTTGCAGGAGCCTTGAAAAAGGAATGGATAAGTAAAATGGCAAAAGAACCTATTGTATTTGCGCTTGCCAACCCGGTTCCCGAGATACTTCCTGAAGATGCTTTTTCTGTTAGGAAAGACATCATAATGGCAACAGGACGTTCAGATTATCCCAATCAGATCAACAATGTCCTTGGTTTCCCTTTCATCTTTCGCGGAGCACTTGATGTAAATGCAACCGTTATTAATGATGAAATGAAACTGGCTGCTTCCAAAGCGCTGGCTGAACTGGCAAAACTTCCGGTTCCTGAAGAAGTAAACATTGCGTTCCAGTCGACTAACCTGAAATTCGGACATGATTATATTATTCCCAAGCCGACAGATCCAAGGCTTATTGTTCATGTTGCTCCTGCGGTTGCGAAAGCAGCTATGGATACTGGAATTGCCAGGACACCAATTGTTGACTGGCAGAAATACAATGAAGAATTAAGTAAACGTCTGGGTATAAGCAATCCGCTTATCCGCCAGATAAAAATGTCCGCCAAAAGGGATCCGAAAAAGGTTGTTTTCGCTGAAGCTGAAAACTATAAAATGTTAAAAGCAGCTGAAATTGTCCTGAACGAAAATCTTGCTCATCCCATACTTCTAGGTAATGAAGAACAGATCAAAGAATTGATTGAGATAAATGACCTGGAACTTGATGGTGTTGAAATCCTTGACCCCAAATGCAAAGAGGTTAAAGAAATGAGACATGATTTCGCTGAAAATTACTGGAAAAAAAGACAGCGTAAAGGGGCAACCATGACTTCTGCACAGGATGTAATGCTTCACCGTAATTATTTTAGCCCTATGCTGGTTGAGTCAGGATATGCAGATGCTATGATTTCGGGATTAACACGGCATTATCCGGATACTCTAAAACCGGCTATTGAAATAATCGGAAAAAAAGAAGGTGCCAATATAGTATCCGGCATGTATATCATCAATACCAAGGACGGTCCTTATTTTCTTGCAGACTGCACGGTAAATAAAAATCCAACTGTAAAAGAAATGGTTGAAATAACCCGTCAGACAGCTTTTGCAGTTGAGCAGTTCAAAGTGAAACCAAGGATCGCTTTTGTATCCTATTCAAATTTTGGATCTAACGATGGTGCAATTCCCCAGGTACAAAGGGAAGCTGTAAAAATCCTTCATAAAGAAAATCCTGAGCTGGTGGTTGATGGGGAAATGCAGGTTAATGTTGCATTAAATGAAGACATTATTAATGAAATCTTCCCCTTTAGCAAGTTAGCCGGAAGCAGAGCCAATACTCTTATATTTCCATACCTTACTGCCGGTAATATTGCCTATAAATTGCTTCAGACAATGGGTAATTTCGAAGTAATTGGCCCGGTAATCAATGGTATGAGCAAGTCCGTTCATGTATTGCAAATTGGATCCAGTGTTTCGGAAATTGTAAACATGGTGATGATAGCTGTTATGGATGCTCAGTGTGTGGAGAAACGAAAAAGGGGCGAAGGCTGCTGAAAGTATATATAAGGTTGATTTAAAAGTGCTTTCAACAGAAGCACTTTTTTTTACTGAACTCATTTGTGGATGAGTTAAAAAAAATACTATATTTGCCTGCCCTCTTGCATTCTTTTGAAAATTTTTAGCTTGCCAGCCTTGAGGTTCGATTTATGTGAAATAAATTTCTTTACTATTATATTTATTGGTCTTTGAATTAATTTGTTGGATGTGATGCTTTTTGAGGATACCTATAAAACAATTGTAGACAGGTCGGAGGGATTGTACAAGGAGAAGGGAAGCAAATTTATTGCTAAAGCCATTCCGGTAGCTGATGAGAAAGAGATAAAGGATAAACTCAATGAGATCAAAACGGAGTATCATGATGCCAGGCACCATTGTTTTGCCTGTTTAATAGGCCCGGATAAATCGTATTCACGTTTTAATGACGATGGAGAACCATCTGGAACAGCGGGCAGGCCAATTATGGGCCAGATCAATTCAAATGACCTTACTAATATACTGGTTGTTGTAGTTCGGTATTTTGGCGGTACGAAGTTAGGTGTTAGAGGGCTGATCAACGCATATAAAACTGCAGCTTCTGAAGCCATCTCTTCGGCCAAAGTTATTTCCAAGACAGTGGATGAAATTTATGAGGTAGGATTTGAATATCTACTCATGAATCAGGTCATGAAAATTGTAAAGGATGAGAAATTAACAGTCCTTTCACAAAATTTTGAACTTAAGTGTACTTTGACTTATCGGATTAGGAAAAAAAATGCACCACAGGTGATGAACAAATTTAAGTCTATTAATGGATTAAAAGTTAGATATTTATACACAGAATAAATAAAATATGCAGCATTTTTATATTTGATACTTAATACGAATAATTTTTTTAAAAATCAAGAGCATTTTTATTTTTTTTTGAAATATTTTTAATTGAATTTTGTTGACGATTTCCATGACGAGGTGTAGTTTACCAATAGTTGTTAATTCGTTGGTTGTTAAATAGTTAAACAAATTGCAAATTGCAAGATTGCTTTAATACAATTAGTTGCGAATGAAAAAAAATTGTAAAGCAGTTTGGGATAATTGTCTGAAGGTTATAAAAGACAATATTAGTCACCAAAGTTTTAAAACATGGTTTGAGCCAATTAAAGCCGTTAAACTTGAAGAAAACGTGCTTACAATTATGGTCCCAAGCCAGTTTTTTTATGAGTGGCTCGAAGAACATTACATTACCCTTCTGAAGAAAACCATTAAGAAGGAACTTGGACCGGATGGCCGGTTGGAGTACAGTATTATTATGGAGAATAGCATGAACAGTGCAAATCCTCCATACACTGTTAATTTTCCAACATCTCATAAAAAGGCTACCGGCAATCCTTCGGTTTCAATGCCTATTGACCTGAACAAAGGTTCTTCAAAAGATATTCCTAATCCCTTCATAATTCCCGGGCTCAAAAAGATAAAAGTTAATTCCCAACTTAACGAAAACTACTCTTTCGAAAATTTTATCGAAGGTGATTGCAACAGACTCGCCCGGTCAGCCGGATTTGCCGTTGCCAGCAACCCCGGAAAAACTGCATTCAATCCTTTATTGATCTATAGCAATGTCGGCCTGGGGAAAACGCATCTTGCACATGCCATTGGATTGGAAGTGAAGATTAACTTCATGGAAAAAACGGTATTGTATGTAACATCCGAACAATTTACCAATCAATACATTGATGCTGTAAAAAACAACAGTCAAAATGATTTTGTCCATTTTTATCAGATGATCGATGTATTGATCATTGATGATATTCAGTTCCTGGTGAAAAAAGAAAAAACCCAGGAAGTGTATTTCCATATATTTAATCACCTTCACCAAAACAATAAGCAACTTATCATTACTTCAGATAAACCACCCGTTGAAATGGAGGGAATGAATGCACGCTTATTATCCAGGTTTAAGTGGGGTTTGTCTGCTGATCTTCAGGTTCCTGATCTTGAAACCAGGATCGCCATCATAGAAAAGAAACTGTACAAGGATGGTGTTCAAATGCCCAAAGATGTTATTGAATACCTCGCTTACAGCATTACATCAAATGTGCGTGAACTGGAAGGTGCCCTGATTTCAATTCTTGCTCAATCGTCATTGAATAAAAAAGCCATTACACTGGAACTGGCTAAAAAGATGATTGATAAATTTGTGAAGAATACATCCAGGGAGATTTCCATTGATTATATCCAGAAAGTTGTAAGTGATTATTTCGGATTGCCTCTTGAAGCAATACATTCCAAAACTCGTAAAAGGGAAATTGTACAGGCAAGGCAACTCGCTATGTATTTTTCAAAAAAGCTTACCAAAGCTTCCCTTGCAACCATTGGATTGCATTGTGGAAATAAAGACCATGCTACTGTCCTTCATGCATGCAGAACAGTAAACAACCTAATTGAAACAGATAAGCAGTTCAGGAATTACGTTGAAGAGATTGACAAAAAAATTACCCTTTAAGCTTTATAAAAAAAATATTTGGATAATTCAATTTTTTTTTGTATATTATGCAGCTTTGAAAAGTTACTTTCCTAGATTAAGATAAGCGGGTCAGCTAACTACTATTTAAATTTTCGGTTATGAAAGTTTTATTTTTATGTCATGCTAACATGTGTCGTTCTCCGCTTGCAGAGGGTTTGCTGAAGCATATTCTTAAAGTTCATAACATACAGGCAGAAGTAGATTCTGCAGGATTTGAAGCCTACCATATAAATGAAGCTCCCGATGATCGTGCTGTCTCTAAAGCACGTCAGCAAGGAGTGGATATTTCTAATAAAAAAGTCAGACTATTTACAAAAGAGGACTTTGACAGGTTTGATAAAATCTATGTTATGGATACACTTGCATATAGAAATGCACTCTATTTCGCAAGAAATGAAGAAGATCGAGCAAAAGTCGACTATCTGATGAACGTTATTAAACCCGGAAGAAACGAGTCCCTCCCTGATCCATTTTATCGCGACCTGGATCAATGCGATGAAACCTTTGATATTTTACAGGAAGCTTGTAAGAAAATTGCAGACTCTGTATTGACTCACCAGATGAATTAATTGATAGTGGGCCATAGTTTGAATTCTTTTCCGGACAGTAAAACCATTGAGCAAGCATTAAAGCGGATTGAACCATTTATTCACCGGACTCCGGTGTTAAAATCTATTCTCCTCAACCAAATGGTTGATGCCAATCTTTTTTTTAAATGTGAAAATTTTCAGAAAGCTGGTGCATTCAAATCAAGAGGAGCCACAAATGCTATTTTCTCTTTGTCAGAATCAGAGACCGATAACGGTGTTTGTACACACTCATCCGGAAATCATGCGGCAGCACTCTCCAGGGCTGCTGCCCTCAGAAATATAAAGGCCTACATAGTTATGCCTGATAATTCATCAAAGGTAAAAATCGATGCAGTCAGGCAATATGGCGGAGAAATTACATTTTGCAAACCTAACCTGGCTTCACGTGAAGAAACCTTACAAGAGGTTCAGCAAAAAACAGGTGCCATAGAAATACATCCCTACAACGATTACCGAATCATTGCCGGACAGGCGACTGCAGCCCTTGAAATGATTCAGGATACCGGGCCTTTTGATATTATTATGGCACCCGTTGGAGGTGGAGGTTTATTGAGCGGTACAAGCTTGTCAGCTGCTTATTTTTCCTCAGGATGTAAAGTTATTGCTGCTGAACCAAAAGGTGCTGATGATGCCTACAGATCATTTACTGCACGAAAGTTTATTCCTTCTGAAAATCCTTTGACAATTGCCGATGGCTTGTTAACGTCATTAGGTTCCTTAACTTTCCCCCTGATTCTTGAATATGTGGATGACATTCAAACCGTATCGGAAGAAAGTATTATAAGGGCCATGCAATTGATCTGGCAAAGAATGAAAATTATTGTTGAACCTTCATCTGCTGTTCCCTTTGCAGCTATTCTCGAAAACCAGGACTTATTTAAAGGGAAAAAGGTTGGGATAATAATCTCAGGCGGTAATGTTGACCTTTCAAAACTTCCCTGGTCCTAAAAATGCAATCATGAAAACCGGTAGTTTGTATCTAATTCCATCGTTTTTAGCTGAAACCAACAGTGCCAGTGACTTTCCTGCTGCAAACCTCGAAGTAATAGCGGAGTTGGATAACTTCATTGTTGAAAATGTAAGAACAGCGCGCAGATTTCTTCGAAAAGCAGGGTATACAAAATCATTTGATGAGGTTACTTTTTTTGAACTAAACAAACATACTGACAGATCATTGGTGTCAGAATACCTGAAAGGTGTCTTAAATGGAGAAAACATCGGCTTGTTGTCTGAAGCAGGTGTTCCCTGTGTCGCTGATCCCGGCTCTGAAGTGGTGATGCTGGCGCATAACCTTAACATCAACGTTTTTCCCCTTACAGGACCCTCATCCATTCTATTGGCTTTAATGGCCTCAGGATTAAACGGTCAGAATTTCATTTTTCACGGATATCTTCCCATCGAACGAAAAGCCAGGGACGTTAAGATCAAGGAACTTGAAAAGAAAGCAAACCAGCAAAATCAATCCCAGATTATCATTGAAACCCCTTACAGGAATAAACAGGTTTTTGATTCAATTATTAAGAACTGTAATAAGAGTACACGTGTTTGCATTGCTATGTCACTGACTCATAAAACCGAAGAGTTTGTAAAAACAAGGACGGTATCGGATTGGAAAAAAAATATTCCAGACCTTCATAAAAAACCCACTGTTTTTATAATAGGTTAAAATGGAATTCTATTTTTGGATAAAAAAGAAGGTGACAAAATCATAGATAATGTCACCTTGCATCGCTGTTCTGTGTTATTTAATGAAACACATAGTAATAACTCTATATTTGTAAGCCATATTGTATCAGATTAAATAAATTATTTTATGTTAGTTGTAATTTCACCTGCAAAAACCCTGGACCTTTCAAAACAGGAACTTATTAAATCCGGATCAACTCCGGTTTTTTTACAGGAAGCGCAAGTGATTGCGGATGTATTGAAAAAATATAAACCTACTCGTTTGGGGAAATTAATGAACATCAATCCTAAGCTGGCCCAATTAAATTTTGAGCGTTACCAGGAATGGGACCTTCCTGAAAGCGACGACAATGCAAAACAGGCTTTATTGTGTTTTAAGGGTGAGGTTTATAATGGTATTAATGCTAATGAGTTTAAAATCGAAGAATTTGAGTTTGCCCAAAACCATGTAAGGATACTTTCAGGATTGTATGGAATACTTAAACCACTAGACAGGATAAAGGCCTATCGTCTCGAAATGGGAACTAAACTTAAATTCAGGAGAATTAAAAATCTTTATGAGTACTGGGGAAATAAGATCTCAGATGAGGTGAAGAAGGACCTTCAAACTTTTGATCATGGGGTGCTTGTAAACCTGGCCTCCAATGAATATTTCAAAGCCATCAAGACCAGACTTAGCGACACAGAAGTAATCACTCCCGATTTCAGGGAGTACAAAAACGGAGAATATAAGTTTGTTCATGTACTTGGGAAAAAGGCACGCGGTTTAATGGTAAAGTATATCATCAAAAATGAAATTACTGACCCGGAGCAAATGAAATTGTTCGACTACGAAGGGTACGAGTACAACGACAGGCTAAGCCAGGAAAGGAATTGGGTTTTTACCCGGGGATAAAATACCAAACAATTTCTTAGCATACTGCGATGACTGAAAGAGAGGAGATATCGTAGTGAAGGATTATTTCATGATCCCCAAAAGAGGGAGTCTCAAGAGCAATTCATCCTCTGGATATTTTTTGTTTGGTTCACTAATCCAAAATGAATTTTGTCTTACTGAACCAAAACAAAAAATCCCGCTAACGCGGGATGAATTGCTGCTGCGGAGAGAGAGGGATTCGAACCCCCGGAGGTGTTACCCTCAACGGTTTTCAAGACCGCCGCAATCGACCACTCTGCCATCTCTCCGCTGCAAAAATACAATTTTTTTGAATCCACCAAAAAAAATGTGGAATTCCTCTGAATTATTTTTTTAACTATGGATGGGTTTTCTTAAACCTGGTCAATTTTTATCGTCAAAAGGTATTCTATGCATCATTTTTTAGTGGAAAAACTGTCTATTTGGTAGAGTCAATGCAACTATTTATTGAAAACTTTAATCTAATTTTTGGATTGGTATTTATGTTTGTCTAATTTTGGCGGCAAACATAGTAGATTTTAAATATAAGTATGAAAATTAACAGGAGGTATGTTCTGCTAGCAATACTATTTTTAATTATTATAGTATTGTTTCTGCCAATAAAGGTTCATTATAGTTTTCATGCTATAGCTAAAATTTATCCTTTAAAGGAGTGGTCTTTGAACAGAGGACAGGACGATAGTTATGTTAGTGAAATGCATAATTATAAGTTCAATGTACTAAGTCATGTTAAAAGCTATAAGTTTGAAAGGGGAGATGTTTCAGAGGTGTTCCACCAGGAAAGTTATGCTAGTGGCGATTTGGTTGAAAATGGTGATACACTGGCTTATATTAATTCGTATTACATTGAAAATGAGCTTGCCAAATTGTACAGCCTGAAGTCTGTTGAAGAGGAGAATTTGAAAATGAGCCTGGCAGGAGAAAAGCAGGAACTGATAGAACAGGCTGAACAGGAGTATAATTTTCAAATGCAACAACTAGAGCTTGAAAAGAAAAATTATACACGTTATCAAAAGCTTTTCGAAGACAGTATTATTTCTACGGCTGATTTTGAAGTGCATGAAAATGCATTTCGACTGGCAGAGATCAACCTGGAAATTGCCGGCAAAAACCTGAATTCCATGCAAACAGGAGTCAAAGAGGAAGAAATTGATTACATTCGCCAAAGGATTGAGGGGTATGAACGGGAGATTCAATCTTACGAAAAGTTAAGGGACCAGTATTTTATAATTTCTCCCATCAGTGGTATTGCTTCTTTTAATAGTGGCTTGAACGGTTTGATAACAATAAGTGATACATCCGAGTATATACTTAAAATTCCTGTGAAGGTGAACGATGTGCAGTACCTTGATAAAATAACCGGAATAAAATTTTCAATGCCAGGATATTCTGACAAATTGGATGCATCGTTCCTGGATATTGATGAGAGTGTAAGTCTGTTATCAAACGAACAGTTGGTAATGGCAAAGGCGTCAATTTCAGGCGGGCAACTAAACCTTATCCCTGGAATGGCCGTTCAATGTTCAGTAGTTTGTGATAAAATAACTCTAATTAAATACCTGCAAAGGAGTATTAAGTTTCAGTTCTGATATGAGGTATGAGTATAAATACATAGTACACAATAAATACCTGACTCCCCTTAGGGAGGAAATTGCTCCTTTCCTTGAACTGGATAAATTTGCTGAAGCAGATGACATTAACCAGTATACTGTCCGATCAATCTATTTTGATTCACCGGCATTTGACTTTTATTTTGAAAAAATTGAAGGAATAAAAAACAGGAAAAAAGTAAGGCTGAGAGGATACAACCAGCATGAATTCAATGAAACTGTTTTTCTTGAAATAAAACGCAAATACGACATCCCGATCATTAAATACAGGGCTCCACTTATTTATAAAGATGCTGTAAACATATTCAAACAACAGGATTTAAATGGATTTGCTGTTGATAAATTCATGAATATGGATGGCTATCAAAACTCCAAACGATTTTTCTACCAGGTATTCAGTAAAAACCTGCGTCCTGTGGTTTTGGTAGTTTACGAGAGAGAGGCTTTTTTCAGTAAGTTTGAAAGTACGGTCAGGGTTACGTTGGACAAACATTTAAGGGGAATTGGATATCCTAACCTTGAAAAGTTATACGATGAAAAAGGACTTTCATCAGCATTGGATAACCATTTTATTCTGGAAATAAAGTTTAATAATCGTTTCCCTGCCTATTTAAATCCGGCAATTGCAAAGTATGGCCTACGAAAACAATCCGCGTCAAAATATGTCATGACGATGGATTCGTGTAAGGTGGTTCGCCATTTGTCAAAATCAACGATTTATACACGGTCGAAGTGGTACAATTGATAATATTATGTTCGAAGAATTTCAAAATATTGATTTATTCCCGGTAAATGCATTTGACGTTTTCGGTAATTTAATGGTGGCACTTGTTTGTGGTATCATTATCGGGTTGGTATATAGGTATACGTACAAAGGCCCTAGCTATTCCGTAACCTATGTCAATTCACTTGTGCTGCTTACACTGGTTACTTCAGTTGTTATGTTGGTGATTGGGAACAACCTTGCCCGGGCATTCGGGCTTGTCGGTGCGATGTCTATCATCCGTTTTAGAACAGCCGTTCGCGATGTTCAGGACATTGTTTTTATATTCTTTGCACTTGCAATGGGTATGGCTTCGGGAGTGGGCTTGCATATAATTGCCATCTCCGGAACAATTATAATCAGTATTGTTACTATCATACTCATTACCTTTAATTTCGGTGCACCTCAAAAACAGGAATATTTGCTCCAGGTTGCATACGAATCCAATGAAAAGAATGAAATGAAACTCAGGTCGATTCTTAAACAGTACTGCAGAATGTATAAACTGGTGAACCTGAAAAATATAGGTGAGAATGAGGTGGAAGCATTTTACCAGGTTACATACAGGAGTAGGAAAAAAAGTGGTGAATTGATCAGGGAATTAAAGCAAGTAGAAGAAATTAGCAGTGTTAATTTATTTTTCGATCAAGATGATTCTGATCCGGTCTTTTAACTAATTTTACAATCGTAAAATATGTTGATCGAAAATAATGTCAAAAACACTTTGTAAAAAGAAAAAGATAAAGCCTGTTTCTGATCCCCGATTCAAGTGCAAAGATTGCAAAGCTGTTGCTGAAAAGAAAAAGGTCCTTTGTAAACCAAAAAAAGTATAATTCTACCCATGAAAGCAATGATCTTTGCAGCTGGATTGGGAACCCGCCTTGCCCCACTTACAGATAGCAAGCCCAAAGCCCTTGCGGAAGTTCAGGGTATACCCTTGTTGGAACTATTAATTCATAAACTTACCAGTTCAGGATTTACCGATATAATTATCAATGTACATCATTTTGCCTCACAAATTATTGATTTTCTGAAAAGCAAAGAAGACTTCGGAATAAACATCCGTATATCCGATGAACAGGATGTTTTACTCGATACGGGTGGAGGAATACAGAATGCATCATGGTTTTTTGATCAGGACCATCCTTTTCTTGTTCATAATGTGGATGTAATATCTGACTTGAATATTGAAAAGATGCTGGTGGACCATAAAAATTCAAATGCACTTGCAACACTTGCGGTAAGAAAAAGAAAAACATCCAGGTACCTGCTTTTTAACGCTGAAAAAGAACTGTGCGGATGGGAAAACCAAAGATCAGGTGAAGAAATTATTGTCAAAAAGAACAGAAGCTTAACACCCTTAGCATTTAGCGGGATCCATATAATTGATCCGAAAATTTTTGACCTGATCACAGAGAAAGGAGTATTCTCGATTATAAAAACCTACCTTAACCTGGCAGAAAACCATGCAATAATGGCCTATGATCATAGTAAGGATTTTTGGCTGGATGTGGGCAGACCTGAAAATCTTACGGAGGCAAATAGAAACCTGCCATCTGGTAACAAAACTAAAGCATGAAACAAAACTTCCTTGATAAAGTAGCCGAATACATTATCGACCGCTTTCCCCAAGAAACAGGAGAAGTTTGTATTGTTCTACCCAACAGAAGAGCGGGATTATTCCTGAAACAATATTTGTCACAACGGATAGAAAAGCCAATCTTTTCCCCACCCGTATTTTCTGTCGATGATTTCGTTTTTCATCTATCTGGATTCGAAGCCATTGAACCCGTATACCTGCTTTTTGAGTTTTATAAAATTTACACCGAAAGCGAAAGGGATAAGGCCGACTCATTTACGGAATTTATCAACTGGGCAGAAGTGGTACTTCAGGATTTTAATGAAGTAGATCTATACCTTGTGGATCCGGAAGCCCTTTATAATTATCTTACTGACAGCAAGGCACTTTCAATATGGAATCTGAATGATCAACCTTTAACTGAATTTGAAGCAAAATACCTTCATTTCTTTCAGAACCTGCATAATTTATACAGCAAACTTTCAAAGAGCCTGGTAGAAAAAAAGCAAGTGTATCCCGGACTGGCGTACAAATCCCTTTTAGAAAACCTTAAGAAAGACCAGGTTAATATAAAATGGAAAAAGGTCATCTTTGCTGGTTTTAACGCATTAACATTCGCTGAAGAGAGGATCATCAAAAAATTGAAGCAACAGGGTATTGCAGATATCCTATGGGATGCTGACAATTATTACCTTGAGAACAAGATTCAGGAAGCAGGCCATTTCCTGCGACGGAATAAACATGAGTTTAAATTAAACAATCTGGAATGGACCAACGATCATTTCACTCAACACAAATCTATTCATCTGATCGGAGTTCCGGGGAATGTAGGACAGGTTAAAGTGGCAGGTGATGTTCTGAGGACAATTGCCAGACAGGGTTTAAACCTCAACAGGACCAGCGTTGTATTAAATGATGAATCATTGTTGACACCGCTTCTGAACTCTCTTCCACAAGATATTGATGAATTTAATATTACTATGGGGCTTCCGTTGATGCAGACACCTTTGTATGAGCTCATCAATGAATTTGTCATCCTGAACGAAAACTCCATCAAATTCGGAAGATCAAAAGACAGTTATATTTATTATTACAAAAATCTTACTGGCATTTTTGATCATCCTTTTTTTGCATCACTAAACCTGACTAAAGGTAATGAGGAAAAAATATCGGAAAAGATCAGAAACAACAACCAGGTTTTTTATGATGAAAATGGTCTGAATAGTTTGCTTGATGAAGTGGATAGCCATCAAAATGAGTTGATCAAATCAATTTTCAAACCCTGGGAAAATTCAGCCCAAAAGGCTATAGAAGGTATTATACTTCTCCTCTCACATTTAAAGGAGGCATTTGCGACTAATGCAGAACCAGTCATAAAAGGTAATACAGAGCTAAATCTTGAGCTTGTTTTTCATTTCTCCAAGTTGTTTAACAGGTTAAGGCAAATGACCCGGGATTACCACTTTCTGGACGATTTAAATGCATTTCGTGGGATATTCAATCAGATAGTCCGGGGCATTAGAATACCATTTTACGGAGAGCCCCTCAAAGGTGTTCAGGTTATGGGAATGCTTGAAACCCGTACCCTTGATTTTGAGAATGTTATAATGATGTCAGTAAACGAAGATTTTTTACCCGCCGGGAAAAGCGGAAACTCCTTTATTCCATTTGAGATTAAACGTCAGTTCAAGCTTCCGACTTATAAAGACCGAAATGCAGTATTTGCCTATCACTTTTACAGGTTATTGCAAAGAGCTGACAATATTTCGCTAATATACAATACAGAGGCAGGAGATCTTAGTGGGGGAGACAAAAGCCGTTTTATTACCCAGCTTGAACATGAATTGATAAAATACAATCCAAAGGTAAAAATCAAAAAATCGGTATTAACCCTACCAGCAGATACAACAAAGCCGAAAGATACCATCCGGATTGAAAAAGACACCGGGATGATGGATAAATTAAAATCCATTGCATCTTCCGGATTTTCACCAAGTGCTTTGAATGCTTACAGGAATTGCTCATTAAGGTTTTATTTCAGGTATATTCTTGGGATTGATGAATCTGATGAGGTAGAAGAAACAATCGAAGCCAGTACACTTGGTACGGTAGTGCATGATGTTTTACACACCCTTTATCAACCTTATCAGAACAAAACAATTACCCCTCAAATTGTTAAAAGTTTTTTATCTGGTACAGCGCCCATCGTAAAATCCTCCTTTGCCAGTAACTATACTGGCGGAGAAATTCGATATGGTAAAAATCTTTTGATCTCAAAAGTGGCTGAAACCTTTGTAAAAAGTTTCCTCAAAGCTGAAATCAAATG
Source organism: uncultured Bacteroidales bacterium (assembly GCA_964421215.1). Lineage (GTDB taxonomy): Bacteria > Bacteroidota > Bacteroidia > Bacteroidales > JAADJA01 > JAADJA01. The sequence continues at coordinate 779 of CAYQWA010000024.1, read as the reverse complement.
GCTAAAAGAACTTGAAAAGTTTAACTCAAAGCTCTATGTAAAGAGTTTGGAAGGATATTTCAGGTCAATCCTTACTGTTGAAGGCATTGGAATGATATCTCTGAAAGGGGTGATCGACCGGATAGATGTGCTGGATAATACCCTAAGAATCATTGATTATAAAACCGGCAAAGTTGATAAAAAGGAATTGTCCTTGAAATCCTGGGATGAACTTTTGGAACAGGGATTGCATGATAAAACCTTCCAACTGTTGTTTTATGAGCATTTGTATCAATCTGCCAGAACTGATGAGAGATTTAAGACACAGACGGGAATTATATCTTTCCGCAACCTGAGTGGCGGATTAATTACTCCGGTTTTACCCGAGATCAATAACGGCGATAGCCATCATAACCTATTTGAAGAAATTCTTAGTGATATTTTCTGCGAGATGTTCAATATTCAAACTCCTTTTAAACAAACGGAAAATAAAGATTGTTGCCAGTACTGCATCTATAAATCGGTTTGTAATGCGTAAGATCTTTAAACAAAAAAAAAGGCGTAGTGTTAAACTACGCCCGATAATGGATTAATAACTTCTTGTTAGATGTGTGAGGTTTCCTTCGTTATTCTTCAGCCTTATATTTTAAATTCCTGAGACCTTCCTTTAAACCTCTATTGTATCATGGCATTGATGTCATTTCATACAAAGTGTTAAAGTAATGGCAATTTTATTGACAATTAAAATTGTTTGACTTCAAACCCTCTTGGACAAATTGCGGTATAAAATTAATAGATAC
>CAYQWA010000023.1:0-80398 GCA_964421215.1 uncultured Bacteroidales bacterium | reverse complement strand
CACATAGCTGGTGTATAATAACAATTGACTTACCAGAGCACAATATTATTCTGCTTTTCGTGGATTTTTTGATGCTCACCAGTTTTTATTTGAATCTATGTGAAGTTTCTATGTGAGCTAATGTGTCTATGTGGTAATTATTTTGAACCACATAGAATCATAGAACACATAGCTGGTGTATAATAACAATTGATTTCCGGGAACACTTACGTGTACTACATTTCCTGCAAATCGTATAAATCTTTTTTCATGTATGGATACTTTGGCACGCTACTTGAATAAATTTAAGTCGAGCGCTCAATTTTTTTAAACGATTTAAACATTGCTGTTATGAAAACGTCAAATAGAAAAATTGAGAAAACAAATAAGCCAGAAATCTCTCTTCAGAGATTACAGAGCATAACAATCGTTCTTTTTATAGTGAGTCTGACCTCTTGTGGAAAAGCATGGATTGGTACAGATGGCCGTCCTGGTGATGCTTATCTGGCATTAACCTGGTACGAGGCGGAGCCAACTTACATTGATGCAGGAACCAATGCCATCCCTTACGTTTTTTACTGGGATGAGTATTATTTAATTCAGCCTGGATTCTATACACTTTATTATGAAGGTGAAGTTTGGACAGGATTGTACTGGGCCGCTTATGCATGGGATGTGACCTATGAGATCTGGGAGATTGAAGGAGAACAGGGAGATTGGTATTATCATGGAGAAGACGGACCGGATAACTACTTTACCATTGAGTGTAACCCTTATGGTCCCTATGTAGGATCTTCATACAAGAGCACAGCAATCTCTGATAAATATGAACTGGTTGAAGAAACTGAAAACAAGGTTGTTGTTCTGCAAGAAAGAGAAGGAGTTAAAATGAAGATCACTTATAAAAAAGTTGAACCACGTGAAAAAGAGGTAGACAAAGCAGAACTTTAATTGCACACCGTAAACTCAACATATCGCCACCGGCCGGGATTTATTTCGGTCGGTTTTTTTGTTTTAATAAGTTCACGCAAAGCTCGGATAAGAATAACAAAGGACGCAAAGAATTGATTATTTGTATATTTAACTTTATTACTTTGCGCATTTAACTTGGCGGCCTTTGCGTGAAATAAATAATTGATAGCCTGTTTGATAAGGAAATACAACAAATTGTTTCTTATTTCAGAAATGCTTGAGCAATTTTCAGATCAACAGGCCTGGTGATCTTGATGTTTTCAAAATTCCCCTCAACAAGATTGATTTCCCTACCATTTGCTTCTAAAACAGTTGCATCATCAGTAAAACTTTTCTGGTACTCCTGATTGTAGGCATCAATGATAATGTCCGACTGAAAACATTGGGGAGTTTGAATGATCCTGTATTTCTTTCGGTCAACCGCAAAACTGGATGATGAATTTATCTGCCGGATGGATTCATTAATTTTAACTGCCGGAATAGCATTCCCTTTCTTTTCCGCAGTGAAAAAGGTATTGTGAATGGTGGTGTGGTTAACCAATGGTCTTACCCCATCATGTATACCAACAAGGCTTCCGGCTTCAACCTTTTGTAATCCGTTTTTTACGGAATCAAAACGAGCATTTCCACCTTCAATTACTTCATGTTGAATTGTAAATTCATACCGTTTGCAAAGCGATTTCCAGAAATCAATGAAGGGTGCCGGCAAGACGACAAAGATGATAAACTCTTTTGAAAAACTATGGAAGGTATCAATGGTATGCATTAATACGGGTTTGCCGGCAATATTAAGGAATTGTTTGGGTGTTTCGGAATGCATCCTTTTCCCTTTACCGCCTGCAACTATGATGATGTACTTTTTCAAAAAAAGGTGATTAGTCAAGAAACGAAATGCAAAAAATCTCTCGCTTAAATGATCAGCATGGCATCGCCGTAGGTAAAGAAGTTGTATTTTTCTTCAACGGCAGTCTTATAGGCTTTCATGGTAAAATCATAGCCCGCAAATGCAGCAACCATCATCATCACCGATGACATTGGCAAATGAAGGTTTGTGATCATTGCATCAGCAACTGAAAATTCATATGGAGGAAAGATAAACTTGTTGGTCCATCCGCTATAAGGCTTAACCTTTCCGGTAATTGAAACAGCAGTTTCGATGGCTTTCATGCTTGTTGTACCCACAGCACAGATTTTCTTCTTTCTTTCTTTTGCGCTGTTGATCACTTGTGCCTGTGCATCCAGGATCTTCATTTCTTCAGAATCCATTTTATGCTTGGTAAGGTCTTCAACCTCAATATCACGGAAATTACCAAGACCGGCATGAAGTGTTATTTCAGCAAAGTTTACACCGAGAAGTTCCAGCCTTTTCATTAATTCCCTGCTGAAGTGAAATCCTGCAGTAGGGGCAGCCACTGCTCCTTCGTGCTTGGCATAAATCGTTTGATACCTTTCTTCATCTTCCGGAACGACATCACGCTGGTGAATTTTAGGAAGTGGAGTTTCACCTAAACTTTGTAATGTACTTTTGAATTCTTCATAGGGTCCGTCAAACAAAAATCGAAGGGTTCTTCCCCGGGAGGTAGTATTATCGATTACCTCTGCTACCAGTTCTTCATTTTCGCCAAAGTAGAGTTTATTGCCTATCCTGATCTTCCTTGCCGGATCAACCAAGACATCCCATAACAAGCTGTCACGGTTTAATTCCCGTAACAGGAATACTTCAATGCGGGCACCGGTTTTTTCCTTTTCACCGTATAAACGTGCAGGGAAAACTTTTGTATTGTTTAATATAAAAACATCGCCATCACTAAAGTAATCCAGAATATCAGTAAAGGATTTATGTTCGATCGACTGGGTTTGCCTGTTCAAAACAATCAATCTCGACTCATCTCTGCTTATTGGAGGGGTATTTCTGATCAACTCTTCCGGTAAGTAAAACTTGAACTGAGATAATTTCATAAGTATTAACTAATTAAATGTCGTATTCCCCCATTAAAAAAGGGGTGCAAAGTTAGTACAATTATAACGAAATGTCAAAATTTATAGTATCTTTTTTAATAATACCCTATTTCTGAGTGCTTTTTAACTGCTTTTCAAACTCCTCGACACTCATGGCATTGTTAACATCATACTCTCCGATCTTTGTTCTGCGAAGGGAAGTTAAATGAGCACCACTATTGAGTTTTTTGCCGAAGTCGCGTGCAATTGATCTGATGTATGTTCCTTTACTGCAGGATATTTTAAAGTCGATATCAGGTAGACGTATACCTGTTATTTCAAATACAGAAACTGAAACTTTCCTGGCCTTTAATTTCACATCATCATTGTTTCTTGCCTTTTCATAGGCTCTTTTTCCCTTAATTTTAATGGCCGAGTACACGGGAGGTACCTGTTCAATATCTCCGACAAAACCTTGTGCAGCAGCAACTAACAGTGGTTCATCTATATGATCAATAGGGAATGTATGATCAACTTCTGTCTCGAGATCGAAAGAAGGAGTCGTTTCTCCCAGGAGGAATGTGCCGGTATATTCCTTCTGAAGGCTCTGGAACTCCTCAATTCTTTTGGTGAACTTACCGGTACAAACGATTAATAAACCAGTAGCCAATGGATCCAGTGTCCCGGCATGCCCAACTTTAATTTTCTTAATTCCTGTTGTTCGGGATATTGTCCACCTGATTTTGTTTACAACATCAAAGGATGTCCACTCAAGGGGTTTGTCGATAAGCAATAGCTCACCCTCCGGAAAATTAAACGCTGAACCGTCGGTTTTCATGCGATAAACAAATGATAGGTAACGGCAGATAAACCAATGATGAAACAATAAATGGCAAAATAGATCAATTTACCTCTTTTAACGATGACGATCATCCACTTACAGGCAAGTAATCCTGAAATAAATGCTGCCAAAAATCCGGCAATCAGCACAATGGCACTGATACCGCCTGCTTCATCAGCTGAACCGTTGCTCATCAGTTGTCGTATGTTTCCGCCAACAATGGGAGCAAGCACCATCAAAAAAGAGAACTTTGCTATTCCATCTTTTTTATTCTTTAACAACAAGCCTGTTGAAATGGTAGCCCCTGACCTGCTGACTCCCGGAAGAACTGCAAAGGCCTGTGCTATTCCGATTATAAAGGAGTCTACGTATGAAATTGATTTTTCCTTCTGCTTTGCATAAAATGAAAAGGTGAGCATCATAGCTGTCAGGATAAGCATCGAACCTACCAGAAGCATATTTCCGCTAAACAAGGCCTCCAGTTCATCAGCAAAAGTAAAGCCCACAATTATGATGGGTATCATCGAAACAATGAGCTTGGCAATGTACTTTGTTTCTTCGTTCCACTTAAATTTAAGCAAACCCAAAAGCAGTTTATACAGATCTTTCCAGAATACAACAGCTGTGCTTAATACAGTAGCTCCGTGAACAACAACGGTAAAGATCATACTCCCTTCAGAGTTGACACCCAGCATTACTTTTCCAATTTCAAGGTGTCCACTACTGCTCACGGGTAAAAATTCCGTCAAGCCCTGAACAATACCAAGAAGAATCGCTTCAATCCAATTCATAGTAATTTTTTCATGTTAAATAAGCTGCCGGGTCAAAACAGAAGTACGTTTAAATAAAATAAATGTTTTCAAATTCATGATTTGCCTTATGAAAGAGGAGAAATCAGGAGGAAGGCTTTTTCATTATTGCAAAAATTTCCACAACATAACCGGCCAACACCAATATGGGAGCAAGTGTAAGTCTCTGGAAATTGAATATTTTATCACTAAACACGGCAGGGTCGTCAGAACCTCCTCCGATCATTAAAAGAAAACCTACCAGGATCAGTGCAAGTCCGATAAATAACAATTTATAATTTTGTTTCCCGAAGGCAAAGCTTGAACTACTGCCTGTTGCAGCCTGTTTCTCAGATGCAGGGCTGGTTTTAATTTTTTCTTTCTGCTTAGTTTGTTTAGCCATCTGTATTAAAATTTGTGCAAAAGTACTATTTAAATCAATAATAGAGATTATCGGTTTTGATCTTAATGTATTTCCTTACGGCAAAATAATTGGATAACCAGGTGATAAGGATCCCCAGCAAAAGTACTATCCCAAACAGGGATAGGTACAAATCAAGATCCTGAAGGTTAATGATTTCTGGCATAACCCGTCTTAGTAAAAACATCAGTCCTATCAAAATCGATATAGCAAGAATTGCTCCTACTACACCCTGAAATATCCCTTTTAGAACAAAAGGTTTACTTATAAATCCACGGGTAGCTCCCACAAGCTTCATACTGCGAATAATAAACCGCTTGGAGTACACTGAGAGCCTAATGGTGTTGTTGATCAATGCAATGGAGATCAACAAAAGGACACCACTAAATCCAAGGATAAATATACCGATCATCCTAACATTTTTGTTGATCAGATCAATTAGTGATTCCTGAAACCATACCTCCTTTACATTGCTATTGGCCAGGATCTTGTCCTTGATAATAGTTAAACTGTCGTTGTTGGCATAATCGGCTTTAAACCTTACTTCAATTACAGGTAGTAGTGGATTGTATCCCAGGAAAGACGAAAAATCCTCACCCAACTCCTCTTCAAATTGTTCGGCAGCTTCTTCTTTCGTAATGTATTCTGTTGATTTTACATAAGCCGTTGCATCCAGGATTTTTTGAAGCTGGATGATCCCGGCTTCCTTTACATCCTCTTTCATGATGATTGAAAATCCAATGTTTTCCTTTACATAATCAGAAAGCTTTTTGGTATGCAGTATGATCAGGCCAAGTAAACCCAGCATAAAAAGTACAAGTGATATACTTACAATGGTAGTAAAGTAAGATCCTTTTAACCTTCGCCGATTGTATTTTTCTTCCTGGTTTGCCATTTGATAATGATGCGCTAAAATAGTAAAAATCAGGTTGGACAAATGTTATGTTTTGTTAATGTTTGGGGAATAAATTATTCCGTTGACTAAATCATACGGAGCGTTACCTAATTTATATCGGGCGAATTCTAATCTATTTCATTTCCAGCTCTATAATTCGTATATTTACAGTTAACTTAAAATCAAACAGTTTGCATATTTCAATACCTGGAAAAACTATAAAACACGGAGGTCGCCATGAAAAAATATATCTCCACACTAACTGGAATAATACTGACCGCATATTCCTTAGCAACAATTATTAATGTCCCGGAAGACCAACCAACCATGCAAGCCGGAATTGATATTGCAAATGAAGGTGATACGGTGCTTGTACATCCTGGAACCTACTTTGAGTATATAAATTATAATGGTAAAAACATTAAAGTTGCATCCTTATTACTAACAACGCTAGATACCTGCTATATCTCACGACCCGGTGAACAAGATTTTCACCTGAACACAAAATCTTTACCGGCCGGCATTTATTTTATCTGGCTGTATTCACAAAATTCAGTGACACAAACCAGATTTATTAAAATCCATTAAACAATCAGGAGGATTTATCATGAAAAAGAATTTTACATTCATCGTATTACTCGCAACGTTCAGCCTTCATACTTCCTTAGCACAAACAGATTACTTCCTTACAGAATTTGCAGCTGGGAACTGCAAATACGTTGAACCAAACGGAGGTATCCTGGATCTGGACAATAATGGAATTAACCTCATTACTTTTCATTACTGGAACATTCCAAAAGTCGTTCAGCCTGATCAGGAAGTCAACACATTCCTTTCCTATTCATGGAATAATGGTTGCCCCAGTTGTGTTGTATTTAAGAATGTATTTGCAGAATGGCAGCCGGATTCACCATTAGCAACATTTGAAAACGGCAATTTACAGGGTGGGGCAAATTCCGCAATAAAGGAATTTTCTTTTACTGCCCCTTCAATACCCGGAATTTATCGAATTCGGCATGCAATGACCTGGGCATTTTCAGGCATACAAAATTTTTATGGTGGACCAACAGTTGATCCATTTTACCCAGGCACAGGGCCTTTTTCTGAAATTCTGTTAAAAGTGGAAAATCCACCCCAAACAGATTACTTCCTTACAGAATTTGCAGCTGGGAACTGCAAGTACGTTGAACCAAACGGAGGTATCCTGGATCTGGACAATAATGGAATTAACCTCATTACTTTTCATTACTGGAACATTCCAAAAGTCGTTCAGCCTGATCAGGAAGTCAACACATTCCTTTCCTATTCATGGAATAATGGTTGCCCCAGTTGTGTTGTATTTAAGAATGTATTTGCAGAATGGCAGCCGGATTCACCATTAGCAACATTTGAAAACGGCAATTTACAGGGTGGGGCAAATTCCGCAATAAAGGAATTTTCTTTTACTGCCCCTTCAATACCCGGAATTTATCGAATTCGGCATGCAATGACCTGGGCATTTTCAGGCATACAAAATTTTTATGGTGGACCAACAGTTGATCCATTCTACCCAGGCACAGGACCTTTTTCTGAAGTACTGTTAAAAGTGGAAAATCCACCCCAAACTGATTATTATCTTACAGCTCCTGAAGGAGGGAATTGCAAGTACGTTGAACCAAACGGAGGTATCCTGGACCAGGATAACAATGGAATTAACCTCATCACTTTTCATTACTGGAATATTCCAAAAGTCGTTCATCCTGATCAGGCAGTAAGTACATCCTTATCCTATTCATGGAATAACGGTTGTCCCGGCTGTATTGTTTACAAAAATGTATTTGCAGAGTGGCAACCGGATTCACCAATAGCAACATTTGAAAACGGTAATTCACAAGGCCAGGCAAATACTGTAGTTAGGGAATTTTCTTTTACCACCCCATCAACACCGGGCACATATCGTGTTCGACTGACTATGGCATGGGCCTTTGGACCGATCCTTAGTTTTTATGGCGGGCCTGTGGGTGGTCCTTCCGATCCTGGTGTAGGGCCCTATTCAGAAATAGAAATTGTTGTTCAGGATATTACCGATGTTCCTGAAATCAATAGGGGAAACATGATGGTTTATCCCAATCCGGCAAATCATCATTTTTCAATCGAAGGTTTACAAACCGGGGTAATTGAGATTTTTAATGCAACTGGCCAAATCATCAAAACCAATCAAATCAACAAACACAAATCTGACATTGATATTTCAAAATTACCGGGAGGTATTTATTTCCTGAAGGTTTCGGATGAAGAAGAAAACTTATTTAGTACAGAAAAGCTGATTAAAAAATAATCAACCAATTTTATTCCGACAAATAAGTAAAGATCATGAAAAAACGCACACTTTTAAATAGTCTTGTTATAACATCCTTGTTCATAGCATTGAATTCTATTTCATTGGCTCAATGGCAAACCCAAAACAGCGGAACAGATCAAAATTTAAATAGTGTCTATTCTATCGACAATCAAATAGTCTGGGCAGTGGGAGATAGCGGGATAATTCTGAATACTAACAATGGTGGAGATACGTGGACTGAACAAATCAGTGGTACCCTTTTCAACCTGGAAAATGTAATTTTTATAAATCCGGATACCGGTTGGATTGCAGGAGGCAGGAGAATCCCACAAGCAGGATTGATACTTGGAACAACCGATGGAGGCAATAACTGGGAATTGGTTTTTTACGACGACAGTAATTACATGAATGATGTGGTTTTTACAGATGCATTGCATGGATGGGCTGTTTCAGTTTACCAAATTATGATGATGCTGAGTAGCACAATATATTTTACTGCCGATGGAGGTCAAACCTGGGTAGAGCAATTTTGGGGAATGGGACATATTGAGGATTTGCATTTTACCGATACAATACATGGATGGGGGGTAGGAGGATATGGAGCCAGCACAGCATTACCCCAGAGCTACATTTACCATACTTCTGATGGTGGTAATACCTGGATAGAACAGGAGAATGGATACGGTAACGGACATTATTATGGTGTTTCTTTTATAGATGCAACGAACGGATGGACAGTAGGAGGATACTCAGAAATGTATGCATCGGTCATCCGTAAAACAACTGATGGCGGGAACTACTGGGACTTTCAGGATGGTTTAACCGACCGGGAACTTAGGGATGTATGTTTTACCGATTCACTGCTGGGTTGGGCAGTAGGTAAAAAGGATGGTCCCTCAACTGCCGATTCAGGTGTTATTATTCGAACCACTGATGGAGGTATGACCTGGGATTATCAATCGGATATTAAAAAACATGCATTAAACAGCATTCATTTTATTGATCAGAACATTGGATGGGTAGCAGGTGACAGTGGAATAATATTACATACAGGTAATGGTGGAGGAGTTTCCTGCCTGCCCGAAGGCATCACCTTTGCAACCCAAGCACAAATTGACAATTTCCAAATAAACCATCCAAATTGTACAGAGATTGAGGGGGATGTCTTCATTGAGGGAAATGATATTACAAATTTAGATAGTCTGTATGTTCTGACATACATTGGTGGTGCATTAGGAATTGGAGGTTCCCCCGGCTGGCCAGGTGGAAATCCAAACCTGACTAGCATTGCTGGTCTTGTTAATTTGGAATCCATTGGGGGCGCACTTTATATTTTTGACAATGATGCGTTAACCAATCTAAGTGGATTGAATAATGTGGTTATTATTGGAGGTGATTTAATCATTGGAATAAGTTATGGGCCATACAATTTTGGTAATCCGTTACTAACAAGTTTAGATGGACTGAACAATCTCAATTCAATTGAAGGCGATTTGGATATTAAGGATAATTATAACCTTACAAGTATTACCGGACTAATCACCTTAACTAGTATTGGTGGTGGCATTAAGATTGAAAGTGAAGGAAGCCTGGGAAACTTGTCAGGCCTTAATAATTTAACTTCAATTGGTGGAGATCTGTGGATTGACAGATGTGATCTCCTGACCAGTTTATCCGGGCTGGACAATGTTTCATCAATCGGTGGGAACATTAATATTTGTAGCAATGATGAGATGATCAGCTTAACAGGATTGGAAAATCTTATTTCTATAGGAGGAGATCTGTCAATTGGATGCAATTGCACTTCAGGTTGGGGCAATACAGGGAATCCATCGCTTACGAGTTTAACCGGATTCGATAATCTGGTCACTGTTGGAGGTGGTCTTTATATTGCTCGTAATTCCTCATTAAACAGTTTGTCCGCATTGTCTAATTTAAGTACTATCGGGGGTAACCTTGTTATTGACGCCAGTGATTCACTGGTTAATTTAACAGGATTAGAAAACTTAAGCATAGTTCCAGGAGACCTGTCCATTGGCTGTGGTGATTGGGGTGAAGGAAACCCCTCACTTACGAGTTTAGCTGGCCTGGATAATATTAATAATATTGGCGGTAGTCTACAAATTGGTTTAGAAAATTCTAACAATAATGGTAATCCTTTATTAGCCAACCTGAATGGGTTGAATGCCCTGGATTCCATCGCCAGTAACATTATAATCTTTAAAAATGCCTCCATGACAACACTTGAGGGGCTGGAGAATTTGATGTCAGTGATGGGTGGTATTCATATCAGAGAAAATCCTGTATTAACCAGTTTGGCAAGCCTGAGTAACCTGACTGTCATCCCGGGAAACGTTGAAATAGATGATAATGATGTCTTAGCAAGTTTATCAGGATTTGATAATATAACCTCTATCGGGGGATATCTAGGCATACAAAATAATGCCATATTGACAACTCTAACAACATTGGAAGATTTAAATTCAATTGGGGGTGGGCTCAATATTTCAGGTAATGAAGCTATGACCAACTTACTAGGGCTCAACAATGTTTCCTTCATCGGTGGTGATCTGATCATTGCCAACAATAATTCCCTGGTGAGTTTAACTGGTTTGGAAAACCTAACTTCTGTTGAAGGGTTGGTATCACTGGGTGAGAACAACTGGAATGGGAATCATTCCCTGACCAGTTTAACCGGATTGAATAATTTAAATACCATTGGCGGGGATCTGCTTATTTATGACAACATTGCCCTTACCAGTCTTGAAAAACTGGAGAATCTGACCAGCATCAACGGAAAACTACACATTGCAAACCAGGAGGTCTTAACCAGTTTATCCGGATTGGAGAATATAGATGCAGGCGCAATCAGTGATTTATGGGTTCATAGTAACGATTCTTTAGCGACATGTGCCGTGCAAAGCTTATGTGATTACCTTGTCAGCCCGAATGGTATAACTTATATTAATAATAATGCACCCGGTTGCAACAGCCTGGAAGAAGTAGAAGAAGCTTGTTTCACAGAAGTAGTGGAATTGCATTCTGAGGATCATTGTATCATTTCTCCCAATCCTTTTACTGAGGAGTTAACAATCACCTGGTATCAACCTGAATCAGGCAATACAGTTATTGAAATATATAATATTGATGGAAAAAAAATAAAAGAGTTGTTTAATGGCTCTCAAAAGAATGATATTCAAGTTTACTATTGGACAGCTAACGATTTAAAACCGGGTATCTATATTCTTAGATTGCAATCAGGTGATTTTATCTCGAACAGTAAGATTGTGAAATACTAAATCTAGCAATGAATTATTCTATTGAAATATTCTTATATCGTTGCCTCATCCGATGATAACAATAACTAATAAAATCATGGCATTATCTCATCTGCTTCATATTCACCTTTTTGATGTAGTAAATTTACTTGATGAAATACTGATTAATCTTAAACTTCACAACAATCCACAAAAAACAAAGGTCTCATGAAAACTAAAACTCTACTTCAAAGCCTTGGTTTAACAGTAATTATAATGCTGTTAACTATTTTAATTACTAATGCGCAAATACCAATACAGGGTTTACACAGCAACCATGAGGGTTCTGCCGCATGGGATGAAGATGGATCTACCGGCCATCCACATCCTTTTGGTTGGCAAAATACCTTTTATTACTGCGCATCCCGGGATTATGACGACATTGATCCCGATCCAAATGCTGCACTTGCTCATTTTGTAGATGATATCAACGGATTCCCACTTTTTGAGCAGGCTCTTGCCGAAAATGGTTTTGTGCCGGAACAGGTTAAAGCAAAAGTGGGGTTAATGACCCTGGGAAACGACCTGGAAGGAGAAGACTGGTTCACATTAAATGATCACCACCACTTTAATTATTATGACACCTATTATGTTTTTGAATTGGATGGTGAACCAATGATCTCCGCTTATTGCAACTTTGCGTTTACTAGTTATGATCAATCTGTTTATGCCAATTGGACGTTGGAAACCAATTTTGCAAGGCCCTTTAATGTTTCTGCAAATAGCTCAGCCCCTGTACAAGAAGTAGCTGATGCATTTATGGCAGATTTAAATGGAGATGAGATAAGGATAATCTATGACAGTTTACAAAACTCCGGGAACTCATTTAACAGTAACGGAAAAAATGGGTATTATTATAATATTGTTGAAGGATATATTGAAAAAGGATTACCGGAGTTACCATTTGAGGGATATGGAGTGAATCATGAAGGTACTGCAGGGTGGGATTCTGATGGTTCCGGTCCTGAGCCGGAAAATACCGGACATAGTTTTACCTGGGATGGGACCACATATATAATATATTATTATGGTTCAGGTCGTGACTATGATGGTATTGATCCGCACCCCGACGCATGTATCGGACACTTAACTGATTTTTCTAAAGGATTTCCAAATACAGCTGTACAAATGGAATACAGGGGCTATACAATGGAGCAGTTTACGGCAAAAATGGATACATCGACCTTAGGGAATGATATTCAAGGAGTAGATTGGGGAATAGATTCGACCAATTTAGAACACTGGTACTATGCTTACGGAGGTTACAAAATATTTTACATTGCAGGTGAACCTATTATTGGCTGGCAAATGGACACCCTGTTTAGTTTTCTTGCCTTAAATGGAAGTTATAATTGGTGGCAAATCTCAGATTATAATACGTTAGTGGATATCTCTGCCGGGTCATCAACAGATGCACAACAAATTGCCAAATCATTTTTTAAAGACCTCAGCGGACATAGTATATCTTCTTATAAAGAAGGTACTTATCACAGCAGTTTCGAAAATCAGAACGGAAGGACTGGAATATTTATGAATATCTTGGGAACAATTAAAGGAAAACAAATTGAGGGGACATACATCTGGGAAGGGGATGTTAGCGGCACATGGACATTGGAGAATTCTCCGTATGTAGTAATGGGTTCTCTGAATGTTCCCAATGATGAAGTATTGACCATTGAACCAGGAGTAGAGATAAGATTTAATACAACTGAAGTCTTTGTAATACATGGTTGTGTTATCGCCGAAGGTACTGAGGAAAATCCAATCTTGTTTACTGCTTATGATGAATCTGTACCCTGGGGGGGTATTGGTATTCAAAATGATGCAAGCAGTAATGAAGCAATATCTTTTAAACATTGCATTTTCGAATATTCATATGCATATAACCCTAACAATATTTTGGCGCAAAATTGTGGTGGTGTGATCCGTGTGGATGATTATGAGCAAATTGAGATTTCTCATTGTATTTTCAGAAACAATTCGGCTGATAATTTTCTTTCGAATAATCCCTGCGGTGGTGCAATAATGATGTACAAATGTTCCTTTCAAATTTCACATTGTATTTTCCATGATAATTCATCTGCCTGGGGTGGTGCACTTGCCATTTTAGAAAATTCAAATCCCGTAATTGATAATTGTTTGTTTTACAATAACAAATCAGATTATGTAGGAGGCGGTGGAGGTGCTGTCCTGGTTTGGACAGATAGCAGCCCTCACTTTGTTAATTGTACTTTCTCCGATAATCATGCTGCTGATGCCGGCGGTGCCGTTGAACTGGAATTTGATTGTGAAGCATCGTTTACAAATTGTATTTTCTGGGGGAATACTGCCGATATTGGAGCTGATCAGATCAGTGTTTGGGATCTGGATGGAAGTTCTCTTAATGTCTACTATAGCGATGTTGAAGGAGGTTTGAATGGAATAACTCCGGGATTTCAAGGGCAATACATTGGAAATATCAATGATGATCCTTTATTTGTGGGAACAGGAGAATATCCTTATTCATTATCTAGTGGCTCTCCTTGTATTGATACTGGATGGCCTGCAGATTGGTATTTAATTTCAGAATTGGATTTAGCAGGTAATGAGCGTGTACTTGATGGTGATGAGGATGGTAGTTCAGTGATTGACATGGGTGCTTATGAATATCAGATTGCTACTACCAGTCTGGTTCTAGGTAAGGAGAGCCCACGTCATCTCATTGCAAAGGAAGAACTATCCTATAAAGTATTCCCCAATCCAACCAATTCAAATTTAACCATTGAGTTTTTTCTCAAGGATCAAGCAACAGTGCAGTTTTCCGTTTTGGATATTCATGGCAGGATAGTATATGAGATGGAACCTGGTGAACTTCAATCTGAGAAAAACCAATTGAGATTTAATGCCGGGCATTTACCGGCAGGTCTCTATTTGTGCAGGCTACAAATAGGAAATGAGGCCTTCACAAATAAGATTGTTAAGTTGAGATAAACTGAAGATCATGAAAAAACTGTACATCTTAACCGCAACACTTTTGGTGGTATTATTGACCTCTATGATGTTGTCAGAAAAAAATCAAATCCAATTTGCAAATCCCTTCACTTTTGATGGAGGTCAGCCCGGATTTCATAAGGGCATAATTACTATCAAAGTGAAAGAAGGAATTAGCGACCTGAGAAAACAAAGAGGAAATATATCCTTTAATATTCCATCTTTGGATGCAAAAGCACTTAAGTATGAAGTTGATGTTCTCGACAAAAGGTTCAGGTACGATACAAAGAAGCTGAAAAATGGAATGCCCGATCTTTCCAGGATATATCGTATTGAATTTCCTGAAGAATATCCGGTTACCAGGGTAGCAAGGGAATTTTCAAATGATCCGAATATTGAATATGCAGAACCCATTCCTATCCCTCATCCATTGGTTATGCCCAATGATCCCATGTACGGAGAACTGCATCATTTACAACAGATAATGGCTGAAGAAGCATGGGAAATCCATAAAGGGGAAGATGGTGAGGAGGAGGTTGTAATTGCCATTATAGATTCCGGTACTGAATGGGACCATGAAGACCTGATTGATAATGTCTGGCAAAACATGGGAGAAGATTTTGATGGAGACGGCAAAACACTAGAGTATATAGGAAGTAGTTGGGTTTTTGATCCGGATGATGAAAACGGAGTGGATGATGATGGAAATGGTTATGTTGATGATTTTATTGGTTGGAATTTCTACCTGGATAACAATGATCCCAATCCTATCCCGGGCACTTATAGTTGGCAGCACGGAACTCTAATGGGAGGATATGCCAGTGCAACGACTAATAATAATATAGGAATTGCCAGTATTAGCTGGAACTTGAAAATAATACCTATTCAAGCGGGTTGGGACAGTCCTGTTTTGGGGGCTTACAATGCAATTATTTATGCTGCAGAAAATGGAGCTGATGTAATTTCCAATAGCTGGGGGCACGATGACATGTTTTCACAATCCCATTACGACGCGATTATTTATGCAAAAAGCTTGGGTAGTATTATCATAGGTGGTGTTGACAATAATAACCAGTTCAGACTCCAGTATCCGGCTGGTTATCCCGGTGTGCTGGGAGTAGCAGCTCTAAATCACCTGGATGGAAAAGCCAGTTACTCAAATTTTGGCCCTCATGTCGATGTTAGTGCACCAGGTGGAGATGGTTCTGGAAGCAATTATCAACTTTTAAGTACATATGTTAATAATTCCTATCTGAGTGCATCGGGCACTTCTTGCGCTACACCCATTGTCGCTGGATTATTGGGCCTTGTGAAATCTTATCATCCTGATTGGACATCCGACCAGGTGATCACTCAGGTATTGGGAACAGCAGACACTATAGACCACCTGAATCCCGCATTTGAAAACCAGCTGGGTGCCGGCAGAATAAATGCATTTAGCGCGTTGGATTCAACGGGAGTGGAACTTCAGCAGGAAATTGCCCTTGATTTGTTTGACAGTGATTTTCAGGATTTGGATAACAATCATAAGGCCGAACCAGGAGATACCATTAATTTGAACCTGAAATTAATAAACTATAATTATGGTGTTGGTTCTGATAATGCGACATTTACAATTTCAACAAACGATCAGGATATTACTATTCTAAATAATAGTTACACCTGTGATATTCCGGCTGATAACTTCTTTATGCTCGAAGAGGCATTCGAATTTGTAATTTCAGGAGATGCGATAACACATTTTGCCAATTTTGAATTGATTACCACAGCAGATAAAGAGATTACCTGGGGTGAAATCATCAGTTTCAACTTTTTAATAGCTCCGGCAGAAATTTTGGTTTACCAGGGTCAAGGTCTGGGCAATGCATATAGCGGGGATTATATAAATGATTACCTGGTTGGGGAAGGATTTGATGTATTATACACTTCTGATTTCCCTGCTTCGCTTTTAGGGTTTGATGCAGTCTTTTTATCCTACGGAAATTATGGGCAGGACTTGAAAAGTGGTACACCAGTTAGTATGGAAATGTTACAAATTATTGCTGAATACCTCTATCAGGGGGAGCAACTTTATTTAGAGTGTGGTTCATTATTTACCGGGCTAATTTATTTCGGATACCCTAGCACAGAAGAAATAATGGAATTATTTGGGGTTGAAGAAAGTCAGTTTACAACATTAACTAATCCTGTATCCTTACTGACAGGTTTATCAAATTCAATTTGTCAGGACCTTGAATTTAATGGTTCAACACAGAATCTTAATTGGTTTATCAATGAAATGACACCTGGTGAAAATGGAATAGCTGCATTTGAAGAAGACAATTATGGAACAGTTGCTATTCAAGGAGAAGGGGAATATGGACAGAAGACCTTTATCTTCTCATATGCTGTGGCACATTTGGTAGATGGGCCGCTAGGAATCAGAGATGAATTGATGGAAAGAATAGTGGAATTTTTAGATTTATTAGATCCAAAGGCTGATTTTATGGCTGATACAACATTTGTTGAGGAAGGAGATACAATTTATTTTACTGATTTGTCTGAAAATATTCCAACATCCTGGGAATGGCATTTTGAAGGAGGAACTCCTGAAACATCAGCTGAACAGAATCCGGTTATTATTTACAATACTTCTGGGAATTATGATGTGACCTTAATTGTAACCAATGAGTACGGATCGGATTCACTAGCCATTGAGGATTATATTACTGTTGATCCTGAAACCGGAATTACCACACGATATCTCAATCAGTTAAAAATTTATCCCAATCCGGCTAAGGATATCCTTTTAATTAGCCATGATGAAGTAATAAATTCATTTGAGATTCTATCTATTTCTGGACAGGTAGTTAAACATCAGCAATGCGAGGATAAGCTAATAAGATTTGATACAAACCACTTACATGATGGTATTTATTTCATCAAGTTAAAAATCGGAGATGTTGTGCTGACAAAGAAGATTGTAAAGTTGAAATAATTAAAAAACGTCATTGCAAGCCCAAAGCAAGGGCCATAGCGTTGGAGCGAACCAATCTATATGTTGAAAATATCGGTGTTATAATTAAGAGATTGCTTCACTCCTTCACACAAGGCCATACCTTCAGTTCGCAATGACGGTGTACTTAGTTTGGAATTTGGTCCCGATAGCTATCGGGATTGAAGTATTGGAATTTCACCCATTATGCTTACCTTTATAAAAAAGTTTAAAGGCCAGATGCTCCGAACCATCATCATTGATGACGAACAGAGCGTGCGCAAAACCCTGGAAAAACTACTGGCCAGGAATTGCCCGAACGTGAAGCTTGTAGCCGAAGCTGATGGTGTCGATTCCGGAATCGAATCCATTAAAAAATACCACCCCGACCTCATTCTCCTCGATATTAAAATGAATGACGGTACCGGTTTTGATCTGTTGAAAAAACTTGAACCAGTTGATTTTAAAGTGATCTTTATTACGGCATACGACCAGTATGCCATTAAAGCCATCAAGTTCAGCGCCCTGGATTATTTACTCAAACCTGTTGATCCCGAAGACCTGATTGAAGCCATCAATAAAGCTGAAAAGCTGGTAATTAATGAATTAAACCAACAACTCAACACCCTTGAGGAGAACATGCTCACCCAGGAAAAATCCAAAAAGAAGATCATCCTGAAAACTTTTGATAACATACATCTTGTAAAAGTAATCAACATTGTCTATTGTGAATCGCATGATAATTATACCAATTTCCATTTGCAAGGGGATAAGAAGATATTGGTATCAAATACCTTAAAAGAATACGATGAGATGTTGAGCGAATATGGATTTTTCAGGGCACATAAATCTTACCTGATCAATCTTATGCATATCGACAGGTTTGAAAAAACAGATGGAGGATCAGTTGTAATGAATAATGAAATTAAGTTACCTGTGGCTTCACGGAAGAAAGATCAGCTGCTTGAAATGTTAAATAAAATTGCAGGGAGCTAGCAGGAAGTCGACATTAAAAGTGTCTGGTCAAAAAACCTAACTAAACGTACAAAGTTTTATGAAAATAAGAATCCTTGTTACATTAATGCTGTCTTTATCTGTCACAATTGGTTTATCCCAAAAATACCTCTACTTCCTCACCTGGGATGTCGACAGTTTACTGCAAATTCTGCCAGATCAAACAGGTAAGGAAAGGGTTAACTCTTTGAATAATCTTGCCCAATCACTTTCATGCCTCAATAACGATTCCAGCATGATGTACACAAACGAAGCTCTGGATATTGCACAACAAATTGGCTATGAAGAAGGAATTGCCAGGGCGTATTTCGTTTATGGTTATAACCAGGTATTCACCGGCAATTACCCTGAAGGTGTAAAATATTACCTGAAAGCCCTTCAGTTGTACGACAAATTAGGGTTGGGAAAGTGGAAGTTCGCTGTGTACACATACATTGCTACTGTGAACTATTATGCCAGAAATTTCGAAAAAGCTATTGAAAACTGTAATAAAGCATTAAAAATCTGTCGTGAAGAAACCTGGGATGAATCATTCTTTGGGCGGGTAAAAGATAGCGTTTCTGTATATTTGCAGCTTTCCCTTTATTATTTCCTGTCCGATACTTGTGATAAGGCCGTTGATTTAACCCTGAAATACCTTGAGGCAGGCAGGGAAAATAATTTCGACAGGACTGATCTGTTTTTTAACCTGATACTTGCTGGCGAACGATACAGGTGCATCGGGAAAAAGGACAGTGCTCTTGTTTACTTGAACAGGGCGCTTGATTTTCCTGATGAGAACCAGAATGTCATCACATTGAAATACCGGGCTTACACTGCCATAGGTGGTCTTTATTACCGTATGGGTCCCGAAAAACTGGATTCGGCCATCATTTATTTTGAAAAAGCCTTTAAATATTATAGCGAGAATGGCTTTTTATTCTGGGCATCAAATCTTGCCGAAACACTTGGCCATGTTTATTATTTTAGAAACCGTTATGATAAGGCACTAATTTATTATCAAACAGCAGAAGCGTTAATTCTTGAAATGCTGAGAAAAAAATCGTGGTACAGGTATGATTCAATGAAACATATTGTTAGCTGGGGTGTGAAGTTGTATGTTCCTATTCCTCCAGGTCAAAGTAAATTACTTATGTGGAAAAACGCTTCATCGGTTTATTATTATTTATTCAAAACAAATGATTTTATGGGCAATGACAAGGAGGCCCTACATTATCATATTGCTTATTCCAATGCAAATGATACTTTGAATGAAATCAGAAAAAGCGAAGAAATCCTGAGATTACAAACCGATTTTGAAACCGAAAGGTATGAAGGACAAATTAAAGATCTTTACCGGGACAATGAGATTCAATCCTTAAAACTCAGGCAATCAGGATATCTTATATTTGGTCTGGTGGCATTAGTTGTTATAATCATCCTGGCGGCACTGTTTTTAATAAGGCTGAATAAATTAAAAGAGCAGCAACAAACACTTCTATTGCAACAAAAGTTATTTCGCTCCCAAATGAATCCCCATTTTATTTTTAATTCACTAACCAGTATCCAGAATTTCATTTTGGATGAAGAGGCCAACAAAGCAAGCAAATACCTATCTCGTTTTTCAAAGCTGGTTCGGAACATTCTGGACAGCTCTGTTGAAGATTATGTTTCACTGGAAGAAGAAATCGCTACCATTGAAAATTATCTAGTATTGCAAAAAATCAGGTTTCAGGATAAATTTGAATATTCCATTGAGGTTGATGAAAATATAAATCCTGACATTATTTCAATACCCCCGATGCTTGCCCAACCTTTTATAGAAAATTCAATTGAGCATGGAATAAAACATAAAAAAGACAAAGGGAATATTCGAATACGCTTTTCTTTGAAAGATAATATGATTGTATTTGAAGTTGAAGATGATGGAATTGGAAGAGAGAAAGCAAAGGAAATTTTGTACAAACAAAATAAAGACCATAAGTCTCTGGCAACAGCCATTACTCATGAACGAATTCAGGTATTGAATAAAAAGCTAAAGAATAAGATTGTCCTGCTGATCAAGGATCTGACAGATTCTGAAAACAAACCTTTAGGTACCCAGGTCCAAATTAAAATCCCCAGCTAGATTTAGTTGATTATCTTTGTATAAAGGTTAAAACGATGGTAAGAATCGAAAAATTCGGGTACTACAATAGTTTTAGGATGGAACAGGCAAATGCCATCCGTTCAGAAGTATTTATTGATGAACAGCTAGTTGATCCTGAAATCGAGTTTGAATATGAAGAAGAAAGCAACTACTACCTTTTGATTTTGGAAGATAAGCCTGTTGCTACAGCCCGATGGAGGGAGACACCTAAAGGAATTAAACTGGAACGTTTTGCCATGCTTAAGGAATACAGGAATAAAGGTTGGGGTGGGAAATTGATGGAGGTAATGCTTGATGATGTAATTCCCCTTCAAAAATCCATCTACCTGCATTCACAGGTGGTTGCTGTAAATTATTACAAACGGGCCGGTTTTGTGGAAAAAGGGGAACACTTCCTAGAAGCAGAAATTGATCATGTTATGATGGAGTACAAAGGGTAATCTCTATTCATCGGATGACTCCGGAATGATCATTGCCAACTACCTGATGCCAGGTGACAGGATTCAATTTAGTCATCCGATGAATTATGACATGATGAATTTGTCATCATATGGCCTGTACTTTCCTTTCCGATCCATTGAAATAAACCAGTTCCTTAAATCCGATGTCACTTAATAAATCCAGACCTTCTGAATAATACCCATCCAGCTCCTCAGGCAAATGCGCATCCGAGCTCATGGTTATGGGAATGTTTAGGTGATGAACTTGCTCCAGTATTTCCGGTGAAGGGAAAAATGTTTCTGCACGCCTTTTATACAATCCCCTGGTGTTAACTTCAACAATACAATTGGTATTTTCAGAAATGTATTTTAAAGTTTTCCACACCAGGTCTTTGTACCAACTTTCTTCTTCAGAAAAATAGCGGTTTTTGTTGTGCATCTTGATTTTGTCGAGATGGGCGATAATATCGGGATTTTGAGTAGCAATCATCTCCAAAAGCTGGTTGAAGTAAGCTTCAGTTCCACGACGACCGTGTCCGTCATATAACTTATGTATTCCTTCATCATACCTTTCCTGCCATGGACCATCGATAAACCACAATCCCTGATTGTCCCTTTCTTTGTTTCGGATCAGGTGCACGCCGCCTATTACAAAATCCAGGTCACCCAATTGACGGTACTCTTCGAAACCTCTTGTAATCCCGGGAATATAATCCATTTCAAGTGCCAGGAGGACATTTATCTGTGATTCGTATTCTTTCTTTATTCTCTTGATCTCACCGAAATATTCCTCAAGCTTTTCCTCATTGATGGCAAATTTATTTTCAAAGGGTACCGGTGCATGTCCGGAATAGCCTAAAGTATGAAATCCTAATTCAAGGGCCTTTTTTAAATATTCTTCGGGAGCAGCTTTCCCATCACAAAAGTCAGTATGGGTGTGGAGGTTAAATAAATTCATCAAAATTCATCTGTTACTTCAACAACTTTGTACACCTTATCTCCTCTTCTTACCAGATCTTTAACCGGGATAGAGCAATCCTCCCCTTTTTTCGTCTGGTCAACTTTTTTCAGGTCAACCCTTATTTCTGAAAGGATGTCTTCATAAACACCGGTCGTTGGCCCTAAGATCTTTATTTCTTCACCAAGGTTAAGGTTGTGTGTCTCCATTTTGATTTCAGCTACCTTTAGCTTACTGAAATAATTGGTGACTTTACCGACGTATATTTTCTTTTTTGTTGCCCGGGAACCGTATTGTTCCGTCCATTCGCCCGTCTTTTTCCCCATGTAATATCCATCCCAGAATCCCCGGTTATAAACAGTAGCCAGTTCTTTGTTCCACAGTTCTTTATTCTCAGTTGAGAAATTGCCTTCAAACCATGCATCCACAGCTTGCCGGTAAACTCTGCTTACAGTTTTTACATAATCAGCAGAACGTCCTCTTCCTTCTATTTTCAAAACTTTTACACCTGCCTTCAGTATCTTATCCAAAAAGTCCATGGTTTTCAGGTCTTTAGGCGACATGATGTATTCATTGTCCACCACGAGCTCAATCCCATCATCATCCTTTACGGTGTAAGGCCTGCGGCACTGTTGCAGACATGCACCCCGGTTGGCAGATGAATTCAGGTTGTCCAGACTCAGATAACATTTTCCTGAAACGGCCATGCACAGGGCACCATGAGCAAATACCTCAATCTGTATCAAATCTCCGGAAGGACCGGTAATATGTTGTTCCTCGATGGCTTTTGTAATAACTTCAACCTGTTTCAGGCTTAACTCTCTTGCCGTAACCATCACATCTGCATATTGCGACCAGTATTTTACGGCTTCAATATTGGTGATGTTAGTCTGTGTAGACATATGAACCTCCATCCCAACTTTATTGGCGTATTGAATAACCGATTGGTCGGAAGCAATTATAGCTGTGATGTTGTTTGCTTTCGCAGAATCTACGATGGATTTCATTTCTTCAAGTTCATCATCATAGATCACGGTATTAAGGGTAATGTAGGTTCTGAGGTTGTTTTTTTGAGCGATACTGGAGATCTCCTCCAAGTCATCCAACGTAAAATTCTTACTTGATTTGGATCGCATGTTCAAGTGTCCAATTCCAAAGTAAACCGAGTCAGCCCCTCCCTGAATGGCAGCCATCAGTGATTCGTACGAACCTACCGGAGCCATGATCTCAATGTCTTTTGCAGTCATTCCGAGTAAATTTTAGGCGACAAAATTAACATTATTATAAGAACTTAAATGGGGATGTAATGTGGAATGATGATTATGCATTATCACTGAAATGAAATTACCAAATTTCATTTTAACATATTTTATTTCGTTAATTTTATAAAAAATTTGATCGAATTATATGTTAATGTTCTGGTCTGAAAAGCAGATTTCCAAAAATCAACTTGCTATGAGAACTTTTGTCATTGTATTTATCTCAATATTCTATTTTTCATTTTTATATGCCAGTGATGAAGCACTGTGGCTTCGCTATCCGTCTATCTCTCCGGATGGTAAAACCATTGTTTTTTCTTTTCAGGGAGATTTGTTTACCATGCCTTCAGCCGGTGGAGCAGCCAAACATTTAACAGTACATAAAGCCCATGATTTTATACCTGTCTGGTCACCCGACGGATCACAAATTGCCTTTGCTTCAAGCCGGTTCGGGAATTTTGACATCTTCCTGATCCCTGCTACAGGTGGACAGGCAAAAAGGCTCACTTACTATTCTAATGGAGAGTATCCTACGTGTTTTACTCCTGATGGACTATCCGTACTTTTTACATCTAACATTAATGATTCCAGAGATAATGTGCAGTTTCCTTCTGGTGTTCTTTCGGAATTGTATAAAGTCCCGGTAAATGGAGGGAAGATTGAGCAGGTGCTATCGACTCCTGCTGAAATGGCTCAGTTGAACAAAAGCATGGACCGTATCATTTACCATGATAGAAAAGGATATGAAAATTCCTGGAGAAAACATCACACATCCTCCGTTGCCAGAGACATCTGGATGTATGATAAAGTATCTGGTAAACATGAAAAGTTAACAAACTTTCCAGGCGAGGACCGAAATCCTGTTTTTGATGAGGATGAACGAAAGATCTATTTCCTGAGCGAACAATTCGGTTCCTTCAACATTTGTAAATTCCCCATTGATGATCCTGAAAACATCAGCCAGGTAACCAGCCACGAAAATCATCCCGTCCGTTTTTTAAGCATTGCTAATGATGGTAGTTTGTGTTATAGCTACCATGGTGAAATTTATATAATTCCTCCCGGAGGAAGGGTACAAAAAGTCCCTGTTTCCATTGCGGTAGATGATAAAGAGAATCAACATGAATTCCTTACCCTCTCTTCAGGAGCAACAGAAATGGAGCTCTCTCCTTCAGGAAAGGAAATTGTTTTTGTTGTTCGCGGAGAAGTGTTTGTTACCTCCGTTGATTTTGAAACCACAAAAAGAATAACCAATACCCCTGAACAGGAACGGTCCGTAAGTTTTAGCCCGGATGGGAAATCCATATTGTATGCTTCTGAGCGTAATGGAAGCTGGAACCTTTTTCACACGAAAATTATAAGGGAAGACGAGAAATTATTCTCCCTCAGTACTGTTCTGAAGGAAGATACGGTTTTAGCCATTCCCGAAGAAACCTTCCAGCCCCACTACTCACCTGATGGCAAAGAGGTGGCATACCTTGAAGAGAGGGAAACGCTTAAAGTCATAAACCTGGAATCCAGAGAAATAAGGACCATACTTGATGGGAAATACAATTATTCCTATGCCGATGGTGACCAGTGGTATGAATGGTCTCCTGACGGAAAATGGTTTGTAGCCAGCTACTCTCCACATTCGATCTTTATGAATGATGTGGCCTTAATTGATGCTAAAGGAGAATCTGATCCCATTAACCTCACAAAAAGCGGATATTACGATGCCATGCCCAAGTGGATGATGAAAGGGAATGTGATCCTATGGTATTCTGACAGGGAAGGATTACGAAGCCACGGCAGCTGGGGAGCCCAGGATGACATTTATGCATATTTCCTCAACCAGGACAGCTGGGATAAGTTCAGGTTATCGAAAGAGGAATATGAGATGATCAGGGAAAAGGAAAAGAAAGAGAAGGAAAAAGAGAAAAAGAAAAGAGAGATAGCAGGTGATTTTGAAGATAAGGAAGATCCCATTGAGGAAATTAACATCGAACTGGAAAAAATAGAAGACAGAAAGGTTAAACTTACCATCAATTCATCCTGGCTTGCCGATGCAATATTAACACCTAATGGAGATAAACTTTACTACTTGAGCAAGTTTGAAGATGGTTATGACCTGTGGGTTCATAAACTCAAGGAGAAGGAAACCAAAATGGTGATGAACTTAAAAGGAGGTGCCGGAGCCCTTCAAATGGACAAAGACGGCAAGTACCTGTTTCTATTTTCCGATAAAAAGATCATAAAGATAAAGGTCGGGAATAAAGCGGAAAAGAAAGATGTCGCTTTCAAAGCTGAGTTCAATTTGAATAAAACCCTTGAAAGGGAATATATGTTTGAACATGTGTGGAGACAGGTACAGAAAAAGTTTTATACCCCCGATCTTCATGAGGTCGACTGGGAGTTTTACAAATCGGAATACAGCAAGTTTTTACCGCACATCAACAACAATTTCGACTTTGCAGAAATGTTAAGTGAAATGTTGGGTGAACTAAACGCATCACATACAGGATCGGGTTATCGTTTAAGGGTTAAGAATGGTGATAAAACAGCAAAGCTTGGTGCTTTCTTCGATCCTGACCATACTGGAAATGGTATCCGCATCATTGAGATCATAGATAAAAGCCCGCTATTGCAAGCTGATAGTAAAATCGATACAGGAATGATCATCGAAAAAATTGACAACATTGTCATTGATTCAAGCATGAATTATTTCCAGCTGCTGAACCATACAGCCGGAAAAAATACACTTCTGTCATTGTTCGATCCAGGTTCTGGTGAGCGTTGGGAAGAAACAGTTAAACCCATCTCCATCGGTCAGGAAAGCCAATTGCTTTATCAACGATGGGTGAAAAAGATGAGGACATTGACCGATTCCCTATCTGAAGGTAGGATTGGATATGTTCATGTGAAAGGAATGAACAGCTCCAGCTTCCGGGAATTTTATTCTGAAGTGCTGGGAAGAAACTGGGACAAGGAAGCCTTAATTGTGGATACCCGTTTTAATGGAGGAGGATGGTTGCATGATGACCTGGCTACTATGCTCAATGGCAAAAAGTATGTTGACTTTTATCCAAGAGGAAATCATTTTGGCCATGAACCTCAAAATAAATGGATCAAACCTTCGGTGGTACTCATGAGTGAAAGCAATTATTCCGATGCACATGGATTCCCCTTTGCTTATAAAGCCCTTGAAATTGGTGATTGTGTTGGCATGCCTGTTCCGGGAACTATGACTGCTGTTTGGTGGGAAACCTTGCAGGACAACTCACTTTATTTTGGGATCCCACAAGTAGGTACCAAAGACCTTGAAGGTAATTACCTTGAGAACAAACAACTTGAACCTGACTATGAAGTCCGCCAGGAGTATGATGTAGTTGTAAAAGGTCGTGACCAGCAGCTCGAAATAGCAGTGGAGGTTTTATTGGGAGGGCTTAAATAAGATTTGAAAAGGCAGTCTCAAAATTGATAACTGATCATCTGTTTTAACAATCTTTGTGGAACTTGTTGTCTTCTTTGGAAACTCTGTGTTACAGCTAAATAGTGCTATTTCACAAAGTAACACAAAGGTACCACAGAGTTGCCGAAGACTTTTGAAACAGCTGTCCTATTTAACCACTTTCATCTTCAACTCATCGAGTTGTTCCTCGGAGATCACAGATGGCGAATCAATCATCACATCCCGTCCTGCATTGTTTTTCGGGAAAGCAATATAATCCCTGATGGAATCAGAGCCACCGAATAGTGCCACTAAACGGTCAAAACCAAGGGCTATCCCACCGTGTGGCGGAGCACCATATTCAAAAGCGTTCATAAGGAAGCCAAACTGGTTTTGTGCTTCTTCATCAGTAAATCCAAGAAGCGTAAACATTCTTTTCTGCAATCCCTTATCATGGATACGAATAGATCCTCCTCCAATCTCTACTCCGTTGATCACCATATCGTAAGCATTTGCCCTTACCTCGCCTGGAGCAGTTTCCATTTTATCAATGTCTTCTTTTTTCGGAGAGGTGAATGGATGATGCATGGCGTGGTACCTTCCGGACTCCTCATCCCATTCAAGCAATGGAAAATCAGTCACCCAAAGTGGTTTAAATACATTCGGGTCACGCAGGCCAAGCTGGTTGCCCATTTCAAGGCGCAATTCATTTAATGCTTTCCTTGTATGATTTGTTTCTCCTGAAAGTACGAGCATAAGATCACCTGGTTTGGCACCCATCTTATCAGCCCAGGTTTTTAATGCATCCTGGTCGAAAAACTTGTCAACAGATGATTTAAAAGTTCCGTCTTCATTGTATTTTACATAAACAAGCCCCTTCGCTCCAATTTGAGGTTTCTTTACGAAGTCTGTAAGTTTGTCCAGCTGTTTGCGGGAATATGAGCCACAACCTTTCGCATTAAATCCAACCACCAGTTCAGCATCATCAAATACTATAAATCCCTTACCCTGGGCAATTTCATTCAGTTCAACGAATTTCATTCCGAAACGAAGGTCCGGTTTATCGGAACCATAATATTTCATGGCATCGGAATAAGGCATCCATGGAAAGTCTTCAATATCTACATTCTTAACTTTATAAAAGAGGTATTTGGCCAGACCTTCAAAAGTTGTTAAAACATCTTCCTGATTAACAAATGACATTTCACAGTCGATTTGAGTAAACTCAGGTTGGCGGTCGGCTCTGAGGTCTTCATCCCTGAAACAACGTACAATCTGGAAATAGCGGTCGTAACCGGCTACCATCAATAGTTGTTTAAAGGTTTGTGGTGATTGAGGCAAAGCATAAAACTGTCCTTCGTTCATCCTTGATGGCACAACAAAATCACGAGCACCTTCCGGGGTGGATTTAATAAGGAATGGTGTTTCTATCTCAAAGAATCCTTGCGAATCCAGGTAAGTTCTTGTTTCAATAGCCATTTTATGACGTAGGGCCATGTTCCTTTTTACAGGATTTCTTCGAAGGTCCAGGTAACGGTATTTCATCCTGAGTTCTTCACCGCCATCTGTATCATCTTCAATGGTAAAAGGAGGTACAGCCGATTCATTCAAAATATTGAGTTGATCAACGATGATCTCTATTTCACCAGTGGGTATGTTTTTGTTTTTGTTGCTTCGTTCGGCTACATTTCCGGCAATTGAGATTACAAATTCCCTTCCCAGTTTACGGGCTTTTTCGCATAGTCCGGCGTTGGTTTCCATGTTAAATACCAATTGAGTAATTCCATAGCGGTCGCGAAGGTCAACAAAAGTCATCCCTCCCAGATCCCTGGATTTTTGAACCCAGCCTGAAAGCGTTACTTCCTGTCCTACATTTGATATAGTCAATTCCCCGCAAGTGTGTGAACGTAGCATACTATTTTAGAATTTAGATTTACAATTTTAGATTTGGGTGCGAAATTAGGAAAAATGGAGATGAGTGTTATGATTTTTAACCGCAAAGATCGCAGTGATTTTAGCTAAGTAATAAATAGAGACGGTTATGATAAAACATACGATCGAAACTATAGCCCATTTACCACCCTTCTAATTCCATTTTTTATAAGGCTTACATTAAAATTAATAAGCAAACCAAGTTTACATTTTGATAGCTTCAGATAAGTTAGAACCTGCGCCAGATGCACATCATTTAAGGTTTCAACGGATTTTACTTCAATGATCACTTTATTTTCAACTAAAATGTCCACTCTATAACCTGACTGAAGTTTTATTTCTTCGTACACAAGGGGTAATGATTTCTGTTTTTCAATCTTTAATCCTGATTTGCTTAATTCATAAACCAAACACTCTTCATACGCATTTTCTAATAATCCTGGACCTAATGCTTTATGCACTTTTAATGAAGCTCCAATAATTTTACTTGAAATTTGGTTTTCGGTCATCGGAAGAAGGTTAGTTAAAAGTTAAGGGTGCTAAAATAAGAAAACTTTGCGATCTCTGCACCTTCCTTGCTACCTTTGCGGTTAAACAAAAAACAAACTCCCCCCATCAAACAAAGGCCCATCATACAATTCGATGATCTCGTAGTTTAGCTGCTCAAGAAATACTTTTACTTTATTGCCATCCTGGAAATTGTCCAAACTTCCAATAAAAAATACCTTGTTCTTATGCACCCCACAGGTACCTCCAAAAAATCCATGTTTATGACCCTCTAAAAGAATACCCTCTGGTTGAACATATAAAGAATTGATTTGAAATTTTTCTAAAGTCCTATGGATACCTTCATCAGAGGTGATGAAATGATTTTCTTTTAAAGGAAGGAGGTTACATCGTGAATACCCCTGGTTCAGATGAATCAAGTCAAGATCGCCTTCATGCTGAAGTATTTTGGAATCGGTATACCTGAAATTATGCATGAGGAATTTATCCGTAGTAACAATGTTGTATTTAGCAGTATCAGGGTATTTATGTCCAACGGATTCTTCCCCTTCGATAAAAGGGATCTTATTATCTTCAAGTAACTTTTTGTAGATGTTCGGCAAATTGGGCGCCACTATTATTTGATCATTAATCCTGCATAAAAACACATCCGGATGGCCGGAAATAGAGTCGTAAACAATACCTTTTGTTTCAAATGGAACTGCGTCTCCGAATTCATTTAACCGGATTTTGGCTTTATCAGGAATTCGTTTATCGTAAAAGATTAACATTTATATATATTTGTAAATTAGCTACACAAAAATACGAGGATAGCGGATGTTTACAACAGCGATTGTAAAATTACCATGTACAAACATAAATCAGGGTGAAACTCAAGCCAATTTGGGACAGCCGGTTTTTGACCTTGCATTTCTGCAGCACCAGCAATATACCTTTGCTCTTGAAGCTTGTGGTTTGGAGGTGATTGTTCTGGAGGGTGATGATAAGTTTCCGGATTCAACTTTCATTGAGGATGTTGCTTTATGTACACCGGAATGTGCGGTCATTACTAATCCTGGGATAAATAGCAGAAAAGGGGAGGAGGCTGAAGTAGAATTTATCCTAGAGGAATCCTATGATCGTATTGAACGAATTACTTCACCGGGAACTATAGAAGCAGGAGATATTATGATGGTTGGAAGCCATTTTTATATCGGGCTTTCGAACAGGACCAATCTGGAAGGAGCAAATCAAATGACCAAAATCCTTGAACGATATGGGATGACGGCATCCACGGTTCAAATGAATGAAATGCTTCACCTGAAAACCGGGCTTTCTTACGTGGAAAATAACAAATTATTGATAACAGGTGAGTTCCTCAACAATCCGGTATTTGATCAGTTTGAAAAGATCATCGTTCCGCAGGAAGAAGCCTATGCAGCAAATTCTGTATGGATAAACGACTTTGTATTAATACCTGAGGGGTATCCGAAAACAAAAAGCAAAATTGAACAAAAGGGATATGAAGTTTTGGAGGTGGATGTTTCTGAATTCAGAAAACTGGATGGCGGCTTAAGTTGTCTTTCGTTACGATTTTAGAAAAATCATTATTTTAGTTCACAGGAATTTAGTCAATTTAATTATGAGAAGATTTCGTTTGGCTTTGATAGTGCCATTTTTTCTTTTATTTTTTTCATGTGAAAATAAATATCCCCGGGTCCTGATCCTTACCGAGATAGGAACAATTGAAATTGAGCTCTATACAGACAAGGCCCCCATCACTACAAAAAATTTTATTAGATATGTACAGGAGGATCGGTTTAAAGGGACCACATTTTACCGGACTGTCCATTTGCGAAACCAGCCTGATTCAAAAACAAAGATCCAGGTGATTCAGGGAGGCCTGTATGAAGATGAGCACCCGCAAATGCTTCCTCCTATTGAACATGAGTCAACGGAGCAAACAGGAATCCTTCATAAACATGGTGTCATTTCAATGGCGCGTTACGAACCTGGAACAGCCACAAGTGAGTTTTTTATTTGTGTTGGTGATCAGCCTTCCCTGGATGCTGGAGGTGGAAGAAATCCTGATGGAGCCGGATTTGCAGCTTTCGGTAAAGTAGTGGATGGAATGGAATTCGTGGAGCAGATCCATCAGTCTCCTGAGGACGGACAATACTTAAATCCCAGGATCAGGATACTTGAAATGATCCTTAAATAATTGTTGATATGTGAACTGCTTTTTCAATATTATTGTTTGTCCATGCATTTGCTCATTTCCTGACTTTTCCGGTCATGTGGCGGATTCTGAAACCAAAGGACAAACCGGCAACAACAAAAGTATTCCTAATCAAATTTGATCTTGGTAAAGCCGGTTATCTGATGTTTGGTTTTATATGGCTAATCGTAGCTGTGGGATTGGGTTATTCAGGTTTTTCTCTTGTTTCCGAAGCAGGTTATTAGGCTGAATTAATCCTCTGGATAGCCATCCTGTCATTTGCAATTAATGTTATAAACTGGCGTGAAACACCTCTTGGGATTGTTGTAAATGTTTTGATTGTTGCTTTTGTTGTTTTAAACAAACAATACCTTTGGATTTAACCTGAGTTTTGAATAAATAGACTTATTAATCCACATAAAAAGCATTCATTCTTAATGGCAGTAAATTGATAAGCTTATTGATTGTTGTTGCTGAGAATTCCTTATTTTTGGATAAATAAAATAAAACAAACTGCATTGATAAATGATAACAGTAAAAGAAATTAGCAAAACAACGTACCAGGTTACTGTTGAAGGGCATTCTACTACATCACATCAGGTAACTTTGACAGAAGCCTATTATGAGAAACTGACAAATCGCAAAGTTTCACCCCAAGTTCTGGTAGAAAAATCATTTGAGTTTTTACTGGATAGGGAACCCAACACCAGTATCCTGAGAAGCTTTGATCTGCCGGTCATAGGAAGGTATTTCCCTGAATATGAACGTGTGATAAAAACCATGATCTGATCGGTTTGCTAAAACAACTAGGAAAATATTATTATCGAAGAAGAGGTCATTACCCTGTATCCATTAATGGACGTAAGTTCAAAGGCGATCCATACCATATAGGCTTTTGGCGTATCATGAACAATGGTGGATTTGAGCCAAAGTACTTTAAGATGCTTGAGCAATACCTGTGTTCAGATTCAGTATACTGTGATATCGGTTCCTGGATCGGTCCTACAGTAATGTATGCCGCCCGATTTTGTAAACATGTATATGCTTTTGAACCCGATCCGGTTGCTTACCCCTTTTTATTGCAAAATGTACAATTAAACGAATTGACAAATGTTTCTTCACATAATATTGCCATTGCGGCTGAAACAGGTACAGTTAAAATAGCCAGTCATGGTGGGAACCTGGGCGACAGCATGACCAGTATGGTAAATATCCCCAACGGTGCTGAATCTTTTACAGTCCCTTCCTTTACCTGGCAGTCCTGGCTTGACAAAGAAATGCCGGGTAACATTGAATTTATAAAGCTGGATATTGAAGGGGGTGAAATTGAGGTAGTCCCTAGCATGATTTATTATCTGAAAAGGAAAAAACCAGTTCTTCATTTATCGGTACATGGACCATACCTTAATGAAAAGCACAAAAGAAAAGAATTAAACAGGCTTTTTTGGTCTCTTGAATTTTACGACAAATGTTTTGATGAAAACCTCAACAGGATTGAGTTGGATACAAAACTGATTGAAAGTTGCATGGATTCTTTTCGATCCTTTTTATTTACGATCTGAATAGTTCGAATTGGAGGACCTGCTTTGCGAATTTACGAGAAATAATCAGAGATCGTAATTAATAATAAAATTCCTGTTTATCAGGCTTTTATCCTCACGGAATCTTACCACCTTAAAATTCTTTTCTAACTCCTTTTTATTCTTTGCCCGGTACCCAATAGCATAATTTATTTCTCCTTGTGGAATTGATATCTCAACCGATCGACTTTTTCCATTTTGTATGTTTGATAAAATATCTGCCCATATTTCTGTCAGTACCAGTTCTCTGAAAGATCGGTGAAAAGGCCCTGCCACAAGATCTTCACCTGAGACCAATCCATCTGAAGGGTGTAGCCCGAGCTTTAGTACCTTTACATTTGATTTTTCAAACAGTTGAAACAATTCCTTCGACCAGCGAATGGCTTCTTCAAGTTCCAAGGGTTTGTACATGTTGTCGTTGTACATTTTTTCCAGGGCAGTATCCTTTATGACTAATGTCGGATAAATTCTTGTGTTTGCAGCTCCTAATTCTATAATTCGTTTTGCAGTGTACAATGATCTATTTAGTGTATCTCCCGGCAATCCGATCATCATCTGAAGGCCGAGTTCAATTCCGTGATTTATAATAAGGCGGCTGGCTGTTTTTGTGTCAAATGCCGTATGCCCGCGTTTCGATTGCTTTAAAACCTCTTCCTTCATGGATTGCGCTCCCAGTTCAATGGAAACAACTTTGTACTTTTTTAGCAGGCTCAGTATTTCCTCATTGATATAATCGGGACGCGTGGATATTCTTATTCCGGAAATACTACCGTTTTCAATATATGGCTTCACCAGTTTCAGGTAATGCTCTTGCTCTTCCAGGCTGATACCGGAGAAATTACCTCCGAAATAGGCCAGTTGTACTGCAGATCCTTCTGGAATGGTTTCCAGGTACTTTTCAATGGTGGTTGTTATTTCTTCATCAGAAGGTAAATGTTGTTGCCCTGATATTTTTTGCTGGTTACAATACAGGCATTGAAACGGACAAGCCAGTTCAGGTATGAAGATTGGTATGTTGAAATGTTTTTTTTTCATTGTATTTCCCGCCATCAAATTTAAATAATTTTGCTCCGGTATTAATAAATTTTAATTTCTGACGTTGTGATTACTAACAAGTTTGGAAACGTGCTTGTTTATCAAATCTAACCAACGTAGTTAGAAAACGATACCTTCGGAAATTTGATGTTACAGTATCAAATTTCAGGATTAATAAAGAGAATTATAACTAATTATTGAATAAATAAATTTATACCCATGAAAACTAAGTTTAACAAAATGAACTTTTTATCCAGGCTGTTCATTCTCCTGCTGGTTGCTGGAGTAGCATTCAGCTCAGGAGGTTGTAAGAGTAAGAAAAAACTTGCACAGGAAGCTGCAGCAAAAGAGTATGCTGATAAAGTTCAGAAAGCAATTGCTGAATTAAATGCCATTTTGAACGATGACGGCACCATGCCCTTAACTGAAAAAGAACGCAGGTTGAACGACATCAAATCACAAAACCTGAACGATACGACTGTTAACGACCTTATCAAACAGGTTGAAGCCAAGATTGCAGCTGAAAAGGAAGCCATGCGCTTAAAAGAAGAACAGGAAGAAAAACAAAAGAAACTGGAAGCAGAACAATCAAGGTATCAATACATTGATGAATATTTTAGCCAGATTGCCGGTGCAACAAATTCAGGTTCAGCCAATGCAAAAATTGCTGAAACCATGAAATTGTTTGCTTCACCTGATGTTCCTGTACTGATCATCATCAGTCAGGCCGGTGGCATAACAGATTATGACAAACCCACTACAATTGAAAAATACCTCAATTATTTGAAAGATACCAAAAACTACAACAACAGTGTGAATGAGGTTAAGTTTGATGGGTATGGACAAATAACTTCACTTGAACTTATTAAAAATTAGAAGCTTATGAAAAAGATAAAAATAATCATCCCGATTTTATTTGTTTGTTTTGCTATACAAACCTTTGCACAGGATAACATTAGTCCTGAGAGGAAACAGGCCATTGACAGCCTTGCCCTGGAAAAGGTAAGGGACCTGAGTAAATACATCAGCCTTATTGGTAATAAAGGCACCAATTTTTCAGAAGCCAGCAGGGTGATCGACCGTGCAGTTGAATTGTTTATGGAAGGCAGTGAAGTAGGTGTTTCTTCATTACACAGAGAAGGCATTAATCATTATCCTGTCAGGGAGTACCTGGAAAGACTCATGCGTTTGAATTATGACAAGGTGGATATTGAATGGTACAAGATTGAGTACGTTAGTGACCTTGAAAGACAACCTGATGGCACCTATGTTGGAGTGATCACCATTTTCCAGAAATTCTCAGGATTTGACCAGGAAGGCGGACTTGTTTACCAGGACGTTACCAAAAAGGACATTACCGTTTATGTAAAAAGGAAAGAAACCCAGATCGCGGGTAAACTCATTGGTTTCTGGGATGTATTGCTGGGTGATATCAGGGTGAAAGAAACAAAACCAGGTGAATAGAACATATTTAATAATCATATTAATCGTATTCTCACTTTCCTCTTCAGGACAAAGCATTGATGGCTTTTCCGAAGAGGAAAGCTCTTTATATGCTCAAACCAAACAGGTCAACCAGTTCTTCCGGAGGTTTAACAATGAAGAGGACAGGTTTGGCAAAAGGTACAGCAAGGATGATCCTGAATACCGTGACAACGAATTCAG
Source organism: uncultured Bacteroidales bacterium (assembly GCA_964421215.1). Lineage (GTDB taxonomy): Bacteria > Bacteroidota > Bacteroidia > Bacteroidales > JAADJA01 > JAADJA01. Next base: position 44,838 of record CAYQWA010000023.1, on the reverse strand, counting down.
GAAAGTTTACCTGAATATGATGTTCGACCACGAAAGCCCATTTATTCAAAAGTCACTCAGGGAAGAGTTTATTGAGGATGTTTGCGACAATGGTGCTCCTTTTTTCCTCGATTTTCACGGCGAAGACTGGTTTGCAGAACTGGCAACAACATTTACCCATTACAAAAGTGAAGAAAACCCGATTTTGTTTTTACAGCTTGAACAGGAAAACCTGGGTTATAAATGGGTGATCACCAATGTATACTTTTATAAGTTCCTGAGGCATTTTAATAAGGGAGAACCTGATGTTGTAAAACAATCTTTCCTCCACCCGATGAGTCACGAACTTGATTTCATGAACATGTACAAAGTGTTCAGGGATGTAAAATATTCGGAATACTATGCAGATAAAACTTTTAAACCGGACTATAAAACCTTGTTGTTTTATGAGATCAAACAGGGCAACATGTCCTTTGAGAAAATTGGAAAACTAAAATTTCATTTTTTCCAGGTGGATGGATGGTATTTTGAACTTTCTTATTTCAACAGGTCGGGAGGAAATGCCGGTTGGTTGATTTCAAAACTCTATAAAATTTCACAGGACGAGAAAGATGAGCTAATTCAATTTTATTTGCCTTGAGAAAATTTTTACAAATACTACTTTCAGCACTTATAATTACTCTTCCGTTGATTGTTACTTCCCAGGGAAGCCAAACCCAACTTTCTAATGACGACATTGATAATTACAAACAACAGGTTTCCGATCTTATAAAATACCTGGAAGGCACATTAAATTTTATCGGTGATCCAGAATCTGTAATCCGTGAAAAGGAGGTGATTATCAACGAAAGCTTTCTGAAAATTTTCAAAGATGATAAAGTACAGGTTGAGGATGACCTGGATGAGAGCCGGGATGTAACGCTCCACAAGGATGTTCAGGCATACCTTAAAGACATTGAGTTTTTCTTTAAGACCGTTCAATTCAAATTCATCATTTCTGACATCACATTCCATGCAGGTGATGGAAACCTTCAATACTTTAAGGTAACACTTAACCGCGACCTGAAGGGAATTACAGTTGAAGGAGATTCCGTTAGTAACCGGAAAACAAGGTTTATGGAGATCAACCTTGACATGAACAGTTCTGACCTTCGGATAGCTAGCATTTATACCACCAAACTGAATAAAAAGGAAGAAATGAGGTACTGGTGGAATTCACTGTCAAATGAATGGAGAAATGTGTTTAGTGAAAATGTGTCGGTGTATGACTCCGTACCCTTATCCAGTGTGGTGTACCTGGCTGAAGGTTTTCTTTTGCTTTCCGGAAAGAACAATACAGTTTCGGAGATCCAACAGAATCAATACAACCTTGAATTGCCACCTGAAAGGAATCAGTCGCATCTGAGAACAGATTTTGACACCCTGGAGGTGGATACCCGTGAAATGTTTGATCAGCTATCGGTCCTGTTAAAACAAAGATCAATTGATATCTCCGGCAACGAAATTATACGGAACCTAAAACCCCTGGCAGAATTGTCGGAGCTGGAGGAGCTAAATTGTTCAAATACCCTGGTTACCCGTTTATTCCCTTTAAGAAATTTAAACCGATTAAAAGTTCTTGATTTTTCAAACACACCGGTGGATGATCTTACTCCTTTGTTTTACAGCATTTCATTAACGGAGATCAATTGCAGTTATACGTTGTTAAACGATCTGACGCCCTTATCAGGCCTTTACAATCTTGAAAAAGTTGAATGTTCCGGCCTTCGTATTCATACTCCTGAATTTGCAAAAGAGTTAATTAAATTGCGAGACCTGAATTTTAATGAGACAAACATTTATGACCTGGGATCTCTAGTCAACTTGAAAAACCTTGAAAAACTTGAAATCGCCGGTACCGGTATCCGGCACCTTGAATCCATGTCTGGATTTTTTGAACTAAAATACCTCAATTGCGAGAATACATCAGTTACTTTGATTGAGCCATTAATAGAATTGCAAAACCTTGAGGTATTAAAGATAAGCTATACAGGAATTGAACAGGTTTCTCCATTATCCGGGATAAGTAGTTTAAAAAGGATCTATTGGGACAGTGGCGATGTTTTTCAGGTGAACAGGGAGAAGAAGAGAAGGGAGGCCATTGCTTTTATGAAAAACAATCCGGGCTCATTGGTCATATTCGAATCCGAGGAACTGTTAAATGGTTGGGCTACACTTGAAGAACCATGGAAAAAACTGGCTTCTGATGCTGCTAACCTGGGAGAGGATCCTACTAAAGAGGAATTGCATGCATTACTCCGTTTGGAAGAAATTGATATCAGTGAGTCTTCAATTACCACCCTTAGCCCGGTATCAGGCTTATACAACCTGAAAAAAATAAACCTTTCAGGTTTACAGATTGAAGATTATAGTCCCCTTGGAAATTCCCTGGAACTTGAATTCATTGATCTTTCTAACTCCACTGTCAAATCGCTTGATTTTGCCGGAAACCTCAGCAGCCTTAAAGAAATTAACATTTCCGGAACTGAAATAAAGGATCTTTCTCCACTTAGAGGATTAAATAATCTTAAAGCAATTTATGCAGATGAATCCGGGATAAACAATGAAATAGCCTTTGGGTTCAGAAAAAACAATCCCCATTGTCTGGTCATTTATAAAACTGAATCAATGAATTCCTGGTGGGTCAATTTACCCGTAGAATGGAAAGATTTTTTCAACTCAGACAGTGAACTGGATTCTCCACCCTCAAGTGAACAATTGCACAAACTGCTTTTTATGACGGAACTGGAGTTGATAAACAAGGGTGAGATTAAATCCTTTGATCCTGTTATTATCTTTACAGGACTGAAGAAGATCACACTGGACGGATTAACCATTAGCAGCCTTAAAGGATTGTCCCATTTTTATTTGTTGGAAGAGATCCGGTGCACACGGATGCCAGTGATGGACATAAGTCCTTTGGCAGGATTAAGAAACCTGAGGATTCTGGATATTGAGAACACACCTGTAAAAGATCTAAGACCCATAGTAACCCTGAACAAACTAAATGTTTTGAATGTGTCCGGAACACAGGTAAGGTCATTAAAGCCAGTGGCAAACCTGACAGGCATTGAGGAGATACAATTGAACAATACACAGGTGAAAAGCCTGGCTCCCTTGCTATCGCTTCCCGGATTAAATTCAGTCTCCTGCTTTAATTCACGAATTTCCATTAAAAACATAGAAAAGTTTAAAGCCGCAAAACCTGCATGCAAAGTGGTTTATTATTAATTTACAATCGTAAAGCTTTCGTATGTTAATTAATCAGATTAGCTTTGCATTCCCATACTAAAAACTAGAATTATGGCAACTAACAGGTTAATGGATCCGATTGGTAAGCTGATGGGTCTGAGGTACAAATCACACCCATGGCATGGCGTAGATATTGGCCCGGATGCTCCGGAAGTAATTATTTGTTTCATCGAAATGGTTCCTACTGATACGGTTAAATACGAAGTGGATAAAGTTACGGGATACCTGAAGATCGACCGGCCACAAAAATATTCCAATGTTGTTCCGGCCCTGTACGGTTTTATTCCTCAAACCTATAGTGGTAAAAAGGTGGCGGAATTCTGTATGGAAAAAACAGGGAAGAAAGACATTAAAGGCGACAGTGACCCGATTGATATTTGTATTCTTACTGAAAAAGATATCGTGCACGGCGATATCCTTGCAAGAGCAAGACCCATTGGTGGATTTCGTATGATTGATGGCAATGAATCGGACGATAAACTTGTAGCTGTTCTGAACAACGATGCCATGTACCAGGATTACAAAGACGTTACTGATCTTCCTGACATGGTTATTGATCGACTGAAGCATTATTTCCTTACTTACAAGGATCTGCCAGGCAATCCAAGGGATGTAGAGATAACTGATGTTTTCGGGAAAGAAGATGCCTACGAAATTATAAACCGCTCAACAGAGGATTACCAGCAGCGTTTTGAAAACCTGGAAAATGTACTTTCCAACGTTTAGATAATTTTTAAAGGATTTTCTGAAAATTCCTTTTCATTGGAACCTTTAGCCTTTACATGATTCCACAAAGTGAAGCAGGTTTTATTTATATTTGTTGAACCAAACACTTAAGTCCCGGAACTTGGTTCGATATATTCATACGCTATTCATTTTCACAACAATACTTTTAACTGGTATATCCAATCCTTTACGAGCCGATGAATCCAAGGAAGAACTCCTTCATCAATTACAAAATACTTCAGAAGATACCACCAGGATTAAAATATTGTTTAAGATCGGGAACATGTACGTGGATGGCCCTTCCGATTCCCTGGTATATTATTTTGAAAAGGCCGAAATATTAATTGATTCATTGTTGTCAGGTTTAGGTGATGATGAAGATCCTGAATACCTCAAAAGGCTGAAGTACCGTGCAATCCTTGAAATCGGTATTGAAAATTTTTACCAGGGTGAATATACCGAAGCCCTTACAAATTACAACAGGTGTTTAACAGTAGCTCGTGAATTAAACGATCAGATTCTGGAAAGTGAGGTTTATGAGGCCATTGCCATCGTACTCAAAAATCAGGGAGAATATTCCCGGGCACTGGTTTATTATGACTATGCGCTTGAAGCAGCCATTGCAACAGCAGATACCTTCTGGATGGCCACCTGTTATGTGAATATCGGGAATGTTCATATACAGTTGACTAATTTTTCCAAAGCCTATGAGTTTTTGCATAAGGGCCTGGATATTTTTGTCCAACTGAACCACATGCGAAGGATTGCAGTAACCAACATGAACATAGGTAACCTTTTTGAAGCCCAGCTTGATTATGAAAAAGCCAAATCTTTTTACAACCAGGCGCTGGAATCGGCCTACCAGACTCACGATAATAAGACAGTACTTGCATGTTTAATTAGCCTTGGCAATGTGTACAATTCACAAAACCAGTATAAAAGGGCAAGAGAATATTTTGAGAAAGCAATTTCAATAAATGACACATTAGGCTTTTCTTTGATTCTTGATGAATCCTATCTTGCCATAGCAAAGTCATACCAGATGGAGAACGAGTTTGAACAAGCCATTGAGTATTTCGAGATATCATTAGAGCTGGCCAGAGAACAGAACGATAAGGTAACCATTGCTAGCATTCACGCACATCTTGCAGATATTTATATAAAAAAGAAGGATTATCAGAAAGCCATACAGTCTGCTGAAGAGAGTTTAAAGCTAAGCCTGGAATCGGAAAATCCTATCCTCTTAATGAATGCCTATTTGTATTTATCTGAGGCCTGGGATAAACTGGGGAACAGGGATAAGTCATTTGATTATTATCGAAAGTATTCCGCTTATAAGGATACCGTTTTTAATGCTCAGAAATACAAGTCGGTAAGAGACCTTGAAATGAAATACGAGGTGGAAAAACAGGAACAACAGATGGCATTGTTGGAGGAGAAAAACCAGGTGCAGGATTTAAAAATGAGCCGGAGAAACCGCTTGTATTATGTAACGTTGATAGGAATTGGGCTGATTTTGATAATAGGTTACATATTGATTCGAAACCAGAGACTAAGGACAAAACATCGAGCCATTGAATTGGAACAAAAGCTAATGCGGTCGCAGATGAATCCTCATTTTATTTTTAATTCACTCATCGCCATTCAAAGTTATATCTATAAGAAAGACCCTGTTAATGCAGGAGATTACCTTGCAAAGTTTGCTGATCTTATCAGGATCACACTTGAAAATTCCCGGACTGAATTCGTGTCCTTTGAGAAGGAATTAAAAATGCTGACGGTTTATCTGGAACTGCAAAACCTACGGTTTGAAAACCTCTTTGACTATCATATTGATAAAATTACCAACTTGGATCCTGCAAGGATAAAAATTCCACCGATGATGGCCCAGCCCTTTATTGAAAATGCCATTGAACATGGCCTGAGACATAAGAAGGAAAAGGGATCGGTACGAATTACTTTTGCCCGTGATGAACAGTCCTTAAAATGCGAAGTGAATGACGATGGCGTAGGTCGTGAAAAATCCAAAGAGTTTGAGAAAAAACGTCAGCATCAATCCATGGCAACTTCCATTACCAAAGAACGGCTGGAAATTTTAAGTAAAAAATTCGGACAAAAGTTTACCCTTGATATAGTTGACCTTAAAGATGAAAAAAATAAGGCAGCTGGGACCAAAGTTAGTTTTAACATGCCTTTTTATGAAGAACAATAGAATACATCTGATGCTGTTCAAGCTAGTATGAACCATGCTTCACTGTATCCAATAGCGACATATACAGTATAAAGAAGTAGCCATAACAATATGAAAAGAAGAAAAATAATACCGAAAATCCTTCTCTTATTACTTTTTAGTTCTTTTTTCATTAATAACAACATTTCACAGGAGGTTGAACCATTACCAAATGAATATAAACATTGCATAAAAGCGTGGGTTTTTGTATTTCCAGTGTTTAGTGCCTTTACTTTTTCTTCTTCGCTTGGTTACGAAATGAGATTTAATTCAAACCATTCTATTGAACTAGTAGGCTCCTACTTTTACTTTGAAGATGAAATGGGAACCACAACTGAATTATTGGGAATTATGCCGGGGTACAATTACTATTTTAGAAAAGAAAACCAAAAGGGTCCGGAGTTCAGATTAGGTGGTTATTTATCTTTCAAAAATGATATACCAGATCACTGGGGGACCGGAAGTTACCGGTATGGAGTCGGAATTCTTGCAGGCTTGAGAGTTAATATTTCAAAAAGTCGTAAATGTTCGCTGGATTTAGCAATTGGGAATACACTTAGCTATCAGGAAGAATATGATGTATACATTATGAGAGATGATTCTCCCTGGAATTTTACCCTGAGGCCTGTTGTGCATTTTGTAAGAAAATTCTAATGATGAAATCAAAAAAGATCTTTAAAATCGGCTTTATTATTTTAGGAGTATTGTTGTTTTGTTCCTGCCAAAAGGAAAGCTGTAAGGTGGAATACAATTCTTCGATCACCTACGGCTCCTTTACAGATGACAGAGATGATAAAAATTACAAAACTGTATTGATTGGTAATCAGATCTGGATGGCACAGAACCTGGAATACCTTGGTGAAACAAAATCAGGAAGAAGTGTTGATTGTCACATATATGGACAAATGTATAGCTGGGAAGAAGCTCTGGAAGCAAGTCCTCCCGGATGGCATCTTCCCACCCTTGAAGAATGGCTTGAATTTATAAATTATCTTGAAGGAGATACCTTAGCAGGTGGTAAACTTAAAGAAGCGGGTACAGCGCACTGGAATTCTCCCAACAAAGGTGCAACCAACTCAAGCGGATTTACAGCTTTACCTGCAGGAGGATGGGATGCCAACGGTGGAGGATTCAAAAGAGGGGAAAAAACTTATTTCTGGACTGACTCGGAACAGGAAAATGGATCACTCACAATAGTAGTATTAAACCATAACTCCAGAGCTGTTTCTCTGTTGGTCGACCATCCAATTGATAAAGCTTTTTCTGTGAGATTAATAAAAGATGACTAACCTGGTTGTTATCGTAATTGCTTTTGTAAGTATATTTGCAGTAAGGAAAAGAAATCAGGAGAACAAAAGGTTTCCAAAAAAAATAAAGTAAAAATTAGCAATGTACTCAGTAGCGGTTATTGATGACGAATCAAGGGCAAGGGAAACGTTGATCGATATTTTGGGATTAAGCCCCATCGACCTTACCATAGTTGGTGAGGCCGATTCTGTAGAGTCAGGATACCAATTAATAAGCCAAAAGAATCCTGACCTTGTTTTGCTCGACATCAACCTTACAGATGGTACCGGCTTTGACCTGTTAAAACGATTCAACCAGATCAATTTTAAGATCATATTCATTACTGCACATGAAGAACATGCCATCACTGCTTTTAAATTCAGTGCCATCGATTATATACTGAAACCTGTTGTTGCAGGTGATCTTTTAAAAGCTGTTGAAAAGGCCACCCAGGCCATTCGCAAGGAAGACACAGAATTAAAACTAAGTGCTTTGCTGGCCAATCTGGATAAGATCAAAAAGATTGTTTTAAAAACAGCAGAAAGCATTCACATCATCAACGTCCGGAACATTATTCGTTGTGAGGCCGATGTCAACTATACCAATTTTTTCCTGAATAATTCTGAACACTTGCTGGTTTCACGGACTTTAAAGGAATTTGCGGAAATGCTGGAACCAGCCGGATTTTATCGTACCCACCAGTCACACCTGGTCAACCTCGATCATGTTTCCAGATTCGACAAATCCGAAGGCGGCCACCTGGTTTTGGATGATGAATCCATTGTACCTGTTTCTCAACGAAAAAGAGAAGAGCTTTTCAGAATTTTTGAAAATATGTAATAACCTTCCCCTTCACTACGGTCAGTCTGAGCGTAGTCGAAGACTTCCCAGCTAAATTGCCAGGCAGTTGCCTATCCTACATCAAATAATAATCCATCCCCGGCAAATAATAACCTATGGGCCTTAGTATTCAATCCTCAAAGTATCTTTAAATTAGATATTATAGTCGTAGTATGATTATTAGTTATGAAACAATTGATCTCAATAATAGCTATCCCTTTAATTATTAGCACTGGTATTAATGCACAGGTCGACACGGTCTGGATTTCCAAAGGACTTTTCCCCGAAGCAAATTCATCAACAGCAACTGTTGTAAAAATAGACCAATCCGGAAATGTTGTTTCTGGTGGAAGCGTTTACAATATTAACTCTCCCTATGAAAATATTTTCATTGTCAAATATGATGAAAGCGGAAACATACTTTGGCTACATACCTATGATTCTGCTGATACCATTTCTTTTGAGCCAAATACTCTATGTCTCGACAGTGATGGAAATGCCTACATCACCTTTATGAAACATATTCTCAATAGCAATACCAACTACTGGTCGATTGCAGTTCAAAAATATAATGCTACAGATGGTGTATTACTGTGGACCTCGGAAATTGGTGATGCCCAATTCAATGCTTTTGAATGGCAGGTGAAGCCAGAATATATGACCATAGACAACGATCACCTTTATGTTGCAGGCACCAAGTTCGAACAAGGAGTAACAGGTTCTGAAATGCTAATTGTTAAGATGGACTTCAACGGTGATACCTTATGGACTAAAACCCATAAAGGTAGCGGTATGTATTCTAATTCAAAAAGTGTGGCCGTTGATGAAATGGGAAATGTTTATATAGCCGGAGATGCCTGGAATTCCTCCATCGATTATTGTGTTGTGAAGTTTGATCAGAATGGAAATTTAATATGGGATGCATTTTATGATGGACCGGTCTATAGCGATACTGATATTGCCCAAAAGCTTATTGTTGACGATAATGGTAATGTTTATATTACAGGATACAATCAAATTAGTTCTAACCTTACAGATATAGTAACGGTAAAGTATGACCAGAATGGTAATTTCCAGTGGGCCATGAACTATGGTAATCCTGAATACCGCACAAATAATGCTTACTTCTTGGAGAATGATGCTGCAGGCAATGTATATGTTGGCGGTTACAGCGCTTATGAAGATCCCTATCCGGGAACCGGGAAAGATTATATTCTGTTAAAATATGATCCATCCGGCAATTTGCTTTGGGATGCACGATACGATCATTTTAATTACATCAATGATCACCCTTTTGATTTTGCCAAAGGGCCGGCTGATAATATCTACATCTGTGGTATCAGTGTAAAAAGTTGTTTCTCCAATGAGTTTATGACAGTTGTAAAATACAATCCACAAGGGGATATGATGTGGAATTTTTTCATCCCGGAACTATACGGAATTCCCTGGAGAATTGATGCTATAGATAATGATCAGCTTGTTGTAGCAGGAGGTTCCATTGATTCGAATATGGTAAGTGATGCAACAACGGTTAAATACACCTCAGGAACTTCCACCAATTATGGAACAGATATTCTGGATGTCTACTTCGAATCACAGATTGGGCCTCCCATTATTGACTATGATAACCATACGGTAACAGCATTTGTGAACGATACGGCCAATCTGTTGCACATGGTTCCCGAAATTACTATTTCTGATTATGCCTGTATGTATCCTGATGCCAACGATACAACCAGTTTTGTTGTTCCGGTATGGTACAATGTTACCTCTTTTGATAATGTTGAGCAATGGTGGATAGTTTATGTTGAAGGGGGTACAGTCGGACTTAAAGAAAACAGGATCAATAATGTTGAAATATACCCCAATCCAATGAAGGGTAAGTTCGAAGTTCGGAGTTCAATGTTCAAAGTTGGGCATTGTGTTATTGAACTTTATAACTTAAGAAGCAATCAGGTAACACGATTGTTTGAAGGAACTCATGACAATGAGTCCATGGGGTTTGGGATGGCCGGGCTTCCTTCTGGGATTTATTTTCTCAGGTTGACTGCCAGTAACAATTCAATTACAAAAAAGTTGATCCTGTCAAAATGATCGGAATAGCTGGTAACATTGATAACCAATTCCATTCCTTGATTGTGCTTTTCAATTTTCTTATATTTGTAGTATTCACAAAGCTTTTTAACCAACTAGCTGTTTCTGAGACAGTAGATTTTATTTTTTAGAATAAATACATGATCGTTCATTAAATAGAAAGTTGACCATGAAAAAATATTTAACGTTTTTTTTGTTGCTATTTGTAACAATAAACATTGCCAATGGACAGAAAGAAATAATAATTACACAACCTGGATTTCCAGTTGATTTGTATGGAAGGTCAGTTGCAATTGATAGTTATCATTTTATTATCGGGGCTCCAGGTAAAAATATGGGGGCATTTCCTGTCTATACACAAGATGTTGGGGCAGCATACTTGTATTCAACCGATAATGTATATCAATATCTGGAAGCAGCTTTACCAGGGTGGACTAGTTTGGGTTACTTCGGTAGTTCAACGGGTATCGCAAATGGATACGCCATTGTCAGTCATTTTGGAACTAATGAGTTTTACATATACAAGGAGAGTTTGAATATCTGGGCGGAAGTATTTCATAATGATTTTATGGGGAATACCGTTCTTGATGTGGATATTCAGATGGTGCCGGCACAAATACCATATTGGCTTGCTTTGGCTGGTATTGGCGGAAATGTTTTATTATACTCGGGTTGGGACAATATTTGGACCCTCGAAAATACCTTCACACCAAGCGATGGTGGCATGGCAATTACCGGTTTTGGAGCTTCATTAGCTATAAGTTATTCATCAGAATTAGAACAGAGTTTCTTTATTATAGGGGCGCCCCACAATGAAGGGGCTGCTTATATCTTTATAAAAAATAATAGCAATGAAATTAAAAAGTTTGTTTCCGATGTAGACTATGATGAATTCGGTAATTCAGTAGCAATTGACATGCCATATGTTATTATAGGAGCCTCTCTTGATAATGAAAATGGTCAAGCAGCCGGTGCTGCATATATTTACAAAATGGTTGGCAATACCTCCACATGGATTCCGTTTCCTAAACTTGCATCAGATGACATTGCCAGTTTTGACACATTTGGATCATCAGTTGCAATAAAAGGAAACTATGTTATGGTAGGAGCTCCAGGGAAAAACAACAGTCAAGGTGCAGTTTATTTGTTTAAGCTTGATGATAATACAAATGAATGGACACAGTATGAAAAAATTACTGCAAGTGACGGACAGGATAAAGACCGTTTTGGCGTTGATGTTGCATTTGATAAAAATAGCGAATATGCAGTAATTGGTGCTCCGGGTGTTGATGATGAAAATACTAATTTAAACTATGCTGGAAAAGCCTATTTGTTTAGCGGATTAACCTCAGGCCTACTTGAGACTTCCCATGAAACCCTGAATTTTGGCCAGGCATTAATTGGTGAAACCAAAACATTACCGATAACACTTACAAATATTGGCCTTGAGTTGCTGGAGGTGGAATCTGTTTCTTTATTAGGTCCGGATCCTGATTTTTTTAATGCCAACACAACTCCTTTTTCTCTTGAATCCGGAGAAAGTATACTCTTTGATGTTTCCTTTGATCCGGATGATTTAAGAAGTTTCGAAGCTAACCTTGTTTTTGGTGGTTTCCAGTATACAGAAACAGTTCACCTAAACGGGATAGGTGCACATGCTTTTGTTGCTACCCCAGAATCCATTGATTTTGGAGAGCAAAGGGTTGGTGTACTCTATCCACCGGATACCATTACACTGTTTAATTTAGGATCATCCGTGATTACCGTCGAAGAAGTTGAAAAAATCGGTAACGACTGGATTCAATTTCAACTACCCGGAACTTCATTCCCCATGGATCTTCCTGCCAATAGTGAGAATTTTTTGGAGGTCGAGTTCCATCCGAACTTAGCAGGAGATTTTAGTGGTGGATTTGTTTTTCACAATTCGGTGGTAAACGATACTGTTTTATTTGCGGGTAGCGGGATTAACACTGGTTCTGTGATGTTAGCGCAGGATACAGTGGATTTTGGATTGGTTTCACCTACCATGATACAGGAAGATTCTGTTATGGTAGCGAATATTGGTTTCCATCCGGTAGACATAACCAATATGTACATCAGTGGCCCGCAGGCAAACATATTTTCTGTTCAGCCACTGGCTTATCCTTTTACTTTACCTCAGCAAGGCAGTTACATTCAATTAAAAGTATATTGTGAACCTGAGGCCGTAGAAGACTTTCATGCAATTTTAAATGTCGAAAGTAATGGTGGTGGCCACAGTGAATGTGTATTAAAATGTAGCGGAACAGATAACGGTGTATTGCTCGTCGCTCCCTCCTCAATTGATTTCGGACAATCAACAATAGGTGTAAATCCCAGTCATGAGGTATTAATTGGTAATTTCGGGATCTCTGATTTAAACGTTGGGCCTATCACATTAACAGGGAGTGATCCGGACAGGTTCTCGGTCAATACCAATAATTTCACACTGGAACCCACTTATATTGAACGGTTGGAAGTAACCTTTATGCCCAGCAGTGCAGATGATTTTTCAGCAACATTAACCATCGGCAGTGATGGAGGGACTGAAACTGTTGAGCTTTATGGAAGTGGGTTTTCTTGTGCTCCATTCGGAGAAACAAAAGTGATGCTTAACTCCATTTCATATATGCAACATGCGCTTTCGCAGGGATATGGTATAATTGGATCCGAGTTCTATCACTGCAACGGTGAAGACTGGATTAAAATTGATCAGCTTCCTGAATTTTCTTATGGTGTTGCCATTGAAGGGTTGTATGCTATTCTTGGTTATCCATACACCGAAGCCTATCCTTCAGGATCCGTAAAAATTTATTCCCGTTCCGGCTCCACCTGGTCCGAAGTTACTACCCTGGTGCCGGATGACAACATTGCCCAGATCCAATTTGGTTACTCAGCAGATTTTGACGGAGACTATGCTATTATTGGAGCACCCGATGACAGCTTTGAAGATTTGTATCATTCCGGTTCAGCATATATATATAAGAAGTATGCCAATGTTTGGAGTAAGGTGGATAAAATATATCCTTCAGATCCTGTGCCTTATTATCAATTTGGAACCATTACTGCAATCTCCGGAGACTTCGTTGCTGTTGGAGAACCAAAGGACGATACACAAGGATTTGCAGCCGGAGCTGTTTATGTATTTCAACGGTCGGGAACCCAGTGGATTCAAACACAAAAATTATTTGCCAGCGATGCTTCCATGGTCAGGTATTTTGGAACCTGTATTTCCATTTCAGGAGATTATATGGTTATTGGTGAAAATAGCAGTGCGACGGTAGGAAATGCCTTTGTTTTTTGGTACGATGGCAACCAGTGGGTTGAACAGCAAAAGTTAATACCCAGTCATATCAGTGAAGGCTACGGAAATGCAGTTACCATCAGTGGAGACTATGTTGTTGTTGGTGCTCCCAATGCTGACGCTTATCAAACGGTCGACAATGGAGAGGCTTTTCTTTTTCAACGTAACGGAACGACCTGGACAGAGATCAGACGGATCATTCCAAGTGATTCCCACGAATTACAACTTTTTGGTGAGTATGTTGATGTAGACGGGGAATTTTTAAGCATACTTATCGGAACAGGACAGGACCATAGTTATTTTTACGGCGATTCACTATTCTTGGACATTGATGATCATAAATTCACTATTCCTGACAAATATTCTCTTAAACCTAACTATCCCAATCCATTTTCTTTTGAAACCACAATTCCTTACATGATTCCAGAACACTGCAAGGTAAATATTCTGATCTATGATGTGTACGGAAAAATAGTTAAGAGTTTAATGGATTATGAACGTTCACCGGGTAATTATGAAATCGTGTGGGATGGAAGAAATGAGCAGGGAACCTATGTTGAAGATGGAATATATTACTGCCGCCTTGAGGTAGAAAAATACTCCGGTTCAATAAAATTGATACTTATGAAGTAAAACTTAATTGGTTAAACTCAAGAAAACTTTAGCTATTCCAATTTCATTTCAATAACCTTACCCATCAGACCACTACCAGCGGTCGGGCGGATTTATTCAAAACAGGCAGTCGGTCGGATATCCACGCACCTCCACCCTTCCCTCTTCGCTCCTTGTCTTTTACCCCTTCGCAAATAATAATCCATCCCCGGCAAATAATAATTCAAACCTGTAACTGCATTTCACCGATCGTAATTTTATATTTCTCTTCCTGAGAGGTTTTCTGTTATGGACAAAATCATCATCATCGACGATAGCGGTATTCAAAAAGAACTCGAAGAGTTTTTAAAAACCAATAAAAAACACATTCGGCTCAGTTCCGATATGGAAGAACTGGCGATGACTTCAAACCCTGTTTTAAAAGAGATCATCAAGAGGTACGAAGAAAAACACAAAGTAAAAATTCAATCCAAGGACCACGTTTTTTTTTATAAAAGCAGTGAATTGCTCCGGTTTGAGGCATTCCTTAGCAAGACCATTATTTTCCAGTTGGATGGAAGTCAGCAACAGATCAGTGAGGACATAGATACAATAGAATTCCAATTGAAGGATTTTCCATTTATCAGAACCCATCCTGACCACATAGTCAATCTACATTACATCTCCAGGATCTCTGACAAAGCTTCCCAATCAATAGAGTTAAGCGACGGTACACATATCCCGGTCACAATTCAGCGAAAGAACATAATCATCGAAACATTTAGAAAATATTTCAAATAACATTAAAAACAAAGTATCATGAAAAATTATCTATTACCTAAAACTGCAAAGTATCCAACAGGAATACTTTTGGGAATTATAGTTTTGATGCTAATGGGCCTGACCAATGTTTCAGCCCAGGTATCATTTACACAATCACTTAATGCTGATTTTCATAAGGGTGCATACAACGACCTGATAGTCAGCGGTGATAACATTACAATTCCTTACCAGGCAGATAATGTTAACACATGGCTTACAACAACCATTTTGCCACAAACACTGGAAGGCCATAAATCGGCTACCTGGAACAACAGGTATGTCTATGTGGTTGGTGGATACAACGATGTAACATATGCAAGCTCGGTATACAGGGCTACGCTGCAGTCTGGCGGTATAAGCAACTGGACGGTGGAAAATTCTATACCTGTAGGTTTAAGAGATCATACAGTGGTAACTGGTACAAATACAATTTATGTGTTGGGTGGCCAGGATGGTGCTAATATTTACGATGAAATTTACTATGCCGACATCAACACCGATGGTTCCCTGGGTACCTGGCAAACCGCTTCTGTAACTTTACCAACCGAACTTTGGGGTCACACTGCTGTATATTGTAACGGTTATATTTATGTTGCAGGAGGATCAAGCAGTGCAACAGCTACTTCAGCACTGAATACTGTTTATTATGCTAAAGTTTTGGCTGACAATACCCTTTCTTCATTCGGTACAACTGCAGTTTTACCACAAACACGCAACGGCCACAGCATGGTAACTTTTGGTAACGAAATATATATAGTGGCAGGATTTGCCAATGGTGGGCCAAAGTCCAATACTGTTTACCAGGCAACATCAGGTAACAATGGAACTTTAGGTGCATGGTCTTCAGGAACCGCTTTACCGGTAACTATCAGCAATCATTCATCTGTAATAATGAACGGATTGATAACAGTTCTGGCAGGTGAAAGCGGAGGAACACTCAGCAACAGTGTTTATTATGCCGATATTAATACTACACCTCTTTCCTGGAACCTTGCTGCCAATATCATGTATGATCGCACCAAAGACGGTGCTGCTTTTGGCCGGGATGGCTGGATAGGGTATAGTGGAGGTGAAAACCTATCAGGAACACCAATCCACAATACCCGATATGCAACATTAAATGTTACTGCTGATTTCCAAGAAAACGCCTTTTTCGTATCCAATCCATTTTATGAATTAGGAGCAGAAAGAGAAATAACAGAACTTACCTTTTTTGCTTCAAATCCCGCAGTTTCTAATACTGAAATAGCATACCGCACTGCTGGTGAGGACCTGGATTGGGACAACTGGTCATCCCTTAGTTCTACCAGTCCAGTAACCGTTGGGATTACCGACCGTTATCTACAATACAAAATCGTATTCACTGGTGATGGGCTAGTTACCCCTACCTTTAGCGATATTGACCTTTGGACTCCTGGAACTGAACTTTACGGAAATTTAAATGGTATTACAAACTTCACGCTGGCCTCCAGCCCTTACTGGGTAACGGCCGATATTTCCTTTACATCAGGAACACATACTTTTGATGCGGGTGTTGAACTCAATTTCCTCCCTGAAACTGGGATGTCGGTAAGCCAGGCAAATATTGTTTGCAATGGAACTGTTACGGATTCGGTTAGGTTTAAAGGATACACCAGTGAAACAGGCACATGGGATGGTATTTATTTCGATCCCAACAGCGATAACGGAGTTTCATCACAATTCTACTATACAGCAATAGAAGGTGCCGGTTTTGGAAGCTGGAATGCTAACCTGTATTGTAACGGTACTAATGAACCATTGCTGGTTCACTGTAATTTGAGAGGTGCCGATGGCCATGGATTAAACCTTAACAATGCTCATTTAACCATCGAGGAAACATTCTTTGGAGGAAATACTGAAAGTGGAATTTATCATAACAATTCCAATCCTTCATTTATAAATTGTGAAACTTCGGATAACCAGTATGCAGGTTTATACCTGTCATCAGTTGCCTCGGAACCGAATTTCTTCGGTATGGTTTCCGAAAACAACACCTATGCAATGTATTATCCATCACCCAATTATACTTTCCTTCCTCCTAATGGTACCGGTCTTACTTTCACCGGCAATGTCTATGATGGAATTTGTATTGATGGGGGACAGGTAAATGACAACCGAACCTGGAATTCAATTGAATACGATTATATTATGCTTGGTAACCTTATTGTTGGTAAAGGCGGAACAAATGGCCGCCTGACCATTGAGCCCGGAAATACAATTAAATTCGTTTCAGAGGCATATTTACAGGTTGGAATATATATTCCATACACACATTACGGAGGTGAACTTTATGCTATAGGTACGGCCGACAGCATGATCACCTTTACATCACATAACGGATCTGTTGGTGGCTGGGAAGGAATTTATTTTGGCGATAACAGTGACTGGTACGGTGGAACCTCGGTTATGGATTATTGTGTGGTTGAAAACGGAAATGATTACAACATGTATTTCTACAATACAAATCAGGCCCAGATAATGAACACCACAATCAGAAATGCTGCACTCGACGGAGTTAAACTGAACAATTCCTACGGCTCATTCGCAGATTGTGATTTCTCAGGATTTGGAAGGTATCCAATTTATTTTGAAGACTGGACACCACAACCAACCCTGATAAATAACACCTATAGTGGAAAAGGCATCAACCTTATCGGTCATGCCGGTGGTCATTTTACCGCTGACAGGACTTTACAAAACGATGGTATTAATTATCATTTTCAGAATTCAGTTACTATAGGGAAAGGGGGCGATATTTGCCGCTTAACTGTTGATCCTGGCCTTACGTTGAATTTTGATCCCGGAACACAGTTACAGTTAGGGATTTATATCCCATATACCCACTTTGATGGTGAACTACATGCTTTTGGAAAAAGTGACAGCCTGATCACTTTTAAAGCATACAATGATACACCTGGTGGTTGGGAAGGAATTTTTTTTAATGATAACAGTGACTGGTACGGAGGTGTCTCTACAATGGATTATTGTATTGTTGAGCAGGGAAATGAGTACAATCTATATAGTGAAGAAACCACACAGCCATCCATTGATAATTGTGTTTTCAGAAATGCAGTTCAATATGGAATCAAGGAGTATAATTCTTCACCACAGATCCATAATTCACAATTCCTGAATAACGGAAGCTACCCGGTTTATTATACAGACTGGACTTGTAATTCACATCTAATGGGGAATTCATATTCTGGTAATTCACCTAATAAGTTTGCATTATCCGGAGGCCATTATTCCGATAGTCGAACACTGTACAATGATGGTATAGATTATCTCATTCTATCTGATATAACAATTGGAAAAGGAGGTTCAATAAGTACACTGACCATTGAACCCGGAAATACATTAAGGTTTGCTGCAGGTACTAAATTGCAGGTTGGTACATATATTCCATACAGCAGCTACGCCGGTGAACTTTTTGCAGAAGGAAATGTAGGAAATATTATCACTTTTAAGCCCGATAGTGACATACAGGGAGATTGGGAAGGTATCTATTTCCATGACAGAAGTGATTATTATAGTGCTGTGTCGTCAATGAAATACTGCCGAATTGAAAAAGGAAATTCGTACAATATCTATATTGAATCGACCACACAACCAGAAACATTCGAAAATTGTGAGGTTGTAGATGCTGTTGGTGATGGAATGTCTTTTTATAATTCATCAATTGCAGTATTAAACTCATCCATTACTGATAATGGCGGGCATGGCATATACCTGGACGGTACAAGTGATCCTGACATAGGTAATGATCCGGCTAATACGTGTAACCTGTTCGGAAATGGACCATACGAGATATACAACAATACTTCAAATAATATAGATGCACGAAATAACTATTGGGGAACAGGTGACTCGGCTATGATCGCATCGCGTATATTCGACTATTATGATAATACGAGTTTGGGAATTGTCATTTTTGAAGACTTTGCTCAAGTACCATCCATGCCTACCGGAACAACATTGCTAAGTGGTAATGTCTGGTATCACGAAAGCCTGATTGATATGGAAAATGCCCTGATGGAAATTTATGATTTTGGAGGTGCCCCTATTACAAATACTACTACCAATTCATCAGGATACTATACATTTCCTTCATTTACTTCTGGGAATTATACAATGGATATTACTCCTGCTGATGCCTGGGCTGGTGTAAATTCTACAGATGCCCTGCTGATCCTGAATCACTTTGCACACATTGATACTCTGGAAGGAATGGAACTTTCAGCTTCTGATGTGAACTATAGCCAAACGGTGAACGGAACAGATGCACTATTTGTAATGAAACGTTACTCGGGAATGATCTCTTCCTTCCCTTCCGGTGATTGGTTGTACAATACCACCAATTTAACAATAAATGGCAACCAGGTGGTCAATGATCTGGCCATGTTATGTTTTGGTGATGTTAACTCATCAAATACACTGACAAAGAAGGATGAAGGAAGTGTTTGGCTGACTTATGAAGGAACACAGATTATTCAGTCATTTATGCCCTTTGAATTGAAGGTCTCTATTAAGGATATGATTGAAGCCGGAGCTGTCTCACTTGGATTGTATTATCCGGAAGAATTTATAGAAATCACAAATGCCGAACTTCTGAACACAAATGGAAATGCAATTTTTACTGCAGATGATGGATTGTGTAGGATCGCCTGGGCAGATCTGAATGCTGCAATTTTCAATGGAGGTGAGGAAATGTTAGTCCTCAGCTGTGAAGCCAAAGATTTAAATGACCTTCAGGAACCAATTTTACTGGAGCTCTATGAACAAAGTGAATTTGCTGATCCCATGGCTCAAGTGATCAGTGATGTTACACTTTCTGCACCGCAGTTAACTACACTTGCTGTTGGAATAAATACCAGTACAAGTAATGGTTTATGGTTAAGCAAAAACTTCCCGAATCCATTTGAGAATTCCACTACAATTCGATATAGAATTCCTGAATACGGCCATGCTAGTCTCAAAGTATATTCAAGTACAGGAAAGGTTGTAGACGAATTGGTTAATAGTCATCAAACTGCAGGGGAGTATATGGTTGAATTCTGCCCGAGGGATATTGAAGCTGGTATTTATCTCTATAAACTTGAATTCAGCAATTCAGAAAAGCATAATAGTTTGGTTAATAAAATGAGTGTAACACGTTAATTCTTGTAATTATGAAAACGAAATTTCTAAAATATATTTCGATTCTATTCATAATTACCTGGCCTCTGTTGCTGCAAAGTCAGACGATAGTAACCACATCCGGTTCTCCCTCAGAATGTCCGGGAGAAATTGTGGTCCCTCTCACAGTGACTAATTGTAACGGAGTTGGAGCCATTTCCCTGGTACTGCATTACAATACGGGAGTCCTAACCTATATGAATTATGAGAACCTTCATACAGATCTGTCATCAGGACTGTTGATTGTTAACCAGACAGAAGATAAGGTTATCATCAGCTGGGCTTCTACCACACCTGCTAATATAGGGAACGGAACCTTAATGGATCTACGATTCTCTGGAATTACAGGAAACAGCAGTTTAACGTGGGATACTCAAACACCAGGAAATTGTGAATACAGCGATTCAAACGGAAGTACGCTTCCGTCTTCCTATACTAACGGAACTGTTACTTTTTACCAGGTTCCGGAAATTATTGACCAGCCGGTTGATGTTACTGTATTGCAACATGGAAATGCAAGCTTTAACATAAATGCTATGGCAACAGGCCTGTCAAGAGAATGGTTCAGAAGCACCGACGGAGGTTTTAGCTGGCAATCGACAGGAATCACCGCTGCTACGATTAATCTCAACAATGTAGCATTGGACATGGATGGCTATTTGTACAGGTGTGAAATAAGTGGGACCTGTTCTCCTCTTGTTGTTTCAAATGCTGCGGAGTTAACTGTCATCGAGCCCTTGATCTCCTCTTTTGACGTTTCAAATGTTTGTCCGGGAACAATCACAATTCCAGTTGTGGCTTCAAATTTTACTGATGTGGCATCATTATCGCTGGCATTCGGTTATAATGTTTCAACATTGACCTACTCCGGGTATCAGAATGTTAATTCATTACTCCCTGGTAATTTCATTTGCAATGAAGTGGATGGTATGATTTATATGTCATGGTCAGGTACTACCCCTGTAACATTTGGAATGGACAGTGTCCTGGTTGAGATTGAGTTCAGTGGAGTAACCGGAAGCAGCGACCTTTTGTGGGACCTTACTACTCCGGGAAATTGTGAATATACTTATCTCAATGCTGAAGAGATTACTTCAGTATTTCAAAACAATTCATTTACAATTTATCAGGTGCCTGAAATTACTATCCATCCTGTTGACAGATTAATTCCTGAAAATACAGGAACCAGTTTTAGTGTTTCAGCTGTAGCATCCGGTATTGATTACCAGTGGCAGGTCAGCACCGACGATGGAAGCATCTGGACCGATCTTATCAATGGTGGCCATTACAGCGGTGTTACCAACACCACTTTGAATGTGTCCAATACAACGCTCTCGATGAGTGGATACCTATACAGATGCGTGGTTTCAGGATATTGCCCACCGGATGCTGTTTCAGATCCCGCTGAACTGATCGTGTTGCCTAGAATAACTGCTATTGCCGGAAGTGTTTCTGATTGTCCGGGATCCCTTACTGTGCCAGTTGATGTTACTCATTTTTTAAATGTAGCAGCTTTTTCATTGACGCTGGGATTTGATGATGCCGTGTTGACGTTTAATAACTATCAATCCCTGAATAGTGCACTCTCTGGTGGCAACTTCGCACTGAATGCAGTTGAAGGTAAAGTGTATATGACCTGGATGTCGACCACACCTGTGAATGTTGGCGATGATCTGCTTTTGGAATTAGTTTTTACAGGAATTACCGGCAACAGTGCTTTAACATGGTTGAGCACCAATGAAGGAGCCTGTGAATTCAGTGACCTGGACGGGAATATCATCTTTGATAACTACACCAATGGTAATGTCACTGTTTACCAGCCACCAATGATAACAGGTGATCCTGCCAATAAAACTGCTCCTGAAGGAACCGGTACAAGTTTTTCAGTGTCTGCCTCAGGAACTGGATTGAATTATCAATGGCTGGAAAGTACTGATGATGGATTCAATTGGAATAATTTATCCAATGGTATTCCTTATTCAGGTGTATATAGTACCACCTTACAAATCAATCCAGTTAGCCAAACAATGGACGGTTATCATTACAGGTGTTTAGTATCAGGAACATGCCCATCTCCGGTTTACTCAAATTCAGCAGTATTGAATGCAATTCCTCCAATTATTATAACAAGCGCTGGCAGCATCTCCAATTCATGTACAGGAAACATTACCGTTCCCATTACGGTAAGTAATTGTAATAATGTTGGAGCTATTTCACTTGCATTAAACTATGACAACAGCATGCTGACATTTGAAGGATATGAATCGCTAAACAGTGAATTAAGTAGTGGTATGCTTATCGTGAATGCTACTCAAACTCAGGTGATATTGAGTTGGATTTCAATTAATCCGGCAGACATCGGATCGGGAACCTTGATCGAATATAACTTCAAAGCCAATGCTGGAATATCTACTGCTTTATCCTGGGATACACAATCACCAGGTAGCTGTGAGTATAGTGATCCAGACGGCAACCTGTTTGCTTTAAGTTTTAACAATGGAAGCATCACCATAGTGACCGATGCACTTATTGTGGATGCAGGTCCGGATGAATCCATCCTGCCTGGTGGATCTGTGCAGTTGAACGGATCTTATTCAGGAGGAACAGGGCCATATTCCATTCAGTGGGCACCAACTACCTGGCTGACCAATCCAAACGTTCTGGATCCGGTTGCTGATCCGCCATCAACAACATCTTATACCTTAACAGTTACCGATGACCTTGGATGTTCAGGATCGGATGATATGACAGTGGAAGTTACTACTGCCGGGATTGACCTGGATCTGAAAGTATTTCTTGAGGGGCCATTCGGTGGAACTGAAATGGAAACAACATTGAACCTGGGCAACTTAATTCCCCTTGACCATCCTTATTCAGGCCCACCATGGAACTA
This sequence comes from uncultured Bacteroidales bacterium, assembly GCA_964421215.1. Taxonomy (GTDB): domain Bacteria; phylum Bacteroidota; class Bacteroidia; order Bacteroidales; family JAADJA01; genus JAADJA01. The sequence continues at coordinate 21,567 of CAYQWA010000023.1, read as the reverse complement.
TTCAGGGGGTGAATATGTCACAAGTATTCCAAATACAGATGTCTCCGACTGGGTATTGGTTGAATTAAGAGAAACTAGTGGAGGTCCTTCCACAGCTACTGCCGGAACTGTAATTGCACAACAAGCTGGATTTATATTGAATGACAGTTATGTTGTTGCCACCGACGGATCGAACATGATGCATTTTGATTTGGCCATCACACAAAACCTTTATGTTGTAATCCGGCACAGGAATCATCTGGCTGTAATGTCTTCAGGTCCTTTATCAAATGTGGGTCCCGTTTATTCATGGAATTTTACAACAGGATCCGGACAGGCCTATGGTGGAACGGATGCACAAAACCAGGTGGGTGCCGGGATCTGGGGAATGATGGCAGGCGATGGTGATGCTGATGGAACAGTAGATGGTGGTGACAAAACCACGGTCTGGGCAGTTCAGGTTGGAAAAGCCGGCTACTGGTCAGGTGATTTCGATATGAACGGCCAGGTCATGAACCAGGATAAGAATGATAAATGGATGGTTAACTTTAATGAACAGACACAGGTGCCGTAAGAAGGAAATATTCCACAATTGACCAGTAGAGACAAGGCATGCCTTGTCTCTACTGGTTCGCAAATAGCCGCCACGACAGGCGGATAAATATCCAAATTAGACCCGGCAAAACGTTGGGTCTTATTTATTTGGATCCTCATTTGAGATTGTTCATTATAATTACATGTTTAAAATTGTTACCCCAATACATTCTTGAATAATTTTCCTATATTTGACCGTCTATGTTCTCAATTCGATTTCAGGCCATTTTAACACTGTTTCTCCCTCTATTATTAGTTGCTTCAGAAATCCCTAAAACCGATAGTTTGAAGTCTGTACTGGAATCTTCTAAGGGGACTGAGCGATTCAATGCCTTAATTGAACTTTCAAAGGAATTATATAAAAAGGAAACAGACCAGGCCAAACAATATTTGGAAAAAGCTATGGATATGGCTGAAAGAACAAGGGAAGATCCATGGTTAGCTGCCTGCCATTATGAATATGGAAAAATTTACCGGATTACCGGACAAATGGATAGTGCTGTTATCCATTTTGAACTAGCCTACCAGATTCAACTGGAATTGGAAAACATCGCGAAATCGGCTGATATTCTTGTAAAGATAGGTCAGATCTATATGAAAACCGGCAGTTATGACCTTGCACTTGATCATCACAAAAAATCCTTGGAACTAAATAGAGAAATTGGGAACAGGAGTCAGGAATCCAGAAATCTGTCAGATATTGGCTATGTGTTGAAGGTCCAGGGACATTTCGACCAGGCAATTAAATATTACCAAAAAGCTTTAACCATATGTGAGGATATTGAGGACGATTACAATCTGGCATTGAATTTAAACAGAATTGGAAGTATTTACCGTGAATTAGAAAATTATGACAAAGCACTTGAATATTATGAATCTGCCTTGTCAATCAGGGCTAAGATTAGTGATAAGCACGGGATAGCAGGATCTTACAATAATATTGGAATGATCTATCAGTACACAGGTAATTTTGACAGTGCAATAGTCTATTATTATAAGGCTCTAGAGTTAAATGAAAAATCAGGTAATGAAAGATGGAAATCCTACAACTTAAATAATATCGGGTATTCTTATTACAATAAAGGGAATTATCAGGAGTCATTGAATTATTATTTTAAATCGTTAGAGATCAAGGAAAAACGTAAGGATATTAAAGGAGTCATTTTTACTTTAGGTAACATTTCCACAGTTTATCATGAATTGGGAGATATTTCCCTGGCCATAGAATATTATGAAAGAAGTCTGGAACTTTCAATTGAGGCCGGGTTAAAACGTCAAATCAGGCAGTGCTACTATGATTTGGCTGGAATACATTCATCAGCAGGTGACTACCAGAAGGCTTATGAAAACATGAAATTGTACACTGAAATTAATGATTCTATAAATGACGAAGATAAATTCAAAACACTAACCGAAATTCAAACCAAATACGAAACAGAAAAAAAGGAAAAGGAAAATGAAATTCTTAAACGGGATGCTGAGATCAGAGAAAATCTCCAGGTTCTGCTTGTTGTTATTGTCACCGGATTGCTCATACTTTCGGTAATGTTTTTCTTTTTATTCAGGATGAAGAACAGGTCGTTGAGAAAAAACAAACTTTTGTATGAACAGGAGAAAAAGCTTAAAAACCTGGAGTTGAAGAATAATGAGATTGAAAAACAGAGACTTGAAGAACTGGTTTATGCTGAGCAGAAGATAAACTCGCTGCAGCAGGAAAAAATTCAGAACAAGAATCGTGAACTGTCAACTACCACCTTACACATCCTTAATAAAAACAAAATACTCTCCGAAATAAATAACGAACTCAACAGGTTAAGTTCTGAGGACAAAATCCATACGAACTCAGTTAAAGTTATTTCTGATCTTATTGAAGGAAATAGGATTCTTGATCAGGACTGGGAACAGTTTAAAGTACATTTCGATGAAGTGTATGAAGGTTTCTTCGATAAACTTATTCATAATCATCCCAATTTAACACAAAACGATCTGAAGTTTTGTGCTTATCTTAAAATTAACCTCAGCTCCAAAGAAATCGCAAGAATTATGAATATAACCCTCAATGCAATTAAAAAGAGCAGACAACGGTTAAGAAAAAAACTTCAGCTTGATGCAGATGAAGACTTGCTTAATTACCTGAATGAGGTGTGAATTTCCGACTGGATTTTTCATCTGTCTACCATATTGAAGCCCTCATTGCTCAAATAATATTCTCGGCTTGACCTAAATTCAAAACCAACCCCATCAAGTAAAAACCTTATTAAAAGCATTATATACTCTTTCTATGGTTTTGCATCTCTTTTATTTTCGGGTAAAACCTTTCGTTTAATTATTCGATTTTTTTCCAAATGTGTACTCCTTTTGTACCCCCAGAAATTTTGCACGAAAAGGACTCCCAAAGTAATTTTGAATAATTAACAAATCAATCTGTGATTAAGCACCTCAACATATTAATAAAAGGAAATATGAAAAATCGCGGCTATGCTTTCAGGGTAATGAAAGAAGCCGATAAGATGAATATCAAAGGTGTTGTCAGCTACACGAAAGATAATGAGCTTTATATCCAAGCAGAAGGAAATGAAAACATACTTCTTGATTATTTCGAATGGTGCAAATCAAATATAATCGATGTCAGCGAAAATGAATTAGTAACTAGTTATGGTAAATGCAAGAATTTTCAGGATTTCAGGCTAAATGTATAAAGCAGAAAATAATTTAAAATATAACAAGATGAAAAAAACTACTCTAACATTAGGATTTGTATTAGTCACAATTGTCACATTGTTCTCCCAAACTCCACAGGCTTTTAAATACCAGGCTGTCGTAAGGGATGCCGGAGGCGAGATCATTGAAAATCAAGCGGTAAGTTTACGATTGAGCATTCATGAGGGATCTGTCGGTGGAACAGTTATTTACCGCGAAACCCATAGCACGGCCACCAATCAGTATGGGTTGATAAGTATTGAAATTGGAAATGGCACACCCGACATAGGTTCTTTTTCAACAATTGATTGGTCAAGTGCAACCAAATTTCTTGAAACAGAACTAGATCCTGCAGGTGGAACGAGTTATATTGGAATGGGAACAGCACAACTGATGAGTGTTCCCTATGCTCTTTATTCTGAAAATGTAGCCAATAATGATGATGCCGATGCGAATCCTGCAAACGAGCTTAATTCATCTGTAACGTTAAATGGATCCAACCTGGAGATCACAGATGCAGGATCAACCATCATTACTGATCTGAGTAGCCTGGTTGATGATGCGGATGCAAACCCGGCCAATGAAATACAAAACCTGTCAGTGAATGGAAGTGACCTGACAATAAGTGATGGTAATACTGTGTCACTCCCAAATTCAACGGTAACCAATAAAATATCTGATGTGGACGGCGACACCTATATTGATACCGAACAAACCTCAGATAACGACAGCATCCTGTTCATTACCAACGGAGTCGAACAGGTAAGAATTTTACCCGATGGAACCATGGAATCGGATGGAGCAATTACTGCAAATTCCTTTATCGGTGATGGATCTGCCCTGACTGGAATATTGGGTGATAACCTTGGTGATCATGAAGCAACTCAAAATATTAAGCTCAACGGAAAGTGGCTTTCCAATGATGGGGGAGATGAAGGCGTATTTGTTGATCCGGGTGGAAATGTTTCAATTGGAACTACAACAGCAATAGGTGATTTGAATGTGGGTAACAGTATATTTATTGAAGACTTTGGAAATTTGAGTGCCGGAAACTTAATTATTGATGCCACATGGGGTGGAAGTTTTATTACTTCCAATCCGAAAATTCGTTTTGGCGGAGATACAAGATTTTCACTTGGAATAGACGACTCTGACGATGACAAATTTAAAATATCCGGGAGCAGTCTACTTGGAACAGATACAAGGTTTACAATTAATAGTACCGGATATATTGGTATAGGTACCTCTGATCCTTCAACAATACTTGATGTTAATGGTATTGTAACAGCTGCATCGTTTGAAGGGGATGGCTCTGGTTTAACCGGTATTGCCGGGGATAATCTGGGAAATCATACAGCAACTCAAAATATTGTAACGGGAAATTACTGGATATCAAATGATGGAAGTGATGATGGAATTTTTATTGACGACTACAACGGTAATGTTGGAATTGGAACCAATGCTCCCTGGACAAAATTGGAGATAAACAGAATAGCAGATAATAATGTTAATCCGACAGCTATTTTTGAAACCATTGGTACAAACTCTGCAACCTCAATCAGGTTTAAAAACACCAATGATTTTTACAACATTGGAGTATTACCTAACGGATCATTTGCAATTAGTGAAATAAATCATAATGTGAATGGATCAGATTATTTTATAATAAATTCTTCAGGGAATGTAGGTATTGGAGATATATACCCATCAACAAAATTAGAAGTTAACGGAACCATAACTGCAACCTCCTTTATTGGTGATGGTTCAGGCTTAACTGGCATAACAGGTGACAACCTCGGTAATCACACGGCGACCACCATCTTAAATATGAATAACAATAAAATAACTAACCTCACTATCCCAACTGCAAATAATGATGCTGCCACAAAACAATATGTTGATAACAATAGTGGTGATGACCTGGGTAACCATTTAGCCACTCAAAATATAGAAATGCAGGGTAACTGGTTATCATATAGTGGAGGAGATGCAGGGTTGTTTGTTGCAGGTGATAACCATGTAGGAATAGGTACTGATAATCCATTTCATATATTTGAAGTACATCGGAGCTTTAACACCAATAGTACTCCGATAGCTGTCTTTAAAGAAAATGGTTCCAATTCAGTTGCAGCAATACGGTTTGATAATGGTAATACTTTCAATATTGGCATAGCTCCAAATGGTAAGTTTTCAATCAGTAATCAAAACCAGAACATTACTACCCTGGGTGACCCATTTTCAATTACTTCAGACGGTGATGTCATAATCGGAGGCCATTTAAGCAGCTGGAAAGAGTTTAATGTTGTAGGTGAATCTGTTTTTTCCAGTGATATATATTTGAGGGATGAAGGCATTGTTAGTGGTGATTATTTAGTAAGACTCTGGGGAAATTCGGATCAGGGATTAATGGATCTATACGATAACAATACTGTGACAACACGAATATATAGTGCTGGTAGCAGTTATTTTAATGGTGGTAACCTGGGAATTGGTACAACAAGTCCGGATGAATTGTTGCATGTGGAGGGAGGCAAGATAAAGATTGGTACTGGTGAAACCCTTGAAGATGGAGGATCTTTTCAAATTGCCATTAACTGCGTTTTAAGGCCTACCACTGATAATTCACGCGACTTAGGTACTTCATCCTATAGATGGGATGATGTTTATGCTACAAATGGTACTATTCAAACTTCTGATAAACGAGACAAACAAAATATTAAGAATACAACCTATGGTCTAAACGAAATTTTGAAGCTCAACCCGGTTTCGTTTACATGGAAAGATAAACCACAAAGCGGTACTAAACTTGGACTAATTGCACAGGATCTGCAAAAAGTAATCCCGGAAGTTGTTAAATCAGAAGACTGGGTAGAAAATGAACAAACCGGACAATTCGAAAATGTGCAGCTCGACCGACTAGGAGTCTATTACTCTGATCTGATCCCTGTACTCATCAAAGGAATGCAGGAACAACAGGTAATAATAGAAGACCTTAAATCAAGGATTAGTCAATTGGAAAATAAATAGAAGATGAAAAATCTAACCCTATTAGTTATTGCCTGTTTCCTGGGCTTAACAGTTACAGCCCAATCGCTTACACCTAGCGTAGTTGCTTCTTCAGGCGAGCATTTTGAAAACCCAAACAACAGCATCAGTTTCACCCTCGGTGAGGTCGTTACAGAAACTTATTCCAACGGCTCTACTATTCTAACACAGGGATTTCAACAAGCTGTAGATGGGATTATTATAACAGGTATCGACCTCGATTTGATGGTATTCTTAGAGGGCCCGTTCAACGGTGCCGGAATGAGTTTAGATTTAACCGGTTTACCGGAATTCCCGTTAAACCAACCCTACAATGTTTTACCATGGAATTATTCCGGATCAGAATCAGTAGTTTCGATTCCAGCCAATGTGGTGGACTGGCTTCTAATTGAACTCCGTGATGCTACTGATGCAATTTCAGCAACACCAGCTACTAACGTTGACCAAAAAGCTGCTTTTTTGCTAAACGATGGTTCTGTTGTTAGCACAGACGGCTCCTCAATTCTGTCCTTCGATCATTCAATCATTCATTCATTGTTTGTTGTTATCTGGCACAGGAATCACCTGGGTATCATGTCATCAAATGGTGTAACCGAAACAGAAGGTATATATACCTATGATTTTTCAAGTACTGAAGCACAGGTATATGGTTCTGCCGACGGGCATAAACAGCTGGCGGTCGGGATTTGGGGTATGATTGCCGGTGACGGAACCGCAGATGGAATAATTAATTCAGTTGATAAATCAGAATGGGCCACCCAGGCAGGAACTGCGGGTTATTTGATGAATGACTATTCCATGAACGGCCAGGTTAATAACCAGGATAAAAATGATAAATGGTTGGGTAACATTAACGAACAAACTCAGGTACCCCAGTAGAGGCAAGGCATGCCTTGTCTATACATCTTCGCAAATAAATCCAAATTTGAATCCCGTTGTGCAAGCGGGATTCTATTTGTATTAGGTTAGAAACTCCCAACAACCTGGTCATTTGCATTCATGCTTGTATTCAAACACATAGAGGAATAAGCAATACTTTATGTGCCATTTTTTTGTAAATTAGTAAACTAATCTCTGATAAAAGATGAGTTTGCTAAGGTTGAGAACTATAACGGTTTGTTTATGCACTCTCTTTCAATTGTTATCAAATCCTTCTGGCAAGGCAGGTGAAACGGATATAATTGACAGCCTTAAAAATGAGTTATTAATTGCCCGGGAAGATACCACGCAGGTAAATATCCTTCTAAATTTATTCTGGCAATACCGTCGAACAAAACCTGACACTGCTCTTTTTTATGCTGAACAAGCCTACCAAGTATCCAATAAATCAGATAATAAAACAGGTCTTGCGAAATCATTATACAGAATTGGTACAATTCATAAATTTCGTGGAGATTTTACTAAGGCATTTGACTTTTTCAACAGGTCAAAGAACTTGTTTGAAATCCTTGAAAATGAGGAGCGGGCTGCTATTTGTTTAATGGATATTAGCGCTATTTATCAAAGACAAAAAAAATATTTGGAGGCGCTTGAGAATCTGCAAGAAGCTCAGCAAATATTTACAGCCCAAAACAATATGACACAGTTGGCCAGAATTTATAATATGCTGGGTAATATCTATTCTGCAATGAAACAATATGACAAATCCCTGGAATACCATAAGAAGTCATTCGAGATCAATAACAACAAAGGTTTTGATTTGGGGATGTCAGTCAATTTAAATAACATAGGAAATGTTTATTTTGAAATGAAGCAATACCGTCAAGCAATTGATAATTATGAACAATCCCTTGAAATAAAGAAAAAAATTAATGATGAGATTGGTATCTCAACCATATTAAATAATCTTGGACGTACTTACATGGTACAGCAAGATTTTACTAAAGCCATTGAGTTTTTAAATAAGGCGCTGAATGCTTTCAGGCAGAAAGGGGATAAATACAACGAAGCTTTGTGCTTAGTCAACCTGGGCCATGGCTATCTAAATTCTGGAAACTATGATCAATCAATTGGGTATTCAAAAAAAGGTCTCGAACTGGCAGTCCAAATGAATTTTAAGGAAGTCATCCAGGAAGCATATTCCGCTTTGGCAGAATCCTATGCAGCCACTAGCCAATACAATGTGGCATATGAATATTATCGACTTTTTAAAATATACAGTGATAGTTTATTAAATGAAGAAGTAGTAAGGACTGTAACCGAAATGGAATCAAAATTTGAGGTGGAAAAAAAAGAGAAAGAAATTGCCTTATTGAATTCAGAAAAGGAGAAACAGGAATTAAAGATTAAACAACAGGAATCTCAACGAAAATTGATGATAGGATTTATCTTGCTAGTGGTGATTGTTTTGATTTTTTTGGTTTGGGGATATGTTAACAAACAGAAACTGAATAGAAAATTGCATGAATTGAATTTAGTAAGATCCCGTTTTTTTGCCAACATTTCGCATGAATTCCGGACGCCTCTTACTTTGCTTCTTGGTCCGCTGGAAAAACTATTGGGTAGTTCGAGCCAAGAAGACAAAGAGTTGATCGGAATGATGCATCGTAATGCTACCCGTTTACTCTTCCTCGATAATCAGTTGCTGGACCTGTCGAAGATTGAAGCAGGTAAATTATCGTTAAAAGTATCTCAATCAGATATAGCACAGGCATTAAAAGGGATGGTAATGTCTTTCCAGTCCATGGCTGAAAAAAAGAATATCGATTTTAAATATAAATTCCCAGACAAAGAAATCCAGGCATTTTTCGACCAGGATAAGCTTGAAAAAATAGTTTATAACCTGCTTTCAAACGCGTTAAAATTTACACCTGAGAAAGGACAGGTTGTTTTTGAATTATCGTTGATCTCAGAGAAAGCGAAAAAGGAGTTAGTTCCAAAATTCAGAAAAATTGCGGGGCAGATAGTTTGTATTAGTGTTAGAGATTCAGGTCCAGGTATTTCAAAAGAACACCTGCCTTTTATCTTTGACCGTTTTTACCAGATTGATTCCACGAAAAAATCCATGTTTGACGGAACCGGCCTGGGCTTGTCACTTTCAAAAGAACTTGTAGAATTGCATCATGGTAGAATAAGCGTTCAAAGTGATCCTGATGGATTTGATAATATTCAGAAATTGAAGGGAATGGGAAGTGTATTCACAGTTTATCTTCCATTTGAAAAAAAGGCGTTTGAACCAATTGAAATTGCTTTGGAAACTGAAGAATCCTCTGAATTTTCAACAGAATTTACCAGTTTTAGCGGACAGAACAAATCAAAATTACCAGAAACTGAAAAGCCACATTTTGCTGATATTTCAGAAAAGGAAACTATACAGATATTAATCGTTGAAGACAATCCGGATATGCGCTTATACATCCGGGATTGTTTTACCAGACAATATAATGTACAAGAAGCCGCAGATGGAAAGTCCGGATTTGAGATGGCTACAGAAAAAATTCCTGATATTATCATCACTGACCTTATGATGCCGGAGATGGACGGAATAGAGTTGTGTAAAAAACTTAAAACCGACGAACGTACAAGCCATATTCCGGTAATACTGCTTACGGCGCTTGCTTCAGTTGAAGACCGCATTAGGGGTTTGGAAACAGGAGCTGACGATTATATTGCTAAACCCTTTAACAGGAAAGAACTTGTAACGCGAGTTCAAAATCTTCATGACCAGAGAAATATTCTCCGCGAGCGTTTTGCCAGAGAAGTGAAAATTCAACCGAAGGATATTGCTGTGACTTCTGCCGATGAAGATTTCCTGACCAAGCTTATTTCTTTCATTGAAAAAAACATTGCAGATCCTGACCTTAATGTAGACTCACTTACTGAGCAAATCCATTTGAGCCGTTCACAGCTACACAGAAAATTAAAGGCCCTTACGGGATTGTCATCTACGGAATTCATACGTACCATTCGTTTAAAAAGGGCTGCCCAACTTCTTGAGCAACATCCTGGCACCATTGCCGAAACAGTATACGCTGTCGGCTTTAATAACCTCTCCTACTTTTCAAGATGTTTCCAGAAACAATTCAATATGACCCCTAAAGATTACATCGACCAATCCTAACATTGTCCGCCGAAGCTTTAGCGAAGGGGAACTAAACTCAGAACTCCAAACTAACTTCGAACTTCACCCATACAACATCTGTGTTAAAGAATGCAACATTTGTACTTTATGAAAGTCATGTGGGATGGTAATTTTATAGACATAAGATCAATTCATTTTTACCACACGCAAAAACAGCAATCATGAAGAATTTATTAATGTTGAGTTTTCTTACAATAACAATCTCAGTTAGTGTATTTTGTCAACCTCCTCAGGCTTTCAAATACCAAGCCTTAGTTCGTGACAACTCAGGTGAAATATTACAAAATCAAATTGTAGGCCTCCAAATCAGCATACATGATGCTACAGCCGGCGGAACAATTGTCTATCAGGAAACATTTTTAGAAACCACCAATGATTTTGGATTGGTAAACCTGGAAATTGGAACAGGTACAACAACCATTGGTACTTTTGAAAGTATTGAGTGGGGCAGTGATTCAAAATTTATAGAAACGGAAATTTATGACGGAGGCAGTTATGTTTCAATGGGAACATCACAGTTACTAAGCGTTCCATATGCTTTGTTTTCCGAGCGTAGCTGGAACGCGCCCTGGGAAACATCAGGTAACAATATTTATTTCAATGATGGCGATGTGGGGATAGGAACCCAAAGTTCGGGGTACAAACTTCAGGTAAAATCATCAGGAACCTCAGATGGTATTGGAGTAACCAGCAGCGATGATGATTTGCTGTTCAGGATAAGGGAAAACTCCGATGGTACCAGCACTGCAACTGTTTACGATCAGAACGGTAATGTTGGAATTTTCTTGCATGGAGCTGCTTACAGTTATTTCAATGCTGGTAATGTGGGAATTGGAACTACAAACCCACAATTTAAACTGGATATATCAAATCCAGTAGCAGGAGAATCAGTAGAAGCAAGTGTTCGAAGCAATGACGCAGGAGGAGCTATTGCAGCCTATTCCAGTAGTTTCCCTGCTCCCGAAGATCATTTTGCCGGCAGGGTGAGTCTGTTATCCAATGCATCCACTGCATCAGGATTAGACCTTCGTGCTGAAGGTATCAGTAGTGATATCCGTTTTTATACAGGTGGGGTACTTCCAGAAAATGAGAGAATGCGAATTGACTCAAGTGGTAAAGTTGGTATTGGTACTACTAATCCCATTTATCATTTGCAAGTATCAGATACTATAACAGATGGATATGCTGATATAGGCGTAAGTGCAAAAGATGCAAACGGTTCTCTTGCAGTTTATTCCAGCACTTATCCGGCACCCTTTGATCATTTTGCCGACAGGGTGAGTTTATTGTCCAATGGATTTACTTCATCAGGAATAGACATAAGGGCTGATGGTCCAAGTAGTGATATCAGATTTTACACAGGAGGAGTACTTCCTGAAAACGAGAGATTGCGTATTGACTCAAGTGGGGAGGTAGTAATTGGTTCAATTCTGGGCTACGAAAATCCTAGAGTAACAATTGGAAGTGAGGGTTGGATTTACAGTCATAATTCGATTTATGAGGGAATTCTTATTAGTAATTCGGCAAGTGATGGGCTTTATATTGATGATGCTGGAGGTGATGGAGTATCGGTTTATAATGTAATAGGAGATGGAGTATCGGTAGATGGTGTTTTAGGTAATGGAGTATATACTAGTTGGTGTTTGAGCGGTTATGGATTTTATACTACAAACGTAACATACTCAGCAGGGGGTTATTTACCAGCAAAATCAGGAAGCTTTGCTAAAAATACCGGCCAAAGTACCTTGGAACCAGGTGACCTAGTATGTATTGCCGGTGGGTTCGAAAAAAATATGTTGGGAGATGAAGTTCCTGTTATAAATATCATCAAAGCAAGTAGCAAAAAATCAACATCTATATTTGGAGTGGTGGAGAGCCGGGTTTATATCCATGAAGAGTCTGAAGAGTTGAAGAATGGTGAAACCAAAATTCAAAAGAGTTTTCGCTTCTCGGACGAAGAAATTCAATCGGGGGATTATTTAGTTGTAATAGTTTTAGGAACTGTGGACGTTAAAGTAGATCCAACGGAAAACATTCAATCGGGTGAAACGCTAACCGTAGGTGATGGCTTTGCCAGAAAAGTACGAACAAGAGTAATCGAAGGAATAACTGTTGCTGAAAATATCGGCATACTCGGCAAAGCATTGGAAGACTCCAATGGAAAGAATAAAATAAAAGTATTTGTGAATTGTAAATAACGGAGAGTTTATTGAATTAAATCTGTGAAAATCTGTGAAAATCTGTGAAATCTGTGGTTACAAACGCCACGGATTATACAGATAATCACAGAACGCTATAATAACATCCAACAATAAAGAAGCAAAAAAGATGAAACAAATCACCCTGACAATCACCCTGGCAATAGTTGTAACACTCACAATTTATTCCCAACCTCCACAGGCCTTCAAATACCAAGCTGTGGTGAGGGATAATTCCGGTGAAATTATACAAAACCAGGCCGTTGGTCTCCGTATTAGCATCCACGAAGGTTCACCTAGTGGAGAAGTTTCCTATCAGGAAACCTTTTCAGAAACAACAAATCAATTTGGAATAGTAAATCTTGAAATAGGAAACGGAGTCCCAGTCTATAGCACATTCTCTTCCATTGATTGGAGCACTGATTCAAAATTCATTGAAATAGAAATTGATCCTGCTGGAGGGACTTCATATGTTTCGATGGGAACTTCTGAAATTCTATCGGTACCTTATGCCCTTTATTCTGGTTCATCAGCCGACTCATCAAAATGGAAACAAAACGGAAATAAAGTTTATTATAATGATGGATTTGTGGGAATTGGGACAGATACCCCTGGAGGTTTATTGGATGTAAGAGGTATGAATACTGATGATGGTGTTGCATTCAATCTGGGAAATTCTGATCTTTCACATAAGTTGACTTTCTTTGGGGGTAAAGAAACCGATCCCAATCCTTTCATACAATGGAAAAGTGGAGATCCTCTCAGGTTCTCAACCGATGAAGGCGGTTGGTTAGAAAGAATGAGAATTACCTCTGAAGGTAAAGTAGGTATTGGTACTTCACTTCCAATCTATCATTTAGATGTATCGGATACAGCCACCAATGGATATGTGGAAATAGGGGTAAGTGCAAAGGATGCAAATGGAGCATTTGCTGCATATTCCAGTACTTTGCCTTTCCCGTTTGACCATTTTGCAGACAGGGTAAGCTTATTGTCCAATGCATTTACTTCATCGGGATTGGATATTCGTGCAGATGGTGAATATAGCAATATACGTTTTTACACTGGTGGAGTACTTCCTGAAAACCAGAGAATGCTGATTGGTTCAAATGGAAGGGTCGGGATTGGGACAACCGACCTTAGTTGGGGTCAGGTGACTATTCTGGGAACAAGTGGAATTTATGGTTTATATATTAAGGATGCAGGATATCAGGGGATATATGTTAATAATTCAGGAAACAGTGGTATCCATGTTAATACTTCATTAAGTAATGGTATAGTTGTATGGAATTCAGGATATGATGGAGTAAGTATCACTAACTCAGGAGATGATGGTGTATCTGTCGATGATTCAGGAGATGATGGTGTATATGTTTATGATTCAGGCAGTGATTGGGGATTTTTTGCACATAATGATAAAACATACTCCTTTGGTGGTTATTATCCTGCCAAATCAGGTTCCTTTGCCATTAACACAAGTACTGGCACATTAGAACCAGGAGACCTGGTTTGTATATCAGGTGGATATAAAAGTAATACTCTTGGCGAAGAAAGCCCACTTGTAATGAATGTTAGCAAAGCAAACGGTAAAAATCCTCAATCAATTTTCGGTGTGGTGGAAAGTAAGGTTTATATCCACGAAAGAACCAAAGAAATGGGTGAAGGTGAACCTACAGTGCAGAAAAGTTTCCGTTTTAAAGAAGGTAACATAGGACAGGGGGATTACCTTGCCGTGGTAGTATTTGGTATGGCTGATGTAAAAGTAAATCCTCATGAGCCTATAAGTTCAGGAGAAGCAATAGTTGCTGGCAGTAGTGTTGCCCGAAAAGCCAGGACAACTGAAATAAACGGAATCACTTTTACCGAAAACACGGGCATAATAGGCAAAGCCCTTGAAGACTCGAACGGAAAAGAAAAAATAAAGGTATTTGTGAATTGCAAATAACTCTAAAATATAAACTCATGAAAACACTATTATTTACTGTAACCACTTTAATAATTACTCTCATGTTGAATGCCCAACCACCCCAGGCCTTCAAATACCAGGCAGTGGTACGCAACAATTCAGGTGAACTTTTGCAAAACCAGGCAGTTGGAGTTCGAATAAGTATCCATGATATTTCAGCGGGAGGAACTATTATTTACCAGGAAACTTTTACCGAAATCACAAATGATTTTGGTTTGATAAATCTTGATATCGGAACTGGTGTTCCAACCATCGGAATTTTTACCGGTATCGACTGGTCTGCCAATTCCAAATTTATTGAAACTGAAATCGATCCAGCAGGTGGAACATCCTACGTTTCAATTGGAACATCGGAATTGCTGGCGGTGCCCTATGCCCTTTATTCTGACCGGTCGAAAGATGCACCCTGGGAAATGTCCGGTAGCGATATTTATTTTGAAAATGGGAATGTAGGGATCGGAACTGCAAACCCGATTTATAAACTGGATGTGTCGAATCCTTCAGCAGGTGAGTTCGTTGAGATTGGTGTTGGAGCTGATGATTCGGGAGGCGCACTAGCTGCATATTCCAGTACATTCCCTGCTCCCTTTGATCATTTTGCAAACAGGATCAGTCTTTTATCCAGTGCTTTTGCAGCATCTGGACTTGACCTGAGGGCAGATGGCAGTTCGAGTGATATCCGGTTTTATTCTGGTGGTTTGGCTACTTCAAATGAGCGGATGAGAATCACCTCTACTGGTAATGTAGGTATCGGGATCTCTTATCCTTCAACTAAATGTCACATTAGACAAAGTAGTAATGAAATTCTACGTCTGGAAACCGAAGCATTAAATGGCTGGACTTCCTTTTTTAATTCTAATGGATACATAGGATACATAGGTCCTTACAATGGTGATTATGATATTGATATGGGAACCGGTGCGTCAAACAACGACGGGAGTTTACATTTGGTAACCAAAGCCCTTCCAAGAATTACTATTAACCCAGTTGGTGATGTTGGAATAGGAACCACTACTCTTGCTACCGGACACATTCTTTCAGTTGATGGGAAAATTGCATGTGAGGAGGTACTTGTTCAATATTCGGGCTCATGGCCAGATTATGTATTTAAAGAAGGATACAAATTGCCATCAATTGGGGAACTGGAAGCCTATATTCAGTCTGCCGGCCATTTGCCTGACCTTCCTTCGGCCACAGAGGTTGAAGAAAATGGTTTTCAGCTGGCCCATATGCAGAAGCTTCTTCTTCAGAAGATTGAAGAACTAACACTTTATACCATTGAGCAGGATAAACTGATTGGTAAGATGAGACTTGAAATAGATCAGCTTAGTAAGGAAGTAATAACTCTCACGAAGGATGATAATCAATAACATTGGTGTTCAACATCTAAAACCAAAAATGATGAAAGAACTAACTATTTTACTGCTCATAATATTCTCTTCATCTTCAATGTTTCTTCTGGCTCAGGAATCTGCTTATGATCAATGGCTAAATCCCGAAACTGATGATTTTGAAATCATCCGTCAAAATACAGAAACTTATTTTGAAGGAAAAGACAAAGGAAGGGGATCGGGTTATAAACAATGGAAGCGATGGGAGAATCTTAATGAAAACAGACTTTCTCCGGATGGAAAAGTTGTTAACCACACATTGTTGAATTGGAAGGCATATCAGCAATACCTGGAAGAAAATCCTGAATACAAAGAACCTGATCCAACTGAATTCAACACAGGATTTTGGTCATTTCTTGCACCAACCAGTTACGTCAATGGTAAGGGATGGAACCCGGGGGTTGGCAGGGTTAATTGTATTGCTTTTCATCCAACCGATCCATATACAATATATATTGGAACCCCTGCCGGTGGAATCTGGAAAACAAGTGAAGGCGGTACTTCCTGGACAAACCTTTGCAACGGGATCCCCAGTATAGGCATTTCCGGTATTGTTGTACATCCTGTAGATCCAAACATTTTGTATATCCTCACCGGTGATGGTGATGGGGCCAACACACTATCCATAGGAGTATTAAAATCAATTGATGGCGGAGCCTCATGGTTCGAAACAGGCCTTATGTTTGATAAAACTGATGAAATAAGAGGCTATAAACTAAAAATGCACCCCACCGATTACAATACACTTTTTGCGACAACGACAGACGGAAACTATAAAACAATTGATGGCGGTAACTCATGGACTGAAGTCTACAGCTGGCGATTTTATGATATTGAATTCAAACCCGGTACCCCGTCTATCATGTATGCGTCTACAAGTTGGGGATTTTTAAGATCAATTGATACTGGTGACAACTGGACTGAAATTACCAACGGTACACCAATGAGTTCTTCACGTATAGAGATTGGCGTATCACCTGATGTATCCAGCTATGTGTATTTGTTATGTGGGCCTGCATTTGCAGATAGTACGTTTGCAGGGATTTATCGTTCAAACGATAGCGGTCTGTCATTCGAACTAAAAGCCGATTCGCCAAACTTACTCGGTTACAGTTCTACTGGTCAGGATGATGATCATCAGGCTAATTATGACCTGGCAATAGCAGTTTCAAGGACTGATTATTCAAAGATTATGATAGGAGGAATCAACACATGGGTATCTGAAAATTTTGGTAGTGACTGGACCATCACATCCTTCTGGTATGATGATGGCAATCCTATCGGGTATACACATGCAGATATTCATGCCCTGGAAATTAATCCGCTTAACAATCATCTTTATTGCGGCAGTGATGGCGGAATTTATAAATCTACAGATTTCGGAGAAACCTGGATCGACCTGACACCTGGTATTTCCAATACTCAGTTTTATCGCATTGCCGGTTATGAGCCTGAAGAATACCTGATCATCGGCGGTACCCAGGATAATGGAAGCAATAAATGGACAGGCGGATCAACATTCGAACATATCCTTGGGGCTGATGGAATGGACTGTATGATTGATTATTCGAATCCAAATGTCATGTATTATTGTTCACAGGACGGCGGTCTTCATAAATCTTACGATGGTGGGAACAACGCAGTAGAAATCCGGCCCGATTCGATAGAGGGTCCATGGATCACTCCCCTTATTATGCATCCAACCAATCCATCCATTATCTATGCAGGTTATTTTGAACTTCAAAAAAGTACGGATGGTGGAGCCACCTGGATAAATCAGGGTATCAATGCCAGCCGTGCACTGGCAATTGGCACAAATAATCCCGACAGGGTATATGCATCCGGTGGTGGCTATTTTTATAGATCCGACAATGGTGGAGATGTTTGGTATTATATCCTGGATTCAGGTTTTCCAATTCATACAGTCACCTATTTAGCCGTTAATCCAAACAATTCATTAGAGGTGTATGTGACAGTTGCAGGATTTTCCGAAGGGAATAAAGTGTATCGCACCACAAATGGTGGATATGACTGGATAAATATTTCAGGTTCACTTCCAAACATAAGTGTAAACTGCATAGCTTTCGAAAATACAAATGGAGATCCTGACGGCGCTGTATATATTGGAACGGATGTAGGTGTATTCTATCACAATAACAGTCTGGGGGATTGGATCCCTTTTTCAAACTGGTTACCTGTCGTACCTGTCAGAGACCTGGAAATCAACGAAGACAAAGGTTTGATTACAGCAGGAACTTTTGGCCGTGGGTTGTGGAGATCTACTTTATACACTCAATGTAACACTTCTGTCTACTATGAAGGGCCAGCTCCCATTGGCTACAGCTATTACCAGGCCAGCAATCAAATTCAGTCAGCAATGGTATACAGTCAGGGTGTGGGGCAGGAAGGATATTTAAAAGCAGCTAACAAAATCAGGTTGCTTCCTAATTTCAATGTGACAAACGGATCAAAATTCAAGGCATTCCTGGGCCCTTGTGGACCAGGAGTTCCAACTGATCCTGTTGTAGAAAAATTTGATTTTGACGAGATAAACTATAAGTAAATCATTTGAACAACTTAGCCTTATGAAACGGAACATTTTTATTATGATAATAGTCCTTGGTGGAACATTTTTGGTCCATGCACAAACCCCGCATGCCTTCAAATACCAGGCAGTGGTTCGAAACGATAATGGTCAGATTGTAACTTCACAGAATATCATGGTACAAATCACCATACTGCAAAGTAATATTATGTCTGAACCTATTTATATTGAAAACCATGACGACACCACAAACAATTTTGGCTTGATAAACCTTACTATTGGTCAGGGTGAAATTCAGCAAGGCAATTTTACCAGTATTAATTGGGGAAATGGACCCTATTTCCTGAAAACGGCCATTGATTTAAGTGGAGGTCTCAACTTCCAGGAACTGGGAATTACACAATTATTAAGTGTGCCGTTTTCCATGTTTTCTGAAAACGGTATCCATGTTATGAGTTTTGAAGAACGAGAAGCTCTGGAAAATCCTCAGGAGGGAATGCAAATTTACAACACAACCACTAACTGTCTTAATTATTTTAATGGTAGCAATTGGTTCGAAACATGTGGAGATTGTTCTCCAATGCCATCTGTGGCCGATGCCGGAAATGATACGGCAGTCGAAGGTGGCGCTACGAACATTTTATTATCAGCTAATATTCCACAAAATGGTTTGGGGCAATGGAGTGTAATCAACGGAACAGGAGGTGATTTTGAAAATCCAACCGACCCAACAACCTCTTTTACGGGTTCTCAAGAAACATCCTACACCTTGCGGTGGACCATAACTTCGGTATGTGATAGTTCATATGATGAAGTAAATATTAGCTTTTACACCTGGTGTGGAATTCCTTTTACGGATCCCCGGGATGCTCAATCCTACGAAACAATCCAGATTGGTGACCAGTGTTGGATGGCAGAAAACCTCAATGTGGGGACCATGATAGCCGGATCACATTATCAAGTCGATAATGGCGTAATCGAAAAATATTGTTATAATAATGATCAGGCTAATTGCGATAATCTTGGCGGACTTTACCAATTACATGAATCTGTGCAATATAATCCAACACAAGGCCAACAGGGCATTTGTCCTCCCGGGTGGCATTTACCCACTGATCTTGAATGGAAAATACTTGAAGGTACTGTGGACAGCCAGTATGGGATAGGTGATCCGGAGTGGGATGGAATAGAATTTCGGGGTTCTGACGCAGGCACTAATTTAAGGCTGGGCGGTAGCAGCGGATTTGATGCTATTTCAACGGGCTACAGGCTAAGCAATGGTAATTTTGGTTTTTCCTATGTCACCTACTTTTGGACCTCGACTGGAGATATGAGATCGGCAGCATGGATCCGACATTTATTCGGAAATGTCAACCCTTATGTTTGGCGAAGTTTCAATACTTCAACAGATGGTTATTCAGTCCGTTGCCTAAAAGGCGAATCTTCTGTGAATCAATCTCCCGAAATACCCAGTGATCCTGAACCTTCAGATGGAGCAGACCTACAGACAACCGGGACTGACATTTCGTGGGTCTGTACGGATACGGATGGTGACCCACTTACTTATGATATTTATTTTGGAACCCTGGCCAATCTGCCATTAGTTGCAGCTGGACAAACAGAAACAACTTACGATCCTGGAACATTACTAAATAATATTCAATATGTATGGAAAATTATCGCCCACGATAACCAGGGTAATTTAACCGAAGGGCCAGTTTGGAGTTTTACTACCGAAAGCGGTATGTGTGGTGATCCGTTTGTTGATTCTCGTGACGGCCAAATCTATCAAACAGTACAAATCGGTTACCAATGCTGGATGGCAGAAAACCTCAATTTTGGACAAATTATAGGTAACTATAACCAAATTGACAATGGAATTTATGAGAAATACTGCTATAATGAGACCATAAGCAATTGCGATATGTATGGAGGTTTATACCAGTGGTATGAAGCGATGGATTATGAGACTATCGAAGGGACTCAAGGAATTTGTCCGGAAGGATGGCATATCCCAACCGATGAAGAATGGAAAATGTTGGAAGGATCGGTTGACAGCCAGTATGGTTACCCTGATCCTGAATGGGATTTATTTAATGACAGAGGTTTTGATGCAGGTTATAACCTAAAATCTGCATATGGTGGATGGACCGGGGCTGACCTTTTTGGGTTTACAGCTCTTCCTGCAGGCGGACGTGATTTAGATGGTGTGTATGGGGGGCTAACTGAAGGAACCGGTTTTTGGACATCTAGTTCAATCGCTGAAGGACGAAGTTTATCCATTTGGTTCTCCGGAGTAGGTCGCTGTTGGGATTGCCTTTTACTTTCTGGCAGTAGTGTTCGGTGTTTAAGGGATTAGCTACACTGAGAAGATATTTATGGAAAAACAAAAAACGTAAATGGTATTAATAAATTAAATAAAAACGTAGAAGCATGAAAAAACAAAACTTATTGATCGTATTTCTGGCAACTGCAATAATTTGCTCTGCACAATCCATTGAACGCGATGTAGTGGCAAGTTCAGGAGATTTTTTTGAAGGAACTAACATATCTTTAAGCTGGACCATTGGAGAGATAGCAACGGAAACATATGACAATGGCAGTAATATTTTAACTCAGGGGTTTCAACAGCCGGATATTCAACTGAGAATTTATATTGACCTGGCGGCATTTCTTGAAGGACCCTACAATGGGAGTGATATGGATGTAATACTAAATTCCGAAGGAGTTTTGCCATTGTCTCAACCCTTCAATACGCCCCCCTGGAACTATTCTGGTACCGAGAGTGTAGTCGCGATACCTGGCTCCGAAGTAGTCGACTGGTTACTACTTGAACTCAGGGATGCAGTTGATGCTCCTTCCGCAACTCCAGCTACAATTATAGCTCACCAGGCAGTCTTTATCCTGTCGGATGGTACAGTGGTGGGACTGGACGGTTCTTCTAATCCTGAATTCAGTAATTCAGTATCCAATCAATTGTATGTTGTTGTCTGGCACAGAAATCATTTGGGAATGATGTCGGCTTTAGCTTTAACTGAAACGGCCGGTGTATATGAATATGATTTTAC
>CAYQWA010000022.1:0-85582 GCA_964421215.1 uncultured Bacteroidales bacterium | reverse complement strand
GGCCAGGGAACGCAGGTGCCATAAGTATTCATTGTCCATTGTCAATTTTCCATTGAAGATGTTTCATTTAAATTGTACGTGGAAAATTACAAATCGACAATGGAAAATGTATTACATGGCGGCTCAAATTTTTTATGCGAACTAGAGTGGTAAATCCGATAACAAAGATAAAAATGATTTTTGGCTTCCTAACTTCGGCCAGGGAACGCAGGTGCCATAAGTATTCATTGTCCATTGTCAATTTTCCATTGAAGATGTTTCATTTAAATTGTACGTGGAAAATTATACATCGACAATGGAAAATGTTTTACTTATTCCTCTTTGCAGATATTACCGTTTTGTGGAACATTGCCACTAGTTGGTCACATTCATCTTTTATAAACGCAATATTTGATTTTACCCCATGTCGGATCGAACCTTGCAACAATAGAATACTAATTTTTGTTTCCCTCAACTCTTTAAGGACGACACTGGTTTTGTGAATAAAGTCCTTTTTGGATTCTGCTCCCTGAGCTTCTCCATAATTCAGGGCTGCACTAGTAGCTGATCTGATAATCTGTCGAGTAAGATGTTTAGATAAAAAGCTCTTATCAAGCAATTTACACAACTCATTAATTTCTAATGCCAAATTTACTAGTCTGGTTTCTATTTCTTCTCTCATTGTAAAGTATTTAATATTTATCAGGGTTAGGTAGAAAAGGTTACCTGAAGAGAATTGATGTAACAACTAAAAAAAATATTGTCCATTGTCAATTTTCCATTGAAGATGTTCCATGTAAGTGTACTACCTAAATGGAACATGGAAAATTACAAATCGACAATGGAAAATGATTTCAATCCATTTGACCACTAGTGATGCAACTGCTACTTTTTTAACAGACTTTAATTTTGGATTAAGAGAATACCATAGTAAGAATGATCTTACTTACGAAAAAAATATTGTCCATTGTCAATTTTCCCTTGAAGATTTTCCATGTAAGTGTACTACCAAAATGGAACATGGAAAATTACAAATCGACAATGGACAATGTTCTCAACCCATTTGAACTCATACTGCCACTTCTACCTTTTAACTGTCTTTATTGAACAGATAACGGAATACCCCTAATCTTCAAAAACTCCTTCAACTCTTCCTTCCGTTCATCCGGTAAATTGTGCCACCGTATCCCCTGAATGGCTCCTTCCAGTGCGCACAGCATATTAAAACAAGCCGATTGATCAACTGTCCTGATTTTGATTAAGGCATTTTCACTTCCAATTTTTTTTAAGTCGTCAGGGGTATGAACTCCAACATTATTCAGTTTATCTTCAAGTGTTTTTCCAATGTTTGGTAATAAGGTAAGTGTTTTCATTTTATTATTTAAATGTAACCGGACCTTCACGTAAATGAGCAGTAGCACGAAATTTTGAAGCAAAATCATTATATGCTCTTACAACTGCATCGTCAGAAAGAACCAATACTTTAGCCGCCTCATTTGTGGGAACTTTATGTTCCCAGGCATAAATGAGATAATCCAACTTGTCAAATGAAATTCTGAAGAAAAATTCCTGATCGCTAACAGGAAGACTAAATGTATCAGGACTGGGTTGACGATCAATAATTTCCGGAATTACTTTGAGGTGGTTGGAAAGTTGGTATATTTGATTTTTATAAAGATGGGTAAATGGTTCAATATCAGTGCCACCATCACCATATTTGCAGAAATCTCCTAATATAAATTCAGTGCGGTTGGTTGTTCCGGCAACAAGAAGATTACGTCTTTCCGCTTCTGCATACAGATGCAACATTCGAGCCCTGATTTTAATATTTGCAAATGACGTTATGGTGAGTAACTCATCATGACTCAACCGTTTACTCAATATTTCACCATCTGGCATTTGAACCTGAAGACGATAAAAACTAAAGCTCGCCCTTTCCAGAAGATCTGTCGGAAGAGTTATATTGTACTTATATCCAGGCTTATATTCGGGTATCAATTTTTGGAGAAACTCATCTCGCCAGTTATATTTTACAATACTATTTACTGTAGAAGTGATATTGATCTGGCGATGTTCTATTCCTAAGGCCTGAGCATGTTTTATTGCATATTCACTACTAACTGGATTAGACTCTGTTTCAGGAAGGACAAGTCCTGTTACTTTTTCCTTTCCTAAAGCATGAACTGCAACAGCTGCCATGCAAGCAGAATCGATACCGCCGCTCAATCCAACTATTACTCCTTTTTTCCGAAAAGTATTCATTTGATCCACAATAAACTCAGAAAGTGTTTCTAACTCCAGAGCTGGGTCAATTTTTAAAACATCAAGGTTGAAATTCATTTGATAACTCTTGTTAAGGTTAATATATATGTTAAGAAACTGTGATATCATGAATCGCTATATAACCTTCCTTAATTACGAAGCACTTATCAATTTCTGTTACAATAAGTTGTTAACCTCCTATTCTACTGCCGATAGCGATATAATCGTAAATGTACTATATGCTTTATAGAAAGTCAAGAAAAAACAATTTTGGATCTATTAAACAGTTAAAAGGAAGAAGAAGGATTCTGTTAGAGGTAATCAATGATTTCTGAGAATATGGCGTGAATTGCTTATCTGTTCATGGTTTGTAATACGGAACAAAGGCTTTCAGCATTTTCCATTGCCCATTGTCAATTGTCCATTTTCCATTTAAATGGCACATGGAAAATTACAATTTGACAATGGAAAATGAATTATTTATTCTTTTTAGCTGAAATTACGGTTTTATGAAACATTGCTACAAGCTGGTCACATTCGTCTTTGACAAAATCAATGTTTGAACTTACTTCTGACCGTATCGATCCTTGCAATAACAGAATGCAAATCTTTGTTTCCCTTAACTCCTTGAGGACAATACTCGTTTTATGAATAAAATTGTTTTTGGATTCTGCTCCCTGGGTTTCTCCATAATTCAGGGCTGCACTCGTAGCTGATCTGATAATCTGTCGAGTAAGATGTTTAGATAAAAAGCTCTTATCAAGCAATTTACACAACTCATTAATTTCTAATGCCAAATTTACTAGTCTGGTTTCTATTTCTTCTCTCATGGCAAAGTATTTATTATTAATCTAAGTTTATTCCGAAAGGTTACCAGAGTTGAATAGATGTTTCAATATTTAAGAACGTTCCATTGCTAATTTTCCATTGTGGATTCTCCAGGTACATGGAAAATGGAAAATTATACATCGACAATGGAAAATGTATTACCTGGTTGCTCAAAATTTTTATGAGAATTAGAGTGGTAAATCCGATAACAAAGACAAAAATGATTTTTGGCTTCCCAATTTCGGGCAGGGAACGCAGGTGCCATGATAATTTGAGTAAAGTTCAAAAGAGTTTAATGGTTTAACATTGTCCATTGCTCAATGTCCATTGTCCATTGCTCAATGTCCATTGTCCATTGTCCATTGATGATGTACCATTTAAATGGCACATGGAAAATTACAACTCTGGAATCTATCGGAGGACAATGGAAAATGTATTCAAACTAGGCTGTTATGGAATACGGATTCTTATGAGCCTAAGGGCAATGATCAATCATATCCAAAATAACCATCGAGATTTTTTATTCTATCCCCAATGTAGATCTTTAATTCTTCAATACTGCTTTGCAGGCTAGTGGAATTATAAAATGGTTTGCTGTTTTTGGCTGTGGATAATTTAATCGTAGACTGCACATGCTCATCAATCCAGGAGTTTAGTGAAGATGAATCTATCAGCTTATCATTCCTGAGTTCAAACCATTTTTCCTGTAAAGAATAATAATAAGCAGAATCCTTCTGGCTTAACAATCTTTGAAAAAGGATATTTTCGGTGGTAGGATTATGTGCATCAATGGGCTCCCCATTCCAGGTTGTACCAAAAGCATTCTCATAATCCCATATGGTGATTTGAAGTTTATCGTCCTGTTGCTGGTTGTACAAATAAAAGCTCTTATGCATAGCAGCTGTATCACCTGATAGTAAAAGGACCAGGTGCCAGGATAAAATATTATTTCGCTCAAAAACCGAAAATACCCCGTTTTGGTTATCCAGAAATTCTTCATCTGATTTTTCAAAAAACAACTCCTTCAGTTGTAAAGGGATCCTGGTAAAATCAAGCACATGCACCGGTGGATATCTTTGATTAAAGATTTCACCTTTTTGACGGAAAATATCCGGCTCTTTAAAAATCACAGCATTTTCGTATGCAGAGCTGATCTTTAACCGATCTTCATTTAGCTTTTCTACCAACAGGTAAATGCCTATATCTTCTCCATTAACAAAAAGCTGGATCATTTCTATCTGTGCTGTAATTACATGAGGATCAAACTCCTGAAGCAGACGGCCGGTAAGTTTGTCCTTTAAAAGGGTAGGATCAAAATCCGGCGATTTAAAGATCCATTCCTTTCCGGATTGAAGGCCTGCAAATCCATGTTCATTTTTCAATTCAACGGAATAAGAACTCCGCTGTTTCTTATCGGGATGGTCACCGGTTCTGATCTTTATCTTGCCATAAACGACATCTGATAAGGTTCCACTGCTATCCATCTCCCGTATTCCCACATTGACCTTTTGTAATGGATTTATTTCATGATTGGTGTTAATGAATACAACTGGCAGACCCTGAAACTTTATTGATTCATCAATGGTCGATGTATTTATTTCGGAAGGATCTTGGAAACAGCCTGAGAACAATCCCAGGAATAAAATGGAAAGTATTACTGAATAATACCTTGAATGAGTTACAATTTTAACCTTATTTATTCTTAGTGATTCTTTGAGACTTGGTGTCTTTGTGGCCAAAAAAATATTTCGCCACGAAGGCACTAGGGCACTAAGTTTACACAAAGCAATATAAAATTGGGGGTAATATTTTTTCAGTTTGTTTAACATAAACAGAGAAGTAATTTTATGCCCGGTAAACAAAGGACTCATCAATTGTTTTTTAATGGTTGAATATTTTCCTTGTTAGTGAAATACCATCTGTATATTTTGAGTTTTTTGAATAACGGTAGGGCAATTGCCCGCTAATCAAATGGGCTTCCCCATTGTACTGCTGGTCGTATTTTAGCTCAACTATAACTTTATCATGTAAGTTAACGGCATTAATCAGGGAGTTGTTTTCAGCATGGATCCCGGTAAATTCCATTTTGTTATCCACTGTAATTCTGAACTTTTTATCGAATGACCGGAAATACCTTCTGTGGTATGAATTATAAAGTACAGGTTCCTGTTGTGAAAGATCGAAAAGCACATTTTCCGGCAATTCTGATTTCCTGAACAACGCATTAAAATCCTCCCTTGAAATATTTCCACCGAAATCAAAGGACTTAAGTTTGAAAGATAGTTTTGAACCCAGGAAAGCCTTTTTTATCTTCACCTCTAATACAGGTTGACTGATGTGTCCAGACGGATCCCCATACCAACGTATCCGGTATTTTACCCGGTTGGAGTTTCCTTCAGTATTGTCGTAAAATGCTTTTAGCGAGGGAGTGTCGAAGTACACATTGTTCACCTGCCGCAATTGAAAGATCTCATTGAAACAGGCCCTGTTGAGTTTAACGTTCTGTTCAACAGCTGCCCTGTCCCAAAGTTCTGTTACAAACTTTCTTTCGTACCTGCTCTGGTTTTGCATTGCGGATCAGGTAAAGAAATTAATAGGTCTTATTATCGATGAAAGTCACTTTCACTGATTTGTCCAGTTGCTCGAGTTTGTCGGTACATTGTTGGAGCTGATCAGCTTTGGCAATATCAACAAGTAATGAAACTTCCAGCAGCTCAGGATTTTTATCAAAACGTTTTACCTCTGTTTTAACAAACACCTCTTTAACAACTGTTAAAATTGAATCCAGTGTAATTTTATCTCCCGAAGAAGTAATGGTCAAATACAAGTTCTGGTCTTCGGCTTTTTTGCTCATTAAAAACCTGATCCAGATGATGGCCACGAGAATCCCGAATGCGATAAGGGTGATGTTCCTTTGATTGGCTCCCAGCCCAAGACCCACAGCAATAGTAATAAAAAGATAGGCCAACTCCTCAGGCTCTTTTATTGCGGACCTGAACCTTACAATAGAGAGTGCACCAACCAAACCCAAAGACAGCGCAAGTGAAGACTTAACAATGGTAATGATCAGCATTGTTGTAAATGCGATAAGTATAAAGTTGGCAGCAAACAATCTTTTGTTGGATAAACTTTTTGCACATTTACGGTAAGTAATGTCAAGAATGAATGCCAGCAGAATAATGATGGCTGCATTAATCACAAACTCTATGGTGTTTATCTGGGCAGCATCGGTGATGTTGAACTTTTCAAACAAGTCGTATTTATTCATGGGTAGAAATTTAAAACGTGCAAAACTAAGAAATTATAACAACTAAAGGTCCGACATGTTTTCATCCATAAACAGGATTCGATCGCGGATCCAGTTTTTCAGGACAGTTATTTCTTCATCATAAGATTTAGGGACCGGAGTAGGGTTAGGCCATAATTTTTCTCCTAAAATATTCCACCTTTCAAAATTCCGGATACGGGCAGGTTCTATAAGTTTTGATTTACTGTCGATTAAATTGTCAATGGAATCAGGATTAAAAACCACAGAACGGTGTAACTTCCATCGATCTTTGAAAAGATCAACAAATTGCTGGTCATTGAATACCTTGTTGATTATCGGGCGATCAAGCGTGTTCAGGTACCAACCTTTTGAAAATTTGCCCTGAGAATAATCCACATTTCCAAACACAATATTATAATCCCATACCGGACCGATTTTTAATTTACCGTTTTTGTCTTTATATAGAAATGTGCTTGAATAGAAAGCATCCGTATTTTTTACAAATTCATTGAACAGGATATAATCTGCCAGGTTTTCCATATCGATGATTTCCGAATAATGATCTGTATTCGTCTGATCAGTGCTGTACAACGATCTTTCAAAAGTATTGACATAATTCTCAATCTGTTGGGCCTGGCGGATGGTTAATTTGTTGGGTTTGGGATAGATTATGGTGAACCAACTTTTAGTAATCTCAGTACAAAACGCAGTATCCACCATAACCAGTCTTCTTTCCGGCATCAATTCAATGATAAAACTCAGTTCATCAAATGAAGGATCATCCATCTCCATTTTTTTGATGTCCACCCTGTTTTTGCTTCTTTTGATCTTCTCAAGCAAAAGATAAAGGCCATGGTATTCATTCATTAACTGACCGCTTGTATCGGTTTTAAGGTACAGTTCAATAAACTTTACCCTGGAAGCATAATATCCCATCCTTTGGTTTAAGGTATAAGCCAGGTAATTTCGCATGAGGCTTTTGTCGGAATAGGGTCCGTTTAAGATCCAGTCGCTTTCTGCCGGCAATCCGCACAAGGGATAATCCATGTCCTTTAACTCACTGTCTATAATTTCAAAACCGTACTGCTTTTTCGGGATCTGTTGAGAGTAAATACCCCTTTTCTCAATCCTGATATTCAATTTGGTTTTATCTGATTTTCCATCATCCTTTTCAATGGGGTGGTATACCTCAAGGCCTGCATTGATCTTAGGCTCATTTTTAATCACCCGTTTATAAGGATCAATCAAAAAAACCGGAATATCCGGATCTTTAGCAAATTGTTCTGACGGCTTTTCATCTGACTGACATGAGGTTAAAAAAAACAGTGGTACAAAGAAAAATATGCAGTGGAATATTAGAAGCTTTGTTTTCATTTGTTTAGTTCGATGTACATTTATAAAACAAATAGTGTTAGAATATTGTTAAATCATTGGGAGATGATCATATTGTGGAGCTAAATTAATAATTTCGCACACTTATTAAATAAATGCTATGAGGTTACTAAATTCACATGTAAAGTTGTATGTATTACTGCTGCTTTTGATTACTGCAGTATCATGCAATAACGTTCAGAAAAAAACAGGCTCGGAATCTGCTGATGGTAGTTATTCTGAGCAGATTTTAAGCGGTGAGGTCGATATTGAAGAAGATTATACCGTAGCAGAAGATGAAATTCTCATTATAGAACCGGGAACCAACATAAAGTTTGCTTCTGGTGTGCGGGTTTTTGTGGAAGGAAAGATCCTGGCATCAGGAACGGCTGAAAAGCCTATTGTTTTTGAAAGCAAAGCTGACAGCACTTACTGGAGAGGAATAAAGATCACAGGGATGGAAGATCCTCCTGATGCTGACAAATTCTGGAACTGGCTTGAAATGGGCAACAAAGAAACAGAAGATGAGTTTTTCCAGCGGATAGATAACGGACACCTTTTTGAATATTGTACATTCAGAAATTTATCCACCCACAGCCAGACCTTCGAACGGAAAAACAAATGGAAAGGCTGCCTTGAAGCTTATAACACGGCAATAAGAGTGAGTCATTGTAAATTTGAAGACATCCTTCATTTTGGTGCAGTTCTTACCCAAAGGTCGTATGTTGTGGCGGACCATAACCTGTTTGATGATATTACCATGCACAAGGCTTTAAACAGCACAGACAGGGCGGTGGGACTGTTTTACAAAAATACGATTACCGGTCACAGGTCCTGTAATGCGCGTTGTGCTGATGGTATCTGGACAAAAAGTTTTGTAGGTCTGATCGCAGAAAACAAAGTTACAGCGGTTGCTGATGATGGAATAGATACAGATGATTCAAGGACAGTAATCTACAGGAATGAAGTAAACGAGGTGTATGATGATGGTATCGATATTGACAATGGAGGATTGACCTACATCATCGAGAACAAGATAAACGGAGTAAATGAGAATGGTGTTTTGATCTCTGATGGATCCAACGGAATCCTAATCCGGAATTCCATTGACAATAATTCCTATGGCCTTGCGCTACGTGACGGATCAGAGGCTGTGTCGGAAGGATTAGAGATCCGTGACAATGGACATGGGGTGATCATCTACCAGAATATTCCTGTAGCATTAACTGAGGCGGACTATAAAGATGTGAGGGAACGGATCTCGGGCCTGACTCTGGATGAGATCTATGAAGCTGAATACATCGATGGTATTGAAGGCTCGAAAGACCTCTTACAATTGCTGGACAAATATTACGTGAAGAACGGTGATCTTTGGATGTTTGAAAAATCAAAGTTTAAAAACATTAAAAAATTAGATCCCCTCAAAAAAACTTTCAAACTGGTTGGAACTTTTGACCTCGAATATCCCAGCAATGCTGAAATCAGGCTCCACCCGCTGAGCCAGGCATTAATGAACGGATTGTATTTAGCCTCTGCAAAGGTTCAGAACAACGAATCGGATGTATCCTTATACCATGATTACAATCTGAAAATTGAGGGAACTGAATTTACCAGCAAAGAGATCGGAAAAGAGATCCTGGACAATTGCAAGTGCGATGAAAACCACAAATGTGAGATCATTGATAAACTCAATACTTCAGGAGTGGAGATCAATGCCAGAAAGATCATCAAGCGCATTCAGGAAATTTAGGAAAATTTCCGGGCCGAGATTTATCTTACGATGAGTTTTTGAGTACCTGCTATTTTATTGTCGATCAAAACAGAAACAAAATAAATTCCCGGATCCAGACCGTCCAAGGGTACATTGTATTGATTGTTCTGTGTTGCTGTATACGTATACCCTTTAACTTCTGAACCCAAAAGATCAGCCACCTTAACTTCAAATTGACTCATGTCCTTCTCGTTAACAACCAGCGTACAATAATCAGAAGCAGGATTAGGATATATCTGCAAGGCAACCGTTTGGGAGGAAAAGTCGAAAACAGACTGTGAGCAATCCTCCTGAACCCCTCCGAATGATTCCACATCAGCGATGATCTGTTCCTGTGAAGGTGGCCAGATGATTTGTTTTTTAATGCTTCTGTCCGGAGCAATTATAACCAACGTAGGAGTTCCCTGGATATTCCAGTCGAGGAAAATGCCATAACCACCACCACCGCCACCGCCATAAATCGATGGAAATTCAATGCCGTGCTCCTCATCAAAAGCAATTACATCTTCTTTAGAGTCCCATTTATCCACGCCCATGAAGAATACGTTTCCGGTATTACAACCAAATGCTTCATATGCCCCCTGAAATTGAGGTGCATATGTATTACAAGCACTTCATTCAGTATGGAAAAAATCGATGACCACCAGTTTCCCTTCATCAAGGATGGGGAACAATTCTAAAGTTTCGTCGTGAGT
This sequence comes from uncultured Bacteroidales bacterium, assembly GCA_964421215.1. GTDB lineage: Bacteria > Bacteroidota > Bacteroidia > Bacteroidales > JAADJA01 > JAADJA01. The sequence goes on along the minus strand of CAYQWA010000022.1, from coordinate 75,408 downwards.
GGTCGTGCCTGTAAAATTTAATGCTTCTTCAAGGGTGGTCTGGCTTTGCAGAAAGCTAAAAACCAGAAGTGCAGATAATAAAGTGTAAAATTTTTTCATTTTTCTTGTTTTATGCTGTATGTAATGGTAACAATTTTAATGTGCAATTTGTTTAATCATTGTTTTCTGGTGTCGGCCCTACGAGACATCAGGCACCTTGTGCCTGGCTACCAACATTTCGTCCTTACAGGACTAAAGATTCATAATAAACCTATAGAACAGTTTGATCGTTTGTTGAAATATATCAGTGTTTAATTCCATGAGAGATATCAAATTTACAATTCTGTGTAACACAATAGATTCACTTGTAATCTGTCCTTTTACGGGAACAAAAAGTCGCGTAGTGACGATATATTTGTAGCCCCCAGCAAAGCTGGGGGTATGCAAAATTACGATATCCATAAAGTCCCGTAGGGACGATATATTCTCCCCATCAAAATCCGTTAATACGTTTTATAAATATCCTTCAGATATAATCCCACCATTACACTGGCTGCACCTCCCTCGCTTATCCAACTGTGTTAACTTTGTTGAATACCCATTTCGATTAATTACCGTTGTTTTGCAATCCGGACAAACAGTATTTTGGCCCTCAATCGTCCTAAGATTACCAATGTAAACATATTGAAGCTTTGACCTGGCAATTTTATAAAGTTGTTTTAATTTGGTTTCTGATGTAGCAGGTTCGTTTAACTTATAGGTAGGATAATACCTGGAAATATGAAGTACAGTCTCTGGTCCTAATTCCTTAGCTATCCAGGATACCATTTCTTTGAATTTTCCTTCATCGTCGTTCTGGTTGGGAATTACCAGGTTTGTAATCTCCAGGTGTTTTCCGCTCTCTTTTATTATCTTCAAAGAATCCAGAACAGGATTGAGCCGGGAAGAGGTTATATCTTTATAGAAATCATCTGTGAAAGCTTTCAGGTCCACACTGAAGGCATCCATATATTCAATAAGCTGCGCCAATGGGTCAGGATTAATAAATCCATTGGTGACCATTACATTTTTTAATCCTTTTCCATTGGCAAGAATTGACATTTCTAGCATAAGTTCAAACCAGACAGTGGGTTCGTTATAGGTATATGCAATTCCTATATTTCCGGAATGATCCTCTGCCATTTCAACCAATTGCCATGGTTCAACGGATTTCAGGTGAATGAACTCTTTTACCCCGCTTTGGGAGATCTCCCAGTTCTGGCAAAATTTGCAATGCAGATTGCAACCTATACTTCCGACGGAGAAGATGTTTTGGCCAGGATGGAAATGGTAAAGTGGCTTTTTTTCAATAGGGTCGGAGTTGACAGAACAAATCTTGGCGTAATTCTCGGAATATAATTTCCCTTTAATGTTTGTTCTTACACGGCAGATTCCGCTTTTGTTTTCTTTAATGATGCAATTATGAGGACAGAGCGAACATTTTACTGATCCGTTTTCAGCTGTATAAAATGATGCTTCTTTCATAAATTAAATTCTTGTGTGATGCCCTTGTAAAATTAGCCAAAATTATTTGCGAGTTTAAATCAGACTGGATTATATTTTAACATCACCACACCTGAGGCATAGGATTTTGACTCTGTTAATTTCAGGTAAGAGAACATCACATTCTTTTCAAAAAGGGGAATTCCATTGCCCAAAACAACGGGCATTGTAAAAATCCAAAATTCATCGATTAGTCGGTGAATTAGAAAAAAGGTATTCAGTTTACTTCCTCCAATTAGCCAGATATCCTTCCCACTCTTACTTTTTATGGTTTCGACAAATTGAAGATGATCGCCTGATATAAAGCAGACATTTTCGGTATCTTTCAGACTGGGATTATTGGTAAAGACATAATTATCTTTTCCTGAATACGGGAAAGGTATATCGAAACCAATTACCTGTTTGTAGGTGCTATTTCCCATGATCGTAGTATCAATACAATTGTAGAAATCCGTGTATCCGTAATCCGATTTTTCCGGATTGGGAACCTCTTCAAGCCATTCCACACCTCCGTTTTCATCGGCTATAAAACCATCCAGACTTTGGGCTATGTAGAGTTTGACTTTTTTCATGTCCTTAATTTTTCATGTTTAATACGCTCTTTCATGTTTTCAAAATGTGATCCTTCCCAGTAAACTTTCCCGCAGTCCGCACATTTAAAAAAAGCATTGAAATATTTCCGAGTTCGCGGCTGGAGGCGTTCAACTATATCTTTTTTATCCACGGTTCCGATGGTTCCATTACAATCAATACACCTGCTTAGTGGTTTAATTTTTTCCCTCAGATCAAAACGGTTCAGCACCTCTTCAAGTTGGACTTTTGGATTTTGCGAACGTATAAAATACCCATGTGTTACTGATTTCTGTTTTAAAATACCAAGATCACGGGTAAGGATAATCCTTTTTTCTGATTGGGATATCTTTATTATTTCCGGATCAGGATAGTCGTTTTTATAGAGGGTGTCAAATCCATACATTCTCAGAAACCGGGCGAGTTTTCCAAGGTGAACATCAAGAATGAATTTTGGTTCCCTAAGTGGCTCCGGCCTCAGCCTGACTATTGGGCTAATGTCTATGCTCTCAAATACTGGATAAACAGAAATGAGATCACCATTCTCAGGTTTATATTCAAAAATCTCGGAAGTACCATTGGCTATGATCAGGTCCACCTCGGTGTGAGGAACACCATATGATTCAATGATGTCTTTAATGGTGGTTTGTCCGAAAAACTCAAACGGAATGCTTTTTTTTCTGTATTTCCTCGGAATTAAATCATTGAGCTCTTCGTAAAATCGTATGGTGATGACTTTTCGCATGTGCCTATAAATGTAGTAAAAAATAAATCAGGCTAACTTATAATACCATCCAAAAAATTCAGTTTTCATGGGATCAAATTTGATAGCAATGATTGTTCTTTTTTCTTTAATTTTACCCACCTGAAAATCAAGCAACAGATTTGAACAAATCAGATGTAGCCATAGTCATCCTAAACTGGAATGGTAAAAAGTTTCTTGAGGATTTTTTACCGGGTGTTATTGCGAATAGCAGTGAGGATGCTGAAATCATTGTGGCCGATAATGCATCTACAGACGATTCTGTTGCTTTCCTTAAGCAAAAATACCCTGACATCAGAATTATTGAAAACAAGTCCAACGGAGGGTATGCCAAAGGATACAATGAAGCATTAATGGAATTGGAGGCAAACTATTTCGTGCTTTTGAATTCCGACATTGAGGTAACGGAAAACTGGGTGAAACCGGTGATCCGGTTAATGGAAGAAGATACAAAAATAGCTGCCTGCCAACCCAAATTGCGCTCCTTTTACGAACGGGAAAAATTTGAATATGCCGGTGCCGGTGGTGGATATATTGATAAATACGGTTACCCTTTTTGCAGGGGAAGGATCTTTCAATCCCTTGAAAAGGATGAAGGACAATACGATGATGTAAAGGAGATTTTTTGGGCGACAGGAGCCTGTTTGTTTGTTAGAGCAAATGTGTTCAAATCATTGGGTGGACTGGATGAAAGGTTCTTTGCCCATATGGAAGAGATCGATTTTTGCTGGCGGGCTAAGAACGAAGGATATAAAATAATGTATTGTCCCGATTCATTGGTGTATCATGTTGGAGGAGGCACCCTGCCAAAAAAATCCTGGAGGAAAACCTACCTGAACATGCGCAACAACATCATCATGCTTTATAAAAACCTACCGGATGAAAGTTTGATCCCTGTATTTTTCTCAAGGTTACTGCTGGATGGAGTCGCATCGGTTAAGTTTCTTGTGGATGGGGGATTTAAGGATCTGTTTGCTGTTCTGAAAGCACATTACAAGTTTTATCGGATCTATCCTCAGCTTAAAAAAGAAAGGAAACGTTCAAAACCTGGCAAGGTTACTATGATTTACCGGAAGAATCTGGTGTATGAATATTTTCTGAAAGGGAAAAAGAAGTTTTCTGATCTTAATCCCCGTTGGTTCTCCTGAAACTTTCCAGCCCCAGATCGTATGACTTAAGTCCAAAACCTATAACCGAACCTTTTGCAACAGGCGCAATCAAAGATACATGCCTGAAATCCTCTCTTGCAAAAATATTGGAGATATGCACTTCTACCACCGGAGTTTCTATTCCAGCCACTGCATCGGCAATGGCAACAGAAGTATGGGTGTAGCCACCGGCATTTAACAGAATGCCATCAAACTGTCCTACACTCTCATGTAGTTTGTTGATGATCTCACCCTCAACATTGCTCTGGAAATAGTCAATTTCAAAGTCGGGAAAATTCCTGATAAGATCCTGCAGGTAGTCCTCAAAACTAAGTTTTCCGTAAATTGAAGTTTCCCTTTTACCCAGAAGGTTCAAGTTAGGGCCGTTGATAATAATGATTTTCATACCTTTGAATAGATGACAAAAATACACTTTTGAGAATTAACTGCAGCGAAGAATGAAATTTGAAGTAAACTTAACACAGGCGATAATAGATTACAAGTGGTTGCTGGAAAAGGAATACCCGCAAAAACGAACCCTGGATCTTGTAACAGATCGATATGGTTTAAGTCAATCGGAAAAAGCGATTCTTTACAGGGGAGTTACTGTAGAAAAGCAGCTAATCCTCAGAAAACAAAAAAGATTTAACGAAAAGATACCCTGTAAGCATTCAGTTAAAATCGATACCTTCAACCAACTGTACACCATAGCGAGTTATCTGGATGGAAGCCTGGTTTTTATTTCTGCAGACGGTTGGATTAAGGATGCTTCGGAGCAACATGGAAATTCTATGGATCCTACATTGCTTCAAAAATCTGTTGATTTAATCCGGACTTATTTTGAAAACAATCCTGTTGAAAAAATTGAATTTTATATTGACAAACAGGTCAATGATCATCAGGTTATAAAGACTATGCTGGTAATGGCTTTTTCTTCTTATGGCAATAATTCGGAGATAATTATTTCTGAACAGGTTGATAATGATTTGATGGTCCCATCTGAATCAATTATTGCTACGTCTGATTCTCAGATAATTACAAAAACAAAAAGTCAGGTATGTGATCTGGCTTTTACTGTACTGAATGAAAAATTTACACTAAATATTCCCGATATAAGTTTGATCTTATCGGAAATGATATAATTTTGCATCGTCAATTCAAACAGGGGTGCCCTTACGATTTACGATTGACGATTTTAGATTTACGAAACCTGATCAATCATCATTCTCAAAATCTAAAATTTAAAATCTGCAATCTAAAATATAAAACGGGCTGAGATCACACTCTTGAACCTGATCCGGGTAATGCTGGCGTAGGGAGAGAAATTTCAATGATCATCTGGCAATCCTCTTCTTTGAATGACTTAAAGTCATTTATTAACGAAAAATTATTGCCGTGAGACAAAGTTTAAAATTATTTACATTGATTGCCTTCTGGGCAATCCTGATTCCTCTAACAGGAATATCCCAATTTTCAATTACCGGTAAAGTTTCTGACAGTCAAACAGGTGAGGGCTTACCCGGGGCCCATATTCAAATCGAATACACAGATTACTCCACGTATTCAAAACCGGATGGAACATATGTGTTAAGAAACATCCCGGGAGCGAGTTATTTTGTAAAGGTTTCTTTTATTGGTTATTCTGAAAGAATAGAAAATGTTAATTTAACCGGTGACCTTAAGCTTGATTTCCCATTGAGCTATACAGCTATAATGAGTGATGAGGTAATCGTAGAGGCTACCAGGGCGTACGATAAATCCCCGACTGTCTTCTCCACAGTTTCTAAAGAACTCATCCGGGATAACAATACCGGACAGGATCTTCCATATATCCTCCAGCTGACACCTTCTGTGGTAACTTCCTCAGATGCAGGAGCTGGTGTGGGTTATACAGGACTCAGGATCAGAGGATCGGATCTTACGCGGATAAATGTGACCATGAACGGTGTACCCGTTAATGATGCCGAATCACATAGTGTATATTTTGTCGACCTTCCTGACTTAGCTTCCTCCATCGACAACATTCAGATCCAGCGTGGAGTAGGTACATCTACAAATGGTGCTGCATCATTTGGTGGAAGTATTAACATTCAAACATCCAGCTTAAATCCGGATCCATACGGAGAGATCAGCAGTGTGGCCGGATCATTTAATACCTTTAAAAATTCAGCCAGGTTCGGAAGCGGGTTGATCAGTAATAAATGGGCATTCGACGGAAGACTTTCTTCAGTTACTTCTGATGGATACATTGACCGGGGCTGGTCGGAACTAAATTCTTACTACCTGTCAGGTGGGTATTATGGCGATAAAACAATCGTTAAAGCCATCACAACCTCCGGCAAAGAAAAGACCTACCAGGCCTGGAATGGTGTTCCAAAAGTAAGGTTGGAAAATGATCTGGAAGGTATGCAGCGTTATGGGGATCATTGGCTTTACACACCGGAAGAAACAGAACACATGATCCAATCTGACAGCCGTACATTTAACCTGGCCACTTATGAAAATGAAACCGATAATTATAAACAGGATTACTACCAGCTGCACATTGCACACCAGCTAAACAATGATATCAGCCTGAGTTCAGCTATGTTTTATACCAAAGGAAAAGGCTATTATGAAACCTTTAAATATTGGGAAAGCTATTCAGATTATGGTTTTGAGGATGCAATAATCGGTGGTGATACAGTTACAGATACTGACCTGATCAGGCAGAAGTGGCTGGACAACGATTTTTATGGTTTCACAGCAGCGCTGAATCTCAACAAAAATAAAGTAAAGGCAACCTTTGGTGGAGGATGGAACCAGTATTCCGGCGATCATTATGGATATATTATATGGGCAGAACATAGCAGCAACAGTTTCATAAATACACCCTGGTATGAAAACACCGGCAAAAAAACCGACTTTAATGTTTATGGTAAGATAAACTACCAGGCTGGCAGTTCGCTTAACATTTATGCCGACTTGCAATTTAGGGGAATTGAATACTCTATCAACGGAATTCATGATGACCTGAGGGACCTTACACAGACACACACTTTTAGCTTCTTTAATCCGAAGGCCGGAGTTTATTATGAACTGGACAATAATAGCAGTTTATTTGCTTCAGTGGCTGTTGCCAATCGTGAACCCAACCGTGGGGTATACAGGGATGCAGATCCCGGACAGGAAATTTCACATGAAAATTTAATTGACTATGAAGCCGGATACAGGTATTCAAATAAATCTGTGAGGCTGGATGCAAACCTTTACTATATGGATTACGCAAACCAGTTGGTGCTTACAGGGCAGATTAATAATGTAGGAGATGCCATCCTGGTAAACGTACCAGAGAGTTACCGTGCAGGCGTGGAGATAAGCGGAGGGATTCGGTTTTCTGAAAAATTCTCCTGGGAATTTAACGGTACCCTGTCCCGGAATAAGATCAACAACTTTGTAGCCTATGCTGATGACTGGGACAATTGGGGCGAACAAATAAGTGAGGATCTGGGAACAACCGATATTTCCTTTTCACCGGAGATCGTGGGTGGAAGTTCCGTTACCTGGAAAAGCTTTAATAATTTTAAAACAGTTTTAACCTCCCATTACGTTGGCCGTCAATACATCGATAATACTTCTTCTGTTGAGAGGAGTCTTGATCCCTATTTTGTGAATAACCTGAAATTCTATTATACCATCAAAACCTCTTCCATTAAGGAGATTGGCTTTATGTTGAGCCTGAATAATATTGCAGGGGTTGAATATGAAACAAATGCCTGGGTATACCGCTATTATTACGACAATGTGGAATACGTTATGGACGGCTATTTCCCACAGGCGAAGTTTCACCTGATGGGAGGAGTTACCTTAAAGTTCTGATGCAATAACTTACTTCTTACTGTTCTCAATAATCTTCCATTGATTTTCAATGGTTGAGACGATGTTTTCCAGGGTTAATGGTTTTGGAAGAAAATCGTTGCATCCTGCTGCCAGCGCTTTTGCCCTGTCCTCAGTGTTGATGTATGCTGTTTGAGCAATGATGGGAAGATCAGGCTGCTTTTCTCTGATTGCAGCTGTTGCAGCATAACCTCCCTTCTCCGGCATTTTAATATCCATTAGAATAAGGTCCACAGTGGTGTTGTTAGCAATCTCAATGGCCTCATTTCCATTTTTTGCAAGCAATACTTTGGCGCCTGTCTTTTTGATCAACTCTTCCAGGAACAAATAGTTTATGGCTTCGTCTTCAGCAATCAAAATGGTTTTCCCTTTCCAGTCGATGTTATTGGGATCAATGGATTGTTTAAAGCTTTTAACCGACTTTTTAACTGGAGAATAAGGAAGAGAAAAGTAGAAAGATGAGCCTTTTCCGGGTTCGGATTCCAGCCAGATCTTTCCTCCTAACAAACCCACATAACCTTTGGATATTGCCAGACCAAGTCCTGTTCCTCCATACCGCCTGGTTGTTCCCTGCTCCACCTGCCAGAACCTGTTAAAGATCTTATCCTGCAGGCTTTTTTTAATACCGATGCCTGAATCCCTGACAAAAAATTGTAACTCTGAACCGATCAGCTTATATCCCATTTCAATGTATCCCTGAGCTGTAAATTTAAATGCATTTGAGAGCAGATTATCAAGGATCTGGCGCAATTTTGCTGGATCAGTATTTATATATGCTTTTTCATCAGGCAGGTCTTTTTTGGTGAACAGGTTAAGACCTGAAGATTGTACATCCGGACTATAGATGGTCTGTAATTCAAAAAGGATATCGTTCACCGATGTTGGCTCAGAATGGATCTTTTCCTGTTTTGTTTCAAGGCTTGAAATGGTAATAATATCCTGAATGATGGTCAGGAGTTGTTTGCCGTTATTTATGATAATGTCGGCATAACTTCTCCGCTTGGACTCGTCGAGGTCTGGTTCATTAAGCATTTCCGCAAAGCCCATTATTCCATTCATAGGTGTCCGGATTTCATGGGACATATTTTGCAAAAAAACCGTTTTTAGCCTGTCGCCTTCTTCCGCTTTGTCTTTTGCTTCTTTTAATTCATCCAGCATTTGTTTCCTCTCCGTAATGTCTCTGAATATACCGAAAGATCCTGTTACCCTGCCCTTATCATCTCTTCTGGGAGTTGCTGTAATAAGCACATACCTGGATTTTTTGTCTTTACGACTTATCACAATTTCATAGGTTGATTTATCTCCTTTAAGCCTTTTCTTTGATTCCTTTCGTATTTTTTTGAACTCTTCCTCTGAGGTAAATTCTTCTACGGATCTTCCAATTAATCCATCCGGTTCAACACCAAATATATCTTCAGCTGCAGGATTAGCGAGTGAGATGATGTCATCCTTGTTGGCCAGCACAATGCCCTCACCCTGGTTTTCTATTAATTCCCTGTATTTTCGTTCGCTTCGGATCAAAGCTTTTTCAGCTATTTTGCGCTGGGTAATATCTCTCAAGGCAGTAAGCCTGATTGTACCGCCTTTGTAATCGAGCATCCTGCCCTGGATTTCACAGGAAAATTTGGTTCCGTCTTTTCGAATCGCAATGGCTTCATAAGGTACTGAAAAATCAGAATTTAAGTTAATGGTGACAAGATCACGTGACTCAGGTGCTATCCAGTCTGTCAGAGGCTTTCCCTCTGCCTCTTTCAGTGTGTAACCAAACATTCTTTCTGCAGTAGCATTCTGATTGGTGCAAATTCCGTTTTCTGAAATAAATATAGCTTCAAAGGTGGCAGCCGATAACAACTGAAACCTTTCTTCACTTGCTTTTAAGGCATTCTCAGAGTTTATCTGTTCGGTAATGTCCTCTTCAATTCCTATGAAATAAATGATTTCATTATCGTCATCCCTGATACATGAAATGGAAGATTTCCCGTAATACAGATCATTGTTTTTCTTTTTATTAAGAAAGATACCATTCCAGTCTTCCCCTTTCAATATGGTATCCCAAAGTTCTTTGTAAAAACCAGGCTCATGTTCTCCCGACTTTAATATTCTTGGATTTTTGCCTATAACTTCATTCTTACTGTAACCTGTTAGCTCTTCAAACTTTGGGTTTACATACTGGATATCACCTCCCTTGTTGGTAATGGTTACCGATACGGAAGCGTGCTCAACAGCACTGGACAAGATTTGCAGCTGAACCTCAATCTTCTTTTTCTTTTCCCTTTCGTCCCGCACCAGCAAGACATTTTTAACGGCTGTTGGAAGCCTGAACAGACGCTCCTTTACAACATAATCCCATGCTCCGGCCTTGATGGAATCAGCTGCAGTTTCTTCAGACAATGAACCTGTTACAATGATAAAGGGTATGTCAAGACCAGTTGCTAAAAGATCTTCCAGTGCACGAAGGCCATTGTATTGTGGAAGTCGGTAATCGGATAAGATAATATCTGGCTTGAATAAATAGATTTGTTTGAGGAAATCGTTCTTCGATTCAACTCGAATTAATTCAAATTCATTACTAAGGGAACTGTCCAGTTCTTCACGTATCAATTCCGCATCGATTTTATTGTCCTCAAGTAGTAAGATCCTTAGTTTTTCCATAATTTGACAATTAGTAATTTTGATCAGTACGATGTTTTATTCAACATGGTCCAGAATATCCCCAGACTTTTTAATGCCTGGATGAATTCATTGAAACTCACAGGTTTGATCACATAGGCATTAACCCCGAGGTTGTAGCTTTCAATGATATCCCTGTCAAGGCTTGAGGAAGTGAACATTATTACCGGAATGTCTTTCAATGACTCATCGTTTTTGACCGTTCTCAGCACTTCAGTGCCGTCAATTTTTGGCATCTTGATATCCAGTAAGATCACAGCTGGGTTTTCCTTTTTTCTGTTGGCATAATTGCCTTTGTAATAGAGATAATCCAGTGCATCAACACCGTCGTGTGCAACATCTACCTGGTTGATCAGTTTATGATCGTTAAAAACTTCTACAAGTAATTCAATATCATTAGGGTTATCTTCAACCAGTAATATTTTGGGTAAGTTGCTCAATTTATGTAGTTTTCATAATTCAATCCATTGTGTAAAAAGGGTTGTTTCTTTTTATACCTGGATGAGGGTATTCAATAATTCGATCAATATATAATTCACCCTTTGTCAAAAATAGCAAAATATTCCAATCTAAGAAACTTTTGTGATGCCTAGCAATTTAATAAACAACAACAACTGAAGGGCATTCATTCCTGAAGTATTGCTATTTCTTAATTATTAACGGGAACTTATAAATATTGTTTCCGGTTTTTGCCTGAAAGATGTACATCCCGTTTTCGAGACCCGTAAGGTCAAGACTTTCGGGAATATATGAAGTTATTAACCGTGAAACTTTCCTGCCGGACAGATCAGAAATAAGAATTTCTATTGGCAGTGTATTTTTATCTTCCCATTTGATGTATACCACACCCTGTGAAGGATTTGGAAAGACCGACAACTTATTGAAAGCGTGATGGTTCAAACCACTGATCAGTAAACTTACTTCAACAGTCACATCCTGGTCAATTACTTCAGCTACACCACCGGCCAGGTAATATCCTTCCTTGGTTACGGAGTATGTGTAGGAACCAGGCAGGTAATCGGTAAAGGTAGTTTCCCCATTTTCATTGGTGTATTGCAAAACCTGGTCGAGGTTGACGATGGCACTGTCAACGGGCATTCCTCCAGGATCCTGTGTTACAACGAAAGTAATAGAATAGTAAAGTACCGGTGCCAGCTCTACTTCTTCAAGAACATCATCATCAATAACTGTAACATCCCCGGCCGATTCATAATAACCATCTGCGTTTACCTGGTATACATATATACCCGGATCATAATTTGTAAATTCCACTTCGCCGTTGGCATCTGTGGTTTTAATTATTCCTTCTAAATTTACCTCTGCATTTTCGATGGGTGTAACGGTGCCTTCTTCGGTAACTTTAAATGTTATGGTATATCCTGATTCACAAACCTCCGAAATGATCCATTCATCACCTGTCATGTTGGTTAAGTTTCCATCATAATTTCCAAAGTAATCAGGAAGGACCAGCCCTTCTTCCTCGTTAAAATTGTAATAGGCCGTTAAATTGGGAATGGAGGAAGGGTCACCACTAATGCATTGGTATTGTTGAACTTCTTCCAGTGTTAATGCTTTGTCCCAGAAGGTCACTTCATCAAGTTTGCCATCCAGGTAAAAATCATTGGTTTGAAAAACAAGTTTGCCAAAGGTAATTTCAAAATTATTGTAGGCAATCGTCCCACTTGCAGCTATGGAGCCATCGAGTTCACCGTTAAGAAAAAGTTTTAATTCATCGCCTGTATATACCAGTGCATAATGGTTCCATTCATTCAATGTAACCTGGCTTAATTGCGGAGGATCAATTGTATAGGTGCCTGTGTTGGTGGTAATCCTGGCTTCTATACCTGTACCATTGATCTGAACAACGTAAAAATCACAAATGCCTTCATTCTTGATTCCAAAATAACCGTCAAAATCAGGCCAATTGGCATTGGGGTTGGTTGGATAAACCCAACCACACATTGAAAATTCGGATAAATTGGCAATAAGTGCTGTCCCGTTAATCACAGAAACAAAATCATCAGTTCCGTCAAATTCCAGGGCATTGCTTGGTGTCTGTGATATTAATAATGCAGGAATTACTAAAAGCAGGAAAGAATAAACCAGTTTTTTCATAGGGAATAAATTTAGATTGCTGGTTTAAAGATAAGAAAAATATCGTAAACTTCTTCCCAAGAGGCATGGATTCCCACTGCCATAGTTTCTGGGAAACAATAAATCCCAATTATAGGATTGTTGAAAAGGAGAACGACTTCTTAGTTATTCCATTCATTATTTGCCTTTACGGCATCAGGTATATGGTCCGACCCAATCTTGATATTAGTAATGGTTACATTTTCCGGCAATTGAATCTCAACTTCCTTATTGCCCGCCTTCCAGATTGCTGTGGACTTATAAATCTTATTGGATTTATTGTTAGCCATCTGGTATACAAGCATTACTGGTATAGGGAAATTCCCGACTTTTTCAATGATCACTACATTCTCATCTGTAACCTCTTTTATCCCCAGGTCAGCATACCCCGATTCAAAAAACCATGGTTTAATGTACCAGTCAAGGTCCTCACCAACCACAGCTTCAAATGTATTAAAGAAATCATAGGGTAAGGGATGTTTCCCTTTCCAACGTTCCATGAATTCATGGAGGGCTTTTTTAAAGAGCTCATCACCCAGGGCATCTCGCAGAAAGTGGTAAGCCATAGCCGGACGGGTATAAGCCGCCACCCTTCCCGAAGCAAAGCTATTGTGTTGAAAACTTGGAACCATTAATGGAAGCTCAACTTCCTGACCTGCAAGGGAAAGATAACTGTCGGTCAGGTATTTCAAATAATTAGCTTCCGGGGTAAGTTGCCTTGAAAGTTCATCAGGGAGGTAGGCTGCCCAACCTTCATCCATCCAGGCGTACTTTCGCTCGTTGGTACCCATATAAAATGGAAAATAGGTATGACAAATTTCATGAAAAAGCAATTCCACAAAATCATGGTATTTTGAAGGTCCGCCATTGTTTGCCATCATCGGTGTTTCCATTCCTCCTCCTCTTTTGCCGTTCCAGACGGATGTCATTTGGGGATAAGGGAAAGGGACTCCTGGTAATTCGGTTGACATATATTCAACCGAAGCCCTGGAAACTTCTGCTCCTTTTGTCCAGTGATTTGATCCTTCTGGATAAACAGCATCGGTTAAAACCCTTCGGCCTGTAGATTCATCAACCACCAGGCTTGTGCCGTCCCAGTTGCTTTTATTGCTGACCGCAAAGGAAAAATCAGGAACATCACCAGCTTTAAATTCCCAGGTATGGTTTTTAGCTTTCCTGGTAACAGCACTATTGTTGTAATCCTTTTGAGTAATTATTTTAATCACCTCATCAGATGTTTTAGCCTTGTTGTATCTGTTCACTATTTCCTTCTGAAAAACTTCAACAGCGTTTTGAAGTTCCCCGGTTGCCCACACCACATAATCACCCGGAACTGTTATATCAACTTCATAGTTGTTGAAGTCGTTATAAAACTCAACCATGCCATAATATTCAATGAGGTCCCAACCATCCACATCATCGTACACCGCGATTTGCGGGTACCAGTAGGCGATAAAATAATGCCCATCCCGGTTTTTCGCCATTCTCAATCCCCGGGCGGTAGGAAGATCAAAATTCCAGTCAATCTCAACCTTTGCAGAGGTGCCTGGCAGGATGACATTTTTAAGCCTTAGCCTGAAGTTGGTCATGTAATAGCCTGGAAAATCATCTTCATCATATATTTCACCTTCAATTTTCAAGCGTGTAATTTCTGTACCTTCCATTAAATCATTGGTATTAATGGCCCATTGTCTGGCGCTTCCTTCACGGAAGAATTCCTGATACAAACGCAGAACCAGGTGCCTTAAAGTATCGGGTGAGTTGTTGAAATAGTTTATTTCAGCTGTCCCCCAAATTATATCTTCCTTTACATCAACAGTAACTTCCATTTTATAGTCGGCACTGTTTTGCCAGTAATCCGGACCAGGATTTCCATCATCTGAACGGGTATCGTTGTTGTATGCCTTCTGAATGTTTAAAGGCAATGGCTGGTCCTGGCTGATAACCCCAAGGACTACGAATAAGGAAAGAAAGGTTGCGATCAGTGACTTTTTCATGCATTAATTAGTTTCAAAATGTTCAATTCAAAAGTAGCCATTTATTCTTTGCTGATTTCTGATTTTGAACAAACCAATTCGCTAAATTTACAATCTGTTCCGTCAGGTTAACAAACGGTTCATTTAAGATCGGTTCGGAACTATTATTTTTCAGATATTTGAAAACCGGATGCTTGTTTCGGTATATGTCTGAAACAAGCCGGAATATTATTCATACATAACAAATTAACATACACTATGAAAAAAATTATCCTGTTATTAGTCGGACTGGCCCTTTTTCAGTTCTCAGGAATAAATGTTAAAGCACAAGAATCCAGTGATTCAACGCAATTGTCAATTGACAGGATCTTCAATTCTGGTGAATTCCGCCAGGATTGGTTCGGACGTTACAAATGGCTTGGGTCAGGAGATTATTATACACTGCTAGAGAGGTCGGATTCTGTACAGGGTGGCCGGGATATTGTAAAATACAATACAAAAACCGGAAAAGGTGAGGTAATGATCAATGCCAAAAATTTCATTCCGGAAAATGAAGAAGCCCCTTTGCGTATATCCAATTATTTCTGGTCGGATGACCTTTCCAAATTAATGATCTTTACCAACACCAGAAGAGTATGGCGATCACATACTCGTGGTGATTATTGGGTATTTGACCTGAAATCCGGAAGCCTGAATCAACTGGGTGCTGACCTTCCGGAGTCCTCCCTGATGTTTGCAAAGTTTACAAAAGATGGGAAAAAGGTTGCCTATGTCAGCAAACATAACATCTACATGCAGGACCTGAAAAGCTGGGAAGTAACTCAACTTACTTTCGATGGTACTGAAGACATAATCAACGGTACATTCGACTGGGTTTATGAAGAAGAACTTTCCTGCCGGGATGGTTTCCGCTGGAGCAGCGATGGAAAATACATCGCCTTCTGGCAGTTGGATGCCTCGGAGATCAAGGATTTTCTGATGATCAATAATACGGATTCGGTATACAGCTATACTATTCCTGTTCAATACCCCAAAGCCGGTCAGGATCCATCCTCTGCCAAAGTTGGATACATCGACATTGAAACGAAATCCATAACATGGATAAAGATTCCGGGCGACAGTAAACAAAATTACCTTCCCAGGATGCAGTGGATTGGAAATTCATATAAACTGCTCATTCAACAACTGAACAGGCATCAGAATGAAAACAAACTTTGGTTGGTTGATCTTAGAACCAGTGAAGTAAACAACTTTTTTACAGAAAGGGATGAGACATGGGTAGATATAGATCACCCGGATGTTGCCCAGTCGCATTGGGGAATGACAGATGTTACCTTCCTCAGCAACAACCGTGATTTTATCTGGATCAGTGAACGTGATGGTTGGCGTCACCTTTTTAAACAGTCCATTGCAGGAACCGACAATGAGGTTTGTCTGACAAAAGGGGAATATGATGTTGCAAGCTTTTATGGTATCGATGAGAAAAGAGGGTATGTTTATTTTAATGCATCTCCTGAAAATTCCACACAACGTTATTTGTACAGGGTAAATCTGGATGGAAGCGGTAAACTAACAAAATTAACCCAGGAAGAGAAGTCAGGGATTAACCGATACAACATGGCTCCGGGTATGCAGTATGCTGTCCACTCCTCTTCTGCATTATCAAGAGTCCCAACTACCGACCTGGTTTCATTGCCAAAACATAAAGTTGTCCGTGAGTTGGTAACCAATGAGGCTTATGCAAAAAAGATGAAGTCGCTTGCTCTGGGAAAAGCTGAATTTTTCAAAATAAAAATTTATGAGGATGTGGAAATGGACGGTTACATGATCAAACCTCCGGATTTTGATCCTTCAAAAAAATACCCGGTATTGTTTGACCTGTATGGTGAACCCTGGGGCCAAACAGCTACCGATTCCTGGGGTAACATTTGGCACCATTTGCTGGCACAACAGGGTTATATAGTGATGACAATGGACAACCGGGGCACACCCTGTTTAAAAGGACGTGAATGGCGTAAATCAATCTATAAAAAAGTGGGTGTTATTAATTCCGGTGACCAGGCAAAAGCAACAATCGAGATTGGTAAATGGGATTTTGTGGATCCAGATCGGATTGCTGTCTGGGGATGGAGTGGAGGTGGTTCCATGACTCTTAACCTATTGTTCAGGTATCCTGAAATATACAATACGGGTATGGCAGTTGCTGCTGTTGCCGATTTGCGTTATTACGACAATACCTACCAGGAACGATATACCGGTATTCCCCAGGAAAATCCTGAAGTTTATACTGAAGGTTCTCCCATTACCCATGCTCATAACCTGCAGGGAAACCTGCTTATCGTACATGGTACAGCCGATGACAATGTACATTACCAGAGTGCTGAGGCTCTAATTGTTGAGTTAGTCAAGCACAACAAGAAGTTTGATGTGATGCCCTATCCCAACTGTTCGCACAGCATTTATGAAATACCGGGAGCTACCTTACACCTTTTTACTTTGCTTACCGACTACCTGATGGAGCATGTTGAGGCAGGCGGGAAATAGGTTGGGATTTACGAATGACGATTTACGAATGACGATTTACGAAATTAGTAACCACAGATTCACAGATTATTCTGTTTAGGAAGATTAATTATCTGTGAATCTGTGGCGTTTATTAAAACAACAATATGATCTGTATTAGATCGTGGATTTTCGTTCCACCCTCATTTCATCCACAAGGTGTTTAGCACCCGCAAATTTGTCGATGATAAACAATACATAACGCATATCCACATTGATGGCCCGGTACACATCGGGCTCATACATTAAATCTCCGCTCATGCCTTCCCAGTTCAGGTCAAATACCAGTCCTACCATTTGTCCATCTGCATTTATCACAGGACTGCCTGCTGATCCGGCTGTAACATCATTGTTTGTAAGGAAACATACATTCATATGACCATTATCCGAATAACGTCCATAGTCCCTGTTGTTGTACAATTCAGCCAGCTTTTCCGGGATAACAAATTCGGGATCATCCGGATCTTGTTTTTCCATCACACCAGATAGCGTAGTGTAGTATTCGTTTACCATTCCATCCATGGGCTCACATCCAAGCACTTTACCATAGGATAGCCTCATGGTGGAATTTGCATCACAATAATAATTGTTTCCCGGGTTCATTTCTCTTAATCCTTGCTTAAACAAACGGTTTGCCTGGTTTAATTGCAAATGGGAGGCTTCGAGCTTTTCATCAATCTCATTTGCTTTCATTTTGCAGGAATGCAATAACTGAAAAGCAAAATCATTTTCCAGGACGTGCAGGTTGGGATTGTTTATAAAGTCCCATAAGGCATCGTAGTTTGTAAACAGGGATTTACTGTACAGGGTGTTTGCAAACCAATCGAAGTTGTTGCTGTATTCTGCAGGTATTAATGAAAATATATCGGGGTGTTGCTCTTTGGTGGTACTGTCAACATTGGTATAAAACAATTCAAACAATTCCCCAAAGATTTTTTTATCGGTCTCAAAATCGACGGTCCGAACATAGTCTCTTACTGATTCTTTTAGATCTTCTGAGACCTCGTATGTTTTTCTGCTTTTCTTGGAATGTGTTGTCAGATCTGTATAAACCGGGTAAAACTGATTCACAAGTACCATCAGATCGGATCCACTGCAAATCACTTCTTTAAAGTACTCTTTAAAGAGGTTGTGTTTGTCGATTTGCTGATATGCCTGATCGATGTCTGATAAAACAGATCCGTACTTTTGATGCCGTTCAGAATTTGAATTTACCCAATTTTCAAATTCATTTTCCAGTTGCATTTTCTTTTCGTACACCTGAAACCGTCTTAATTGTTTTGACTGACCAAGGTAAAATTTCGAATAGTTGCTGGCCTGGTTGTATTTGGCAGTGTACAGTAATCGTATCTTGTCTGATTCATCCATACTGACAAGCAAAACTTTGAGCTTTTTCTCCTTAAGTTTTTTTAAGGCCGGGTTTGTCTCCCTTAATTTAATATCTACTCCGTTTGAATAAAGGTATCGATCTGTTTTGATGGGGTATCCCAATGTCATAGCAAAATTATTCTCTTCTATACCGTCAAGGGAAACAGGCAGATGGTATTTAGGAATAAGTGGTTTGTTGTCTTTAGCGTATTTTGCAGGCTTTCCGTCAGGACCTGTATAAATCCTGAACAAGGCAAAATCACCGCAGTGCCTTGGCCACATCCAGTTGTCCTGGTCTCCGCCGAATTTTCCGATGGAAATCGGAGGTGCTCCAACCAATCTTACATCCAGGAAAGTTTCATAGACAAAAAGATAAAATTCCATGTCGTTACAAAAGCTCTTGACTTCTGCCGTGTAATGAGTTTTATCCACAGCTTTGGACTCTATCTTTGATTTAATGTCAGTAATTCTTTTAATCCTGTCTGCTTCGGTGAGGTTATTTCTCAGTTTTGATAAAACCTGATCGGTGACATTTTCCATCCTTACCAGGAAGGAAACAGTTAATCCGGGATTCTCCAGTTCTTCGGTTTTATCCCTTGCCCAGAATCCACTCCTGACAAAGTCATTATTAATACTACTGTGGTTCTGGATATAATCCAGTGCAGTATTGTGTGAGGTGATCAGAAGACCCTCCCTTGAAATAACTGAACCCGTTGAATAATCGCTAAAGAGCACAACAGCGTCTTTTATGGAGGAACGGTTGAAACTGTAGATTTCTTCTGGTGACAAATTCAGCCCCAGTGATTTCATTTCGTCGTAATTGGCCATTTTAGCCATTAGAGGTAGCCACATACCTTCATCTGATCTGACATTAAAATTGAAAAAAAGTATTGATGCCAGAAAAGAAATGAGAATTTTTGTTTTCATGATTATAGATTTTTGGTTAGAAAAAAATTAATCGAATGTTAAGAACTCCTGTCAGGCGGGCTTATTCGAAGCTATTTACAAAAACCTATATGCGGGATCTTTTTCTTTTAATTCAAAAGCTTTTGTATTTTCATTTTACACATTCAATTTATCAAGCCTTCGTTACTGACTTGAAAATTTATCACACCCGTTTGACATATCACGGATTAAATTGGTAATTCCGGGAACTAAAAACAGTTACCCAATTTAAATGTGCGAATATTATGCCATTAGCGTAACTAAAACTTTATCAGTAATTTACATGTGATTTGTTGATTCCGGCCCTAAATTCAAAGATATAAATGGACATTTTGTGTTCAGGAATGGACAATTGGAATTGGTTGATAGGTTGAATTAGTTGAATTGGTTGAGAATAGATTTGTAGATGTTTAACTGAAAGGTAATATTTAAGAACAGAATTTCTGGCTTATGGAATAAATGTGATTTTTTTCGTCAGTTAAACACTAAACCCATTAATTTGTTAGTTTTCCAATAAATTGTAAATGCCGGATCATTCTTTACATAACGAACCCGATTGGTACAACCAGCGTCTTTCCGATGGCGGTCCGGTCTATACTGAAACGGACCTGGATCACCTGATCGTTGAGCCATGGAATGCTATATCCTCTCTGTTAATAGTGGTACCGGCTATTTATTGGTTGTTCAGGATACGGAAGGAAATTCCAAATTATAAATTCCTGGTTTACTGTATTCCGTTAATGATTTTAGGGGGAACTGGCAGTACTTTGTTTCATGCATTCCGGGCATCAAGGTTTTTCCTGTTCATGGATGTATTGCCAACAGCGATCCTTACCTTTTCGCTTATGATTTATTTCTGGCTCAAAGTATTGAAACGCTGGTGGTATATTTTCTTTGTTGTTCTCTTTTCGGTTGGGATCAGGTTTTTGTTTTTTGGCAATTTGCCCGACTTTATGGCTATCAATGTATCCTATGCCATCACAGGGGTATTGATTGGCCTTCCCCTGGTAATTATTTTAGTTAAGACCAACTTTTTCAAACTAAAAAGTGTAGCACTTGCCATATTGTTTTTTATCCTTGCTATCCTGTTTCGGGAATTGGATGCTCAGGATATAAAGTATTTACCTATGGGAACTCATTTCCTGTGGCATGCATTAAGTGGAGCGGGTACTTATTACATATTATCTTACCTTTATTTTTACAGGAAACATGAAGACATGGATCTGTAAATAGTGTATTTGCTCCTGGATCAAGTCTACTTTCAGTTGATGCGTACCATCCTTATATTTTTATTCCCTAAGTCTTGAATTAGTCTTTATAATTTCTTCAAAATTCATTAATATCAAATTTCTAAAAATATGATATAAATCATAAAAAACATGTAATATTTAACATACGCTCTAAGCATTAAATGTAGTGAAAGGCCTTTAAATAAAGGTTCAGGGTTGTATTATTGCCTATTTGTTAAAAAAAATTATTGATATGACGCATAAAAAAATGTGATATAAAACAAATAATGTATATTTTTACTGCGAAAATTGATCATGTAAAATTTTGAATTGATATCTTATGAGGACACTATTAACTTTATTTGGACTATTCATTTTTATACTGGGAAATGCTAATGAAGGTCAGGATCTTTATAAAGCAACCTGTGCTGCTTGTCACACAATTGGTAAGGGTCGACTTGTAGGACCCGATCTAATTGGAATTTCTGAAAAACGAAACCAGGATTGGTTGATTTCATTTATCAAGTCATCAACTGCTATGATTAAAAGTGGGGATCCTGAGGCAAAAGCAATCGCTGATGAATACAAAGGTTTATTAATGCCGGATAACACCTACAGTGATTCTCAGATTTTATCAATTCTTGAATATATCGAGCAAGGTGAATCGGGAGGACAGGCTTCTGTAGCTGTTGATATACTTGCAGGCACTACATCGGAAAATATTAATGCAGGCGCTCATCTCTTTTCAGGTGAACAAGGATTTGAAAATGGAGGAGTAGCTTGTGCTTCGTGCCATAGCGTAAAGGACGAAAGGATATTTAGCAGTGGTACATTAGCTAAAGAGCTAACTGAAACCTGGGAGATCATGGGAAGTTCTGGTGTAGCCGCAATTCTAAAAAGCTCTCCTTTCCCGGTTATGAATATAGCTTACAAAAACCACTCCCTTACTGAACAGGAAGTAATTGATCTTACCGCTTACCTTAAATCTGTAAGTGAAGAAAGATATTATCAGCGATCCTCTGATTTCAGCATGGCATTTGCCTTTTTCGGAATTGCCTTTTTTCTGATGATCGTCGTAAGTACTGTTGTTATATATTTCAAGCGCAAATCAAATCCGGTTAATTCTGAAATCCTTAACCGGCCATCAAAAGTTGTTAACTAACAAAACATAAATTTTATGAGTTGGATAAAAGATCTAATTTCTCCTAAAACCAGGCAATGGGAGGAGTTTTACAGAAACAGGTACCAGCATGATAAGGTTGTAAGAAGTACCCACGGGGTAAATTGTACCGGTGGTTGTAGCTGGAATATTCATGTAAAAGATGGTATTGTTGTTTGGGAAACCCAGGCCATGGATTATCCCTTACTTGAAAATTCATTGCCACCATACGAACCCAGAGGGTGCCAGCGAGGAATATCATTTTCGTGGTATTTATATAGCCCAATTCGGGTGAAGTATCCAATGATCCGTGGTGCTTTGGTCGATCTTTTTAATGAAGAAAAAGCAAAAACAGGTGATCCTCTAAAAGCCTGGGAAAATATTCAGAATGATCCTGAAACCCGCAAGAGATACCAGAAGGCAAGAGGAAAAGGTGGATTCAGAAGGGCCTCATGGGACGAGGCCAAAGAAATCATCGCTGCCTCCAATATTTATACAGTTAAAAAATATGGTCCCGACCGTATTACCGGTTTTTCACCCATCCCAGCCATGTCGATGCTAAGTTATGCAGCAGGCTCACGTTTCCTTCAATTAATGGGTGGCGTTAACCTGAGTTTCTATGATTGGTATTGCGATTTACCCAATTCATTTCCAGAAATCTGGGGAGAACAAACTGATGTTGCTGAAAGTGCTGACTGGTACAACTCTAAGTTTATAGCGGTAATGGGAGCTAACCTCGGTATGACACGTACACCGGATGTTCACTTCTTTTCCGAATCACGACACAATGGAACCAAAACAGTGGTTTTTGCACCTGACTTTAATATGGTTGCCAAATATGCAGACAAATGGGTTCCCGTACATGCAGGGCAGGATGGTGCTTTTTGGATGGCTGTTACCCACGTCATTTTAAAAGAATATCATGTAGATAAGCAAACACCTTATTTTATTGATTATACAAAAAGATATACCGATAGTCCCTTCCTGGTCGAGATTAATGAGAAAGAGGGTAAATTGGTTCCCGGAAGAATGCTTAGGGCCAATGCAGTTGAAAAATACAAAGATGTTGAAAAGGGAGACTGGAAATTTTTAAATATAGATAGCGAAACCGGAGATCTAATATGTCCTGGTGGTAGTTCTGGTCATCGTTGGGACGGAAAAGACGGCAACTGGAATATGAAATTTGAGGATGCCGAAACCGGTCAGAAATATGATCCTGTTTTAACATTACTTGAAAATAATGATGAAGTACTGGACGTTGAATTTATTGAATACGGTAAAAGTAATTCCGCTCAAAGAGGCGTTCCTGTAAAACATATTGAAACAGTAAACGGTAAAGTAACAGTAACTACTGTTTACGACCTAATTATGGCCCAATATGGTGTAGATCGCGGATTAGGTGGAGAATACCCAACAACATACGAAGACAAAGAAGCGGCTTATACGCCGGCCTGGCAGGAAATATTAACCGGAATTGGTCCGAAAACCGTATTGCAATTTGCACGCGAATGGGCCAGGACAGCAGAAACTACAAACGGAAAATGTAGTATTATCATTGGTGCCGGAATTAACCATTGGTATCATAATAATCTTATTTATCGTGCCGGAACAATGGCCTTAATGCTAACAGGTTGTGTTGGTGTGAATGGTGGAGGAATGAACCATTATGTAGGCCAGGAAAAGCTGGCACCAAGTGATTCATGGGGTACAATCATGTCTGGGAAAGACTGGTCAGGGCCACCAAGATTACAGCAAACTCCGATTTGGCATTATATTAATTCTGATCAGTGGCGGTATGATGGTAACCAGGCTGATTATAATACTGTGCCTAAAAACGAACTTTCGTCAATGCACTCTGCCGATATGGTGGTTAAGTCTGTGAAAAACGGATGGATGCCATTTTATCCACAATTCAATAAAAGCAACCTTGATATTGTAACAGATGCTGAGAATGCAGGTGCTAAAACGGATGCTGAGATTAAAGATTATGTAGTTGACCAGCTTAAGAATAAAAAGTTGGAGTATTCGGTTGCAGAGCCCGATGAAGAGGTTAATTTTCCAAGAGTATGGTATGTTTGGAGAGGTAATGCAATTTCTGGAAGTGCTAAAGGTCATGAGTTTTTCTTAAAGCATTATTTAGGAACGCATAATAACTCAATAGCTGATGAGGTAGCTGATCAATTTGTGAAGGACATAAAATTCAGGAGCGAAAGTCCCAAAGGAAAAATGGATTTAATAGTGAACCTGAATTTCAGGATGGATACTTCCGCATTATATTCTGATATTGTTTTACCGGCTGCCTCATGGTATGAGAAAACCGACCTGAACAGTACGGATATGCACTCTTTCATTCATCCACTATCTAAAGCCATTGACCCGGTTTGGGAATCAAAAAGTGATTGGAAGATATTCCGCGAACTAGCAAAGGCTACCAGTGATTTGGCAAAAACGCACTTATCGGAACCTATTAGGGATTTGGTAAACGTACCAATTGCACATGATAGTGCCGGCGAGGTTTCTCAAAGTGAAATCAAAGACTGGAGCAAGGGTGAGTGTGAGGCAGTTCCTGGAAAAACCATGCACAATATGGCCGTGGTTGAGCGTGATTATACCAAGATTTATGACAAGTTCATCAGCCTGGGGCCAAATATTAAAAATGGCTTAGGTGCTCATGGTAATGGATATCAGTGTGGTGATTATTATGATAAAATGTTGGAAGATAAAGACCATCTTCAGGAAATTGATGGTAAGAAATATCCCTCATTATATGAAGATGAAGAGGCTGCAAATGCGGTATTATACCTTTCAAGTTTGACAAATGGAGAACTAAGTGAACGTGCTTATCAGGGTGCTGAAAAAAGAACAGGATTAAAGCTGACAGATATTTCGGAAGGTAGCAAAGATGTACTTCTAACATACAAAGATCTGCAGGCAAAACCACATCGTTACAACCAATCGCCTGTATGGTCAGGATTAATGAATGATGGCCGTGCTTACTCCGCTTATACCTATAATATAGAGCGGCTTGTCCCCTGGCGTACTTTAACTGGACGACAGCATTTCTATCTTGACCATGAAGGTTATATTAAGTTTGGCGAACATTTGCCTACTTATAAACCATCTCCACTACCAGAAGCCTATGGAGAGTTGCGAACAACGGTAGCTACAGGACAGGCAAAAATGCTGAATGTAATGACACCTCATGGAAAATGGCATATTCACTCTACATATGGTGACACCTTACGAATGCTTACACTTTCAAGGGGTATGGAACCTTGTTGGTTAAGCGTAGAGGATGCTAAAGAGTTGGGAATTAAAGATAACGACTGGGTTGAAGTCTTTAATGATAATGGAGTTTATTCAACCAGGGCTTGTGTGAGTGCAAGGATCCCAAAGGGTGTTTGTTTTGTATATCATGCTGTTGAGCGTACCTATTCTACACCAAAATCTCAGGTGAGAGGTGGTAAACGTTCTGGTAATAACAATAGTTTTACACGTGTACACCTCAAACCAAATCTTATGGTTGGTGGGTATGGACAGTTTACATATCACTTTAATTATTGGGGGCCTGTAGGTGTAAATCGTGACACATTTGTATTAGTACAGAAAATGGATAAAGTTGAATTTTAAAGAATAATTATACCATGGATATAAGATCACAAATAGCAATGGTGTTTCACCTCGACAAATGTATAGGTTGTCACACCTGTTCAATTGCCTGTAAAAATATTTGGACCGACAGGAAAGGTGCAGAATATATGTGGTGGAATAATGTTGAAACCAAGCCGGGTACCGGTTACCCAAGTAAGTGGGAAGACCAGGAAATTTACAAAGGCGGCTGGGATAAAAAAGGAGATAAAGTCACACTTAAAGGAGCTGGAAAATTTAAGGGATTGAAAAATATTTTTCACAATCCAAATATGCCTGTATTGGATGATTATTACGAACCCTGGACTTACAAATACGAAAACTTATTTGAAGCCGAAGAGGGAGATGATCAACCAATTGCAAGGCCTGTTTCTTTAATTACGGGTGAACATATTACTCCGAAGTCTGGTCCAAACTGGGATGATGATCTTGCTGGCTCGGAAGAGTATGCAAAAAATGATGTCAACTTTAAAAATTTATCACCTGCTGAGCAAGAGGCCATGTTTCAATTAGAAAGGATGACTTTCAGCTACTTGCCCAGAATGTGTAATCACTGCCTGAATCCTGCATGTGTAGCCGCCTGTCCTTCGGGAGCGATTTATAAAAGGGGTGAAGATGGTGTTGTATTGATCAATCAGAAGAAATGCCGGGCCTGGAGAATGTGTGTAACTGCTTGTCCCTACAAAAAAAGCTACTATAACTGGAATACAGGAAAATCAGAAAAATGTGTACTCTGTTATCCACGACTTGAAGCTGGTCAGGCTCCTGCCTGTCATCATTCTTGTGTTGGACGAATAAGATATATTGGTGTCATGCTTTATGATGCTGATAAAATTGAAGCGGCTGCTACCAGTAATGATGATGACCTGATTGATAACCAACTGGGTATTTATGTTGATCCCAACGATCCGGAAGTGATAGAATCTGCCAGGGAAAATGGCATCCATGAATCTACCATTGAATGTGCACAGAAGTCTCCTGTTTATAAATTTGTAAAAGAGTGGGGTTTGGCCCTGCCTTTACATCCCGAGTACAGGACATTACCTAATTTGTTTTATGTACCGCCATTGTTACCTACTATGGCTTTCGTTAACGAAGAAGGGACATACGAAACCACAAGCGAATCATTTTGGGGAGCCATCGAGAAATCCCGTTTACCGATGAGCTATCTGGCAAGCTTGTTCAGTGCAGGTAACGAGGAGGTGATTAAAAATGTACTTAAAAAGCTGATGGCTGTGCGGTTGCATCGCCGGGCTGAAACTGTTGGTGACCTTCCCGAAGAAGAGTCAAAAGACGCCATGCGAGATTCTATACTGGATAAAGACACTGCCGATGCTATTTTTAGGTTAACATCACTGCCTTTATTCGATCAGCGCTTTGTTATTCCGGCTGCTCATCGTGAGGAAGCAATGGAGATGCTGGAAAGTACTGCCGATGTAAAAGGAAATTCAGGTTTTGGATTCACAGAACCACCCAAAAGAGGATTATAAAAACAATTTCTGATGGAATATTTAGATCATTATAAAATACTTGCCGATATCTTCAGGTATCCAGATGAGAAATTGAGTGACCGGATGAGGGATCTCCAATCATTGGTTTCATATAAATTTCCTGAACAGGCTGAAAAAGTAAACCGGGTATTGGATACCTTTAGTAAAATGACAATACGCCAACAACAAGAGTATTATTTGAAAACTTTTGATGTGCAGGCGGTTTGTTATCTTGATATCGGTTATGTAATGTTTGGTGAAGATTACAAAAGAGCGCAATTGCTCGTCAACCTGCAAAAGGAGCATACAGCTGCAGGGATAGATTGTGGAAGTGAATTGGGCGATCACCTGCCTAATGTTTTAACACTATTGTCAAAAACCACAGACAATAGTTTCGCTGAGGAATTAGGTTTCATAGTTACCACTCCTGCTGTTCGTTTTATGCTTACGAAATTTAAAGATGTAAATAATTATTATAAAGATTTACTGGAAATATTATTCATCTTCCTGCAATGCGACTTCAAGGGCGAACATCTCGCCGAATATGCTGTTCCTGAGCAGGCTTTTAACGGTAAAAACGAATTTGTTATGCCTTCAGCAAAGTCTGTCATTTGTGAAACACACTGTAAAAAACGCAAAACTATTTAATCATGAGTAATTACTTTTTCTTTATTGGTTTACCTTATGCAGCAATGTTTGTTGTAATTATTGGTACAATATTCAGGTATCTGAATTTTGGTTATAAAGTTTCATCCCTATCATCTCAATTCCTCGAGACCAAAGAATTGTTTTATGGCAGTCGTCCGTTTCACTGGGGGCTTTTATTTTTGTTTTTTGGTCATTTGATTGCATTCTTATTTCCCAGGAGTTTGCTTTTATGGAATAGTGTTCCAGTACGATTACTCATTATTGAAATTGCGGCATTAGGATTTGCACTTACTGCACTTTTTGGCTTGATTGTTTTGATTTCTCGTCGTTTAAAACACAAAAGACTTTGGAAGGTTACCAACAAAATGGACATTGTTGTTTATATAATTCTAGCTGTTCAAATTGTTTCAGGATTGTGGGTTGCTTTTTTCTTCAGGTGGGGATCTAGCTGGTTTGCTTCAACCTTAACTCCGTATCTTAAATCATTGTTTTTATTAAATCCTGATATTGTTGCCGTTTCAGAATTACCATTGGCAGTAAAGATCCATATTATATCAGCTTTCACCCTCATAGGAATTATTCCTTCCACAAGGTTTATGCATTTTCTGGTTTACCCTTTTGCATATACCTGGAGAAATTACCAGTATGTAATATGGAACTGGGACCGGAAAAAAATCAGGGCTTCACGGAAATTGGTGAATGGTGTTCGCTCAAAGAATAATTAATGAATTATTGTTCAGGATTCCCCCAAAGAGAAATAAATAACTCATTTCAAAAACAAGTATATTATGCAAAACAAAGCTCCCTCATTAATAGATTTTAGTAATCCGAGTATCAGGATATTACACCTTACATGGGTTGCCTTCTTTTTAACATTTGTGGTCTGGTTTAATATGGCTGGTGTTCTTTCAAGAATGATTGAACAGTTCGACTGGCTTTCCAAATCAAATGTAAAGGCACTTCTGGTAACCAATGTGGCCCTTACAATTCCTGCCCGGATAATTGTTGGTGGTTTAATTGACAAATATGGCCCTAGAAGAATTTTTGGAGGATTAATGGTTATTATGTTAATTCCAGGACTAACTTTTGCTTTTGGAAATGATTTAACTCAATTGATTTTATCCAGGTTGGCACTTGGTGCTATTGGTGCCGGTTTTGTTATTGGAATAAAAATGACAGCCAACTGGTTTACACCTAAATACATTGGAAGGGCAGAGGGCTTTTATGCTGGCTGGGGTAACTTTGGTTCAGCAGCAGCTGCAGCAGCAGTTCCTTTTGTAGCTGTTAATATGCTGGGTGGTGACTGGCGCTGGTCGTTAGCAATAACAAGTATTGTAGCTGCAGTTTACGGGGCAATTTATTTCTTTATTGTAAAAGATCACCCCGAAGGATACGAGCCACCGGCTACAAAGAAAAAAGGGGGCGCAATGCCCGTTTCTTCCTATTTTGACCTGGGCCAATATATAGTTTGGGAATTACCCTTGTATGGTGCTCTCGGACTGGTTGTTTACGTTTTGCATAAACAAATAATCAACGATGTAAACATGATTAGCTGGTCACAGGTTTGGATTGCCTGGATAGTACTTGGGGCTGTTTACCTTGCTGATGTTGTAAGAATTTTAAAAGCTAATCTACCAAGATTAAAAGCTGGCGTGCCTGAAAAAGAAAAGTTTCCCTTCGGCAGTGTTGGGGCATTGAATACAACTTATTTCGCAAACTTCGGAGCCGAACTTGCAATCGTATCCATGCTCCCCATGTTTTTTTACGAAGTGTTTAGTAATTTGCTTTATGATGATGGTTCAAGGGTAATGACTTTAACCATGGCCGGTGCAGTTGCAGGATCTTTTGCTTTCATGAATTTAGTTGCTCGTCCATTGGGAGGATTACTTTCAGATAAAATGGGCAGCCGCAAAAAAACAATGATGTTTTACATGGCCGGTATTACAATTGGCTTTTTCCTAATGGCAATTATAGCTAAATGGGGATCCATTGGCAGCGATGGAGAAGTTAACCTGTTACCACAATACAATACTATTTCGTGGCTAATAGTTTCTGTAATTATTACCATGTTTGCTTCATTCTTTGTTCAGGGTGCTGAAGGGGCAACGTTTGCCATGATCCCATCAATTAAAAAAGAAATGACAGGAAGGATTGCTGGAATGGCAGGTGCTTTTGGTAATGTTGGAGCAGTAACCTATTTGTTTTTATACAATTTCATGGACGATAAATCCTTCTTGTTTATGCTTTCAGGGGGTGCATTTATCAGCCTTATATATTGCTTCATTATGTTGAAAGAACCGAAGGATGCTTTTGTTGACAGTTTTGAATAAATTATAAAATATCACTAATACACAAAGACACAAATTCATTCAAACCCAGATCACAAAGTATTAATACTATAAATAAATGTCTTTGTGAAATGTGGCGTCTAAGTACCATAGTGGCAAAACAAATCAATTAAAATAAACATTATGTCAAAAATTAATATTACTGACTGGAATGTTGAAGATCCGGCCTTTTGGAATTCAACAGGAAAAAAAATAGCAAACCGTAATTTATGGATTTCGATCCCAAGTTTGCTTGTAGGATTTTCTGTTTGGTTAATGTGGGGAATTATTACAGTTCAAATGAAAAATTTGGGCTTTACTTTTGGTAGAGCACCTGAAGAGGCAATGGGCTTATTATTTATGCTTCCTGCAATTGCTGGTTTGACTGGTGCGACTTTAAGGATCCCCAGTACATTTTTTATCCGGCTTGCCGGCGGAAGAAATACAATATTTTTCACTACAGCACTTTTGATGATTCCGGCGTTTGGAACTGCAATCGGGTTGCAAAATCCAAACACATCTTTTGAGTTTTTTATGGCGATGGCGTTTTTGTCAGGTTTTGGTGGTGGAAACTTTGCATCTTCCATGAGTAATATCAGTTTCTTTTACCCAAAAAAAATGCAGGGATATGCACTTGGAATGAATGCTGGTCTGGGAAACTTCGGTGTTACAACTATGCAGATCCTTATCCCGCTTGTAATGACGATTCCGATGCTTGGCGCTCTTAGTGGCGATGCGATGATCTTGTCGAGCCCAAGTGGAACTATTTTTAAACGAATTGCTGCCGGTTCGGATACCTGGCTTTCCAATGCAGGATGGGTTTGGATGCTCTGGCTAATTCCATTGGCATTTTTAGGTTGGTTTAAAATGAACAATATTAAAACCGAAAGTGTAACACCAAACTTAAAAAGTCCTTTGGTTTCATTCGGTAGAATTTCGTGGTTGTTACTTATAGGGTTTATATGTGCTGCAATCGGACTTTATTTCATTTTGACTTTCAAATCAATGACCTGGGTTAAGTGGATCGTATTACCCGCTGTAATAGCGATGGTCGTTTTTATGATGAAAAAATTATCCCCTAAGGAAATTAAAGCAAATTTAGAACGGCAATACAAAATATTTGACAATAAGCACACCTGGGTAATGACCATCATTTACACGATGACATTTGGTTCATTCATTGGATTTGCTGCGGCTGTTGGTTTAGCAATCAAATTTATTTTTGGTGTTCAACATGTTATGGTGGACGGAGTTATGACTCACAATCTGGCAAATCCTGATGGGCCAGCTACTTTTATGTTTGTATGGGTCGGGCCATTTGTCGGGGCTTTGATCAGACCAATCGGTGGAAAAATTTCAGACAAAGTCGGAGGGGCTATTGTTACTCAGGTTGTTGCCATTGTAATGGTTATATGTTCGATAGGTGTTGGTTATTATTCAGCTTTAGCATACCAATCTGCTACACCACAAGATTATTTTATGCCCTTTTTCATTTTGATCGTAATTCTTTTTGCAGCTACTGGAATTGGAAACGGATCGACTTTCAGAACTATATCTATGGTATTTAATGTTGAACAAGCTGGACCTGTATTGGGATGGACATCAGCTGTTGCTGCTTATGGAGCATTTTTAATACCAAAAATTATTGGTGAACAAATGAAAGCCACTACTCCAGAAATTGCGATGTATGGTTTTGCGGCCTTTTATGCTATTTGTGCGGTACTGAACTGGTGGTACTACCTTGGACCAAAAGCTGAGGTTAAAAATCCCTAACAGAAAATAGCTTTATAGTTTTTTAATCTAAAATGAGCAGTGATTTTGAATTTATTATAAATAATATTTTTTTTGCACGGTGATTTTTTGAGAAACCTAAACAGATGACAACTACTGTTAAGAGAAAATGTGAAACTTGTAACCATTATAACTGCTTCATCAACAAGTATTGTTCAGATGAGTGGAAGCCCATTATAACGCTCAATAAAACGTCAACCGATTATCCGGCTGGAGCTACCATTTTTTCTGAAGGTGAACCGGTGAAAGGGATTTACGAAATCTATTCTGGGAAAATTAAAGTAGTTTCTTCGGCAGGAACAAAAATGGAGCGTATCCTAAGTTTTGCAACAGTTGAACAAATTTTGGGTTACCAGGGACTCGGTGGTGATATGATCTATCCTGTTACAGCTATAACGCTTGAAAAATCACAGGTAACATTTATTCCGATTGACATATTTTACAAAGCAGTTAAAGCTAATCCAGAAATGGCTCTTTATCTTGTTAAATTCTATGCAGATCAACTTAAAGGTACTGAAACCAGGATGAGACAAAATTCCGCTATGACTGTAAAAGAAAAGGTTGTTGTTGCACTGCTTACCATCATTAAATCATTTGGATTTAACAAACTGGACAATTCCTTACTCAGTTTTACACCTACCAGAAGGGACATTGCAAGTTTGTCTGATACTACTTATGAAACTGTCATCCGCGTGTTAGGAAGTCTTGAAAAAGAAAATTTAATACGTCTCGAAGGTAAAACCATCAGGATACTTGACCTGTTAGCTTTACAGAAAATTGGGAAAGAGTAATTTTCCTATACCCATAATTCCTTCGAAGCTCTGCAGAGAAGGTGAGCTCATGTAGAGAAGATGGTCTGCCTGAACTGAAGGACAAAAATATCAAGGCATAGGATATCCACTAGCTGGTTGATTTGAAATATCGAATTTAAATCAGTGAGACTATGATTTTAAAAGTTGAAGACACATTAAAATCATTTAGTCGAACTGATCCAGAAAGCGAAGCATTTCGGGATCTCAGGGTTTTATTCCACGCAGCTTGCTGCGTCAATGGAGTATATTATTCTTCATAATAATACCTCGATAGCTTTGCTTCGAGGTTTTTTATTTTAATCAGAAAACAAACAATTTCATACTGGCCATTATCAAAACAAAAGCAAGGATGTATTGCAATTTTAGATTGGAAAATTTAAAACTTCCTGTAAAGGAACCAAGCAGACCTCCCATAAATGCAATGGCAATCCATAAATAGATTTCCGGATTGGCTATGTATCCCGAATTAACCACCCCTGCCAAACCAGCAGACGAATTGAGGAAAATAAACAGAGCAGAAACTGCTGCAGCCTCTTTAATATTGGCCCACCCCATTAAGATCAGGATAGGACTCAAAATGATGCCTCCACCGATCCCGATCATTCCTGAAAAGAAACCCAGTCCGGCACCAATAAGCAACCCCAAAATTAACTTCGGATCATTGGTTTCTGAATTGCTTTTTGGTTTAATTACCAGCATTCGTAAAACTGCAATAACCAGGAAGATTCCAAGGATAAATTTGTACAATCCTGGATCGATGTTTACCATGGCCCCAAAATATGCCGCCGGTATTGAAGTAATAACAAATGGCAACAATACTTTCCATCGGAAATATCCTCCTCTGTAATACGAAATGAATGAAATTCCGGCCACAAATAAATTTAGCGTGAGAGCTGAAGTTCGCATCATTGATGGATCAATGCTGAATAATGCCATAAGCGCCAGGTAGCCACTGGCTCCTCCGTGTCCGATGGAGGCATAAAGAAAAGCAATAACAACCAGAACGGTTAAAAACAATAATTCCATAGTAACTCCTTTCCAATTCATCCCGACATTCATTGTCGGGAATCGGGAGGCTGAACCGTTTCCTGTTCAACCCTTCGGCATCGCTCCATAGAGATTGTCCTTAGGAGGTTTTGCTCAGAGAAGATGCTAAATTAATGAATTTAACTTTACCTTTTAATCGGATGGTTTATCTAGTGCGTCTAAGAAAACTCGATATTTTTCAAGTGGCTTTTTGAAAACATCAAAGACAAGGCTTTCGAAGTTTTGAATATCAGGGAGTTTACTTTTGTAAATGACCGTTTTCAAAACGAGAGTAACACAGTATTTGATGTTTTCTAAAATATACTATTTATAAGAAGTTTAAATTAGGTAAAACAATACTTTATTTCCGATATCTCAGTTTTTGTTTATATATTTGCGTATTAAAATACCAAAAATCTTAATTAGGCATGATTACTTTATTTAATCTATCCGAAGCTGCTACCATCGCCCTTCACAGCCTGGCCATTATTGCTAACAGTAAGGACAAAGTAAATGTAAATGATCTGGGAGATTTGACAAAATTTTCCAGGAACCACCTGGCAAAGGTGCTGAATGTTCTGGCCAAGAACAATTATTTAACATCACTTAGGGGGCCTTCAGGAGGATATTCTCTGTCAGAGAAGGCTGCTGATGTATCACTTTATGAAATCTTAAATGTTGTGGAGGGAAACGTTGAACAATTTGAATGCACGATCACTTGTAAAGAGTGTTACTTTGATGGGTGCTTATTCGGAGATCAGCCTAATGAGTTTACAAGCAATTTTATTAAATACCTTAAAGAAAAAACAATCTCAGACTTTAAATTGAAAAATTAAAATGAAAAGGGAAATTATAGTTATCGACGAAGAGAAGTGCAACGGTTGCGGATTATGTGTCCCGGAATGCCATGAGGGCGCACTTCAGATTATTGACGGAAAAGCCAGGTTGATAAGCGATCTGTTTTGTGATGGTTTAGGGGCCTGTATCGGACATTGCCCTGAGGATGCTCTAACCATTGAGGAAAGAGAAGCAGAACCCTATGACGAAATAAAAGTGATGGAGATCATGGTCGGGAAAGGTGAAAACACCATTCGCGCCCATCTCAGTCATTTGAAGGACCATGGTGAACTGGAGTTTTTAAACCAGGCCATAGAGTATTTAAAAAGTGTTAATTTTAACATGGATTTATCGGAATTTGAAGAAAAAGAACAAGATATGAAAGATATAGTAAAAGATGTTTTTGGTAAAGGATCGAAGGATGTCCCTCATTCTGGTGTGATGGGTGGTTGTCCTGGTTCACAGGCAAAAGAATTTAATATTGATAATGATCAGGTAGAAAAGGCCGATCAGACTGCAGCTACTCCAGTTCAATCAGAGTTGAGGCAATGGCCTGTGCAGTTACACCTGCTCAATCCTCAGGCGAATTATTTCCGAAATGCAGATGTAGTATTGACCGCAGATTGTGTCGCATATTCCATGGGTGATTTTCATCAAAAGTTTCTTAAAGGAAGAAGCCTGGCTATCGCCTGTCCAAAACTTGATTCAAACCTGGAAAGTTACGTTACAAAACTTACTTCTATGATCAATGATGCCCAGATCAATACCATGACAATTTTAAGAATGGAAGTGCCGTGTTGTGGTGGTTTGGTTCAAATGGGCCAGATGGCAGCTCAAAATGCTGATCGCAAGGTTCCTTTGAAAGAGATCGTTGTTGGAGTTCAGGGAGATGTGCTTTCCGAAAACTGGATATAAATGTCGGAATACTTAAACAATAACATCGAAAAACTGGATAAATTGATTCAGTTCTCCCGGGGGATCCTCAGGGGGAACAGAGGTGCCGATCTCTACAAGGAGTACAAAGATGTTGTGGAAACTGTTACTCCCAATGATGTTGTCGTTGTGGTTGATGACCTGGTAAATACCGGTGAGGATATGTTGGATGTTAAAAGGGCTGTAAATAAAATACTTAATGTTTTCTATAAGCCGGTTAAAAAGTATGGAAAGGTACATGCAGAAAAAGACAGTTTTCTTTATCATCTAATGGCTGAGAATGCTGGTATGGAGAGTCGTTTGAAGTCAATGAAAAAGTTGACAAAGGCTGTTTTCCAGGAACGTGATAAAGTGAAGGCCCTGCAAAAACAAAAGGACTCACTTTTGGATACACTCGTAGAGCTAAAAGACTACGACAAGCATTATTTGAAAAAAGAAAACATCCTTTTCCCTTATTTCGAAAAACATCATCCTGACCATTTGTGTGTTAATGTTATGTGGTCGATGCATGATGATGCCAGGAGAAGCTTAAACAAGCTGATCGATAACCTGAAAAGGGACAGACCGTCCATCAATGAGTTCAATCAGGAGATCGGTAAGCTCTATTTTGCTGTCCTGCCTGTGATTTTTAGGGAGGAGTATATATTGTTTCCAATTTGCGAAAAAATAATTGAGGCGGAAATGTGGGATGAAATGGCTCAGCAAAGCAGTGAGATAGGATATGCATTTATCACACCTCCTGAAGAACAGGTTAAAAACTCAGATCCGGAAAGAGACAGCAAACCGGTCTTCGAACGACTGATCGACCTGGAAACCGGAAAACTGGATGTTGAGCAGATCAAAGACCTGTTTAACCATCTTCCGGT
Organism: uncultured Bacteroidales bacterium; assembly: GCA_964421215.1. Classification (GTDB taxonomy): domain Bacteria; phylum Bacteroidota; class Bacteroidia; order Bacteroidales; family JAADJA01; genus JAADJA01. Next base: position 39,110 of record CAYQWA010000022.1, on the reverse strand, counting down.
CGATATTACTTATGTGGATGAAAACGATGAAGTCAGGTATTTTTCAAATCCTAAAAAGAGGCATTTTACCAGGTCCAAAGCCATTATTGGCAGACAGGTGCAAAATTGCCATCCACCGGAAAGTATCGATGTGGTGAACAAAATCGTCGATTCATTCAGATCCGGGATGAAAGATTCAGAAAGCTTCTGGATCAAAATGAACGGGAGGTTTATCCTGATCCAGTATTTTGCTGTAAGGGATAAACAGGGTAATTATAAGGGGGTCGCCGAAGTCAGCCAGGACATCACCGATATTAAAAAACTTGAAGGGGAGAAGAAGCTTCTTGATTGATGAACTTTGATTTACGAAAACGATTTACGAAAGCGATTTACGAAGCTATAAATTACCATAATTACAATAAATTACGTCCGCCATTTGGCGGACAAATGACTACTACTGACAATGAATGACGTCCTCAACAGGCGGACTAATTATAACAAATAACAAATAACAGATAATAAGAAATGGAATTCGAACATTCAACAATAATGGATTTTGCTGCAAAGGTGGAATATTCTGCCGAAGGCATAGTAAGTAAAAGAGTTTTACAAAAAGAAAAAGGAAATGTATCACTGTTTGCATTTGATAAGGACCAGCAATTAAGCGAACATTCTGCTCCTTTCGATGCACTTATTCAGGTGCTTGATGGTAAAGCAAATATTTCAATTGCCGGCAGGCCCTATGAACTAAGTACAGGTGAATCAATCATTATGCCTGCCAATATTCCTCATGCGGTATATGCCATTGAGAAGTTTAAGATGCTGTTGACCATGATCAAAAGTGATTAAACTGACAGGTTGTAAATTGGAATAAATGATTTACATTCTTCAACACGTAGATTTCGAACCGCCGGGCTTGATCCATGACTGGTTTGAGAAATCCGATAAACAATATAAAATTGTAAGCCTCCATCGTGGTGATCCATTACCGGACCCCTCGGCTACGGATGGCTTAATCATTATGGGTGGTCCCATGAGTGTATATGATGATGCTCAATATTCCTGGCTGAAAAATGAGAAAACTTACATTAAGGAGTGTATTCAATCTGAGAAAAAGGTTTTGGGGATTTGTCTGGGTTCCCAATTTCTTGCATCTGTTTTAGGAGCTAAAGTAAAACGCAATCATTCTCCTGAAATCGGATGGTTCCCGCTAGAAATAAATGTGCAAAACCTTCAGCCTGAACTTCAACCAGTGATACCAAATAGGTTTACAACATTCCACTGGCACGGTGATACATTTGATATTCCTGATGGTGCTATCCCTTTTGCTTTTTCAGAAGGCTGTTCAAACCAGGGTTTTGTTTACAATAAAAATGTACTTGCTTTGCAGTTCCATCTTGAAATGGATCAAGACGGATTGGAATTGCTTATATCAAATTGTGGAGATGAACTTTTATCAAAATCGCACCATGTCCAAAATGCTGATGATATCCGGAAAGGAGCCTCACACATCGCTGAAAACAAAAGGATTTTATTCAATTTACTGGGAAGGTTCTTTCATTGATGCCTTGGCCAAACTGTTGAATATGAATAGCAAGAAATATGTCAATCCCGTAGCCTAATGAAATTCTACAACATAACGCAGACTAAATATAATTCACGGATATTGGACCAGATTATTACAATCATTCTGGAATAAAATAGGGTATGAGGCTGTTTACATTCCAAGGATCTTCTTTCCCTCTTCACTTACCATTTCCGGGGTCCAGGGTGGATCAAATGTAAGTTTGACATCAACTTCATGATCTTTGAATTCTGCCAAGACAACTTCTTTTACATTGAGTATTATTGCATCTCCAATTGGGCAGGCAGGTGTAGAGAGGGTCATCGTTATATCGATTTTATTTTCTCCATTGTACTCTACATTGTACACAAGGCCCATATCCACAATATTCACTTCAACTTCCGGGTCGATAACAAATTTTAGGATATACCAAACCTGTGATTCTGCTGCTTTGATGTCTTCTGGTGATCTCATATTTTATTTGTTAATTCTTATTTTCTATTGTTATGTTCGTCCTGTGATAGATGATTTTGAATACATTAATGTTATAAAGAACTGCTGTAACCAATAGCAATGTTCCACCTGCTTCAACGATTAATGAGTTCGCAAAAACAACACCTGCAACCAGTGTTAAGATGGCCAGCAAATAAATGATTAACTGAAGGTTGGCCAGTTTTTCTGAATACAATTCCTTTGGCAATGGAGTTTTCGCTTTTCCAACAAGACTTTTATACTTAACCAGCCAAACAATAAAGGGCAGCGTTTTATAGGTTTGTCCCAGTATAATGGAAGTAATAAAGATAAAGAAAATGGATAATCCATACAGCATGATCATTTTCCAGAGAAGTTGGCTTTCGATCTCAATAAACGGCTGGGTAGCAATAAGTCCGAGGGCAACCGGAACAATGAGTGAAAGTATGGCGATCATCGTATGTTTCATACCCACATCAAGGCCTTTTCTTAGACGCTTTTTGTAGGACTCCCTGATGTATGAAATGAAGAAGATAATACCCGTTATGATCAGTATACCCCATACGGATAAAAAGTGGCTGCCTTGATAAACCAGCCAGTCGACGGTTAAAAGCAATAATCCTCCATTGGTAAAATAAAAAGAAAACTTTAACTTGTTTTCATTCATTTGATGAGAAATAAGGAACATGGGGATCAGGGTGGCCGCAGCGCCTATTATTAAAAGTAAGAACCAACCTGCAAGACCCATGTGGGCATGCATCTTCAGGTAAAGCAAATGGGACTGACTGAAAAAGTTATATTTGTAGTTAAATGCTATCAAAACTCCAATAAGTGCTGTAAGGCCAAGCCATAATGTGGCGGCACCGATAAACATGGTTTTGATGTTCTTCTTATCTGCCTTGCCTATGGATAAAAATACATTGATGATAAAAAGCAAAAGGGCAAGAAACACAATTCCTGCTGCCCAGGGAAGGGTAGTAGTGAATCCTGCTGTCCAGAAAGCATAAACAAGAAACAATATCCCCGCACCAAACAGCCAAAAAGTGATTTTTGCCAGTAATTCACTGTACAAAGCAGTTTCAAAAATTACCGGTATCAGTTGATAAAGTGCGCCAAAAATGATCATCGTTCCCCACCCTAAGGCTGCCATATGTGTTATTGCCAGTAAATCAGGTTGAAAAAAGTGGCCGGTAAACGAACTCCCTGAAAAAACAACAAGAATAGTAAATACCATGAAAGACACTGCAGCATAAGCAAAATGAGGGATCACAACATTTGGTGACGGGGCATTATCTGTAGCTAAACCTTGCATTCTTTTAAATTATCAAAGTTGAATTATAAATTTTAAATCGTACACTGTTAATCTTCGTTGGGAGTTGCTAATTATGCGTTTTTATAAATAAGCAAATCAACATTGTTTTTATCTACTTCAGTGCTTAATATGTTAAAATCCCGTTTTTCTAATTCAGGCAGCAAAAACTGGGGAACCCTTTTATGATGAACGTAAAGTGCAAATCCTTCAGGTAAATTCTCGATCTCCTGCAGTATGGTTACCATGGGCTCGGGCATTTCCAACTGGCGAACATCAATGGTTTTTATGTTTTCGCCGAACTGGCTTGTCATTAATTCAAATTCATTCATATCTGTATTATTTGTTTCTTTTGAATCAGGAATAATTCCTTGATCTGTTTTCAAAAAGAAAGTATGTACAATTCCTTTCTCTGGTATTTCAACATGAGCTTTATATCCTTTTTCTTTTAAATGATTGATCAAAGGAACTGGCTCAAAAGAATTGATAATCATCAGTGTTTCATCCTGCTTGAGTTTTGATACGGTTTCAAGGATTGTTTTTAACGGATCATTTCCTGCATCAATAACAGGCCGGACATCAAGTTCCCTAATTCTGGCTTTATCGATATTCCACAGTTTTTCTTCCTTTACATCTGAATGAGTTTCGGTATCAGTGCTCCCTATGTGCTGGTATTCAAATCCTATTTTGGATAATGCATCAAAAAAAACATCAACAGTAGTACCTCCTATTCTTGCCGCATCAGAAATTGTTACCCGTGGAGCCAGTAATTTCCTCAGAACCGGATTTTTTAATTTCTTAAAATTTTTATTGATCGAAGCAATCACATCAATAGCCTTAGGATTCTCCTTTATAAGGTGCGAAATTTTCGTGTTTTTATCTATGATCATCTTTTAGAATTGTTTTAACCTGAATTATTCAAAAGTTTGTTATAATCCAACGAATTAATTCAGGTTAATCCCGACTTAGAAAAGCTTATATTTAGATAGAAACGCATTAAAAATTTAGCTTTTCTTAGTCGTCAGATTAATTCACATTTTTAATGCTTTTGTAGTGAATTAATCGGGCTAAATAAGTCGCAAAATTAGAGATTAGTTTTGAATAAATAGCATGAATTCGAAAATATTTAATAATTTATGTACTGAAATGTGTAAATTAAAGGTAAAGTTGTATTTTTGCCATCTCAAAAGGGAAATTTTCTGCTTAACAAAACGGTAAGGAATTGAACTTAGAGTTCAAATAACTATAAATGGCCGGCTAACAATTTAGAATTGTTTAAATCCGGACATTAACGAAAAAAATATGAAAAATGGAACAAAAAACACCTGATTGGTTTAGTGAAGATAAAGTAACCGCAAATTATGATGCAAGAGAAATGTTAGCTGGTGGAGGGCATCCGGTTACAAAAGTTTTAGAAGACCTGGAATCCTTTGAACCTGGAAATATTTATCAATTGGTTACCCCGTTCTTACCTTCTCCATTACTGGAAAAAGTAAGTGCTCTGGGATATGAATGCTGGAGCAAGGAAGAAGACGGCGTATACAGAAATTACTTTTGCCGGACATAGCAGTGATTTCCGCATGACCAGAAAAATTAAAAAGAAAAGAAAGCGAAGTTTATTGCGGAAACTCCATAAATGGCCTTCCATCGTCCTGTGTTTGTTCATAATTTTATTTGCTGCATCAGGAATTGTTATGAACCACAGGCAATTGTTTTCGAGCGTAGATGTACCCAGGAAATATTTGCCTGGCGAGTTCCAGTATTCGAATTGGAACAATGCAGCTGTAAAATCTGCCTTTGAGATCAGTAAGGACAGCATTCTTTTGTATGGTAATATCGGTATCTGGTTAACCGATAGTACTTTTTCCGGATTCAGCGATTTTAACGCCGGATTCGATGAAGGGATCGACAACAGAAAAATATTTAAAGTACACTACACAAATTCCGGACATTTATTGGCCGGAACCTTGTTTGGCCTATTTAGTTACTCTTTTGAAGAACAACATTGGGAACCTGTTGAAATTCCGGTCCACGATAAAAGAGTTGTAGACATTATTCAAGCAGATGATTCAATTTATGTTCTAACACGATCCTATTTGCTTACAGCCTTTAACTCCCCGAACGACTTGCAGTTTGAAAAGAAGATCATTCCACCTCCTGTTGGATACAATAATAAGGAAAGCCTTTTTAAAACATTATGGGTAATCCATAGTGGGGAAATAGGAGGGACCATCGGACTGCTTTTTGTTGACCTGCTGGGTCTGATCTTTATTTTTCTGTCGCTGACGGGGATTATTTACTGGCTATTCCCTAAATGGATTAAAAGACGGAAAAAGATTGACCGTGGGGTAACTATGCAGGTGAAGGTCAACAGGTTTTCGGTTAAATGGCATAATAAGGTTGGGGTATGGCTGGTAATCTTTCTGTTTGTTTCGGCGCTCACAGGGATGTTTTTAAGGCCACCCCTTTTAATTACTATTGCATATTCAAAGGTGAGTAAAATTCCCTATTCCATGCTTGATTCTGAAAATCCATGGTTTGATAAATTAAGGCGGATCCTTTACGATGAGGAGTCAGCTACTTTCCTTATCGGAACCAATGAGGGGATTTTTTTGACTGACAACTTTTACCTTCAAAATCCGAAACCCCTGATTAACCATCCTCCCTTAAGCGTTATGGGGATTAATGTATTTGAAGTTGTTTCAATAGGCAATTACCTGGTGGGTTCCTTTAATGGTTTGTTCCTCTGGAGTCCACAAAAGGATCAAATGATAAACTACCTTGATCCAGGGACGGAAGTACATTTAGACAGAGGAGGGCCGCCCTTAAGTGATAACATGACTGCCGGATACATCCGGATGGCTGGCAATGAATATGCATTTGATTACAACAGGGGAGCAGAAGCCATTGGAGTGTCAAAACCATTTCCGGACCTGCCGGATCATATCATTAAAGACAGCCCCATGTCGATATGGAACCTGGCCCTCGAAATTCATACCGGAAGAATTTATAAACTATTTCTTGGTGACTTTTATATTTTATTCATTCCCCTTGCAGGATTGACCATATTGCTGATCCTGGTCTCCGGATTTAATCTGTGGTACCGTAAAAAACCTTCATAAAATTTCTTAATTCTGAACGTATGTGTCTGGGTTTCACAACACGCATGTTTCGGCTTCGCTGCTAATGACATCGTATGGTAAATAATTGATTTAGTGTAACTTCGAGTCTTGGTGTCTTAGTGGCAAGTCTTGTTTGCATTTCTTGCCACTCCCTATAGCTATCGGGAGGCTCAAAAGCACAAAGAAATCACAAAGAATTATTTCTACTATTTTTTAAATCAATGCGAACGGTATTTGAGGACTCAATTTGACAGTCTGGAGGCCGATGAGATAATGAGACAGCCTCATTTTAATGAACAGATAAATTAGCAATACTAACGGATTTGAATTTGTTCACTCAGGTAAATTAATCTGTAATGAATTGATGAACTCCATTAAATCTTATTCATACTTTAATCAACTTTAATTACATGATATATATCATATTTATCTCTCCCCTGTTAAATGATTCACAACTTACTGATAGTTAATACTTATTATTTAGATACATTAAAAATAAGAGTATTTGGTGTTTAAATACCTAAATTATGGTTGCTAATTTCCTACTCTTTCTTAATTTTGAAAAACAAGTAATTAAATACTTAATATCTAAATATAGCATAGAACAAAAAAAAATTATCATGAAAAAACTAATTCCTTATCTAATTGTGGGCGTTTTTATATTTCTGCTATCAGCAGAACTTTTTGCCCAATCTGTTACAATTGACGGTGTTTTCAGGCCAAGGTTTGAAAACCGTCATGGTTATAAGACCATTTTCCCTGAACATAACCAGGGGGCCAACTTTATTTCACAACGTTCGAGGTTGAACCTGAATTTTGCAGATGACAATTTTAAAGTTGGATTTAGTGTCCAGAATGTTGGTGTTTGGGGCGAAACCGGAACATTAAGTAAATGGGATGTGAACGGAACTGCGGTTCATGAGGCATGGGGTGAATTTCTTTTTTGCGATAAAGTATCCTTAAAAGCCGGACGCCAGGAAATCATTTACGATGACCACAGAATATTTGGTAGCGTAGACTGGGCTCAGCAGGGTAGAAGCCATGATGCTGCCATTCTTAAAATCAAGCCAAAAGAAGAATGTGCTGTTGAAATTGGATTTGCATACAATGCTCTTGGAGAAACCTTATACAGGGATGAATACATGTTCAATAATTACAAAGCAATTCAGTTCTTCCACTGGCAAAGGAAATTCGGAGATTTTGGTGCAAGTTTACTATTCCTTAACAATGGTATGCCCTGGATTAATCCAGCGGATACCAACGATGTAGGCGTAGCAAAAGAAAATATTGCTTATAGTCAAACTATAGGACCAAGGTTAACTTATAAAAAGGACAAGATATCAGGAAATGCAGCTTTTTATTATCAAATGGGGAACAGAACCATTTTAGGCGAAACAGATACTACCATGAAAATTGCTGCTATGTATTTTGCTTTAAATGTTGCTGCACAGGTAACTGAAAATGTTAGTGTTGGTGCCGGTGTTGAATATTTGTCAGGAAATGATGAAAAACAAATTTATGACGACGCCTTAGAAGGTAAAGTCCGCGAAGAAGAAAAAGCATTTACTCCGTTCTATGGAACAAACCATAAATTCAACGGTTGGATGGATTATTTTTATGTTGGTAACCATGTGGGATCAGTTGGGCTGATGGACATATCAATCCCCATTAAATTCAAAAAAGACAAGTTTTCAGCTGCTGTAATTCCGCATATTTTCTCAAGTGCAGGAACAATGTTCCGTCAGGAAATGGATGAAGACTGGAACCCGGTATTTGAAGATGATGGTTTTACTCCTGTTCTTAAAGAATTGGATAAAGGTCTGGGTACTGAGATTGACTTTACCTGCGGGTATGCTGTTTCTAAAGCAGCTCATATCAAGGCCGGAATATCCTTCATGATGCCTTCTGAGTCAATGGAATATCTGAAAGGTACGCAGGCAAATGTTGGTAATACATGGGGTTGGGTAATGTTTATCTTTAAACCCACATTTTATAAATCTGAAAAAGTAAACTAGAAATGAGTGGGTATCTTAGAAAACTCATTCCTCCTGCTAACTGGCGGATTCCGGTAACAATACTCAATGGAATATTAGCAGGTCTTGGCTTTTATATCCTGTATATTTCAAATGCTGTGTCGTACTTATCCGACAAGCCTGAAACATGCATTAACTGCCATGTAATGAATCCGCAATATGCTACATGGAATCACAGTTCCCACCGCGAAGTGGCGAACTGCAACGATTGTCATGTGCCTCATAACAATGTATTTAACAAGTATTACTTTAAAGCAAAGGATGGTTTTCGTCATGCAAGTGTTTTTACTATGCGTGGTGAACCACAGGTTATCTACATTAAAGAGGAAGGGCAAGAGGTTGTTCAGCAAAATTGTATACGGTGCCATTCACATTTAATCACGGATGATAAAATGGTGGCCCTCGGAAGTGATTTTCATGATACGCGGACCGATCGTCAATGTTGGACTTGTCATCGTGAAACACCTCATGGTAGGGTTAATAGCCTGGTTTCAGTGCCAAACGCCGTAATACCAAAGCTTGAAAGTACAGTTCCTCAATGGATGAAAAAATTAATGGATAAAAACGATTAAAACGAATTATAAAATGACAAAAGCAAAAAACAAAACGAGGTATTCTGTTTATTGGATATTATTTATTATCACAATAATTGTGGTATTCTTTCTCGGAATATTGTCGTCTTCCATTATGGAAAGACGTTCTGAAACCGCATATGTCTTCAAACCTCAGGTTGCTATCAATGATTGGGAACCCAGAAATGAGGTATGGGGCAAAAACTATCCAAAGGAGTACCAATCATATCTGAAAAACTCTGAAGGAGATTTTAAAAGCAAATACAACGGTAATGCAATGATCGATATGCTTGAAGTTGATCCCCGCCTTGTTGTATTGTGGGCAGGGTATGGATTTGCTAAAGATTACAACCAGGGCAGGGGACACACCTTTGCAGTGGAAGACCTTCAAAACTCCTTACGGACAGGCGGACCGACAAATGCCAATGACGGACCGATGCCAACCACGTGCTGGGCATGTAAATCGCCCGATGTACCAAGGTTGATGAATGAACATGGAATTGCCGAATTTTATACAGGCAAATGGGCACGGTTAGGATCTGAAGTGGTTAATCCAATCGGTTGTGCTGATTGCCATGATCCGGAAACCATGAATCTTCAAATCTCAAGACCAGCGCTAATTGAAGCCTATGAAAGAATGGGTAAAGACATTAATCAGGCTTCTCACCAGGAAATGAGATCGCTGGTTTGTGCACAGTGTCACGTAGAGTATTACTTTGATAAAAAACGACCGGGTGCAGAAGGTTCAGCATACCTTACTTTCCCATGGGACAATGGATTTTCTGTAGAGGCCATGGAGGAATATTATGATTCACGTGATTTTAAAGACTGGACTCATGCATTGAGTAAAGCGCCCATGCTGAAAGCTCAACATCCGGGATATGAAGTATACATGACCGGAATTCACGCCGAAAGAGGAGTTTCCTGTGCTGATTGCCACATGCCTTACATCTCTGAAGGTGGACAAAAATACACGGATCACCATATTCAAAGTCCTTTGAACAATGTTGCAAATTCCTGTCAGGTGTGTCACCGCCAGGAAACAGCTCAACTGTTGAAAGATGTTTATGATAACCAGGATCGTATCATTGAAAACCGCGACCATCTTGAAGAACTGATCGTAAGGGCTCATGTGGAAGCTAAGAAAGCATGGGATTTAGGTGCTACTGAAGATCAAATGAAAGACATCCTGATGGACATCCGTCATGCACAATGGCGCTGGGATTATGCGGCTGCAAGCCATGGTGGCTCCTTCCATGCTCCTGTTGAAACAGGCCGTGTTATTGGTACAGGGATAACCGTTGCACAGGAGGCAAGAATTAAACTGGCCAGGTTATTCGCTCAACTCGGATTTGAAGGTGAAGTTCCTTATCCTGACATTTCTACAAAGGCAAAAGCCCAGGAGTTTATTGGATTACCGGTTGATAAGCTGAAGGAACAAAAAGAAACGTTTAAACAAAATCTATTGCCGAAATGGATGGAAGAGGCGAAAAAGCGTGAAGAAGCAATGGACATTACATATTATAAATAATTGAATCTAGAGTAGATTGGTCGAAAAGGCTCCCGGGTTTCCGGGAGCCTTTTCTTTTTTGGTATCCTGTTATTTATATTCCAATTAATTCCTTCTCTAAAACCCTTTGAAAATTAAGAGGTTGATTCTCCTGTTTAGACCAAATTAAAATTTCAAAAAATCGTTACTTTTTTCTTAATTGTTAAATAAATAACAATACATTTGCGCAAAGAAATACTTAAATTCTTAAATGATTTAAGGATCACAAAATGAATAGTTTAATAAATAATATTAATGTTTAAAAAATTAGTAAAATGAGTATGTTTTGTTATCAGTGTCAGGAAGCAGCCAAAGGAACAGGCTGTACCGGGAAAATAGGAGTTTGTGGTGTAACGGATGAAGTGATCAACCTTCAGGATGTGCTGGTTTATACACTTAAAGGAATGTCTTACTATACGGGTATTGTAAGAAAGCGCGGAGTAGAGATCGGGGAGGTGAATGAGTTTATCGTTAGCAGCTTATTCATGACAATAACCAACGTAAATTTTGATGCGGATGTATTTGTGAACAAGATCTGTAAAGCCATTGAACTGCGTGATAAAATGAAATCCATTGCACTTGAGCATGAAACCGAATTGGAAGCTGAATTGCATGATTCCATAACATGGAAAGGAGAGACAAAAGAAGAGTTTATTCTAAAGGCCGGTCAAATTGGTAGTTTGATTGATGCTCCCAATGAGGATATCCGGTCATTAAGGGCATTGATCCTTTATGGAATCAAAGGGATGGCAGCATATGCTGAACATGCAACTAACCTTGGATACAACAGCAACGAAATTAATGCATTCATCCAAAAAGCACTGTATGCATTAACCGATGATTCAATGACCGCAGATGAACTTGTTGACCTTGTTTTGGAAACAGGAAAATATGGTGTGGACGTTATGGCTCTGTTAGATAAAGCCAATACCAGTTCCTTCGGCAATCCTGAAATTACAACGGTATCTACAGGAGTTAGATCAAATCCGGGGATCCTGATCAGTGGCCATGATCTGAAAGACCTTGAAGAATTGCTGGAACAATCGAAAGGCAGTGGAGTAGACATTTATACCCACAGCGAAATGCTTCCAGCCCATTATTACCCGAAGTTTAAAAAGTATGAGCATTTTGTCGGGAACTATGGAAATGCCTGGTGGCAGCAAAAAGAGGAATTTGAATCCTTTAACGGCCCCATTCTTTTTACAACCAACTGTCTTGTTCCTCCGAAATCAAATGCAATATATGCTGATAAGGTTTATACCACAGGTTCAGCAGGATTTCCTGGATTCAACCATATCTCGGACAGGGAAGAAGGAAAACAAAAGGATTTTTCTTCCATCATTGAGCATGCAAAAAAATGTGAATCTCCTGTAGAAATTGAAAACGGTGAGATTGTAGGTGGATTTGCTCACAACCAGGTACTGGCCCTGGCTGATAAGGTTGTTGATGCGGTTAAAAGTGGTGCAGTTAAAAAGTTTGTGGTGATGGCAGGTTGTGATGGCAGGATGAACAGTCGTAATTATTATACAGATTTTGCCAAAGATCTGCCAAAGGATAATATTATCCTGACAGCAGGATGTGCAAAATACAGGTACAATAAATTGCCATTGGGCGACATTGGAGGAATTCCAAGAGTTTTGGATGCCGGACAGTGCAACGACAGTTATTCACTGGCGGTAATCGCATTAAAATTAAAAGAGGTATTCGGATTGAAAGATATCAATGATCTTCCGATCGTATATAATATTGCATGGTATGAGCAGAAAGCAGTTATTGTATTACTTGCACTCCTGCATCTTGGTGTTAAGAACATTCACCTTGGACCAACACTCCCTGCTTTTCTTTCACCCGGTGTGGTAGAAGTTTTGGTAGAAACTTTTGGTATAAGTGGAATCACCTCTCCACAGGAGGATTTGGTAAGCATGATGGCTTAGTTAAAATAAATATTTGGTTAGTGTAATTCTGAAGAGGCTGTCTCAAAAGTCTTTGTGGAAGCTTTGTGGGTACTTTGTGCAACTTTGCGACATAACTAGAAAATGCTGTTGCACAAAGATTCTCAAAGAAGTCACAGAGGACAAAGAAGAAAAACTAAAATTCAACTTTATAATTTTTAACTTTTGAGACAGCCTCTTCTATTTTTTTTTAATCTTTTGAGTGGAACTGCCTGAACCTGTCGATAACACACCTGTGGAATCATTTAAAAAACTGTAGTCGGTCATGCCATGAATACCCATAACTTCCCAAGTGTAACCGCCATCCGTTGTTCTGCTCCAAAGAGCAAAACCGATCTCAGGAGTTAAAAATTTAATGGAGTGGATATCGTTAAGGCCAGGTAAGGAGGAATAATACGCCCAATTGTTTCCATTGTCAATTGATTTGTACAGAGCTCCATCCTGCCCACCGGCAAACATCAGGCTATCATTTAATATGCTGAAACAATAAGGTTTTACGAAATAGGGTCCAGTCTGGTATACCATGTTCCAATTCTCACCACCATCAATCGTTTTCAAAATAAAACCATATGATTCGAAAGCGCCAATATCAATTCCTGCCACAAACCCGGTATCCCGGTTCATAAATTTAATCCCGGTAAAGTAATAATCAGGATAATCCATCACCACCTCCCATTGGGCAAACGAAGAATTGAAAGAAAAAATAAGCCATATGCAAAGTATGAGTTTTTTCATTTTATGGTTTTTACTGAAGTATCACTTTTGTACAATAGATCTTTTTCCCTGCTTTTGCCTGAATAAAATAGATGCCTTTCTGATATTGAGAAAGATCGAATGAGGGATTATTTTTTGTTAAAGTTATTTCTGATATTTTCTTGCCGGTTATACTATGTATGTCCAGCTGAAATTCATTACCTGTAAAACCAGGCAATATTATGTTAAAGGTTCCAGATGATGGATTAGGATAAACCACTAATTGATCTTTAGGTTGATTTCTTGCAGTCACGGAAGTACTCTGGTGATTTAATTTCGCGATAAAAGAATTCGGTGGATTTATGCAATGTACTGTATCATTATTAAAGCACACATCATCAAACAGCCTTCCGGTGATATATACATTGTTTTGTTGTTCAAGGAAATTTAGAATTATACCGGCACCTGAAACCTGGCTAGATTTGAGTAAATCCAAATTTTCGTCAAACGAATAATAAAATAGATTTGTTGAACCGAATCCATAAAGTGTATCTTCCACACATACAGATTGATTCAAAAAACCTCCAACGACAAGTATCTGATTTGATTTTGTAATTAAAATCCTCCCACCTCCAAAAAAAGAACCACCAGAAATGTATTGCGAATTAATAAGACCTCCTGTTTCATTGAAATGATAAATGACTACTTCATTTTTATTCTCCTTATCTTCACGCCCTATGGTCAATACCTGATTATTATCCAAAAGTGTAAAAGAACTTAATAATTTGTTTTCACCATTGTAATCATTGTTATACCAAAGCAGGTTCACTTGATCATCATAACAAATAATATGATTAATTGAATAGCCCAGGGAATCTGAATTGATGTATGCCGGACCATTGCTACGCATTGAAAAACACATCGTTCCATTCTGATTTCGCTGAAAATTGATGCTGGTCGCAAAGTGTAAGAACTCTACCACCAGGGATATTGATTTAGGATTTCCCAATGAATCGGTTTTCAACAAAAAGACTCCTGAGTTTTCCGTTGACACACTGAAGTCATCAAAAGTCAACATTCCGTTAAAAGCTCCGACCATGAGGCTATTCCCTTCTCCATCTGATGACAACCTCACTTCACCAATACTCCCTGAACAATCCCCGGAAAGTGTCCATAATGAATCACCATAAATAGAAATTTTATGCAAGTGAATGTTATTCCATGAAGATTCTTTAAATGCTAAAAGCACATTGGAATTCTGATCGATCTCAATAGCCATAGGAATTATATCATGGCCTTCTTTTTCGATGACCTTATGCCAGGGAGTTCCACCTGATGCCGGGTATTTAAGTATAAAAGCAGACCTTTTATCTGATACATTTGATGGTAGGATTATCGTATTGTCTACCTTTAGTGTATCAAAAAAATAACCTGTCAGATACAAATGATCAGAAGAATCAGTTTTAGCATCTTCAACTGATAACCAGTATGAGTCGGGTTTCCATATTTTGGATGTCCAGTGTACACTGGTATAATCGGGATAGAGTGCATTACCGCCTCCATTCGAGTTTTTGTAAATCTTGCCTTCAACGGTTGGCAGAAAGATCGTACTGTTAGTTGTTAGCGAAAAATCGTAGGAGTAACTATCATCAAACAATACATAATCCCAGTTCTCCCCTCCATTCGTAGTTTTTAACATCCTTCCGGGGATAAGCAGAAAACCATTGTTTTCATCCTTAAACTTTACCTTTGTGAGTATATCATTATTGGTATGAATGGAGTCAGAAAGTACCCAGTTAGATCCACCATCATTTGTTTTGTAAAGTTTTTTGTTTTCTGAAGAAGCATACCCAATTGTATCGTTTGCCATACTAATTGAAACAAATGATTCATCTTGTTCCGGATCAACTTTTATCCAACTTTCTCCCGAATTATTTGTCATATAGATCCCTGAGATAGTTGTAACCAGTCCTGATGAACCATCATAAAAGTGGCTGTCAGTAATTTTTGATAATCCTGTTGGTTCCCAGGTGTATCCGCCATCTACAGTCCTTTTATATGGTGATATTCCGGTATCAGGTGATAAGAATACCAGATGAAATATGTTGTTATAATACCCGGTTGAGGAAATATATGACCAGTTCTCTCCTCCATCAACCGATTTAAAAATGGAGCCATCTTCTCCTCCTGAATACATGAGGCTTTCATCAACAAATGAGAAACATATGGGTTCAACCTGACCAGATATTGTTTGATGAACAATAGTCCAGGTAGTACCACCGTCCGTGGTTTTTAATATTCTTCCATTTAAATCAGACAGGTATTTTCCAGCCACGAATCCGGTATCATTGTTTAAAAAAGCCACCCCGCCGAACATATAATCAGGATCATCAAAAACAACTTCCCATTGCGCAAACAAAACATTGAAAGAAAAAATAAGCCAAATGCAAAGTATGAGTTTTTTCATTTTAAGCATTTTATTGAAGTATCACTTTTGTACAATAGATCTTGTTCCCTGCTTTTGCCTGAATAAAATAGATGCCTTTCTGATATTGAGAAAGATCGAATGAGGGATTATTATTTGATATAGTAAATTCTGAGATTTTCTGGCCGGTTATTCCAAAAACCTTCAACTGAATTTCGTCCGGGGTATTATCCGGCAATTCAAAGGTAAATATTCCTGTGGAGGGATTTGGGTGTACTAATAATTGTTTTTTAGTTTGATTTTCAAAGACTGAACTATTAATGTTTTTGAGTTTGGCTAATATCATTCCAGAATAGTTGAAATTGTGAATTGTATCATTTGCAAATATTATATCTCCGTCTATTGTTCCTGTTTCCGCTATGAAATATGATTGATTATTATGCTCAATTATCCAACCGATATCGACAATTCCCGAGATATGACTACTTTTTTCTAATTCAAATTCCTCGGATAAAGTGTAAATAAAGCAGTTCCTGTCACCAAATCCGTAACAGGTGTCGCCATCATAAATCACATAATTGTATAAAGAGCCTCCGGTTAATATTTTGTTATTACTAGTTTGAACCAGTGTGTTCGGGAATGAAAATGAACTTCCTTCAACAAAATTCTGATTGATTTTATAACCATCCTGATCATATTCATAAATGAAACGATAAGTTATACCTTCAATTTCATCTATTCCGCTAACAATAACATTAGACTCAGAATTGAAAGTAAGGTTATGTATCCCTTCATTGTTCGTATTACACTCATTGTTATACCACATCAATTGAAAATCCTGATCGAAGCAAATTAAATGAGTCCTTGATACACCTAATGTGTCGGCATTAATAAACGCAGGTCCGGCTCCTGATATGGACATACAAATTGAACCATTGCTACTTACACTTAATAAACACCCGGTGGCTGCCAACAGTTCCACTGCTTTGGTTAAACTGACCAACTCGCCATCAGGATTCAATTCCAAAACAAATACACCAAAATTATCTGTATAAATACTGCTTCCAGAGAAACTTAATGTCTCTTTAAATATTCCTGATGCTATTATATTGCCCTCAGGTTTTGCCTTTAAGTTCATATCATACAAAATGAGGCTTGAATCAAATTGTATACACCAGCTCGAATCCCCATCAGCAGAGTATTTATTTAATTGATAACATTCCAGTCCAGATTGCCAAAAAGCAAAATAAAGGTCATTGGTTAGATTCGCTATACATGATTTTGTTCTTGTGTGGCCGGCGCTGTTCTCTATTACTTTACACCATTCTACACTTCCAAAAGTGTTAAACTTCATAAGGAAAGCACATGAATTTTCGGGATAATCAGATACTGCAATGATTTCCTCTTCCACTTTAAGAGTATCTGTAAAAGTTCCTGCAAGGTATGGCTGGGAAGATTTATCAATGCACATGTGGAGATAACCAGAATGGTAAATTGCTCCGTAAACACTGGTATACCAATCAATTTCAGTATATTCCGGCAGAATGGGATCACCTCCACCATTGGTGGTTTTAAAAATTTGTCCTGAAAAAGTTGCAAACCAAAGGTTTTCTTCCCCCTCAAGGGCGAATTCAAAATTAGATCTGTAATGAAAAAGAATATAATCCCAGGTAAGTCCGCCGTTGGTAGTTTTTAATATCCTGCTTCCTAAACCTGATGATGGATAACCCTCCAGCATATAACCAATAGATTCATTTACCATTCTTATCTTCTGAACATAAATGTCACTAATGAATTGAAGAGAATCAAACCATTGCCAGGATAGTCCTCCATCAATGGTTTTGTATAAATTTCCATTCGACCTGGCAGCGATGCCAAATGATTCTGTACCCATTGAAACTGTATTAAACCACTTACTTTCATAAGGGTCAACTTTTATCCAGGATTCACCATAGTTTGCTGTATAGTACAATCCGTCAGCTGTTGAGAGTATTCCAGTTGAATCATTGAAAAAATGATGATCATGCAACCATCCAAGTCCTGTATCTTCCCAGGTATAGCCTCCGTCTGTAGTTCTTTCTTCTCTGGCGAATCCAATTTCAGGAGTTAAAAATTTTATTGAGCGAATATTCCATAAATATGGAATGTAGGAAAACATCTCCCAGGTGTTTCCGCCGTCAACCGATTTGAAAAGAACACCATCCCAACCTCCGGCATACATTAAGCTGTCATTAACAAAGCTGAATGTTAATGGTTCTGCATATCCTGGCTGGGTTTGATAGACCTTGTTCCAACTATCACCCCCATCAACTGTTTTCAAAATAAAACCATAATGCACACCTTCAGGGTGGTAGTCACCAGCTGCAAAACCGGTATCAGAATTTATAAATCCTATACCGTGAAACCTAAAATCAGGATCATCAAAAACCACATCCCATTGGGCAGACAAAAATCCATAGAAAAAGAAAAGGAGACTTAAAAAGACGGTTCTCTTCATCTGAATTGGTTTTATAATCCATAAAGATAAACAAATATATAGATTGGAGCTTTATGATTCAATTCCTTTTTATAAATTTGCTAATGCATGGAAAATGATTGTCATAATTTAAATTTATTCTATTTTGATGATCAAATCCATTTCTGGCATTTGCTAAAACCCCAGGTTTTTGAATTAACCTGTTGAGTAAACTAGAATTACTGAAAGTATCAGTTAAACCTTATTAAATAAATGAATCCTGCGCCACGCACCGTTTTCCGGCCTTTATTTAAACGTAAAATAAAGGGACTTCTTTTGGATATTATATGGAATATAAATTATAATATTTTAAACGGAGTTATCCACCTGTTTGAACAAAATAATGTGTCTGCTATTCATCAGAAAGTTTAAAAAATTGATGAACAGGGGTTACTTTTTCATCCTATAATGGATATATATGAAAAGGAAAATAAATTTAGAAGACGTTGAAATCATTAAGGGATTGGCCAATGGCAATAAGAAGGTTATTGACTACCTCTATGATCATTACTTCACTGATATTTTCCTGTTTGTTAAAAAAAACTCGGGTAATTTAAATGATGCTGAGGATGTTTTTCAGGATGCATTGCTGCTGATCTATCAAAAGGTCATTCACGAAAAAGTAGTAATGCATAATGGATTTCAGATTTATTTATTTGTAGTCTGTAAACACATCTGGATCAGGAAACTTAACCGACAAAAAAATTACAAACGTATATTAAATGAGATTAGCGTCTCAGGAATAAACCTTGAGAACATAGAGAGTTCAATAGAAAAAGTAGAAAAAAAGAAGCTGTACCTTGATCACATCGACTTGTTAAGTGAAAGGTGTAAAGAAATGATCAGGTTATCGGAAAGCGGTAAAAGCCTGGAAGAGATTGCTAAGATATTAAACATTGAGAGTGTTCATTATACGAAAAAGGTGAAGTATAAATGCAAAGAAAGGTTAATCAGAAGCATTAAAAGTGACCCTAGATTTTACGAACTTTCAAACGACATTTAATATGGATAGATATACTCAGATTGTTAACGATTACTTAAGCGGAAAGATGTCTGAAAAGCAGAAGGCCGATTTCCTGAAAGAAGCAGAAAATAATGTGCTGTTAAGAAAAGAACTTAAATTGCAGGAAGATCTTCGTGATACCATAATCGATGAAGGTTTTATAAACCTGAGGAATGCACTCAAGCAAAGACCTCCGGAAAAGAAAAAGCTCCCTCTCTATTTTTCATTTTATCAAAAAACCAG
Source organism: uncultured Bacteroidales bacterium (assembly GCA_964421215.1). Lineage (GTDB taxonomy): Bacteria > Bacteroidota > Bacteroidia > Bacteroidales > JAADJA01 > JAADJA01. The sequence continues at coordinate 19,680 of CAYQWA010000022.1, read as the reverse complement.
TTCAAATTACATAATTGCTGCTGCCGCCAGCCTTGCACTGCTTTTAGCATCAGGAATGCTGTTTATTTTCCTGAACGGTCAGATCGTGGCTCCTGAACAGATTGCTCAAAAATATTACAGCCCTGCCAATGCCATTCAACACATCAGGTCTGTTGAACGTTCGGACTTAACGGGAACCAAAGAAGCCTTTTCTTATTATAATAACGGTCAATATGTCCAGGCTCTTGAATACTTCCAAAAAGTAAAGAATGAAGTGATTTCAAGCTTCTATTCCGGGAATTGCTATTATGAACTCGATGATTTTACAAATGCAGAAGTAAGCTTTGAGTATGTGATTGAAGATTACAACAACATGTTTATCGAACAGGCTGAATGGTACATTGCACTCACCTGCCTCAAATTAAATGAAGTTCAAAAGGCAAAAAAATACTTCGGTCAGATCGCTGAATCCGAAAGTCCTTTTGCCGCAAGATCTAAGAAAATTCTGAAGAAGCTGGATTAAGCATGGCATAATCATCGGCTGGTTATTTCGTAAAGAAATTCATTGACTTTTATTGAAACAGGCTTCGACTATGCTCAGCCTGACTGCTCAGGGGAAGGTCACACTGAGACCTCGAATCCCGAAAACGGGAATTTAAAATAAAGTGACAAAACGCTTTGTGATTTCTTAGTGCCATAGAGCCTTTGTGGCAAGAAAAAAACAAAAATTTGCCACAAAGACACAAAATCACGAAGTTTCACTAAGCCAATCAAATAGCATCTGATGTCATTAGCAGCCCTGAGCTTGACCAAGGATCGAAGTGTGAATCGTTTTTGGATTTAACCAATATTCTACCTATAATATTCAACAAACATTATAGAATAAACAACAATCAATAATTAACCACCATTTAGAAAAAATAGAAAATGAAAAAGTTTGATTTAGAAGATAGGTTTATAGATTATACTATCAGAATTAGCAATGTGATTGATGAAATAGAAAATTCAAGATTAGGGAATTATATAGCTGGTCAGTTAATTAGAAGTTGAACCTCTCCTGCTTTGAATTATGGAGAAGCATCCCGAAGTTTCGGGACCAGGTCAAGAAAAGATTTTGTCCATAAGCTATAAATAATACTTAAAGAGTTAAAAGAAAGTAGAGTTTGTTTAAAAATTATTGAAAGATAACCATTGATAAAAAATAAGAAGAAATTATCTCCTTTAATGAAAGAAACTGAGGAGCTAATAGCTATTATTTATAAAAGTATTGAAACAACGAAATCCAATATGTAATTTGTTGAACTTGAAAATTGAAAATTGATTGTTGATTGTTGAATATTTATAGAAGTAGAGTTGTGTGCGTCACATAATCAATTGAAATTGAATCATTTTCGCCGCGATATTACAAACAGCAGAAACATTACCCCTACCCCAATCACAAATAAAACAATCAAATAGGATTTTGGTTTGGCTGCGTTTATCGGTGCATCATCACCAATTAAAACAAATGGGCTCCAGTAATAAGGATGGGAAAAAAGCAGATCAGAATTTGAAATGTGGTTCAGTTTTGATTGTTGCAATGCCTTTCTTTTACCTATTCCCAGATTTGAATAAAAACCATTCATTACATTGTTTGTAGGTGAATCATTTACCTGCCAGTGCGACATGAGGAGAGATGGAGTTCCGGCAAATATAAAACCACGGGCCATACTCATAATTCCTTCTCCCTTTTTGAGTTCTCCGGTGCCACTTTCACAAGCACTCAGTACCACCAACTCGGTATTTAACTTCAGATCATAAATTTCATAGGTGTTTAAAAAACCATCTTCAGCAGAATCTCTGGTAGGGGTAAAGATCAGCTTGGACGCCATGGGATCTTCATCCTCAAGTTCAGCATGCATGGCCAGATGGAGGATGGAAAAGTCACTTGCATTTGCTTTAAAACTACCTTCCGTAGCAAGGGAATCCATAAAAAGCCTTCCACCTATTATCTTATGGATAGACTTTACCTCTTCAACTGTGTTGTTCAGGTAATCGAGTCGGGTATATACTGAGGAGTCTTCAGGTCTGTTTTCAAAGCGGTAAATGGGTGCCATTAAAAGCGCAACCGGTTTAATTTGCTTCCTTTCACCATCCATTTGATTGATAAACAGAGTAGAGGAATAATGATAGGAAACAGGATGGTCCTTAATTAAATAGGGTAGTTTTCTGAAATTGTTGTGGTGCTCATTTAAAGGAGAGGTTACCAGTGATCCGAAAGGCATATATCCCAGCACATCATCCGGAATGATGATGAGCTCTTTACCGGAAATAATGCCTTCAATAGGTTGAATAAGTTCCTGGTATATAGAATATGAAAGTTCTACATACTCCCTGATCACAACCTTTGGAAGTGTATCAAATGAAGGAGGTTTCCTTAGTAATGAAAGGTAGTTTTCAACGTTAGATCTGAAATCATTAGTTGATTTTGTCATTACCGTATGAGCATTGTCAGAGCTGATAACAAAGATGATAATATGGTCCTCAAGCAGTGCATATTCAATCAGTAACTCATTGCTGTCTAATTGAGCCTGTAAATCAGCAATGGTGGTCACTTCATGGGTATTTTTAAGATCATAATATTTGGGATAAACCGAAGCAATGTGTTGCATATGATTATCCAGTTCAACCCGTAAATCAAACAATTTATTTTGCAACCAGACCAGCTTCAGGCTATCCTTCTGTTGTTTTTTATTCTCCTCATAGATATGGCTGCTGAATGCTCTGAGTTCCTGTTTGATGTTTTGCTCCTTCTGCATGATTGAATCCGGGACATGATTTTTTAATCCTTTGTCCAGGCTTGTCATTCCTGATGCAAGTATGGTGGCTTTGTTTTTTTCGGATTGTTGGAAGGCCAGGTCGAGGTAATGATATTCGCCTGTAGTTTCATACATCCTTAAAGCAGCATGAGTGGCAGACTGAAACAGGATATTGATCTTTTCTGTGTTATACAGCTGACTGTTTTCTTCTGCAAGCGTAGCTTTAAAAACTTCGAACAACCGTATACCCAGTAATGCTGTTTCAAGAGTTTTTGCAGTATATTGCCGGTCATTCGGATATTGCAGCATCATTTCAGCAAGGGCATTGGTTTTTAGTGCCAATGCAGCGACGGCATGGTAATCGTTTTGTAATAATCCGAAATCAGGATTCGTAAATATGGATGTTTCAGAAAATTCAGGGGTAATTGAAATTATAGCCTGTTGTGCTTTTTGAGCTGCCTCCATAAATTCTCCAATTTTAAGCAAGTTGATGCAATAGGTGTTATATACATTGGTCACTTCCCTGTTATCGGGGCCAAAATATTCTATAAACAGTCGAAGGCTTTTTTCGAGGTATTTTACTGTATTGGATTTATCGCCTATGGTGGCATAATAGTCAGAAATTCGCACATAGCTGGTAGCTGTTTGTATGTGGTCCTTTCCAAGTAAAACGATGGCCTTTTCCATTGCATCCTTTAAATACCCGTAGGCTTTTTCATTTTCGCCCAGCAACAGGTAACATTCACCCTTGTTCCTTAACCTCATTACTTGTGTTTTCGGATTACTGGAATTGACCAGTACATCCGAATCATAAATCTGGATTGACTTCTGGTACTGTGACATGTATTTATAGATCACCGCCATGTTCAGCTTTATGTTTTCAAACCTAGAGTTTCCCTGATTTAAGTATATTCTGTATACATTCTCGGATTTGGTAAAGTAGTCAAGCGCCTGCCTGTAGTCATTCTTCAGTGCGTATATTTTTGCATGGCTTAAGTAAATAAAACCAAGCCTTTGAAAATCATCACCATAATTTGATTTATAAATTTCATCAGCAAGGTCCAGGTAAGTCAACGCCTTGTTGGTTCTTCCGAAATTGATCAGGAAATTGCTGTAATTTACATAAGATGCGGCGAGTGATGCTTTGTCAGTTGAATACTTTGATTTTATTTCAATGGATTTCAGGAAATAAACATCTGCGGAATCAAATTCCTTGATGTTGTTATATGCAATGGCCAGGTTTAAAAATATAGAACCCAGCAGAGGGCCTGGTTGCTCTTTCCGGCTCTTCTCAATTTCCCTGGCTTCCATGTATTTCTGGAGTGCACCGGCTGAATTCCCTGATCTAAGGTCTGCATTGCCAAGGTTCTTGAGCATCAGGACTTTTAAGCTGTCATAATCATTGGAGGATTGATGGATGTTGCTTAAACAAACCGACAGGACCTCACGGCATTTATCGTATTGTCCCTGTCTGTATAGTACTTCCCCGTTCAAATAACATAAAACGGATCTGTGAAAATGATCCTGGTAATTCTTTTCTTCAACGAATGATAAGGTTTTTATTAGTTCAGAAGCTGCTTGTGGATAGTTTCTCTCCTTCAGGTAAGAATTGATCAATTTAATTTTAAAGTCTATGAATTCATTTATATCTAATGAAGATACTGCCTCATCATTCAACTTTTTGAATAAGACCAAAGATGAATCGTACATTGCACTCCTGTAAAATTCATTTGCAACTTGCAATTCGTTAACAAAATCTGATTCCGTGTTTTGAATGTTATTTTGTGAAAGGCACAAAAGTGATGAGAGCAGGAAAATGACAATATAAAATCCACGAAAATTCATAATTCATAAGGAGAATTATGCAAATATACGAAATACATCCTCAGTATTTACAGGGAGAACGGAGACAGGAGAAATAAACCGGTTAGCTGTTATGATCTATTTCTCCTGTAAAAGTTTATTCAGTGTGTAATGGATTCCAATGAATCTCATTGGAACTGAACTTTGCTTCAAAATGGATGAGGTTGTTATTTGATAATGATCTTTTTGTTTGCAATTATATCCCTGTTAAGGATCAAACGTGCAATATAATACCCTGAAGGAAGATCAATTGTCCTTACCTCAAACTGGTTTATTCCTTTGTCTTGTTGTCCGGGCAAAATTGTTTGAAGCACCGCACCATGTGTGTTGATAAGTTCAATACTTACATTTCCCTCATTCTCCAGGAAATAACTGAATGTAGTGGAGGTTCCTGCCGGATTAGGGAAATTGGTAAAGTCAGTGTGCCCTGAAGTAAGAATATTTGCTTCCGGGATGTAAAGTGCAATTTCTGTTGTGAATTCATTTTGACCCGTAACAAAGGAACAATTTGCAGTCAGCCGGAGGTTATCTTCTCCAACTAAAGTGATATTACCGGTTTGGGCAGTTATTGTAAATAGCTTGTTATAATCGTTTAACAAAACGCCTTTACCTTCCAGGTCGGCCCAGATTATTTTCATCAGACCATCTTTAATACTGTATTTAATGCCGGGTAAGTTTGCCTGAATAGAAACATTATATAATTCGTTTTCATCATAGGCGATTTCAACGAAGAAATTTTTGATTTTTTTCTGAAAGTCAGTTTTTACCGGTAGTTCAAGGGTACTGAATGACTGAACATCAACAACATTAAGACTGGCCATTTGCATTCCGGTATTTTTGTCCGGTTCAAAGTCACTTGAAATATCCGCAACACAGGATCCGTTCACGGTTGTTTGTCCGTCTTTTCCTCCAACGCTAACAATGTTTTCTTCAAATATCCAGTCTCCTGCCGGGAAGTTCTCTCCCAAAAGGTACCAGTTTTCTGTTAGGAATTCCAGATCTTCAGCATCTGCTTCTCCATTCCCGTCTACATTGGCAGCTTCTTCCTGCAATGGATCCAGCTCAATCAATCCGTTTAAATAATCAATAAACAAGGATACATCCAGGAGGTCAATCACCGATAATGGATCCTGTGCAGATGTGGCCTTGATTTGGTAAGTACCGGATTCCATATCAGAAAAAGTAAATTTACCAGTTGCATCTGAAAAAGTGTTTTCAATCAGTACATCTTCCATGTCATACAGATGCACCATTACACCCTCAAGTGGTGTTTCTTCGGAATTGTTATATATTACAATTCCCATGATGTCATTTTGACCAAATGTATTGCTTCCTGCAAAAACAATGATCGTGAGCAGAGCGAAAATTAATCGATTTCTTGTTTTCATTGTGCTTATTATTTATAAGTGTTTTTATTATTATCCCTTGAATTCAGGAAAAGGAACCCGTTCCGGCTGATTATCCGGTGATTTTCATTTTATTTCAAAAAAATGCCACTATGGGGGTTCCTTTTTTGTTCCCCAAAGGATATTACTTATACGTCGTCGTATAAAGAGAAGGTCTGTTTTTAAACACTGAAGATAGGAAAAATCTTAAGGTCCTTAATTAATTAGTTGATTTTGATTGATTTATGAAAGACAATTCCGGCTTGCCAGAGATGGAAATTTCTGTTGATACTGACCATGTGAAAATTTTCACCTTGGAAGGTAGTTTATTTGTAACACTTACCGAACAATCTTATGGTAGAGGATTTTGTATTGTTCACAGTTCATCGGGACATACAGAAACAATTCAGGGGGTATCAAAAGGGGAGAACAAGATCAAACATTCATTTGCAAAAGGACAATACTTAATTACGCTAAGTTTAGGTCCTGAAATGATCAGTAAAAAAGTGGAAATTAAATAGTCCTATGCCATAACATTACAGTATCCGAAAAATGTACATCAACCAGAACTTATGATCTCCTTTTGAGTATCATCATCTCTTATATGCTCTTACCTGGCATTCATCCCGTTTTCTAAAATTAATGCATTAGCCTAAAATTATCATTTTGATTACTGCAGGTGATTCTTGCATTTTTTCCACTCAACATTTTGTGTAATTTAGCACATGCAAAAACTTTTGGATCCCATGTCACAAAAAACTGGTCTTTTCTTCGGATCGTTCAATCCAATTCATATTGGACATTTGGTTATTGCCAATTGGTTTGTAGAATATACCAACCTGGACAGGCTATGGTTTGTTGTTTCACCCCAAAATCCATTTAAGGAAAAAAGTACTTTACTTGCCGACCATCACAGGCTGGCACTGGTAAGGGTAGCCATTGAAGAGGACCCGCGTTTTTGGGTAACCGATATTGAATTTAAAATGCCCCAACCCTCCTATACCATTGATACCCTGACCTACCTTGAAGAAAAATACCCGGAGCATGAATTTGTATTGCTTACCGGTTCTGACCAGTTACCCAATTTTGAAAAATGGAAAAATGCCGACCGTATCCTGGAGTTGTATAAAATGTATGTTTACGCTCGCCCGGGATTTAAAGGCAGCAAATACCAAAAACATTCTTCAGTTAAAATCTTCAAAACCCCTTTAATGGAAATATCTTCCACATTTATTCGCAAATCCATTAAAGAGAAAAAGGACATGCGTCATATGTTGCCTGAAAAAGTTTGGGAATATATGAAAGACATGCACTTCTATGAATGATACTTGAATTAAGTTATAAAATGAAATAATTGCACTGCCTGTGTTAAACATACATAATTACTTTGTGAACATTCTTCACGATCCAGCACCCTGAACAGAAAATTCTAACAAAAAAACTTGCTTTCCACCTCTAATTTTTACTAAATTTGAATAGGATTATTAGTATTTATGCTAAGATATTGTAGTTCAGTATTTTAATCCTACTAAATCGTTTTAGTAAAAATTTGGGTTTGAAAAAAGTTTCTTTACTGGATATAGCAAGAAGTTTAAATGTGTCAACATCGCTGGTATCTTTTGTATTAAACGGCCAGGGTGACGAGAAGGGAATTAATTCTAAAACACAGCAAAGAGTACTTGCAAAGGCCAGAGAACTGAACTACAAACCCAATCACATTGCGCGCGGCTTACGTTTGGGCAAGTCAAATACCATTGGATTGATCGTTGCCGACATTTCCAATAAATTTTATGCCCGGATTGCCAAACGTGTTGAAGAACTTGCCGGAAACAACAAATACAACCTTATCATTTGCAGTACAGATGAAAATCCGGAAAAAGAAATTGAATTGATAAACATGCTTCGTGAAAGGCAGGTGGACGGCCTTATCATTTCTACAACACAAAATGAAACCTTCCTTTTTACCCAGTTAAAAAAAGAACAATTCCCCTTTGTTTTAATTGACCGGCAACTTTCACGCATAAAAACTAATTATGTTGGAGTTGAAAATTACAGCGGAGCTTACAACGCAACAGACTTACTTATAAGGAACGGCTATTCCAAAATTGGATTACTCAAGATCTCTCCTTCATACCTGAGTTCGGTTAAAGAAAGAGAAAAAGGCTATCGGGATGCACTTAAAAACCATAAGCTGAAGGTTAGCAATAAACGGATAGCAGAAATTGATTATGAAGACATTGATGGTCAGGTAAAACAAAAATTAATTGATTTTTTTGGTAGCCCAAACCAGGTCAATGCACTGTTCTCTGTTAATAACAGAATAACCGTTGCATGCCTGGAATGCCTTAAGGAAATGCAAATCAAAGTTCCTGAAGACGTTGGCCTGATAAGTTTTGATGATGTGGAACTCTTCAGATTCAGTTATCCGACCATTACTGCCGTTGCACAGCCTACCGAAAAAATCGGGGAAGAGGCAGTTAGGCTATTGTTTGAAATTATGAATGAAAACCAGAATGGCAAGATCAGGCAAAAGATCCTTCCGGTAAAAATCGTGGAAAGGGGATCAATTAATAAATCAATTGAGATCATTGAACCTATATTAGAAGATAATATAATTAATTAATGAAAACAGATATGAAAAAGGCATTTACCTTATTTTACATTTTAATGTTTCTTTCGGGTATGTTATGGGCACAGGACCGTACCATTACCGGAACGGTACTGGATGAAGAAGGCATGACGCTACCCGGTGTTACGGTGATGATCAAGGGTACCACTCTGGGAACAACAACCAATCTGGATGGAGAATATACACTATCAGGTGTATCTGCAGAAAGCATCATTGTGTTTAGTTACATTGGTTTTGAAACCCAGGAAATACCTGTCGGAAATAACAGCACCATTGACGTCAGACTAAATACTTCAGCTCAAAGGCTTGATGAAGTTGTTGTAACGGCTCTGGGGGTAAAACGGCAGAAAAGGGAGATTGGGTATTCTACGGAAAAACTTGATGGAGAGATTGTTTTAAAATCCAGCTCCCACAATGTATTAACTGCAATTACCGGTCGTTCTGCCGGTGTACAGGTTACAAACAGCGATGGTGTAGAAGGTGGCTCTACCAGGATAACTATCAGGGGGAATAACAACATCCTTGGACAGAATCAGCCTTTGATTGTGGTTGATGGTGTTCCCATGGAAAACCTGCCGGGGCTTGACAACATTGGCAGGGGAGTAGACTGGGGTAATGCACTGAATAATCTGAATGCATTTGATATCGAAAGCTATGACATATTGAAAGGGGGAGCTGCATCAGCTCTGTACGGATCTAAAGGTGCAAACGGGGTTATCCTTATAACCACCAAACGTGGTAAAAAACAAAACGGAATTGGGGTAACTTATAATTTTCAGCACAAAGTGATCACCCCATACCGCTACCGGGATGTCCAGAATATATACGGCCATGGTGGCCCGATATCATTAACACCACCGGGATTCCCAACTAATGAAGCTGGAGATACCCTGTTGTATCCCGGGATATATGGAACAGACAACCTCGTGCTTAACCAGGAAGGTGAAACAACTTCTACTGCAGATGAATTTGGTTATTATGGTTCAGGTGTATCCTGGGGACCCAGGATGGACAACCAGTTGGTGAAGTGGTGGGACGGGGAGATGAGGCGTTGGTCACCACAGCCCGATAATCTGAAACTACCTTTCGATAATGGTTTTACTCAAACACACAATATTTCAGCTTCAGGTGGAAGTGAAAAGGGAACCATGCGTGTTTCAATTACCCGGATGGATCATAAGCCCATTATTGAAAACAGTGAATTTGACCAGACCACCATTAACCTTGGTGCAAACATCAAAGTATCGGATAAAGTCAATGCCGATTTATCGGTTTCTTATATAAACTACAACCGCTTAAACAGTCCAATGGTTGGTGAATCAGGGACTTCCTTCAGCAAAGGATTTTTATATTCCTGGGGCAGAAGTTACAAAGGAATTGACAGAGAAAATTATGAATTGCCTACTGGTGCACAAAATCCGCAGGAAGGGTATCCTTTTTATTATGTAAGCCCAACTTTATGGTGGACTTACTACAACAACAATACAAATCTTGGAAGGGATAAGTACCTCGGTTCACTTACACTTACCTACCAAATTACTCCCTGGTTGAACATGCTTGCAAGAACAGGCCGTGACTTTACACTGAGCCAGTTTGAGTCCAGGAACAAACCCATTGATGTTATTGGTTTGCAGGGTGGACGCTACTCCAACTCCCTTTCCAGGAATGTGACCAATAACCATGAGTTCATGATCAATGCTTCGAAAGATGACCTGTTCGATTCAAAATTAAAAGTTGAATTTACGGTGGGTGGTAGCAGTTGGAATCAGGACTATTATTACATCAGCGGACGATCAGGTACCTGGTACTTCCCCAACTATTATGCATTTAATAACTATACAGAAACTACCTATTTCACAGAAGGCGGTCAGACCATTGTTGATGAACCCGGAAACACTGCCGGTTCAATGATTGCGGGGGAGGACATAACCCGAAGAAAAACCAACTCACTTTTTTCATTTGTGAACTTTGGATATGATAATTATTTATTCCTGGATCTTACTGGCCGTAATGACTGGTCTTCTACTTTGCCAGAAAATAGTAATTCCTATTTTTATCCATCGGCATCCCTCAGTTTTATCGCCTCAGAAGCCTTTTCTATCCAGGATGCACTTCCCTGGCTGAACTTTGTTAAAGTAAGGGGGGGGATTGCTCAAACAGCCTCAGATACTGATCCTTACCGTACTGAGTTTTATTACGGCACAAGTTTTTTCGGAGGTGACCAGACTTCGTTCTTCCCGGGTACCATTCCACCCTTTAATCTAAGGCCACAAAGAGTTAATGCATACGAAGGTGGATTTATCCTTGGATTTTTGGATAACAAGATTGATCTGGACTTCACCTACTATTACTTTTATTCCTTTGATCAGATCATACAGGCTCCGTTACCTATCACTTCAGGGGCAGGTTCTATTTGGATAAATGACGGTGTTCTAACCAATAAGGGAATTGAACTTATAATTAACACTGTTCCTGTTCAAACGGCAAACCTTACCTTCAGATCAGGACTGAATTTTTCAAGTAACAGAAACCACGTTGTTAGCCTGGGTGATCATGCTGATGCATTTGAACTGGCAAATATCTGGGGATTGAACGGACCTGCGATGATCTTACACGAAGGGGATGAATTCGGGACCATAAGCGGATACGATTATGTTTATCATGAGAATGGACAACCCATTATCAATGAAGATGGTACTCATTATGAGTTTACCGATACCAGGGTACCCATTGGAAATGCCTCTCCGGACTTCCTCGCAGGATGGCACACACAATTGAATTATAAAAGCTTTACATTATCAACTCTTGTTGATACAAAATGGGGAGGAGATATTTATTGCGGATCTTATGTGATTGGACTTCAAACAGGACAAAGCCCTGAAACACTTATTGAAAGGCAGGGTGGGGGACTTCCTTATACCGATCCTGATGGAAATACAAGCAACATAGGTGTCATCCTTGATGGTGTTTATGAAGATGGAACACCGAATGACAAGGTGGTCCATTATTACTACAAATATTTACCCAATGCAGGTGGATGGGGTAAATTTCTGTCTACCCCCGGGATTATTGAAAATACATGGGTGAAGATGAGAGAGATCTCACTGTCCTATGCTTTGCCCAAATCCCTGCTTAGCAAAACAAATATGTTTCAGAATTTATCAGTTACAATTACCGGTAGGAACCTGTTTTACATTTATACAACACTTCCGGATAATATTAACCCGGAAGGTATCCTGGGATCAGGAAATGCCCAGGGCTTTGAATGGGCTTCATTCCCAGGTACAAGATCCGTAACCTTTAGTGTAACTGCCAATTTTTAATCGTAATTGATAAAGTAAAACAGAAGCAAAATGAAAACATACAAAATACTATCAGCAACATTAACAATCCTTCTGGCTGCTGTTCTGATTTCATGTGAGAAGGACTTTGTGGAACTAAATAAAGACCCACATGGATTTACCACGGCAAGCGATGGTTCATTGTTCAATGGGATCATTCAATCACTTCAATTGGGTTGGAGTGAACAGTTTTATGTAAATAATGAGATCCTTTACAAGCAAACCCAACAAGCAGCGCTGACCAAAGAAGCCTGGGGGAACTTTACCATAGGAACCGAAGAAATGTGGTCCCGCTATTATGGGACACTCACTGAAATCCGGGAACTGGAAAGCCGGTTCGGTAACCAGGATAATTCTGCAGAGCTAACCAACATGAAAGCCATGCTCAAAACAATACTGGCTTTGAAAACTTTTAAACTGACCGACATCTTCGGAGATATTCCGTTTTTTGATGCAGGTTATGGATTTCAAAACCTTGAAAACCTCCATCCCGCATTTGATACACAGGAAGACATATACAAATTCCTGCTTGAGGATCTAAAGTGGGTGGATGAAAATATCAGCGATACTGCTACTGTTGAGGAACCTTTTGCAACTTTCAGTGGATTTGATAAATTGTTTAACGGTGATATAGAAAAATGGAGAAAGCTTGCAAATTCCCTCAGGCTGCGTCATGCCATGAGGATGGCAGACAAAGATCCGGAATATGCCGGAGAAATAATCAGAGAAATAATTGAAGAAGACAAGCCGGTATTTTATGGTTATGATTTTATAACTCCTAAGCTGGAAAGCGCATGCCTCTGGCCGGCAACAATGGGTTTTGCAAACCAGAGTGTAAACTGGTCGTTCAGAGAACACAACAATATTCGTATGGGTTCAAATGTATGGAACCAGCTTTCATTGCATGACAGCACAGATGGAAGCGGAATATTCGATCCTCGTGCTTACTTCTTTTTCGAAGGCAATAACCTTAATGAATGGGTACCTTATCCTCAACTTCCTGACATCAATACACCTTCTTCTGGAGGAATACCTTACGGAGGGCACAGGGACCAGGCAGGTGCTTTTGAAATAAAAGGTGAAACCTGTATTTATTCACCCTTCAATTATTACCTGATCCGTGATGAGGATTACGTACCGATTATACTTGTTACCGGTGCGGAAATGCACTTTATTAAAGCTGAGGCGTATTTCAGGGGTATTGGTGTGGAGGTCGACCAGGCAAAAGCAGATGAAGAATACATGAATGGAATCAATTCTTCTGTTGAATGGTGGATGGATGTTGCAAGCAATTCAAAACTCCCGGTTTCAGGCATGACTTTTTCTGATAACTATACCATTCCTCCCAGCTTAAATGCTGCTTCGGTATTGATGGTTTTCGGATCCTGGAATGCACAATCTGATGAAGAAAAACTTGAATTCATTTATACACAGCGCTGGCTGGATTCATTCAGACAACCATGGGAAGCATATGCCCTTGCAAGAAGAACAGGGATGACACCCAGGGAAGGAGATCCCATAAATCATTTCAGAATGCCTTATCCTCCTTCTGAAGCAGAATACAACTCTACAAACTGGGCTGATGCAGTTGCCAACCAGGGCGGTGAAGATCCCGAAGTTAAGATCTGGTGGATTCCTTAGGGGAATGTTAAATTATAAATGACTAAAATGACTTGAATAATTAAAATAATTAGAATGTTGAGCGTAGCGGAATCCCGCATAGCGGGAACTAAAATTAAGTAGGCAGTTGGCAGTAAGCAGTAGGCAATACGGAGCAACTAAATTATTATCAATTTAAAATGAATTACAATCAATTACAATGAATTACAACAAAGAACCGATAACAAATAACTAATAACAAATAACTAATAACATATAACATTAAACAAACCAACATGAAAAAGCTTTACAAAATTTACAGGAACTTACCGGTTTTGATATTTTTATTATTTCCGGTGATCTTATTCTCACAATCAAATCAATACCTTCATTTCGACAAGGTAGATGATTTTGTTATTCTTAATGAAGCCGGCCAGTTTGTGGATGGTGCCACTGAAATGTCTATGACAGGGTGGTTTTATTGCGATGAATTATCTTATGGACAGGGCTATATGGGATTCCGCTCAGGATCAGGCAACGGGGAATTCTACCTGATACAGTTAAGCAATGGTGTTATGGAGTGCCGGTTGCTAACCACCACAGGCCTTCACGAATATGTTACTCCGGCGAATACCATTATACCTCAGATCTGGCAACACTGGGCCTGGATATACGATGGAAGTTCCATCTCTTTGTACGTGAATGGAGCATTGATCGGCAGCTCAAATGCCTCCGGAACATTCTCCAGCGCTATTGTACCATTTGGGATCGGCAAAAGTTTGCTCGGTGGTTTTAATTTTGTTTATGGGGGCAGGATTGATGAGGTAACAGTATGGGATAAGGCATTAACTCAGAGTGATATCCAGGATATGATTGACAACGAACTCACAGGAAGTGAAGACAACCTTCAGTTGTATTACAAATTTGACCAGGGAGAACCCGGTGGAAACAACACATCCATAACTCATTTGATCTGTGAAATCGGGAGTGGAGAGAGAGATGCTGAACTTATGAACTTCGCATTAACTGGTGAAACTTCCAACTTTAACGGGACCCTTAATCCAGGCTACCAGGCCATTTCTTTTCCTCAAATTGCCAATCATCTTACAACGGATCCTCCCTTTGATCTTGAAGCTACGGCCACATCAGGGCTGGAAGTACTGTTCGAGGTAATCTCCGGACCGGCAACCATAGATGGAATTACCCTCACACTGAGTGGCGATGCAGGTGAGGTGATTGTGGAGGCAACCCAGCCGGGAAACGGAACCTTTGATCCTGCTGACCCGGTTCAGAACACTTTTCAGGTCCTTGATCCTTCAACCCATGTTCCGGAAATTGATCCGAGGAATCCACTGGCAGGTGATGTGTATGTTCCCGATCTGGATTATATCCAGCTGGCTACAATTGCAACCATTGAATACCCCGAATTATTTAATGTACAAAGTGTTCAGTTCAGTATTAATAATCAGGCATTTGAGCCAACAAACTGGGGTGATGGCTATTATTCCGGCTGGTGGGCTCCACCTTCTTATGGAAGTTACACCCTTACAATTACAGCAACAAACAACTATGGCTCCGCTGCCGTTGAAACAGTTGATATCAATATTGTTAGTGATGCAGAGGCTGCAGAAGTCCTGGCTGTTGATGATGTTTGGATCAATACCAGCACACCTTCTATTGTGGTAGATGCTGAATTACCCTCTTATGTTGGTGCTTATGATCAGATTACAGGAACGCTTGAAGTAACATGCCCTCCTGGTGGTTGCGGCGAATGGGACAGGGTAGCAAGTCTGGATGCAAGAGGCCATGACGGAAGATGGTTTGAGATAATCAGGTACATCACACCCTATGGTGTTCCCTGTTCACATACCATCGATTTAACAGATTATATGTCCTTGCTTCAGGGAAAAATTGCTTTCAGAGTAAATTGCGGAACTCTTGACAACGGATATTATTATGACCTGACCCTCAACTTTGGTGTTGGAACGCCTGCTCATAAATACAGCAATGTAGATACAATCTGGTGGCAAACTTACCAGTTTGGTGATTATGCGAATTTGCAGCCAGTACCCGATGTCAATTATGACTTTAATGAGGATGCTGAAGCAGCAACTTTAAAACTTGTTTCTTCCGGACATGGATGGGGAGACCTGAACACAGGCAATGCTGCAGAGTTTTACGAAGCTACCCATCACATCTGGGTAAATGGAGAAGAAACTTTTGAACAGCACAACTGGTGGGATTGTAATCCAAATCCTGATGGCTGTCAGCCCCAGAACGGAACATGGTATTTCGACCGTGCGGGCTGGTGTCCCGGAGCAATTGCCCAGTGGTTTGATTATGATCTTACTTCTTACATCGACGATGCAAACATTGACCTGGGTTATGTATTTTATGAAAATTACGTTGATCTGTGTCATCCTAATCATCCTGATTGTGTTACAGGTGTAACATGCAGTGATTGCAGCGCAGGATTTAATCCTCATCTGATCGTAGCCTGTAACCTGGTTACTTTTTCTGATACACCATTGGATAATGGTACTATTGTGGCCATCGATGAGAATTATTACAACATTGGTTCATACATAACCCTCTTCCCGAATCCAACCTACGGGAAGATGGAGCTTGCCTTCCATGGGAAAGCTGGTTTTGATAAGGCCAATGTTCGCCTGGTTAACATTACCGGTAATTTAATGGATACATTTGAGTGGCATGGAGAATCAATGACACTTGATTATTCTGATCTTTCAAAAGGTGTTTATTTCCTGAAGATAGATGTGAACGGTGAGACCGAGGTACGTAAAGTTGTTATTCAATAAGAATGTTGATCCTGCGGGGGATTAAACCCTCGTTGGATCACTTTTAATTCAATGCCATGAAAACTTTTTTATCATTACTCACATTTTTAGCTTGTACATCCTTTGCTTTTGCCCAGGTTGTAGAATATACCTATGATTTTAATGATCTCGATGAAGGCAATCTGAATGGGCAGGATAGCTGGTCCGTGGTAGTAAATGCAGGCGGATCACCTGCAGAAATGGATGTAGCTTATGTTTATACAGGTCCAGGAGGATCACCAGTTCCATCATATGATGGTACGAAAGCCGCATTTTACGGTCAGTCGTGTGGAAACTGCGGACGTACAGGTTCAAGGCCTTCAACCACAAGTTTCCCCTGGGATTTTACCATCGGAGGAGTGATCGAAATAGAGGTGGATATTCATACGGCCTGGTGGGGAACCCTTTTTGGTTTTGGACATGATGACAACAATAATGGTTTTTTAATGCCTTGTGTAGAAACGGTAGTTAATATCGAAGACAATGAAGGAGGTGTAGGATTCCATGTTGCCAACCATCCGGATGTTCGGTATTTCTACCTTCCTGATGGCTCAACAGTTGAATATACATATCCATTGGATGAATCTTCCGGATGGCACTCATACAAAATGTTTATCGATCTGGATGCAAATGACGGAGCAGGCAGTATAACATTTTTTGTAAAAGAGATGACCGGCGATTGGGTTCCTGTAAATGAAATTCAGGATCTGAATCTTGGGATGACTCCGGGTTCCGGAACCAGTACTGATCCAGCAACCTGGACCAGACTGTTCATCCATGGTACAGGATTAACCAGCGGATTCGATAATATCATTATCCGGCAACCTGATACCGGAGGGCTGTTGTACCAGTATATTACATTCAACCCATTGCCTAATCATCTTACGACAGATAATCCTTTTACCCTTCAGGCTAGTTCAAGCCAGGGACTGGAGGTTTCCTTTGAAATCGATGAAGGCCCGGCAACACTTAATGGTAACCAGGTAACACTCACAGGAGAACCCGGAACGGTCATCATTACTGCAACTCAACAGGGAAATGATACAGTCGCTGCCGCTGATCCGGTCACGCAAAGCTTTGATGTGATTGATCCTGCAACAGTGGTTCCCGTGTTAGAGATCAGAAATCCTGTAGATGGTGAAGTTGTTAGAGATCCTGATTTAATTGCTATTCAGTTTATTGTTTCTTCCGAAATTGAACATCCTGATCTCCTGCACATTCAGAATGTACAATTCGCAATCGATGGAAATACAATAAATGGTTATGAAACCAACAATGGCTTTTTTATGGGCAACTGGACTCCGCCGGACTTCGGTACTTATACTGTTGATGTAACTGCCACCAGTTCAGGCGGGCCATCAATTTCAGAGTCAGTTACATTTGAGGTCGTTTCAAATGCTTCCGGTATGGAATATTCAATCCTCGATGCTTATAATTTTCCGGGTAACCAATCCATAGATACAACGCTTGTTTTACCAAGTTTTGCAGGAACTTATTCCAATGTTACTGCTGTGTTAAACTACGGATGTCCGTGTGAACCCTGGGACGTTAATGCGCATGTAAGAGTTCGTGGGGCCAATGGCGAATGGATGGAATTGTTCAAATACATAACACCTTATGGGGTTGCCTGTGATGATCAGGTAGATGTTACAGATTTTGTTTCTCAATTGCAGGGAAAAGTTGATTTTAATATTTCTTTCCCGGAATCCATTACCACCCTAACCTTAAATTACACAGAAGGAACACCCGATTACCATTTCAGTTGGATAGACAATTTATGGCAGGATTCTTATCCTTTTGGTGACATAGAAAATTTACAACCGGTGGAACCTCATCTGTTGAACTTTGGATCCGGAATAGAAAAAGCACACATCCGACTCATGTGCAGTGGCCATTCCTGGGGAGACAACAATACCGGTAATGCAGCTGAATTTTACGAGGCTACCCATGGCATTAAGCTAAACGGAAATGTTGAATTTGACCAACATTTGTGGCAGACCTGTAATCCTAATCCTGTTGGATGCCAGCCTCAGAACGGAACCTGGTATTTTGACAGGCATGGATGGTGTCCAGGAACCATTCCAATGTTATGGTTGTATGATCTGACAGATTGGATTACACAGCCAGATCTTGAACTGGAATATGAATTTTATCCGGATTATGTGGACCTGTGTCATCCCAACCAACCCGATTGTGTATCCGGTGTTACCTGTCCTGATTGCAATTCAACCTACAATCCTGTGATAAGAGTTGCTGGTGGTCTGGTAACCTATAGCAACGAAGTGATCTTTACCTCAATAAAGGAAACTGTTCCTTTCAGTGAATTAAGAATTAAAATTGCCCCCAATCCTTCAAATGGTATGTTTACACTATCAACTTCCGGGAAGAGGACCTTTGTTGAAGCAAGTGTCCATGTGTCAAACCTGACAGGTGAACTGATGAATGAATTCTACTGGAATAGTGATGAAATAGATATTGACTTATCGGGATATTCTGCAGGCATTTATTTGTTATCTGTGACCACTGATGAAGGAATAAAAACAGAGAAATTAATTATTCAATAAATAACAAACCTGGTTCTTAAAGATTAAAACATGAAAACACTCTACTTTGCATTCCTGATCGTTCTTCTGCCGTTACTGGCTTCATCACAGATAGAACATGAATACGATTTTAACAACCTATCCATTGGTGACCTGGATGGCCAGGATAACTGGGTTACGATTTTACATACCACCGGACCTGCAGATCTCTTTGTTGATTATGCAGCCGGAAGTGTTGTTGCACCTGACGGAACGCTGGCTGTATTTTATAATTCAGGCGGACCAGGTTATGGTCGAACTGCCACAAGGAAGGCCACTGCAAATTTTGATTTTGATTTTACACAAGCAGACATTGTTGAAATGGAAATCGATATGCACCAGAATTGGTGGGGAATGTTTTTTGGAGTTGGATTTGATGCAGATGGCGATGGACACATTGCTCCGGGTTTGGCAACAGAACCAGATGATGGTGGAATATTTTTTAATATTTCAGGAATTGGAGGAAATGATAAAATTACCTTACCCAGTGGTGAAACTATTGAATTTACTGCAGACAATGGCGGATGGTGTCGTTATAAAATGGTGCTTGATTTTAATGCGTACGATGGAGAAGGCTCAGTAGCACTGTCATATGACACAAATTTTGTTAATAATTGGATAGCAATTCCCGAAGTTCAGGGTTTAAATATGGGATTGACCCCGGGAT
>CAYQWA010000021.1:0-89704 GCA_964421215.1 uncultured Bacteroidales bacterium | reverse complement strand
TTTCATTTGAAAATTATTTGTAAAACCTGTCAAGCTATTTCAGGACTAGACAGATAATCAATTCTAAAACTGGATATGGATAGGGAAACGATATTTGTTACTAAGGGAACCGGAGAAAAGGTGCCCTTCGATGTACAGAAACTGATCAATTCTTTGGATCGTGCGGGAGCCTCTGAGGAAGATATAGAACTCATAATTAAGGATCTTGGAAACAGGTTGGTTGATGGAATTTCCACCCGGAAGGTTTATCAATATGCTTACTCTGTTCTTCGGAAGAAATCCAATAAAGCAGCTGGAAAGTACCGTTTAAAAAAAGCAATTTTTGAGTTGGGCCCCACTGGCTATCCTTTTGAGCGTTTTGTTGGGGAGTTATTGAAAAACCAGGGATATTTGGTGGAGGTTGGTAAGATTGTAAAAGGGCATTGTGTGCAACATGAAGTGGATGTTTTGGCCGAAAAAGAAGATCGTAAATACATGATCGAATGCAAGTTTCACAGTGATGCTTCAAAAAAGAGCGATGTGAAAGTTTCACTGTATATCCATTCCCGTTTTCTGGACATAGAAAAACAATGGAATAAAAATCCACAGGAGAATCAACGTATCCATCAGGGTTGGATCGTAACAAACACAAGATTCACTGAAGATGCCGTTCAGTTTGGTAAATGTGCCGGATTGAACATGATCTCCTGGGATTACCCTCATTCAGGAAATTTGAGAGAACGGATCGACCTTTCCGGGTTACATCCCGTAACAGCGTTACATTCAATCACTAAAAAAGAGAAACAGGTAATTTTAGATCAGAACCTGGTATTGTGCCGGAATTTAAAAGCCGAACATTTGGTTATTGCCGGGATCAAAGAAAACAGGATTCGTAAAATATTGAACGAAGCCCATGAGCTCGTAAGCCAATGAGAATTTTATTTACAGGGATTAATCCTTTAACTGGGCAGTGAATGTAAAAGTTCCCGTTTCGGTTATATCCCCCGGCGTTTTATGAGCCTGCAAATCACCACCTCCATTGGCATTATCCACATTTACAGCAAAAGGATCCATAGTCCAGGAAATGTTTTCGGTATAGGTTGTCCCCTGGAAATCATAGTCTACTGAAACACTGGCGGTTGTAAGAGTTACAACATTGCCGCTTATTGTCCCATTGAAAACAATATCTTCGAATGTTAGGTTCCCGTTAATAAAATCACCACTTAAGGTTACGTTTTCTCCTTCAACGGTAACATCCACATCGCCAGTGATGGTAAAGGGTGAAGGATCAGGATCAGTGATGTTAACGTTTATGGTCATCTCCCATTCCTGGGTTTGAGGAGCAGCTGTGTTATCCTCCTCCTCCTCGTTGTTTTTGCAGCCAATGAAAACCAGTGCTGTTACTACCAGTACTAAAACAAAATTCAGTTTAGGATTCATGGTATATGTATTTAGTTATACATAAGTTTATTCTTCGAAATAATCTGTAAGCTCCCCGAAATAGTTTTCCTTCCATCCTTCCTCAAAATCCTCATAATCATCATCAGGAATATTGGTATGACGCAACTCAACAGAGGTGCCCTTATTATGAGTGTGTAAGATAATGGTAACAATGGACTTTTCTTCCTGATCCCCGAAGTACCATTCCTGAACAATTTTTTTGTTGGGTTCGAACTCAAGATTTTTGCCAACAATGCTTCCATCCCATAATGAAAACTCAGACCCGGGATCTGTAGACATTTCTACTTTATCACCTGTCCAGGCTGTTAATGCAATCGGGTTGGTGAGAGCAGCATAAATTTCTTCAGGAGGAGCTTTTATTATGAAATATTCTTTATAGTCTTTCATGATTATTATTTTGGAAAATGTAAAGTTAAAAAGAAAATATCATTGTTAGTGCTAAAATAGAACGCAGATGACGCAGATTATTTAAGATCATCACTGATTGTGAAAGTTTTAATGAGTAATAATTGATCATAAAAAATCAATGTACTGATAAACTAATCTTTGTTTTAATCCTCATGAAATTGAATCCTGAAATCAAAAATGAGGGAGACTTATAGAACTATTTTTTTTTGGATAAGCCCTGACTCTTTAGAATAAAAGGTAACAAAGTAAATACCGTGAGTCAGGTTTTTGCATTCGTAGGTTTGAAATGAACCGGAATGTTGTATTTTTTTAACGATCTGTCCTGATAAATTATAAACTGAAAATTCACCCGACAGCTCATTGTTATTATCTGAATTAATGTAAATGTTACCCTGGTACCCGTAGATAATTATTTCCTCTGAACTAAGCAGGTTGTTGCTGCTAATGTATTCAGTAAAGTCCACCCGGTACAATTTAGGATCAATTACTCCCGCAAACTCTTCGCTGCTCACATAAGCGGTATAGCCTTCATCATAGCTGATCCCTTCAATTTGAGTTAACATAGGCCAGAGAAATTGAGTGCTTTCTCCTCCAAAAAAATCCACACCCTGAAAATCGTTGAAAAGCCAGGTATAGGTAGTTCCGTTTAAATTATATCCAGTAAGGACAAGTGAATTTGAAGCTGGCAGAATTTCAGCACCAGTAATCATACAGTTTACATCAAAAGTAGCCAGGTATTGTGCAACATGTTCCCCGGGTTCGGTTGATAATTCATAAACCCGAGTTTGGTTGTCAACCCAGTTTTTTGAGAACAGGTAAAGCTTTTCTTCGTAACAAATTAATGCTTCGCAGTCGAAGTCATGGTTGTTGTGATTTGGAACCCATGAAGTCTGATCGGAATAAATGAATTCAATTTCATCGGCATCCACTTCATCACTTGTTTCCAGGTCATCACGGTCGATACGGTAAACTATCAGGTCGGTACGATCACCTTCGTTGTTTCCAAAATCGCCAATGTACACATGGTCTTCATCGAAAGCCAGATCCTCCCAGTCTTCATTATCAGCATCAGTAATTTTTACATCTCTTATAACTTCACCATTATCGGTATCTATCTGGTAAAGATGGTCTGATCCTCCGCTGTCATTGTGTGTCCATAATTCTTCGTCCAGATTAACCAGTCCCGATGTTTCATCTATTGTACCATCCAGAATACAAACCACTTCCGGATCGATGTAGGTTTGGGTATAACCCTGTATACAGAAAATGCTTATCACCAGAAATATTGTAACTACTCGCATTCTTTATTACTAAAAATTAAAACCAGTCCTCTTTATACTCCTCATAAAAATATTGGTTATTGCCAGAAGAAGAATAATTAATTTATTCTATGACCAATTTCGGAAACAAGATGTTGCATTGCAGGTTCCGCCGTAAATCAACAGGCCCTTTTTGTTATCCGGTGTAAAATTATTCCCTTTTTCTTATTTTCGGGGAAAAAGATGTCTAAATTTGAACGCTTTTTTTATATGCATCATTTTACAATATATAGTATGTGCTACGCCCGGAGATATTGGGACCAGTTGCATCAGACAAAAAAAATCAATTTATAAAACAATAAACAGATGAAAAACGTATTGATCATTTTTGTAATTGGATTGTTTATTCTTTCCTGTACATCAAATCAAAAAAAAGAAATGACAACTGACGAAAATCCTTTCTTCGGCGAATTCGGAACACCTTTTGAAGTTCCGGCATTCGACAAAATTAAACCGGAACATTTTATGCCTGCTTTCCATGAGG
This sequence comes from uncultured Bacteroidales bacterium, assembly GCA_964421215.1. Taxonomy (GTDB): domain Bacteria; phylum Bacteroidota; class Bacteroidia; order Bacteroidales; family JAADJA01; genus JAADJA01. The sequence goes on along the minus strand of CAYQWA010000021.1, from coordinate 86,053 downwards.
GCATGCAACAACAACTTGCAGAAATAGAAACGATTGTTAACAATTCAGACGTGCCGACCTTTGAAAATTCTATCGTAGCAAGGGATGGGAGTGGAGAACTACTGACCAGCGTTAGAAATGTATTTAATAACCTGAGTTCAGCCGCTACCGATGAGGAAATTCAAAAAATATCGAAAGAGGTTGCACCAATACTATCAGCACATTTCGACAATATTGCTCTTAATGAAGGCTTGTTTGCCAGGGTGAAAGCAGTTTATGAAAACAAAGAAAAACTCGACCTGAACACAGAACAGGCAATGCTCCTGGATAAGACCTATAAAAATTTTGTTAGAGGTGGGGCCAATCTTGAAGATGACAAAAAGGAAAGATTCAAAGCCATCAATAAAGAGCTTTCTTTGTTGAATGTTCAGTTTGGTGAAAACCAGCTGGCAGAAACAAATGCTTTTCAACTGGTCATTGAAAATGAGGAAGACCTTGCCGGATTACCACAATTTGTAATGGATATGGGAGCAGATGATGCCAAAGCTGCCGGGATGGAAGGAAAATGGGTTTATACACTGAACAAGCCAAGCCTCATTCCTTTTTTGCAATATGCTGATAAAAGGGAACTGAGGGGGAAGATCTTCAAAGCATATATTAACCGTTGCAATAATGACAATGAATTTGATAACAAGAAGATTGCAGCTAAAATGGCTTCCCTCCGTGTTGAAAGGGCTAAGTTACTGGGCTTTGATACACATGCTCACTATATTCTGGATAATAACATGGCCAAAACCCCTGAAAACGTATACAAACTTATGGACCAGGTGTGGGAGGCTGCGGTACCGGTTGCAAAGAACGAAACTGTTGAGCTTCAAAAACTCATTGATGCTGAAGGTGGTGATTTTAATCTGGAAGCATGGGACTGGTGGTATTACACCGAAAAACTACGTAAACAAAAGTTTGATCTTGATGATGAACAGCTCAAGCCGTATTTTGAATTGAGTAATGTAAAAGAAGGGATGTTTGTAGTAGCAAAGGAATTATGGGGCCTTACTTTTGAACTCAGGGATAACCTGCCAGTACCTCATGAGGATGCCATGGCTTATGAGGTATTTGATGCGGATGGATCCCACCTGTCGATACTTTATATGGACTTCCACCCGAGGGCCAGTAAAGAGTCCGGCGCCTGGATGAGCAGTTACAGAAAACAATCAGTAAAGGATGGTAAATTTGTTACACCAGTAATTACCATGGTCATGAACTTTTCAAAACCTACAGGGGATACACCTTCTCTGTTAACTTTTGAAGAAGTAAGTACCATGTTCCACGAATTCGGACATGCCTTGCACGGCATGCTTTCCGACTGTAACTATATTTCCTTATCAGGGACATCTGTATCGAGGGATTTTGTTGAACTTCCATCACAGATCATGGAAAACTGGGCCGGTGAACCAGAAGTACTAAAAATGTACGCAAAACATTATAAAACAGGGGAAGTCATTCCTGATGAACTCATCGAAAAAATGAAAGCCAGCAGCCATTTCAATCAGGGATTTATTACTGTTGAATATACAGCCGCAGCATACCTCGACATGAGCTGGCATACCCTTACTGAGTCAGTTGAAAAGGAAACACTGGCTTTTGAAAAAGAGGCATTGAATAAGATAGGCCTTATTCCTGAAATTGTGGTCCGTTACAGAAGTCCTTATTTTGCTCACATTTTTGCAGGTGGGTATTCATCGGGGTATTATGGATATCAGTGGGCAGCCGTTCTTGATGCAGATGCGTTTGAAGCCTTTAAAGAAACCAGCCTCTTTGATAAAGAAACTGCAAAAGTTTTCCGTGAAAACATCCTGGAAAGAGGAGGTACGGATGATCCGATGAAATTGTACAAACAATTCCGTGGTGCTGAGCCGAGTACTGAACCCATGCTCAGGAGGAAGGGATTGATTTAATCGTATTTTGTAATTTTTTTGCTCCTTTGATCATTTTTTAGATCAAAGAAATATCATATCTTTAATAGGATTACTGCTGTGTAAATGGTGTTGCCAGGCTGGTTGCCTATTCGACAATTAAATTCAATTTATCCTTCTATTTGCAAAAATCAAGGATGGTTTGTTAAAAAGTTTTACCTGTTTTGGATCGGTTTTGATTACTGTTGCCGGTTACTTAGTCCAATAGTAAGCATCAGTAAATCAATGATGCGTCATCTTCTTACTTGTGATGTGTGAGTGGCATTTGTTCATATTTTATAATCACATGATTTATATATATATTTTAATTATATATAACCTGAAACCCAAAATCAAAAAAGGCCGTTAAAAGACTATTGTTAAAACCTGGAATATAAATTGAAATATGAGAAAAATTACCCTACACCCGGTGTTATATTATAACATCATCCCATTTTTGAATCCACCTCATTCCCAAAAGAATTGATTTACTAAAGTTCGGTTTTTTTTCTCATTTTTTTAACCAAAATGTTCAAGGGCATTGCTGTTTCTATGTGGGTATTGAAGGTGTTTCAATCAATACAACAGTAAATTATTAATTAAAACCTCAATCAAACAATTATGAAAAAAATCAACCGAATTCTTTTAGTACTAAGTTTTACACTGACCATGTTTGTATTATCAGCGCAGTCACCACCTCATCCTAATAGTGGAAGCACTCCTACGGGTAGTAACACTCCAGTGGGAGGCGGAGCATCGCTGGGTGGAGGACTGATTGTTTTATTTTCCCTGGCTTTAGGTTATGGAGCAAGGAAGATTTATGATAACAGAAGAAATTTTCAGGAAGAGTAGAAAACTCCCCTGTCGGATTAATGCCCCAAATTGTATCCCACCACCGAATTGTTATAAAAGGTTGGTATAATAAGCATCTTATTGTTGGGAACATACTCAAAGTCAGCTGCATAATCACCCGTATTTTCAGTATGTAAGATAAGTGTAATTTCTCCGTCATCCGTAACCCGATAAATTTTACCTTTCCACAAGGAAACCAGCAAATTGCCTTTTCCATCCGGTCGAATGCCATCAATAAATCCTTCAGGAAACCTGGCCTTTTTGCTAATGCTTTTATCTGAAAGATTCACGGATTTCAACCAGCTGTCACCACTGTTACCAAACAACAATTTATTCTCATGGATGTACATGGTGTTCGGATCTAATACCTCTGCACCTTGAAGCCATTCTTTAACGGTGTTACCGCTTATTTTCCAGATGGTATTTCTCCTGGAGTCCGAGGCATAAATGTTACCCTGCTTATCAATTGCTATATCGTTTAAGAACAAAGATTCCGGAACTGCTACTCTTTCAACGATATTCCCTGTTTCAAGATCAATCTTAGCGACATTCCCACGTTCTGCGACAAATAGAAAGTTTTTATGAATTATCATTCCCAATGGATTTGATAAACCAGTGGCCCAGTTAAGTTCAAGAATCTCTCCCTTTAAGGAAAGTTTGGAAATGGATTGAGTAACATTGGGATTTCCCATATTAAACTGATCAAAATTGGTTACATACAGCACGTCCCTTTCAGCATCATACAGCACAGACTCCGAAGTCCTAAATTCCTTATTAGTTTCCCAGGACTTGGTTATTCCTTTTTCAAAAAAGACAGCACTCCCTTCCTGGCACATAAAACCCCAGCCTCCAAAACTTTCAGCAACACTTAACATCAGCTCGTTTTCTCCTTTCTTTAATGGGAGGTAAACACCATCATGTAATCCTATAATCCCCAGGAATGAAGGATCACGTTGGGTATAAGCGCTGCTACCATAGCATAAAGGTTGTCCGTTTAGAAACAAAACAAGAGCATCACTATAACCGTATTTCAATTCCAGCAGGGTATCTTTTGAAGCGACCAATGTCGTCCTACAATAAACAAAGTCAGGAGACCTGCCTTGCCTTCCATGAAATTTTCCTATGTTAATCAGTCCGTTATCCTCTGCTTTTACCTTTAGCCACTGTAGGTCATCCAATCCCTGTTGTTCTGGTGTTTTATCCATTTCGACATCAATGGTGGTATAGGGTTTTGAAATTTCCCAGTCCTGAATTAATCCTACAGGTAAGTCTTTAACCGGAGGTGCACTAAAATTAATTTCTTCAGATTCCGTATAGGATAGATTGGAAAAGTAGGCTGTTCCGTTGGCCGGGCAGTTTAAAGTTATACCTCCTTCACTTTTCCCATGATTAAGTTCAAAAATTTCAAGGGCTGGATAACTGTTTTCATTGAGGTAAACACTTGCCCGGTAATCTTTTATTTCCAGCCGGATGTGAAACCATTCATTTTCAGGAAAAGTTGCTGATGCAGTGGCTCCTTTTCCATTAAAAAGTTGCCATGCACCAATGCCGTTATTACAGGGAGTATATTGCAAAGCATCAGGGTATAATCCTCCCCGGTGTGGTCTTATATAAAAATGTTCATAATCGTTACGTGACTGAACCCTGAAAAATATTCCGGGATATGACCTGTCACCGGTGACAAGCATATCGTATTCAATGATACCGTTTTTAAAGTTGACGTCCTGCAGAAAACCTGTACCCATAAAGGCTGTTCGGCCATTGTGTTCAACAATTTCTCCGTTCACCACCTGGAAGGCTTCAGAGTTAAAATCAATCTTTTCCTGGGAATAGGCTATTTTGATCATTGCTATAACTAGAATCGAAACAAAAATTGGATAAATCTTTTTCATGATGTACTTGTTTTATTTGAGTTTATATTCCATTTCAAACTGACCGGTAAATTGCTGGCATCCCGATTTTAGCAAGAAACCATTCATGCCGGTATCGTCCTCAGGAACATTTAGAATTTTAATTTCATTAATACTGGGTTTAAGGGAGCCGGCAAGGTATTCCAAAAGAGCGGTAGCTACTCCTTTTCTTCTGTGATCTTTATGGACTGCCAGGCAAAGAATCCAGTTTAATGTGGGATAATAAACAAGTACCCCGATATCCTTTCCGTGCTGTCTTGCAACAAAAACCTCCACCGGGTCGGGAATCCTCTTGATGGACTCATAATGATTTTCCCAGGATGGTTCCCAGTCCAAAAACTCCTGATAGGATTCGACGTTGGAATGGTCAGTTTTATCAATATAAACTACAGTTTGAATTCGTTTTGCCTGTTGAAGGTCTTTTAGTTCGAGATGATAACAATTAAATTTCCTGGTTTTGCTGAACCCGGTTTTTTCATAGGCTTTAATGGCTGGTTGATTATCCTGCAACACTTCCAGGTAAAAGGTGTTGATGGATTGTTCCTTCATTTGTTCTTTTATTACATCAAACATTTGATTTGCAAGCCCTTTACCTCTGTAATCTTTTATTAACCCGGTCATTATATCAAATGCCGAAAAATCGCCTTTAAATTGCCCCTTACCAACAACCGTAAATCCAACCAGCCTGTTCCGGTCAAAAACACCAGCAGATAATTCTGCTGAAAAGCCGTTTTTAGTAAATCGTCTGGCCATAACCTCCGGAGTCATGTAACTGATATCCACCTGATAATCAGAAAATGCCTCAGCAAATGTGGCATGAATTGTATCTATGGAAATATTGTTCAGCGATTTAATTGTAAGCATTGATTTTATATTATGTTTTCCGGTAAATCCGGAACAAATACTTTCCGAATATATTTTGTCTTGGAACCAGTCCCAGAAATCTTGAATCCAGGCTATTGGCCCTGTTATCACCCAGTACGAAATAATGGTCTTCTGCTACAATGACCGGCCCGAAGTCAGAGATTATGTTTTTAGTTTCGGAATAGGTAACCATATGGTTTAATCCAAATCCTGATTCGATGGCAGCAATATTCCCGATGGCACTTTGTATGGTCTGTGGAAGGCTGTTCTTTTGTAGAACTTCATACTTTAAAGGTTTATTGTTAATGTAAATTTTATTGTGCCGGATACGGATGGTATCCCCTGGTAATCCGATGATTCGTTTGAGCCAGAAATCACCGTTGCTGTTTTTTCTCAGGTGGCAAAGAACCATGTCTCCCCTTTCAGGTTGCCGCCAAGTAAAGCCCTTTAAATTCGAAAAAGGAATCGTTATATCATAGGCAGACCTATTAATGATCACTTTATCACCGGAGGCAAATGTGGGAAGGTCAGACTCGCCCATAACAAGATAGGTCCTGAAATTACCAAGGAATATGGCCAGCAGGAATAAAAAGATCAGGTACCGGATGATTTTTCTTTTTCGCATGAAAAGTTTTTAGGACAAATTCCAATTTTATACCGATTTTTAGAATCTATTCGTTTCCAGAATATTAATAGGATTTATATATTTGATTCAAATTATAATTTCATCCATATGAACACCGTTTGTACGGATGCGAACAAAATACCATTAAGCCGTGAAAAAAACGATTGAATACACCCTGGATCTGCCGGAAGAAGATTCACTCTTTGAATTATTTCTTACAACTGGCTGGAACAGTAATTACAAACTCAGCGCATCAGAAATGTACCTTGCCGCCAAAAACAGTTGGTACCATATATCTGCTTATGAAGGAAATAAACTGGTAGGATTCGGCCGTATCATTTGTGATGGTATTGTTCATGCATTGATACTCGACCTGATCGTAGATCCTCAATATCAGAAACAAGGTATAGGACAGGTATTGCTCGATAAAATTGTAAAAAAATGCAAAGTGCACAACATCCGGGATATTCAGCTTTTTAGTGCGAAAGGCTATACCGGCTTTTATAAAAAGCGGGGTTTTAGAAAACGGCCGGATAATGCACCAGGGATGGAATTAATGAAGAGCAGATAATTAATCGATTTTAGAATTCAAGTATAATTTGAGATGTATCTTTTAGAAATACAAGGCATTTGCTAAATTACTTCTATGGATATTCAAGGCAAATAAGTCAACACTATCATCGGATGAGTTTTTATAATCGTCCTAGCGAAACGCCTGGATAGCCTTCTAAATCTTAATCTTGATTCATTATTATTGATATAGCCACAAAGCCACTAAATTACTAGTATACACTAAACTATGATGTGTTGAATAACAGGTATTAGTGAATCCTATGTGCCTTTGAGACTTAGTAGCAGGTATCTATATTTGACATATTGAATAATCATAAGAATCATTCGCTGTCAGGCACCTGGCTCGTTTTACCAAGGTTGATCCTCCAAGCCTCGTTCTTATCTTGGTTGTTTATATTGGTGTTAAGATCAAAGTCACCCGGATGATATCCGGTTTTCCCTGCAAAGATTGACCAGAATCCTGTCTTATCCTCCATATCAATTTCCCCATCTGGATTGGCATCTCCAGCGATCATAGCCCAGACATTTGTCTCAACTTCTTTCTGAGCCAGGTCACCACCATATGCCAGATCACCGCCGGTTGTAAAATCATAGCTGTATGTTCCTCCCGATTCAATCAGTGGATTGGCCGAAAGTATATCCAGGTGGTTCCGGTGGCGGACAACCGCATATAACTGCTGATCCTGATTATGGTAAAACTTCAGGGGTGAAGAACCATCCAAAGCCACAACCGACCCGTCATTCAACAGCCATGCTGCCTGCCTGCCCACTGTAGTTGTTTCATTAGCAGAGGAGGCATCAGCTGCATCCCTCAACTCCACCAGTACCCAATCGACGATTTGAAGTGATGGTATATTTCCAGTGGAATCCAATCCTGTATACATCCAAGGCAGTGAAAGGTAAGGCTGTGCCAACGGGATAAATGAAGGATTCAAATAAGTATCCATTGAGGTTCCGTTAAACGGGCCTTCAAGAAACACAGTTAAATCAAGCACAAGCTCATCAGCAGTTGAATTCATATCGGCATTAATGTTCCAGTCGTCCGGTGGTTTATCATCCCAGATGCTTTCCAGCCCTTCAGCAATGTATCCATAACCTGACAGGTATAATGTGAAAATGATAAATTCAGTCCCGAACGAAGGAGATCCTTCATTCCCGTTATAATGTGCAATAATAGATTCGGTGAAAGCCGGTTCCATAAATTCAGCGATACTTTGACCTAAGCTATAGGGTGGCTGGGTAAGGTAATAAATGATGGTAGGAGGAATGCCCACTTCCAGGTCATGATGTGCATATTCCTGGAAAGTCATCGATCCCGTATTGTAATCTATGTTTTCCACTTTTTTACCGGAAATCTCCAGTGTTGTATCGGTATGTAATGTCATTACCCGGTAAGGGCAAGGCCAGGTAACCGTTGATCCTGTTTCCACATCGTAAATGGTATTTCCTGCCGGGCTTGTATTACTCACAATATCATGTGCATGGAAGTGGCCGGTAAAAACAACCTTTAATCCCAGGTCGGCCAGCTCCGTTGAAATGTTTTCCCAGTCATCGATCACATATTCTGTGAAAACCATTTTCTGGTTGGTAAAATGTTCCATCAGGTTGTGGTGTTCTAAAGCAAGGATGATTTTTCCCTGGCTGTTCGCATCGATGATCCGGTCTTTTGCCCACTGCAATACCTGCGGTTCAAATCCTCCGTCGGTTAGAGGATAGTTGTCGATATAATTTGAATCGTAGCGGCAAACATCCATCGAAAGGATCTGCAGACCCTGGATGGGTTCTGCAACATAACTCAGGGAAGCCGTATCAACAGCAATGGCATCACTGTAACCGTGGTTGGCATATACATTTTTAAATTCTCCCGGTGTAACACTTGCTACCTGGTAAGTCGTGTCGTAATCAAAAGCAACTGCATGGGGATTGTTAATATCGTGGTTTCCCGGACAAACAAATACCTGGGCTCCATCAGCTTCAAGCTCCCCGAAATAATCAGCCATTTTTTGGTGACAAACCATTTCCCCGTCTTTGGTGATATCACCAGTTACCAGCACAATATCAGGCTGTTCAGCAATAAGCGAATCGATAAGGGATTCGGTGATGGCATAACTTTCCTGTAACAATTTACGGTCATGACTTAGGTATTCCTGAAATGCCGGTCCATCATTAATTAACAGGGAGGTATCAAAATAATGAACATCGGCTATAATACAGATCTTTATGTCCTGAACACCAACCTGTGATCGTACGGTAAATAATGAAAACATTATCAATAGAAAGGAAAGGGTAATTGTTTTCATAAATTATAATTTGAAATCAAGAAATATTTTGAGTTCGGTCCTGTAAATATAAGAAAAATCAGCCGCTATTTATTAATTTTGAGCTTAATAAATTTTAACTATGAAAACGAACTTCATTAACAAGAGTAAAGAGTTATTCGATTCTGGTTTTTGCTGTGCAGAATCTGTATTAATTGTTACAGCAGAATATAAGAATATCCAGTCCGATCTTATCCCACGAGTCGCTTCCGGATTATGTGGTGGAATAGGGAAAACAGATAGTGTATGCGGAGCTGTAAGTGGCAGTGTTTTAGCCATTGGTACGATCTATGGGCGTGATGATGCTGATGAACCCAGGGAAGAGATCGATGCGAAAGTGCAAAAGTTTATTCATGAATTCAAGAAGATATACGGGACCACCCAATGCACTCAATTAATCGACTGTGATTTGAGTACAGAAGAAGGCAGGCAGCAATTCAAAGATTTGAATATCCATCCCAAATGCAAGGATATTGTTGGGGAAGCTACGAAAATTGTTATGTCATTGATTTAATCATTATCATTTCACAATAACTTTCTTCGTAAACACGGAAGAACCGTCTCGAACAACAAGGATATAAACACCTGTATTATCCAGTTCAAGGTTAAATACAGGACCGTTTATTTCCATTTGGTCCACAAACTGTCCGGTGATATCATAGATGAACATGGTTCCCGATGCAAGCCATTTGGTGTAAACATCTTCAGTTAGAATGCTTGTTGCTAATCCGAAATCAAATACTCTTGTATGACCGGCATTGGATCCGTTATCATCATTTCCCCAGGCTCCAACGGCAACTTTAGAACCATCAGAATTTAAACTTATAGACCTTCCGAATCCGTCCCCAGATGCTTCCCCATCCAGATTGCCCCCGGTCTGATTCCATGAACCAGAATGGAAATTATAAATTTTGGCATAGCCAAGGTTTAAACCAATTCCATTGTTTTGGCTGGCGCCCACCGCGATGGTCGATCCATCATCATTTATACTTACAGCTATACCAAACCAATCCTGTGTTGTTTCTCCATCAATATCATTGCCCTTCTGAATCCATGAACCTGCCTGATATTCAAAAACCCTTACATGGCCTGCCTCCTCTCCATTCCCATCATTTTTGTGTGCTCCTACAACTACAATTGATCCATCTGCATTTAAACTTACAGCCCGTCCAAAAAAATCATCGGCTGCTTCCCCATCAATATCATTTCCCTTCTGGATCCAGGAACCGGATTGTAGTTCAAAGACTCTTACATGGCCCGCATCCTCTCCGGCTCCATCGTTCTTATATGCACCAATGGCAACAATAGAACCGGAATTGTTTAAACTTACCGAAACTCCTGATTCATCCCCTTCGGCTTCTCCATTAATATCACTTCCAATTTGAACCCATGATCCTGACATGTTTTGATATATTCTTACATGTCCGGCATTTGAGCCGTTTTCATCATTGTATGGAGCTGATATGGCCACGATTGAGCCATCGGAATTCAAACTAATTGAATTTCCGGAATAGTCCCAGCTGGCTTCTCCGTTAATATCATTACCAACTTGTATCCAGGCTCCTGATTGATATTCATAGATCCTCACATGGCCAGAACTTGAACCATTTCCATCATTGTAAGTAGCACCGATAGCTACAATTGATCCATCTACATTTATACATACTGACCGTCCAAAATAGTCACCGGCTGCTTCCCCATCAATATCATTTCCAATTTGTACCCATGAGTCCGAAATGTTCTGAAATACCCTAACATGACCAGCATCACTACCGCTAACGTTATCATTTCTCCAGGCCCCAATAGCTACTAAATTACCATCGGAATTCAGACTAACAGCAAATCCGGAATAGTCACCGGCTGCTTCACCGTTAATATCGTTTCCAATCTGGTTCCACGATTGTGAGATCAATGTACCAGTAAATGTTGACAACAACATAGCGGCCAATATTAGTTTCTTAAAAAAATTGTTCTTTTTCATGATGTTTATTTTTAGTTGTTATGAGTTATAGCTTCCAATACAATTACATAGTTTATTCTCTTATATAAACTTTCTTACTAATCACTGTATTACCGCTTTGTATTTTGATAATGTATACACCTGGATTTATAAAATTCAGGTTAATGATAGAGCTGTTTATTTCCCGTTGAGCCACTAACTGCCCATTGATATTGTAAATGAAGATTTTACCGGTTAGGGGCCATTCAGTATTGGTATATTCTGTTGGGATATTCGTCGGCAAACCATATTCAAAGACTCTGGTATGCCCGGAAGTAGGTCCATTTCCATCATTTCCCCAGGCTCCGATTGCAATTTTTGATCCATCGGAATTTAAACTTACTGATTTTCCACACCGGTCACCGGCTGCTTCCCCATCAATATCACCACCCAATTGAATCCAGTTACCCAACTGGTTCTCAAAAATTCTTACATGGCCGGCTGAAGTACCGTTTCCATTGTTGTATTCTGAACCAACAGCTACAATTGAACCTTCGGAATTTAAACTTACAGCTATCCCGGATTTATCATATTCCATCTCACCGTTAATATTACTGCCAATTTGAATCCAGGAACCTGTCTGGTATTCAAACACTCTAACATGACCGGCATCTTCCCCATTCCCATCGTTCAGCCACGCTCCGATTGCTACAATTGTACCATTTGAATTTAAACTAACAGCTACACCTGATTCATCCTCCATTGCCTCACCGTAAATACTATTTCCAATTTGGATCCATGAATCCGCCTGGTTTTCGAATACCCTTACATGACCAGAATTCCAGCCACCTCCGTTACTACCGGGCCCTCCGATAGCAACTCTTGAACCATCAGCACTTAAACTCACTGAATACCCAAAATAATTACCGGATCCTTCGGCATCAATATCCTCACCGACTTGCATCCAGATACCCGATACATTTTTATAGATCCTGACATGTCCCGCATCAGAACCGGATCCATCATTATGCGGAGCTCCTATAGCCACAACAGAGCCATCTGCATTTAGGCTAACAGCAATTCCTGATTGGTCAGAAACAGCTTCCCCATCAATATCATTACCAATTTGTGTCCAGATCCCAGATATGTATTCATATATTCTTACATGGCCTGCTTGATGACCATTCCCAGCGTTATTGCGGGCCCCAATCGCTACAACAGACCCATCAGAATTTAAACTTACAGATTTACCAGATTCATCGAAGGCTGCCTCTCCGTCAATATCATTGCCAATCTGATTCCATGAGCCCGATAAGTTTTCGAAGATTCTTACATGGCCCGAAGAAGTACCGTTTCCACTATTTCCATAAGCACCGATAGCCACTATTGAACCATCGGAACTTAAACTGACAGAATAACCTGAAGCATCACCGGATACTTCACCATCAATATCATTTCCTATTTGATTCCATGTCTGCGAATATGTCAATCCATAAAATGCTGAAACCATCAGTGATGTCAACATGATTCTCTTTAATAAATTGTACTTTTTCATAGCTTTTAATTTTAGTTGTTGTAAGTAAAGGCAATTACCTTGTTTTGTTTGTTTCTTTAATAATCTGTTTATAAAACTACAACCTGGGACAGCCTGTTTCAATCATAAACGAGTGAGTGGCAGGTGGATTAACTTGAATAAATGATGGGGTTGCTTTATTGCAAGCTAAATTCGAAGAAATCGTAAAAAGGATGGATTGTGTTAGAAATGAGTTAACGGCATACAATCATTCTATTATGCACATATTTAAATGCATACATTTAATTCAACAAACAAGAAAAGTTAGGAAAAGTAATTTATTCAGCACCTTAAACTCGGTGCTACTATTTTTTTATCTTCCTTTTTTTGATAGGATAGAATTCTAATGGATATTCTTTTGTTTTTGCTGTTGATTATTTTAAAAACACCTTTTTCGTAACCATTCTGTTTCCGTTTTGTACCTGTACAATGTAATATCCGGTACCATTTGGAATTTGGATTCGAGTTAATTTCTGGTTATTTATAGTTTCATGGTATATTTTATGTCCGAGAGTGTTATAAATAAAAACCGTTGCATTTAAATCTTCTGTTTGATGTATGTATACAATATTATCGTATGAATATATACCTGTGTTTTGCTGAACAGGTTCATCAATGCCGGATGGATCGCCGAAGTGAAGCAGGAACCTGTTGGGATCATCGCCGGTTTCATGTAAGAAAGAGTATGTTGGATTCTCACACAGATTATGCATTATCCCCTCTTTTTTATCTTCAAGGTAGATAGTTATGTTTTCGTCAAAGCTTTCAAATTCGCTGGCTACAATTGTAAAAAAATCGGAAATATTGCATTCAAAACCTAATTCAACCAGTTTGTATTCATTGAGTTCAGGGATTGAATTGATAGAAAGTACTTCACCGGGAATAATAGAATAAAGCTGGGGAGCTTCAGCCAATCCGAAAATTTTAATAACGTCGTATTCTCCATCATACTCATCAGTGGCTTGCTCATGGAAGCTTACGAAAATAGCATCTTTATATCCATTGCCTTCCACATCTAGTCGAATAGTATTTGGTAAACCACCCTCTTTATAATAAGGTTGACTGCTGTGGGTGCGACTGCTCTGTGGAATGGTGAGAGATGGCCCGGAACCGTTTGCCAGCACAAAAAATGCCTGCATTGCTGGAATAATTCCTCCGGTCAATGTTCCCCATCCAGATTCATTTGTACCGTTTGTTCCGTTCCAATAAACATAGTTGCCAGCAGTTCCATCCCAGGTCCAAACCGAATTATCAATGTTCGTTTTTGTCCATGTGTCAATATCAGCCTCGATAGCGGATGGATAGGGATTGCATATCAGGTTCAATCCGTGTCCTGTGGTATATTGTAAGTCGTAAAAGTCACCAGTTCCTGTGTTATAATCTCCGGAATTCATTGCTCCGGCAAACTCAATGATTTCATCCTGGTGGAAAGAATCATCCCCAACCCACACTTCATATCCGCGGCCCTGGATGAGGGGAGTTGATACAGGAACGATCCAGTCATCCCATGTATTTGTTGATTCGATGTGGGTGCGAAGGTAAATGTTTGAGTGTCCCCCAGGTAAGTGAAATACTTCTATAGTTTCACTTTCAACCGGCATGCCGATAAAATGCCATTGCATATCGGTGAGGTATTTCTCTACAGTAGCATTTACACCTGGTGTTGCATGAATCAATGAACCGGTAGCGTCGTTGGCTGTAGATTTAATGATCAGGCCTGAAGTCCCGGCATTGTTTGTCAATGTTCCGTTGACAGTTAATGTGTTGTTTGACGGAATATATAAATGTGCGCCTGATTCAATGGTTAAATCATCACATTCTGCTCCGGCTCCATAATTTGTTTCCGGGAAATTTCCTCCGGTGGGGCTTGAAGGAATAATAACACTTTTTCCGGGCCTTGGTAGACCTAGAACTTGTGACCAGTTAGTACCTGTATTCCAATCACTATTGGCAGAACCTTTCCAGGTCAATGGTATGTGGTTCCACAAAAGGAAAGTGTAGCCATTGTTTATATTGGCATCAATGTCCCAGTGATCGTCTGTTCCAGTATCATCATTCGGGTCCCCGTAAAAATCCCATGGAGTTGTTAATCCCGTCGTCGCCAGGTCAGTAAAAGTGTCAATATCTTTCATTTCGGTCGTGGTTTTGCCAGTACCCCCTGCACTGGTTGATTGTCCCGAGGTTTGTGTATCCCAGAAACAATCGGATATTACATCGTTGTTTGATGCCACCAATCCACCCAGATTGCTTCCTGTTCCGGATACATTACCTGTACTGAAACAATGTGATGTCTCAATACTATTATTTACGCCAATCAGGCCTCCGATATAATCAGCTCCGGAAACATCACCTCTACTATAACAGTTGGTTATAAAATAACCAAATCCATATCCCAGCAATCCGCCGAGGTATTTATTGCCAGATACAGTTGCTGTACTATAACTTTCTAAGATTGATCCTGTTATTCGACCAACCAAACCTCCAACCTCGTCATTTCCGAAGACATTACCTGTGGAATAACAACCAACAACACTACCATAATAAGTAAAACCAAGAATTCCACCTACCCGATTGTTTCCAGATATATTTACATTGGTTAATCCAAGATTTTCAATTGATAAAGCCCAGCCACGGCCGAAAAGTCCAACATCATCAATGGAGAGAGATATAAACAATCTATCTATGGTAAAACCATCTCCATTATAACTGCCATCAAAATTTGTAGTTGAATTACCGATTGGAGGGAAACCCGAATCCCCGGCCCAGAATAGAGTGGCTTGAGCATTTATATCAGCAACCTGAATGTAATATTTGTCCCATTCCGCAGAATTTTGAGACAGCCAGTAAAGGTTATTCAGTGTTTCAATCTGGTAGGGGTCACCTGAAGATCCATCACCTGTTGTTGGTGGATCCGGAGATGGAGGCGGAGGTAATTGTAGTTCATATACCCTTACATGGCCTGACTGAGAACCATTTCCATCGTTATTGCCAGCACCTATTGCAACAGCTGTCCCATCTGAATTTAAACTTACAAATCCTGATCCGTCATTTGCTGCTTCTCCATATATATCATCTCCAATTTGAATCCATGAACCCGACATGTTTTTAAATATTCTCACATGACCGGCGTCTTCTCCTCCATCATCATTTAGTGGTCCTCCAATTGCTATAATTGAACCATCGGAGTTTAAGCACTGTGCTGTATTTCCGAAATTATCACCAATTGCTTCACCCATAATATCATTTCCAATTTGTGTCCATGAACCAGCTTGATATTCATAAACTCGTACATATCCAATCCAGGTTAAACTATTACTTCCATAGCCTCCAATGGATAATATGTTTCCATCAGCATTTAAACTTACTGAACTCCCTGATTTACTTTCGTAATCACCATCAATGTCACTACCAAGTTGCACCCATGAGCCTGACTGGTTTTCAAATATTCTTACATGGCCTGAGTTAGAATAATTACCGTCATTCATGTGTGCACCAATAGCCACAATAGTTCCATCATCGCTAATACTAACTGAAGTCCCACATTTATCACCTATAGCTTCCCCTACAATATCACTTCCAATCTGTACCCATGATCCAGCCTGATATTCATATATCTTTGCTAGACCAGTATAAACGGACTCACTTCCTCCAGGTGCACCAATCGCTACAATAGTTCCGTCTGAACTTAAACTTACCGAAGAACCCAGGGCGGTAGGAGGATCACCTTCTATATCATTACCCAGTTGTACCCAGGAACCAGATTGATTCTGATAGACTTCTACCTGTCCGGCGAGGTCTCCCCCAGTATACGTTGACCCAATCGCAACAATAGAGCCATCTGAACTTAAACTTACTGCCCCACCCGATAAATATATGGCTCCTTCACCATCAATGTCATCTCCGATTTGAGTCCAAGTGCCTAATATATTCTCAAATATCCTTACATGACCCGCTAAATTACCATTCCCATCATTAAAACCTGCACCAATTGCAATAATAGAGCCATCTGAATTAATACTAACAATACCAGACCGGTCATCTGCTGCCTCGCCATCAATATCCTGGCCTATTTGCTGCCATAATTGAGATTGAATAAAGCCTTGCAATGTTAATAGCATTAAAGAGGCTAATAATACTCTTTTTAAGGTGTTGATTTTTTTCATGGTTCTTTGTTTTTTTCAATTGCCTCTTCTCACCCTATAATGATGTAATCAGAGTTGGAGAGGTAGATAAGTTTACTTAACAAATACTTTCTCAATTATCAAGGTTTGCCCGTTTTGTATTTTAATAATGTACAAACCGGTTTTTTCAATTTTGAACCATGGAAAATTACCATTAACAACTGAATGAGAAACCAATTGTCCGGCCATGTTGTAAACCAGTATGTTGCCGTTTACGGGCTGATCAGTCCTGATTTCTCGTGTCCATATGTTAGTCGATGATCCGTATTCATATACTCTCACATGGCCCGACAAACTGCCGTTTCCATCATTATGATGAGCACCTATTGCTACTTTCAATCCATTGGAATTTAAACTCACAGCATACCCGGATTCATCCTGTTCATCTTCACCGTTTATATTGCTTCCTAATTGAACCCATGAGCCCGACTGGTTTTCATAAATTTTTACACAGCCGGCATCCTGTCCTCCTCCATCGTTTCGATATGCGCCAACTGCTACAATTGAGCCATCGGAATTTAAACTGACAGCCTTCCCTAATTCGTCATAGGCAGCTTCACCATCGATATCATTACCGATTTGTGTCCAGGTATTGGCTATGATCTCATATATCCTGACGTGTCCGGCATTTATACCATTCCCGTCGTTTGAATATGCTCCAATGGCCACCACCGTACCGTCGGAATTTAAACTGACAGCCCACCCTGATCCGTCTTCGGCAGCTTCTCCGTCAATATCGTTTCCAATTTTTTGCCAAGAACCCGCCTGATTTTCAAAAACTCTTACATGACCTGCACCAAAACCGTTTCCAAAGTTACCTGGAGCGCCTATAGCCACTCTGGATCCATCCGCATTTAAACTAACTGCAAGCCCTGACCTGTCATTGGCCGCTTCGCCGTTAATGTCACCACCAACTTGCATCCAGGAACCGGCAATAAACTCAAACACTCTAACATGACCTGCATAAAGGCCGCTTCCACAATTTCTGTCAGCACCGATGGCTACTACTAACCCATCGGAACTTAAACTTATCGCTTCACCTGAATAGTCACCGTTTGCTTCCCCGTCAATATCATTCCCCATCTGGATCCATGATCCCGATTGATTTTCAAACACCCTGACATGTCCTGAATTTCCTCCGTTCCCATCATTTAAAAAAGCTCCAATGGCAACTACTGATCCGTCAGAACTTAAACTTACAGATATCCCGGAAGCATCGAAGCTAGCCTCGCCGTCAATGTCTTCTCCAATTTGAATCCATGATCCAGACTGGTTTTCAAAAACTCTTACATGGCCGGCATCGGTACCGCTCCCATCATTGTATTGTGCGCCAATGGCTACAATTGAACCATCAGAACTTAAACTCACAGCACAGCCTGAGAAATCTCCTGTAGCTTCACCATCGATATCATTTCCGATCTGGTTCCAGGATTGAGAGCATAATAATCCCGTAAATGTTGAAAGCAACACTGCTGTCAACAATAGCTTTTTAAAAAGTTTGTTTTTTTTCATGGCTTGTATTTTTTAGTCATTACCTATCAAGTTGTCAATGATCAATGTTGATAGCCTGTATAGATCGCAAAAATTTTGATTGTCGTTTTGTTACTATAAAGTTACAAAACAAACTTGGTTGAAATCAAGTATGAAATATAAATTGTTGATAATGTAGAAGCAAACCATAGAACAGAGCTGCTCAACACCAGGGAATTTGAGTGGAATAATTAAATCTTATACCTTTTGCAGTTAATTAAGCAACGGTATTTTACAATGCTAACCTAACTAAAGATAGACTTAAAACTGGAAGCTTTACAGTAAGCAGTTGGTGCCCAAACGTTGTTGTAACTTTTTGCTTATACTATTTGCTCAAAACTTTAAACTCGGTCCGTCTGTTAATTTGACGCCCCTCTTCCGAGTCATTATCTGCAATGGGTTGTGTTTCGCCATATCCGGCATACTCCAGACGGTCCCGGTCAATTCCCTGAACAATCAGGTATTCAACCACTGCCTTTGCCCGGTCTTCTGAAAGTTTTTTATTGTAAGCATCTGAACCTACATTGTCGGTATGTCCTGAAATTTCTATGGTCATTTTGGGAACATCAGTCAGCATTTTTACCAGGCGGTTAAGCTCAGTAGCTGATTCACTTCTTAATGTGGCCTTATCAAAATCAAAGAATATATTTTTCAGGATGATCTTGCTTCCAACCTTTACTTTGTTCAGTTTAAAGTCCATATAAACTTCCTGTACGGTGGTAGCCGGAGGGATGATCAGGTTTTCTGAATGGAACATGTATTCCTGTGCTTTAATGGCAAAACCATAGTTCTTCCCTGAATTAAGGGAAACCATGTATTCGCCTGTTCGGGTGTTGGATTCAAAATTGGCCACCATTCTTCCCAGTTCATTATCATAGATCTCTACGATAACACCTCCAAGAGGTCCTAAAGTAACAGCATCCATTACTTTCCCGCGAACTATGGTGATCATATTGTCCTGGATCTCAACTTTCTCCATGAGGGCCTCCTCTTTAACAGGCTCTGTCACATAAGCCAACAGGTCGTAATCCTCATGAAAGATATGTGGCTTTTCAGGTCCCAGGAGGGTGATCATGTAAAGATCGCGCTGCCCGTATCCTGTTGGATTAAATGTAGAGTAATAAGCATGTTTCCCATTCCTCGAAAAGGAAAAGAAGATGTCGTCATCAGGTGTATTTATAGGGAAGCCCATATTCTCAGGACTCGACCATCTTCCATTTATATGTTCGGATTTAAAAACATCATAACTACCCATGGTCTCATGACCTTTGGAGCTAAAATAAAGCGTTGTACCTTTTACATCAATATAAACACCTTCTTCATCATAAGGTGTGTTGATCAAGGCTCCAAGGTTTACCGCATCATCATAATCTAGTTTTTCGCGGTTGCCTTTTATACTCAGAGGTGCGTAATAGATATCTTTTCCGCCAAATCCACCCGGTTTATCGCTCACAAAATACAATCCTTTCATATCTGGTGTAAAGGATGCAGAAGTTTCCTGGTATTTGGTATTTATTTCTTTTGGCAGCCTCTTGGGTGATAACCATTCACCTTCTTCATTTATGCGGCATTCAAAGATATCGCCTCCATTATCACCACCTTTATAAATCAATGCATGTTTACCATCAGGAGAAACGCCTACAATGGCATCATGTGAATCTGTATTTAAGGGTTTACCCGGATTTTTTGCCTGTGTCCATTGGTCACCTTCCTTTTTGGAATAATAGATGTCTTCATAGTATTTAAGGTCCGCAGGATCTGTTTTTCCTCCGGTAGTATTGTCCCTGGAAGAGGTAAACATAATGACCGTTTCAGTAGCATTGATATAGGGACCATACTCAGGAAATTTAGTGTTGATCTGAGATCCCAGGTTATCAGAAAAGATCCTTACCGGTTCTTTAACCATCTCCAGGGCCATTTTGCATTCCGAAATCTTTTTATCGATCTTATCTCCCTGTTTCGTTAGTTCGTTAGGGGTTAATGTTCCCCTGTATTCTTCAAATGTAGTTATGGCCTTGTCTAGTTCTAGATTGAGGTGATACCCCCTGGCCAGCAGGTACAAAATATCAGGTTTTACATTGGGATTTAATTTGTATGCATGTTCCAGGTATTTTATGGAGTTGGTTTTCTGGATGGTTTTTATATAGCATTTACCGATCTTATAGTTAAGCAATGCATTGTTCGGGTTAAAATCGTTTGCTTTCAGAAAATATTCTATGGCTACTGAATAAACCGGAATGTCAGCCTCATAATATTTGTCACCTTCCTTTATTTGTTTGATCGCTGTTTTCAGAGCATCCTTTTGTTCACTGGAAAAATAATCCTTTTCAAAAGGGGTATCTTTCTGTGCATTTACATGCAGGGAAAATGCAGCAAAAAACAGAACAAGGATTACAGACTTTATTGTTTTCTTTTTCATGATGTTCTGATATTAATATTCACAATCAGTTATATAATCTCCGGCGGCTTCAATACCAAGGTCAGCAGCTTTTTTCCAATCTTCACAGGCCCCCTTTTCATCACGAAGCATCTCTTTTGATATCCCCCTGTTTAAATACACCGATCCGTTTTCAGGATCTTTTTTAAGCACTGCATTATAGTCGTCCACTGCTCCGGAATAATCCTCCAGTTTGTATTTAGCATTGCCCCTGTTGTTGATGGCATTCAGGTATTTGGGGCTGAGTTCAAGTGCCTTGGAAAAATCTTCCAGGGCTCCTTCATAATCCTCCAGCATGTATTTGGCTTCCCCTCGATTGTTAAACGCAATGTAATAATCTGGATTAATTTTTACAGCAGCAGTAAAGTCTGCTAACGCTCCCTTATAATCTTCAAGTTGCATCTTAACTCCACCAAGGTTGTTAAATGCAAAGTACATTCCCGGATCAAGCAGGGAGGATTTATAATAATCATTTTTGGCTTGCTCAATATTGCCTGATTTGAGATGTGCACTTCCCCTGTCGTTGTATGCATAAGCGTAATCATTTTTAAGGGTGATCGCACGAGTGTAATCATCAATTGCCTGCGGATATTCACCCAGGTTAAAGTGGATCCCTCCCCTGTAATAAAAGGCTTCAGCATACCCGGGTTTTAAAGAAATAGCTGAAGTGAAATCTTCCTGTGCCGCTTTTAATGAATTTGTTGCCAGATTTGTCATGCCCCTGCCAAAATAAGATTGAGGTGTGGGATTCAGCTCAATGGCTGCATTAAAATCAAGCAATGCTCCATCGAAATCTTTCAGCATGTACTTTACAAAACCGCTGTTGTTATAGGCATCTGAAAATTCATTGTTTATTAGCAGAGCCTGGTTCAATGCCTGAAAGGCGGAATCATAATGCCCTTCATTATACCAATCGTGAGCCTGATTATATAATATTTCCGCTTGTTGGTCATTGGCCTGGATTGAATCTGCCGTTCGCGTTAAGGTCGGGTTAGTCTCCTGAGATATTGCGACCTTGTTGGCTATTACCCCAGCTAATAATAGCACAAATAGTGTTATGATTTTTTTAATAAACATATGATGGTTGTGATGATTATGTCATGCTAAGGTACTAAAAGTTCATCATGATTTATGTTAAATAATTCACATTTTCTCCCTGAAAAATTGATTTTAGCGATAAATCATACTATATTTGACCTGATTAACCACTAAAAATTTGCCCTATGAAAAAATATCTGATCTTAGCAGTGCTGCTATGTAGTGCCTCCATTGTATTTTCACAAACAGAGCTCAGTGCCTTTAGTTTTACCGGAGCCGGATATTCAACTTCTTCAGTAACCGATTACCAGTGTTTAGGTATTAATCCGGCCAATCTCGGGTGGTCACGAAACGATCATACCATGAACCTTGGCTTTACTGAATTTGGATTCACCATTTATTCCGAACAATTAACACGTAAGCAGGTTGTTAATGATTTATTTGACAGCAACATTAAATTGGATTTGGATGAAAAAGACGCAGCAGCCGGAGAGTTTACCGATACCCGGCTTATTGGAATCGGCAGTTTTATGGGTGTAGGATTTTCTTACCAGGATGAAGAAATTGGAGGATTTGCTTTTAATGTAAGAGAACGCCTGGTATGGCATTCCTTTCTGAATGATAAAGCAGCCGACTTTTTGTTTAAGGGTTGGCATGATCCCTACTTCGATTCCCTTGCTGTGGCAGGTGAAGATACAACAGGTTATTCTACCAATGCCCTCTACGCATCAGAAATATACGAAGGAACAGAGCAGAATTTTTTGTACTTCCGTGAATTCAATTTTGGTTATGGACGCAAAGTACTTAAAACGGATGACATTAACTGGTATGCAGGTGTTGGATTAAAATACCTGGTCGGATACGGCATGTTGCAATACCACCAGTCTGATGATGGCACCCTGGTTGGCTATTCATCGTTAAGCCCTATTTTCGAAGTGGAATATGATGATCCTACACCTTCTCAGGTTGAAGGATCAGGATATAAAAAAGTGGGTAGCGGATTTGGTTTTGATATAGGGACCACTGTGGAATATAAAGAAAAACTGAGGATCAGTCTTGCATTAAACGATATAGGAAGCATTAAATGGGATGGAAATGTGTACCAGGGAAACGATGTACGGGTAGTTGAAATGGATACCGATGGGATGGATAACTACAATGTTTTTTCAGAAGGTCAGCTAATCAATGCTGATGATCTGGATGATGAAACCAGCTTGTGGGAGGGAATAGAAAGCCAGACCTTAAACCTTCCTATGAATTTCAGGGGTGGTGCCAGTTACAAAATACTTGATGTATTAGAAGCAGGTGCAGACTTCTATCTGCCCCTGGGTGATAAGGTTCCCGGAATGTATGAAAAACCGATATTCTGTTTTGGAGGAAAATTTGATGCTGCTGAATGGGTTCAGTTTTCTGCCGGGGTAGTTTCAGGCGGTAAATTTGGAACAAATGCCCAATTGGGTATTTTGTTCTACCCCATAAAAACAGAAAATACTACTTGGGAAATTGGTATTGCTAACAGGAACATATTAAGTATCTTTAAACAAGAGAATCCGACTGTCTCTCTGGCATTTGGTTTCCTGCGGTTTAGCTTTGGAGCTAAAGAGGCCTCAACGAGGTATATTGAGGAAGAGGAATAGCATAAAATACTGACCGGACTTTATACTTTTGTTTAAAGTAGTACCCAACCTTCTTTTAGAAAATTACTAATAAATTGCAACGGTAAACCTTTGTTCTTGTCATTAATTGTGATTTAACAAAATGATGACATGAAAGTAAGGAACAGTTACAGGCTTCTGATTTTACTTGGATTACTACTCATCGCGATTCTGATATCACAGAGCCTATTTTCTCAAAATTTAAAACAAACCCTCAAGGGCCGGATTGTGGAACTGGACACCGAAATTCCTATTCCGGGTGCTACTGTTCTGATCATGGATACAGATCCTTTGCTTGGGTCGAGTTCAGATGCCGATGGATACTACCGTGTTGACAATGTTCCCTTGGGCAGATACAACATTCAGATAAGCTTTATGGGCTATGAACCTGTCTACATTACTGAAGTTGAAGTTGGATCAGGAAAGGAAGTAATTATCAATGCAAGCCTGAAGGAATCCCTGGTTGAATTGGACGAAGTAATAATTAAAGCTGAGATAGACAAAAAGAAGCCACTAAATACAATGGCTATCCTCAGTTCCCGGCAAATCAATATGGAAGAAGCCAGGAGGTATGCAGGGGCATTTGATGATCCTGCACGATTGGCTTCCTCTTATGCTGGTGTTGCAGCTGGTAATATGAACAGCAACGGGATCATTGTTAGGGGTAATGCCCCAAAAGGTGTTTTATGGAGGCTGGAAGGACTGGAGATCGCCAATCCAAGCCACTTTGCTAATTTATCTACGTTTGGAGGCGGAGGAATTAGTTCCCTCAGTTCACAAATGATCGATAACTCTGATTTTTATACGGCTGCCTTTCCCGCTGAATTTGGGAATGCACTTTCCGGAGTATTTGATCTGAAGCTACGATCAGGGAACCGAGACAAGCGTGAACATACTTTCCAGGCTGGAATTACAGGCCTTGATTTTTCATCAGAAGGGCCTTATAAAAAAGGCAAGCCCGCAACCTACCTCTTTAATTACAGGTATTCCATGTTTGGCATTATTAAGCCTATTCTTCCTGATAATGCCGGACTGATCACTTACCAGGACCTTTCTTTCAAAACAGATTTTCCTACTAAAAAGGCCGGAATATTCTCTTTATGGGGTCTTGGTTCTACTGATAAATCCGGAGCAGAAATAGATGAAGATACAAATCCCGAGGATTGGGAATATAAGGAAGACCGGGAAGAAGGAGAAAGCAAGACCTCAATGGCCGCTC
The DNA here is from genome assembly GCA_964421215.1 of uncultured Bacteroidales bacterium. Taxonomy (GTDB): domain Bacteria; phylum Bacteroidota; class Bacteroidia; order Bacteroidales; family JAADJA01; genus JAADJA01. Next base: position 61,405 of record CAYQWA010000021.1, on the reverse strand, counting down.
TTGGATTATCCCATAAATTAATACTGGGTAAAAAGAGTTTGCTGAGCTCATCCATCGCCGTATCTGGAAGTGGGATAAGTTCCGAGGATAATAAAATAGATTATACAAAAATCGTTTACCCTCAATCGTATCTGAATACAAAATCGTGGAATTATGTATTCTCAACAGGTCTGAGCCATAAGTTCAATGCTCGTCATACAAACAGGACAGGTGTTTCGTTTAACCTTATGAATTACGATATACTTATACAAAAGGCTCCTGAATTTATGGAGGAACTAGTTAATCATGTAGATGATAAAGGTTCCTCTGAACTGCTTCAGGCTTATACACAATCCCGTTTTGATTTAAATGAAAAACTTACATTGAATGCGGGATTGCATGTGCAATATTTTACCCTGAATAATAACTACTCCATTGAACCAAGGTTAGGTTTTCGATACAATTTATCTCCCACACAATCGATTAGCCTGGGTTATGGATTACATAGCCGGTTGGAAATGTTGTTCGTTTATCTGGGTCAGCAGCAAACTCCGGTTGGGTTGATCAGGCCTAACAGAGATCTTGAACTTTCAAAATCACATCATTTTGTATTGGGCTATGACAGAACCATTGGACAACAATTAAATTTCAAGGCTGAAGTTTATTATCAGCATATGTTTGATATTCCTGTTGAACCAGGCACATCCTTCTCCATGATCAATGTTGACCAGAATTGGTTCATCAACCAAAAACTAACCAATGAGGGCACAGGTGAAAACTACGGATTGGACTTAACCCTGGAACGTTTTATGCATAGCGGGTATTACTTCCTGGTAACAACCTCTTTGTTCCACTCGGAATATTCAGGTGGAGATGGCATAAGCCGGGACTCACGGTTCAATAAAAACTACGTTGTAAACCTGCTGGCCGGAAAAGAGTGGAAACTGGGCCGCGGTCATAAAAATAACTCGCTGGGTGTAAACGGAAAATTTAGTATTAACGGCGGTGACAGACAAACCCCCGTGGATATGGCTACAACTTACCTTGAAAAAGAAGTCATCTATGATTATTCTTTGGCTTTTTCAGAACAGAAGCCAACTGTTTACTATTTACATTTAACAATCAACTTCAGGAAAAACAAACCCAAACATGCCAGCATATGGAGTTTTCAAATATTAAACGCACTTGGGGCTCCTGAATATTTCGGGTACAGGTATAACTATTTAGAGGATTCCATCGATAGGGATAAGCAGATCATTGTAATCCCGAATATAAGTTATAAGGTTGTGTTTTAATAACCGCAAAGGGCGCAAAGATTTATAGATTAAAAGAAACGCAAAGGCAATATTAAGCTATCATAAAAATTGAAAACCATTGAGCTCATAGCGTATTCATTGCGGTCTTTGCGGTTAAAACTTTATTGTGTTTCTTATTTCTCCTTCAAAAGCCTCAATACCACCACACCATGCGGTTCAATAGTATACTGGCCAGGCAGGGCAGTAATATTTGAAGCAGTGCCAGCCCAAACATCACGAGCCCTGTATGAATTATCCTGGTTATTGAACCTGTGAAGTATTGATTGCAGATTGATTCCTCTTTGAATTGTTTCAGCACTTCTGTTCAACAGGCATATAGCAACCTCTTCATCAGCCAACTCTTTTAACCATACTTCGAAATCACCATCATCCGAATATTTGAATCCCTGTTTTCCAAGCGGATCCTGGTCGATGGCAATCATTTCCTCATTTAGAAGAATGTTTTTTGTGGCTTCATTCATGTTCCTTACATCCAGGTTAACGATCAATGGTGCAGCCAGCATACACCAAAGACTGAAGTGGCTTTTGTATTCCACATCGTTACAACCGGGAGAACCATCCCAGGAAGACGACTTTCCTTTGCCGTACAATCCAACCATTAACAAATCAGGATCATTCCACCCTCCTGGTCCCGCATAAGCTTCCAGTCCTACCTGTTTGTCAAGTATATTAAGTATTCCTGCATGTCCTCCATCATATTGAGGTGTTTCCCACACATCCCGTGAATCCCAGGTAGTCCGCCAAAGGTGGCCACCTGCTTCATTCCCCCAGAGCCAGGGTTTTCGCTGTCCCCATTCACAGATTGCATATACAATTGGTCTTCCTGTTTTTTTTAGGGCATTACTCATTTTTTTGTATCGTTCAATGGCCGAAAGCATATCACTTGGTGCATTGCAGTAATCGTATTTCAGGTAGTCGATTCCCCAGTCGGCAAAAGTTTGAGCATCCTGTTCTTCAAATCCATAGCTGGCAGTATACCCTGCACAGGTTTTTTGTGCTGCTGTGGAATAAATTCCCAACTTCAATCCTTTGGAATGAACATAATCAGCCAGGACTTTAATCCCATTTGGAAATTTCTCAGGATCGGGAATGATGTTGTTTCTGTTATCCCGGCCACCCTGCCAGATGTCATCAATTATGATGTATTCATAGCCTGCGTCCTTCATGCCTGTTTCTACCATGGCATCTGCAATTTCCTTTAACAGGTCTTCAGAAATGTCCCCTTCAAAAAGGTTCCACGAGTTCCAGCCCATGGGTGGTGTTAAAGCAAGCGAATTATTGCTTTGGGCCGTTAAATTATACCCCAGAATTGAACAGATAATTATAAGTACTATTGATTTCATTAATGGGAAGTTTTGTTAAAATAGATACCGTTATACTCTTTGTATTTAAGTTTTCAATTTCACTGTTGTTCATGACTTTGAAAAAGACATTGACAAATTTCGCAATTATAATCATAAATTTTGCTTAAACTTCTGGGAACCGCAAACTTGTTAATTCCAGGTAGCTGAAAATTGTTAAAATATTTTAACATAAACATAATCGTTCATGGGCTGTTAGTCTAATAATTAAAATTGAAACTATGGAAAAATTAAAATTTACTATTATTCTGATGCTTTCCATTTCAGTTTCCTGGATATATGCTCAGGAGTTGCGTATTGAGCCAAATACTAACATTACTATAAATTCAGGGAGCTCGCTCGATATCAGTAGTGGTGATCTTGTTCTTGAATCTGATGCATCAGGTGATGCCTCCTTAATTGATCATGGAAACCTTACATACAATGGAGGTGGGCAGGCTTTTGTTCAACGTTATATTACAGAAGGGAGGTGGCATCTTTTCTCATCACCGGTGAGCCTCGCTCAAGCAGGTTTGTTTTTAGATGATTATGTCCAGTCTCATACCGAATCTTCTAACGGATGGTCAGACCTTACTTCCGAATCTTCCATTTTTGAAGTGATGCAGGGCTATTCATTGTGGTCAGTTGAAGCTGGTTCAACAACCGAAGTTTTTACAGGAAACACAAATTCGGGTACGATTAACAAATCATTTTCAGAAAATGGTTTGGGCTGGAACTTGTTAGGAAATCCATATCCGTCCAGCATAGATTGGGATGCAGTTTCAATTCCTGGTGAACTCAATGGCGCCATCTGGCTTTTTGATCCAACAATCGGCGCCAATGGTGATTATGTGTATTATATTAACGGGGGGGGTGGTGCAAATACCACTTCACAATATATATCATCCGGACAGGGCTTTTTTGTGAGAGCAACCAGCGGCTCTGGGACTTTAACATTTGAAAACAACGATAGGGTACATAGCGGGCAGGCATTCTATAAAAACAATGAAGATGATCAAATGTTATTATTATCAGTTACAGGAAATGAAATAACCACAAAAACAGCCATCCGCTTTAATCAAAGTTCAACACAAAAGATTGACCGTTTGTTTGATGTTTATAAAATAATATCCGATAGTCCTGATGTGCCCATTTTATTTACAAAATCAGAAAATGAAAACATGGCCATCAATACGCTTCCTGCTATTGAAGGAAACGAAATCGTTCTTCTTTATTTCAGAGCTGGAATAAGTGGTGAATATATTATCAATGCCTCTGAAATAGAAACATTTGACGACAACACACCGATTTATCTGATAGATAGTGAATCTGGATTTATTCAGAATTTAAAAGAAAATGATTCGTATACTTTCGATTACAATGCCGGTAATGATAAAAGTTTTCTCATTTATTTTACCGAACCCAATGCGTCAGAACTAAACAGTAATATTAATATTTATTCAAGTGGCAAAGTGCTGAATGTAAATTTTGCCTCATCTAATTTATCTGATCCGAACTTCTCAGCTGAGATTTGGATATTTGATATTTCCGGTAAAAAGGTAATGCAAACAAAAACAACAAATCTAGTTAACCAACTACCGTTAAACCTAAAGTCAAATGTATTTATGGTTAAAGTTATCAGCAATAGCGAAACGGCTACAGCAAAAATCTTTGTTAAATAACTTCCTGGAAAGAAGGATAAATTAATTCAAGAAATAACGAAAGAAAATTTATAAATCTTTAAAAAATGAAAAAAATAAATCTACTTCTAATTGGAATTATAATGATTGCGGGTTTCAGCGTAAACGCTCAGGTAGCTGTTACAACGGATGGAAGCAGTGCCGATGCATCAGCTATGCTGGATGTGAAAAGCTCTGACAAAGGGATGCTGGTCCCTCGTATGACAGCTGCCGAACGTGATGCCATCGTGTCACCGGCCACCGGACTGCTTGTTTATGTTACTGATGATAATAATTTTTACTTCTTCACGGGAGCTGCCTGGACTCAATTTAGCGGTGGTAGTGATGGTGACTGGGCCGTAAATGGCAATAATATGGTCAGCAATGTAAGTGGCAATGTTGGTATAGGTGTTCCAATTCCGGGTGAAAAATTAGATGTAAACGGTACCATTAAAGGAACAAACTTTACGGGTAACGGAAATACATTGACCTTTGGAAATAATTCCAATATGCAACCTTCATTAGGCATAAGTTATATCATAGCTTTAGTGGGTACATATCCAACCGAAAATAAAGGAGCAGATCCATATTTAGGTGAGATAATTATGTTTGCCGGAAATTTTCCTCCACAGGGATGGGCATTTTGCAATGGACAGACTTTGCAAATTTCCCAAAATTCTGCCCTGTTCTCGCTTTTGGGAACTATATATGGCGGAGATGGTGAAGTTACCTTTAAATTACCTGATTTAAGAGGACGGGTGCCTATACATCATGGTCAGGGACCGGGATTAACCAATCGTCAACTTGGCCAAAATATTGGTGTTGAGAAAGTAGGTCAGTAGGCTATCAATTTTCATGTTAACATAAATAACATAATTATTATGCAAAAACTAAAACTATTATTGATAGTATGCTCAATGATTGGAAGCTTTAGCTTAACAGCGCAAGTTGCATTTACAACAGATGGCAGCGATGCAGATGCTTCTGCCATGCTGGATGTAAAAAGCACAGACAAAGGGATATTAGTTCCTCGGATGACTACTGCTGAAAGAGATGCCATTGTAGCACCTGCAACCGGTTTGTTAATATATTTAACCGATGCAAACGATTTTTACTTCTTCGATGGAGCCGTATGGAAACAATTTAGCGGAGCCAGCGACGGTGATTGGATCATCAATGGCAATAATATGTCAACAACTGCTAATGTGGGAATTGGTACATCCCCAAACGAGGAGTTGGATGTTATCGGAACTGTTAATGGAACAAACTTTACTGGCGATGGGAGTACGCTGACTTTTGGAACAAATTCAAATATGCAACCCTCCTTAGGAATAAGCTATATTATTGCATTGGTAGGTATTTTTCCCTCACAAAATAAAAGTGTATTGCCTTTTATTGGTGAGATAAGTATGTTTGCCGGAAATTTTGCTCCACAGGGATGGGCTTTTTGCAATGGTCAACTCCTATCAATAAATCAGAATCAGGCACTATTTTCTATTTTAGGAACTACCTATGGTGGTGATGGTGAAACGACTTTTGCCTTGCCAGATTTACGAGGCAGTGCACCCATGCATCATGGAAACGGTATCGGGTTGACCCCACGTGATCTGGGTGAAAAGGTAGGTGCTGAGATGGTAGGTCAATAGCCTTTAAAGAGTAATAAAAAACAGCATTGTACATCCTGTTAGGTTTAATTACTTGATGGGATGGGATGGAATGTTTTTCCAGAATCAATTTTGCCGCTTACCTTCGAAGTCTTTATTTACTCCAATTCGGATTATTTAAGATCAAATTTTATCTTTTCGAGTTTTGTGTGAACCATATTTTAGAGGCATGCTCACTTTAATATTTCCTCCCTGTTTCAATCTTTCTCCCAACCTCACGGATTACCCTTTTTGGAAGAACATCTTCAAATTCTTCCATGAATTCCTTTACGGGCTGCACCTCTCTTTTGGCCAGTTCCCGCAAAGCCCAGGATAATGCTTTGGCCACCATATCGGTTTTATCAGAAGCCACCCGTTTACAGATTTCAAGGGTTCTTTCCGGATCACCAGTTCCTCCACGGGCTTTTTGGTTCAGCGCAATAGTGCAAACAACTGCAGTTCTGCGATCCCAGAAATTTTCAGATTCCAGCCATTTATACAATACTTCGTCTGAAAGAACACCATCCCGCCATATTGGGCCGGCAATCAAGCCTGCATAATAATCAACCAGTACCCAGTTGTCCTGGCCTTTACGAATTTCCAGTACATCTTCTGCTGTTAAAGCAGCAAAAGCTATTTTGTGTTTGTCTAAAACTTCATAAGCCAACTGTACATTCTCAAAAACATTCGTATTAACCAGCTGTTTGATAAAGGAAATTACTCTCTCCGGAGGTTCTTTCTTTAATTCCCTGATAACATCTTTTAAAATGACTTTTAAATCTGGAACGATGACTCCAAGGATCTTTAACTTCGAAGGGTAATAAGTTTTCGCCCACTCTGCTCGTTCCTGGTCTATCGATTCTTTAAATCGGGATTGAATATTTGTGAATAATTTTGAATAGTCCATGGGTTGGGATTTACAAGGATAAAATTACATGATTTATTATTAAGCTGTAAATCTTCTTCATTGGGATTACAAACCATCACTTTGAATATAACATCATATTTTACTTAGAAACATCATAGGCACCCCGAAACCATTCAATCAACTGCCCATCGACCTCATCCGGTGATTCCAGCCTCACAAAATGCGCCCATTTACTTTTTGATGCCTGCATGGTTTTATAAATCGGAAATCCTTCAGTTTTTTCGCCCAGTACAAACTCAATATCCAGCCATGCTTTTTTCGGTTTAACTGCCAGGAAGTTGCTCTTTGCTGTAAACAGAATGGCGTTTTTTACAGAATTAATCCTGACTCCATCATATGCTGAAACCTCACTGAGTATTTTTTCAAAGGTTTGAATTACATTCGTACCTTTATTTTCAAAATGCGACTCCAGGTCGGTAACCATACAACTATGTTCCTGGTTGGTAATTTGAAAAGACCGGTGACAAACGGGACAGGACCACATAAATTATTTAGATTGAGAATTTATTAAACAAAAATATCATTTAAAATACTTTGTTCTGTAGATTTGTCGGAAAGTACGATGTAATCCCCGATTATAAGTGTTAAAATAGAACACAGAAAACGCAGATAAAGCTGATTAACGCAGATAAACAAATCTGTGAAAATCTGTAAAATCTGTGTCATCAGCGTTCCAATCTTAATCTCTATGAAAAAAAGAAATATCCTATTGATCTTCATCATTTTCCTTGTTACTATTAATTCAACCTTCTCCCAATCCCCTGTTCCGGATTCTACCCGGTTTGAGTGGTTTGGCGATGCCAAGCTTGGCATATTTATCCATTGGGGAATTTACGGTGTAAATGGTATTGATGAATCCTGGTCCTTTTTTAACGGTTACATTTCTCATGAAGATTACATGAAACAACTGGATGGATTTACTGCTGATAAATACGATCCGGTTGAGTGGGCAATTTTGATAAAAGAAAGTGGGGCAAAATATGCGGTGATCACTTCCAAGCATCATGATGGAGTCGCTCTTTGGGATAGTAAGTTCAGTGATCTCAATGTGGTAAAGAAAACACCTGCCGGAAGAGACTTATTAAAACCTTTTGTTAAGAGCCTGAGAAAAGAAAAACTGAAAGTGGGAATGTATTACAGCCTTCTCGACTGGTCTCATCCTGATTATCCGAATTTTACAAAAATTGAAAAACGATATGAAGAAGATTCTGTTCGCTGGGAAAAATTCATGAAGTTCAACATCAGCCAGATCAATGAAGTAATGGATAATTACAAACCCGATCTGGTATGGTTTGATGGCGATTGGGAGCAGAGTGCAGAAAAGTGGCGGGCAAAGGAGATCAGGGATTTACTTCTAAAGAAAAACAAAAAGGTGATCATTAACAGCCGTTTACAGGGATATGGCGATTATGCCACACCCGAACAGGGATTGCCGGTTCACAAGCCCAAAGATAAATACTGGGAATTATGTATGACCATGAACGATTCCTGGGGATACCAGGGTAATGATAAAAATTACAAAACGCCCTACCAGGTCATGCGGATATTTGCTGATGTAATATCTAATGGAGGTAACCTGTTACTGGATATTGGCCCCAAAGCGGATGGGACAATACCTCAAGAACAGGTTAACATTTTAAAGGAACTCGGAGAATGGACAAAAAAATATGATAACGCGATTTTTGGAACTAAAGCAGGAATTCCAAGAAATTACTTCGAAGGGCCTTCAACCTTATCGAAGGATGGAAAGATATTGTACTTGTTCGTAACAGGTCAACCAAACGGACCAGTGATGATTAAGGGCCTGAAGAACAAAATCAACAGCATCTGGGTCGTGGGCAATGGAACTAAACTCGACCATGAAATTAAAATGAAACCCTGGTGGAGCAGCATTCCGGGTTTGGTTTTTATTGATGTGCCAAGTCATGTTCTGGATGAATACATTACTGTTATTGCTGTTTTATTGGATGGGGAAGTGGATTTGCATTAATCCTGTAAACTATGAACAACACATTTTCAAAAGTTGAAAAAGCTTTTTTCGGATTGCAATCAATCCAAAAGATTTCTACGAAAATCCCCTATATCACTGTAAATAATTTTCCACAACTTGGATTGATAACTTCCTTAAGGTTCCTTGAATGGGTTGCCGAAAACCCTGAAGGAGTAATCAGTCTGCCTACTGGAAAAACTCCTGAACACTTTATCAAATGGACAAAATACATCCTGTCTGGTTGGAACTCAAGGGATGTTGAAACTTTAAGAAAAAAATACAGCCTTGACCTCGAAAAAAAACCTGAATTACGAGGCCTTCAATTTGTTCAGATCGATGAGTTTTATCCTATCAGTTCAAAGCAGCACAATAGTTTTTATCATTACGTGAAGGAGTTTTATTTAAAAGGATTTGGATTGGATGAAAATCGGGCTTTACTTATTGATTCAGAAAAAATTCCTTTGTTTGAGGGAAAATATTTTGCGGAAGTCTTTCCTGACCTGACTATTGACCTTAGCCTGAGGTACAAAGATTGTCAGTCGAAAAATGAATTTATTCAACAGCAATCGATCTATATGATCGACCAGTGGTGCAGTGAATATGAGCAAAAAGTTGAAGAGAAGGGTGGCATCGGATTTTTCCTTGGTGGTATCGGTCCTGACGGACATATTGCATTTAATGTCCGTGGATCGGATCATAACTCAACTACCCGGCTGACTGAAACGAATTTTGAGACCCAGGCTGTGGCAGCAGGAGATCTGGGAGGAATTGAGGTATCAAGAAACCGGCTGGTCATTACTATCGGACTTAACACCATTGTTCAGAATCCTGAAGCTGTAGCTATCATTATTGCTGCCGGAGAGGCAAAGGCAGATGTGGTCAAAAATGCCCTTGAAAACCCTCCCTCCAACTTATATCCTGCCACTGCTCTGCAAAAGCTGAAAAATGGCAGGTTTTATATTACAAAAGGAGCTGCAATCACATTGCAGGAAAGTATTGAAGAATATTATCATTCAGGACAATGGACAGGCGAGAAAACCGAAAGGGTAATCACAGATCTATGCCGCAAGCTCGATAAATTTGGGAAGGATTTAACCCTTGATGACATTAAAAATGATCGATATGCCAGGTTGATCCCGGGATTGAATGAAAATACTGTGAAGAATGTCATGGAGAGAGTTGCAGGGAAAATAACCCGGGGACTTTATAAAATGAAGAAGGAGAGGTTTTTTCATACCGGGCCTCACCATGATGACATAATGCTGGGATTGCTTCCGGAAATCAGTCAGGAACTCAGACAGGTTAGCAACAGTTTTAATTTTGTTGTACTGACCTCAGGATTTACAGCAGTGACCAATTCATTTGTGATCAAGTCACTTAAGGATGTACAGATGCTTCTGAAAGATGACATGATTGGAATGGTCAATTACCCTGATTTTTTTGAGAAAGGCTATAAATTCAAATGGGATAAGGATGTTTATCATTACCTGAACAAAGTAGCATCCGGTGAACCTCATGAGCGGATTCGTGCAGTTTGTCACAGGATCGTCAGGGTGTTAACCGAAATATATGAACTGAATTCTTTAAGGGACCTTGAAATTAAGATTGAACAGATACTTCACCTTTTGAATAACTCTTATGATGGAGAAAAGAATCCTCCAGACATTCAAACATTTAAAGGTAAAATAAGAGAATTTGAAGAGGAGTTGGTATGGGCTCATTATGGAGTACAGGTTAAAAATGTCCATCATTTAAGGCTTGGATTTTATACCGGGGATATTTTCACCGAACAACCAGAGAAGCAAAGGGATGTTCTCCCTATCCTGGAAATGTTGAGAAACATTAAACCCACAGTTATCAGCCTTGCACTTGATCCTGAAGGAAGTGGCCCTGATACGCATTACAAGGTTTTACAGGCCCTGGCCGAAGCAATAAAACTTTGGGGCAAAGAAGATGATCTGTCTAAACTGAGAATAATGGGATACCGCAATGTGTGGTACCGTTTTCATCCTGCTGAAGCAGATGTGATTGTGCCGGTTTCTCTTAATTCTTTATCTAATTTTGATGAATCGTTTTCACATTGTTACCTCTCTCAGGTCCATGCTTCATTTCCAAGTTATATGCATGATGGAAAATTTAGTGAACTGGCTCAAAAGATCTGGACGGAGCAATATTCTGCAATTAGGTATTTGCTGGGTAAAGCTTATTTCTACCAGAGTGAGCATCCGAAATTAAGAGCAACACATGGGTTGATCTTTTATAAGGATATGGATGTAGAAACATTCCTGATGCAGGCAAGAGAACTTGAACAACAGATGGAAGGAGGGATGTAATTGAAACTTAGCATTATTTATTAAAAACTATTATAGTAGATATTTATGATTAACACATTTTCAATAATAAGTAAGATCATTTTAATAACCGTATGGACATTGGTGGCCAATGTTTTAGTGTTTAGCCAGGAGAAAAATATCCTGTTTCTGGGAAACAGTTATACTGCTTCCCATAATTTACCCGAGAAAGTTTCAAAATTAGCTTCATCAATGGGAGATTCAGTATTTTATGACAGCAATACACCCGGAGGGTACAGGCTGTTGAATCATGCAAGCAATGCTACCACACTGGCAAAGATCAGTCAGGAAGACTGGGATTTTGTTGTACTCCAGGCCCAAAGCCAGGAACCTTCATGGCCTCCCTCACAGGTTGCCAGTGAAGTATTACCTTATGCTACAATTTTAAACGATTCGATTAAATCCAACAATCCCTGTTCGGAAACAGTGTTCTTTATGACTTGGGGGAGAAAATACGGTGACCAGCAAAACTGTGCAGGTTGGCCGCCGGTATGTACTTTCCTGGGTATGCAGGAAAGATTGATGGCCGGTTACATGACCATGGCCGAGGAAAATGGATCCACAGTTGCCCCGGTTGGTTTGGCATGGAAGCATGCTATGGATAACGATCCGGACAGCCTCATCAATTTATATTCCGGTGACAACAGCCACCCCTCCTTATCCGGAACTTACTTAACGGCTTGTGTAATGTATGCTACAATGTTTCAAAAATCACCTGTTGGATCCATTTTTACTGCAGGCTTACCCGAATCACAAGCAACCTTTCTGCAACAAATGGCAGAAGAAGTTGTCCTGAATGAGGATTATAATTTCACTTTTTTCGATACGTATACAAACATCAATTACGAACTGGACTGGCAAAGCTGGTTCGATCTTGGCAATGTTGCAATAGCCGGATTTAATGTGATAGGACTGGGAGCAACTTTCTCCTTTTCTGATGTTTCATTAAACGCCGATTCATGGATTTGGGATTTTGGTGACGGCAGTACTTCAACGCTATCAAATCCCAGCCATATTTATACTGAAAGTGGTACCTATCCTGTGTCACAGTCAGTAAGTAATGATTGTTTTGATGATGTGGCATACGATACAATTCAGGTTATGATCAGTTTGGCTGAGGAGATCCTGGAACAATCAGGTGTTTTCATTTCACCCAATCCAGGGAAAGGTATTTTTGAATTGTACACCAATTGTCAAGTGATGCATAATTCTGCTCCTTATTTGGTAATGGACGTTAATGGCAAAGCAGTTGCAGAGGGCTCTCTTCTTACCAGCAATGGCACTATCATCAATCACATTGATTTGTCAAACCTTGAAAATGGTATATATTATTTGAGACTTGATTTAGGTGGTAAAGCGGTTGTTAAAATACTGATCATTCATTGATCTGTTAAAAATTAAATCATGAAAACTTTCGTCCCATTTTACCTTATTGTTTTATTACTTGGAATAAGTTCCTGCTCAAATGCTCCGTCGGAATCCGGGGAAAAGAAAGAATCGGTAGAATTTCCTTTTCAGAATTCAGGGCTAACGATTGATGAACGTGTGGCTGACCTGGTTTCAAGACTGACTCTTGAAGAAAAAGCTTCACTAATGCTCTACAATAGTCCGGCAATAGAGAGACTTGGCATCCCGGAATACAATTGGTGGAATGAATGTTTACATGGTGTTGGACGTGCTGGTAAAGCTACAGTGTTTCCACAGGCAATTGGCCTGGCCGCTACATTTGATGAAGACCTTGTATTTCGTGTGGCAGATGCCATTTCCACTGAGGCAAGGGCCAAACACCATGCAGCAATTCGAAAAGACAATCGTGCCCAATACATGGGTTTGTCCTTTTGGACGCCAAACATCAACATTTTTCGTGATCCACGCTGGGGAAGAGGACAGGAAACCTATGGCGAAGATCCATTTCTAACTTCAATATTAGGTGGAGCATTCGTAAAGGGCCTTCAGGGTGATCACCCCAAATACCTGAAAGCTGCTGCATGTGCCAAACATTATGTTGTTCACAGCGGGCCGGAAAAGGGCAGGCATTTCTTTAATGCAATTCCCAATGAAAGAGACTTCAGGGAAACCTATTTGCCAGGATTTCAACACCTGGTTGAAGTAGCCAATGTAGAGGCTGTAATGTGTGCCTATAATCGTACTTACGATGAGCCTTGTTGCGGAAGTAAATATTTGTTGAATGATATACTACGGGAGGAATGGAACTTTCAGGGACATATTGTTTCCGATTGCTGGGCGTTGGATGATATATGGCTAAGGCACAATGTAGTGAATGAAAAAGTTGATGCTGCCGCTATGGCTGCTATGGCCGGAGTGAATCTCAATTGTGGATATATCTATAAATACTTACCTCAAGCAGTGGATACTGGATTTATAGATGAGCAAATTGTTGATGAAGCTTTAATACCCCTTTTGCAGACCAGGTTTAAACTGGGATTGTTTGATCCGGATCATCTGAATCCTTATGCTTCCATCAAACCAGATGTGGTTAATTGTGATGAACATAAAAAACTGGCTTATGAAGCTGCCTCCAAATCCATTGTTCTGCTCAAAAATGAAAATAAAGCATTACCACTTGATAAAAATACACTAAAGAACCTCCTGGTTCTTGGACCCACAGCAGCGGATGTGACTTGCCTGCTGGGGAACTATAATGGTTTTTCCGGTGAATTGACCACTTTCCTTGAAGGCATTGTTTCAAAAGTGGATGAAGGAACCATTGTAGAGTACAACCAGGGATTTATGTTCCACAACGATTCTCTTTTTCATGGTTTCTGGCAAGCTGAAAGAGCTGATGCGGTTGTGGTTTGTCTGGGGATAAATTCACTTTACGAGGGAGAGGAAGGAGATGCCCTGTTAAACCCCAATGGGGGAGATCGGAAAAGGATAGAGTTGCCTGATAACCAGATCAAATACGTAAAGATGGTTAAAGAGCGTATCAAGAACAGACCTTTGATTGTGGTTATAACAGGTGGAAGTGCTATGGCAATACCAGAAATTCATGAAATGGCTGATGCTGTTTTGTTTGCCTGGTATCCCGGTGAACAGGGAGGATATGCAATGGCTGATATTTTGTTTGGAGAGATGAATCCTTCAGGAAAGCTCCCCGTTACTTTTTATAAAAGTACTGATGATCTTCCTCCTTTTGAAGATTATAGTATGGAGGGAAGGACTTACAAATATTTTGAAGGTCTGCCACTCTATACCTTCGGTCATGGATTAACTTATTCTGACTTTGATTATTTAAAGCTTTTGGTTGGTGTTGAAGGAGTAACTCCATTTTTCATCGTGGATATAAAAAATACATCCGATTTTGATGGTGATGAAGTTGTCCAGGTATATGCATCTAAGATTGACCCTGCTCAATCACAACCCATTAAAAAATTAGTCGGGCTTGCACGAGTTCATCTTAAAAAAGATGAAATGAAATCAGTTAAAATTTTAATCAATACAGAAACACTAAAGTATTGGGACACGGAACATCAACAGTATAAGATAGAACCCGGATCATATGAGATCCAGGTGGGCAGGTCGGCAAATGACATCCGGTTAGATACAAGATTAACATTTGATGACGAAACATTATAGGATATATTATCCAAGTGTGATATGGCAAAGGGTAAACATTACAATACATAATTAAAATAATTCCTCATGATGAAAGTAAAAGTTGTTGTTAAATCGCTTGTATTAGTCCTTATGATCATTTCAATTTGGGGATGTAGTTCCGATGATCAAATATCATTTTCAACAGAAACATTTACCCTGGCAATTGACCAGCAAGGTAACATGACTGAAATGGTCGATAAATCATCTGGTAAGAATTATCTGGCGGTTGATCAACCTGCCACTTTGCTATCTGTGAGGAAGGATGGCCAGATCTATAAACCTTCTTCCTTAAGGTATGATAAAGAGAATGAATTAATAAATCTCCTGTTTGATCCTACTGATGCAACAGTTAATGTATCCGTTAAAAATTCTCCATCTCACATATCCTTTGAGATCATTGAGGTTGATCCTATGGAAAATATCGAAATGGTAATTTGGGGACCATATCCAACTACCATAAACACTATCATTGGAGAAACCGTTGGCGTAGTTCGTGGTGAAGAATTTGCTATGGGAATCCAGGCATTAAACCCCAAAACCCTTGGCGGATTTCCCTGGAAGGAAAACGATTGCATGCCTCAGCTGGATATTTTTGAGGGTGATGATTATACAGATCTTAATGAAGAAGGCAAACGGTATGTTTTATACAGGGTTGAAGCTGCCAAACCGGAAGATTTTGGTAGTACACTTCAGGCTTATTGCCGGAACAGGAACAATGACCGGATTATTGAGAACTGGAACCATGAAACGTACCTTGCTCCTGCTTACGATGACGGTGGTGTTGTCGGTTCAAAAATTGCCATATTCGGTTGCCCTGTTGATCAAACATTGGATTATATAGAAAAAATTGAACTGGCAGAAGGTCTTCCTCATCCCATTATTGATGGTGAATGGGGTAAAAAAGCAAAAACAGCAAATTCCTCTTACCTTATCCTTGGATTTGGTGAAGAAGATATTGACAAGGCCCTGGAATATACCAAAATGGCCGGTTTGAGATATTTATACCATCCCGGTCCATTTAAAAACTGGGGACATTTTGAGTTGAATGATCAATTTCCGAATGGGTATGAAGGGATGAAAACTTGTGTGAATAAAGCGGAAAGTCAGGAAGTACACCTTGGAGTTCATACACTTTCCAATTTTATTACAACAAATGATCCTTATGTTACTCCGGTACCCGATGATCGCCTGGCGAAGGTTGGATCCAATACCATTGTTGAAGATATTGATGAAACTCAAAAAGAAATCGCCATTGATTCTCCTGGTGTATTCAAGCAAATGAAAAACAACAACCTGAAAACGGTAGTAATCGGAAATGAGTTGATCCGTTATGGAGGTGTGTCTGAAGCTGAACCATGGAAGTTGCTGGATTGCCAGCGGGGAGCATATGAGACAAAACCTGCAGTTCATGAGAAGGATTCTAAAATTGAATTGCTGGCTGATCATGGTTATAAGGTCTTTTTAACCGATGCTGAATTAACAAAAGAAATAGCTAAAAATATTGCTGATCTCTACAATCAAACAGGTTTAAGGCAAATCTCTTTCGATGGCCTGGAAGGAAACCGCTCAACAGGCATGGGTAATTATGGAGAGATTCTGATGGCTAACACCTGGTATGATAAGCTGA
Source organism: uncultured Bacteroidales bacterium (assembly GCA_964421215.1). GTDB lineage: Bacteria > Bacteroidota > Bacteroidia > Bacteroidales > JAADJA01 > JAADJA01. The sequence goes on along the minus strand of CAYQWA010000021.1, from coordinate 44,934 downwards.
ATGAAGACATTAAAAGCCATTACATTGCTGATGCCAGCCGAACCTCCCACTATTTCTGGCACATTTATTCCAGAATGAACTGGGGTGAACCCTGGTATGCAGGATTTCGTGAAAGCCAGACCGAATACCGCTTTAAAAACCAGAAATATTTCCAGAGGAACCTTATGCCCGGTATGCTGGGCTGGTTTTTAATGACTAATGAAACCAGCCTAGAGGACATTGAATGGATGCTGGCCAAAGCAGCCGGATACAATGCCGGATTTGGCTTTGTAAGTAGCTACAAATCCTTTGAGGAAAATGGATTAACAAAGGAGATCCTCGATCAAATTAATTTATGGGAAAATGCTCGGTTAAATGGTAAGTTTGATGAAAATACCAGGGAACAGTTGAAGGATGTAAGTAAGGAGTTCCATCTTGAAGTTGAAAAAGATAACGAATTATTGTTGCAGGAAATTTATTCCTTTACTGCTGTTCATGAGAAAAAAGAACGGCAACCCGGTGAGCCTGTATTTTCGAACCTTTCATTCAATTTACCGGATGGTGATTATAAATTGGGATTTACGATAACAGCTATAGACGGATCGATAAAAGACATAAAGCTTGAAATTAATAACTACAAGGAGATTAATTTGCCGGTTACCCTGAAGGATGGAGAAACAATTAAGTTTTCAGGTGATAGTCCTGCCATTGTTTATAATCAGAACTGGAAAAAAATTAATGACCTGAATATGGAAGGGATATCCCTGTCGACAGGGGATCATACCATTACAATGGATTGTACATTCCTGGATGGCAAAGAACCTAAATTGAAGCTTGAAGTAAGATTAGCGGAAGAGCCCATAATCATCCAAAGCAACTGATACTGAAGCGGCAGTAAAAGACTGCTTATTCTTTAGTGTTCAGTACCAATTCATAAAGTAAATCAGCACTATCCAATCCCATTTTTTTAGCCAAACGTTGCCTGGCCTTTTTTACGGCGGAATAACCAATTCCCAATATTTCGACAGATTGATTTATTGAATACCCTAATTTCAGTAACATCAACTGACGCTTATCTCCTTCAGATAATTCAGGATATTGTGCCATTAAATTTTCTGAAAAGTCAAAATGAATACTGGCAAACAATTCTTTAAACCGCAACCAATCTTCTTCGTTTAAGATCTTCATATTTCTTAATTGTTCTTGCTTATCTATATGCTTTTGAAGATTATCTCGTTTTAGAAATTGTTCGAACTCAGATTTGAGTATTTCCAACATCTGGTTTTTATCTTTTATGTTTTTAGCAACTAAAAAAAGTTCTTTGTCCTTTCTGGCAATCTCATTTTCTCGGTCTTTTAGCTTTAGTTCCGATAATAATTTATCATATCGATCTTTTGATCTTTTCCTGATCAATGTAAAAATTATTATTCCTGAAATAAACAATACCGAAATTGTTAATAATAAATGAATTAAGCCAGCATTCCTACGTGCCTGTTTTTCTAATGCCAAATCTTTTTCCTTCTTTTTTAATTCATACTTTGCTTCAAGCTTACTTATTTCGAGCATATTGTCTTTCCGATTTACACTATCCGATATTTGTTTATGTATCAATAAATATTCAAGTGCTTTTTTATAATCCTCTTTGTATGCTAATACATTATATAGAATAAGCGAAAACTTTGATCTCTTGTGAACATTATTTAGCTTTAATGATAGGGCCATTCCATTTTTAGCATAGTATTCAGCAGAATCATAATTGCTAACATCATAATGATAGTTTGCCAGAACCTGGTAACCGGTTATGATTAATTCCTGTGAATTTACTGATTTAGATAGTTGAACCCCTTTGTGATAATTTGAATAGGCTTCATGTTCGTTGCCCGATTTTAAAAAATTATCGCCGATATTGTAATAGATATAGCACATACCCTCATAATCTTCAGCACTATAATAGTAATCCCTCGCAATTTCAAGGTATATATTTGAAGTATCTAAATTTTGAATATTGCTGTAAACGGCTCCAAGGTTATTATATATTAATGCCAACAGGCTGAAGTCATTTAGCTCATTTGCAATGTTTAAAGCTTTAAAATTATAAGCTTTTGCTTTTTTATAATTACCCTGTTGAGCATAAACATAAGCGATGTTAATATACACCCCTGAAATCTCATGTTTATGTCCTGTTTTTTCAAAAATTTCACGGGCTTTAAAAGCATATTCCGATGCATGGTTAAAATCCTGAATGCTTCCATAATATGAAATCAGCCTGTTATAAGTTTTAGCTAACATGAACTGATCATTGATCTTCCGGCTTATATCAACTGCTTTAAAGTAAAAGTCCTTGGATATAACGGGTTCGCCAAGCCTGTTATATCCCGATCCGAGCAGCAAGGAGGAATTTATTAATCCTCTGTTATAGTCAATTTTTTCAGATAGATGATATGCCTGCGTGGCAAATTCAATTGACTTTAGTTTGTCAATGCACTTATAATTTGAGCTAATCTCATTTAACAGATTTACTTTTATGGTATCCTCTGTAGCATGGTTAGATTGTACCAATAAACTATCAATAAGCTGTTTTTTTTGAGAAAAGCTTTGTTCGTGAACAAGAAGCAGGAAAAGGGAAATAAGAATAACGAATCGGTTCTGAAAGTACATAGGAATTTTGTAAACTACCTGTTTTAAACCTCAAAGCAAATATATTGAATAAATGAAAAAATCAGAATCCATATTTGATTATTATCGACAGCCAGTGTGTATAATGCATTCATACTATTGAAAAACAGACGATTGTAACTTAATAAAATTTAACAATCCACCAATAGTTGCATCATTGTCTCCCTATTGTCTCCCTTAATAATTGACTTTATGCATCTAAAAAACTTACTTTAATCGGCAGTTTCAATCCTGAACTATTATTTTGGTTTTGTTGTGTAGATAAACTCTTGAAGCAAGTTTGATATTATTAAGCCATACTTTGTTAAGGACATAGTTAATATGCCAGTATTGTGTGAAAAGCATGATTTAGGATAATCATAATATCCAAAACATACGAAAATCTATATTAAAGAAAGTCTTGAAGAAAATAAATTTATACGGACCTAATTTAAATAACCACATTAATTAATCTAAATTTATAAATGATGAAGCAAACTTTTACTTTATTTTTTTTAGCAGCCTTGTTATTAACAAGTATTGCGGTCATGGCTCAAAAAAATGCCGGGCAAAAAACAGAATATTCAGATGAAGCAGATACCAGGAGGGATAATATGGGGTACTGGATGAAAATGGCAGAAAAAGGATTGGTCCCATATGATCCTGTTGTTCCGTTTACACCTGCCGAGTATAAGACTAGCCAAATAAATGCAAAAGGTGTAAAAACAACAAATTCTCCGGATGTTGCAGTTACTGCACAAACAAATGTAACACAATCAGAAAATTCCGTTTTTGTTGATCCGAACAATGCAGATTATATCCTTAACTCAAATAACTCCACGAATTGGAATGGGAGTAGCGTAACAAGCTTATATGGAACATCTTATTTGCAATCTTCCAATGGTGGGTCAACCTGGGGAGGCAGTACAAGTTCCGCAGGAGGTGGAAATAGCGGTGATCCTGCTGCAGCTATTGATAATAGCGGACGGCAGTACATCGGTTATATTGCATCAAATGGAGGAATGGGTGTGTCCTATTCTGACAATGGATCATCATGGACTGCAAAATCTGTTTATAGTACTAGTGGTCAGGATAAAAATCATTTATGGGTCGATAACAGTGCATCCAGCCCATATGCAGGCAATTTATATAATGTGTGGTCGGATCTTAATTCCGGTTCATCAAATTATACTGAACTCCTGTTTTCACGTTCTACAAACAGTGGTGTATCCTGGTCTTCAAGTATAAATATCAGTTCAGCAGTTAATGCCGGAAGTCATAACCAGGGTGTAAACGTCCAAACTGGCCCTAACGGTCAGGTATATGTTACCTGGGTAATTTATGATGGATGGCCACAGGATGAAAAAGCCATTGGATTTTGTAAATCAACTAATGGTGGTTCCAGTTTTGGATCGGCAACACGAATTCATAATAACATAAAAGGGATAAGAAATACCGGTGTGAACAAAAATCACAGGGTTAGTTCTTTCCCCTCAATGGCTGTTGACATTTCCGGAGGCCCCAATAATGGGAATATCTATATTGTATGGACAAACATTGGTACTCCGGGAACAAATTCAGGCACAAACAAAAGTGTTTATATGATGCGCTCTACGGATGATGGAAATACATGGGATACTCCGGTCAGGGTAAACCAGGGTACCTTCCAGAATGGGAAAGAAGCATATTCACCATGGATATCCTGCGATTCTGAAACAGGTACTTTAAGTGTCGTATTTTATGATGACAGGAATACCTCAAGCTCTTCATGTGAAACTTTTGTTTCATACTCAACAGATGCAGGTGACACATGGACAGACTTTGTAGTAAGTGATGTTTCATTTACCCCATCACCAATACCCGGACTTGCTACCGGATATATGGGCGATTACCTTGGTATTACTTCCAAAGGTGGAAAAGTATATCCTTGCTGGACAGATAACAGGGGTGGTCTATTCATGACCTATGTATCTCCATTTGAACTGGCAACTGGTCTTACCGCTAATTTTTCTGCTGATGCTACAACAATCTGTTCCGGTTCATCAGTGAACTTTACAGACCTTTCAAGCGGAGGAGCAACATCATGGTCATGGACTTTCCAGGGCGGTACACCCGGTTCTTTCAATGGAAAAACACCACCCGCCATTACCTACAATACACCCGGAACTTATGATGTTTCTTTAACAGTAAGCGATGGTAGTTCCAATGACTCACAAACTAAAACAGATTATATAACAGTGAATGATATAGCTGCAGATTTCTCAGGAACACCAACTACTGTTTTTGTAGGAAATACTGTAACATTCACTGATAATTCATCCTGTAATCCAACCTCCTGGAACTGGAGCTTCCCGGGCGGTACACCATCAACAGCAACTGGTGTAGGACCACATACAATTACGTACAACACAGTAGGTACTTATGATGTCAGCCTCGAGGTTTCTAATGGGTCAGGGAATGATACTCAATTAAAAACAAATTATATAAATGTAACTAACTGCACTTATTGTAATATTTATTATTCAAATACATCGGATGACTATATAAGTAAAGTGGTATTTAATACAATAAACAAATCCAGCGGTTCAACAACATATTCTGATTTTACTGCAGAGTCAACCGATATTGAACAAGGTCAATCCTATAACTTATCTGTTGATATAACCGTGAACGGAAGCTGGGTACAGCACACCTGGGCCTGGTTCGACTGGAATGCAGACTGTGATTTTGATGATGCAGGTGAGGCATTTGATCTTGGGCAAACAAATGGGACTTCCGGTACCCATACACTTTCAACAAGCATTTCTGTTCCCGCCGGAGCAAACTTAGGAGTTACAAGAATGCGTGTTGCAGAACATTATAGTTCAAATCCAACGTCATGTCATAACAGTACATATGGTGAGGGTGAAGATTATTCGGTGAATATTACCGGAGGAGGTACTCCCACACCTCCATCTTGTACCACACCTGTAGCTCCGGCCAGTGGGGCAACGGATGTTAGTGTAGCTATCAACCTGTCATGGAATACCGAATCAACAGCCACTGGCTACAAATTGTACTTTGGTACAAATAATCCACCATCAAATATTGAAAACGGAACCGATCTGGGTAATGTAACTACATACAATCCTTCTGGTGACCTTAACAACAATGCTACGTATTACTGGAAAGTGGTACCTTATAATAATGATGGTGATGCCACCGGTTGTTCAGTTTGGACTTTTACTACAGAATCAGCCTCCCAGAATCCAGTACAGCTTAGCTATACTGACCTTGAAAGTGGATGGGGAGTTTGGAAAGATGGTGGTGGTGATTGCCGTCGCAGGTCTAGCAGCTACTCACCTCAAGGTACATATTCAGCTAATATTCAAGATAATTCTGGAGTCGCTTCTTCGTTCTACCTTACCAATGGAGTTGATGTACACACAGCAGCTTATGTACAATTGGATATTGAATTTACATTCCAGGCTGTTAGTATGGACAACTCAAATGAAGATTTCTGGTTACAGTATTTTGACGGCTCAACCTGGCATACGGTTAAAGCTTATGCTCGATCCATTGATTTTGAAAACAATGTTATATACTCTGTAAAGGCCAATATAATGGAATCATCATACACGTTCCCAAACAATATGAAGATAAGGTTTATGTGTGATGCCAGCGGTAATAAGGATGATGTATTTGTTGATGAAATCAGAGTAACCGCCCTGTTCCAGGAAAATCCGGATGAGTTTATTGTCAGCATGGGTGCCGGCATGTTGCCAAATGAAATGTATGACGAATTGGAGGAAGAGCTGCTTGTTTATCCTAACCCGGTAAATGGAACAGTCCTTAATGTTGTCACCGATGAGGATATTGTATCCATTATGGTTTATGATGTTTCAGGGAATCTCTTGAATTCAGTTACACCTGGTGAAGATTCTGATTATGAATTAGATGTTTCTGGCCTGAATCCGGGAATCTATTTTATTAAAGTAGAAACACACGAGGAAACTAAAATAGAAAAAGTAATAAAGAAATAGAATTGTAATAAGTTGTACATTTCGAGGGCCATTCCTTATTGGGGTGGCCCTTTTTATTTATAAATGAGCAATTTAAAAGCCTGACCATTGTTTAGAATCAATACAAATTTTATTCTGGTATTGACCCGATGTTTTATTTCTGTACTTTTGTTAGTGTAAAAATTACACTTACTAAATGACAATCTTAAATCCTTCTTTATCTGTAGATTGTGTGATATTTGGATTGGATACCACTGAGCAGGAATTAAAGATCCTGGTTTATGAACGTGACATTTTTCCCGACCAAAATTCCGGTAACAAAAACTTGAAATTTCCGGGTAGCCTTGTACCGGAAGATGAAAACCTGGATGATTGTGCACATCGTGTACTTTATGAGCTAACAGGTTTAAAAAATGTGTGTCTAAGACAATTTCAGGCTTTTGGTGATCCGTCAAGAATAAAATACGACGAGGAGAAGGAATGGACGGAAAGGCATTACGGAATAAAGATCAACAGGGTGGTTACCATCGGTTATTATGCCCTGATCAGAATTGACAAACAAAATCCTGATCAGGAAAAGATCGAGGATAAGGTAAAGTGGATCAATACAAACGATGCCGACAACCTGGCTTTTGACCACTCCTTGATCCTGGGAAAAGCGATGGAGACTTTGCATCGGGATATTGTTTTACAAAATGTTGTAGGATTTGAGTTACTCCCTGAAAAATTTACCCTCAACCAGGTTCAATCCATGTACGAAGTGATTTTAGGATGCTCTTTGGATAAACGTAATTTCAGGAAAAAAATCGGCAAGGCAAATTATATCGTTCCACTCAATGAGAAGCAAACAGGGGTCAGGCATAAACCCGCTATGTTGTACCGTTTTGACAGCAAACTATTTGAAAGATCACGTGAAGAAATAAACACCTTTTTTATTTAACGGCCATGAAGGGAATATTCAATAAAATACTGGAAGTCAATTTATCGGATAAATCGATTTGTACACTACCATTATCTGATGAATTGTACGAACAATTTTTAGGTGGCCGGGGACTGGGTGTAAAACTATTTTCCGACATGGTATCACCACAGGTTGAGCCCCTATCACCGGATAACGCCCTTGTATTTACTATTGGGCCGGTAACGGGAACCTCCGTATCCACAAGTGGACGGATGGCTCTGGTTACCAAATCGCCATTAACGGGTACCATATTCTATTCCAACACTGGAGGTATTTTCGGTTTCAGCATGAAAAGGTGCGGTATTGATGGAATCGTTGTGAAAGGAAAATCGGATTCTCCGGTTTATCTTTTAATTGATGGGGAAGGTGAATTTAAATTGAAAGATGCATCCACACTTTGGGGCATGGATACAGCTGAAACCCATGAAAAGCTAAAAGAACTGGAAGGAGATAGATCCAGAACACTGGAGATAGGACCTGCCGGAGAAAACCAGGTAAAGATTGCTGCAATCATGAATGATGGTAGCCGTGCTTTCGGCAGGGGTGGAGTAGGTGCGGTGATGGGATCAAAAAATCTGAAAGCAATCATCGTAAAAAACGGAAAGCAAAAAACGGAAGTACATGATCCGGAACATTTAAAACTGTATGCAAAACAGGCACTAGACAAGCAAAAAGCACTTCCGGTTACACGAGCAGCATTTCCTTTATTTGGTACTGCAGGCGTCCTGCATGTAATCAACAACCTGGGAATGCTACCCATCCGTAATTTTAAATATGGTTTTCATAAGAAAGCACATGAAACTGGTGGTGAAGCAATCAGGAAGGAGATCTTTGACAAATCGGAAGCATGCTATGGATGCACTATCCGATGCGGCAGGTATACAAAAGCAGGAGGGATGAAAGGGAAGGGCCCTGAATATGAGACGGTCTGGTCATTAGGAGCCAACCTTGAAATTTTCAACCTGATAAAAATTACACAGGCTAATTACTGGTGTAATAAATTAGGAATGGACACCATATCAATGGGAGTGACCATTTCCTGCGCAATGGAACTCCAGGAAAAAGGAAAACTCCCATACGATGAAGTAAAGTTTGGCAATGAAGACGTACTGGTTGAACTGGTGAAAAAAACAGCATACAAGAAGGGAATAGGAAAAGAACTGGCTGAAGGATCACGCCTGCTGGCAGCCAGATACGGTGATCCGGAAACTGCAATCCAGGTTAAAGGGCTGGAACTTCCTGCTTATGATCCACGAGGCGCTATGGGGCACGCTTTAGGATATGCCACCAGCAATCGTGGAGGTTGCCATTTAACAGGCTACCTGGCTGCAATGGAAATATTTAATGCACCTAAAAAGATCCCCCGGTTTACCCAGGCAGGAAAACCTGATCTTTTGGTCCTGAAACAAAACCAAAGTGCAGTGGAAGATAGCCTTGTGAATTGTAAGTTCTCAGGTTATGCCCTTGGATTTGATTTCCATTCCCGGTTTGTAACAGCCATAACGGGATATGATTTTAATGTAACAAAACTACTGGAGATCGGTGAACGAATTTACAATCTCGAAAGGTTGTTCAATATCAAAGCAGGTGTAGGTAAGGAAGAAGATAAACTTCCAAAACGCTTTCTTGATGAACCATTTAATGAAGGATTATCAGAAGGGCGGGTGGTACCTGTTAAACAGATGCTCGAAGGTTATTATCGCGTTCGGGGTTGGGATGAGAATGGTAAACCGAAAAAAGAAAAATTGAAAGAATTAGGATTACAACAATAATGCATGAATGCGAGAATGATAGAATGCATAAATATGAATTATCATTTAAATACAGAGACAACACAATATTCAATCATTGCCTCATTCATGCATTCACGCATTGTCTTATTCACGCATTGTCCCATTCACGCATTTAATCATTAACAACTATGATAGACAAAGAAACTTTCAATAGCTTTGACCTGGTAGGTAAGGACCTGAGCAACCGGGGTTACAACAGCAGCCATGCAGGGAATTTGTCCATGAAAAGTGGTGGCAAACTGATCATCACAAGGCGGTCAGCTATGCTGGGTTGGTTACAACCTGAAGACCTGGTGGAGATTGACCTGGAAAATGAAGATGCCCACAGCGGATTAATAGCCAGTACAGAATCAAATGTACACCGCAACATCTACAAAGAAACCGATGCCATGGCCATCGTTCATGCACATTCACCTGCCACAACAGCTTTATCTATGGTGCTGGATGAAATAACATGCATTGATGGCGAAGGGATGTTTTTGTATAAAAAAATTCCTGTGGTGGAATGCGATATACCAGTAGGCTCTTACGAGGTGGCCGAGAAAGTTGCTCCAGCATTACAGAATTATCCAGCAGTGGTTGTAAGGGCACACGGTGTTTTTGCTAAAGGTGTTACGCTGGAGGATGCCCTTGGTGTATTAACCGGAGTGGAACAGGCCGCAGATATCCTGTACAGGATCAAATTAATAGGAATGCCCCTGAAACGGGATTATTCCAAAGAAAAAGGATTTTCGGATTGGTGATGGGATTGGTGGTTTTGCACCGTCCTTATCGTAAAGACAAGGCATGCCTTGTCTCTACAAAAAAATTAATGATAAAACATTACAACAACAATCAATAATTCAAATGAAAAAAACACCATCAAACATTGTTGTATCCAAACAGGTGATTGTCCCGTTTGTACTGATCACTGCCTTATTTGCATTATGGGGATTTGCCAATGATATTACCAATCCACTTGTTGCCACATTTGGCAGGGTGATGGAAATTTCTTCAAGCAAAGCTGCCTTTGTCCAGCTTGCATTTTATGGTGGTTATTTTACAATGGCTCTGCCAGCTGCAATGTTTATTAAAAAGTATTCCTACAAAACAGCAATATTGATCGGACTTGGTTTGTATGCCACCGGAGCCTTAATGTTTTATCCTGCTGCAAGTTACGGCCTGTTTGGTTTTTTCCTTGTGTCGCTTTATATTTTAACATTTGGATTGGCATTTCTTGAAACTACTGCAAATCCATACATTTTATCCATGGGGGCCAAAGAAACGGCAACCCGCAGATTGAATTTAGCACAGTCCTTTAATCCATTGGGATCCATAGCAGGCATGTTAATAGCCAAAGAATTTATACTTGGTAAGATCAACGCAAAAGACAACTTCTCAACCTTACCTGAAGCTGAAAAAGAGATCATCAGAGCCCATGACCTCATGGTGATCCGAGATCCCTATATTGTATTGGGCCTTGTGGTGATTGCCATGTTTATAATAATTGCAGTTTATAAAATGCCTAAGTTCAAGGAGCTTGGTAAGGAAATGAGTTTTAAAGAAAGTGTTGTTACTCTGCTTAAGAACAGGCGATATGTTGAAGGTGTTGTTGCACAGGTGTTTTATGTGGCTGCCCAAATCATGTGCTGGACATTTATCATTCAGTATGCCAACAATATTGGAATACCCTATGAAAAGGCCCAGTTTTATAACATGATCGCCATGGGAATTTTTATCTCCAGCCGCTTTATCAGTACCTTTCTGATGAAATATTTCAATCCCGGTAAAATGTTATTGTTTTTTGCCCTTGGAGGAGTTATGACCTCATTAGGGACCATATTTATAATTGGACAGGCAGGTTTGATCTGTCTGGTTGCAACATCAGCTTTTATGTCGCTTATGTTTCCAACGATTTATGGGATTGCTCTAAAAGATATGGGTGATGAAGCAAAGATTGGAGCTGCAGGTTTGGTAATGGCCATTGTCGGAGGTGCATTAATGCCTCCTTTGCAAGGAAGGATCCTGGATATTGGAGGAAAGGGATTTTCTGATGTAACTATCCTTACTGTCCCAGAAGTAAACTTCTCATTTGTTCTGCCATTACTGTGTTTTATCGTTATCGCTGCTTATGGGTACCGCACAATTAAGGTACATACACTATAAATCTGAAAATTTCATTTGAGAATCATTTTGAAAGAAGACATTAAATTATGAATTATCCAAAAGTAGGTATACGACCCACCATCGACGGAAGAGATGGAGGTGTAAGAGAATCCCTTGAAGACCAGGTGATGAATATGGCAAAATCAGCCGCTGAATTTATCAGCAATAATGTAAAATATCCAAATGGCCAACCGGTAGAATGTGTTTTGGCGGATTCATGCATAGGAGGAGTTGCAGAAGCAGCATCCACAGCTGATAAATTTGAAAGGGCTGGAGTTGGAGTGTCATTAACGGTAACACCTGCATGGTGCTATGGTAGTGAAACCATAGATATGAATCCACATATTCCTAAAGCCATCTGGGGATTTAACGGAACAGAACGGCCAGGTGCAGTTTACCTTGCAGCAGCTCTTGCCGGACATAATCAGAAAGGATTGCCGGCATTCGGTATTTATGGCAGGGATGTTCAGGATGCTGGGGATGCTACGATTCCAGCAGATGTTCAGGAAAAGCTCCTTCGTTTTGTTAAGTCCGGACTGGCTGTGGGTTTAATGAAAGGGAAATCCTACCTTTCCATGGGTGCCGTTTCCATGGGAATTGCAGGCTCAATAGTGAATGAAGATTTTTTCCAGGAATACCTTGGAATGCGAAATGAATATGTCGATATGACTGAATTTCTTCGAAGGATAGACGAAGGCATTTACGACAAAAAAGAATTTAATAAAGCGCTGGCCTGGACAAAAGAAAATTGCAAAGAAGGAAAAGACTACAATAAAACTCAAAAGTCAAAGAAACAGAAAGATGCCGAATGGGAAAAGGTTGTGAAAATGGCGATGATTGCACGTGATCTAATGATTGGCAATCCTCGTTTAAAAGAAATGGGATATAGTGAGGAAGGATTGGGGCACAATGCTATTCTTGCTGGATTTCAGGGGCAGCGCCAGTGGACCGATTATCAGCCGAACGGTGATTTCCTTGAAGCCATTCTTTGTTCCTCTTTCGACTGGAACGGGAAAAGAGCTCCTTACCTTGTAGCCACTGAAAACGACTCCTTGAATGGTGTGGTGATGCTATTCGGTTACCTGCTCACCAATACTGCTCAGTTGTTTTCTGATATTCGTACTTACTGGAGTCCTGAAGCCATCGAGCGAGTTACAGGTAAAAAGCCAGAAAGCATTGCCTCAAACGGACTGATCCATTTAATCAATTCAGGGGCGTCGGCTCTTGATTTTTCAGGACAACAAGAAAATGGTGACAAGCCTATTGTAAAACCTTATTGGGAAATTACGGATAAAGAAGTTGAAAAATGCTTAAATGCTACCACATGGTGTCCGGCGATTACCGAATATTTTCGAGGCGGAGGTTTCTCTTCCGAATTTCTTACCCGGGGAGGCATGCCCATCACAATATCACGCATTAACCTGGTAAAAGGCATTGGGCCTGTCTTGCAGATTGCCGAAGGGTACACCGTTGATTTACCAGAAGAAATGCATAAAGTATTAACCGAACGTACCAATCCAACCTGGCCGACAACCTGGTTTGTACCTTATCTGACGGGAAAAGGTGCATTTAAGGATGTTTATTCGGTAATGGCCAATTGGGGAGCTAACCATTGTGCTTCGAGTTACGGACATATCGGTGCTGACTTGATCACCATGGCCTCAATGCTTAGAATTCCTGTTAATATGCACAATGTTGAAGAAGATAAAATATACCGTCCCGGCGCATGGGGAATGTTCGGAATGGATGAAGAAGGTGCCGATTACAGAGCGTGTGCTAACTATGGCCCTTTGTACAAATAATAAAAGCATTATGATCAAAGAAAGAAATTATGTAGTTATTGTTGTTCTTTTGATATTGGCTGGACTTTTCTCAGGTTGTCAGGGTAAGCAGGTCCCACAAGAAAGTGGTAAGGAATTGCCCAATATCATCTACATTTTAGCCGATGACCTGGGATACGGAGAACTGGGTTGTTATGGTCAGGAAAAAATTGAAACTCCGAACATCGATAAACTGGCTGAAACCGGAATGCGGTTTACTCAACATTATTCTGGCTCGCCAGTGTGTGCCCCGGCACGCTGTAACCTGTTAACAGGAGTACATCCCGGACATGCTTACATCAGAGGAAACCATGAGTGGGGAAGCCGGGGTGATGTCTGGAGCTATGAGGCCATGATAAACGATTCTACCCTTGAAGGCCAGTACCCACTTCCCGACAGTACCCTCACAATAGCAAATATTCTGAAAGACGCCTGCTATGTTACAGGAATGGCAGGCAAATGGGGCCTTGGTGCTCCCCACACAAACAGCATCCCCAATAAAATGGGCTTTGACTTTTTTATAGGATATAACTGCCAACGCATTGCACACACCTATTATCCTGTTCATCTTTATAAAAATGAAAACAGGTTGTACCTGGATAACGATACAGTAAAACCGCACATCGGGCTGGAAGAAGGTGCAGATCCTTTCGATGGGGCAAGTTACCGTAATTTCAATTTGAACGATTATGCTCCAACTGTGATGCATAATGAAGTTTTATCCTTTATTGAAGACAATCAGGACAAACCCTTTTTTATGTACTATGCCACACCTATTCCGCACCTGCCATTACAAGCGCCAAAAAATTGGGTGGATTATTATGTGAACAAATTTGGTGATGAAGAGCCGCTGGCAAACGCCTCTTATTATCCACACCGTTATCCACGCGCAGCCTATGCTGGAATGATCTCCTACCTCGATGAACAGATTGGAGATCTGGTCTCAAAATTGAAAGAACTTGGGATCTATGAAAATACCCTGATCATCTTCACAAGTGATAACGGACCTACTTATATTGATGCTGATGTTGAATGGTTTGAGAGTGCCAAACCACTATTGACACACCCAAAGCGCAACAAAGGATACCTGTATGAAGGCGGAATCCGCGTACCTATGATAGCCTCATGGCCCGATAAGATAAAACCCGGAACAGAAACTAACCATATCTCAGCTTTTTGGGATGTGATGCCAACATTGTGTGATATCACTAAATCAGATATTCCTGAATTTTCTGATGGTATAAGCTTCCTGCCAGTATTAGTAGGTAAGGAACAGAAAGAACCAGAGTATCTATATTGGGAATTTGCCGGATATGGTGGCCAGCAGGCAGTGAGAATGGGTTCCTGGAAAGCCATCAGGAATAATATTAAGAAAGGAAATCTTGAAATTGAATTGTATAACCTTGATAATGATATTAAAGAAGAAAACAATGTGGCAACGGATTTTCCGGAGATCATAAAACAGGTAGAAGAAATTATGAAACTGGAACACCAGCCTTCAGATTTAGAGAGGTTTAAGCTAAAAGCCCTGGGTGATATTTAAAAAGTAGTTATTGTGTACAAACGGATCGAAATATTGTTTTTATTTTTTGCTTTAATGGGGATATTATTCTCCTGTGCAAACTTACAGAACAATAAAAACGAATCTGTTTCACAGCCTAATATTGTATTGATCCTGGTTGATGACCTGGGTTGGAAAGACCTGCATACCTATGGCAGCAAATACTATCAAACCCCGAATATCGACAAGTTGGCTGACCAGGGGATGACATTTACCAACGCTTATGCCTCAGCAGCAAATTGCGCTCCCAGCCGGGCTTGTTTATTAAGTGGGAAGTACACACCGCATCATGGAATTTATACAGTCAACTCATCCGAAAGAGGCAGTAAAAAGCATCGAAAACTTATTCCCACATTCAACACGACTGTTTTAGCTGATACGATAATTACCATAGCTGAAGAGCTGCAAAAGGCCGGTTATATTTCCGCCTCAATCGGGAAATGGCATCTTGGTGAAAACCCGTGTACACAGGGATTTGATGTGAATATAGGCGGTACTAACCTTGGGCATCCTAAATCCTATTTCAGCCCTTATAAAAACAAAGCTCTGAGTGATGGGGCTGAAAGTGAGTACCTGACTGACCGGCTCACCAATGAGGCCATTCTGTTTATGGAACAAAACAGGTACAATAAGTTTTTCCTCTACCTTCCTTATTTTATCGTTCACACACCTTTGCAAGGCAAAAAGCACCTTATTGACAAATACGAAAATTTAAAAGGAGATCAGGGTCAGAACAATCGGGTATATGCCGCCATGGTTGAAGCTATGGATGAAAATGTAGGAAGAATTGTTAATGCTCTCGATTCCTTAAAGTTATCAGATGAAACTTTGCTTGTCTTTACTTCTGACAACGGCGGGGTGGCTGCTATATCCTCTCCGGATC
This sequence comes from uncultured Bacteroidales bacterium, assembly GCA_964421215.1. Classification (GTDB taxonomy): domain Bacteria; phylum Bacteroidota; class Bacteroidia; order Bacteroidales; family JAADJA01; genus JAADJA01. The sequence goes on along the minus strand of CAYQWA010000021.1, from coordinate 29,136 downwards.
CATTAAAATATGGCAAGGGTTCCTATTATGAAGGAGGAATACGGGTGCCGTTAATTGTCAACTGGCCCGGGAAGATCCAGGGTGGATTAAAGAATGATGTACCTGTCAGCAACATCGACTTCTATCCAAGTTTTTTGGAGGCTGCAGGAATAGCAAGCCCCATGGCGGATGATCTGGATGGCCAAAGTCTGATTCCATTGCTTACCGGTAAAAACGAATTTGTCTCGGATCGTCCTCTTTTCTGGCATTTCCCTATTTATCTGCAATCAACCAATCACAAGTTTCAAGACGGAAGGGATATGTATTTCAGGACCAGGCCCGGTTCTGTTGTACGAATTGGAAAGTGGAAACTGCATGAATATTTTGAAAATGGTGAAATGGAATTGTACAACCTTGAAGTTGATCCGGGAGAAAACGATAACCTGATTGAAAAACATCCTGAAGTAGTAAAAGAATTATATAAAAGTTTACTTGAATGGAGATCGGAAACAAATGCACCTGTACCAAATGAAAATAATCCGTATTATGATGAACAACTTTAAAATATCCGGAATTATTTATCTGATTATATGTTTAATCTTATCGCTGATATTCCTGTCATGCCAGCAAAAAAAGGAAGTGCCGACTAGACACCCGAACATTGTATATATCCTTGCCGACGACCTGGGCTATGGTGACCTTTCCTGCTTAAACGACAGCTCAAAGATCATCACCCCCAACCTGGATAAACTGGCCGAACAGGGCATTAGCTTCACCGATGCCCATTCGGGTTCATCGGTTTGTACACCGACAAGGTATGGGATCTTAACCGGCAGGTATGCATGGCGGACAAGCTTAAAACGAGGTGTTACCTGGAGTTATGATGAGCATTTGATTGATCCGGACAGGACCACTGTTGCAACACTTTTAAAGGAGCATGGTTATTTTACAGCTTGTATCGGAAAATGGCATTTGGGCCTAGATTGGGCAAAGGATTCAGCAGGTGTTGTTGATTTTCATCAGCCCATAAAAAATAGCCCCAATGTATATGGATTTGATTACTTCTTTGGGATAACCGCTTCCCTGGATATCCCACCTTATTTCTATATTGAAAACGACAGGATAACAGCCAATACCGTTGATACGGTTGAGGCTATGCAAGGCAAGATGTTCTGGCGTAAAGGCCCGGTCGGGGAGGATTTTAAACATATCGAAGTGTTGCCAAAGCTTACAGAAAAAGCTGTCGGATTTATTTCAGAACAATCAAAAACAAAGGCTCCATTCTTTCTTTATTTCCCTTTGCCTGCTCCACACACACCTATATTACCAACCGAAGAATTTCAGGGAAAGAGCGGAACGAATGAATACGGCGATTTTGTTTTAATGGTGGATGATGTCGTACATCAAATTGAGCAGGCACTAAAGGAAAATGGTGTTGCCGGGAATACCCTGATCATTTTTACAAGCGATAATGGCTGTTCGCCCATGGCTGACTATGAAGAGTTGGCTACCTTTGGACATGATCCAAGCTATGTTTATCGTGGTCATAAAGCCGATATTTATGAAGGCGGTCATCGGGTACCTTTTATTGCGAGGTGGCCGGCAAAAATCAAACCATCTACCCACTCACCCGAAGTTATTTGTACTACAGACCTGCTGGCCACATGTGCTTCAATAGTCGGAGATTCTTTAAAGGACAATGAGGGTGAAGATAGCTACAATATTTATCCGGTACTAATGGGTGAAAAAACAGAACAACCCATTCGTGAAGCAACGGTTCATCATTCATGCAATGGTTTTTTCTCCATCAGAAAAGGAAATTGGAAGCTGGAATTCTGTGCGGGATCAGGTGGGTGGAGTCATCCTACAGAGCCCATGGCTAAAGAACAGGGATTATATCCTCTTCAGTTATACAACCTGGAGATTGATATCGAAGAAAAGAATAACGTGGCTGAACAAAATCCTGAAATAGTAAGAGAACTAAGTGATTTAATGCAAAAATATATTGATGAAGGCAGAAGTACACCGGGAGTTCTTCAACAAAATGTAGGTGATACTCAGTTTATGCCTGATGATTTTAGTTTAAACTAAATTGAGGAGATAAGATTATGAGAGTTTTTTCCCAGGTCATAAGTTTGTTATTTCTAATTTCAGCTTCTGTATTTTGTTATCAAACAGCTTATGCCCAGGATAAAAATCCTGAAAAACCAAACATTCTGATAATCCTTGCCGATGACCTGGGTTGGGGTGATCTGGGTTGTACCGGAAGTGAAGTTGTCAAAACACCAAACATCGACCGTTTGGCCGATAATGGTATGATGTTTACCTCAGCCTATGTTACCAGTAGTGTATGTGCTCCGTCAAGGGCAGGCCTTCTTACCGGAAGGTTCCCGCAAAGATTCGGGTTTGAGAACAACCTTACTCATTGGGATGAAAATAAGCCAACACAGGAACAGTTTCACGGGCTTAATCCGTCAGAACTTACCATTGCAGACCATCTTAAAGCTGCAGGATATGAAACAGCTCTTATTGGTAAATGGCATCTCGGGTATGCGAAAGCTCATCATCCTAACAACAGGGGATTTGATTACTTCTGTGGGATAATAAAAGGATCTCATAATTATTTTCTGAAAGAAGAAAAACATCAATTGGAAAGGAACGGTACGCAGGTCACATCTTTTTCCAGCAAATACATTACTGATTTTTTTACAGATGAAGCTGTAAAATGGATAGCTGAAAAAAGTGATGATCCCTGGTTTCTTTTTATGTCGTACAATGCTCCTCATACCCCGATGCAGGCCACTGATGAAGATTTTGAAGCATGTTCTCATGTTCAGGATAAAGGAAGACGCACTTACGCAGCAATGATACTGGCACTGGACAGAGGTGTGGGAAAAATTATTCAGAAGCTGAAGGATGAGGGTGCTTATGAAAATACTCTGATCGTCTTTTTAAGTGATAACGGTGGCGCAACCAATAATTATAGCTGGAACGGGCCTTTGTCGGGATGTAAAGGAAACTGCCGGGAAGGAGGGATTCGTGTACCTATGATATGGCAATGGCCGGATCAAATACCGGCAGGAGAAAGAAATGAAACAGTTGTTTCCAGCCTTGATTTATTGCCGTCTTTTCTTTATGCTGCTAATGCAGATCCCGTTGAAGTGCTGGATAAGCAAGGAAAGTCAAAAAAACCACGAACATATGACGGGATCAATATCCTGCCCATTTTAACAGGTGAAAAGGAACCGGAACTACGAAGGTTGTTCTGGCGATTGCAGGGGCAGGCAGCGGTTCTGGATGGGGAGGATAAGTTGATAAGATTGGATCACAAACCTGCTCAATATTTCAGGCCGGTTGATGATATTGGTGAAACTGAAGATCTATCAGAAATAAATAAAGAACGGTACAAGGAGCTATATGAGATATTATTCAATTGGGAAGTTTCTTTACCTACCGATCCGCACTTTTATACCTCTCCTTTCTGGAGTGGGCAATCTGCTAAAAATTACGAATCATGGAAACCGGTAAAAGAGCCCAAATAAGTTTTAGGGAATGAAACAAAGAATCATTATAGTTTTAGATTGTGGTGCTACAAACGTTCGCGCTGTAGCTGTAAATCAGGATGGGAAGATACTTGCCCAAAAATCACATCCAAATAGTACCCGTCCGGATCCGTTCTTAAATGGTGGTCTGATCTGGAATGTGGATGATATTTGGGGGAAACTAATCACTGCAATCCTGGAGGTTATTGGTAAAATCAACAAAAAAGATATTATAGGTTTAACCATTACAACATTTGGTGTGGATGGTGCACCCATGAAAAAGACAGGTGAGTTTCTATACCCTGTTATCTCATGGGCATGCCAGCGGACAGCTCCAATCATGGACAATATAAAGAAGTATATTCCTCTTGAACAGCTGTATAAGATCAATGGCGTCAACACCTTTAGTTTTAATACAATCAATAAGTTCATCTGGTTCAAGGAGAATAAACCTGAGATATTGGATCAATCGGACTATTTTGTATTTATGCCTTCAATCCTGACACAAAGGCTTACAGGGGAATTCCATACTGATGCCACAATGGCTGGTACCTCTATGATGACTGATATTAATACCAGGAATTTTTCAGATGAAATACTTGGATCAATCGGAGTGGAAAATAAGTTCCCTCAAATGGTTGAACCCGGAACCATCGTTGGCAAAATAACACAAAAGGCTTCGGATGAAACGTGTATTCCTGCAGGAGTTCCTGTAATTGCAACTGGCCATGATACCCAGTTTGCCATATTTGGATCAGGGGCAAAAGAAAACGAAGCAGTCCTTAGTTCCGGAACCTGGGAAATACTAATGGCTCGAACATCTACCATACAGACTAAATCAGAATTTTTAAAGCAGGGTGTTACCATTGAATTTGATGTCATGCCGGGAATGTACAACCCAGGTCTGCAATGGCTGGGTTCCGGTATCCTTGAATGGATCAGGAAAATGTTTTATTCTAATGTAGACAATCCGAATATCTATGATGTGATGATAAAAGAGGCAGAGCAGATTGAAAACTCAAACCTGAAGATCGGAATAGATTTTCTTAATGAGAGGGGTATTTTATCCGGCCTGGGAATAAATACCAAAAGAGAGGAAATCTACAGAGCAACATTGGAAGCCCTGGTAAAAAAGACAAAACAAAGCCTGTGTATCCTGGAACAGGTCGGAGGATTTACGGCTGAATCCATAATTGTTGTGGGAGGCGGTTCCAACAACAGCTTATGGAACAACCTGAGAGAAAAAGAATTGGGAATCCCGGTTAAGACAATCGAACAAAAGGAAACAACGGTTTTGGGAGCTGCTCGGGTTGCATTTTTAGGATTGGAACAACAATAAATTCAACAATTCATGAAATATTGGAAAATCATATTAATTGTTTTATTTCCAGGACAAATACTCTTTGCACAGGTAAAACTGCCTTCATTGTTTGGTGACAACCTGGTTTTACAACAACAGTTTGATGCCCCTCTATGGGGATGGGCTAAACCCGGAGATGTAGTTTTAGTTTCAGGCAGTTGGAATAATAATACAAAAGAAATAGCTGCCGGTGCAGATGGTAAATGGATAGTAAAACTACAAACCCCCAAAGCAGGAGGCCCATATTTCATCACCATTAATGATGATACACTACATAACGTAATGATCGGTGAAGTTTGGATATGTTCAGGACAATCAAACATGCAGTGGGCTCTGAGCCAGACAGACAATGCGGAAAAGGAAATTGAAAATGCAAATTACCCAGAGATTAGGTTATTCTACGTTGCTAGAGACAATGCTGAAAATCCTCAAAAAGATTGTTACGGCAAGTGGGAATTGTGTAATCCTGAAACTGCAGAAACATTCAGCGCGGTAGCTTACTATTTTGGGAAGGAATTGTTCAATGAACTGGATGTCCCCATTGGCCTTATTCATACAAGTTGGGGTGGTTCATCGGCTCAGGCATGGACCAATTATCAGGTTTTACAATCAACATATGAAGGCCGGTTTTATATTGAAAAATACAGAGAAAAGATCCAAGCTTCAGCACCAGGTATATTGCCTCGTGATCATCAGTCTCCCTCAGGATTGTACAATGCGATGCTTCATCCCTTAATACCCTATAGTATCAGTGGTGCGATCTGGTACCAGGGTGAAACAAATGCACCTGAACATTATCTGTATCGTGACCTGATGGCAACTATGATCTCCAACTGGAGAGATGAATGGGATCAGGGCGATTTTCCTTTTTATTTTGTTCAACTTGCTCCGTTTGAATACAATATGCCCGTTATAGGTGCTGCGTTGCGTGACGCACAAAGAAATACGCTGGATGTAGCAAATACAGGCATGGCAGTTACTATAGACATTGGAGACCCTGAAGACATTCATCCTACCAATAAAAAAGATGTTGGCAAACGGTTGGCTGTCTGGGCCCTGAATAAAGATTACGGGAAAGATGTGGTATTTTCAGGGCCTATGTATTCTTCACATGAAGTAGAAGGAAACAACATCAGAGTTTTCTTTGATTATGCCAACAATGGACTTGATAGTAATGGAGAAACCTTAACTCACTTTGAGATGGCTGGAAAGGATAAGCAGTTTTATCCTGCGGATGCAATCATTGATGGTGAAGAGCTTGTAGTTTCTTCAAAATATGTTCAATATCCTCTTGCTGTCAGGTACGCATTTCATAATGGAGATGAACCAAATCTTTTTAATAAAGAAGGATTACCAGCCTCCACCTTCAGGACCGACAATTGGGAGATCTTTACCGATAAAGTAAAAATTGTCTGTGAATACCTGGAAAATGAAGATACCTTTCTGATCAATATGGAAGGCAGTGACCGCTCTACTGAAATCAGATATACTATTGATGGTACAGTTCCGGCACAAAACTCCAAAATATATACAGGCCCTTTCAAGACCAATAAAACCGGTTTGATAAAAGCCATTGCCTGTATGAATGACATTCCTTCAGCTACAATAACTGAAGGACAGGTAATAAGACATATGGCCACAGGTGCTGATGTGGTATACTCAAATATGTACAATCAGAACTATTCAGGAGGGGGAAAAAAGGCATTGGTAAACGGTCTATTAGGTAGTGAAGATTTTTACGACGGAAACTGGCAGGGTTTTCAGGGAAACAACCTTGAAATAATTATTGACCTGGGAGAGAAAAAGAACATAAACCGGATCAAAACAAATTGCCTTCAGGTGGTTAATTCATGGATTGTATTTCCTGAATATGTGGAGTATTATGTATCAATTGATGGAGAATCATTTAATCTAATCGATAAAATTGAAAACAAAATTCCGGTTACGATGATGGAAACTTCAATTCAACAATTGATGGTAGAATTCGGAGAAACAGAAACCCGATTTGTTAAGGTCATCGCAAAAAATTATGGTAAATTACCATATTGGCATCCGGGAGCAGGAAATGATGCCTGGGTTTTCATCGATGAAATAATTGTAGAATAAAAAATTCATGGTATGAAGAAATACTTAAGAATTACAACAATATTATGTCTCTTGTATGTATTGTGTTCCTTGTTTATTGGATGTAATTCTGGAAACAAAAAAACTAAAGACAAGGAGAATGTAAGGCCAAACATTATTTTCATAATGAGTGATGACCATGCCATGAATGCTATAAGCTCATATGGGAATTCGGTCAACCAAACACCCAATATCGACAGGCTTGCGGATGAAGGCCTTCGGTTCAATCAGAGCTTTTGCACCAATTCCATATGTGGACCCAGCCGAGCGGTATTGCTTACCGGGAAATACAGCCATATCAACGGTCATATCAATAACAGTGTAAGTTTTGATGGAAGTCAGCAAACTTTCCCCAAACTGTTACAACAAAACAATTATCAAACGGCCATGATTGGCAAATGGCATTTGAGAAGTGAACCAACCGGTTTTGATTATTGGAACATTTTGCCTGGCCAGGGTAGTTACTACAATCCTGATTTTATTGAAATGGGAGAAAAGAAAAGACACGAAGGATATGTTACCGATCTTATCACAGACTTTACCGTTAACTGGCTCAATTGCAGGGACACCAGCAAACCTTTCTGTTTACTTATGCACCACAAAGCGCCTCACCGGCCATGGATGCCTCGGCTTGATCATATCAATACATTCGATAGCGTTGAAATACCAGTTCCTGCTACATTCTTTGATGATTATGATAACAGGGGAATTGCAGCCAGGGAACAAAAAATGTCCATCTGGAAAGACATGTACCTGGGTTATGACCTTAAACTTAGCAAAGAGAAAGACTCTGAGGAAATCTGGGATGATCTGGGTACCTGGTCCTTCGACAGAATGAGCGAAGATCAGCGAAAGGAATGGACGGAGAAATTCCTGGCAAAGAACAAAAACTACCACGACGATCCTCCAGCAGGAAAAGATCTGGCTTACTGGAAATTCAGGCGATATATGCAGGACTACATGGGTACCATTGAATCGGTGGATGAAAGTGTTGGTGAAATTTTGGATTACCTGGAAGAAAATGGTTTGGCAGATAACACCATTGTTGTGTACACTTCCGACCAGGGTTTTTACCTTGGAGAACACGGCTGGTTCGACAAGCGTTTTATGTATGAGGAATCGTTAAAAATGCCATTAATTGTAAGATATCCCGGGGTGGTAGAAAAGGGCCAGGTATCTGAAGAAATGGTTATGAACCTTGACTTTGCCCCGACATTCCTTGATTATGCCGGAATTAAAATACCTGAAGATTTTCAGGGAGAATCCTTAAGGAAAGTATTCAGTGATGAACCACCTGAAGAGTGGCGAAAGGAGATCTACTATCACTATTACGAATACCCAAAAGGTGGACATGATGTAAAAAGACACTATGGCATCAGGACCAAAGAATACAAGCTGATCCACTACTATTTCGACATTGATGAATGGGAATTGTTCGACCTTCAAAAGGATTCCAATGAAATAAACAATGTATACAATGATCCGAATTATAGTTCTATTGTTGAAGAACTGAAAATCAAACTTGAGGAACTTCGGAAAAAATACAAAGACAATAACCAGGAGGATTTTCTTCCCGGGAAAAGTTTCAAAGAGATAATCCATAAAGGAATCGGATCGAAAGTTTCATTGGTAAACAATTACTCAAAAAAATATTCCGGGGGCGATCCTGATGCTTTAACAGATGGTAAAGTATCAGTGGATGATCTGTCACAAGTTGAAGATAGAGGTGTCTGGCAGGGCTTTGAAGAAAAGGATATGATCGCTACTATTGATTTAATAAATGAAACTGAAATACACACAATTTCGGCTGGCTTCCTTCACAATACTGATTCATGGATCTTTTCACCTGATTGGGTTGAGTTTATGGTTTCTAATGATAATGATTCCTACAGAACCATAGGTAAGTTGGATAGAATGGTGCAAGTGAAATCAGGGAATGAGTTGCGGTTAAACTATGTAATTAGCATAAAAAATACCAGTGCTCGATATGTTCGTATTCAAGCCAAAAATGTGGGAGTATGTCCCCGGTGGCATAAAGGAGCAGGTGGAAAGGCATGGCTGTTTGCCGATGAGATTATTGTAAATTAATTCATTATCAGATGAATAGTAAGAGAATTACTCGATTTGTTTTATGCATAATGGTAATCATCTTATCAGGATTGAAAAATTATGCTCAGCAACAGGATCTTAACCGTCCGAATATTATATTGATCATGGCCGATGATTTTGGATATGAGGGTCTTGGTTGCAATGGCGGACAATCATATTCCACTCCTGAAATTGATAAACTGGCGGAAACGGGTATACGTTTTGAAAACTGCTATTCACAACCCCTTTGCACTCCTTCTAGAGTACAGATAATGACAGGAAGATACAACTTCAGGAACTATATAATGTTCGGATACCTTCATCCCGGAGAAGTTACATTTGGAAATGTTTTGAAGGAAGCCGGATATGCTACCTGCATAGCCGGGAAATGGCAATTGGGAAATGGCATTGAAAGCCCTTTCCATAACGGATTTGATGAATATTGTCTTTGGCAGATCTATGCTCTTGAGGCCGGGAAAGATGCTCGAGGTCCAAGATATGCTGATCCCAAAGTTTATGTTAACGGTACGGTAGCGGAAAACACAAGAGGGAAATACGGGCCTGATCTATTTGTTGATTTTATCAATGAATTTATCAGGCAGAATAAGGATAATCCTTTTTTTGTTTACTACCCCATGGTTCTAACTCATGATCCTTTCTATCCAACCCCTGACAGCAAGGAGTGGGAGGAGGACAGGTATAAAAAAGACAAGAAGTTTTTTAAGGATATGGTTGAATATATGGATAAGTCCGTTGGATGTATTGTAGCCAATCTTGAAGAACTGGGCCTCAGGGAGAACACGTTGATCATTTTTACAGGCGATAATGGCAGTCCAAAACAAATTAAATCCAAGTGGAATGATGATTGGATTCAGGGAGGGAAATCCCATACAACAGATGCCGGTACGCATGTACCCCTGATCGTTAACTGGCCGGGAACAATACAACATGGATTAGTTTCGGATGACTTGATTGATTTTAGCGACTTTTTTCCAACTCTTGTTGAAATTGGTATGGCAGATATTCCCGAAAACTTGATCATCGACGGACGTAGTTTTTATTCTCAGCTTAAGGGTGAGGAAGGGATCCCGCGTGAGTGGGTATATGTTTACTATTGGGGCAGAGGCCGGAATGTTTTTAATACCCGCGAATTTGCCAGGGACAAAAGGTATAAACTTTATGATGATGGAAAGTTTTATGATACAGAAAACGATCCATTAGAACAGAATCCATTGACAGAAGAAAAGTGTTCTGATGAGTTATTAAATATTAAATCACAACTTCAGAGCGTATTGGAGGATATCAGATAATTAATGAATCTTAAATACCATTAAAATGATCAGATTATTATTAATCATAGCGATCCTTAGCATTATTGCCGGATGTAATACTAGCCGGGTTAATCCTCCGGAACCCTATGGCCCTGTTCCAACAAAACAACAACTGACCTGGCATGAAATGGAGTATTATGCTTTCATCCATTTTGGCCCCAATACTTTTACCGATATGGAATGGGGATACGGTGATGAAGCTCCGACAGTTTTTAATCCTTCACAACTTGATTGCAGGCAATGGGCAAGAATTATAAAAGCTGCAGGGATGAAAGGTGTGATTCTAGGTGCGAAACATCACGACGGCTTTTGTTTATGGCCGTTTGCCGAAACGGAACATTCTGTCAAAAATTCACCATGGAAAGATGGACAGGGAAATTTGTTAAAAGATTTAAAAGAAGCTTGTGATGAGTACGGTTTAAAAATGGGTTTGTATTTATCTCCCTGGGACCGAAATCATACTGATTATGGCAAACCTGAATATCTCGAATACTATAGAAACCAACTCAAAGATATTCTGACAAATTATGGGGAAATATTTGAAATATGGTTCGATGGTGCAAATGGAGGTGATGGGTACTATGGAGGTGCAAATGAAATCCGAAAGATCGACAGAAAAACCTATTACAGTTGGGACAGTATTTACCAGTTGGTTTATACTTTGCAGCCTAACATCATAATTTTTAGTGATAAAGGCCCTGGAACAAGATGGATAGGAAATGAAAGAGGATATGCAGGAGAAACAAACTGGAACCTTCTGAATCCGGATAGTATTATAATTGGGGGAGTTGGCGGAAGACTGCAACAACTCCTCAATGAAGGTGATGAAAACGGTACACACTGGATACCAGGTGAGACCGATGTTTCTATCAGGCCGGGATGGTTCTACCATGAATCACAAGATGACGAGGTAAAATCCCTGCAACATCTGCTGGATATTTATTACGGTTCAATAGGAAGAAACTCAAACCTTTTGTTGAACATCCCTATCGACAAACGTGGCCTTGTCCATGAAAACGATTCAGCAGCACTAATGCAGCTTAAAAACATGCTGGATGCAACATTTGCTGAAAATCGTGCTTTGAATGCAAATGCTGAAGCAGATAATTATCGCGGAAAGCATGATTCTTACTCTCCGGCCAATGTAATAGATGGTAATAAAGAAACCTATTGGGCAACCGATGATGGTGTAATTCAACAATCTATAATTATAGATTTTGGCAGACAAGTAAAATTTAACCGCTTTCTTGTTCAGGAATACATTACATTTGGACAAAGGATTAAAGCATTTCAAATTGAAGCTTTTATAGAAAAGAAATGGGAAGTTATCGAAGAAGCTACTACCATAGGATATAAAAGGATACTGCGTTTCCCTATGGTGGAAAGTCAAAAACTAAGGCTTACTATTTTGGATGCAAAGGCTTGTCCGGTAATTTCAAACATTGAAGTATATAAAGCGCCGGAGTTGATTTCCAATCCGGAAATTGTCAGGAATAAAGAGGGAATCGTGACTATTGTTTGTAAAACAGTTGATCCGAAAATATACTTTACTGTAGAGGGTACTGAACCCAATAAGACCTCGCAGGTTTTTACTCAACCTTTTGAAATGAAAAATGGAGGAACGGTTAAGGCTTTAGCCGTACTTGACAATGGTAAAAAAAGCGAGGTGGTTTCTAATACTTTTGATCTGTGCAGTGATAAATGGAGCATTCACTTTGTAGATAGTAACCATGAAGCTTTTCCTGCAACTAATGCCATAGACGGCGATCCGTCCACCATGTGGCATACCAACTGGGGTGATAACCAAACCGCACTACCTCATGATATTCAGATTAACCTGGGTGAAGAATTATTATTATTGGGATTCACCTACATTCCCCGGACTGACAATAACCTCATCGGTGTAATTACTAAATATAATTTTTACATCAGTGATGATGGTAGCAAATGGAATAAAATAATATCAAACGGAGAGTTTAGCAATATTGCCAATAATCCGGTGAAACAGCAGGTCAGGTTTTCTAAGCCTTTGAAAGCAAAATTTATACGACTTGAATCGCTTGGTGCTGTTGATAAAAGGGATTATACATCGGTAAATGAAATTGGGGTGATCACTAAATAAACTGCTGGCAAAATGAATTCTAACATAATACATAGAAGATTTATTGGATCAGCAATTCTGATTTTCCTTGCATTTATTGTGAGTAGTTGTTTTCAAAAGAAAGAAAAATCCCCAAATGTATTGTTTATAGCCGTTGATGACTTAAGACCGGAACTGGGGTGCTATGGGAAAGATGGCGTTTATTCTCCTAATCTTGATAAGCTTGCATCAGAAGGCCTGGTGTTTACCAATCACTTTGTTCAGGCTCCTACTTGTGGTGCTTCACGTCATTGCTTATTAACAGGGAACAGGCCCTCAAAACCATCCCATCTTTCAAATCAGGCAATTGTTACAGAATTATCCGATAAACCTGAAGGCGAATTGCCGGAATCCTTTATCCATCATTTAAAGCGTAACGGTTATTATACCGTAGGAATCGGAAAGATCAGCCACTCTGCCGATGGCCTTGTTTACGGTTATACCGACGAACCTTCTAATAAAAATGAACTGCCTCACAGTTGGGATGAGATTGTTTTTAATCCCGGCAAATGGAAAACCGGCTGGAATGCCTTTTTTGGTTATGCCAACGGAGAAAACAGACAAAGCCTGAAAAGACAGGTTAAGCCTTATGAAGCAGGAGAGGTGGAAGATGAAGGTTATGTGGATGGACTGTCGGCTAATTTAGCCATTGCCAAACTTGGTGAGTTGAAGAATCAGGAAAAACCTTTTTTTCTTGGACTGGGGTTTTTCAAACCACATTTGCCTTTTAATGCACCGAAAAGATACTGGGATCTTTATGACCGGAAAAACATCACCCTATCGGAAAATCCCTTTATCCCTGAAAATATTAATACTGCCAGTCTGCACAACAGTGGAGAACTAAATGGATATCATTTAACGGACGAAAAAATTAATCTTGATAAACCGGCTTCTGAAGATTATCAAAAAAAACTGCGGCATGCATACCTGGCATCCGTTAGTTATATCGATGCACAGATTGGGAGGGTGTTAAATGAATTAGAAGCACTTGGCCTTGCTGATAACACCATTGTTGTTATTTGGGGTGATCATGGCTGGCATCTGGGCGATCAACTCGTTTGGGGTAAACACACCCTCTTCGACAGATCCTTAAAAAGTGCCCTAATCATAAAGGTTCCCGAATCAGGAAATCCTGGGAGGACGATTGCAACGATAGTAGAAACTGTCGACCTTTACCCAACATTGCTGAAACTGTGTAATATCCCAAATCCCGTAAAGACTGATGGAGAAAGCTTTGCAGAACTGTTAGTGGATCCTTCAATCAAAAAGAAAAATGTTGCTTACAGCTATTTTAGAAAAGGAATTACATTAAGAACAAATCGTTACCGGTTGACCAAATATTATAGAGACGAGATGCCTTTTATTGAACTCTATGACTATATGGAAGATCCCTACGAAACAAAAAATCTGGCATCGGAAAAGCCGGGCATTGTTAAAGAACTAATGCCATTACTGGAAAAAGGAAATACCGGAATTTATGAGATTAATTAGAAAATAAATCATTTACATGTTTGATAAACAGCTGAGATATAATCTATTTCCCCAAATAACATTGCTTGTCATTGCTATTTCTATAGTGTCCTGTCAGCCTCGCTCAGAGAAAAGCTATAGCAAAAAACCAAACGTCCTTTTCCTTTTTGCCGATGACCAGCGGGCGAGGACGATAAATGCCCATGGTAATGTAGAGATCATCACACCCAACATCGACAGGCTGGCTTCCAGTGGTATCAGTTTTACCAACACTTATATCATGGGAGGTTCAAGCGGGGCTGTGTGTGCCCCAAGCCGTGCCATGCTTATGACAGGCAGACATCTTTATGGAATTGAAAAACAAGGTTGGCAGGCAAAGATATCAGAGAAAAACAAAACACTACCCGAGGTATTTAGAGAGGCAGGTTATGAGACTTTCGGTACCGGAAAACAGCACAACGGAAGGCCTGTATTTGCAAGAGGATTCACAACAGGAGACGAAATTTTCTTTGGGGGCATGTCGGATCACTGGAATGTGCCGGTTTATCATTACGATTCAACAGGGAAATATGATAAAAAAACTCCATACATTAAAAATCCCGGGTATAGTAATCATGTTGAGTATACCGGGAATTGTGATCATATAATTAAAGGAAAACACTCCAGTGAATTATTCGCTGATGCTACAATAAATTTTATAAAAAACCGAGATGCAGATAAGCCTTTTTTTGCCTATGTATCCTATACAGCCCCACATGATCCGCGTTCTATGCCGGAGGAGTATCTGGATTTGTATGATACAACATCTCTTACACTTCCGCCAAATTATTTACCCCAACATCCATTTGATTTTGGTGAATTTAAAATCAGGGATGAAGTGCTGGCGGGTTTCCCACGAACAAAATCAGAAATAAAAATACATCTTCGTGATTATTTTGCCATGATTACCCATATGGATGAGCAAATTGGCAGAATTATTCAAACACTTAAAGAATCTGGTGAGTATGAAAATACCATAATCATTTTCTCTGCTGATAACGGACTGGCTGTTGGTCAGCATGGATTAATGGGGAAGCAAAATGTTTATGAACATAGCATTGGAGTACCATTGATTATTAGTGGCCCGGGGATTCCTGAAAATGAAAAAAGAGACGCTTTCTGTTATCTGTTTGACATTTTTCCTACACTTTGTGAACTCACTGAAGTGGAAGTCCCTGAAACAGTACAGGGAAAAAGTTTTGCTCTTACAATTATTGGCAATGAAGCAAAGCACAGGGAAACAATGATTTATGGGTATAAAGAATTTCAGAGAGCATATCGAAATGCTGATTTAAAGTTAATTGAATATTTTGTGAATGGGGATCGAAATACTCAATTATTCAATTTGAAAAATGATCCTCATGAGATGAATAATTTAATTGAGCAAGAAGAATATTCAGACTTGTATGATGAAATGAAGGTAGAGATGATGAAAAAGATGAAGTCCATGAACGATACCAATGAAATGTATAAAGAATTAATGATAACGGAATTGTAACGGTCACTTATATGATAAAAAGAAAGTATATATTTTGTCTGTTGCTGATAGTAGTAATATTTGAAGTCTCGTGTGTAAATAAACATCAGTACAGGCTACTTTCTCCTGACAATAAATTACAGTTAACAATAACTTCTGAAAATGGAGACATTAAGTTAATTCAGAAGTTTAATAAAGAAATAGTTCTCAATGAATCTCCTTTAGGACTATTAATCGATTCAATCGATCTTACTAAAAATGTAAGGATTACAGATGTTAAAGAATCATCCTTCGATAATACCTGGAATACAATCAATGGCAAAAATAAAACTGTCCGAAACCACTATAATGAATACATAATAGAGTGTCAATCGACTGATATAAATTCATTAAAGTTTGAGATTAACTTCAGATGTTATGATGACGGTTTTGCATATCGCTATAATTTTCCAGAACAAGATTCCTACGACAGTCTTACGATTTCAAAAGAATTAACTAAGCTGAATTTTGCAAATGATTTTACCTATTGGGCTTACAATGGAGAAAATCATAACCTGGGGCCATTACAAGGCTCTGATTCTTCACAGGTAGCAATGCGGACTCCTATTGTAATGCAAACTAAAAATGACATGTTTCTGGCGATCCATGAGGCAGAAATTGTTAGATATGCTCCCTTTAGTTTAATTACCAAGGGGAATGATCATTCATTGGAATTTGTAATAGCTGAAACAAAAGACATCCTGCCGGCAAAAACATCATGGAGGGCTTTTATGCTGGGAAGCAAACCCGGAGATCTTCTTGAGTCGAACTTACTGGTAAACCTGAATGAACCTTGTAAAATTAAAGATCCGTCATGGATTAAACCTGGTAAAGTAATGTGGGACTGGCGAGTATGGGGCTATATAACAGATGATGGATTTGAATATGGATTAAATACCACCTCCCATAAACGGTTCATTGATTTTGCGGCAGATAATAACATTCAGTATTTGTTGATCGATGCAGACTGGTATGGTGAAGAATTCAATGAGGATTCCGATCCAACTACCTCCAGAGAAGGAGTAAATATTGAGGAATGTATGGAATATGCTAACGAAAAAGGTGTTGGGATTATTCTGTATTTGAATGATGTGGGGGCAAAGAAATTTGGTTTGGAAAGAGTTATTGAACAGTTTTCTGAATGGGGAGCTGTTGGTGTGAAATATGGCTTTATGAAAGGAAGCTGGGAAGAAAAAGTGAGACATACGAGAGAGGTTGTGGAATTATGTGCCAAATACAAGTTGATGGTTAATTTTCACGACAACCCGGTACCACCAAGTGGTGACAGACGAACCTATCCAAACCTGGTAACCAAAGAATTTTGCCATTCACAGGCTGATGCAAAACGTTCCTATTTTCCTGAAACAGCAGTTACGTCTCCTTTCGTTAACATGTTAGCCGGGCCTGTTGATTATTGTGATGGATGGTTCGATTTAAGTAACAATCTTTACAGACAAAGGGTATTTCAGAAAATCCCCGGAACAGTGGCTGCAGAAGTGGCCAAGTTAATCATCGCTTATAGTGGTTGGAGGGTCCTGCCTGATAGCCCTGAAGAATATCTTAAAAAAGATGATCTTTTTGATTGTATTCGGAAAATGCCTCCTCAATTTGATAGTTTTAAAGTAATTGATGGTGAAATTGGAGAATTTATTACAGTCGCCCGTCAGGCAGGTGATAACTGGTTTGTAGGTTCTCTTTCAAACAGGGAAGCACGAACACTTGTGATAGATTTCAGATTCCTACCCAAAGACAGGACCTATTCAGCCACCTTGTATGAGGATGCAGATAATTCCCATTTCCTGAATAATAAAGAAGCTTATAGAATAAGAAAAGTTAATATTAATGCCAATACAAAACTAAAAGTGAAACTTGCTTCCGGAGGTGGGTGTGCTATCTACCTGTCGGGCGAATTACGAATCGGAGATCAAATATCAAAAGCACGGATTTCAAAAAAGAACATACTCGTCCACAATGACTATTTCACATGGGGAGGAAGCGTAATAAAAGGCGATGATGGGAAATACCATATGTTTTATGCCCACTGGCTACATGGCTCAACAGGCAGGATTGATACCATTGTTGACAAACCATTTGTGGGTTTCAGAGGATGGCTGAAATATTCGGAAATAGCCTATGCTATCTCTGAAAATCCTGATGGTCCATTTAAGTATGTTAAAACGATTATTCAAGGCTCCGGTGATTCAACAGACTGGAACTGCTATGATGCCCATAATCCACACATTAAAAAATTCAATGGCAAATATTACCTGTATTATATAGGAAATAATCCTCGTGTCAATGTTGAAAAAGATCAGAATACCTGGATGAAATACGTTGGCGGACAACGGATAGGTGTTGCAATTGCAAACAGCATTGAAGATCTGATAAACGGCAATTATAAAGGATCTGGGGAACCTTTAATGGTTCCCGACAACATCAATACATTTCACAGGGTTGTGAATCCGTCTGTTACACAGGCTCCGGATGGTAAATACCTGATGATGTTTAAATCGAGCAGCCAGAGGAATGGCCATGGCCATATGACACACTGGATCGCGCAGGCTGAAAATCCGGATGGGCCATTTAAACTCGTTGGTCCCGTTTTTACAAATGCAGAATATTCAGCAGAAGATCCTTACTTCTGGTATGATAAAAAAAGAAAAAAGTATTATGCCATTGTAAAGGACTTTTCAAATTCCGGCAAATTAACACCACAATTCGGGGCATTAGCCTTGATTACTTCTAAAGACGGGATCCATGACTGGAAGCCAGCTGAAAATCCCCTTTTATCACTCAGGCAGTTTTTGAATAATAATGGTGATACCATTAAACTGGCTCACCTGGAACGTCCACAGTTGTTGCTGGATGAAGAGGGGCAACCATTGGTATTGTACGCCGCTGCATCTGAAAGATCACCTTTCCAGGTTAATGAACCCGTTAAAGAAGGGAAGCCGGAACACAATACATTTAACATACAAATAAAGCTTTGCAAGGAATTAGATTAAAGGTTATGGTTTCAATATATTTAAGACTAGTTATTATAATTCTTTTAGCTGTTCAGGTAACTGGCCAGAATAACCATGGTATTCCTGTTCCCAATGCCAAACAACTTGCCTGGCAACAGGCCGAAATGGGAGCAGTTTTTCACTACGATCTCCATGTTTTTGACGGGAAGAAATACAACCAGCACACAAACCGGATCACTCCAATTAATGACTACCAGATCTTTAATCCTGAGAAACTGGATACTGACCAATGGATCAAAGCGATAAAAGATGCAGGGTTTAGGTTTGCTATTCTTACTGCTACCCACGAAACAGGTTTTGCGTTGTACCAGTCGGAAGTGAATCCCTACTGTTTGAAAGCAGTCAATTGGAGGGAAGGCAAAGGTGATATTGTCCGGGATTTTGTTAATTCCTGTCGTAAGTATGACATTAAACCAGGAATATATTTTGGCATTCGATGGAATTCATTTTTAGGTGTGCATGATTTTAAAGTGAATGGTGAAGGAGATTTTCAAAAAAACAGGCAGGCTTATTACAACCAGATGGTTGAAGGAATGGTTAAAGAAATATGCACCAATTATGGTGAACTGTTCGAAATATGGTTTGATGGTGGTGCCAGCCATCCCGACCTTGGTGCACCCGATGTGCTGCCAATCGTTCAAAAATACCAGCCTAACTGTTTATTCTACCACAACAATCAACTCGCTGAAACACGCTGGGGTGGATCCGAATCGGGAACAGTACCTTATCCGTGCTGGGCAACATTCCCCAATTTTTATTCCCATGCCGGGGATACAAAAGCTGAGCACATTCAATTGTTAAAGCACGGTGATCCTGAAGGGGAATACTGGATGCCTGCCATGTCGGATGCACCGTTGCGGGGATACAACGGCAGGCATGAATGGTTTTGGGAACCTGATGATGAACCTCATATATTCCCTCTTGAGAATCTGATGAATATGTATTACAAATCGGTTGGACATAATTCAACTTTGATTTTAGGATTAACACCTGGCCCGGATGGCCTTCTGCCGGAAGCCGATGTGAAAAGACTTAATGAATGGGGTGATGAGATAAAAAGACAATTTGATAATCCCCTGGCACAAACAAATGGAAAAGGTGAAACACATACCATTGATTTAGATAGGGAAGTATTGGTAAGCTATTTTGTTATACAGGAGGATATTACAGTTGGGGAACGCGTCAGGGAATATACCATTGAAGCATTAATCGATGATAGTTGGAAACAAGTTGCAAATGGAAGCTGCATTGGCCACAAACGCATTCAATTTCTTGAAAAACCTGTTTCATCTGGAAAAGTTAGATTGAGAATCATTCAATCATCGGCAGAACCAGTCATTCAAAGTTTCCAGGTCTTTGAAGAATATTCAAAAGATTAGTGCCTTCCTGTTAAGGTAAAATGGTATTTTTAAACATTGTTACAGATTATAATAACTTGAAAATATTTAATAAATGAACAGAACAATTTTACTTACCCTCATTATTCTTATGAACCTTGCTGGGACGAATGCTCAGAATGATGCCAAAGCTCCCTGGAAATACCTCATAACCGGTAAAGACCTTAAAGGCTGGGAACAAAAGGGTGGCAACGCTGAATACCGCCAGGAAGGGGAAATGATCATTGGCAAAACAGTAGCTAATACACCAAACACTTTTTTATGCACCAAACAGTTTTTCAGTGATTTTATACTGGAGTATGAAGTCAGGTATAAAAACCTCGATAACCTTTTTAATTCTGGCGTTCAGATTCGCAGCAACAGCCATTCCGATTACCATGATGGGAGAGTTTTTGGCTATCAGGTGGAGATGGATCCATCTGACAGGGCGTGGTCAGGAGGAATTTATGATGAAGGAAGAATGGGTTGGTTGAATAACCTTCTTCATGATGATAATGCCAGAAAAGCGATAAAGCTGGATGACTGGAATCAAATCCGGGTGGAGGCTATTGGTAATTCAATCCGGACCTGGGTAAACGGAGTACCCTGTGCAAACCTGCTGGATGAATTATCGACAACCGGATTTATCGGACTTCAGGTTCATGGAGTTTATAAACCGGAAGATGTGGGCAAGGAGATCATGTGGCGGAAGATTAAAATTATTACCAAGGATCCTGAAAGCTATCGTTCAGAATCTAGTGCCAGAGAGATCTGCACAATTCCCAACCAATTAAGCAAAGATGACATTGCTGATGGATGGCAATTGTTGTTTGATGGAAGTACAACTGACAATTGGCGTGGTGCACACAGTGAAACATTTCCTGGCAGAGGCTGGCATATAGAAAACGGTGAATTGGTGGTTGAAGCAGCTGATGGAGCAGAATCCGGCAATGGTGGTGATATTGTTACCATGGAAGAGTTTGAAAATTTTGAACTACTTATCGATTTTAACATCACCGAGGGTGCCAACAGTGGAATAAAATATTTTATAACTGAAGGATATTATACAGAAGGATCAGCCATTGGACTGGAGTTCCAGATCCTGGATGATAAGAAACACCCGGATGCAGAAAAGGGTGTTAAAGGTAACCGGACAGTGGCATCACTCTACGACCTGATCCCGGCAAAATCCAACAAAAAATTCTATATGGGCTATTGGAACAGGGCCAGGATTGTTGTTGAAGGAAACCATGTGGAGCATTGGCTTAATGGTGATAAAGTGGTAGAATACGAACGTAACAACCAGATGTTTGATGCACTGGTTGCCTACAGCAAATACAAAGACTATGAAGGATTCGGAAACTGGGAAAAAGGTCACATACTTTTGCAGGATCACGGGGATGAAGTTCATTTTAGAAACATCAAAATTAGAAAGATAGAACGCAGATAACGCAGATCACATGGATTCTCACAGATCAAATCTGCGATTATCTGCAAAATCTGCGTCATCAGCGTTCTGTTCACGCATTCATGCATTCAAACATTATGATAACAAGAAAACAATTTATCAAAACAACGACTAAGGGAATGGCCGGTGTGACTCTGGCAAGTACATTCCCTATTTCAGCATTTGCCAACGTTTTAGGATCGAATAACAGGTTAAACGTTGCCGTAATGGGCGTTAACAGCAGAGGAGGCTACCTGGCTGTTAAATTCGCCGAAGCAGAAAATGTTAAAATAAGCTGGATCTGTGATGTGGACCAACGAGCCATTGATAAAACCATTCAGGCAGTAAATGAAAAATATGGATATGAACCTAAAGGTGAAAAAGATATCCGGAAAGTACTTGAGGACAAAGACCTTGATATTCTCGTAATAGCGGCTCCCGATCACTGGCATGCTCCTGCATCCATCATGGCATTACAGGCTGGTAAGCATGTATATGTAGAAAAACCCTGTAGCCATAATCCCCGGGAAGGTGAACTTTTGGTTGAAGCTCAAAAAAAGTATGGCAAACTGGTTCAGATGGGAAACCAACAAAGATCTTCCTATGAATCCATCGAAGCAGTAAAATTGATTAAAGAAGGGATAATAGGTAAAGCATACTATGGCAAAGCATGGTATGCCAATACCCGTGGAACCATTGGTCGTGGAGTGCCAGCTCCTGTGCCTGACTGGCTCGATTGGGATTTATTCCAGGGACCCGCACCAAGAACTGAATTTAGAGACAATATAGTACATTACAACTGGCATTGGTTCTGGAATTGGGGCACAGGTGAAATCCTTAACAATGGCACCCATGAATTGGATATCTGCCGGTGGGCTCTTGATGTAGATTACCCTGTTAAAGTAAGCTCTAATGGTGGCCGCTATCATTATAAGGATGATTGGGAATTTTATGATACCCAAATTGCAAATTATGATTTTGCAGGAGGAAAAAGTATTAACTGGGAGGGCAGAAGTTGTAACGGAACACCCTTCCATAACCGTGGAAGAGGATCCATAATTTATGGCACTGAAGGAACTGCGATAATCGACAGAAACGGTTATGAATTTTATGATAAATCCAATCAGTTAATTAAAGAGGCCAAAGCAGGAACAGACAATGCAACAATGAACATCGTGGGTGGAGGTGATCTGGAAAAGCTTCACATTGGTAATTTTATTAATGCGATCAGGTCAGGGGAAAAACTCAATTCTCCCATTGATGAAGGGAATAAAAGTGTTACAATCTGCCAATTGGGGAACATCGCACAGGAAATGGGCAGAAGTCTTGAAATTGATTATTCAAACGGAAGGATAGTAAATGATAAAAAGGCCATGAAAATGTGGGGCCGGAAGTATGAAAAGGGATGGGAAGTGAACGTTTAGATGGAACGCAGATGACACTGATTGAACAGAATGTCACAGATATATCTGTGTTTATCTGCCAGATCTGTGTTATCAGCGTGCAATAATTAACAGTAGCAATGTAATCGATGCAGGTTTACCAAAATAGCAAATTCAGCATGGGAACCAGGTTTAACCTGTTGTTGCCTGGTATTGATGCCTCTAGGGGAGACCTGTTGTTTTCTGAATGTGTTGAAGAGTTAAACCGCCTTGAGAACCTATTAAGCTGTTTTTTACATACAAGTGAAATAAGTCACTTAAATGAGAATGCAATGAATCATCCGGTTGAAGTAAGTGAAGAATTGTTTGAAATTCTTGCAGATTGTCATGTGTTTAATAGTAGAACGGAGGGTCTTTTCGATATCAGTATTGGGAAGGCTATTGATCACTGGAACGGAAAACTTAACATTGATGATCTTTATCCGGATTTCGATTGCCATGGATCAAATGCCATTATTCTGGATGAAAAATCCATGACTGTAAGTTTTCTTTCACCTTTCATTAAGTTGAACCTTGGAGGCTATGGAAAAGGATATGCCATGAATAATATCCGGAAGATGCTAAAAGTGAGCGGAATTTCTTCAGCTTTTATTAGCTTTGGAGAAAGTTCTGTGAGTGTTTTGGGCAAACATCCTCACGGTGAATTCTGGCCTGTTGGTATTCAGGATTTTTATGATAAAGAGAAGACTATTGCGATGTTTGAGTTAGTAGACCAGTCGGTATCAACATCGGGCAATTTAGAGAAACGGAGTCATATAATTCACCCACAATCAGGTAAGCCGATAAAAGAGGAAAAAATGATCTCCGTTAAATCCATATCACCACTGGACGCTGAAGTTTTGTCAACCGCATTAATGGTTGCCGATGAAAGGCTGATAGATAACCTGCTGAATGAGTTTCAGGGAATAGAAATAGTAAAGGTAGAATACAATAATAATCTAGGAGAAATTCAAAAGTTTCATAATTAGCAAAATGAAAAATATCAGTATATCAAGACGGGATTTTATGGGAACTGCTCTGGCAGGCAGTGCATTATTATTGACTTACCCATGGCTTAATGTACTTGGGCAGGATTCTAATCCTGACTATTCTCAAAGAATCAGGATAGGAGTCATTGGCGTTGGATCAAGAGGGTATTTGTTGTTACATTATCTGCTTGATTTATCAGAAAAGATCAACATTGAGGTGGTTGCTGTTTGCGACAATTATGAACCTCACTACCTAAGGGCAATTAAAAAAACAGAATCTAAAGCAAAAGCATTTTATGATTACCATGAATTGTTGGATATGAAAGATCTTGATGCCGTAGTTATTGCTACCCCATTAAATGAACATGCCCACATCACTATTGATGCACTGAATGCCGGCATTCATGTATTTTGTGAAAAGGCCATGGCAAGAACGCTGGAAGATGTAAAGGCCATGGCTGATACCCATTATAGTACCGGTAATATTCTGCAAATTGGTCATCAACGGTTATTTGATCCCAGGTATTTGACTGCCATTGATCTTATAAAGGCCGGTGAGTTAGGAAAAATTACTCAGATCCGGGCATACTGGCACAGGAACAACGACTGGCGTAGGCCGCTTCCGGAAGGCAGGCCAGACCTGGAAAGAAAAATAAACTGGCGATTGTATAAAGAATTCTCCTGCGGCTTGATGACAGAACTGGCATCCCACCAGATTCAGGTTGCCAACTGGATGAAAGATGATTTGCCGGTTTCTGTAATGGGTACAGGAAGTATCAATTACTGGAAGGATGGACGCGAAGTTTACGATAATGTTGCTTTAATCTATTCATACAAGGATGGAACTCAATTTATCTTTGATTCCATGACAAGCAACAGGCACTATGGTCTTGAGGAACAAATAATGGGGGATTTAGGAACCCTCGAGCTAGAAGTAAACAAGAGGTATCTGGAAAATCCGCCTCCTCCACCTGAACCACCTCCCCCTCCTGGTATAATTCAATTAATGAATGATATCAAAAGCGGAATATTCGGTGATTCAATCCCTCTTACCAATAGCTCCTGGACCCCTGAATTAAAGGTGGAAACTAATGGGATTAATATCGCAGAAAAAGAACATGGTTTTGATGAATCAAAAGTACAGCTTGAAGCTTTTATTGCCTCAGTTAGAAATGGTGTTCCTACAAAAGGTTTATTTGAACAGGGATACTGGGCCAGTGTTTGGACATTGCTTGGCCAGCAAGCCATCGAAGAACAGAAAGTTATCACATTGCCTAACGAAATGAACCTGTAATGAAAGAGATAGTTATAAAATGGAAATGGATAAAAAGGGAGATTATCATTATCCTTCTTCTTTATTTAGTTGCGAACGTGGTGAACCTTTTCTCGATCTTGTTTTACAACACAGAGTGGAGTGAACTTTTTTCATACCAGGGATATGTGCTATACCTTACAGAATGGATGTACATTATTAGTATAATCGTAAGGCTTATTTATTTTGGTGGTAAACGTTTAATCAGGAAATAATTATGGAGTATTTGGATACACTTTATAATCTGAAAGATAATGTCGCAATAATTACTGGCGGTGCAGGTGTTTTAGCAGGGAAAATGGCAGAAGGCCTTTTAAAAGCCGGGGCAAAAGTTGTAATTCTCGATTTGCATGAAAAGAATACCAAAACCCGTTCAAATGAACTTTCAGGCTTTGGGGAAGTGATGTGGATGAAATGTGATGTTCTGAATAGGGAAGATTTAATTAAAGTCAAGGAAAGAGTGATTGCTGAATATGGTAAAATTGATATTCTGATCAATGCGGCCGGTGGAAATATGCCTGGAGCAACCATAGCACCTGAACAAACCATATTTGACTTAAATATGGATGATTTTCACAAAGTAAATGACCTAAACCTAAATGGTTCTGTATTGCCTTCGATTGTTTTTGGGAGGGTGATGGCAGAACAAAAGTCAGGATGCATACTTAATATTTCTTCCATGGCGGTTGACCAGGTAATTACACGAGTAGCTGGATATTCTGCTTCAAAAGCCGCAATTGCTAATTTTACCAGGTGGATGGCGGTAGAGATGGCGAAAAAATTTGGTGAGGGTATCAGGGTGAATGCACTGGCACCAGGTTTTTTTATTGGGAAACAAAACAAAAAGCTGCTAACCAGGGAAGATGGCAGTTTGACTAAAAGGGGTGAGGATATCCTCCGTAACACACCCATGGGACGTTTTGGTGAAGCAGAAGAGTTAATCGGCGCAACATTGTTCCTTTGCAGCGATGCATCCAGCTTTGTAACAGGTATTGTTTTACCAGTCGACGGTGGTTTCAGTATTTTCAGCGGAGTATAACGGTTGAATGTTAGAGGTTAATGGCTAACTGTTACCAAGAACTATTAACAATTAACTAATAACGAATAACAATTAAGTCTATATGGCATTTATAAAAACATGGAGATGGTACGGACCCAATGATCCAATTAGTTTGAAAGAGATCAGACAAACAGGAGCGACAGGAATTGTAACTGCCTTGCATCATATTCCCAACGGGGAAGTTTGGAGCACAACAGAAATTCAAAAACGTAAAAAGGAAATTGAAACCGCAGGATTACATTGGTCAGTGGTGGAAAGTGTTCCTGTTCACGAAGATATCAAAAAGCATAAAGGAGATTTTTCTGTTTTCATTGAAAATTATAAGCAAACACTAATTAATCTTGGAGAAAACGGTATTCATACCGTTTGTTATAATTTCATGCCTGTGCTGGATTGGTCAAGAACAAGCCTTTATTTTGAAAGAAATGATGGCAAAATGGCTTTGTCGTTCAAATCAATTGAATTTGCAGCATTTGACCTGTTTATCCTAGAACGTCCAGGTGCAGTGAATGATTATCCTGACCACATTTTGGAGCAGGCAAAAGAATTTTTTGATAATGCGCCGAGTAGTAAAAAAAAGGAATTAACGGATACTGTTCTTCAAGGGTTACCAGGTTCAGAAGAGAGCTTCAGGCTCGAGGAATTCCAACTTATAGTTGATGAATATAAAGGTATTGATGCTGAAAAGTTAAAAAGTTATTTGTTTCACTTTTTAATAGAGGTTATTCCGGTAGCAGAAAAAGCAGGTGTTCGGATGGCAATCCACCCTGATGATCCTCCCTGGCCTTTATTGGGACTTCCCAGGGTGGTAAGTAATATTAAGGATGCAAAGGAAATCATTGAAACTGTCGATTCCGTATCCAATGGATTAACATTATGCACCGGTTCATATGGTGCAGGAGTAAATAATGATCTGGTAACAATGGCCTTAGAACTGGCACATCGCATCAATTTTGTACATTTGAGGAATGTGAGCAGGGATGTGGATGGCAACTTTATAGAAGAAGATCATTTGAGTGGAGAACTGGACATGTTTCAGGTGGTAAAAACCTTGATCCTTGAAGCAAGGAGAAGAAAAAAAGAGGGAAGGAAAGACTGGCAGCTGCCTATGCGTCCCGATCATGGTCATCTGATGCTTGATGATCAGCATAAACAAAAATCATATCCCGGGTATTCCCTTATTGGAAGAATGAAAGGACTGGCAGAATTAACCGGCCTTGAAATGGGAATTGAAAAAAGTTTGGATTATGAGTAAACCTTTCATCCATGAGGATTTTTTACTGGAATCAAATGCTGCACGGAAGCTATACCACGAGTTTGCCGACAAGATGCCTATCATAGACTTTCATTGTCATCTGAATCCGGAACACATTTCTAAAAACAGAACGTTTGACAATATTTCCCAACTTTGGCTTGAAGGAGATCATTATAAGTGGCGGGCCATGCGTGCTAATGGAGTGGATGAAAAGTACATTTCTGGTAAGGCATCTGATTGGGAGAAATTTGAAAAATGGGCGGAAACGGTTCCTTATACCCTTCGGAATCCATTATACCATTGGACTCATCTCGAACTTAAGAAACCGTTCAGGATTACCCGTTTACTGAATTCAACAACAGCTCCTGAGATATTTGAGGAAACAACTGCAATACTTCAACAGCCTGATCTTACAACAAAAGGAATATTAAGATACTGGAATGTGGAGGTTATTTGTACAACAGACGATCCCATTGATTCACTTGAATTCCATAAACTTGAAGAAGAGAGCAATATTCTCCTGCTTCCGACATGGAGGCCTGATAAAATTATGGCCGTTGAAGATATAAAGTCCTATAACCATTATATCGATCAATTAGAAGTGATAGCAGATGTGGAGATATCCTCCTATACCACACTCTTGAAAGCTGTAAAAATTCGACACGATTATTTTGCCCAAAACGGATGCAAAATATCGGACCATGGTATTGAAGAGTTTTATGCAGAGGATTATAGCGCCAAAGAAATTGAGGGTGTTTTTGGTAAAGTCAGATCAGGCAGGCAATTGGATTCGACAGAGATCAGAAAATTCAAATCAGCGATGTTGGTTGAATTTGCCATCATGAACCATGATAAGAATTGGGTGCAACAGTTTCATTTTGGACCGATCCGAAACACTAATTCAAAAATGTACAGCCTCATTGGGCCTGATGGTGGTTTTGATTCTATGGGAGATTTACCTGTTGCTCAATCCCTTTCAAAATTCCTCAACCGCCTGGTTAAAGAAGACAAACTAACGAAAACAGTCTTCTATAATAGCAATCCAAAAGATAATGATGTACTGGCCACCATGATCGGGAATTTCCAGGATGGAAGTTATCCCGGGAAATTACAAATGGGTCCGGGCTGGTGGTTCCTGGACCAGAAAAAGGGAATGGAAGATCAACTCAATTCGTTATCAAACCACGGTTTATTGAGCCGGTTTGTTGGTATGCTTACCGACTCAAGAAGTTTCCTTTCTTTTTCAAGGCATGAATATTTCAGGAGGATATTATGCAACTTGCTTGGAATTGAGATGGAGAAAGGGTTGATCCCAGATGATATTGAAATGACCGGTCAAATTGTACAGGATATTTGTTACAACAATGCAAAAAGTTATTTTGAATTTATGTAGATGAAACACAAAGTAATCACCTTCGGTGAAATAATGTTAAGACTGGCAACTCCTGGATTCCAGAGGATCAGCCAGACAAAAGGTTTTGAAGCCTCATTTGGTGGTGGTGAAGCCAATGTAGCTGTATCCCTTTCAAACTTCGGTATTCCTGCTGAGTTTGTTTCCTGTATTCCGGAAAATGATATTGGGGATGCCTGCTTGAGGGAGTTGAATAAATATGGAGTAGGCACGAAATTCATTTATCGTGGAGGTGATAGACTGGGAATCT
>CAYQWA010000020.1:0-90104 GCA_964421215.1 uncultured Bacteroidales bacterium | reverse complement strand
TTAAGGTTATTTCTAACGACAGAGCTGTAACCGGCAAAGTATATATTAAGTAAAATAAATTTAGTTGTTGAAAATAAAAATAACAGATATGAAAAACGTAATAAAAATTTTAGCAATTTTATTTGTAGTACTGGTTCCGGTTATTCTATCAGCACAGCCAATGCCCTGGGATCCAGGTGTAGGTGGTGGAACCGGTGGTGCCCCCGTTGGTGGTGGTGCTCCAATCGGTGGTGGTCTTTTGATCATGCTTTCACTGGCAATTGGTTATGGAACCAAGAAAATCTATGATATTCGTAAAAAAGTATTAGACTAAAATATATCTTAGATTAAAAATAAAAGGCTTTATTCGCTTAATGCGAATAAAGCCTTTTTAATTTACTATTGTTCTTAATCCATCTTGTCAGGATGGTGTTTTGAAGTTTATGTAATAATATTGTTGATGAACAGTAATGTTATAAGGAAATGACTTATCACACAATACTCACAGAAATATAAAGAAAACACATCTAAAACTCTGTGAGATCTGTGTGGATACTACTAGAATAATTTTGGCTGCAAGAATTACAAAATTCAAACGATATATAATAGTGTGGTAAAAAATTGATCATCAACACAACACATTCCGAAATATGAAAAACAGAGTGATAAGTTTGCAGGAAGAAATTGACAGGATAATTACAGCATGTGATGTTTGTAATATTAGTATGGTTGGTTTAGATGGAAAACCATATGTCATACCTATGAATTTTGGATATGAGCATGGCATTATATATCTGCACTCTGCACAAACTGGTAAAAAGATCGATATTCTCAATGCAAACCCAAATGTTTGTTTATCTTTTTCAACCGGCCACGAACTTAGGTGGCAAAGTGAAAAAGTTGCCTGTAGCTACAGCATGAAATATAAAAGTGTTCTTGCTTATGGCAAGGTCGAATTTGTAGATGAATTTGATAAGAAGAAGATGGCCCTGGATCTAATTATGAAGAATTATACTGACCGTGAATTTAAATACAGCGATCCTTCCATCAGGGAAGTAGCAGTTTTTATTGTTAAGGTTGATATGTTTGAAGGCAGGGCTTACGGATACTAAAGAGCAGATTCTAAATGTCAGAAGCTGTGAATTGCCTCCTGGCAAGGAAATATATTTTCGATACAGCCAGGGCCAACCCGGTACCAGCAATTCCCCCGAAAAATACATCCAATGGGAAATGAACGCCCAGGTATATCCTGCTATAGGAAATAATGCCTGCCCAAAGCAGGAATATTATTGTAGAATATTTATATATGCCACTGAACAGAAAAGAAAAGAATGCTGCCAGTGCAAAATGATTGCTGGCATGAGATGAATAGAACCCGAACTGTCCCCCGCATTTATCATTTACAATATGAACAAGCCCCGCAAGATCCGGATCATGGCAGGGACGAAGCCGCATAAACACATTTTTAAAGCCGTGTACTGACAATTGGTCACTAAGCGTAACAAGGACCACTACAGCAAGTAAAATCCATACAGTGTCTTTTTTGTAATGTTTAGTGATCAAATAGAGTATTAATACATAAAAGGGGATCCAGATTAGCTTATTACTGATATTGAACATTACAACATCCCAAAAATCAGAATGGATGCCATTCAAAAATAGGAATAGTTTTTTGTCCCAATCAATAATCGTATCTATCAAAACAATAAAATTATGTGTTTAAATGTTTCCAGATTAAATCCTTTAACTTCATTATACCAGTTTGGGCCACAGAAGATATAAACACACTGGAAACATCAGGCAATTCATTTTTTATTTCATCCATCAGTTCCTGATCCAGCATATCTGATTTTGTGATGGCAAGCAAGATGGATTTATCCAGCAATTCCGGGTTATACAGTTTTAATTCGTTGTGTAAAATATGGTATTCCTTCCTGATATCTTTTGAATCAGCAGGGATCATAAAAAGCAACAAAGAGTTCCGTTCGATGTGCCTGAGAAACCTTAATCCTAAACCTTTACCCTCATGCGCACCTTCAATTATCCCTGGGATATCTGCAACAACAAAAGATTTCTCATCCCTGTACCTCACAAGCCCGAGATTTGGTGTTAGCGTAGTAAACGGGTAGTCTGCAATTTCCGGTTTGGCGGCCGAGATAACAGATAATAAAGTAGACTTGCCTGCATTTGGAAATCCAACCAGCCCCACATCGGCTAATAGTTTTAACTCAAGTATGTGCCACTCCTCAATACCAGTTTCACCTGGTTGTGCATACCTGGGTGAACGGTTTGTTGAAGATTTAAAATGATCGTTACCCAGGCCACCACGGCCACCTTTTACCAGCTCATAAGTTTGTCCGTCTTCAGTTATTTCACATTGAAACTCGCCCGTTTCAGCATTTTTTGCAACGGTTCCTAAAGGTACTTCCAGAAAGATGTCTTTTCCGGAGGCTCCTGTTTTTAACTGACCTGCTCCGGGCTGCCCATCTTCGGCTTTAACATGTTTAGTATATTTCAAATGCAGCAGGGTCCACAACTGCTGATTTCCTTTAAGAATAACATGTCCTCCTCGTCCACCATCACCCCCATCAGGACCGCCCTTTGGATTGGAACGTGTCCTGAGGAAATGTGCGGACCCGGCACCTCCTTTTCCGGACCTGCAATTTATTTTTACGTAATCAACAAAATTAGGACTGCCCATAATATTTTAAATTCCAATAACTAATTTCCAAATTCCAACCCAAATGTATTATCAATTGATGATGAATAGTTACTCTTCAAGTATTGTATAAATCTCAGGAAGATTTCTGCCGTAGCCATTATAATCCAGGCCATAGCCAACGATAAAATCATTGGGTATTTTAATGCCTATATAATCAATGTCATAATTCATTTTAAATGCATCAGGCTTATAAAGCAAGGTGGCTATTTTTACATCCTTTGCTTCAAGGTTTTTAAGTTTGCCGGTTGTTACACCCATTGTTATACCAGTGTCAATGATATCTTCAATGATTACAACCGTACGGTCTGTTAGCACTTCATCCAATCCAATAAGTTCCCTAACTACAGAGGTAGTTTTTGTACCCACATAGGAAGATAATTTAACGAAAGAAATTTCACATGGAATTGTAATATTTTTCATTAAATCAGAGGCAAATATAAATGCTCCGTTCAACACAACAAGAAAAAGCGGATTCTTCCCTTTCAGGTCCTCATTGATCTGACCTGCAATATTTTTGACTGCTTCATCAATTTCCTGTGCAGAAATGAAAGGGGTAAATTTTTTATCTTCGACCTGGATAAAATTCATATAAAACAATCTTTAATTTGATTAACGGTATTTGAACCACAAACTGACTTTTTTACAAATATAGTATCAAAATGGCCACAGATTCACAGATTATACATGCTGATTTTCTTTGAAATCTGTGAATCTGTGGCTTTAATAATTGTTTATTCCAATGCATTTTCTGTTGTGGTATAATAACAAACAAATCATTATTTATAACTCTACAAAGGTAATAAGTTCATATTGATAGGGAATTTTTTATGTAATTTTGTCCGCCTGACAGGTAAAATTCAAAATTTAGGTAAAATATGGAACCAAAAGTAAGTATTATTATGGGCAGTACATCCGATCTGAAAGTTATGGAGGGTGCTGCGAAATTATTGGATGAACTCGAGATCCCATTTGAAATAAATGCACTTTCAGCTCACAGGACACCTGAGCAAGTTGAGAAGTTTGCCACATCAGCCAAAGACAGGGGAATAAAAGTAATAATTGCAGGTGCTGGGATGGCTGCTCATTTACCAGGTGTAATTGCTGCTATGACTCCTTTGCCAGTAATAGGAGTTCCAATTAATGCCACGCTCGACGGAATGGACTCTTTGCTTGCTATCGTTCAAATGCCTCCCGGCATTCCGGTTGCTACTGTTGCTATAAATGGTGCAAGAAATGCCGCGATACTGTCAGCACAGATCATTGCGTCCGGTGATGAAGAAACAGCAGGAAAAGTTGTAAGGTTCAAAGAAGAACTTAAAGGAAAAATCGTCAAAGCCAATCAGGATCTGGCTGCAGTAAGCTTTAAATTTAAGACCAATTAATTATTTTTTTTTGAGCAGCTTTCGTGATTCAATCACATTTAGTATGATGGAAATGATTTCTTCTTCTTTCATTGTGCTGCGGTTAAAAACAATATCAAATATTGAATAGTCGGTTTCATATTGCATGAAACTGTCGATCAGGTATTTTCTTTCCTGGTCGACCTCTAAAAGGTATTTAAGCGCTTCGCTTTGGCTTTTGTTGTAATTATTACTGATCCTGTTAACTCTCCATTCTATAGGGGCAGTTAGCTTAATGTGCAATGACTGAGGATTGTCTTTTCCAAAAGCTACTCCGCCTCTGCCAACAATGATTACATTCCCCGATTTAGCAATCGTTCTAATCACTTCAATTATGGTGTTCCTTATCTTTCTGTCACTTTTGTAGTACCTGGTTTGCATAGCACTCACAATTTCATCCATCATGGATTTCTTTTTTGACCGAAATATATACTTGATTTTTGAAGGACTTAATTCCAATGCTTTCGATGATTCTTCGAGAATACTTTTGTTGAGCCATTTCCATTCCTTGTTAATTCCCAGCTTACTGTACCTGTCGGAAAGTGCTTTCGATAATTTTTCAGCAATTGGGTTGGCCATGCAACCAAAATCCCTTGAGATAGAAATAAAGGGGCCGGTTAACTGCTTTTTTGTATGACTTTCAGAAAGCACCTGGTCAAAATACTTCTCGAAGATGTTCCTGGATAAAACTTCTGTGTATTGTAATTTCGCTTCCATACTAGTTCTTTTTTGAATTTAGCTATCGTTTTTATGTTTTCCCGCTATAACCAGAATAAATTTTAAATCCAGCTGTTTCCACAGAGGTACCCAAATATAATAAATTTTAGGCCGGTTTCAAAATTTTTCTGTCTCTGGTGCTTTCAGAACAGGATAAAGATTATTGTTAAATTTGCAATGAATTTTATTAGATGATATGATGTACAGGCCCAATCCCTTAAAAGCACCGAAATACTATTTCAGCGATACCTCTTTCAGTACATTGATGAAAAAAAGGATCTATCATGTATTGCTCGTGTCAAGTGCCTATGATGCTTTCATACTAGAGGATGACGGCCGTATTGATGAACAGATCTTTAATGAGTATGTTTCTTTGAATCTCAGGTATCCTCCTCAATTTATTCTGGCCAATTCAAAGAAAGAGGCCATCGAAAAAATTACTGAAGAGAGCATTGACCTGGTAATTACAATGCTTAGTGCTGAGGAAACAGATACATTCGATCTTGCAGAGGCTATAAAAAATGAATTCCCTGATATCCCAATTGTTGTTTTAACACCTTTCTCCCGAAAAGTTAACCTTAAGGTATCACAGGATGACCTTGGGGCAATAGACTATGTGTTCAGCTGGCTTGGAAATGCTGATATACTGCTTGCAATCATTAAACAGATCGAGGACCAAATGAATGTTGAACACGACGTAAAAGAGGTGGGTGTTCAAACCATTCTGCTTGTTGAAGACTCCATCCGGTTTTATTCCAGTTATCTGCCCAACATATATAAGATCATCTTTAAACAGTCGTTGAAATTTGTAACGGAAGGACTTAACGAACATCAGAAGATGTTGAGGATGAGAGGCAGGCCAAAAATTCTCCTGGCCACTACCTACGAGGAGGCCATTGATTTTTACGAAAAATACAAGCATAACCTTCTTGGAGTTATAACCGATTTAAGTTATAAACGGGAAGGAATAACAGACAAGTATGCGGGCATAAAACTTTGTGAGAAGATCAAAACCGAAGATAAATACATGCCTTTGTTGTTGCAGTCATCCGACAGCGAAAGCGCCAAACTTGCAAAAAAGGCCAAGGTCGGATTTATAAACAAACATTCTAAAACTCTTTCGTTTGAATTGCGGAATTTCATATTTGAATATTTTGCCTTTGGCGATTTTGTGTTTGCTAACCCAGGTGATGGAAAAGAGGTTTTACGAGCAAAGGATCTTAAGTCTTTTCAGGAAGTTTTGTTCTCAGTACCCGACAAATCACTAGAATACCATATTACCCGGAATCATTTCTCAAAATGGTTCAGGGCAAGAGCCCTGTTCCCTCTGGCTGATCTTATCCGCGACCTGAAAATCGAAGATTTTCAAAATCTGGATGAAGTTAGAAGGTTTATGTTTGATGCCATAGCAAGTTTCAGATTAAATAAAGCCAGAGGCATTATCGCGGAGTTTTACAGGGAAAGCTTCGATGAGTACTTTACCTTTACCCGCATCGGTGAAGGTTCAATTGGTGGCAAAGCAAGAGGCCTTGCATTTCTAGACTCACTTATCATGCGTAACAAGATATTGGATAAGTACGAGGATGTGATTGTTACCATACCCAGAACAGTTGTTTTAAGTACAGACATTTTTGATGAATTTATGGAAGAGAACAACCTCTATTCCATTGCTTTGTCGGAAAATGTATCCGATCAGGAAATTCTGGACAGGTTCATTTCTTCCCGTCTTCCATTCCGGATTCACGAAGACCTTTATACTTTTATTTCTGTAATTAAAAATCCCATTGCTGTAAGGTCATCAAGTCTTCTCGAGGATTCACATTACCAGCCTTTTGCCGGTATCTATTCTACTTACATGATTCCTTATGTTGAAAATGATGAACGTCTTATGATTGAGATGTTGTCTGAATCCATAAAAAGTGTTTACGCTTCATCGTTTTTTAAGGACAGCAAAGCCTATATGTCAGCTACCTTGAATGTGATTGACGAGGAGAAAATGGCCATTGTTCTTCAGGAAGTATGTGGTGAAAAATATGAAGATCATTTTTATCCGTCCTTTTCCGGAGTAGCCCGTTCAATAAATTATTATCCTATCCAACCGGAAAAATCAGAAGATGGTATTGCCAATATAGCATTGGGTTTGGGAAAATATATTGTTGATGGAGGGATGACACTAAGGTTTTCTCCAAAATACCCCAAAAAAATTCTTCAGCTGGCATCTCCTGATATGGCCTTAATGGAAACACAACGTCATTTTTACGCGCTTGATTTGAATGCCAATAACTTCAAACCTTCCTTGGATGATGGTGTTAATTTGCTTAAATTGAGGGTAAACCAAGCAGAAAAAGACAATTCTATAAAGCACATCGCTTCTACTTATGATTTTAATAACCATGTTCTCCGCGATGGCATCCAGCACGAAGGCAAAAAGGTGATCACTTTTGCAAACATACTGCAACACAATGTTTTTCCTCTGGCAGAAATCCTGGATATGGTATTGAAGATCGGACAACGGGAAATGAACAAACCAGTTGAGATCGAATTTGCAGTAAACCTTAGCCAAAAGAAAGGAGAATCGCATATTTTCAATATGCTTCAGATCCGGCCTATCGTTGATAACAAGGAGACACTGGATGTTGATCTTGGTGAAATAGACTCAAAAGATTCGATTATCATTTCTGAATCAGCCCTTGGTAATGGTATTATTGAAAACCTTTACGACCTGGTATACATTAAGCCTGATGATTTCGATCCTGCTAAAAGTACAGCTATAGCTAACGATGTTGGGAAGCTGAACGACAAGTTTTTGGAAGAAAATAAAAACTATATACTGATTGGTCCTGGAAGATGGGGATCAACTGATCCCTGGTTAGGAATCCCGGTGAAATGGCCACAAATCTCTGCTGCCAGGGTGATCATTGAAGCTGGTTTGGAAAATTACCGTATCGATCCAAGCCAGGGCACTCATTTCTTCCAGAACCTTACCTCGTTTAGGGTTGGTTACTTCACCATAAACCCTTATTTGAACGATGGGTTTTATGATTCAGAATTTTTAGATAAATTTGATGCTGTTTTTGAAGACGAACACATCAGGCATATTCAGTTTACTTCCCCGTTAATTACTAAAATTGATGGAAGAAAGAACAGAGGGATCATTTTAAAGCCTGGTATTTAGATTGTATTTGTTATGTAAATTATAAAAAATAATCATTATGAAAATACGAACAGTTGGAATAAGTCTTTTATTGTTGTTTGCATGTTCAGTAATTGGACAAACAGCTTCACTAAGTATTAATTATAACGAAGAACAAAACGCAGATTCTGTTATAAATTTCAAAATTATATGTGATGAAATTGATGGAAAGGTATCCACTTTACAGTGGTATTTTAAGTTCGACCCGGAAGTTTTAGCACCTGCAGGAGTAGTTAATTATCATGATAAATTACCTTTCCATGAGTGGATGAATAATCTGGAATACGGTGAGGGCATAATAATACTTACCTGGCTTGATAAAGAAGCAAGAAATTTTGATATACCAGCCGGTGAGGTTTTATGTGAACTTCAATTTAAATATGATGGAGGGAAAACAAGTCTTGACTGGAAAAAAGAAAATGAGGGCATGTATCTTGAAAAAAACATTTATTCAGCAATGTGGACTGAAGAGGGAACAAAATACACCCTTAACCTAAAAGACTGTGTTTTTGGGACAGAATAGAATTGATTTTTCTTTTGTTATCTTTTTGTTTCAATACTATTTTCGGGTTTACTTTTAAATGATAAAATTAGAAGTTTTGTCTATAACAGATCGTTCTATTATTTTCTGATAGAGAAACCAATCGAAGTAGTTTAAACCCAAAATTCATTTGATCAACCTCATAAAATAAATGCCTTTGCAAGGAAATGCAAAGGCATTAAACACAGTGTATTTTAATTAAGGGAGATAAAGCAACAATTATATTTGACGGATCATAATAATCTTTTAACTTTACATTAATAAATGTTTAAGAGTTTACCTCCTGATGGATAATCACCTCCTTAATTGGCTTACAGCCGGCCCCGTTTGGGTTAAGCACCGAATCCTCATCGATCTATTGGATCAGAAAAAGGATGATCAAAAAGTAGCGGACCTGAAGAGTCAGCTTGTAAAAGATCCTGATATTAAAATGATAATGGATGAACTTAGCCAATGGCCGGGACAGGTGATCAAAAATCATAAAAAGGCAGATCTGCTAATCCATCGTTTATCATTTTTAACGGATATTGGTCTGGATAAAACCATTCCGGAGTTTATGACCATCCTAAAGAAAGTGATGGCAAATCAATCAAAAGAAGGTCCCTTCGAGGTGATGATAAACATTCCAAAAGTATTTGGTGGCACTGGCATGGATCAAATATCCTGGATACTGAGCAATGCTCCTGTGGTTGTAGCTGCTTTGGTAAAAGCTGGTTTGGAGGATAATACAAAGGTTAACAATGCCATTGATTACTTTTTAACACTCCGGCAGGATAATGGATGGCCCTGCAAGGCTGCCCCTGATCTGGGAAAATTTAAAGGTCCCGGGAAAAAAGGAGATCCCTGTCCTTTTGCATCTTTGAATGTATTGAAAATACTTGCCTGCTCAAACAGCCATAAACAAAGTGAAGCAGCGAAAAAGGGTGCTGAGGCTATGCTTAATTTGTGGGAAGAGCGGAAAAATAGAAAACCCTTTTTATTTGCCATGGGTACGGATTTCAAAAAGCTGAAAGCACCCTTTGTGTGGTATGATATTTTGCATGTTGTTGAAGTTTTGAGCCATTTTAAATGGGTATATGCTGATGAAAGGTTCAAGGAAATGATTGATATCATCAAACAAAAAAAGGAACCGGATGGCAGATACAAAGCTGAATCGGTTTGGATGGTTTATAAAAATTGTGATTTTGGACAAAAAAAGGAACCATCTCGATGGATCACTTTCCTTGTTTATAGAATATTAAAACGAATTGCCTCCTGAGTTGGATTTTGCATCAACCACATGATATTATTCTATTTGCCAATTTCATATCACAATCTTAGGATCCAGGCTGTTGAATATTCCAGTTCTACAAAACCTCTGATTTTTCATGAAATACTACCTTTGCATTTCTAATTAGCCTCAGATAATGAAGAATACTTTCCAAATATTGATTCTATCGATCAGCTTGCTGATCTCCGCAGGTACTGTTTTTGCCCAGTTTGATACCTTGTGTGTGATGTACTACAATACGCTCAATTATCCTGATGGAGGTGATCCGAACAGGGAAGATTATTTTAGGACAACCAATCTCTATGTTCAGGCCGATGTTATTCTGATCAATGAATTAACAAGCGCAACAGGGGCTACTACTTTGCTGAATGATGCTTTGAACGTACACGGCACATCGCATTATCAAAAAGCGTCCTATTCCAATGGCCCTGATACGGATAACATGCTTTTTTACAACAGTGATAAACTTGTTTTGCATTCTCAATGGTATATTCCCACTGCACTACGCCATATCAACGAATA
The DNA here is from genome assembly GCA_964421215.1 of uncultured Bacteroidales bacterium. Taxonomy (GTDB): domain Bacteria; phylum Bacteroidota; class Bacteroidia; order Bacteroidales; family JAADJA01; genus JAADJA01. The sequence continues at coordinate 79,760 of CAYQWA010000020.1, read as the reverse complement.
TGTACTGTATTATAAATCGGATGACCTGGGCAGCGGCGGCGATACCATTTACCTCTATTTTTATTCTGCACATTTAAAAGCCTTTCCTGAAGATTCACTTCAGCGATTGGCTGAAGTGAATGATTTTAAAGCCCGTGTTAACAGCCTGCCAAATGCTGAAAATATTTTTTTCGGTGGTGATTTGAATTTATACACCAGTACAGAACCTGCATATGATGCACTCATAAATGACGGCCTCTATCCATTAACTGATCCCCTTCCTGCCGGCAACTGGCACAACACATACAGTTACCGGTTTTACCATACGCAAAGCACCAGGACTACAAGCTTTGGTGGTGGAAGTACAGGTGGCATGGATGATCGGTTCGATTTTATCTTATTTTCAGAGGATGTTACTTCTGGAGCCAACAGGGTTGAATACATTAACGGATCATGCATTGCTTTCGGAAACGATGGAGATGATTTTAACCAGGCACTTTACCCTCCTGACCATCCTTCAATTCCTGATTCAGTGATCAATGCACTCTATTACATGTCTGACCATTTGCCGGTTATTTGTGATTTGAAAATCAATGCAACAATCGATACAACTGCCTCCGACATTGTGATAACAGAAATTATGTACAATCCGCCGGAAGGAGGCGCAGACTCACTTGAATTTATCGAACTGTATAACAACGGGCCGATAGCAGAAAACCTTGGAGGGTATTATTTTTCTGCAGGCATTTCCTATATTTTTCCTTCCGTTGAGATTGCTCCAGGAGAATTTCTTGTTACCGCAATAAATGCCTCTGCCATGCAAAACACATTTGGAGTCAGCACCTATCAGTGGACCAGTGGTGGTTTAAGTAATGGTGGAGAGTTGATCATGCTAATGGATGCTTCCGGAAATACAATTGATTCCGTTCATTATGATGATGCTTCACCCTGGCCAACTAGCCCTGATGGTTCTGGCCCCTCATTAATTTTATGTGATCCTGCCTCAAACAATTCCATTGGAAGTAACTGGCAAGCCTCTGCAAATTTTGTAATGAATAACGGCAACGGTGATCCGATTTATGCAACACCGGGTTTTACTGAGTGTGGATTTCCTCCCGTGGCAGACTTTTCGGCCGATGTAACTGAAATATTTGCAGGCGAAAGTGTTAGCTTTACTGATTTATCATTAAACAGTCCCACCTCATGGAGTTGGAGTTTTCCAGGTGGAGATCCAGCAACATCAACTAGTCAAAACCAGGTTGTAACTTACGATACTCCTGGTGTATACAGTGTAAGCCTTGCTGTATCCAATGCATCGGGTTCTGATAACATCACAATATCAGATTACATTTCTGTTTTAAGTAGTGATCCTGTTGTGATCATTTCTGAAATCATGCAAAACCCATCTTCTGTTTATGATTCAGAAGGGGAGTGGTTCGAAGTATATAATCCCACCAATAGCTCTGTAGACCTTAATGGCTGGAAAATCAAAGACAACGATAGTGATTCACATACTATCAATGGTACTGTGATTGTTCCTGCATATGGTTTTGCCGTTCTGGGTATTAAAAATGATCCTGGAATTAACGGTGACTATGTTTGCGATTATCAATACAGTAATTTTCTTCTAGCAAACGGTGCAGATGAAATAGTGATCTTAAATTCATCTGATGAAGAGATTGACCGTGTGGAATACGATGGCGGACCAAACTGGCCCGATCCCAACGGGTATTCCATGATATTTACAGGGACAGCTACCGACGAGAACAATAATTACAGTAACTGGCAAACATCTATCCTAAGGGAACCAACCTATTCAGGAACAAGCGGGGACAAAGGATCACCAGGAACCAATGGCACCGGTCAAAACCTTGGGGCAGAAGTAGATCCTGAGCTTGACCTTAAAGTATTTCTTCAGGGACCCTTTAACGGATTGGATATGAACTCTGAACTGAATTCCATACTGCCACTTAACCAACCGTTTAATACAATTCCATGGAACTACAATGGAACTGAATCGGTAGCCAATATGCCTGCAGCGGTGGTGGATTGGGTACTGGTTGAATTACGGGATGCTCCTGATGCTTCTTCTGCAACACCATCTACCACAATTGGGGAATATGCAACATTTCTATTGAGTGATGGTTCAGTAGTTGATCTGGATGCTGTTAGTAATATAATCGTTGATCAATCAATCAGTCAATCCTTATTTGTGATCATATGGCACAGAAATCACCTGGGCATCATGTCATCCAGTCCTTTAACCGAATCAGACGGAATTTACACCTATGATTTTACAACATCTCAAGGCCAGGCTTACAATAATGCACTAGAAAACCTAACGTCGGGAGTTTGGGGTATGATATCCGGCGACAGCGATGCTTCAGGCCAGGTAGATGAATTTGATAAATCAATCCATTGGGAAAGTGTGGTTGGAACGTCCGGTTACCTGGGAAGCGATCTGGACCTGAATACCCAGGTAAACAATAAAGACAAAAATGATTATTGGCTGCCCAATCAAGGGACAGGTACACAGGTTCCTGACTAGATGGGGCATCGACAGGGATTTTTTATTTTTATAAACCACCTTTATCATGGGCAATTGAGTTAGATTAACCTTCTTGATCATTTGAAGATAACACAGGATTGTTTATCTTTATATCCTAAACAAGGCTGTGTTATTACCTTGAAACCTTACATAATCATATGGCTACTTCTTTTTTTGACTGCCACCAGTTTAATCAGTGAGAGTCAGGAAAACCCGTATTTAAAGATCCCCTATGCCAGCGGAAAAGTCAAAATTGATGGAGTAGTATCCGAATGGAAAAACTATGCAAGCTATACTTTTGTTGATACTGCCACATCATTGAAACCTGCTGGTGATCGTGATATAATGACCTTTTATGACGAGAAGTATGATTATTCAAACACCAAACTTCCCCTGTCAAAAAATACAGTAGAAACAAGGATTTGCTGGGATCTGGAAAACATATACTTTGCCTTTCGGGTTGAAGACAAACATTTGTTTGCTGAGGTACCATCTGATGCTAGCTATCCTGAGTTTCATCTTAATGATGCAGTGGAAATTTATATCGATACTAAAAATGACAGCAAAGACAGAATGGATCTTAACGACTACCAGTTTATTGTGGATATCATAAACAATACTGTAGTCCTTAAGGGTGACCGAAAATTCATAGAATCTGATACAATGGCTACCCCAAAAGATATTGGCCAGAATATATTGTTTGAAAGCAGAGCTGTTTATTCGGGAGCTATAAATGATTCGGCAGGAAATGATAAGGGATACATCATCGAAATTGCCATTCCATTTGCGGCAATCGGGATAAAACCTGGAACTTCTCATAAAATGAAATTGGATTTATGCATTGATGATGCGGATTATTCTTTCAGGTATGCCCAAAATATGCAGGACTCTGCCAATCAATATTACGCCTTAAACTGGTCCGGCTTAAATGATTTCGGATTTCCTGAATTTTGGAAACCTGTTGAACTCTCAGGAGGCCCTGGATGGTACGATAGTATTACCGCCAGCTTCCAGAAATACTGGCTGTTATTTTACAGTTTAACCCTCATAGTAAGTCTTTCAGTTTTAATGGTTCTTTACAGAAGGATACGTAAACTAAAAAGTGTCCCTGCAGCAGTGGAATTAGGTCCCGAACAATCCATGGTATTTAAAGATATAAATGACATTGACCAGGAAAGCATGTCGCACAATCAAAAAGTATTACAAAGGGCATCACAGATCGTTCGGAGCAGACATGACGAATCCATAAATTCAGAACAGCTATCCAATGACCTTGGAATTTCATTACGAAACCTTCAACGTATTACAAAAGAAGAAGTAAACTGTACACCTACCAATTTTATCTGGCTGGTAAAATTAAAGCTGGCAGCTGATTATCTCAGGAGCCAGGAAGGAAACGTATCAGAAGCAGCCTATGAATTCGGTTTTTCCGATCCTTCCTATTTCTCCAGGATGTTTAAGAAGCATTATGGGATATCACCTAAAGAATATCAAAAAGGAAACAGCTAACACCTGTTATTCATTTCTCTAATCCTGAACTCAGAACCCTAAACTCAAAACCCGGAACAGTTTTACATTTAAGTCCATGTTTTTGTCCAAAATGTCCATGCTGTTTTTCCGGATCATTATTAGCATTGTATATGCTTTACTCAGTCACAAATATTTTCGGATTTATCGGTTTAATTATATTATTTACAACTGCTGGTCTTATCAGGGAAGGCGTGGAATGGTTGCCAGGTGTTTTACTGCTATTGTTGATTTTAGCCATAAGAAATGTTGTCATTGAGGTTTCATGGAGGAAGGAAGTAGTGTTGTCGGTTTCAGCACTTATTATTGTATTAACATCGGTTTTAATTTTAGTCAGTTAACCAAACTAAAGAGGAGTTATCATGAAAAAGTTAACGCTGTTGATTTCAGGGATTATATTATCCATATCAATTACATATTCTCAAACCTATATTCCGGGTGGTAATGTCAGCGGAACTTGGACAAAAGCCAATAGTCCATATATCGTTGAAGGATATATTACCATTCAAAATTCAGATTTACTAACAATTAATCCGGGTGTGGAAGTAATCTTCTCTGCAGTTGATTTCGGCCTAACAGTTGAGGGTATGATTCTTGCCGAAGGAACCCATCAGGATTCCATTAAATTCACAACAAATAGTGTAGAATGGAGACGAATTAAGTTTTTGAATACCAATTCCAATGGACAGGATTCATCCAAAATGGTTTATTGTATTGTTGAAAAAGGAATGACCTATGAAGACTCTTATCACCATGGTGGAGGCATCTATTGTGAGAACTCTGATAAATTATTAATTAATCACTGCCTTATTCGCGACAATAATGCTGTCCCTGGAAATGGAGGAGGAATAGGTTTGTCGTTTTCCAATCCAATGATAACAAATTCAAAAATATGTGATAATGATGCCCTTTCTACAAATTCCTATGGAGGAGGTATTTGGTGTAGTGCCTCTGATCCCACCTTAAAAAACCTGTTAATAATTAATAATGAAGTTTCTGGGGAGGATACTTTTGGAGGAGGTATATCGGTTACAGGCTCAAACCCAATTATTGAGAATTTGACGATATATGGTAATATCCTGGATGGCTCAACAATACAACATGGAGGAGGAATTTTCTATAATAATTCATCCGGAGTAACAGAGATAACCAATTCTGTTGTACGGAATAATACCTCTGATGAAATTTATGTAGATGTCGGAACTCTTAATGTTTCCTATTCAAATATTGAAGGTGGATTTACCGGTTTGGCCAACATCGATGCCGATCCGTTGTTTAAAGATGTTCCGGATGCTGATTTCCGGCTTACCTGGGGTAACTTTCCGATTGTAGATGCCACAAAGTCACCTTGTATTGATGCCGGAGATCCTGCTTCACCATTAAATCCGGACGGGACACAAGCAGACATGGGGGCCATATACTGGCATCATGGAACAAGGGTTAGTTGTCCTGTTAGTGGCACCTGGGCTTTATCAGGAAGCCCATATATTTTTGAAGATTATAATTGTGTTATTCTGTCAGATGATGAATTGATCATTGAGGCCGGGGTGGAAATAATCTTCTTCGATCCAATATACTTTAACATTTATGGACGGATCTATGCTGATGGTGAAGAAACCAATCCTATTTCTTTTATGCCTGATGATCCCAGCATAGGATGGCGGGGTATCCGGTTTATTAACACCTCAACAAATGGACAAGACCACTCGTTGTTAAACCATTGCAATATCTCTTCCAGCAGTGCTTATGGAGGATCAGATTACAATAATGGCGGTGCTATCTATTGCGAGAACTCTTCGGATGTATGGATTTTCAACTGCGAAATCGAAAACAATTATGCTGTACAAAAGGGGGGTGGGATCTACTGCCTTGATTCAGATATCTTACTTTCCAATAATTTGATCCAGGATAATAGAGCTGGTGAAAAAGGTGGTGGTATTTATTGTGAAAATTCCGACATTGTTGCTTCAAATATTTATATCAGGGACAACATTGCTGGTGAAGAGGGCGGAGGTTTATATTTGAAATTCAGTGACCCGGATATAGAACATTCACAAATAACAGGAAATGAAGCTGAATTAGGAGGAGGAGCACTTTTTAACAATTGTGGTGGAAATATCAATTCAGTTGAAATAGTTGGAAACAATGCCGAATATGCAGGAGGGCTCTTTTTTAGTTCCACAAGCAGCACGGTTATGGAAAAGGTTACATTGAGCGAAAACTCAGCAACATATACGGGAGGGGCTATCCATTGTATTTATTCCGACCCTGTTATACAGAATAGTATTGTGTGGAATAACTATGGCATTCAGGAGATTTATATCGATGGGAATAGCGATCCTGTGATAACCTATTCTGATATTAAACTTCCGGGAATGGAGGTATGGCAAGGTACAGGCAATATAAATTCGGATCCTCTTTTTATTGATCCTCCTGGATGGGATTTCAACTTTTCCTGGCCTGATTATCCAAAACAATCTACCAAAAGCCCATGCATTGATACCGGAGATCCTTCCTCAACACCTGATCCTGACGGGACAAGAACTGATATGGGAGCTTTACCTTATGAACAAACCTATACACCTATCACAGGTGGAGATATCAGTGGAACGCTTACATGCACTGGCGGTCCATACAATGTATTCGGGGATATTACGGTCCCGGCTGGTGAGGAGTTAATCCTGGAACCCTGTGTTTATTTAATATTCCAGGGTGATTATAGATTAACTGTAAATGGCCGCTTACTGGCTGAAGGTACTGAGGAAGATGTGATTACTTTTTATCCGGCAGATAAAAATACCGGTTGGCAGGGAATCCGTTTTTATGATTCAAACACCAATGGCCTGGATTCATCAAAACTGGTTCATTGTAACATAAGAAACGGCAATGCTAATGGAGGTTATGGAAATGATAATAATGGTGGCGGACTCTTTTTATTCAATTCCTCGGATGTTTTGATCGATCATTGCCAGTTCCTGGAAAACAAAGCTGAAACCAGTGGAGGAGCCATGTTCCTGACATCCGGAAGTTCTCCGGTTATCAGTAATTCAATATTTTCAAATAATTCTGCACTTAACGGCGGAGCCATATGGTGTTACGACAATACTAACCCGGATTTGATAAATTGCAATTTTCTAAATAATGCTGCAGAAAATGGTGGAGTAATCGGCATGTCATCCTGTGCACCATCATTTAGTGGTTGTTTAATGACCCAAAACCGGGCTACTAAATTTGGAGGTGCGATCTATCATGATGCCAGCGGCCCACCCACTTTTGACAACTTGAACAGGTGTAACATTTATGACAATTATGCCGATTATGCCGGGCTTGACTTTTATACAACTGCAGGTTATTACAATCCTCCCGTTCTTGATATTTACCTCGACACAGCATCGGTGGCTTTGATGAATGAACATTTTGCTTACCCATTTCAGTATTTCAACATTATTTCAGATAATGCCAGGTTTGAGCAGGAGGATTCCGACTTGTATGTAAGCACTTCAGGGTCCGACCTTAATTCTGGGACATCAGCTTCCGATCCTTTAGCAACTATAAAAATGGCACTTATTAAAGTTATTTCCGACAGTGCTGATCCCAAAACCATTCACATCGCAAACGGGGTATATTCTGTATCTGAAACGGGAGAAACATTACCAATTAATCACCGGAGCCATACTACACTTTCAGGCGAGTTTCATACCACAACCAATATAGATGGCGACTCATTGCACCGGATTATGATCTCTTATGCCGATGTGAATAATTCAGTAGAAAACTTACGGTTACAAAATGGATTTGTTAATGGTGATGGTGGAGCAGTTATAATAGAGTATTACTCAAATCCATCGTTTTATTTATGTGACTTTATTAACAACTACTGTACAGGTAATGGAGGTGCTGTTTGGTGTCATGATCATTGCAGCCCGGAATTTGACTTGAGTTATATTTCGAATAATTATGCTGATAATTCCGGTGGTGGGCTATTTATGCAAAGCAATGATTCTATATTGTTTAACTATACAAGCATTGCAGGAAACACCAGCAGACATGCAGGTGGCGGAATATGGTCAGAATATCATGATTACCTCCATGTGAATGTTGGCCTTATTTCATGGAATACTCTGCTCAACGGTGGTGGTGGTGGAGCATTCTTCAGGCAGGGTAAGGTCCTGATAGATAGTACTGTATTTATTGACAACCATACTTTTGGTGTTGGTGGTGGCCTTCATACCTCATATAATGTAGACCTGGAATTAACACGAAGTACGTTTACAAATAACCGTGCCAGTGGATGGGGTGGCGGTATGTATTTTTACCTTGGGGTTGATGCAAATCTGGAAAATGTGAAGTTTTACGGAAATTCATCAGTACATGGAGGAGCAATATACGGGCATGTCGGATCGACACTTGATATAAGAAACGGATTGTTCTCCGGTAATAATACATTATATGATACCATTGTCTATGGAAAAGGAAATGGTGGCGCTATGAGTCTTAGTTTTGTCGAAACCAACCTGTATAACATTACGGTAGCCAATAATGTGTCAAGTATGATAGGCGGAGGTTTGTATTTTTACAGTGACGTTTCCACCATCCAGAATGTTCAAAACTCCATTGTTTATAATAATACACCCCAGGCGATTTCAACAGAATATGACGCTTCGGTAGCTGTGAACTACTCTGATATTGAAGGCGGATGGCCAACAGGTATGGGGAATTTTGCTATGAATCCCAATTTTAGTGGAGTATATCCGCATCATTACAGCCTGAATGATTTATCCCCATGTATTGATATGGGAAATCCGGATACCACGGGCTTCTCATTACCTGATACAGATCTTGCAGGCAATCCAAGAATAGGAAATGACAGGATAGATATGGGTGCTTATGAATATTATGACAGTCGTCAATTGAATTTAAAAGTTTTTTTAGAAGGACCTTTTAATGGTTCAGACATGGATACCAATCTTCTACAATCCGGTTCAATTCCTTTTGATCAGCCTTTTAATTTTCCCCCCTGGAATTTTTACGATGTAGTTTCGGTAAGTTCAATACCAGATTCTGTGGTTGACTGGGTACTGCTGGAATTAAGGCATTCACCATCCTATCTGTTAATTACCAGAGTTCCATTATTCTTAAAACATAATGGTGAAATCATTGATGTTACAGGCGGCCCGGTATTATTTCAAACCAATATTCCCGATATTCGTGCAGTTATACATCACCGAAATCATTTAAGTATCATGTCAGCAGATCCTTTGCTTCAAACAGGCGATATTTACAGTTATGATTTTACTACAGGAGCCGTTCAGGCTTTCGGAACTGATGCACAAAAAGATCTGGGTAGTGGAGTTTTTGGAATGTATGGAGGTGATGCTGATGCAAATGGAATAATTGAATTGGATGACAAAACTATATTCTGGTTACTGCAAGCAGGGAAAGTTGGGTATCTAGTTGGAGATTTTGATTTGGACGGACAGGTGAATAACAAAGATAAAAACGAGATCTGGCTTCAAAACATTTATGAGGAAAGCCAATTACCGGATTAATTGATTTTCATCTTTACACAATCTTATTTATATAATCAGCCAGGTTTTCCCTGTCGAAAAGCTCCAGTTTTTTGCGCAGCCGGTAACGGGCTTTTTTCAAACTATCGGGAGAAATATTGAGTACAGCTGCAGCTTCTTTAACATTCAGGTTAAGTTTTATAAGTGCTGCCAGCTTCAGGTCACCACTTGTTAAGTCGTCACATTTTTTTTGAAGTGTGCCATAGAAATTCTTATTTACTTCCTCAAAATATTGTTTGAACAAATCCCAGTCCTTTTCGGAATTCATATTTCGGTTTATTTGCCTTCTGATTTTTCCGAGCTTTTTTCTCAGATGTTCATCAACTTTCGGGACAAATGACTTAAGTTCTGAATCCAGTTCCCGCAACAGCTTATTTTTTTGAAGCATATTCAGTGCATGGGTGGTAAGTTGTTTACTCTGGTAAATGTTTTCTTCCTCCAGTTTGGAATGTAACAATTCACTTTTTTCAAGTTCTATATTAATTTGACGCTGCTTTAGTCGTTTTCTGTTTAACAGCAGCAGGGTAAATAACAAAAGCAGGATAAAAAGAATTACAACAAATACAAGGACATAGACCTGGGCTGTTTGCCTTTTTATTGTCATGGTTTGAATATCCGTATCCCTGGAAAGTATCTCAATCTCCTTCTCCTTTTTTTCAATCTCATACATGGTTTGCATCTCAGCAACTTTTTCGCTCAGACGCTCATTGAATAAAGAATCATTCACCACAATTAACTTTTCCTGAACCTTTTGTGCATTCTGGTATTGCCCTATAAACAAATAATAATCAATATAATACTCATAACTTTCTTTTAGTTGCCTGTTTGATCCGGTTTCTTCAGCAATGGATAAACTTTGTTCCAGGTATGGCAGGGCCTGATCAGGGTTATTTTGTTGAAGTGAGGCATCAGCAATCCTGAGTTGTGTGTATGCTATCCCGTATTTATCTCCGATTTCAGTATAAATAAAGAGGGCTTCAAGATACTTCTCCATGGCATCTTCTAAATCGCCCGATCCCTGTAAAATAATACCTATGTTATTGTTTGATTTAGCAATGTCCCTTTTGTGCCCCAGTTCCTTTTTTATTGATAAGGACTTGTAATGATAATCGAGGGCCTTTGTCAATTCCCCCTTATCCTGGTAAGCAACGCCTAGGTTATTGAGGGATGCGGCCACAGCTCTTTTGTCTCCGATCTCCTTCCTTATTTTGAGAGCCTGGTTAAAATATTCAATAGCCTTATTGTAGTTTTGAATATCAACATAAATCACTCCGATGTTACTCATTGTCCCGGCAATACTTTTTTTTCTTTTGACCTTCTCCGGATCATCTACCTGTATCACTTTCTCCAATTCAAGTACCAATAGAAAATGACTTAATGATTTATCGTAATCCCCGATAAACCTGTAATCCACACCAAGTTCATTGCTTGCGATCGAGTGCAATATTTTATCATTTAATGAAACAGCGAGTTCATAAGCCTGTTTATGATTTACCAGGGCTTCATAGTTATTTCCTAAAATTGAATATCCAACACCTATATGAATTAATGCGAAAAACTGCTCCTCGTCGTAGCCATTATCGACAGCTAAATTCAATGAGATCTCACCATATTCGATTGCTTTATGGGGATCTTCGTAATAATGCAGTTTAGCAAGCTGATTATAAGTGGAAACCTGCTGTTTCCCATGGGTATTTTCCAAAACCTGTAAAAGGCTGTCAATTTCATCTGACTTTCCAAACAACAATGTGATGGAGCTGGCAAACAAGATCAACAATATTGAAAAATAGCTCTTCCGCATCTGCTCAGCAAATTTTAGTTAAGTGATCTGCAAGGTTTTCCCTTTCCAGTAAATTCAGTTTTTTCCTCAGACGGTACCTTGCTTTTTTCAAACTGTCAGGTGAAATGTTCAGTACAGTGGCTGCTTCTTTGATGTTCAGATTTAGTTTAATTAAAGCAGCCAACTTTAAATCACCCGTTGTAAGGCTATTGCATTGTGTTTGAAGAATTGAAAAGAAATCCCTGTTAACTTCTTCAAAATGAAGCTTGAACAGATCCCAGTCTTTTTCTGAATTCCTGTTCCTGTTTATCTGCATTTTAATTTTCCCCAGGGTTTTAATTAATTCCTCATCGGTATTTTCCTCAAAGGTCGTGAGTTCATGGTCAAGCACCTGAAGCAGTTCATTCTTGTGTAGCATGTTCAGGGCATGTGTAGTGAGTTGTTTGCTTTGATAGGCATTTTGTTCTTTTAGTTTGTTCTCTAAAAGTTTGTTTTTTTCCAGTTCGGATTTTATTTGCAATTGTTTTAATCTTCGCCTGTTTAGTAACAATAGAGTAAGCAATAACAACATAACTATTATTGTGATAACAATGATTAGGGCATAGACCTGGGTCTCATTTCTTTTGATTTTAAGCGATTGTAACTTTTTATCTTTCGTAAGAATTTCGATTTCTCTTTCCTGTTTTCCGGTTTCAAACCTTGCCTGCAATTCAGCAACTTTTGTTGTGATTTCAGAATTGAAAATCGAGTCGGTCAGTACGATCTGTTTTTGCCGGCATTCTGTTGCTTTCCTGAAATCCTTTTTCAGAATATAATATTCCGATAAAACACCATAGGCATCTCTTTCATATATTTTGTATCCATGTAGTTTGGATATTTCAATGCTCCTGTTCAAACTTAAAATGGCAGGTTGCGATTTTTCCATTTTCAAATAGAGTGACGCAAGACTTAAGCAAGATTGGGATAAAAACCGCTGTCTGTTGAGTCTTTCAAAAATTTCAATAGCTTCCCTTAACTTAATCTCAGCATGATTTAGTTGCCCTGTTATTATAGAAATATTCCCGATGTTTAAAAGTAGTTCAGCAGCATAGCCCTGCTGTTCAAGAGTTCTTCTTAATTCCAGCGCTTCATTGTATAGGACCAAAGCACTGTCAAGGTTCTCCATTTTTTCATAGACTACTCCTAAGTTTTGCAAACAGCTTGCAATTCCATGCAGGTTTTCCTGCTGCCTTCTAATGTCAAGCGACTTTTTAAAACAGTCCAATGCCTTGTCCGCCTGCCCCAGTTTATTATAAACTGTACCGATGTTGTTGAGTAGCAGGGATTGATAATTTTGTTTTTCTTCCGGTGCAATTTTTGAGAGCGAATCTTCCACAATTTGCAGCGATGACAGGTATGAAGAAAGTGCTTTGTCAAGCAGTGGAATTTTATTGTAAGAACTACCCAGGTGATTATATACCCGGGCAATCAATGTTAGCTTCCCTATTTGTCTCGCAATTTTTAAGGCTTCTTTACCATAAAACAGTGAGGAATCGATCTGACCCATGTCAAGGTGGTTAAAACCAAGGTTTGTTAGAGCGTAATACTCTTCTTCTGAATTGTTATAAACTTTAGCAAGAAGCAAAGCTTTTCTTGATAGTTTATTTGATTCGGCATATTTATCTTCCGCGGCCTTCTTAATTGCAAGCTCGTTATACAGGTAGGCATGTTTTTCCTGAGGTTCTGTTTGTATTAATGAAAGCAGGCTGTCCTGTATTGACGACTGAGCATGGCAATGTGTCTTAAATCCAACGGCCATAATTAGAAAATAAAAGATGAGGTATTTGACTGTATCTGCCATACATTCCAAATATACGAAATCCATCTTGCATTTAAACGACTCAAATTTGCATCAACCAGGTTAAAAAACGTAAAGCCCAGAAAAACAAGCAATAACAAATAACAATTATCACGAATATCTACTTTATATCTACCTGGATATGGTAGTTTGTCCACTTTTTATACTGATGAAATATTGCATTTAACGAGGTTGCTATTGTAAGTTTGTATACAACAAACAGAAAAAATTGAAAAGAGCTATGAACTCAGTAATGATTGTAGTAAAAGAAAAAACACTTTATATACATATGGGAGAAATACTGAAGATCGGGAAATTGAGTATTTCAAACAACGAAGGAGAGACTGTTTTTCAGGAAAAGATAACAAACAGCCACTATGAAATCATTACACTGGATCGGCCAAAAGGAAAATATTGGATAAACATTGATTCGGAAATATTAAAAACAAAAAGATCATTTATCCTGAAATAAATGAATATAATTTATTCTAACGATGAGGGTAATAATCCTAATAGCTTCAAATACCATATTAAGGAATGACTCCTTGATGAGATCATCGGATGACTCCCCGTCATCCGATGATTATTTGTTGACGCTTTGTTATTTGAAAGGATTTATAAAATAATAGTTTTTGACTTCAATATTAAACAGATGAAAACAGCACGAAACTCTGCGCTCCCAATGCTTTTGATATTCATGTGTATCTTTTCCGTATATACGGCATTATGTGATAATGTTAATATCAACACAGCGAAAAATGTGGCACTTAACCTTTATTCCGAAAGGTCATCCATCCAGGTTCCTAATATTGGAATAAGTAAAATTTTAGAAGAGAAAGAGAAAGGTGAGACCATGTTTTATGTCATGGTTTATTCTGACATTGGATTTGCAATAATATCAGCAGATGACATCGTTAAACCGGTATTAGGCTATTCATTTGAAAGTTATTACAGTGAAAATAACCATTCTCCGGCTTTTGAACTGTATATCCTGAAAAGACTAAAGAGACAAATCTATCACTCCAGGCAAGAGAATGTTTTACCGGATTCAGAAACCATTCTGGACTGGCAATATTATTCAGTAACCCCTTCTGACTTTTCGCCCAAAAATATTGTAAGTTCGGAACCTTTACTGACTACATTGTGGCGTCAGGGGTGGCCATACAATGCTCATTGTCCGGAAGATACGGCTGGTCCCGGCGGACATGCACTTGTTGGATGTGTTGCCACCGCTATGGCTCAGGTGTTAAACTACTGGCAACATCCCTGGCACGGTACTGGCAGCCATTCCTATACACCGGAAGATCATCCTGAATATGGTGAACTAACAGCGAACTTTGATTCTACATTTTATAATTTCGATAACATGCCGGACATTGCAATGGACTATTCAGCAGACCTGGCTGAGTTGAACTATCACTGTGCTGTTGCTGTGGATATGAATTTTGGGCCTGATGCTTCCGGAGCATGGGGTTGGGGGAACAATGATGTGAGGGATGCTTTTCAAAACTATTTTTATATGGATAACAGTGGCAATGACCTGAACCGATCCTCCTATGTATCAAGTACATGGATCCAAAAAATGAAGGACAACCTCGACCTTTTGCGGCCGGTGATTTACGGCGCAAGGGACAACCAGGAGGATAAAGGCCATGCCTGGGTTCTTGATGCCTATACTACCGGGAACATGTTCCACTGTAACTGGGGATGGGGAGGACAGGATAACGGATTTTATTCCATCGACAATTTTAATCCGCCCATTCAGGACCGGGTTTATGATGTATGGGAACATGCCTCTGTAAATATTTTTCCTTTTGTTGGTCATGTAAACGGTACCTATACCCAGTCAGGAAGTCCATATTATATAAATTATAATATACAGGTTGACCCCGGAAGTCAGCTGACCATAGAGCCTGGAGTTGAACTTTTTGTTAACGGCAGGTATGGTTTTACAGTTTATGGTCAGTTCAATGCAATAGGAACCTATTCTGATAGCATTTACATTACTACTGAACATCCTGAAATTGGCTGGAGAGGAATAAGGTTTTACAATTCGGATATTCATACACCCGACAGCTCTAAGATCATTTATTGCAACCTGGAAAACGGGGTGGGTAAACACGAACCTCTGCATAATGCCGACAGCTTAACCAGTGGAGGTGCTATCTATTGTTACACCTCATCCAGGATACTTGTTGCAAATAGTATTGTTGAAAATAACAGGGCTACCTTTGGAGGAGGTGTGGCATGCTATTATTCGGATATTCATATAAAAAATTGTACTATAAAAAACAATATCGCAAACGAATCAGGTGGGGGATTATGGACAGCTTATTCTGATCTTACCATAAATAACAATGATATTTATGGAAATGATGCAGGGTATAGCGGAGGAGGATTGTATTGGGCCGGCCCGATAATTTTGATGGATACCAATACAATCCGGAACAATACAGCAGGAAATTGGGGTGGAGGACTTGCCATAAGTAATGCAAGTGGCCAGTTAAATAAAATTTCAGTTTTTGACAACCATGCTTTGTTAATGGGTGGCGGCATCGGAACTATGAACTCAAGTTTGGAATTAACGGACTGCCATATTTTTGAAAACCTTGCAGATCAGGGCGGCGGCTTCAATTCACAATCTGATGTTCTGATCCACCTGAACAAATCCATTGTTCATCACAATCTCGCTACTCACGCCTCAGCATTGTATATTCAAAATGGCGATCTAGAACTTACGAATGCAACCATTGCATACAATAATGAGTTTTCCGACCAGGAAGGAATTATCCTGGAAGATGGAAACCTGACATCTCTAAATTCAATTTTATGGCACAATGCAGAAAATGAGATAACGACAACCGGAATCAGTAACGTTCATTTATCATACTCCTTAATTGATAACGGTTACTGGCCCGGTAATGACAATACTTATTCTGATCCCCTATTTGCAGATCCGGCTAACGATGATTTTCAGTTATCCTGGTTGGATTACCCATTGCCAGATGGAGGCAAGTCTGCAGCTATTGATGCCGGAGATCCCTCATCACCCGTTGATCCGGATGGTACCCGCACAGACATCGGTGCAATTCCTTTTGAACAGGTATATACAACTGTTCCTGCCGGGACTATAAATGGTACACTGACCTGTACCAACAGCCCCTACTACATTGACGGAGACCTGGAGATACCATCAACAGACGAATTGATAATCGAACCATGCGTAAAGGTAATATTCAGGGGAGACTACCAATTTGAAGTTTATGGGAGATTGTTGGCACAGGGAACAGAAACAGATCCGATCATTTTTTCAGCATCCGATACAATTGAGGGATGGCAGGGGATCCGGTTCATTAATACTCATTCCAACGGTCAGGATTCGTCAAAACTGGAATACTGCAGGATAACCTTTGGAAATGCTGATGGTTGGTTTACTAATGATAAGCGTGGTGGTGCTTTATTCTTTAATTCCTCCGGAGATGTTCTGGTCAAGAATTGCCTGATTAATAAAAACAGAGCCGCATTAAATGGTGGTGCTGTATACTCCACAGGAGCAAGCAGCCCATTGTTTTTAGAAAACATATTTGAATACAATAGTGCACCAAGTGGAGGTGTCCTGTTTGGAAATTCTGCCGGTACATTGCCAATGACTAACAATTTAATGCAATATAACAATGCTGTCAACGGAGGTGCAATCTATTCGATATCTTCAAATATTCAGCTTTCAGGCAATACCATAAAACATAATAAGGCTGAAGAATTTGGTGGAGCCATTCACTACGCTTCAGGAGCTGCCTTTACCTTTGACCCAACAGAAAAGAATAATGTTTACCTGAATTATGCAGGCGGCGCAGGCCTTGATCTTTATTTCGGTGGAAATCCCTTATCAATGGTTGATGTTGTATTTGATACATTTACGGTTTTAAATCCGCATAAACACTTTGCTTATCCTTACGAAAACTTTAATATTTCGCTTGATAATCATGTAATTGACCAGGTTGACAGCGACCTTTATGTCAGTCAAAGTGGTTCCGACGAAAACTCTGGAATAAGCCCTGCAGAACCACTACGAACATTGTATATGGCAAACATGAAAATTCTGGCAGGTGAAATGAATTCACATTCAATCTACCTTTCCGATGGAACCTATTCTGAAGGAGCAAGCAATGAAGTTTTTCCGGTTAACTTGCGTGAATATGTTTCCTTAATAGGTGAAAGTACTGAGAATACAGTTATTTATGGGGAGAACAAAAACCAATTGCTATTCGGCTATGATGATACTGGATTCTCAATCGATAGTCTGACCCTCCAGGGAGGGTATGGCGATTACGGAGGTGGGTTGCGACTGGAGAGTGGTAGTTCCCCTTCCGTTTCCTATGTGGAAATTAAAAGTAACATTGCTGAGATCAGCGGAGGTGGAGTATACTGCGATAGAAGTAGCCCTCATTTTAATGAGGTTGAAATTTATGATGATTCTTCTGCAAGTGGTGGTGGTGGGATGTCATTCTATTACGAATGTGATCCGGTTCTTATCAATACTTATATTCATGACAACATCTCCGTTTATTCAGGTGGTGGGATTAAATTCAGTTATTATTGCGAGCCGGTTATTGATTCCTGTAGCATCCTGAATAATACTTCCGCGCACGGAGGCGGGATATCTATGGTCCAGGGTTGTAACGGGACAATAAAAAACACACTGATCAATCGCAACGATGCATTGTCGCATGTTTCCGGATATTTCGGAACCGGAGGAGCTGCGAACATATCCTATTCATGTGATCCGATTATGGAAAATGTTGAGATGCAATTTAATCACGCTGATTGGGATGGTGGAGGATTATACTCTTACGCCGCGTGTAACGGCAGATTGGTTAATTGTAAATTTTATCACAACTCGGCATTCAGGGGTGGTGGTTTATTCCTTTCAGGGTCCGTCGGTCACAAGTTTTATAATACAGTACTTCACGGAAACACAAGCATTGAAGGACAAGGTGGTGCTATATACAACTCTGCTTCACCACAATTCTACAATGCCACGATTACCGGTAATGTTTCCGATACAATTTATGGAGGAGGAGCTGTTTACAATACCGGTAGCACACCGGAATTTTACAATTCTATCCTATGGGATAATTTTCCAAACGAAATTGAAATAACAAGCGGATCTGTTAACGCATCCTATTCTAATATAGAAGGTGGTTATGCTGGCGCAGGGAATATCAATGCTGATCCAATGTTGACTTATATACTTTATCTGGAGGATGGTTCACCCTGTATAAATGCAGGCAACCCCGATACAACGGGAATGAACCTTCCACTAACAGATATCATTGATAGTACCCGAATAGTAGACGTGATAATTGATATGGGTGCATTTGAATATAACGGGATCTCTCATTTTACAGAGCTGGAAATCAAGGTGCTCATTGAAGGGCCTTTTAATGGTACGACCATGAATACAAGTTTAAACGATGCCGGATTAGTACCATTAAACCATCCTTATAACCAGTTCCCCTGGGATTATTCCGGTACCGAATCGGTCAGTATGGTTCCTGATAATGCTGTTGATTGGGTACTTCTTGAGATTCGGGATGCCATGGATACCGGATCAGCAACAACAGCTACCATTGTTGGTCAGCAAGCGGTATTTCTTTTAAACGATGGAACCATATCCGGATTGGATGGAATTTCAGTTCCCTGGTTCCAGTACACACCGGTTGATCAACTATTCGTAGTGATCTGGCACAGAAACCACCTTGGGATAATGTCGGCCTATCCGCTTACAGAATCGGGTGGAGTTTACTCCTACGATTTTACTACCCCGGCAGGACAGGCTTATGGTTCAGGATCACAAAAAGATCTGGGAAGTGGTGTTTATGGTTTGTTTGGAGGAGATGGTGATGCAGATGGAATTGTTGATACTGATGACAAAACAACAACCTGGTCAACAGAATCAGGTAAAACCGGATATTTAAATGGTGACTTTAACCTGGATTCCCAGGTAAATAATTATGATAAAAACAGTGTTTGGATCCCAAATATAGGTAAAGGCTCCAGTGTGCCGGAATAGAATAAAAAAAAGCCAGGCAACGATGATTACCTGGCTTTAAATATTTTTTAGCAATACTAACGGATCATCACTTTTTTCGTTTGTTGTCCATTGTCTGACATAACATTAACAATGTAACAACCTTTTTTTCCATCAATGGTAAATTCGATGTAATTTGAATTTGTCATCTTACCCTGCGCAACTTGCTGGCCCAATAAATTTGTAATTGTAACAACAGCTGATATCGCCTCTTCAGTTGTGATTATGACCTGCTTATCTTTAGGATAAATGATCATATCACTATAGTATATTCCTGAAGGATCAATGGGTGCTTCAACATCTGAGAAGTGAAGAAGGAAGCGGTTAGGTGAATCATCGGGCGAAACAAAACACTTATAATTTGGATTTTGTTTCAGGTTAACAATTTTACCTGTTTGAAGGTCTTCCAGATAAACAGGTAATCCGCTGAACCCAATTAGTTCCTCAGCAAGTAGTTCATAAACTCCTTCAACACCTACCTGAAGGTTAAGCAAAACGGGCTTATATTCGGAAACATCAGGAAGAATATTTACAGCAAAATTTTGACTTAAGATATGAGTATACAACTGAGGAGAATCATCAATTCCGAATAGTTTATGGGCATCATACTCACCATCAAATTCATAGGTGGCATCATCCAAAATTCCAATTCGGGTTTGATCTGTGTACCCATTTCCTGATACGGAAATTGTAAGTAGATCATCGAGTGAAGAAGTACTTTTATAAAATCCGTTGGAGGTGTGGACCCTTGCACTATTTGGAATAGTCATTGAGGGGCTGGCTGCATTTGCTTTTATCCAGAATCCCTGGGTGGGTGGTATTTCACCATTTGTAAGTGATCCGGTTCCCAGGTTATAATTCCATGTTTTGTAATTGATTCCATCATAAATATAAATGGTAGCATCAATGTTGGATTTGGTCCATGTTGCATCCCATTCAACAGCTGATGGATATGGATTTCCAACAAGGTTATAACCGTCACCTGCAGGTGCTGCATTGTAGGTTAAGTTTGCTACCACCTGGTTGCCGGTATTTAATGTCCCAACAAAATCAACATCAGTTGGACTTCCAATTCCACTTGATGACCAAACAAAATAGCCGGTTGTCGTAGTCAGGGATTCATTGGTCACGGTAATAAATGAAAATGAACTGTCGGGTTCGCTCCATTTCATTAAGTATATTCCATTATAAACATTGGATGTAGCCCCGGCAATTGGAGATGAAACCATGTGCCACCTGTCCTGGGTTAAGTGTTGCTCAAAAGTGGCGGTAACTCCACTACTTTCAATCACTGATCCGGTGCCTGTTGCATCGGACTTGATATAAAGAGTTCCATTATTTGTTAAACTTCCGTTTACAGTTAGATCAGTGGAAGGGTTTAGGATAAGAGAATCACCAGAGTAAATATATAAATCGTCTGTTTCTGCTCCTGTAGCAGTGACAGTAATATCATGCATAACAGCTACATTATCTGAACTTGTAGGTACAGTACCGTCTTCCCAGGATGAGGTAGAAGACCAGTTTCCTGACTGTTTGCTCACGTCACCAACAATTATGGTTGACACAGCAGATAGTGTCGATGAGTTTTCAGCCCAGGCGGAGCTCCCAAAAGAATAGGATGTTCCGCCGCTGGCTGCCTTGATCATCCTGTAAGCATAATAGTATTTACCGGGTACACTGATACTTATATCAGCCCTGCATCTTTTATTACTGCCTGAGCCATCTTCAAACCAGGGCAGTTGTACCCAGGTCCAATCTGTTCCATCAGTTGAAGTACCGTAACCAAATGCAGATCCCATGGATCCGTCCCAGCCTCCTTCACCCCATTCTACAGATACCCTAAAATTTGTATTAATATCAACAGTAATATTCTGATTTGCCTGTTCAGTGGAATAACGGTGACCCCATGGTAGGGCAAGTGTAACAGTGCTAAGAATAACCAATTGCAGAAATAGAATTGTAAGTTTTTTCATAACGCATTATTTAAGGTTTAAAAGAAATATTTAGATTTTGACTCAGCAAATATAAAAAAATATAAATTTGACAATTGCTGCTGTAATTTAAATAATTGTTAAATGAGTGCTTTCTCCCCAGCTTTAATCATTGATGAACAAAAATGCAAAACCAACATCCGGCGGATGTTTGAAAAGTGCAATCATCATAATATTGAATTCCGACCCCACTTCAAAACACATCAGTCTGTAGCTGTCGGAGAATGGTTTCGTGATTTTGGGATTGATAAAATTACTGTTTCCTCATTGAAAATGGCTGAGTATTTTGCTAACTCTGGCTGGTACGATATTTTTATTGCCTTTCCTGTAAATGTAAATGATGTTGAAAGGATAAATGTTATTGCCCAAAACATTAATTTGCATCTTTCTGTGGAATCCTCCTTTGTTGCAAAGCAATTATCCGATCGTATCAAATCATTGCTGGGAATTTACATTAAAATTGATACGGGATACCACAGGACCGGGCTGGAATCAACCCAAACTGAAGAAATTGAACACATCCTTGACATCATCAATCATTCAGAGAAACTAAACTTTTCGGGTTTTTATACCCATGCCGGCCACACTTACAATGCAATCAGCAAAAATGAAATACTATCGATAAATCGAAAATCCATTGAACAACTACAATCATTAAAAAAGCGGTTCCATAGTAAATTACCTTCAGCTGTTTTGTCTTCGGGTGATACTCCTTCCTGCAGTATAGCTCATGATTTTCAGGAAATAACTGAATTAAGACCGGGAAATTTTGTGTTTTATGATATTCAGCAATTCATCCTGGGAAGTTGTACTATTGATGATATTGCAGTTGCTTTGTCCTGCCCGGTAGTGGCCAAACATAAGTCAAGGAATGAACTGGTAATTCATGGTGGAGCTGTTCATTTATCCAAAGAATCAATATTGTACAACGAAGAAAGAATCTTTGGACTAGTGGTCAATCTTACAAATAATAGCTGGGTGAATCCTGTTCCGGATACATTCGTGAAAAACCTGTCACAGGAGCATGGAATTATAAAAACAAGGAAACAGTTTTTTGATTCTGTTGAAATTGGTGACACGGTTGGAGTTTTGCCTGTCCATTCTTGTTTAACAGCGAACCTTATGCACAATTATGTATCAACCACTGGAAAGATAATTTCAAAAACCAGTTCGTAATTTCCTTTTTTACTGGGAAACTATGTTTGTAAATTTTTCCTGAAAAGAATGAGTGAATAAAATAAAAAAGTACTTTTGTACCTCAATCATTCTAAAACTCTGAATAAATTGAAAATAAAAACATTACATTTTATCCTTTTGCTTGCTGGGCTGGTTTTATTCATGTCTTGCAAAGAACAAAGTCCATCACATCATTATAAAAACGGTAGTGCAAAATTCCAGCTTCAGAATTTTTCCGGGGCCATAGAAGATTTTAATCTTGCCATTGAACTGGATGAAGAGTATGCTGATGCCTACTATTCCAGAGCGATATGCTACACCAAACTTGAAAAAACCGGCAAAGCACTTACTGATTTTAATAAAGTAATAGAACTCAATCCTGAATTCAAAGATGCCTACTTAAACAGGGCATTTTATGGCAAAGAAAAAACAGGTGATTTTGAGGGTGCGATCTCAGATTATAATAAATTTATTGACCTAAATGTTGAGGGTAATAATTCGTTTGCTTATAATAACCGTGGCTATTCAAAATACAAAATGAAAAACTTTACAGGAGCATTTTCAGATATTGAGCAAGCCATTCAATTGGATCCTTCAAATTCATATGCATTTAAAAACCTTGCTCTGGTTTGTATTGCTGTTGATAGTATTGACATGGCATGTGAAAACCTGAGCAAATCTTTGGAGCTTGGTTATTCTGAAAAGTATGATTCCCAGGTCAATGAATTGATTGACCTTCATTGTCAGAATTAAAAACCAGTATTCCTTTTATTTCATTATATCTTATTCTGGTACCTGACTGCCAGTTCCTACATTTGGCAACCAGTATTCATTTTTGTCGGGATTATTGGTTTGAGTATCCAGGTTATAATCACTACTGTAATATCCTTTTAATCCGGCATTATCCGACCACAGGGGATCTAAGTCGTCGCTGTTAATGGAGCCATCGGCATTTCCGTCAGCGGCTATCATGCCCCACATTCCCGGTGCCAGTTCCTTTTGAGAAAGGCTTCCGCCATAGGCCCTGTCAACACCAGTAGTGAGGTCGTAGGAATATATGCCACCGGATTCGGTTAACGGATAATTTGAAATTATCGGCAGGTGGTTTCTGTGAAATACCACCACATATAAATTGTTATTAACGGATTGTAGAGAAAATTCTTGAATTTTCTCTACACCATCCATACCGACAATAGATCCATCATTTAATAAAAATGCAGCCTGACTGGCAATTGTTGTTTCTCCTGTTGCCAGTGATACGTTGGATGTATCACGCATTTCGACCAAAACCCAATCAACTACTCCTGGTGGAACTGATGTAACAGATTCAGTTCCCATGTAATTCCATGGAGGTGTGTTGTAAGGTTGGTTTAAAGGGAAGCCTTCGACAGGCTCACCTGTTAGGCTGGTGTTCATTCCTGTTTCGTTGAAAGGCCCTTCCAGAAAGACTTTCAGGTCAAGTGTGACGGGTTCAATATTTGTTATCGGAATAAAATAATCATTTCCTCCGTTATTATCCCAACTTCCATCATTGTAGTTGATCACAAAATTGATTCCATCAATATCCTGGACAGGATTATTGAAAGGACCAAGGTTAATTGCTAGTACCTGTTGAGGATCTGGTCCATCAAAAGGTGACTGAACAGCCGGGCCACTGCCTCCGAACAGGAATGTTCCTGCCGGCCAGTAAGAGTTATCTGGTGTTATCCAGGACATACTCTCTATTTCCACGCCCCAATGCAAATTAGCTCCTTGCGTAGCCTGACCCACAAATACTTTTATTGTATCATTTTGAGTTGGATTATCAGGTTCCCAGGTTACGCCATAAATCCCCTGGGAATCAAGAATGATGTGATAATCGTTGCCGTTATTATTGTCCCATGTATCATCTTCAAAATGAATTACAAATGCGATGGTTTGTACCGCTTGGGCCGGATCATTAAAAGGACCGATATCAAGGGTATATTCATTGTCTTCATTGGGACCGATAAATGGAGTTTCAATTGCCGGGCCTGATCCATTGAACAGGTAACTGCCGGCCGGCCAATAAACGTTATCGGGTGTTTGCCATGTACTACCCTGGTGGTTAACACCCCAGTGAAGCCGTGGTGCTGATGCCGGGTCAGTTATAGTTATTGTAATTATACTATTTTCATCGGGATCCGTTGGTTCCCAATTTACTGTGTAATCTCCTCCGCTACCACCCGGATTATAAGCACCTACGTAAACATGTTGAATAGGGCTTTTAAATGTATTCCCATATACATCTGTAGCCTCAATATAATAATCAACAAGCGTGTCGGACAACCCGGTAATTTCTGCATAATATTCACTGGCAATATAATCCGGTAAAATGAAAAAATTAATATCAGGATTTCCTGTAACATTACCTGTCGGGAAAGTTCGTTCTGTCATCGATAGGGAATTCCAGCTTTGTACCCCGGGTCCTTCTGAATAAGTATCATTGTCATTATCAGTTAAGGGGTTGATTCCATCATTATCAAGCCTGTATTTTAAAATTATCTCCTGAATACCCGACACATCATATGCAAAAGTCCAAATGGTAAAGTCAGATGAGTTTTGGTGCTGCTGGTATCCGTATGTGGGACCAAAGCCTGTTCCTCCCGGATTGTATGGATAACGTTGCGGAATAAATACTGTGGGGGCTGTATTATCAGAACCCGGATTTGAATTGATCACCTGGTCAGCAAAATCAGTTGCAATGTTACAAGCAAGGGATTGTTTTACCTCCATGTCCAGTGAAGTCCCGTAATACATATAACCACTCGTGTAACCAGGAAGTAAATGGTGCCATGCTTTTTCAGCCAGACTTGATGAGGTCCCCGGAAAAACAATGTCGTTAATATCTGCACCACCGGAGAGGTTATCAGCTGTCAATACCCTGTTCTCTGCTGCTACCAGAACGGCCCAGTTGCGTGCATCTTCTGTCCAGCCATTGGTGTCAAATTCATAATTTCCGGTATACATCGGCCATAGCCAGTTGATGAATTGAGGATGACCCCAATCGTTAGCAGCATTCACCCATGATCCATCCTCTACATGAACAATATCGTCTGCAGGAACAGGATGGTCATCAAGGAATTGTTGTATTGTAGTGGGTACATATCCTTTTGATGCAGCCTGATTGGCAAAGCCGGGTACTGAATTGTTGTAATAATCAAATCCACCACCCCAGGCATTGTCACCATCATGGGCCAGTAATACAATTGAAGGTTGGAACGGATCATTATAAGGAGCAATGTATGCATCGATCTCCCCGGTTCCCATTGTGGAATAACCATTCATATAACTAAGCAGATCACACATTGGAACGACATCGATGATGAATTCTATTCCTGTTGCCGGATCTACATATTTGGCCTTGTGTGCCTGGTAGCAAAAAGGGGCTGCAAAGGTACCACCTCTTCCGTCGATCTGTCCGTTCCACCAATTATTCCCAGTATATGAGGTAACATCTGCGAAATTTGGTGGATCAATATTACAGCCGGATGTTCCGTAGTTCAGTGGATAATCTTCAAGGGTACGGGCCAGATGGCTATTTGCTATAACTGACCATTCGAAACCTTCTTCCACCAAAACTTTGATGATTCGTTCACTGAATGAACATTCAGCCGGCCAGTATCCTTTGGAATAATCCGGACTTGTTCCGAAGGTCACAGAATAAATATGCCTGTGAGCCTGAATTTGTTTTCGAAGAACTTCATCACTTAATAAAGGTGAAAGTGCATGATGAAATGTAAATCCCATAATGTCCATCCTGGGATTGCCTCCGCTGGTATGCCAGGAACGGGCCGTTACGAAATTATTCTGCCAACCACCCGAATAGCCCCATTGGCCTGCATTAGCCAGGCTGTTTACGTTTTCGATCAAACAACCTGAATAATTGACCTGGGCTCCTGCTTCGGAGTGCCCAAGCAATAACTGCACAGCATCCTTCGTTCGGTATTGGTAAACTGCTTTCCTGTCTGCCTTATCAAAAATGTCCTCGAGGTTATTAAAAGGGTGTTGCTGTCCGTCGCTGTACCAGTTTCCGTTGTTCAGCTTAAGCCACTGTGATTCCCAAACAGTCTGGTAATGGTACGGGTCCCACTGGCTTTGTTCAGGCCAGTAATTGGGCTGTTGTAAATGCCATAGGTAGGTTGTATGGACCTGGGCGAATATCATGGATGAAGAAAACAGGAATATGATAAGAAAAAGTATACTTGTGTTTTTCATATGAATAGCTAGTCGGTTGATGTTGACACAAATATACTCAACGTATGTTATAAATTATCTTAAGGGAATATTAAGTTGCAATAAATCTTTGATTCCCTGTTGTTTGTAATCGGTCCGACAGGGGAGGGGTATATGTATTGCCATGAAGACTCAAAAGCTCTAAGGTTCACAAAGCTAGAAGACTTAGAAAAGTAAATCCTTTGTGCTTTCTTTGAGTCTTTGTATTTTAGTGGCTTATACTTAAGGTTGGGATAGCATCGTCAGGCCACAGAAAGGTGTCTAAAACCTAGTGCCTGACGATTTAGTAAATTGCACTTATGATCGGTCATGCCTGTCAGTAGTTCCATTATCGTATTGGCCTTCAACAGCAACAGCCTTGCCTTCTTTGATAATAATCTTAAGACGGAAATAGTCAATATCATCAAACATAAATAGATCTTTCTTCATGGGTATCATTTTCATTTTCGGACGATCTTCACGTTGGTAATAGAGGCTTCCGTTTTCAAGTGTAAGTTTTCTGGGTCCATAAACACCTGCATATTTCTTAAGGGTCTTATCATCAAGTTCTACCGGATCAAACTTTGCTTTTAATCCATCCACAGCCCATTCTAATCCATGCTTTATGGATTCGTTTTCTTCTTTTTTTAAGAGGCTATCAAGGGCCATCATATAAGCCATGTCAAAAGCTTCTTCCTTTGAAGTCTTTACATGTGGCTCAACTCCTGCTCCTTCCCAATTGGTTTCGGAAATAGGATTCACTGCTTTTCCAAAAGGAACTCTCACCATAAAATTATCATTGATGATATAGGACGATACCGGATGTGCTCCACCTCCTGTAGTTTCGCCTACAATAACAGCACGTTCCATATTCTTTAGATTATAGGTGAATTCTTCTGCTCCGGAGAATGTACGGCTACTTGTGAGTACATATAGATCTGTTTCAGGCATACGATTTCCGGGTACATAGGTCAGGGTCCAGAACTGATCCATTTTGTCCCCTTCCCTTATGTAAAAAGAATTCAGGTGCTCACTGTCCTCAAAAAAGTAGGTGGTGATCAACTGGATCAGGGAAGGGCTGCCTCCTCCATTTTCCCTCATGTCGAAAATAATTGCATCACTATGAGCAAGAAAGTTCATTGCAGCAACAGCTGTTGGTCCTGCTTCTGAAGCGTCCATAAAACCATTGAATTTAATGTATCCAACATTCCCCGGCAACATTTTTATCTCTTTGAAATAGAAATTGCTATACTCCCTTTGCCTTTTTTCAAGCTCTTCAAGCTCCTTGTTGTTTTCATCTTCCTGTGCTGCTTTTATCATAGCAATTCTTTCTGGCATATACCTTACACCGATATGACGATCGTTGTTAATGGTTAACAGATCCTGGGATATTCGGGCTGCAAACTCGTTAGGAGCTGAAAGATCATCGTAATTTCCATCTTTCAGGTTTTTCCTGATTAAATCACCCATCTCTTTCCCTTTGTCGGGAAAAACATATTTCTCTGCCATAAATTTAGCAATGCTGTCTGCCACTTGTTGTTTTTCTGATTGGCTGACCTGGTGGTTGTCTTTGTCCTGGGAATAAAGGTTTGTTGTTGTAAATAAACAAACTATTACTGCCAGAATTTGAAGTAAATGTGTTGTTGTTTTCATTTGTTTAAATTTTTTATTTAGATGATTTTCAGTTCTCTTGTAAGATGTTGCCCGAATTTGGGCTCCTTTTATAATTGATTGACTTATAGTTTAACTTCCATGTGCTTACACCCTCTTTTTAATTTGAAATCCTCTGTTTGAGACTCACTCGAAAAAGAAAATCCGTAAGTTTTATAAAGGTGAATTGCCTTTTTCAGGACTGGGCTGGTGCATAAGATCATTTTGGTGTATTTCTTTTTCCGGGCATAGCTTAAAGCTGTTTTTAAAAGTTTTGTGCCTATCTGATTTCCCTGGAAATCTTTTGTTACTGCCATTTTTGTTAACTCACACGTTAGGTCATCTTTCTTTAAAATGGCAACTGTACCTACAATTTGCTGGTAGAACCTTGCAAAGAAAATGTGGCCACCGGTTTGAATGATTTCTATTTCGGGATGAAGCAAAATTTTTCGGTCCTCCTCTTCCACCTCAAAATACTCTTCAAGCCATTCAAAGTTTAACTTCGCAAAGTTTTCTTTGAGTTCAGGTTGGTAATCCATAATATTGATTTGGTCATAATAAGACATTCGCAATAATCCATTTATTCTTTTATGCATGCTATTTTTTTGCAAACCGTATTCAAGATTCTGAATGGTTTCCAGAAAGCCGGGATCCGTCTCTTCGAAAAAGGACTTTGCAGATTGTTCAATATTTCTCCAGAGTGGAAATAGTATTTCAAACAATTCCCTGCCTTTTTTGCTAAGTTTAAGGTACCTTTTTCTGCCATCATCTTCCTTCCTGGAACTGATAAGCAGGCCTTTTTTCTCAAGCACATTAGCCACCTGGTTTATTGCTGGATGTGTTTGGTTCAGATGACCTGCAACCTGCATAAGGGACATTTCCCCTTTGGTAGCGAGTATATAAAACACTGGAAACCACCTGGGTTCAAAATCAATGTTTTGTTCCTTGTATATCCGGACAACATCTCTGACCAGAATGTCAGTGAAGTTCTTTAAACGGCTGGCAATAGCTAGATAGCCTAATTCATGAAGGTATGTCATAATCATTTAAGTAAGCACTTACGTAAGTAAACTATTTTTATGCCATCCTTATTATCATACTGGGAAAGAGTGATATATGGATTATTTTAAGGAGGTTAATTGAAGGTGTTTGTAATTAAATGTACACTGTTTGTACGGTACCGTTCATAATTAATGAACAATTATGTATTATTCCTAAACCAAAAGAATCCAGCAGGAAACTTCGATCCTGTCGCTATCGAAAATCTAAATTTTTGTTAACCTGAACCACACTGGCTTTTCACCAGATAAAAAAAGACCTCTCACATTAGAGTAAGAGGTCTTGGATGAAATATTTTTTTCAAGCCAATCCGCTATGACTTAAAAGCCTTGAATGCTTTTTTTGATCCATAAGCAGCACCTAAGATCAACATGATGCTGATCCCACCATCAATTGGGGCTCCCCCACCAACAGGTGTATTTCCTGTACCCGGACCGCTTCCACCATTAGGATGTGGAGGATTCTGGGCTAACAGAAACAAAGGAGCGGTGATGAAAAATGCTGTAACGATGAATACTTTGAGTGCTTTTTTCATATTTATATGTTTTTTTTCAGTTAAAAATCAACCTGTCCCTTGTCCCCCTCCAGGGAGGGGGCAAAGGTGAGGCATTACTTTATAAATACTTTTTCTGTTACAACAGATTCATTGCTTGTAACAACAACTACATAATAAGCACTCTCCTGGAGAGTGATCTTACTGACTGTATTGTTGATTGCAGAAGATTCAACTACCCTACCTATAAGGTCAATGATCTGGATAGTTCCCTGGGTGTTTTCAGGAACAGCCACATAAACGTCTTTCTCGTAAGAGTAGATGTTAAATAGTGTTCCGGAAAGATCATCAATGGAGAGCGGGCTGAAGTGGAGGTTAAACCTGCTGTCAAGGCCAGGAATAAACTCAAAACTGTATGAATCTGTGTTCAGGTCAGTAATTGTTCCTGTAGCCACATCTTCCAGATATAGGTTTTCAAATTCACCGTTCTGAACAGTTTCGATGGTAAATGTACCTTCCTGTGTGCCAACATTCACGTTCATAGGAACGGTGGTTACATCAGGTAGAACATTAATCGCCATTCCTTCATTCGCTGAGGAATACATATAGGGTGCTGTATCTTCCATGCTTGGGATTTCATATGCATCCATCTGGTCATCAAAACCGACAGTGGCTTCCTCTCGAAAGTAAACAGCAGTTTCATCTGAATATCCGTTACCGGAAACCATTAACTTAACAACATCTGCAGGTTCATCTTTGAAGAATGTTGTATTGTGATGTAGCCTGGCACTGTTAGTAAATGAAAGAGAACCGGTTGTGGATCCATCATCGTTAACGGCTACAAAGAAACCTTGACCCGATGCAATGTACTGTGTTGCACCATTTGTTCCAACAGTTCCATTCCATACTGCCCAGTTACCGGAAACTTCCTGGTCAAGACAATATGTAGAAGCACTAACATTCGTTTTGGTCATGCCTGCAGACTCCCAGTCGATGGATGAAGGAAATGGGTTACCACAAAGGTTCCATCCGTTATCAGCTCCGGCGGCTGACCTGGTTAAAGCTCTTGTAGCACTTGATGTTAAAGAACCTGTATATGCTGCAGTATGTGGTCCGGCCCCATTCTGATTCCACAATGCGAAACCTTGTCCGGGAGTTAAGGGCACATCTGTTTCAATTATATATGAATATTGATTAGTAGATTCATCATGCGACTGTAGGTATAATCCAAGAAATACTGAGGATTCAACACCGGTTACAGGTGAAGATACCAAATGCCAGTAATTTCCTGAATAATCCCTGTCGACAGTTGCAGAAGAAGTAAGTAATAATCCATTATCCAGCAGGGATGCACCTGATGCAACATAAACACTGTTACATTGTGAAAGCGCAGAGACTGTAGGATAATTAGTTACACCTGATGGTATTGTTACATCTGTTCCGGAGGTAGGAATACCACCTGACCAGTTAGAAGCATCTCTCCAGTTGTTGTCAGTTGTTCCAGTCCAAAGATTAGCACCTTCAATGGCCGGGAGTACAGAAATGTCATCTACATAAAGAAATAACTGATCTGCATCACTATGGCCGTGGAAACCTACATAATATACGCCTGATGTAACAGGAGAAAATGTTGCATTGCCAACAAACCAACCAGCATCAATACCTAAATGAGTGAAAATTGGGGTTCCTGACATTGCTCCGGAGCTTGCTGCATTTCCCCAGTCAACAGAAAGGTTCTCAGGCCATGTAGCACTACCAGCAGCATAAGCAAACCCAACTTCATAAGTAACTCCACCAATCAGGTTCAGCCCGTCAGTAAAGAACCAGTCGTCCATTGCCAATGTACTATTATAACGAATACGCGCAGAATTTGGCGCACTTAAGGAAGTTGTATTGGTCTCCCAGGTATAGCCATCGGCATTTGTATTTTCAACTACCATACAAGAAGGAAATGCCGGAGCGGTAACTGCGTCAAAGCTTTCGAAATATGGAACTGACACAGCTGGACACGAAGTGTAAAAACCAACGGGTCCTGCATAAGCGCTACCGCAATCATTTTGAACATATGCATCATAACCTGTTGAAGCAGTTAAACCGGTTGCTGTAACAAATGTATTAGCTGTGTTTCCGCTTGCAACAACCCCTACACCCTGTCCGTTACCTATTGGCACAACTTCCCAGTTATAACCGGTTGCACCAGCAGCAGCATTCCAACTTAAATCAGCTGTAGTTTGCGTCATACCCGACACAGCAAGACCGGTTGGGTCAGGACATGCTGGACATGCTGTTAATCCAGAAGGTATGGTATAGTCACCAATGTCACCAGGAGTTGCTCCTCCGCCACCTTCATAAGCTACTGTATTGCTGCTTTCGTCATAAACAGTATACTCGTTTTCACCACTCCAGTTTCCTGCTGTATAGTCAATAGAAACAATATCACCAATGTTAACAGCAAAATTGTGAGATTCTGGACCGTTTCCAGTAGCCAGGGTTACACCACTTAAAACAGCAGTACCATTTACATAAACATCAACGATGCCACCGTTCCATCCATCACCATAAGTATCATAAAGTTCAATTGCCCATAAGCCACATGAACCAGGAGTAGAAAAGGAAACAGGACCGTCATAAGTACTACCGCAATCGCTTTGCACATAAGCGTCATAAGCTGTTGCAGCAGATAAACCGGAAGCTGTAGCATAAGTATTGGCAGTGTTACCACTAGCCACAACACCCACACCCTGACCGTTACCGGCGGGTACCACTTCCCAGTTATAACCTGTAGCACCAACAGCAGCAGTCCAGCTTAGATCAGCAGATGAAGGGGTTTCTCCTGAAATAGCAAGACCAGTGGGTGCAAGACAGTTAGGACAGAACCCAACTAAATCAAGAAGGTCTCCTGGGTATGGTCCGGAAGAACCAAGGGAGGTTCCATTTCCATCAAACACTTCATAGGTATGTTCATTTTCATAGGCTCCGGACGTATAAATCACATCAATATCATCTCCACTTGCTGCGGAGAATGCAGAAGAAGCAAAATTTCCTGTAGTGAAAGTGAAATCATCGATAACAACAACACCATTTACCTGAACATCTACCATAGCACCATCCCATCCGTCACCATAGCTGTCATATAGCTCAATGCTATGGTCACAAGGTGGGCAAAATCCAACTAAGTTTAGAAGGTCACCAGGATATGGTCCGGAAGAACCCAATGAATTTCCATCACCATCAAATACCTCATAAGTGTGTTCATTTTCATAGGCTCCGGAGGTATAGATCACATCAATATCATCTCCATTTAAAGCAGAAAACGTTGCAGATCCGAAACTACCGGTAGTAATGGTAAAATCGTCCACTACTACAACCCCGTTCACCTGGACATCAACCATAGCTCCATCCCATCCATCACCATAGCTGTCATATATTTCTATGCTGTGGTCGCACTGGGCTGATGCAGTAAAACCAATTGTTGCAATAGAAATAATCAGAATTAAAAATTTTGTACACATTTTAATCATAATAATAAATTTAGGTTAGAAAAATATTATTTAATTGTTGTCTTAAATTGAATATTTCCTGAAGCGTAGAACTTTTGGGCTTTGTAAATCCTGAAATTTTTAGCTAATATAGAGTAATATTTCTAAATAGCCAAGTTTTTTAATTTCATTGAGGCTCTAAGTGATTAAAATTCAGGCCAAATAGTCAGTTGTTGATGTAGAGAACTGAAAATATATTCACTAAAATTGCGGCTATCATTGTTTAATGAATTATTAAGTTTAGTGCTTAAAAGGAAATCAAGTTTTGGATCAATGAGTACGCAATGAATTTCTGTTTGATGGAAGAATTTGAATTTACTTACATTTAGTAATAAGTTCATTATAAAATTTATCGAACTCCTTCTGATGTTTGTCTTCCGGGTACTTTTCCTTGAATTTTTCACTCATGAGTTTTAATTGGTTATTAAGTTCTTCAATTCGATTTGTTATTTTATCAGAAATACCAATTTTCTCAGATTTTAATTCAACCTCTTTTTTTTGACAATATACATCCGCCATTTCTATAGCCAAAGCTTCAATACCTAATAGTTCATCTTTGGTTGGAATAGTACCTTCAATACTTGGAAGACGAACTGTTTGGGAACTGTTTTGCTGTTTTACATCGGGGGAAACAATCTCTTTTTTTGTTTTACAGGAGAAGATTACTAAACTAAGTAAGAGCAGTGCAATTGGTATAAATTTTTTCATAGGCTTAGTTAAATTGATCGTCAAAAAGAGTTGAATTTTTATTCGGGTTATTTCTTTTGTAAATAATGCAATTTTGATTTTTGTTATAAGAACACTTGTCAAACTGAATATCAATGGCAAATATAATTAACATATAAAATATACATGATTGAAAATTGATGAAACTAGGTTTGTTTGAAGTAATTTTGAAAAGATACAGTAAATGGTGATTTATTCGATTGGTTGAATCCATTTAATTGGAGAAATCTATGTTTGCTAAAGCTTTGGCAGTCTATGTTGGTTACAAGGGCTGATACACATAATTATCGGAGGTCGAATTTGTTTATGGGTGTAGATAATTTACCCGCCAGATGGCGGACGTATATCGTTAAAGTTTATGGAAATTGGCATTGTCAATTGTGGTAGCCAACACACAAGTGGATTTATGGATCTCTTGAAATAATTCATCACAACGAGCCCTAAATGACTCTTTAATTCAAAGCTGCTAATTTTGCATCGAAGACCAATACATGTTACCTCAGCACTAAATTGTGCTCTCACTAAGCGTCACCCTTTTCCGGGCCAAACTTTGAAATTAGAAATTAGTCCGTTACTTTTGTCATTGGATAAATTAAACCTTTTTCCTGAAGTTAATGGGCTCATCGGAAAAAAAACAGTCGAAAGATCGCCGTAAACGTTTGAAAAAGCAGCGCAAGGATTATGTCAGGCAGGAAAAGGAATCGATAAGAAGGCAGAAAGCAGAATTACATGGCATCAGGAGAAGACGCAGAGGCAAATTTCAACGACAGGGTTTTTTAAAAAGGCTATCAAAATTTTTCAGATCTGCCAGGGTTAAATCAGATACTCATGTATCCCGCCGCCGCCGCCCTGGTATAATAGCCAGATTCAGGATGAAGATGGAGGATGCCCGAAGAGTCCGACAGGAAAGGCGGAAACATTCCAGGCAAAAGACCAGGCGACACGGGAAGCGTTTAAAGTTTTTTCAAGCTCAATTACAAAGTGGAAGACAGGAACGTGCTGAAATGCGCAAAAAAACAATGCCCATGCGCAGGAGAATTAGAAAAGCACGGAATGATCATTATAGGAAAAAGATCAATGATTTCTTAAGAAATCCATTCCCCAGACGCAAATTAAAAGAAGAAGAAAAAGTACTCAGGAAACACATTAAAAGCGATATACGAAGACAACGATGGCTGAATATTATTGGTTTCCCAGCCCGGGTAGCTAAGAAATTCAATAAATCGCTGAAAGTAAGAAAAGAAAAACTGGAGTATATCAGGATGTCAATTAGTGACTCCATTAACCAGTTGTCTGATATTAAAAGTTCGAAAACATACCGGACCGATTTAATAAAAACAACGATCAACTCCACTGTATCATTTATCCTTGCGTTCTGGTTTATTTATTTCATCAACCAGGCCGTTTCCATCGCAACAGCCAACGTGTACTCCATTCCTGCTGTATTACACACTTATCGAATATTCTGGCCATTATATACATACTCTACCTTGTATACTCGGCAGGCCCTGATCCTTATTTTTGGAACCGGCCCTCTGGTATGCCTGATTCTTGCTCTTGTATTTTATCGAGTTTACAGGGTATTACGCAAAAGAAGGATAAACCTGAAAGTACTGGTTTTATGGATGGTCTTTCATGGATTGAATATGTTCTTCGGTGCTTATGTAGTTGGAGTAATTACACGAACCGGATTTATTTATACTACTGAGTGGATTTTTTACAGCAATGTATTTGATATTGAAGAGATCATTTTTATGCTTATTTCTTTGATTGTATTGATCATCGTTGGATTTGTTGGCACAAGGCAATTCATTATGGCCACCAATGCAGCAAACATCATCAATCCCAGGAACAGGATCCTGTATATATTGGGCCAGGTATTTCTTCCGTGGTTAATCGGGAATTTATTGCTGTTTATTTTCAATTTCCCTAACAATCCACCTGAACTTTTACTGCTGTATGCTGTTTCTTTCCTGATGATTGTCCCGGCCTTTACAAATTTCAATATGCCTTCGAACAAAATTATTAATGTTAAGATGCCTAAGTCTGGATTGAAAACAGCATGGATTTACATTCTCCTTGTTATCGTCTTCGCCCTGGTATTGAGAACAATGGTTTATCAGGGTATTACCTTTAGCTAATTATTATGATCTCAAAAAAAATAGAAGAATATGTTCTGTCGCATTCTTCTCCTGATGATGAATTGTTAAATGAATTATACAGGGAAACTCACCTGAAAATACTCCATCCCAGAATGTTGTCAGGCCGGTTGCAAGGCAAAATTCTGGAAATGATATCCCGAATGATTCAACCACAGAATATACTTGAAATAGGCACCTATACAGGTTATTCGGCTATTTGCCTTGCCAATGGAATGCAAGGACAGGGAAAGTTACATACCATTGAAATTAATCCTGAATTGCATGACTTTGCACAAAAATATTTTGAAAAAGCAGGGATCAGTCATAAAGTAGTCCAGCATACAGGTAACGCCCTTGAAATAATCCCGGAATTGAACACTTCATGGGACCTGGTTTTTATTGATGCTGATAAAGAAAACTACCTGAACTATTATAAACATTTAATTGGCAGGGTAAAAATCGGAGGTTTTATTCTGGCCGACAATGTTTTATGGGACGGCAAAGTGATCAGCCCCGGAAAAAATCCGGATAAAGAAACCAGGGGAATTATTGAATTTAATGAATACATTCAACTTGATAAGCGGGTTGAAAATGTTCTTCTTCCAGTCCGGGATGGAATTATGATCCTCCGTAAAATTTAGCCCACCATTAGTAAATGGCTGTTATTACTGGCTTTGATGCAATATCTCCTATTGATTTACAGTTATTATAGTATGAAATTTATTCAAAAGAGATATTGGGTTTTATTACTCTTAACAACTTTATTTCCACTGTTTTCATTTTCTTCTGAATCCATTGATTTGATGCTAATAACAGATAACATCAACATTGAAGCCATTAAAGAGAACAACATCTTGCTGCAGATCATGATCGTGGTGTTGATCGTCGCTATCTTCAGTTATAGTGCCAGGATCATCTATGAAAGGATGGTTAAAAAAAGCAGTTAGTCTTTTATCTCCTGAATTTTCCTCTATGCAATATATCATTCCACAACCTTCAGTGCTAGGTTTTGTCCGGTAAAAAATCATAATTTTACCACAAAAAAAAATTGAAATTCCTTGAACTAGTTAAATTCAGGCAAAGCGTCCGCAGGTATTCTTCAAAAGCCGTTGAACCTGAAAAGATTGAAAGGTGTCTTGAAGCTGCAAGACTAGCACCATCAGCCAGCAATTCACAACCCTGGAGTTACGTTGTTATTTCTGATCCTGAACTAAAGGATAAAGTTGCACAACTGACTTTTAATAAAATAATATCCTTTAATAAATTTGTGGTGCAGGCTCCGGCACTTGTAGTTTTTGTCATTGAAAAGCCAAAAATCATCACACAGATTGGTGGAAGTATAAAAAATAAAGAATACCCATTAATTGACATTGGAATTACTGCAGAGCATTTTTGTTTGCAGGCAGCTGACGAAGGATTAGGGACCTGTATGCTTGGCTGGTTCAACGAAAAACCCATTAAAAAACTATTAAATATTCCCAGTCAAAAACCAATTGGATTGATAGTAACCCTTGGTTACCCTCCTGATGATTATAAAGTCCGGGAGAAATCCAGGAAAAAAACGGAGGATATTGTTTTTTATAATACGTATGGGAAAAAGTAAAAAAGTCAGGCGTGGAAGAAGAGGAATAATAAAGCTGCAGCAGCAGTAGCAGGAGTTCAACCTCCATCTTCATCAAGTATCCAGCATCCCCTACCTCAAGCAGAGATTATTTTAACAATAACTTCTCAATAACCTCCGGAAAGTGTTTGTATTCCAGATTATGGATTCGTTGAGCCAGAGTGTCTGGTGTGTCACTGTCGTATACATTGCACCTGGCCTGAAGAATGGTTCTTCCCTCGTCGTATCTTTCGTTTACGTAATGGATTGTAATTCCTGATTCTTTGTCCTTGTTTTTTAGAATTGCTTCATGCACATGGTGTCCGTACATTCCTTTTCCCCCGTATTTAGGCAGTAGGGCAGGGTGTATGTTGATGATTTTTCCTTCATAAGCTTGAATTAAATTTTCAGGGATCAGCCATAAAAATCCAGCCAGTACAATTAAATCGGGTTGATCTTTTCTCAATTCATTCAATACAGTTCTGCTGCCATAAAATTCACTCCGGTTAAAAACCATGGAAGGAATACCCAGGTTTGTTGCACGGGTAAGAACGTATGCATCTTTATTGTTAGAATAGATCTTTTTGATAACCACTTCGGGGTTGGACTGAAAATATTCAGCAATACGTTGTGCATTTGTACCACCTCCCGAAGCAAATATGACAATGTTTTTCATAATCAATACATATTGATACTCAAATTCCAATCCCGCTAGCTATAGGGACCAAACTACGAACTAAATAACCTCCCAAAGATACACGAGAAAATAATTCCTCATTCCAATTAATTTTATCCATTTATTCTTTTGATTACTTGTCGGTAATGGAGTAAAATTTCAAATCGAATTAAAAATTTGCGTAATTTTGATAAAATTCATTTCTTTGCAGGCGTCAAACCATAAAAATGATAGATATGTCTGATATTGCAAACAAAGTAACAGCGATTATTGTTGATAAACTTGGAGTAGATGAAAATGAAGTTACTCCTGAAGCAAGTTTTACAAATGACTTAGGTGCTGACTCTTTAGACACCGTTGAATTGATCATGGAATTCGAAAAAGAATTCAACATTGCTATCCCCGATGACCAGGCAGAAAAAATTGGAACTGTTGGAGAAGCAATCAAATACATTGAAGACAATACAAACTAAAAACTTCCTTTTTAATAAATGGAGCTCAAACGGGTAGTAGTAACCGGTTTAGGTGCATTAACACCTATTGGCAACACCATAGACGAATACTGGAAAGCTTTGTCGGAGGGTGTGAGTGGTGCAGATATGATCACTCGATTTGATGCGTCTAAATTTAAGACAAAATTTGCCTGCGAACTGAAGGGCCTTGACACAAAAGATTATTTTGACCGGAAGGAGATTAGGAAATACGATACCTATGCTCAATATGGTCTCATAGCTGCTGGTCAGGGTCTTGAAGATTCAGGATTGGACCTTGAAAAGATCGACCTTGATAGGGCTGGTGTAATCTGGGCATCAGGAATCGGTGGGCTTACCACTTTTGAAAAGGAAATTGGAGATTATTCAAGAGGAGACGGAACTCCCAGGTTTAATCCTTTTTTTATCCCTAAAATGATTGCTGATATTGCAGCCGGCCATATTTCCATAAAGTATGGTTTCCGGGGGCCGAATTTTGCAACTGTTTCGGCTTGCGCATCTTCAGCACATGCATTAATCGATGCATTTAACTACATTCGTTTAGGCAAAGCGGATGTCTTCATATCCGGAGGTTCTGAAGCAGCAGTTACCCCAGCCGGTATTGGAGGATTTAATGCCATGCATGCCATTTCAACAAGAAACGACGATCCGAAAACAGCTTCCAGACCTTTTGATAAAGAACGTGATGGTTTTGTTTTAGGCGAAGGCGGTGGATCTGTTATTCTTGAAGAATATGAACATGCGAAAAGCAGAGGTGCTAAAATATATGCTGAACTGGTAGGTTGTGGATTAACCGCTGATGCTCATCACATGACAGCACCACACCCTGACGGATATGGTGCTATGATGTCCATGAAAAATGCCATCGAAGATGCCGGAGTTCAGCTTTCAGATGTTGATCACATCAATACCCATGGTACTTCAACGCCTGTTGGTGACATTGCAGAACCAAAGGCGATTGTCAGTTTATTCGGTGAGGTTGCGAATACTATTTCCATCAACTCAACAAAATCAATGACAGGCCATCTTCTTGGCGCTGCTGGTGTTGTTGAAGCCATCGCCTCCATTCTGGCAACAAAAAATAATTTTGTACCGCCAACCATTAACCATTTTACTGATGATCCTGAGATCGCTGATCTAGATTATACTTTCCATAAAGGAAAAGAAAGGGAGATTAACTTTGCGTTAAGCAATACATTTGGTTTTGGTGGGCATAACGCTACATTATTGTTTAAGAAGTTCAATGAATAATTCGGAATTTTGAGATTATTATCACCTTTATCGGTTTTATTTTCTTCAGATAAAAAATTAGCAAATTCGATAAGAAATATTTTCGGGTTTTATCCCGGAAATATTTTTTTGTATCAGCTCGCATTCAGGCACAAATCAGCTTCCAAGGAATTTATTAATGGACTTAAGCTTAGCAATGAAAGGCTTGAATACCTTGGTGATGCCGTTTTGAGTTCCATCATTGCAGATTATCTTTTTAAAAAGTTCCCATACAAGGAAGAAGGTTTCTTAACCGAAATGCGATCAAAAATCGTTTCCCGAACACAATTGAATAAACTTTCGAAAAAACTGGGAATAGATAACCTTATAAAATCCGAGGCCTTTTGCAACAGCCACAGCAAATCACTTTACGGAGATGCTTATGAGGCTTTTGTAGGAGCGCTCTATCTTGATAGAGGATACAACTTCACCCGAAAAGTTATATTAAAAAGGGTAATTGATGTTCATTTCGACATTGAAAAACTTGAGCAACAGGACATCAATTTTAAAAGCCAGTTGATTGAATGGTCGCAGAAAGAAAAAATCCCCATAGAGTTTAAGGTAGTGGATGAAGTAGGAAACGGTTATGGTAAACAATACCTTGTGGATCTAATAATCGAAAATCAAGTATACGGCAAAGGAAGGGACTATTCAATCAAAGGAGCTGAACAACAAGCCTCCGGCAAAGCCATCGAGCGACTTGAAAGTGAAAACCGGCTGTAAACTCCAGAACAAAACTGATACATACTTTAGCCAGAAGACAGGAATAATAGAATACTGGAATGTTGGATTCAAAACTAAACCTGTGCCATTGTTAAGCCATTATTCCATTATTCCAGTTTTATAATTTATCACCTCACCTGGCTATAATTTCAGTTACGCTTTGCAAATGAAGTTTACTTCTTATCTTTGTGTTTACTCAATTCGTATCTGAGTTTATGGCGAAAAAAATCAAACTAAATATTGACTTCACCGAGGATAGCACATTACTGGGCATATCCTGCCATAAAAGGGATTATTTTCTTGCTTTCCAAATAAATGAGCATTTAAAAATTCACCTGAAACGATTAAAGGATTTTCCCTTCTATAATCCTAAAACTGAAAGTTTACTCAGTTATGCTTTTTTCTATTATTTCAATCCTGATACCCAGCTCGCCTATTATATGGTTTCGAATTTTAATCCGGAAAGCAAATTGTTTTCCGAGTTATCCTCCATTGATTATTTTATACTTGTGCAGGGAAGGTTTACTGAAATAATGAAAAAAGAACATTTGAAAGAGATGAAAAAAATCAACGGTGTACTTACGGCATACAATGTTGATTATTCAAAACTTAAGGATTTTGATAATTTTCTTGAAGACCTTGAACTGCATATAACGGAAATACTTAAAGAAGGTTGATTGGGTTATATGGTAAAGGTTAATAGTTATTTGTTAGGTAACCTATAAAATTGAGCAGTTTAAAAGAAATATTGTGGGAATTAGCATCAAAGTATTACACACTAGCGCGAGTCAGAAGCTAAGCACTGTGTGTTAGCGACTCGTGCTGGTTGAGACAGAATATTTAAAACAAAGGAGTTTTATAACAAATATGAATTGTTAGCAAAGAATAATTTGAAAGAAGAGTTAAATGGATTGTAATAGTAACACATTGACATGAGCCTGAAGCCTGGATGTATCAGTTACAAACGTTGTTAAACTGATATTTACTCACTTTTTTTCCCCTCATTATGTTTCCTTAAATCCCTCGTCAAAGATAAGCTCTGCACCACCTCAAAAACTGTATAAAACAAATACAATATAAAAAAGGCTACGACAAATTGCACCAGATCTTCCCTGCGGAAAAAGCCATATACCAGTATTATGCTTAAGAAGAAAATGAGCTTTCCGAACGTAAGCAACATAAAATAGTTGATAAAATTTGCTGCTCTTTTTGATGCAACCTTTAAAAGGATGTAATGGATCAGAACCGTTACAGAAAAGAAAAATACATAGAGAAAGGGAATCGTTGGTGAAACATAATCATCAGGCAATAGATAAACCACGATCAAACCCAGGGCCGCAATTATGAGGGAAAAAGTAACAAGCTTTCGGAGGAACAGAAAGTAATTTAGTTTCATGGGGATATATTGGTGATCATTTCAAAAGATCTTTTACTACATAATAAATTGCCAGAACAACAGAAACCATGGAAAGCACAACAGTAAAAACCGGGAATTCAAACTTTATCCATTCATCGAGTTTTATTCCTCCCCAAACCCCAAGGAGGATGATTGCAAGCATTTGAAAAGCGATGGATGAGTACTTCGCATAATTATTTAAATACTTTTTCTTTTTGTTGTTCTTTTTGGTCCGGGCCATTGGTCTTAGGATTAGTCAAGCCTCCGTCCATGTTGCAGGAGCCTGTAAATTTAGCCCCAGGTTCAATGGAAATTTTATTGGTTACCACATCTCCATTTAGTTGAGTAGAGGCTTTTAAAGTGAGCAATTGCTCAACAATCACCTGTGCTTTGATCCGGCCTGAAAAATCAGCATTCTGACATTCAATTTCACCCTCAACTGTGCCCGTTTGTCCAACGACAATCTTTCCCTTGCAATTAATCGAACCGATCAAAGTACCATCAATCCTGAAATCACCGGTGGTTGTTACTTCGCCTTTTATTGTTGTTCCTGAAACGATAGTATTGGGTTTAGCTTCTGCAATGTTATTTTTCGCCATGTCTTCAGTTTTTTACGTGCTGTAAAGTTACGGAATTTAGTTTACGAATAAACACATTTTTACATCTAAGAGATATTAGCATTTTAATTCATTTGATAGCCACAGATTCACAGATTTTTCAAGATAATTCAGGGAATTATCTGTGAATATGGTGCATTTTTTATCTTGTTTTTAACCAAATATTTTTTTGTGGCATAAAACCGACTAATCAGTTTAGTTTTCTTCCAAATAGTTTTGTTTGAAAAATGCCAGGTATTTATCGAGGTCTTTGTCCTTATAAAATACAGGATAATTCTCCTGTGCTATAACAAACCCATCGGCCTGTTGTCCTTCAAGGTTAGCAAATATGTATTCATTGGCCATGACGGCATTGTAATAACGCATTGATTTATCAATGGAGTTAAAGTTTCCAACCATTAAAAAGTGGGTAGTTTTATCCAGCAGGATATTGGTTATGGATAAGTTCTCCAGGCTGTAATATTTCAAGTTGAAATCTGAAATACGGATCTTTACAGCATTGATATTAACACTCGGGCCACTAAGTACCATGGCAAATATTTGCTTGCTGTCAGGATCAAAGCTGTACATGGAAAGATCAAATACCGTTTCTGGTACGGCTGCAACTGCAACTCCTGTAGTATCAATGGGCCCACGAAGGTAATCCAGCATGTTTTGTGCAAGGGGAGCAACTTCACTATTCGGATATTTTACAAGCAATGAATCGAGTGCAATCTGAAGGCTGTCAACAACTTCTATTTTGCCCAACGCCAGAGCACGCATGTATGCAAATTTTGCTATCAATTCTTCGGGTTCATTTAACTCCTTTAAAATGCGGGAACTGTTGCTGTATACCGTATAATAATGCCCGGCTTCATAATGATCATAGGTTTCATTATAAAGCGTTTGAGCATAATTCTTTTTGGCTTCGAGTTCTTTATAATAATTAGGATCCAGCAGCAATTTTGCATAATCACTATCAGGGAATTCATCCACAAGCAGATTTTTGTAATATTCCGCTTTTTCTAATTCTTCGATTACCACGTGAAGCCGATACAAATGATAGAGTGACTGAAGTCTGTTTTCGGTTTCAGGGAAGCGGGTGATCAAGGTATCGAATGATTCAATGGCTTTCGGGAAGTTTAAGAGCTTGTCTTTATAAATGAACCCGAGATTAAACAACGCCGGTTCAATTTTGGCATTGGATTCAGCGAGTTGCTCATCTGAGAAAGGAAGATCAGCCAGGTAATACTCCCTGGTCATTGGATCGTTTGAATAGATGACTTTTCCAGTGCTGTCGGTTACAATACTATCGGTACCAGCTACCAGATCTTCAGAAAAGTCAAACATAACCTGTTTGTTCGACAGTCGCCAGTTGTCTTCAAGTTTCCTGGTGCCCCATTTCTTCTTAAATTCTGCAAATCCGTAACTGAGCGTGGCCTGGTTGTAAAAATACCATCCTCCTCCTCCTGCAGGGGAAACCATTGATGCTGGGTTTGAGCCAGTATTGTTGGAAGGATTTAATAGGGCAAGTTGCCTTAATTCTTCTTCCTCCTGTTGTCTTTTTTCTTCTTCGATGGCCAGTTCAATAAGTTCATCAATAATGGCGAAACGTTGTTCTTCCGGCATGGCAGCCAGCTTCTGCAAGCTGTCTTCTGTTTGAACAATGATCAGGTTTTCAACAAGTTCGGTAAGATACATTGTCCGGGCCTTTATGTCTTCTGCATTTGGGAAATCTTCCGGCAACACTTGTACTGCTGTATCATAATAAGCCTGTGCCAGTTCGTATTCAGGAATTTTGAAATATATATCTGCCAGTTTTAAAGCAGAAGTGGCTTTTTGAAAGTTATTGGTCATTGAAGCCGCTACAGA
Organism: uncultured Bacteroidales bacterium; assembly: GCA_964421215.1. Taxonomy (GTDB): domain Bacteria; phylum Bacteroidota; class Bacteroidia; order Bacteroidales; family JAADJA01; genus JAADJA01. The sequence continues at coordinate 34,800 of CAYQWA010000020.1, read as the reverse complement.
TTGTGCAAGGTAATCAATGGTTAAAGAGTCGTTTCCATCTTTTTGGACAACATCAGCCAGGGCATAATAGATCTGATCCCGGAACTCTTTGTTCTTGTCCTCCCTTAGCATTTTAGTGAGGTTTTTTATGATCGGCTTGCTGTCTTCTCCATAAATGGTATCATAACTTGTAGCCAGGTTGATGGCAGCATTAAATGCCATTTCAAATGGAGGATTTTTCTTTATTACCTGCTGGTAATACTCGGAAGCCCTGTAAGTCTCGCCTTCCAACTGATAGATCTGCGCCAGTATAAACCTCACCCGTGCATCGACTATTTTTTTCGGGCGCAATTTTAATGCCTCCTGCAACGGTTCCTTGGCCTGGTGAAATTTCTCCTGTTTCACGTACATATCCGCCCTGACCAAAGGTAATTTTTCAATTACTTTCTTCGGGACATCTGTGTTTTTGGAAATTTCATTTTCCAGGTTGTCAAGGGTAGATTCAGCCCTTTTGTATTTTTCAAGCTGGTTAAATGTTTGGGCCAGCCAGAGCATTGCATCGTACTTAATGTCGTTGTAATCGTATTCGTTAATAACAAACTCAAAAGTACGTTTGGCTTTGTTGTATTCTTGTTTATAAAAATAACCCAAACCAATCAACATGTAGCTGTCATCGATCCATCGCACCTGTTCTTTACGGTCGAAGAACATGGAATGCTTTTGAATGTTCAGGGAGGCTTTCTCAATGGATTTATCCATGTATGGATTCATTGACTGTGCCTGCTGTTCATCGCCATAATTAAAGACCGGAAGGACTTTATTGTAATTGTCCTTTACTGATTTGCTAAGGATATCAGCCCCGTCCTTGTAGCTTTCACGTCCGTTCCAAAACATGTTATAATGCCCCGTTAGGTTATGAAAAACCCTACGGGTAAAGGTGTTTTTTTTGGTTGAGCACGACTCAAGAAGGATCAATCCCAAAAGAAGAAAAATCACCGGATAAATCCGGTACGCTATACTGTGATTCTTTTCTGGCACAATTACAATAGCTTGTTTCTACAATACAACAACTTAACTTGTTTTTTGCAAAAATATTTTATTTTCCCACATAAAGGAATGAATTGTTGCGGAATTAATGCCAGATTAATTTATAATTAGTGTTCAATAGCTTTGGGGAATTTTTTACCACGTCCTTTAGGGCGGGGTTAGTATTCAGCTAATCATGACCCTAAAACACTGATATTTTTACAATATCAACATAAAAATATCAGTGTTTTGATTTGGAATCCAATCATTCATTACCCCGCCCTAAAGGATGGGGCAAAAAATAATAATAAATAAAAATATCATTTTAACCTTTGGGTAGGGAAATATAAAATTTACTTCCTTTTCCTGGTTCGCTATCCGCCCGGATCTGTCCGCTGTTTTTTTCCATGAACTCCTTGCACAGGATCAGTCCAAGTCCGCTCCCCATTTCATTTGCTGTTCCTTTGGTTTGCAGGTGCTGATCTATAATGAATAGTTTTTTCAGGTTACCTGAATCAATACCAACTCCATTGTCAGCAATACAAATCTCAATTGAACCGTTCATTCCCGTTTTTGTAATTTCAATCTTACCTCCTTTGTTGGTAAATTTAATGGCATTGGAGATCAGGTTTCTGACCACGGTAACGATCATGTTTTTATCCGCTTTGACGAGGGTGTTAAACGGTACATTCGATCTTACTTTTATTTCTTTGTTATGAGCAACAGAACTTAAAATGGAAATGTTTTCATTTACCACATTACTCATGTCAAAGGATTCGGTTAATATGTTCAATTTTCCCGTCTGGGTTTTAGCCCATTCCAGTAAGTTTTGTAGAAGTCTGAAGGTGCTTTCACTGGCTTTACTCAGGTTTTCAATGATCTCAAGTTTTTCTTCATCACTCAGGTATTCGTACTCGAGGTGAAGAATGTTTGTGAATCCAAGAATTGCATTGAATGGATTGGTTAAATCATGTGCAATAATCGAAAAGAATTTGTCTTTTGTAGCGTTTACATGCCTGAGGGTATTTTCAGATGCTCTCAGACGGTCTTCCGCCTGTTTCCGTTCGCTAATATCCAGGATTACGCCCACTAATCCTGAAACCTTACCTTCTTTATCATTAAAGGTATTTTTATACATAATGACATCTCTTGTGTTTCCATCCCGGGTTTCAAAAGAAGTTTCTTCCTGGAAAATTCCTTTTCGGTTTAGCTGTTCAAGGTCTTTTTTGTGGAACTCTTTTGCATTGGCTTCTTCATAAATATCAAACACAGTACTGCCTATGATCTGATGTTCCTCCATTCCCAGCATTTTACTGAATGCTTTGTTGCATCCAAGGTATTTTCCGTTTTTATCTTTGTAATACATGGGATTAGGAATGGTGTCCATCAACACTTTCTGAAATATATTCTTTTCTGCCATTTGCTCGTTAATCCGGCCCAGTTCTTTATTGGCTTTATGCTTGCTGTGGTACCTGGAATATACCAGTATGATCAGGATCAGGATAAGCCCTGTTACCGCTAACATGGCATATAGAAATTGATTTTTACGGGTAATGGAAAGCTGCTGAAATTTATTCTTATCCTCCAGAATAGTTTTCTCAGCCTCAAATTCTTCAGATTTTTGTTGTACTCTTAATTCCGTTATCTTGTTGGTAATTTCGGTATTAAACACCGAATCCCTTACATCCGAATACAATTTGTAATATTCAAGTGATTTTTTGTAATTGCCTGTTTTATCATAAATAATTGACAACTCAAGGTAGATTTCATAAATGTCCTGTAAAAAATTTTCCTTTTGAGCAAGGACAAGGCTTTCTTCCAGATATTGACGGGCTTCACTATATATGCCCTGCTTTATAAAAATCCGGCTGGCATTGATATAGGCATCAATCATTCCACTTGTATTTCCTATTTCTTCTAGCTGGTCGATGGATTGTGAAACATAGTCCTTGGCTTTTTCCAATTGGTTAAGTTTAAGGTACGCCTGGCCATAACTTGTTAAGAGTTCTGAAATGGTAACTTTGTAATTGTACTTAACAGCCATTTCCATGCTTTCATCAAAATAGCCAAATGCCTTATTAGGATTGCCCAGATCAAGGTACAGATTGCCGATGTTCATCAATGAGCTGCTTATGCCAAATTTATGATCCAGCTCTCTTTTAACCTCAAGGGATTGCTGGTGATACTCCAATGCTTTATCATAAATTTTAAGGTCGCTGTACAAATTGCCGATATTGTTTAAAATATAAGCATAGTCTTCCCTTTCCTCCGATCCTTCTACCAGTTCAAGCGTTTTAAAGTAATAATCAAGCGCAGCATCCATGTCGCCGCGTTTACGGTGAACATTGCCAATGTTGTTGTATAAATTGGCAATGCCCTTTTCATTTTTTGTCACTTCATGAAGAATAAGTGCCTTTTCGTAATACTTTAAAGCATCGCTGTACAACCCGAGATTTTTGTAAATTATTCCAATCCTGTTGTTTTCCAGCGCAATGACTTTGGGTTTCCCCAATTCTTCGGCCAGTTGCAAAGCTACCCTTTGGTACATTAATGATTTGTCATAGTCACCAAGGTATTTGTATCCCAATCCAAGGCAGCTAATGGCTTTTTGTTTTTCTGATAATATTTCATTCTCTTCAGCTTTCCTAAGCGCTGTTTCGGAATAATAAATGGATTTTTGTGGATCTTTTACACGGTAGAGGTAAGCTAATCGGGTTAGGTTGAAAAGCTCATTTTCTATACTTAATTCATCAGTGAGATTGTTTTGGAGGCTGTCTATTTCGCTCGTTTCAGAAAACGCATAGCTGATGCAGGAATAAAATAATACAATTAGGAATAGTTTAATTATCCGACCCATATAATCAAATACTTAATTACTGAATAGTGCTGATCAATTATAAGTAGTTTATACTTGAAAATGTGCCTGCATGTTTCATGATAAGATAATCCTAACTGCCGGTTAATGAATAATTAATGAATCATCTTTTCGTTAATTTTTTCAGAGGATAATCAGTTTCCTATTATATCATATATCTTTGCGCAAGAATATAGAAAAAATGTCGCCTGAAGAAAAAAAGAAAAAAAAGCACTGGATAAACAAACTCAGGAATAAATACAGGCTTGTTATCCTAAATGATGAGACCTATGAAGAACGATTTTCATTCAGGCTATCACGCTTGAATGTTTTTATTTCTGTGGGAGTTACTGCTATCGTGTTAATTATACTTACTATATTTCTGATCGCCTTTACTCCTCTAAGAGAATACATTCCTGGTTACACAGATGTTACCTTATCAAGAAGGGTAAATACGCTTCTTCAAAAAACCGATTCACTTGAAAACGTTACCCGTCAGAAAAGCGTTTATATCGAGCACATTAAAAGCATTATTGAAGGGAAAGAGATCACTATTGATAGTGCTGCACTTGGGCAGAGTGTTAAGCCGGTTGACCTGGAAAATATTCAGGATACACGATCGGTGGAAGACTCATTGCTGAGGCAGGAATATGATTCGGAAACTTCCTATGATTTGTATTATGATGAAAATGCAGAATTAGAACAGCCAGCAGCCACTCGGAGTAATTTTACATTTTTTACACCAATAAAGGGTATAATTACCTCTGAGTTTGACCTGTTGTTGCAACATTACGGAATAGATATCGTTGCTAAGAAAAACGAAGCGGTAAAAGCTACACTCGACGGTACTGTGATATTTTCCGACTGGACTGTTGCTACCGGACATATCATCGGAATACAGCACCCTGGAAACTTTATTTCGGTATATAAACACAATTCTGTTTTGTTGAAAAAAGAAGGGAATATTGTTAAAGCCGGAGAAGCCATTGCTATTGTTGGTGAATCAGGTGAATTGTCAACCGGGGCTCATTTACATTTTGAATTATGGCACAACGGTACTCCGGTTGATCCTAAAGAATATGTAGCGTTTTAGAACAGAGAACCAGGAATCAAGAACCAAGAACAAGAAATCAATAATCAAACATCCGGCATCAAAGTAAATCCAGGAAATAAAAAAAAAAAATCTAACAATCTTTGAAAAAAAGAATAGCCATATTGGGATCAACAGGGTCAATTGGTTGTCAGGCCCTTGAGGTAGTCGATCAAAATCCGGAAAAGTTTGAGGTGGAAGTGCTTACTGCACAAAACAATGCTGATCTCCTGATCAACCAAGCCGTAAAGTACAATCCGAATGTTGTGATAATTGGCCAGGACCAGTTGTATGATAAAGTGTTTCAGGCACTAGACGGCAATGATGTAAAGGTATATGCAGGAGAGGAGGCTCTTGAGCAGGTAGTTGAGATGGATTCAATTGATATGGTTCTCATGGCTCTGGTGGGTTTTGCTGGTTTAAAACCTACCATAAGTGCTATTCAGTCAGGGAAGCATATTGCCTTGGCAAATAAGGAGTGCCTCGTTGTTGCCGGAGAACTGGTCACAAAACTGGTTGCCAGGAATAAAGTGAGCATTGTTCCCGTCGATTCTGAACATTCAGCAATTTTTCAATGCCTTGCCGGAGAAAGCATCAATGCCATAGAAAAAGTTATTTTAACTGCATCCGGTGGTCCTTTCAGAGGATTCAGTTTGGAACAACTTAAAAAAGTAACAAAGGATGACGCATTGAACCACCCCAACTGGGACATGGGCAACAAAATTACCATTGATTCTGCTACTCTCATGAACAAAGGGCTGGAAGTAATTGAAGCCAGGTGGTTGTTTGGTTTGTCTGCTGATCAGATTGAGGTTGTGGTTCATCCCCAATCCATTATTCACTCTATGGTTCAGTTCGTCGACGGATCGATGAAAGCACAAATGAGCCTGCCGGATATGCGGATGCCAATACATTATGCATTATCGTATCCCGAAAGGATTTTTTCCGGTATAAAGAGGTTTGATTTTGAGAATTTTAAAGAGTTGACATTTGAAGCTCCTGATATTAAAAAATTTCGTAATCTTGCACTCGCTTTCGAAGCACTGGAAAAAGGTAAAAATATTCCATGTGTATTGAATGCCGCCAACGAAGTTGCCGTTAATGCATTTCTAAATAATCAAATAGATTTTTTGAGTATTTCAGATGTTATAGAAAATACAATTTCGTGTTTTAAGCCCACTGAATTAAATGAACTTGACGATTATGTCCGGTGTGATCAGGAGGCAAGAGATGTTTGTAAAAAATTTGTAAGTAAATACTGATACAGAATGGGAACAATTATAATGATCGCTCAACTAATTCTTGCATTATCCATATTGGTAGTATTGCATGAATTTGGGCATTTTATTGCTGCCAGGGCATTTGGGATCAGGGTTGAGAAGTTTTATTTGTTCTTTAATCCATGGTTTTCAATTTTTAAGATAAAATTAGGAGAAACAGAATATGGGATCGGATGGCTGCCATTGGGTGGTTATGTAAAGATCTCAGGGATGATCGATGAGTCGATGGATAAGGAACAGATGAAAAAGCCTCCACAGACCTGGGAGTTCAGAAGCAAACCAGCCTGGCAACGACTGATCGTTATGCTTGGTGGTGTCATTATGAATCTGATACTTGGGGTTATTGTTTTTTCCTTTATTTTGTTCCATTACGAAAAAGATTACATTCCTATAGAACAGGTAAATAATGATGGAATTTATGCTGATTCCCTAGGAAGAGACCTGGGTTTTGAATCCGGTGATAAGGTCCTGGAAATTGATGGAAAATCGGTAACAAGGTTTAAAGACCTTTATTCCTTAAAAGTGCTTGTTGGCGGATCAACCATTACCGTTGACAGAAAAGGTCAGGAACAAGTCATAGCCATCCCGGAAGGACTTTACAAGATAGTTCAGGGAGCCGGTATCCGGTACATAAGCAACTCAAATTTTAAATTCCGTGTTGACAGCGTAGAACCGGAATCCAATGCAGAAAAGGCAGGACTACTAAAATATGATTCCCTGATCTCCCTCAATAACCAGAAGGTTACTTCATATGGTGAAATAAGGGAGATGATCGGAAAAAACGTGGGTGAGCCAGTCGATTTGGTGATCAGAAGAGGAAACTCATTTGATACATTGTTGGTTCAGGTTGATACAACAGGTTTGGTTGGATTTAGTATCTCAATACCTTATACAACGAAAAATTACAATTTCTTTTCTTCTATCAGTTACGGTATTAAGGATGCCGGCGAATTCCTGATGGCCAATGTTATCGGCTTCGGAAGGATCATTAAAGGGAAAGAAGATGTAAGTAAATCGGTACAGGGGCCAATTGGAATAGCCACCATGTTTGGATACAACTGGAACTGGGAAAGGTTCTGGAGGTTAACCGGCCTGCTATCACTTATCCTTGCATTTATGAACATCCTGCCTATTCCTGCACTTGATGGAGGACACGTGATGTTTTTATCATACGAAATTATCACACGAAGAAAACCAAGTGATAAATTCCTGGAATATGCTCAAATAGCAGGGATGGTGATCATATTGATGTTGATGGTGCTGGTGATAGGGAATGATATATTCAGATTGTGGAAGGGATAATCTTAAATTTCGAAATTCTAATATCTAAATTCTAAATATATTCTAATCCTCAAAATCCAAAAATCTAAACTGTTTTGAGCATTTAAAAATTGAATTTTGTAATTGTTTAGGATTTAGTCAATAGGACTTAGTATTGGTAAAATTTAATTTTGATTTATAAAAATTCTTCAGTGCTTGTTAAACAACTCCATATTTACTTTCTGTTAACAGCGCTATTTTTTTCCTCTCTTGTTTTTTCAAATCCCGATAAAGAGCTACCTTTTGATGTTTATTTACCCAAGGTTATTGTTCAGCATATTCCAGTGGATATTGAATTGAATTTATCCCCGCTGGTGGATGTTTCGAAAGACTCAGTGAATGTATTTGTGGGAGATTCACTATGGATAGTGCGGGTGGAGGACGGAATGGTAATTATCAACAAATCCTTCTCGTCGAAAGAAGAGTTGACCATTTCAGTGGCAGGAGGTGCTTTCACTAAAACCATTACACCCATTCCATTGTGGATGTCGATTTTGCCGCCACTGATTGCCATCCTGATAGCCCTTGTATTCAGGGAAGTTTTTACAGCATTATTCACCGGGCTATTTGTCGGAGCCGTTATCATAACTTACTACCAGGGGAATTCGTTTTTTGCAGCCATCTTTTATGGTTTATTTTCAATTATCGATGTATACATTCTGGAATCATTGCTTGATTCTACCCACCTGTCAATTATAGTATTTTCAATGATGATAGGTGCAATGGTTACACTCATTTCTTATAATGGAGGAATGAAAGGGGTGGTAAATATCCTGTCAAGGTATGCTAAAAGCCCTACTTCCGGGCAGTTTGTTACCTGGCTGATGGGTCTTGCAATTTTCTTTGACGATTATGCAAATACCCTTGTTGTAGGAAATACTATGAGGCCGGTAACTGACAGGCTAAAGGTATCACGCGAGAAATTAAGTTATATTGTTGACTCTACGGCAGCACCAATTGCTGCCATCGCATTTGTAACTACATGGATAGGAGCGGAATTAAGTTATATCCAGGACGGCATTAATTCCATAGGATTGGAAACAACGGCCTATAACGTGTTTTTAAATTCTTTACAATATTCCTATTACCCCATCCTTGCATTACTTTTTATCCTCTTTCTGATCTTTTCAAAAAGAGAGTTTGGGCCTATGTTGCAAGCGGAGAGGAATGCCAGGCAAAACGGCGTTTCAGATAAACATCCCGGTGCAGACATGCAAATCGGATTCCAGGAAGACGCGAATGTAAAGGAGCGGTGGTTCAATGCCGTGATCCCGGTAATGGTGATTGTAATCGGAACAATAACAGCTTTGGTCAGTACAGGACTTGCTGAAACAGGATGGGATCCTGAAACCGGACTTGCTAAAAACCTTTCTAATGTTATTGGCCATGCCGATTCCTATAAAGCCCTGCTGTGGTCCTCTCTTGCTGGAATTGTTGTTGCCATTATGCTTACGATATCACAAAGGATCCTTACATTAAAGGAAAGTATGGAAGCCCTGGTAAAAGGATTTAAGACCATGGTGACAGCCGTGCTGATTCTTGTGCTTGCCTGGTCCATTGCGTTGATTACAAAATACATGCATACTGCAGATTTTATATCACAGATACTGGTGGAAATCAACCTGGCTCCCTACCTCATCCCAACCATTACCTTTATCCTGGCCGCTTTTGTTGCATTTTCCACCGGATCATCATGGGGAACCATGGCCATTCTGTATCCGCTTGTATTACCTTCTTCATGGTTGATGGCACAGGAATACGGATTGGATCACGACCAGTCCATGGCCATATTCTATAATGTGGTTTCAACCGTACTTGCCGGATCTGTATTAGGGGATCACTGTTCACCTATTTCCGATACAACAATACTAAGCTCACTGGCCAGCTCCTGTAATCATATTGAACATGTAAGGACGCAACTTCCCTATGCATTAACGGTCGGCGGTATCGGTACATTCTTAGGCACACTCCCTGCTGCTTACGGTGTACCGGGTTATATTCTTTTTCCGATTTGTATAACCACCCTATTCCTGGCAGTAAGAATTTTTGGTAAAAAGATCGAAACATCATGACCTGGATTGAAGTCATCATATTGATTGTCTCCGGCATAATGGTAGGATTTATCAATACACTCGCTGGAGGAGGTTCCATCATTTCACTTTCTATACTTATGTTCCTTGGTTTACCTGCTAATGTTGCCAATGGAACAAACCGGGTAGCTATATTTATTCAAAACATTGCAGCGGTTGGAAGTTTTAAACAACAAAAGGTTCTGGACCATAAAAAAGGATTCTGGTTGGCCATACCCGCAACAGTGGGATCTGTGATTGGAGCCTGGATCGCAGTTGATCTTAATGAAGCCGTCATAGAAAAAGCGATCGCTATTGTTATGCTCATCATGATGGTTGTAATCCTATACAAACCTCAACGGTGGCTAAAAGGAAAAGAAGAATTGCAGAAAAAAAAGGTCAGCATTGGCCAGATTATTTTATTCTTTTTCATCGGAATTTACGGAGGTTTTTTACATATGGGTGTAGGTTATGCTTTACTGGCAGGAATTGTTTTAGGTGCCGGTTACGACCTGGTAAAGGCAAATGCGATTAAGGTGTTTATAGTTTTGATCTGGGCACCTGTCATCCTTATCGTTTTTGTGATCAACGATCAGGTGAATTACCTTTACGGACTTATTCTTTCCATCGGAAGTGTAATTGGTGCACTCATCGCTTCTCGGTTGGCTGTTAAGCAAGGTGCTGTATTTGTGAGATGGGTTATCATTGTGGTCATTCTGCTTACTGCTGCTCATGTGTTCGGATTCATTGATATCAGCAGTTTTTTACAGAACCTCTTATAGTCAGAATAATTCGATTTTCTTTTTTTATAAATTAGACCTGATCTAAATTTTTGCATTCCTTCTCGTTTTAGTGGTTTCTTGATATATTTGTGGAAACAAATTATTCCAATTACTTGAAACTAAGTACGATGAAAAGATTAATCCTCCCGTTGGTATTTTCCCTTTGTATTTTATCCGCATATTCCCAAAAACTCTACATTTCTGCGAAAGGAGGGTATGTTATGGGATTAAACAAGGTTTCATACAATGCAACCAGTTATCACGAAATATTCAATGAGAATACAGAAGAAATCTGGTATACACATAGATTGGTTAAACACTCCCCCGGGTATGGGTCCCAATATGGTTTAACATTTGGAATTTATGGCGGAAAAAATATATCCTTTGAGGTCGGTGCAGCTTTTTTTGATGGCAAACCGGATTTAATTGATTATAAAGAAAACTATGAAATCTATACCTATACCATTAAAATCGCGACAGAAATGAAAACGACAGGTCGGTATTTCGCTGTACTACCGGCTTTAAGGATTCAAACAAACGGAGAGCGTTTTTTGCAATATGTAAGAATTGGTGGGATATTCGCCCGTTGTTCTATGGAAGAATTGGTCGAGAAGAGAATTACAAATACACATCCTGAATACTATCCTTTTGAAAGCGTAAATTCAAAAATGGAATATGATGCAAAGTTTTCAGCTGGTTTCAACTTGTCTGTTGGATGTGAATACAGAATTTTTGATCATGTTTATTTATTTGGAGAGGTGGGTTATACAAACTTGTTATATAATCCGGATTACAGTGAAGTAGTAGAATATACATACAGAGGTGAGGATCGACTTGATGATCTGCTCTACAACGAAAAACATTTTGAATTTGTGGATGAATTCGATAGCCGTGAAAACGACAATGCTAGCCAGCCAACCAAACTCTTAAAATTACCACGTCCTTTTAGCAATGTAAATTTCATGGTGGGGATAAAAGCAAACATTTTGAACCCAAAATCAGAGAATGAAAATGAGTGATCATCATAAGGCATTATATAGTTCAGAAAATAAACTGAGTTTTTGCCTTTACTGATTAATCTTGGTATTTACCTAATTAATTTTATCGGTCAATCAAGTATGGAAGGTGATATCAAAGATTAAAACCATCCCGCATGTGCAGGATAAGAACCATATAAGAGATCATGGTTAATCAGTTATGAATGTAATGCAAAATTTATGATTTAACATTTACATTACACAATTCCTACCGGGGCACATTGTAATAAAACTTTATCAAAAACGGGTATTCCTGGTTTTCAGGGTTAGTACGTACGGCTTTTCTTAATTCATCCAGTGATTTTTGTTTTGCACCTGATTGAAAGTACATTGAACTTTTAATAAAATATTCATTGCCTGTGATGAACCTGTCCATTTGAAATGGATCAGGAATGTTGACGAAGGTTGCTTGAACATCTGACCTGTTGCTGGCAAGGAAAGAAAGGTTTTTATTGAGATTCTCCTGGTCAAAGCAATCATTGGAAAAAAACTCCAGGTAAGACAGGTCATCTGTATTAATGTCCAGATCGGTTGAGAAATTCATAATCCTTTTACCATCCAGCATTAAACTGGCGGCCAGGTGATAGGGATTGGTATAAAATACCGGATCACGGCCAATACTTGAAATATTAGTTGTCCAGGAATTAAAATCAATTTGTATTGGATCAGTAGAACCTATAAGAATAGCATGTGTATGGCCAAGCCAAACAGTAGAGTGTTCGAAAACGGAATGGAAAGTTTTAATGATCCCCTGGAAAGCTTCGGGTGTAAGTTTGTGTAATGGAAGATATTGTGATACCATTCCCCCTTTGTTCAAGTGATCATAGCAGAGCTGGAAATATTCCTGGCTGTACAGATTGGCTGACCCTAGAATAGGGTGAGTTGGGTCACTTGAAATCAGATCATATTTTTTGGATGTATACTGAAGATAGTGCCTTCCGTCGCCGGCAATAAAATTCAATCGTGGATCTGAGATCACATCCTGGTTAATGTCGTTGTAATAAACTGCAGCCCTTTTGAGCCCTCCGGCCAACTCGATACAGTCAATGGAATTTACTTCCGGATGGACAGCAATGGTGGAGGTAGTAACACCAATTCCAAATCCTACAACCAGTACATCCTCACATTCGAGACCGGCAAAGAATGGCAAATGCCCTATCATTTTTACTGCTTTGATGGCATCGTAAGTTGAACCGATTACTACTGCATTGTTCACATAACTGGTTTTGACTTCAGAGTCTCCACTTCTTTCTTTACTTACTACCAGGGAAGCTTCAACAGTTTCTTTATAATAAACAACGTCCTTGTCCACCTGGCTGAAAGAAGGGGGCAGAATCTGAATTTCAGGTTTGTAAACAATAACAAAGGTCAGGGCTGCTGCTATAACAACGATGACAGGCTTTAAAATTCTTAATTGAAAATTATCCGCCAGGCCAAAAGCAATGTATATGGAACCTAACAGGGACACTAATACAAATACTAATATGCCTACACCAACACCTAAAAAAGGGATTAAAACAAAAGAGGTCAGCAGTGGTCCAATAACACTTCCAACTGAGTTTGTAGCTACGATTTTTCCAACACTTTTTCCGACATCATCACTTCCAGATGTATACATTCGGCAAGCTAAGGGAAAGGCAAATCCTGAGATCATTGTTGGAGGAAGAACTACCACCATTGAAGCGACAGCCGGCATTATGATCAGTTTTGTAACAGGATTGCCCAGGTATTCCCTGAAAGGAAACATGATCCATTCAGGCATATTCATCAGTAGTAGCAAACCCAACGCTGAAAAACCACCAAACAACACCAGCGCATTTGTCATTACCACCCTGTAACTATTGATTATTGATGAATAATTTTTGTATATCCAGCTGCCTGCAAATAATCCCGCAATGACCAGTGAAGAGATCAGTGCAAAAGAATAGCTTGTATTGGTAAGGTAAATTTTGAATATTCGTATCCAGATAAGTTGAAGTCCAAGGACAGATAGCCCAAACAGAAAAGTAGCAATCACTGCTGTTTTTCTCATTTTGGATCTTCGTTCAGGAGTTATCTTTTGTCCTTTGGCTTTTTGGGTCTCATTTCGTTTTTCAGAAGCATTAACTTCTTTGTTTGTGGAGTTGTACGTTTTGGAAAAGAAAAGGAAAATTGCAACCATGACATTAATTGCAACAGCAAAAAACAAAGTGTTTTTCTGACCAAAGGCTCCAAGGAAATAAAAACCTGTGACCAACCCACCCAAAGTGCTTCCCAGTGTTTCAAAAGCATAAATTCTGCCAAGCTTTGCAGCAATTCCACTATTGACCCGGATGATCACTTTACTAATAACGGGAAGTACACCTCCCATGAAAAATGTGGCGACCATCAGGAGGGCCGAAGCGACAATAAACATTAAAATTTCGGTGGAAATCCATCCTGGGTTGTTATCTGTGAAAAAATGATATAAAGACGGAAAATATGATTTGATCAGGAAATAATTAAGAAGGCCTGTTACACCAATACCAAGCGATAAAAATCCCAGCAATTTACCAGGTCTTCTGCTTTTGTGAACTTTTCTTCCCCAGAAATATGCCCCTAATCCAAGGCCGGCCATAAATGCAACCAAAACAATAGTTGATGCAGAAACTGTTGCTCCAATAACCAGTGATAACATCCTGTTCCATACCACTTCATAAACAAGAAAGGTAAATCCCAACAGTAAAATTATTATATACTGGACAATGCTTGGCTGCTGAGATTTGGTTTTGTTTTGCACCTGATTGATATTTTGGATTATTGATCCTGGTCCTTTTTCCCCGGGTCTGAATCGATTTTTTGTCCTTTATATTCAAGAACATCTTGCGAAAAATAATCCAGTTTAACACCGGCTTCTTTAAACATTTCTTCGGATTCAATTCCGTTGTGGTATTTTTTCTCACAAACCACCCTTTCAATACCACAGTTAATGATGAGCATGGCACAGGTCCTGCAGGGTGTCATACGACAATACAGGGTAGAGTTGTCAAGGGCTATTCCTCTCCGGGCTGCTTGTGAAATGGCATTCTGTTCAGCATGAACTGTCCTTACACAATGTTGAGTAACAGACCCATCTTCGTGGATAACTTTTTTGAAAAAATGACCTACATCATCACAATGGGATAATCCTCTGGGGGATCCAACATAACCGGTTACCAGTATCTGTTTGTCGCGAACAATAACGCAACCAGATCTCCCTCTGTCGCAAGTTGCCCTGCTGGAAACTGAATGGGCCAGATCCATGAAATAGTCATCCCAGGAAGGCCGGGTATGTTTTTTGTTTTCGTTTGTCATTTATATACTTTTCATTTTAGATTAGGCTTTAGTAATGACAGCTTTTTCCAGCATGAAGTTCGTTCGTCCTTTATTAAAATTAAAGTTATAATTTCTTTTCAAGCAAAACCTTAAATCCCTCATCCCTGTCAAAAGGAACTGTTCCAATAATTGAGAAACCGTTTTTCAGGGCAAAGATCAACATGTGTTTGAATTTATTTTGCGTTTTGAACCTTACCACACTAATACCTTTCTCTTTTACCCATTGTTCCAGAAAATCAGACAGTTTTTTAGCAACACCCGACCTTCTGTATTCAGGCACAACACCACCCACCCAACTGTAAAAATAATCATCAGTTTGATATCCGACTTTAAATCCTACAGCTTTGTCTCCGTCCTCTGCTATTAATATCAGGTTTAATTTATTTTCAAGTCGGAACTTATATTCTTCTTTTCCATATCCATCAAGGAATTCCGGAATTTGATCGGATACCCTTAATGCCTCCTCAATAGTACCTTGTCGTATTTTAATGTTTTCCAATTTTTATAAGTACCTCTTCGATCTGCTTTTTTAATTCATCAATGGTTCCATTGTTCTCTAAAACAAAATCAGCCATTTCCCTGCATTTCTTCAGGTTTTGTTTATTGGGATCACTGGTGGTCATTTCCCGTTGTTCATTGTCAACAAAAGTTTGAAAATCGATTTGATCTGTTTCACTTTTTCTTAATTTGATCCTTTCAAACCTTATTAATGGATCTGCATCAACAGCCAACAGGAAAAATCTGCCATTATTTCTCAAAGATTTAATTTCACCGGGTGTTCGAATGCTTTCGATCACTGCGTTTTTAACCTCTTTAATAGCTTCTTCAAAAAGTTGATCGATAATATAGGATGGTGAATTATTTTTTCTCAATTCATTGGCTACGGTAACCATGCTGTCCCGATTTTCCGGAATATGCCTTCTTCTGATTTCCTCCAGAAGAAAGGATCTTACAGAAAAATGAACAAATCCGAACTTGTTTACCAGGTGTTCGACGATGGTACCTTTTCCTGCGCCAAGGGTTCCGGTAATACCAATGATGATCATGATTTATTAGTTAGAACTTTCTTTTTTGATGTCTTCAATCCATTTACTCATCACAACAGGTTCAAAGTTATTAAGAAGGTCGATTAATTCCGCAGGATCATCGGATACCTTTATGTTATTCCTGTGTTCCTGCCGGATAAACTTCTCTGCAACACCATGGCTTAAAAAATCAAGAAGCCCGTCGAAATAACCGTTTACATTCAGCAATCCAACCGGCTTGTCAAATATCCTCAACTGGTTATAAGTCAGCACTTCTGATAACTCATCCAATGTTCCGTAACCTCCGGGCATAGCAATAAAAGCATCGGACAGTTCAGCCATAAGCTGTTTCCTTTTAAGCATCGAATCTACAACATGCAATGCGTTTAATCCCTGATGAGCAATTTCAAGATCAGCGATACTTTCCGGGATAACACCAATACACTTCCCGTTTTGTTCCAGCATACTGTCTGCCAGGATACCCATTAACCCAACATTTCCTCCACCGTATACAAGCTCTATCTGATTATTTGCCATCACTTTCCCAAGTTCTTGTGCATGCTGCCTGTAGACTTGATTTTCTCCGGTACTTGATCCGCAAAATACGCAAATTCGCTTCATTCCTATACATTTAACAGGTGACAAAAATATAAAATTACCTGCTGCCAACTTCATTGATTAGCAAACAATTCATATTAGATAATAACAATTGAAAGGATTAAACTATTTTTGCAGCATGGAATCAACAAGGCAAAGTAAAGTTTCAAGATTAATACAAAAAGACCTGGGCGATATCTTTCAACGGGAAGGAAAAAGCCTGTTTGGAAATGCTATGGTTACCGTAACAAAAGTTCATGTGTCAGGAGATCTTGGAGTTGCCAAAGTGTATCTTAGTTTGTTCACTACCAGTGATAAAGGACAATTGCTTGACTCCATCCGAAAACATACGGGTCAGGTCAGGTACTGGTTAGGCAAAAAGATCGGAAAACAAGTACGGGTGGTTCCTGAAATTCATTTTTATGAGGATGACTCCCTGGATTATATTGAAAACATCGAGAAATTGCTCGATGAATAACAATACACGTAACCAATAACTTTTAACAAATAACTAATACCAGTTCATGCAATACGATCCCATTAAACGAAGTCTTGGTAAAGTATTTAATAAACGGCCCTTTTTAAGGAAACTGTTTTACCGCTTGTTGGACTTGCTTCTTTTACGGGCATGGCATATTAGCAGGGAAATAAGAAAGTGGGCCAGAGAGAAGGGAAAAGAAGCCGATGTTTTAGATGCGGGTTCGGGCTTCGGACAATACACTTATTTCATTGCAAGAAAAAATCCTGGTTGGAAAATTTTGGGAGTGGATGTTAAAGATGAGCAAATAGAAGATTGCACGAATTTTTTTAATAAGATCAACTATACTAATGTTTCCTTTGAATATGCTGATTTAACAAAATTTACAAACGAAGGTAAATATGACCTGGTCCTCTCTGTGGATGTCATGGAACATATTCTTGATGATGTAAACGTTTTCGAAAACCTGTGTTTGTCAATGAAACAAGGAGGCATGCTTCTGATTTCTACCCCTTCAGACCAGGGTGGTTCAGATGTGCATGATCATGATCATGAATCTTTCATTGATGAGCATGTCAGGGATGGTTACAACATTCAGGAGATAGAAGACAAACTTAAATCGGCCGGCTTTTCAAAAGTCAGTGCAAAGTACAGTTATGGGGGACCCGGAAAAATATCCTGGAAATTATCCATGAAATACCCCATTCTGATGTTAAATGCATCCAAAGTGTTTTTTATCCTTCTTCCATTTTATTACCTGCTGGTGTTCCCATTTGCACTCTTGCTCAATTACCTGGACGTTACCGGTATTCACAATACAGGAACAGGCCTCATTGTAAAAGCCTGGAAATAATGCAATTGCCACTCTACATAGCGAAGCGTTATCTTTTATCAAAAAAGTCACACAATATCATAAATATCATATCTGCCATTTCTGTTACAGGAGTGGCGGTAGGAACGATGGCCTTGATCGTGGTATTGAGCGTATTTAACGGATTTGAAGACCTGGTCCGCTCCTTATACAATACCTTCGACCCGGACTTGAAAATTACGATTAAGGAGGGAAAAGCTTTTAATGCGGAATTGATTTCAAAAGAAAAGATAAAAGAGTTGCCGGGTGTAGTTAGTTATACTGAAGTGGTTGAGGAAAATGTTTTGTTAAAGCATAAAAGCGAACAATACATCGTCTCCATGAAAGGTGTAAGTGATGATTTTCTTTTCGGTAATCCGCTCGATTCCATGTTGTACGATGGTGATTTTATACTTAAAAGGGATGACATCAACTACACCATCATGGGATACCTTGTGGCCTACCGGCTTGGTATTCGTTTATACGACCCGGTAAATCCTGTAATGGTTTATGTTCCCAAACGAACCAAAAAAGCACTTACATCCCTTGAAGGGTCATTTAATACAGGCCATTTGTCAGCCTCGGCAGTTTTTGCAATACAACAGGAGATCGATAGTAAATACATCATCGTCCCGCTGGAATTTTCTAGGGAAATACTTGAGTATACCGAAGGGGAAGTTACTTCGGTTGAGATCCGTCTTGAAGAAAATACCGACTATGAATCGGTTCAGGATGAAGTTGCTGAAATTGCCGGTGAAAGTTTTGTAGTGAAAAACAGGTTTCAACAACAAGCATTGTTATACAAGATCATGCGCTCAGAAAAGTGGGCCATATTTTTCATACTCACCTTTATTCTCATAATTGCTGCTTTTAATGTGATCGGATCCCTGTCCATGTTGATTCTGGATAAACGTAAAGATATTGCTGTATTGCATAGTATGGGTGCTTCGAAAAAACTGATAAAACGGATCTTTATGACAGAAGGCCTTTTTGTTGCATTCTTTGGGGCTGTTGTAGGATTATTACTTGGATTCTTATTGTGTTACCTCCAGATCGAGTTCGGTCTTATCCGACTTGGCGAGGCTGACTCATTTATAGTTCCATACTACCCGGTAAAAATCCAGATCCTTGATTTTGTGGCTGTATTTTTTACTGTCCTGATCATCGGTCTGTTATCAGCCTGGTTTCCTGTCAGACAAATTTCTAAAAGATACCTTGATCATCGGATCGCAGACTTTACGAAAAGCCAGTAAATTTAACAACTTAAGCAGGCAACCATTCTAAAGCTCTAATTGTCTTTTGAACACTATTAGGTTTTTAGATATAAAAACCGTAGTTTTGTGATCTTATAAAAGGAATATAATCAAACAATTACATAATTTTTTTAACATGAAGAAGACTACTTTTTTTAGAAAGTTCCAATTGCTAGTAGTATTGGGAATTTTTATTTCCGGCGGAATTTTTGCTGGAAACATTAATGTTACAGAAAGTGGAACAACTAATCTTAAGGTAACTGAGAATTCGTATACACTTGTTGAACTTGCGAACTCATTATCTGATATTCAGTTCCTGCAGGTAAAATCAGGGGATGATTATTATACCCAGTTTTTTATCAGCGATTACGGTTATAGCGTAGTTGAAGGAAGTCCAAAATTACCTGTTATCAAAAAATTGATTGAAGTTCCGATTAATGCATCCTATGAAGTGGAGATCATTTCTGAGAGTTATCAAGTAATCGATCTGGCCGATTACAACATCGCAGATTTGATGATGCCTGCTCAACCTCCTCTATCCAAAAACATTGACAACCCAGAAGATGTTGAGTTCATTTTTGACCAATACAGATACCAGATCAATGAATTCTGGGGACCTGAGATGGTTAACGTTGTGGACCTGGGAATGATGCGTGGAGTTAGAATGGCTCGTGTAGAAATCGCTCCTGTTTATTATAATCCTGTTCAGAATAAGATCAAAGTTTATACAGATCTTCAGGTGAAAGTAAACTTCAAAGACGGTAACGTAGCAGCCACTATTGAAGAGAAGGAAAATAAATTCTCACCCTATAATGAAGGAATTTTCCAGCAGTTCATTAACTATAAGCCCATTGATAGCAAAGAGCTGATCATGGACGAACCAGTGACCTATATCATAGTTGCTGACCCAACTTTCGAAGATGCTCTTCAGCCATTCATTGAATGGAAAACTAAAAAGGGTTTTTATGTAGTTGAAGCTTATACCGATGATCCTAATGTAGGAACATCCACTACTTCAATAAAAAATTATTTACAGGATTATTATAACAATCCTCCAACAGGAGTTAATCCTCAAAGTTTTGTTTTGATTGTCGGCGATATCAACCAGGTGCCTACTTTTAACGGTTCAGCCGGAGGCCATGTATCTGACCTTTATTATTGTACTTATGATGGAGCTGGTGATATCTACCCGGAATGTTATTACGGCCGTTTTTCAGCAAACAACCTGAATGAGCTTGAGCCGCAAATTGACAAAACCCTGGAGTACGAACAATACCTGTTTCCTGATCCTACTTTTTTGGATGAAGTAGTAATGGTAGCGGGTCACGATAACGGCCATATGACCTGGTCAAACGGACAGATCAATTATGGTACTGACCATTATTTTAATGCTGCTCATGGCATTACTTCACATACTTATCTTCAGCCTGAGCCAGGCGGTGGAAATTACGGACAGAGTATCCGTCAGGATATTAATGAAGGAGTTACTTTTGGTAATTATACTGCACACTGTAGCCCGCAAGGCTGGGCCGATCCTTCATTCACAATCAGCCATGTTTCACAAATGACAAACCAAAGTCAATATCCGTTGTTAATCGGGAACTGCTGTTCTTCTGTTGAATTTCAAATAACATGTTTTGGTGAAGAATTATTAAGAGCTGAAAATAAAGGAGCTATTGGTTACATTGGCGGATCAAACAGTACCTACTGGGATGAAGATTACTGGTTTGGAGTTGGATATGAATCCGTTGTTCTGAATGCACCTTACAATGCTGAGAATCTTGGAGTTTATGATAGATTGTTCCATGATCATGGAGAACCACTTGACGAATGGTATGTAACTCAGGGCCAGGTTTCTCCGGCAGGTAACCTTGCTGTAACACAAGCAGGATCCAGTCTTGAAACATATTACTGGGAAATTTATCACCTTATGGGTGATCCTTCCTTAATGATCTATTTGTCACAGCCACCAGAACCAAATCCCAACTACCAGGGATTAATGCCTCTGGCTACTGATGTATTTACAGTTAATACTGATCCATATGGCTATGTGGCCATTTCGAAAGATGGAGTTTTACATGGTGTTGGGTTAGCTGACGGAACAGGACTTGCAGAAGTAACCATGTTTGATCCAATTACTGTTCCTGGTGAAGCTGATGTAATTATTACAGGCCAAAACCTGAAACCTTACTTCGGTACGGTGAATGTTGCTTCTCCCGCCGGTGCTTATGTTTTACTGGACGAATATGTAATTGACGACAGTAATGGAAACAGCAACGGTCTTGCTGATTTCGATGAGTACATCATGTTGGATGTTACCCTTGAAAATCTTGGAAGTCAAACTGCATCAAATGTTACTGCTACGATTACTACAACTGACCAGTACATATCCATTGATTCAGATAACCATAGCTGGCCTGATATTACTGCTGGAAGTACTTCTTCCCAAACAGGAGCTTTCGCTTTTACTGTGGCAGATATAATTCCTGATCAGCACAATGCACAGTTTGATATTGAAATTACTGATGGAGTTGATACATGGACAGGCACGTTCTTCGTGTTATTAAATGCTCCTGTATTGTCCCTCGGTTCCTATACCATAGATGATAGCAATGGCAATAATAACGGAAGATTGGATCCGGGTGAAAATGCCAACGTTATTGTATCGAACCTGAATGAAGGATCATGCGATGCTCTAAATTCTCTCGCTACAATGATGTCGGGAAGCCCGCTAATTACTTTCAATAATACCACTTTCGACCTCGAAACAATTATGGCAGGCGAAACAAAAGAAGCTGTCTTTAATGTCACAGTGGATGGTTCTGCAGGAATTGGTGAAGTAGTTGTAACTGATTATACATTGGAATCCTCTCCATATTCTGCAATAGGATTAATCTCACTAACAATTGGTTTGGTGGTTGAAGATTTTGAAACAGGTAACTTCGATGCTTATCCATGGGAGTTTGGCGGCAATGCTGATTGGACAATTGACGGATCTGATCCGTATGAAGGCGACTATGCAGCAAAATCAGGTACAATTAGCGATAACCAGACAACTTCAATGTCGGTTACCCTTGAAGCTTCTACTGATGATGTGATCTCCTTCTATTATAAAGTTTCTTCAGAGGAAAGTTATGATTACCTGAAATTTTATATCGATAATAGTCTGCAGGGAGAATGGTCTGGTGATATCTCCTGGGCACAGGCTGAATTCGATGTAACAGCCGGAACTCATACCTTTAAATGGGAATATTATAAAGACTATTCAGTTTCAAGTGGTAGCGATTGCGCCTGGGTTGATTTTATTGTATTTCCGCCAGTTGCCGGAGTTACTACACTTACAGTTATAACTTCTACTACTCCTGATGAAGTATGTTTGGGCCAAAGTGCACAGCTTTATGCTTATGCTATGGGCGGTACAGGTACATATACTTATGACTGGCAGCCAACAACAGGACTAAGTGATCCTACAATTGCCAATCCTGTGGCCACACCTGATGAAACTACTACTTATTATGTTGTAGTGGATGATGGTGATGTAAGCATTACAGATCAGGTAACTGTTACTGTTAATCCGGTTCCTGACCAACCAACAATTACTCAAACAGGTACCACTTTAATTTCAAGTGCAGCCACTGGTAACCAGTGGATCAATTCAAGCGGAATGATCCCGGGTGCTACAGGACAATCCTATACCCCAACGGTCACTGATGATTATTATGTAATTGTAACCAACGGATTTGGATGTTCTTCAGAACTATCGGATCCTTATTACTTCGTATATACCGGTGTAATTGAGATGGCTGAAGGACAGAATGTCAATATCTATCCGAATCCTTTCTCAAACCAGTTCACAGTTGATTACTCTCTGATAGCAACCTCTGAAGTTAAAATTTCCATTTATAATACATTTGGTCAGTTAATCTCTTTATTTGAAGAAGAAAGTGCTAAGATGGCTGGAAATCACAGAGCTGAATTTGACGCGAGTGATTTTGAAACAGGTGTTTATTTCCTCAGAATTGAAACATCAGATTATACAGTATTGAAGCGAATCATTCATTCGAAATAAAAAATGTTACTTTTTTTAAAACTCCCGGTTTATACCGGGAGTTTCTTAATATAATAAATGATGAAAAAACTATTATTCTTTGTAGCAGCAATGATATTTATTGCTGGATCGTATGCTTCTTCAGGATATGAGGTTAATTTTAACCAGCCTGAGGCAGGTACATATGAATTGAATTTCGACCTCGGAGAATACGAATTATCAACGGTATCCCATGATGGTGTAACGTATTCCAGGATCTTATTTGAAGGCAGTATTAATACAGAGCTTCAGGGCTTTGCTGAACTGCCGTACCTTCATTCCAACGTAATGCTTTCAGCGGACAAAAATGTTACCCTGAAAGTTATTGAAGGAGAATTTGAAGAGTATACACTTTCTGAGCCTTTGCTTCCTTCCAGGGGAGTTATTTACAGGGACCAGGACCCTGCAACTGTTCCTTATGTGATCAGCCCGAGCTCTATGCGTGATGAATGGTACCCACAAAATCTGGCGACCTCTACCAGTCCTTTTATTGTAAAAGATGTCAGGGGTACTTCAGTATATGTTTATCCATTCAGGTATAATGCTGTTCAAAATGTATTAAGGGTTTACAATAACCTCACCGTACAGCTAATAGAGAACGGAACTTCAACTGTTAACCCATTGGCAAGCCAACCCACTGAGATACTCAGGGAAATGAATGGTATCTATCAGTCGCTATTTATTAATTATGAGCAGGCCAAGGATGACCTTACCATTGGAGAATATGGTGATATTCTTGTTTTGTGTACCAGCAGGGATGAAGATGCTCTGGTTCCTTACCTTGAGTGGAAAAGGGAAAAAGGTTTTAACGTTACAACTCAAACAGTTGCAGTTGGAACAAACGTTAAAACAATTGTACAGGATGCCTATGATGCCAACAATGATCTGCTTTATGTTCAACTTGTTGGTGACTGGGCAGACATTAAAAGCGATATAATCAGCAATAACAGTGCACCTACGGATCCGCAACTTGGTTGTGTAGTTGGTAGTGACCAGCATCCTGACATTTGTATAGGAAGGCTCTCTGCTAGCTCTGCATCAGATGTAACGGTTATGGTAGATAAGATCATTAACTATGAAAAGAACCCTGATATGGCGGGAACCTGGTATAAAGGTGCCCTTGGTATTGGATCCAATGAAGGCTCAGGAACCGGAGATGACGGTGAAATGGACAAAGATCATTTACAGGTGATCTGGGATGATAAACTGGACCCATTTACATTTGATGATTATTATACTGCCTACGATCCCGGAGCTTCTACTCAAGATGTAGTGAATGCTTTGAATTCAGGAATAAGTGGAATTAATTATTGTGGCCATGGATATATGCAAGGATGGAGTACAACAGGATTTAGCAATACGAATGTTGGCTCTCTGTCAAACGGAAACCAGCTTCCATGGGTAGTATCTGTTGCCTGTAACAATGGTGATTTCCACAATGGAAACTGTTTTGGCGAAGCCTGGACAAAAAAATCAGGCGGTGGATCAGTTATGTTCCTTGGAGGTGCTATCAGCCAACCATGGACACCTCCGATGAGAGGCCAGGATTACTTTATGGACATCCTTATTGGTGGATATGATTATTCTGCCGCACCTGGCCAGAGTGGAATCAGTACAACAGAAGGAAGAACTACCCTGGGTGCTATTATCTTTAACGGTCTCGTTTTGATGACCACTGAATCTGGTGGTAACAGCGACTGGGAAACTGCAAAAACATGGATCTATTTTGGTGATCCTTCAATGCAGCCAAGAACAGATACCCCAGGAGATCTCAACCTGTCAAGCAATGTTGTTCTTGTTGGAGCTCCGTTTTCAACTACAATTTCAGGACCCGGTGGTCCTGTAGAAGGTGCAATGCTTTGTCTTTCACAAGGAGATGAGTATTACACAGCCATCTCAGATGCTTCCGGAATGGTTTCTTTCGACCATGCATTAACACCTGGTACTGCAAAGCTTGTCGTTACCGGCTTTAATATGGAAACAATTTATGAAGATGTAACCGTTGTTCCTCCTGGAGGTGCATATGTTATAGTCAGTAATAGTGAAGTGGATGATACTAATGGTAACAACAATGGTCAGGCTGATTACGGCGAAACTGTTTTATTGAATGTTTCCGCTGAAAATGTCGGAACTGATGACGCAACAGGCGTTAGTGCTACATTAACATCAACCGATCCGTTTGTAACAATTACCGATGCTTCACACGACTTTGGAACAATTGCGGCCGGCGCCGTAGTTGACGGAGATGCTGCGTTTGAAATTGCAGTTGCAAACGATGTTCCTGACGGTTATGCAGCACTTTTTGAAGTTGAATTTTCTGATGACAGCAAGTCTTCATGGATCAGCTCATTTACAGTTTCACTCCATGCCACTCAAATGGAAGTTGGAAGTTATACCATATTGGATAATACCGGAAACAATAACGGAATGATCGATCCGGGTGAAACTGTTGATATCACTCTGGAACTTGCAAATAACGGCTCTTCAGATGCTTATAACATCGAAGGTGAGATTATCTGTGCAGATCCTTATATCACCATTGTTCAGGGAACTCAAACCTATGGTGACATTACTGCCGGAACTTCAGTAAGCCAAACCTTCAGTGTTTCTGCTGATATAAATACACCAACTGGTCATTCGGTTACCATTAATGTTTTAATAACCGGTGATCTTGATGTAAGTGCTACCGGTTCATTTGTTGAAGTGGTTGGACAGATCCCCGTTCTTATCATTGATCTTGATGGAAATACCAACTCCGGTGATCCGATGATGCAAGCAATTGCAGATATTGATATGGTTGCTGAGTACTCAAATTCATTCCCCAGCGATTTAAGTTTATATTCTTCTATTTTTGTCTGTCTGGGTATCTATTCTGATAACCACACACTTTCAACAGCTGAAGGACAAACATTAGCTGACTTCCTGAACAATGGTGGAAATCTTTATATGGAAGGTGGAGATACCTGGTACTATGATTCACAAACTTCAGTTCACACTATGTTCAGCCTGAATGCTACCAGTGATGGTTCAGGTGATCTGGGTACTGTTGTGGGTAAAACGGGTACTTTCACAGAAGGTATGTCATTCAACTATTCAGGCGACAACAACTGGATCGATCATATTGAAGCTTCAGGTTCTGCATTTGATATATTCGAAAACCAGTCTCCAATGTACGGAACAGGTGTTGCAAACGATGCTGGAACATACAAAACCATTGCCGCTTCTCATGAATTTGGCGGACTTGATGATGGAACTTCTCCTTCAACAAAAGAAGAGCTTATGCAGGCCTACCTTGAATTCTTCGGTTTTGCAGGTGGAACACTTACAGCCATGTTTGCAAGTAATACCACAGAAATTTGTGAAAACGAAATAATTGAATTCTATGATATGTCAAATGGTGATGTCGTATCATGGAGTTGGGAATTTGAAGGCGGTATGCCGGAAACATCTACTTATCAAAATCCACAGGTAATGTACAGTGCAGAAGGAACTTATGATGTAACACTGACTGTATCGGATGGAACTGATACTCATTCGATTACAATTGAAGATTACATCACCGTAAATACCTGTACTTCCATAGAAGAAAATATTTTTGATAAAATTTCTGTGTATCCTAATCCAAATAATGGTATATTTACCGTCGAAATTGAGAATGTTCTTACAGATGATGTAACAATCAAAGTGCTCGGAACCTTATCTAACGTAGTGTTTGAAGAGGAAAATGTTACTGTAAATGGTAACTTCTCGAAGACCATTGATCTGAGCAATTTAGATAAAGGCTTGTACTTCCTTGTAATTGAAAACTACCGGGGAAGTACTGTTAATCGAATCATTATTCGTTAGTAGTTTTCATGGTTTAAATTGGTTTTTGGTTAGAAGTCCCACCCTCAAGGTGGGACTTTCTTTTTTTATTAACCCTACAAGGATTTAAAACCCTTGTAGGGTTAATAAAATTCCTAACTTTAGATCGTTAAATTCTGAAGTAATGATCGACAATAAATCCTTCCGTAAGCAAGCCCACCAGTTCGTTGATTGGATGGCTGATTACCTGGAAGAAATAGAAAAATACGATGTAAAGTCCATAGTTAAACCCGGAGAGATTACAAAAAATCTACCTGAAAATCCACCAAATAGCCCTGAATCCATAGAGGATATTTTTAATGATTTCCAAAGTCAGATTATGCCAGGGATTACCCATTGGCAAAGTCCCAATTTTTTTGCTTATTTCCCCGCAAACTCCAGCTATCCTTCTTTACTGGCTGAGATGCTGACTGCAACTCTTGGAGCCCAGTGTATGGTTTGGGAAACCTCACCCGCAGCAGCAGAACTTGAAGAGCGTGTGTTAGATTGGTTAAAACAGATGACAGGGATTCCTGAAAACTTTCATGGTGTTATCCAGGATACTGCTTCAACGGCCACTTTAACGGCACTGTTAACGGCGCGTGAACGACAAGCCGATTTTGAAATCAATAAAAAAGGATTTGATCATTCGAAGTACAGAGTATATTGCTCCACTGAAACCCATTCGTCCATTGATAAAGGGGTAAAAATTGCCGGTTTTGGTTCAGACAACCTTGTGAAAATTGCTGTTGATGACAACTATCGGCTGGATGCCGGTTCACTTGAACAGGCTATTAAATCTGATATCGGTAAAGGCCTTGTTCCCTTATGCGTTATTGCAACACTTGGAACAACGGGATCCACTGCCATCGATCCGCTTGATAAAATAAGCACCATAACACAAAAATACAATCTGTGGTTACATGTTGACGCTGCTTTTGCAGGTACAGCACTTATCCTGGATGAATACAAATGGATGATAAATGGAATTGAAAAGTCCGACAGCTTTGTATTTAATCCACATAAATGGATGTTCACTAATTTTGATTGTTCAGCTTACTATGTAAAGGATAAGGAGGCACTCATAAAAACCTTCAGTATCAATCCTGAATATTTGAAAACAAAAACTGCAGGACAAGTGAATGATTACCGCGATTGGGGTATACAGCTTGGAAGAAGATTTCGGGCTCTGAAACTATGGTTTGTAATCAGAAGTTTTGGAGTTGAAGGCTTAAAACAGAAGATCAGGGAACATATTCAGTTGGCCAAAGAATTTGAGAAATGGATTAACGAAAATGACCATTTTGAAATTATTACACCCAGGACACTAAACCTGGTTTGTTTTCGATTTAAACCATCAGGTATTTCTGATGTTAGTTTACTGAATGAAATCAATGAAAGATTGCTAACAAAGCTTAATGACAGTGGGAAAGTATTTTTATCGCATACAAAGTTAAATGGAAAGTATACGCTTCGAATTGTGATTGGGCAAACCCATGTCAGCAGAAGGAATGTGGAAGCTGCCTGGGAGTTGATAAGGGAATTTTCAAAAAACATAATTAATTCGGTGTAACGAAAACAGTATATTAGTCGTCATAAAAACAATGATCAATTGAAATGAAGATATTTTTTACATCCATACTTATCCTTTTCTTTGGATTTATTAGTGTTAAAGGGCAGGCTAATATCAGCAATTACCTGAAGCAGGTTATTGAATTTACAGAAAGTAACCAGAATCAGGAGGCCATAAAGCTTTGTGATAAATTAACAAAACTATATCCTGAGAATCCGGATGTATATTTTCTTCGTGGTTTAAATCATTACATAACTAAAAATTATGAAACCGCTGTATCCGACTTCGACAAAACCCTTGATATAAACTCTGATTATCCTGATGCACACCTTTACAGGGCCAAAGCAAAAAAAGCAAACGGTAAATATTTTGCTGCTTTCCGGGATTACAACAAAGCCAAAAACCAAAATTTTTCTCAAACGGTGGCTGATCTGGCAGGGGATTTTATGCGGTCGGTTTTTGCAAGTAAAAAAGAATAACCATTACTCCACAGTTGTCATCTTCCTCAACTCAAAGTTTTTACCAAGATAAACTTTACGAACATGTTCATCAGCGGCAAGTTCTTCGGCTGTTCCCTGTTTCAATATAGAACCTTCGAATAAAAGGTAAGCACGGTCAGTGATGGAAAGGGTTTCATGAACGTTATGGTCGGTGATAAGAACACCTATGTTTTTGTGTTTTAGTTTGGCAACAATGGTCTGGATGTCTTCGACAGCAATTGGGTCAACACCGGCAAAAGGTTCATCCAAAAGAATGAATTTTGGGTCCACAGCCAAAGCCCTGGCAATTTCAGTCCTTCTTCGTTCACCACCTGAAAGTTGAATACCAAAGCTGTTCCTTACATGAGACAGTCCGAATTCATCAATCAGGTTCTCAAGCCGGTCTTTTTGTTGTTCTTTGCTTAAATCGGTAAACTCAAGAACAGCTTTTAAATTATCCTCGACTGTCAGCTTTCTGAAAACCGATGCCTCCTGGGGTAAATAACCAATCCCTCGCTGTGCACGTTTGTACATGGGCTCTTCAGTTATCTCAGCGTTTTCAAGAAATATTTTACCTGATAATGGTTTGATCAATCCCACGATCATATAAAAAGTGGTTGTTTTTCCGGCCCCGTTAGGCCCAAGTAAACCGACAATCTCTCCCTCTTTTACATCAACGGTTACCTCTTTAACCACAGTTCGTTTGCCGTATTTCTTAACCAGGTTCTCTGTTCTGAGTATCATACCAATTCTATTGATCGTTCAAAGATATAACATATTTTTTAGGGAATAATTGTTGATGATGCCATGAATGCACGAATAATCAAAATATGTGGATTCATACGAACAAATGAGGCAATTTAACATTGATAAAAGGATTATCCAAAAAGAAAATCTGCGATCATCTGTTAAATCAGTGTAATCTGTGTTGGATAAATTAGAATGTAAAATAAAGCGAAACAAAAACCGCAAACTTGTTTATGTTCTCGTGATCAAGGTGGGATAAACGCCAGATGCCATCAATTCGGATTATCTTAAATATATTTTCAATTCCTACACCTGCCTCAATGTAAGGTTTCTCCAAAGTGTTGGATATGTCCGGGAGTTTATTATATGCTTTGTTTTTGTCACTGAAAGTTCCAATAACACCTTTAACAAAACCTACTTCACGCCACTTTAGTTTCCTCATAACAGGAATATGGTTTAAAAAGAACCCATCAAAATGGTGAGTGTAATAAACACTGATGTACTGGTCACTGATAAACTCAAAATAATTCATCAGGTTGAAAGCAAATTCATCAAAAATAAATGTCTCATTTCCCGGATGCAATTCAAGCAATGGAAAGGGCAGGGTCCCCCAGATCTTACCTGCTTCAATATTGTACTTCGACCATCCAAGGTTTAACACATTGAACCAGTGTTTTATTCCAAACCTTAATTTATGGTATTCGTAATCGCTGCCAAACAGATCAGGAATGCCATACATATATTGAACGCCGAGGATCGGATATTTTGTACCAACACTTACCCGGTTAAAACTCCCCATTATGAACTTCTCGTTAAAAGCGAAACGTGCATCAAGACCAACCTCAGTGGTTCTGATCTTTTCAAGCGATACAAGGTCACCAGAGCCGTTATATATCCTCACCTGGTCCTTCCCTATTGGAAGGATCTCCTTGTGCATTACATTCAGCTTATTTGAAAATCCATTGAACCATTCATGGTCATAGTAGAACTTGGTTTCACGGGTCATTGAAAGCTTATCGGCAGGATTCCGTCTGAAAATGGCAGCAAACAGAAAATCATCCCTGAACGCATTAGGGCTGTTGCCAAGTTGCTCAATATCAAACCTGTAGTTTCCTCCCAAAGCTCTTCTGGGATTTTTGTTTGGAAGGTACAAAAATCCAGCACCGTATTTGATTTTTTGGTCCAAGGTCCCATACGCCAGGTGACCTTCAAGCCTGATCTGCTCCGTTAATTTAGAGGTTGTTCGTCCTCCAATCCTGAAACGGACACCTTCAATGGCATTAAAACTTATGAGAGATGCATAAGGCCCAAACTCAACTTTATCCAGGTTATAGTAACCTGATACCACTGTTTCAACAATATCAATCCAGGTTTTGAATGCCGGAAGGTTTCGGAGCGTATCCACCATGTGGTAAATTGTTTTTTCATTTTTGGATAATGAATCATGTCTGTTCAACGACCAAAAATCATCATCCTGTTCATAAGCCTTGTCTCCAACAATTACGTTTGTCGGTAAGGAGTAAAACTTTTTATCGCGTGGTTGATCAAAAACAAAATTCTTGAAGGTGGTGGTTTTTTTCCCAAAAAATCCCAGGACAGTTTTATTGTCCTCTATCACATTAAAGTCAGCAATGCCAATGTCTTTTGTCACCATCCAATGTTCCTCATCCGTTTTTGTGTACTCCCTTGAAATAACCAGATCGTTGATGTAGTTGATGTTGGCATCCTCAGCAATCTTGAGCTCAAACGACTTAATGGCAAAGCTGGTATCGTTTACCCAAAAATGGCCTGAGAAAGTAAGCTCCTGCTTTCTTTTAGGTTTAAACATAATTTTATAACACCATAAATTAGACAGGTAAGTGCTATCAACCAGGTAATACTTATAATGGTTCATGCCCGAGTTGGAGATTGGGCTGACAAAATTCTTTTGAAAGATGGTGATGTAATTGTCGTAGAAGTTATATTGTTGAAACATATTACCAACAAACTGCAAAATACTTTCGTTCTCAATCCCGGAAACTTTTGCTGCTTTAATCACCTCCTTTTCTGATTTTGGTTCCTTCCTGTAGTAATAATCCGACAGGGATTCTGAAAGGAAAATGGGAAGATAGGTTTTACCATTGACTGTGGATGTGTCAAGGTGGTCAAAAATAAACTGAAAGGGTTTTAGTATCCTTCTGTTTTTGAATTTTTCCGTTATGTTATTAGCATCAATTTCAATTTTATTGTAAACCTCATACTGGCAGGCATCGTAGTTTTCTCCCCTGTTGACCTCTTTGTTATTAATGATCTTTCTTAAAAGGATAGTGGCAGGATTTTCACCGGCTCTGATAACTATTTCAGGGAGGTTGAAATTTGTTGGGGAAAGTTCAAAATGGACTTCCTGGAAAATATTGGGGGTTATATGAGCTGATTTTTTCTTATAACCGATGAAAGATGCTACAAGTGTATCGGAAGGATTTCCTGTTTCAATGGAGAAAAAGCCATCAAAGTCACTTGTAACGCCAATGGTTGTCCCTTTGAAATATACATTGGCAAAAGGGATTGGTTCCTGTGTGTCTGCGTCAAAAACAGTTCCCATGATCTTTGTAACCTGTGCATTCAGTTGTACCAATGTAAAAACTGATACGAAAAGAAAAATGACAGCCTTTCTTAATAGATCCTTGATCATTGGAATAATGGATAATTTTTATTTATTCATTTGGAGTTTGATCGAAATAAATCTCCTATTTCGTAATTTCTAATCAAAAACGTAAATGTACAGTTATTGTAAATAACAGGTGCTTCATGCAAAAGTTTAATGTATGTACTTTATTAACAGGAAAGTATTACAATATGCCTTCCTTAAGAATATCATGAAGGTGAATTACACCAACATAATTGGTGCCATGCATTACCAATAATTGAGTAATATTATTTTTTCGCATGACGTTCAGGGCATCTACGACCAGTGTATTTTTGGTAATAGTTTTTGGGGATTTGGTCATAATGTCTCCTGCAGTAATTCCATCGATGGATGAATAATTTTCAAGCATTCTTCTGATATCGCCGTCAGTGATCATTCCCACAAGATTCCCATTGTCCATAACGGCAGTAGCCCCAAGTCGTTTGGAAGAAATTTCAACTATTGCAGTCCGTATGTTATCCTGGAGGTTAACTTTAGGAGTTTCATTCTTTTCCTGCAAATCTCCAACTTTGAGGTAAAGTTTTTTGCCTAAAGCCCCACCCGGATGAAATTTAGCAAAATCTTCAATTGTAAATCCCCTGCATTTCAATAAGGCAACAGCAAGGGCATCACCCATTACCAGCTGGGCAGTGGTGCTAGATGTAGGGGCAAGGTTGTTAGGACAAGCCTCCTTTTCCACTGTAGTATTAATTACATGGTTTGCATTTTTTGCCAGAAATGAGCTCGTGTTTCCTGTAAACGCGATCAAAGTATTGCCACGGTGCTTTAACAAAGGAACCAGAACTTTTATCTCCGGAGTTGTTCCGCTGTTGGATATACAAATGATTATGTCCTCATTACGGATGGTACCAAGATCGCCATGAATTGCATCGGCAGCATGCATAAACAGTGATGGTGTGCCAGTGGAATTTAAAGTCGAAACAATCTTGGATGCAATATTTGCACTTTTACCTATTCCTGTTATTACGACTCTTCCGGTGGAAGCTAATATGGTTTGCACAGCCCGGGCAAAATCTTCTTTTACATAAGACCTTAGCCCTGCTATAGCATCCAGTTCGTTGTTAATGGTTTCAACGGCAATGTTTATTATGTCCTGCTCCCTGTTCAATTCAATCTGAAATTTAAAGGAAACAAATATACAAACTATATTACATTCAATAGATGGGAAGTTATGCAAACGGAATTATACAGTTTAATGCAAACAACTATTGCATTCAGGTTTAATTGATAAGCTGGTTTTATATGCTAATTGATAATAAATAGTAATTGATTAGGCTATTCAGGGAATTTTTTATAAATTTATTCAATGAAATAGTTTGCTTTGCAATTTTTTTTTCATTAAATTTGTATAAAGCTACTCATTACATTCAGGTTATCAGGAATATCAGTTGGAATTGAATATGAAAAATGTTTGATATACTATTTAATATGAAAAATCTTGAAAACAAAACCAAAGAACAACTGATCAAGGAAGTAAAAAACCTAAGGACGGAAATTTCGGAAAAAACCACTGAAAGTGAAGAACGATTCCGAATGCTGTTTGAGCGTTCGCCGGATGCCATTTTCGTTGAGGATCCTAATGGAATGATCCTGGACGTAAACCCTGCGGCCTGTCATCTCCATGGTATGGAGCGGGATGAACTCGTCGGCACAAATATCATGGATATCATTCCACCGGATCAGCAAGAAACAGTGATCCGGGATTATCCTAAATGGCAGATGGGCGAGCTATCATTATACGAGGGATACAGTTATACAAGCGATGGACGCTCCATCCCTGTCGAGATACGTGCCAACCACATTGAATATGGCGGCCGGCCGGCAATGCTTTTCCATGTACGCGACATAACCGACCGTAAAATGGCAGAAGAAGCGCTTCGTGAAAGCGAAGAAAAGTATCGTCAATTATTCACAAATATAGGCGAAGGAGTTGCTCTTGTAAACCTGGAAGAAAATTTTGTATATTGTAATCCTGCTGCAGAGAGGACTTTTGGTGTTCCTGCCGGAAAACTTGTTGGTAGAAACTTAAACGAATTTTTAAGTCCACAAATGTTCGAAGTAGTAAAAAATCAGACAGGTAAACGAAAAACAGGAGAAAAAAGTACTTATGAACTTGAGATTATCAGACCTGATAGCAAAGAACAACAACTTTTAATTACAGTTACTCCTCAATTTGATAAGGAAAGAAATGTAATAGGAGCCTTTGGAATATTTCGGGACATAACAGACCGCAAAAAGGCAGAAGAAGCGCTGCGGGATAGTGAGTTAGGAAAGTACTATGTCGTAGATAGTGATAAACTACTGAATAACTTGTTGGACGGAGGAATCTTAATGGGAAGAACCACTGAAAAATCCGGAAGGGCATCAGAGCTGAGTATAGAGCACATGAATACTCTGCTGAACAGCATTCAT
>CAYQWA010000019.1:90940-97949 GCA_964421215.1 uncultured Bacteroidales bacterium | reverse complement strand
TTGATGCTGGTATTTGACGGAATGCAGGCACAGACTGTAGATGTTACTTTCCGTGTTGATATGCAGGATCAAACAGTTTCTCCGTTGGGCGTTCATATGGCCGGATCATTTCCCGCTCCATTGCCTACATGGAATCCCGCAGGAATTTCACTCACCGCACCTGCTATAGGTTTTGTTTATGACACCACAATTGAGATGTCAGTGGGATATTACCTTGAGTATAAATTCATAAACGGGAATGCCTGGGGTCAGGATGAAAGTGTCCCTGGTGCCTGTGCACAGAACGGCAATCGGTATTTAACTATTCCTGCAAACGACACTGTACTTGATGTGGTTTGTTTTGGTAGTTGTTTGCCTTGTGTGTTACCTCCAGTAGACGTTACATTCCAGGTGGATATGTCGAATGAAACTGTTTCACCTAATGGCGTACACCTTGCAGGAAGTTTTCAGGGCTGGGATCCTGCAGCTACTCCAATGACGGACATGGGCGGAAATATTTACGAGGTTACCTTAACCCTCGGAGAAGGTGAATACCATGAGTTTAAGTACATAAACGGTAACGCCTGGGGTGGTGATGAAAGCGTACCTCCAGCCTGTGCAATAAACAATAACAGGTATTATACTGTTCCTTCCACTAATCAAACATTACCTCTAGTTTGCTTTGGAAGTTGTGATCCTTGTGTTACAGTTACTGATATCAACGTTACTTTCCAGGTGGATATGTCAAATGAAACAGTGGCCCCTGAAGGAGTTCATATTGCCGGAAGTTTCCAGGGTTGGGATCCGGCCGGAACCTTGATGACTGATATGGGAAGTGGTATATGGGAGTATTCTTTTGTTTTGCAATCAGGTACATACCATGAGTATAAATTCATAAATGGTATTGCATGGGGGCAGGATGAAACTGTTCCATGGTATTGCAATCAGAATAACAATCGGTATTTGACTGTTCCGGAAAGCGATACAACATTGCCGCAAGTTTGCTTTAGCAGTTGTCTGGTTTGTAATCCTCCACAGGTTGATATTACATTCCAGGTTGATATGTCCTTACAATTGGTATCGGATTCCGGTGTTCACCTTGCCGGAACTGTTCAGGGATGGGATCCTGCAGGTACATTCATGACTGATGCAGGAAACAATGTATATCAGGTTACATTAACATTAGGCGAAGGAGAGTGGCACGAGTATAAGTTTATTAATGGCAATGATTGGCCCGGTGCCGAGAATGTACCGCCACCATGTGCTAATTTCGGAGGCAACCGTGAGTTTTTCGTTCCTTCAACAAATACTACAATAGATCTGGTTTGCTTTGGAGAATGTGATCCATGTGTGATCCCGACCAACACTTTTGACATTAAAGTAAACCTTGAAGGGCCTTTTAATGGTTCAGATATGAACGTTGATCTTCATACAGCCAATTTGATACCATTTGACCAACCTTATAATACAGCACCCTGGAACTATACAGGATCTGAAACATATGCATGGAATGTCCATGATGAAGTTGTGGATTGGGTGTTGATGGAAACAAGGTATTCTACCTCTGATGCTGCAGGAGCAATACCCGCAAACCAGTTGAATATACAAGCTGCATTGTTGCTGGCTGATGGTTCCATTGTTCAGACAGACGGAAGTTCACTGCCGGAATTTACCGGACCGACATATGCAGATGTGTATGTACTTGTATGGCACAGGAATCACCTGGCTGTGATGTCTTCTTTAGCTGTTGTTGGAGTTGAAGATGAGTACATGTATGATTTTACCGATCTCTTATCCAAAGCTTATCTTGACGGACAAAAAGAACTTAATGTCGGGATCCATGGTATGATTGGCGGTGACAGCGATGGTAACGGGGATGTGGATACAGATGATAAAAATACAAACTGGAATACCGATGCTGGAAGTTCAGGATACCTGGGAAGCGACCTGAACCTGGATACACAATCCAATAATCCTGATAAGAACGATGTTTGGGAACCCAATGATGGAATGGGAACCCAGGTCCCCTTATAAAATTATTACATCTTAATTGAAGCCCTGTACCATTAGGTTCAGGGCTTTTTTGTTCATGTATCCTTGTTTATAAAGGACAAAGGATTAATTTCGTTACGATAAAACTTGGCTTCGATGTAGCATTTACTTATAAGGTGTTATAAAGCAATCAAATGGATTAAAATCTGCTCCGTATACCATGGGTGATGTTTTTATAAATAGAATCAACAACGATTTAAGGGAAAGTCATATAAATTGGAAAGTAGGGATGATTTTTGTACCCATTGCTTTTTTTACCTATTTGTTTCACGAATCCGGACATTGGACATTTGGGCAACTGCTTGGAAATGAAATGGGATTGAGCTTGAATAATTCTGCTCCGGTAAGTGGTTCATTTATTAAAAATTCCCATGCGCTTTGGTCAGCGATTGGAGGACCTGTTTTTACAATTATGCAGGCTTTGATATTTGCTGCCATTGTAATAAAAACGAAATCAGTTTATGCATTCTCCCTGGTGTTTTTTGCATTCTTTTCCCGATTTTTCTCCATAGTGTTTGGAGGTATTGACCTTCAGGATGAAGCAAGGATAGCATCCATGTTGAATGTTAATAAGTACCTCGTAAGCTTTCTCGTCCTCTTTGTTTTAGTTATTATTCTGTGGAGAAGCTCCCGGACAATGAAACTGGATATGAAAGCCATTGGTTATTATACCATATTTGGCACACTGGCCATTCTTGTTGTTATTGGAACAAATGAATGGATACTCTAAGACGATCGAATAGGGATGACCTGGGATACCATTAAAACTTATTAATTCCTGGAACAGGAACCAATTGTCTATGCATTAAATCAAATCAATTGTAATAGTGGTAGCATTAAATTGCATAGGAAAACATAAATGTATTATTGAACAAAAAATAAATTATTATTGCATTTCGAACGATATTCAATCGTCAAAATTTGATACTTAAAACGGCTTTTAATCAATATTCTGATCATAAGTAATCAAATGAAACACCTGCATGTAAATACGCCATTGATCGAGTCGACTCCACTGAGCTTAAATGCCGGACGAAAGATTTTTCTGAAGCTGGAGAACACTCAACCAACAGGGTCTTTTAAGATCCGTGGGATTGGACATCTTTGCCAGCATGGGAAAAAGGAAGGGAAAACGCATTTTGTTACTTCTTCAGGTGGAAATGCAGGAATTGCCGCCGCTTATTCCGGCAGAAAACTGGGCATTCAAACTACTGTATTCGTTCCGTCAACTACTCCTCAGGATACCATAAAGAAAATTAAAGACCAGGAAGCTGAAGTATTAGTACATGGAGATGTGTGGGATGATACAAATCAATTTGCTTTGAAGTTTGCAAAAGAGAATAACGGCCTTTACATTTCTCCATTCGATCATCCTCTTATCTGGAAAGGACATTCTACAATAGTAGATGAAATTGCAAAGGAAATTGATAAACCCGATGCTTTTGTATTATCGGTAGGTGGTGGCGGATTGCTTTGTGGAGTTGTTGAGGGATTGCAGAAAAATAATTTTCATGATGTTCCTGTAATCGCAGTTGAAACTGAAGGGGCTGCTTCTTTTGCAGCTTCTCAGAAAGCTGGTAAACTAATAACTTTGTCAGGCATTGACAGTATAGCTAAAACATTGGGTGCAAAGACCGTTTCACAACAAACCCTGAAATGGGATAAACGTCATTTCATCAAGTCTGTAGTTGTTACTGACCAACAAGCTATTACAGCCTGTGCGGCCTTCGCAAAAGATCATCGGTATTTGGTAGAACCTGCGTGTGGGGCCTCTCTTGTTGTACCTTATGAGAACCACAAAGTTTTAAAGAAAGCCAAATCCATAGTGGTAATTGTTTGCGGTGGTGTTGGAATTGATCTTGAAAAACTCAACCATTGGTTAGGTATTTAATAATCTTATACCTGTTTCCCAATAATTCAAGATATATTCTTATTTTCGACCTGTCAAAATCAAGAACAATTAACCAATGATGAGGTGCCAAAATTTTTTGTTATTTATTTACGGTTTGGATTAGCAAATTGAGGGCCAATATCCTTGAGATTGATTCTGGTATTATTACATGTAATAAGGTTATTACCAGCAAATAATTTTACAATATTCAAAAACAAGAAAAGATGAAAAGAAAAATTGCACTTTTAGTGGTTTCGATCACATTAATTAGCTTTAGTCATAGTTTCGGGCAGTTCTTTAATGCAGGATTCAGTGCAGGAGCCACATTTGGTAATCAAAAAGGCATTACTCCAGATAGTTCAGCCTGGATGGGAACCAAACGATTGTTTACTCCGGAACTTGGTCCGCACTTTGAAATTGGAATTACCGATGAGGTATTTATAAATACAGGCTTCTCGTTTCGCTTTAAAGGATTTCGTTACGAATCCGTTAGATGGGTTGGTTCAGATCAAGATGGCGATTGGGAAGATTCAGAAGAAACACTTATTTCCATAGAAATGCATTTCCCGGTTGAATTAGGGTACAAACATGATCTTGGGGATGTTAAGGTTTTTGGAATGCTTGGCCCATACCTTGATTATTCTGCTTACGTTACCAATTTATACAAAGTTGAAGGTGAAGATTACGACAACGATCCCATGTCAGTAGGCAATACCATTGATGACGATTATAAACCTTTGGAAATTGGCCTTGGAGCAGATGCCGGGATTCAATTCAACCGATTTCAGTTTTCTT
Organism: uncultured Bacteroidales bacterium; assembly: GCA_964421215.1. GTDB lineage: Bacteria > Bacteroidota > Bacteroidia > Bacteroidales > JAADJA01 > JAADJA01. The sequence goes on along the minus strand of CAYQWA010000019.1, from coordinate 93,232 downwards.
TGTTTTTTGACCAGGGCCTAAACAGTATAGCCGGAAAGGGATATGATGAATTTGACATTAAAATTAAAAACAATGTATACGGATTTCGATTAGGAATTCTTTTTGGCGAAGTTGATGGCGGAGGTGGCAGTGGTTATGGAAGAAGGTAATTAACTATCGCCATCGGCTAAGATGGCACCTTGAATATACCTGTATCTTGTAATACTATACATGACTCACCAGACTGAAATGATATATATCGGTATTGGAATCCTAAATTACGAATTATTCACTTACCCACACAACAATTTGCCAGGTCAACTATACACGGGCCCTGTATAGATGGTCTATGCTAAGATGCCGTTAATCAGGCACCTGACAGGATTGGCCAATATTGTAAATCCACACATTATTCTTATCCTGATTTGCTACATGCTGATCCATGTTAAAATCACTATATAGATAGCCTGACAAGCCGGCTTCAATCATCCAGGAATTTGTCTTGTCATCTATATTTACCAGGCCATCAGCGTTGCCATCAGCAGCGATCATTCCCCAAATGCCTGAGTTAAGTTCTTTATGAGCCAGGGCTGAACCATAAACCTGTCCTGCACCGGTAGTGAAATTATAATTGTATATTCCTCCTGTTCTTGTTACAGGTATGGCCGACATGATGCCAAGATGATTTCTGTGCCAGACAATTACAAAAAGGTTATCACTTATGTTTACTTCCAATTCAGGCAGTGAGAATCCATCCGTCGAAACAATTGTACCATCCGACCTTATAAAAACAGCCTGTCTACCGGCCATTGTTGTACTTGTTGCCGTAGAGCCATCTCCCACAGTTTCTCTCAACTCAATAAGAGCCCAATCGACGATCTCAGAAGAAGGAATACCGGGAACCACTTCATCACCTGTATAATTCCATGGACTGGTATTAAAAGGTTGCATCAAGGGTAGTACATTGTTGCTGTTAAGCATTGTATGCATTTGTGAACCTGTGAACGGGCCCTCAAGATAGGCCTTCAGGCTCAGTATCGTATTTGGCTCTACCGGTGGTCCCGACCAGGTTTCATAGTTCATTACTTCCGGAGGTGATTTCCCATTTTGGTCCCACAAATCAAACATTATCTGACCTGCATTGTCCGTATAGTTCTCATCCCGTAAAAATTCTACATATTCTTTAGAAGTTGTCTGATAGTAAAGTGTAACATCCACTGAGTCAGGAATAAATGGGAGGTTGTAAATGGTTTCATCCCAGTACTGCCCGTCATTGTACGAATACCCCACAGGTGGCGATTGAATGGAATCGAAGTTTTCATTGGTAAATCCCCTGGGAGGAATACGGTTGTCGGAATAAATGGTGTCGCTCAATACAAAATGGAAGGAAGGACCTGCAGTTAATCCAAGTGCAGATGCAAGTCCTGGCGAGAAACCCGGTTTCACCTCATAGATCTTTGTACTTGGTTTGTCCAGAATACCTGTAGCAGGATCATAATAGCCTGATTCAAAAGTTTCAGCAGTAATGGAATTAAATGCTTTCAGATTGATCCATATCCTTCTTCCCTCTGGATATCCTGATGGAAGTTTATGGCCTGTTTCATTGATTATCTTAACGTTGACAGTCTGCCCAAGTTGGTCAACCATTACCTCCAGGGTAGCAGCGTGTTGCAACATATCCCTTGCTCTGTCGATACCTGAATTTAGGGCAACTGTGTTCACCTCGTCTGGATAGAGTGTTTCAAGCAACAAAGGAATGAATGTATTTCCTCCAGTCATATCATGTAACGGAAGGTCATCCCTTACAGGCGCATAACTTTTATTACATCCTTTCCCTGTTACGTCTTTCATATGGCAATCCTGGCAGGATGATACAAACAGTTTGTTTCCACCGAAATATGTTCCACTAACTCCGCCGGGGGAATTGTACTCACTCATAAGCCATTCGCTGTAAGTACGCTCAACCGGGAACATTTCATACTGGCTGAAGCTTGGGGCTGGTGTGTCAAAATCATTGGGCACATAGCCAATGATGTCGTTGTTTCCGTCCCTGACAGCACTAAATGCCGGATTACTAACATCATGACAGGTTCCACATAGTTTACTATCCTGATGAAAGGGGGAATAAGGGGTGTCGTGGTTGGCCTGCGGATCATAATAAGGCCCACGTCTGTTGTCCTCATCATCACAAACATAATTTCCATTGGCATGAGCAACAGGTATATTAGCAAGGCTTGAGAGGTAATCCTGGTCGAGGGAATAGCAGGATGGATCATTGCCCGGTGCACTTGTATACAGAGGATCAGCAGGATA
>CAYQWA010000019.1:0-90840 GCA_964421215.1 uncultured Bacteroidales bacterium | reverse complement strand
TGGGATCCAGGAAGAAAAAAATCGTTGATCGTTGTTGGTACGATACCTTCCTGAACTGATTGATTTGCTGAAAAGAATAGAATTGAAAACAGGGGTAGGAGGATACCCAAAGCAAATAATCTTGTTTTTTTCATAATGAATAGGTATAAACGTTAAACATGCAGTGCCTGAAATGTGATTTTAAAGATATAAAGAATTGCATGTGTTTGTCAAGTTGAATCCCATTTAATATTGATACTCTTACAAATAAAACCGCCCTGAAGTTAACATACTTCAGGGCGGAAGGAGAAAATTTACTTAAAGTATTAGTTAAACTAATTAATCAATTCAATTTTACAGCATTATGCTATTTTGCTATTGGAGGCACATAACTCTGGTCAGTGTCACCATTACAAATTCCCTGGAAATATTGTATACCCAGTGAACCTGATACGGTAAAAGTAGGCTGTTCAAATAACCAGGTTTCTGTTATTCCAGGAGGCTGACTTAACACTTTTTGCCTCATAAACTGAACGTCAGACATGTTAATTGGAAGTCCGCTTCCGTCAACATCACCAGCCAGCAGCGCCAAACCTGATAATGCATTTCCTGGAGGTTGATTTACAACATTCTGACGGGCAAACTGAACGTCATTCATTGATAAACCTCCCCAGGTTTTTGTTGTAGAACTTTCTAAATGATAATTACCAGGAGCAATATCCGGGAATATCAGATCACCATTGATGTCAGATACATCTGTAGCAATAATAGTAGGACCATCCATCAGGTTAACCGTTACATTGCTTAATGGTGTTGATGAAGCGTTGAAATAGGTCACATTACTGTATACTGTGTAAGCATCATTTAACCAGTCTATTAGGATATAGGGATCGTACTCATAGTCCTCTCCGGCAAATGCACCGGTAGCATTCACCATGGTAATGAAGCCCTGATTCAGTGTTTTAGCCACATTAAAATCTGTGGAAGCAGCATCCGGGAAGTGAGCATTGTTAACAGTAACGTTATCTGCATTATCAATAAGGAGAAGTGCTGCATAACCCGGGAAACCATTCTGGAATGTACAGTTGTTGAATGAATTCACAGGATCGACAATTCCACCATTGTAAACAAAGACGCCGTTTACGGTCATGTGTTCAAACGAACCATAATTTGCGCTGATGGTACCACCGGAAAGGATGTTAAAGTCATAATAACCTGAATTCCGGTGCATGAAACTTGCCAGGTTGCCTGGTGCACCGGTCACCTCAAGTGTACCGCCTGAATAAACATTGAGTGATTCACCATCGTCAATCTTCAGGGTGGCTCCTTCATCAACGATGAGTGTACCACCATCATTTACGACTACGTCTCCCATGGTTTGCAGGTTATTCCCATTCAGGTCAAGAATTCCTTCATCAACGATCAAACCATCACCGAATTCCATATCGATGCTGGAATTGATTGTGACAGTAAGCGCTTTGCTACCAGAACCTGACTTGTTGCCGGTTTGCATAGGTTCAGCTCCTTCAGGAATGGATTCTTTTGCCGGCCAGGCAGTTTTGTCAACCACTATGTCATGAAAATAGTGAAAACCGATTGGGTTGAAAACAGTTTGATCAGCTGTCCCTTTAAAGACCACGGTGTTGCCTGTAAGAGAATTCCAGTAGGCAGTCACTCCGGCAGTAACATAAAAATCTCCTTCGAAATAGTGTGTTAATGATGATACACCGTCATGCCAGCCACCGGTTAGGATATCAAGGTCATACATAACATTTACGTTGTCATTTGGCCTGAATTCACCTCCTGGTTTATCGATGACCAGGTATCCAACCTGCTCCATTGAAGCATTGGTTGTAAGGGTCTGATCAGCTCCTCCAAGGAAGGTTAATATCTCCGTACCGGGAGAATAACCGCGGAATGTATCCCAGTCAGGGTTATCATTGGTCCAGTTTCCTCCAATATTTACAGCAAGACCAACATCGAGGAAGACATTCAGACCACCGTCCAATTGCAGGTACATATCGTTTCCGATATTTAAGGTGGTGTTATTGTTCATCTCAAGAGTACCTTCAATGGCAGTAAAATCATTTATTACATTTAAGGTATTGTTATCCAAAAATTCAAGGTCATACCAGCTGCCTGATGTTTTATTAACCGTCAAATTATAGAATGTTTCACTGTTCATGATGTCAGCATCCAGGGAGCCGTTGAAAGTTACAGTTCCCAATACCTCATCAAAAGCGGCATCTCCACCGTTGTTGGTCCAGTTACCTCCAATGTATAAATCATACTGGGCACCACCACCGAAAGTCGTATTCAGAGGCCCAGCGGTGATCAGGATGTCATTATTAACCTGAATGTCTGATCCTAAATACAATATAGCACCCCTGTCAATGGTAAGATCATTGAAATAATTACCAGCAGAACAATTGATATAAGGACTTGCGGTACTTCCAACAAATTCCACAACTCCACCCGTTGGCTGGAAAACACCAGCATTTATGACATAGAATGTATATCCACACCGGATTATACCACCACTAACGTTGTTAACAGATGTGGAAGAAAAGCGCATGCTGTTATTGCTGATCTCAAACAGTCCATCACTCAAATTGATAGTACCATCCAGGTTCTGCCATGCTTTCGTTTCATCACCAGGACCGCTACCCTTGGCGAAAGACTGATCAGCAATAACGCTACCTCCGTTAATGGTCAGTGTACCTGATGATGCAATATGAAAATCACCGTGAAGCAATACACTGCCATCTCCAACGTCCAGTAATCCTGTCAGCGTGAAGTCGTTATCAAGTTCAAGGTATGCTGCTTTGGTTCCACTTCCGGATCCTCCGCCGCCTGGTTTTGAAGCTGCTGCTGCTTTTTTAGCATCATAGACATAGATTTCACTTGTGGCATCATCGGTGGCAAAACCATTAACGATCATGGTCTCATTCTGCATTTCAAATACATTACCCGGCATAACCGTAAAGTTACCGGTTACAACGATGTCTTCATCAGAGTCGCTGGCAATGTATGCGTTATTCAATGTTTTGTTGATCATTACATTACCGTAAACTGCCGTAGGTTCATCATTGTGGATACCACCGGTTGAGTTGGACCCGACAATATTAACTGTATGTGAAGGAGTTCCTGTGAAAGTACAACCTAATTGAGGTGCGATCCAGCCATAAACATTAATATTACCGGCAGAAAGATTACCTGTTGATCCGGAATAGAATGTAATGTTGTCGTAAGGACCTGTACCGGCATTTAATATGTCCGCAACATTTGTCATGTTAAGCGTACCGTAAACATTGGTCAAGTTGGCAACAGTTAATTCATAACCACTTAATGTCAGTGATCCAGATGTGATGGTCAGGTCATTTGTTACCGTGTAACCACTGGAAAGGCTAACAGTGTTTGCCTTTGATCCACTGCTCATTTTTTCTCCCCTGTCATCTTCGATTGTTGCAAAATTGACCGTCGGGCCACCTTTTGTGGCTTCTTTGTCAATGTTCAAATTATAGAAAGTACCTCCATTGGACTGGCTTGTTAAAACATCGGAGCTACCATACATTTCCATTACTCCGGCAGTTGGAGTAAAGTCAGCTCTTTCGTTGTGTAAATATCCGTTTGTTCGGATAATACCACCGGTAATGTTGTCGTTTAGGGCGTAAGGGCTATCATCAATTCGTAATCCGAAGGTTGAATTAATATCAATGATACCACCACTCATTGTTAATGTTGCATCATTTTGATAGGGTATGTAACAGAAATTACCTGCAATATTTATGGTTCCATCTGTAATGTAAATATCACCTCCAATATCAACATTGCCTCCACCATTGGATATATTCATAACACCACCAGCATATAGTGATCTCCAATAACCTTCAATTTTCGTTTCAACAAGATCATTTATGGTAATGTTACCACCATTACAAACAACCTGACCACCCTGGTCAACCATAGCAATGGTAGCTGTTGAGCCCGAGTTTGCTGTGTATTTTGATGATGTATTATCAACGTTCAATGTGCCATTCACAGCAAAGGTATTGTTTGACCAGCAGAAATATTCAAGGTTCAAATCATTTTGTATTGTTGTGGGCCCCATGAAATGCATGACCTCTCCTGTATTTACATGCTGAACATCATAAAATTCACAGGTTCCATACACATATTGGCCACTACCCGATGTGCTTTCAAAAATTACATTGCTGGTACCGGGGGTTAATGACCCACTACCTGTGTTAGTCCAGTTACCTCCTACGTATACTGTATGTGATTGCGGATTAAAGTATCCCTCTTCGATGGTTACATCATTGAGAACGGTAACATTATCTTCAGAGGTAGTTCCGGTGGAGGAGCTGAAGACAATGTTGTTAAATATTCCGGAGCCGGAACTCCAGTCGTTTATGGATTGTGTTGATCCATCAAAAATTGTTGTACCTGTATTTGAGTTGGCAGTAAAGTCGAAAGTGCCATAATAGTTAAAGGCCCCTCTCATGATAATGTCCTGGTTTGACAGGCTATTAAATACACCTCCGGTAGTTATGAATGTCAAATTATTCACTACAAGATCCTGGGTACACAGGTTACTAAGTCTTGCGGCTGCGCCACCTGATTTGTAAACCCTGAAATTGTTGAAACTACTTGTTGAACTGTAACATCTGATCCAGTTACTGGTTGTTCCTTCGAAATCAACGAATCCAAGTGTTGGATTTACATTGGATCCCGATTCAAAATTCCAGTTCCCCAAAACATTGATAAAAGAGCTGTATGCCTGTACATCCCATGTAGAACCTGAATACCAGAAAACGTTACCATAAACATTCAGGTAGGAATTGTCTTCGAGATGTGCGAGTTCTCCATTTATCATTACATCTTCGTTTACGACAAGTGTCTGGTCTCTAATATTTAATCCAGCACCTGACTGAATAGTCAGCTCAAGACATTCCTCATCGTAAAAGTCTACTGTTGGAGGATTGTATCCACTGGTGGTAATAAAAACTGGTTCGTCAGGAGTTGGAATGTGACCTAATGACCAGTTGGCATCATTGTGCCAGTAATAGTTAAATGCTCCTGTCCAGTAATTGGGTAAAGCTTCCGTTACATTGATTGTATAGTCCTCAACTTCACCATATGTTGTAGTTCCGCATGGATCAGAAGGTGGAGAGCCACTGTAACTCAGCCTGACACGAACCGTGTATGAACCTAGTGCAGTTCCTGTAGGAGGATCAACTGAAAATATATGTGGTCCAGCACCAGTTGCATATCCGATTTCTTCGTTTGCATCATAAAAGTCATCATCACCGTTCCAGTCTACCCAAACAGTTACATCGTCACCGGAAAAGTAATTCCCAATGGATACCGTTAAGTTCTCAGGACTGTTTAATGCTACATTGTTTGAGAAAGCTGTATAGTTGGAGTAACCTTCACAAAAGGAACTATTATTAATGGTTCCGAACGTTACATTTGAAATGTATTCGTCACAACCACCGTTTGCAATACAAGCATCTGTAAATTCAATTGGGTTTACATAAGTTTGAGCAGTACCGCTTCGGTTATCAGTCCAACAGGGGTACACGTGGTTATCACGTGCTGCTATACCAAGGTAGTCACCCATATAACCTGATGCAAGGCCTGGAATTGCCGCAGGTGTGAAGGAGACATCACTTACCTGGAAGTCATCCCATGAAGCTCCGCCATCTTCTGAATAAGCCATCCATGTTTCGCAAGATGTGCTTGTGCTACCCAGTTCATGGTCGTCATAAAATACGCAGAATACTTTTCCTGTTTCCGGATCACAAGATAACCAGGGGAAAAAAGATGCATAATCATTTGATGAAGTACCCTGGTTAACTTTTACCGGTGTACCCCAGCTAACGCCACCATTGGTTGACCTCATGCAATAAACACTGACGTTAGATCCGGTGTTTGTACCAGGAACACCAATGTTTGACCATGCTACATAAATATATCCGTTATAGGGTCCGCCACTTATATCGACGGCCATTGTTGGGAATGAGTTCACACGCATTAATTTCCCTGTAGGGTTAGATGTTGGAGAATAAGGGCTAGGCCTGATACCAAGAATATTATTGTGTATTCTTTGGGCGGTATAAAAAGATGCTCCCCCGTTAAGTGATCTTGCAAATCCAATTGCATTTTCATTGGTGCTGCTTGGATACCATGAATCGTAAACAGCCCATACCGCATAAACCTGCCCCGATGGGCCTGTTTGGATATTAACACCCTGGTTGTGACTTCCTGCTGAAATGGCATCACTGATACTATAAGGTGTTCCCCAGCTGGCTCCACTGGTTGTGGATCTTGAAAACATGATCTCTGCGTCGTTGGGATCGCCGGATTCAATATGAGTCCAGGCACTATAAACATATCCGCTGTAAGTTCCGCTTGACCTGGGATCAACAGTAAGATGGTTTTTATCCATCAGGTCAGGATAAGAATAAGGTCCGTCAATATTAGCGGTATACCATGTGGTTCCATTATCCGAATAGGACACTCCCTGGCCACGATTTATATCAATGTATCCCACATACTGTCTTCCATCCGCATCAATGGCAGCTGCCGGATCTCCTTTATTGGACTCACCTGCACCGTATTTCGTACCACTCCAGTTTAATCCTGCATCAGAAGATTGAATGTAATTAGCACCATAAATACTGCCGCTTTGTTCTGAATTATTGGAATTTAAAGCATAATCAGGATCATTGGGATCGACTGCAATTGAGTTTTCGCTCTGGGTTACACCTGATTCATCCCATACAATAACATCAGTAGTTGATGTTTCTATTGGGCCTGATCCAGACCTCGATTCATTGTACTCTCCAGGTTTAACTGGTACCGGAGGGTTGTAAGGAACTATCCCCTGGCTGGCCGCTGCCTTCCAGTAGCTGATGTTATCAGCTTCTGACCTGAAGTTTTCTTTAGTTAGCTTTTTAGCTTCGTTGTCATCTTGCGCAAAAGATGAAATGGTAATTCCAAAACAAAGAAATACCATTACGCTGTAAAATGTAAAGGTTTTTTTCATCGTAGATTTATTTGATATAATTGAATGATTTCTATTCTATTACAAACAACCTAATAAAAAGTAAAAAATGTGCACAACAATCTCCTCTTGATCCTTTATCGATGCTATTAGAGTTCTCCGTTGTTCATAGGCGTACAAAGTAGAAATTGTGCCTTAATCAGTCTTAGATTTTGATGTTGTAAATATACGAAAAATAATTCGAAAAGGAAGTTTTTTTTGGTGCCGGACTTATTCACAATTTGTTCGGGGTTCCAGTATTATGTTAATCAGGGAGTAAGGGAGATTAATTTAGTTCTATGAACAGTTGTTGTCAGGGTAAATTTGGAAGGAATCTGAGAAAAAAGCTTCAATTTTTTAGTTTATTCCAGAAGAATGTAAAAAAAAAAGAAGGCAGAATTCCGCCTCCTTTTTTATGTTGAACAAATATTAATACTAATATCCCGGATTTTGATCGAGGTTTGGATTGGCATCAATCTGCCCTTCGGGGATAGGCCATAATGTTACATAATCGGCCGACATTTCTTCTTTTTCCCACCTTGTGTTCAGGTAAGCTCCAAATCGAATCAGATCACTGCGACGGTGTCCTTCAGCGTACAATTCTCTTGCACGTTCAGCCAGAATGTTTTCAAGAGTAACCTCTGCTAATGGATCAACCAGTGCACGGGTTCTTACCATGTTCAGCATTTCGAGTGCTACACCCAGGTCTCCAGAGGTCCTTACCAGTAATTCAGCCCTCATAAGAAGAATGTCAGCAAACCTGAATATAGGGAAGTCGTTGCCGGTATACCTGTCGCTGTCTTCTATATATGGAAACTTAGCTACACGGGCACCTGCCTGACGTAAACAGTTTGGCTCGAGCATGTTAACTGCAGGAGTAAGATCCAATCCCGGACCATCAGGATCAAACACCTGTCCCGGTTGGAATTTTTCATATCCTGGATCTTCAATAAGATTTCCTTCATCATCGTATTGCTCTCCATGAAGCAATCCGTTTCTTCTTACATCTGTTTCTTCAAATGAATTGAAAAAATCTTCCTGGGCGCAGATCCCATTCCAGGTTGCACTTTGTAATTTGAAATGATCCTGGAGACTGTAGTGCAGAGTAAACAGATGAATTTCAAACTCTGCAGCATACACCTGGTCGAAGGGTACTCCTAAAATATGCTCTGGAGATGCCGTTGCATCTGAACCAAAATTGCTAAAAAAGTCGGATTCAAGTGAGAACAGATTGGAATTATAAACGGTATCGCAAGCTGCTAGCGCCTTTTCGTATTGTGGTGTGCCTGTATAGACTTCCGCATTTAAATAAAGTTTTGCAAGTATGGTATAAGCGGAATAATAATTTATACGGCTGTAAATGGACAAACCGGTTTCTTTTGACAATAAAGGGAGTACAGGAGCCCATTCATTCCCGTCATCGTCAGTTCTGCCCAGTAATAATTCTCCTTCGATAAAATCATAGACTTCCTGCCGGGAGTTTGTTGGGGGTTTATAATCAGCCGGAACATCGTATTTGTCAACAATTGGTACATTGCCAAAGATGTCAATCAACCAGAAATAATACAATGCCCTGAGTGCTCTAAGTTCAGCGATGGCAGCTTCAGCACTTTCAAGTCCTGAGGCATCGAACTGGTCGATTAATTTGTTACATATATTAACTCCAGCATAAATGTTGGTCCACCAGTGGGATACGTATCCTTCAGCCGGTGTCCATGTGTGACGGTGGTAACGATGCCATTCGCCCCCGTCATACCAGTCTCCGCCACGCTGAGGAACAACAAGAAGGTCAGTTCCAGCTTCATGTCCTACCATTCCGTATTTATGGCCAACAAGCCTGTAAAGATTTGTATAGGCCGCACCAAATGCATAGATTAGGTTGTCAGGATCATCAAATAATACTTCTCCTGTAAGGTTTGAATATACTTCTTCATCCAGTTTGGTACACGACACCTGGAATACACCTGTTAAAAGAGCGATGATCAGTAGTTTTGTTATAAAGGATCTATTTTTCATGATATTCTACGATTTACGGTTAAAATAAAACGTTAACACCCAGGGTAAATGACCTTGTCCTGAAATAAGTGTCTTGTCTGTCGATACCAGGAGCAAGGGGATCATCCCTGTCCTCATACCTGACCTCAGGATCTACACCTGAATAATCAGAAATGGTAAACAGGTTTTGCCCTGAAACGTATAATTCGATGTTGGAGATGTATTTGTTATCGTCCATACCGAAGCGATAGCCAAAGGAGAAATTATCCAGTTTCACGTATGAGGCTTTCTCCACATGAAAATCTGAATACACAAGTCCATCATCAGCATCAAGATAATCGAGTGTAATACCCATTCCACTCTGAATTCCAATGTTGGTTTTGTCACCATACCTGGCATTGTTAACATTTACCAGCGAATGTCCGAAGACTCCCCGAACAAACATGCTCATGTAAAAGTTTTTGTATGTGAACATATTGCCCCAGCCAATTTGGAAATCAGGCAATCCGTTTCCTACCACCTGGTAATCATCCACGCTGATCTCATCATCACCGTTAACATCTTCATAAATTTTATTACCTGAAGTATCGATCGCAACAAATACAGGAGCTATGAGCTGGCCAATTTCTTCTCCTTCCACCACCTTCACTGTATTTACACCGGTGAGGAAAGGAGCTCCAAGCTCACCAATACGTCTTTCACTGTCGCCTTCTGCAATCTCATTGGTGATCTTTACCAGTTTGGTAGAGAGAAAGTTTGAATAGTTAAAGTTTGTGGTCCATTTAAAATCTTCTTTATCTATTACCATGTAATTTATAACAACTTCAAGTCCGGTATTTTCAAGTTCACCTACATTCAACCAGGTATACTCTGCAAAAGCAGGAGGTTGGGGTACCCTGTAATAAAGCATTAATTCCGAACTTGTGTTCTGGTAATAGTCGATGGAGCCGTTCAATTTATAGTCAAGCAGGAAAAAGTCAAGGCCAAATCCGAGTTCTTTTTTAATTTCCCACTGGAGTTCAGGATTGCTGTTTCTTAAAATATTATATGCCTGTATAAATTCACCCTGGTAGAAGAAAAATCCGTCAGTTGGGCCATACAGGTCCTGCGACAGGTATGGTTCTGGCGGAAGGTTTCCTGTTTCACCATAACCTCCTCTGAATTTCAACCTGTTAAAAACAGGAACGTCAACAAATTTTACCAGGTCAAATCCGGCACTCACGCCCATAAAGTTCCCCCATTTGTTGTTTTCACCAAACGTTGTTGAACCATCTCTACGGAAATTTGCAGTAAAGAAAGCTGCGTCATTCCAGTTTACACTTGCCCGGCTGAAGAAACCGATCAGAGTGCTGCCGTACTTATTGCTCTGAATCATCTGGTTTATTGGAACAACTCCAGACGAAGCGCCCAGGTTATTGTATGTGAAATTATCTGTGATAAATCCTTCACCATAGGCTTCATAATAGTCGTTTACTCGTTCCTGCCATGAATATCCTCCAAGAAGTTTAACATTAAACTTTTTGAAGTTTTGTTCCACTTCACCAGTTATTTCAAAAATATGCTGGAAACGGTCATCAGTTCTTTTCCTGGCAAAGCCGTTGTGACTTCCGTTTTTCTCTGTGTTAGTTGCGTTATAATAGCTTAATTTGCTTGTATAATATCCAAACAGGTCATTGCCTCTTGACTGGCTGTAAAATGCACTGATTTTTGCCCATTCTACTGGTTCAAGATCCGCCTTAATGCTACCTATTATCTCTTGCTTTTTTCCATCCTGGGTATTCTGTTCAATAACAGCTACCGGATTGTAAAAAGAGAATGCTGGTTGCTGGAAATAACCTCCCCACTCTTCAACAAAAGCAGCTGTTGCAGCAGCCGTGTCGGATCCGACGCCCATAACCGGAGCTGTTGGATTGTAGTTGGAGACAAATCCCATGGCATCATCCGGTACATAATGTTCATCACGCATGGTGGCTGCCAGGTTGAAGTTCAGGGTAAGCATATCGTTTAATGCTTTTTGACTGAAGTTCAGGCGGCCGTTAAATTGTTCAAATCCTGTATTCCTTACAACACCATTTGCATTACGGTAGTTAAAGGAAACACGATAGTTTGATTTTTCTGTTGCCCCGTTTACCGCCAGGTTATATGCCTGGGAAAATGCGTTTCTTGTTAATTCATCCATCCAGTCTGTTTCCATTCCATAGTCAGTATGGTTGTCAAATTGCCTGTATTCTGATGCAGTAAGTACATCTAGTTTTCTGTCGATGCTTTCAACTGAGAGATCTGTACTGAATTCCACATTGGCTTTCTTCTCGCCTTCATAACTTCCTTTCTTGGTGGTGATCAGAATAACACCGGATGCTGCACGTGTTCCGTAGATGGCGGCTGCAGAAGCATCCCTCAGCACATCCATGGATGCGATATCTCTTGGATCTACTGAGCTTAAAGAAGCTCCCTGTACTCCATCCACGATAACCAGGGGCTCAGTATTTGAACCAAATGTGGATAATCCCCTTAGCCGGATATTAAAGTCCGCATTGGGATCGCCTCCTGGTCTTACAATGGATAGTCCCGGAACTTTTCCCTGTATCAGTTGAATGGGATTGTTCACATGTCCTGCATTAAAATCTTCCTCCTTTATACTGCTGACTGCACTTGTCACCTCTTTTGTCTTCTGGGTTCCATAACCAACCACTACAATCTCACCCAGCATTTCACCCGGCATGAGTGTAACATCAATTTTATCAGATGTTATCTCAATGATCTGTGAAGTGTAACCGACATAAGAATACCTTAAGGCAGTAACGGTTTCAGGTACAGTTAATTTATAGTTACCATCAATGTCGGATACTGTACCGATACTCAGGTCCTCAGCCGGAGTTATGTTCACACCAATAAGTGTTTCACCGGATTCAGCATCAGTTACAGTACCTGTTATGGTACGATCCTGTGCTATTAGTGTCGTTGATCCCAGAAAAAGGGTCAAAAACATCACAGCAATCTTCGAATGAATTAATAAATTTTTCATCATATACATATAATTTATTAGTACAAATATGGTATTCATGCGAAGTTACGAAAAAATGATGCTTGCCTGAGACCCTAACTTTAAATAATCCTTAAGTTTGATAGTTAGAGGGTTGGAAATGAAAATATTTAATATTAATTTAGTAATTTAGCATCAATAAAACAACTTATTACTAACTAATCTTAAATTTATTATTATGAAAAAAACTTTACTGTTTCTTTTACTGATGGCTTTTTTTGCCTCATTTCAAGGAATGAGTCAAACATGTGGCCAGGTAGGATTAATAGGTGAAATGACGGGCTGGGCTGATGATATCGTGATGGACCGCGATCCTGTTGATCCTGACTTGTTTTCTGCCGTAATCATATTAACAGAAGAAGATTCCGGAGATCCCCCTGACGGAATAGTAGAATTAAAATTCCGTGAGAATGCCGACTGGGCAGTTAACTGGGGTGATACAACTTTCCCTGCCGGTGTTGCTGTGCAGGATGGAGGAAATATCCCTGTTCCTGTGGGCACATACTATGTAACTTTTAATTGTTCCACCGGTGACTACCTTTTTGAAACTACATGTGGTATCATAAGCATGATTGGAGAATTTAATGGCTGGGCTGATGATTACTCAATGATGCGTATGTCAGATGATGTACATGAATGGTATACCATCTTTACAGTTACCGATGATCAGGACGATAACGGCGATGGTTTTATAGAAGCCAAATTCCGTGAAAATGCCGATTGGGCAGTTAATTGGGGTGGTGATGAATTTCCCGCAGATACAGGTTATCAGGACGGGCCAAACATTATGATCCCACTTGATACCAATGGCATTACAACCGATTTCAAAGTGACTTTCAATTGTTCAACGGGTATGTACAACTTTGAAGCTGCCAGTGGTTCAATTGCACTCATTGGTGAATTTAACGGATGGGCTGCTGATTATGCAATGCATAGAGATGCAGATAATCCCAATATGTGGAGTACTGTATTTACCGTTACTGATGATCAGGATGATAACGGCGATGGTTTTATCGAAGCCAAATTCCGTGAAAATGGTGATTGGGGTGTAAACTGGGGAGGAGATGACTTTCCTGCTGGAACAGGCGTTCAGGATGGTGCAAACTTTATGGTGCCTCTTGATGAAACAGGAATTACTACCGACTACCTCGTTACTTTCGACTATGCAACCGGTGATTATAGTTTTGTTGCAACCTGCGGCGATATCGGAATGATCGGTGGATTTGTAAACTGGAATGCAGACATTCCAATGAACCGGAATGCTGCTGATCCTCAGCAATGGACACTTACCCGTTCATGGTATGAAGATTCAGAGGTTAAATTCCGCGAGAATGCCGACTGGACAGCCAACTGGGGAGCTGCTACTTTCCCAAGCGGAACAGGTGAAGACAATGGCCCGAATATTCCATTGACAGCTGGCATATATGATGTAAGCTTTAATTGTGAAACTTTTGAATACAACTTTACAGAAAACACAACAGCATGTGGTGAAATCGGCCTTGTAGGTGATTTCAACGACTGGGGTGATGACGGAACCGTTATTCCAACGGATGTATATATGGTCCGTGATGCCATGTACCCATCATTGTTCACATTAACATATAATTTCTCAAGTACGACAACCCTTTTATTCAGGGTTGATGCTGACGTTACTTTCCAAAATGTATGGGGAGGAACTTATCCAGGCGGCGGTGGTGTATTTGGTGATCCATTGGCCGTAATTACAGTGCCGGGTGGTAAGTATTACATTACTTTCAACTGTGAGGCTGGTGACTTTATGTTTGAACGTCTTGGAAATGCCATTACAGCACCTGAAGTATTTGCTTTAAATGTTGATGGTGAACTTAACGAGGCAGATTGGGATCTTAGCCAAAATGTTTCGCAAGTTGTAGAAGGCGATGACGGTGGTAATCCCAGTGAAGTTTCATTTGGAACTGCATGGAATGCTGAATACATGTTCTTTGGTGTAAATGTAATTGATGACGCTGTTACAGATGGTGATATCGTTCATGTATTCCTTGATGGTGACAAATCAGGAGGTGATTATGGAGCTGCTGATGCTCACATTAGCATTGATGGTGCCGGAAATGTCGTTCATGTTCAGGGACCAACCACACCAATGGCTGCTATTGTAACAACTGCTGAAGGCTATTCCGTTGAATTTGGAATACCTTGGGCTGACCTTGGAGTAACTCCTGAGTCTGGTGGACAGGTTGGCGTTGATGTTATCGTAGGTGATGACGATGGTGCTGATGATCCAGCTTATTTCCTGGCTTGGAACGGTAACATGGGCAACCTTGAAAATACAAACGGATTTGGTGACTGTAACCTTGGCGTACTTGCCTGTGGTTGTATCAGTGTCTACAATTCAACAATCGGAGATGTTGTTCTCAGGAATCCTACAGATATGCCAACCACTTATGTTGGAACTTATGAGATCTTCGAAGACCAGAGTGTTGTATTCCGTAAAGATTTAGACGGAACCGTATTCTGGGGAGATGCTTCCTTCCCTAATGGAACAGCAGTTCTTGATGGAGCTGATATTCCTGCAACACCAGGACGTTACAGGATAACATTTGATTGCTTAACAGGTGAATATACTTTTGCAGATGATCCAACACCTGATGAAGGTATCGCTTATGCTGACCGTACTGAGGATGCTGTTACGATTGATGGTGACCTTAGTGAGTTTACTCTGAACTATGGTTCATCAATTCTTGCAGCTGGTACAGGCCCGATCAACAATACTGTTGCCTGGGGTGCACTCTGGGATTCCTATAACTTATACCTTGGTGTTGAAGTTGATGATGCCATAGTAGAGGGAGCCGGAAATCCATGGGACAATGATGCTATCGAATATTACTTTGATGGTAATCATGACCAGGATGAAACTTATGATGGTGATTTTGATACGCAGCTAATTCAGGACTTCCTAGCAGCAAGTGCAAGTGATGACACATTATGGATCAAAGCTGACGGAGTTCAGTTTACCAATGATCAATTTGATGCCAAATGGTTGCCGACTGCTTCCGGTTATAAACTGGAGTTAAGGCTGGCCTGGAGCATCTTTGATTTCCGTCCTGGTAAAGGCCGTACAATGGGATTCAGTTTGGGTAACAACGACAGCGACAATGGCGTTGGACGTGATTACCAATCCGTATGGTACGGAGATGGAAACAACTGGAGCAATACTGCTCTTCTGGGCGACCTTCAGTTAGCCGGCGGACCTTATGAAAATGTAGACGAAGTATTCTACAACGATGAATTGGTTCTCTTCCCCAATCCAACCAATGGAAATGTAACCTTAAAATCATTAGGTAATGTATTCCAGGGTGAAATGACATTCATAGTGTCTGACATTTCAGGAAGGACAATTATGGTTGAAAAAGATAGCTTCTCTGCTACTAATGACCTGATCACCTTACCTACTGATCAAGTTGAAGCAGGTGTTTACTTTGTGAACATTATGGCTGCTGATGGTAAAAAGGCAATGAAAAAGCTGATCGTTCAGTAAGAATTTTTTAATGATATGAAAAGGCTGTTTCAGGAATGGAGCAGCCTTTTTTTATATCCTTACAGTTGTTCAATTCCAGTCAAATAGCATTGTATAAACAAAATTGAATAGCTGCTGTTGTATTCCATAAATTTGAAATAAAAAGTCGTTATCATTGCCTGTTCATATAAATCTGCATAATATTGCAGGCATTCCATGTACTTTTGGGAGGGGATTATCAATTTATTTGCTTATGAAAGACATTAAGACAACAAATATATTATTGCTGATTATTGTAGTACCGTTGTTATTTTACCTGCTGAAAATTCTGTCCTTTATTTTTATACCTCTCATTTTCGCTATGTTTATCGCCCTTTTGTTTTTGCCATTAATGAGGTGGCTTAACAAAAGGAATGTTCCAAGACCAGTCAGTATTTTTGTTGTGGTATTGATCATTGCAGGTATTTTTAAGATTGGTGGTGAATTGATACAGCTATCCAGTGATGAAATATTATCAGCAGATGGTCTTTTTCTTGAGAAGGCTGAATCAAAACTAGCCAGTATAATCCTTGCTGTTGAAGCGTTCTTCGGTATTGACAGAGTAGCTGGAGAAAGCCTGTTTTCACAATACCTTCAGGATAATAGCATGCTTAAACGCTTTGGTACCACTCTGGATTTTATTGGTGGAACCCTTTCAATGACCTTAATGACCGCTTTCTTTGTGATATTGTTACTCGCCGAGTCGATTAATTTTCAGAAGCTTTTGAACTTTTCCATATTTAAACAAAAGCACACCTCCGTTAAAACATTTATGAAAATTGAGAAAGACATCATAAAGTTTGTCAAGGTGAAGTTTTTTGTCAGCTTGCTAACCGGAATCGGTTTCAGTCTTGCCTGCCTGTTTTTTGGAGTAAGTTTTCCCATTTTCTGGGGATTGTTTGCTTTTGTCATCAATTTTGTTCAGATGGTCGGATCGGTAGTTTCTGTGCTGTTACTCTCACTATTTGCTTTTGTTGAGCTTGATCCAACAGGTACATTGCTTTTTTTCATTTTGGTGATAATAGCCGTTCAGGTTGTAATGGGTGGTGTGCTTGAACCCATCTTTATGGGAAAGACATTTTCGATAAATGTTATTACCGTTTTGGTGATGCTTATGCTATGGGGATATATATGGGGTGTACCCGGATTGATCCTATCCATTCCTATTACTGTATTTCTTAAGATCATTTTGGAACATTTCCCAAAAACCAAATCATTGGCTAATCTTATGGCAAGGTCTGATCAAACATCTACAGTTTTACCAGAACAATTAAATAGAAAGTAGAAGAAGCATAGGCCGGTTCAGTAAGTTAATAAATAAATGTGGATGGCTCACTAATTGCTCCGAAATGTAATTTCAGTTTCATTCAGTCCACTGCTGCTAGCCCTGATTGTTATCGGACCAGCTAACTGACCAATACGTATAAGCGCAGAAGCTATTCCGGCCTCCGTGTGAGTTTTAACAGGGCTTATTAGCTGTGCATCCCCACTTCTGATGCTGAAATCAATGTCATATACATTGATCGGTACCACAGTGCCATTCCGGTCAATAACCTCTGCGTAGACAAAAACCACGTCATTAACTCCTGAATTTGGAGGTCTACCGCTTTCATCAATTCTCAGCCTGAGTGTGGCAGGTTCTTCATGAGTAGTAATAATATGTGAAGTAACTTCCTCATTATCGATATATCCTAAGGCCTTCAGAGTTCCTTTACTAAATCTATCCAAATGAAATGTAAAAGGAGGATGTGATAGATTATTTGGAATTCTGTCGTTATTTGGTTCTTGCTTACCAATAAGTGAATCGTTTAAGAAGAGAGCTACTTCCTCACAATTGCTGAATACCTTTACATCTAAACTTGACGTGTCGTTCCAGTAAGACGCGATAAAAGCGGATGGCCCAGTTTGAATTAAATCTGATTCTTCATTTGGATCACGTTGGCTTTGGAAGAAATAATAGCTGAATTTAGGCAGGCGGTTTATGGACATAATTCCAGAGGCTTCCAGGTCATCTGCATATCCCCGGTTGTAGTCATACATCACCCAATAACCATCAGCAAATGCAGGTGTATTAAAATTATCATTATGAGCTTCTTGGATATTGGTGGCCTGTTGCAACAATCGTTCTTCACCAAAAGATAACAATTGCCGGCTTGAACGTTCTTCCAGTTTGAGGTCCTGCCATTCATTCTGGTTTAATCCAGCATTCATGGCATAGTACTCCCAGTCGCCATATTCAGAAACAACATAAGGTTTACCAGGTTCTTCATAATGGTTTATGCGGTGTTGCCTGGCCTGTAAATAAATATCATATCCGTAATGTTGCCAGCCTGCTGTAAAACATTGGTCACCCGGATATTCCAATTGAGCTATTGCTGTTAAACTGTCGATAAAGAATTCGGGCATCCAGGATTCATTCAGTGAAACTTCCCAGGCCAGAACGCAGGGGTGGTTTCTATCCCTTCGGATTAAGTCATGTGCAGTTTGGTAAACATGTGACTGGAATGCAGCGTCTTCTGAAAAATATTGCCAGCCTAAAATAGCATTGATAACTACCAATCCTAGAGCATCGCAAGCATCCATAAATGCAGGAGAATGCGGATAATGAGATAACCGAACATAGTCGAAACCGGCCTCCTTTATTTTAAATGCATCGCGGTACTGAGCTTCATTACTCAGTGCATACCCGATATAGGGGTATTCCTGGTGGCGGTTAACACCGCGAAGAAATGTTTCCTCACCGTTAATTCTTAATTTCCCTCCTTCAAATTCAAATTTTCTAATCCCAATCCGGGTTGTGTCAGCATCTATTATCTGTTCTTCCTGGAAAACTGTAGTTATAAGTGAATAAAGGTTTGGAAATTGAGGCGACCAGAGCTTGGGGTTTTCCACATGCAATTGTACGGTATTATGACGATCATGATAACTACCAAGTTCCAGATTATAGTCACTGACTTCAGCCACTTTTACGGTTCCCTGCCATAGTTCATGAGAAAGGTCGTACTGTATCCGGTTTTCAGATTCATTTCTAATATGTGTTTGAATCTGAACAAGCGCTTCCTTTTCTGTAACTGAAGGAAAAGTTACAAATATTCCTCCTCCGGCAGTCTTTTTTTCCAGGATTGGATCGGTAATAAAAACCGGATTTTTAATGACCAAGTGAACATCCCTGTAAATTCCTCCATACATATTAAAATCAAGAATTTCCAGGGGTTTAGGTCCCGTCACAGCGTTGTCCCTGTTATCAAGCCTGACTATAATCTCATTCAAGTCGCCGATTTTTGCTTCTGTCGTAAAATCGATTACAAAGGGTAAATACCCGCCTAAATGCGTCGTTTTTTTTATACCGTTTATCCAAACTTCAGCTACATTCATGGCGCCATCAAATTTGAGAAAGAGCTTTTTCCCTGAACAAAGCTTTTCCAGAAAAAAACTCTTTTTATACCAACAGATGCCCTGCCACTGATCGTTGACGATCAATGGTTCGATTATAGGTGTATGCGGCAACTGAACCTGCTTCCAAAGTTCATTGCTATTAAAAATACCAAGGCTGTCATTTGATAAGGAAAACTCCCAGTCATTGTTAAATAGAGTGTCCCATGACGATTTATACTGTGGTGCTTTTGAACAATTATAGAACAGGATTCCAATTATAAAAAGAAATAGTATACGCACAAATGAACGTTGCATATTATATACCTGGTTAACCAATATAACGCATTAAGGATGACAACATTAGGATCATCATAGCGGTGAGAAATGCCAGTCCACCCAGTAGACCCTGTCGTTTTTGCAATGATTGCATTTGAGGTGATGTGCCATTGGTTGCAATTTTGGCAATTTTGGGTGACAAAACCTCAAATGAATAGACTGCCAGCAAAACAAGAATCCCATAACAAATATGTTTGATAAAGGAAATGATCTCCCAGTTGTTCTCAAAATTAATTATGCTGATGTAGTTTTCGTTGATGATCTTTAATGGGATACCTGTTACTCCGAGTATTACAATGGAAACATAAACCATTATCCTGAAACGCTTCATTAGTGTACCCATTAATTTTGCTGATTCAGGAGGCTTCAAACTTTTAACCACAGCAGGTCTTAAAATAAAGAAATTAGTCAACATGCCACCGATCCAGGTTACAGTAGCGAGAATGTGTAGCCAATCAATAAATGATTTTACAAAAAGATTATCCATATTTGTTTAATTTGAAAAATGCAAATATCTGAATCTTTGGGTTACAGATGAAATTTTAAACCATTAGCCAAAATATGCTCACAAGAAGTTTTTTTCGAAAAGCCCTTTTTTTACCTGTTATCCAGAAGAAATTGCAAAGGGATAGAAAGTCTTTCTCTCCATGATTTTTCATTATGATCTGCCCCCTCGATTTTTTTCGTGATCCAGTTTTGTCCATTGATATAACCCTGTTTAATCATGATTGAGTCGATAATAGCCTGATGGGATCCATAATAGTAATCCAGTCCAATTGTGCCAAAATCAAAATAGATCTTATGGTTTGCAGGAGATGGTAAAGCCCATGTGAGGTACTTTACCATCGCCTCTTGCATATCACTGGATTCCAGGTTTACTCGCGTAACCCAGTGTGTGGAAAGGCAACCAGCGGCACCAAAAACCTCAGGGTATTCACACAATGCATAAAGGGAAATAAGTCCTCCCATGCTTGATCCCATGATATATGTACTTTGCTGTTCTTGATCCGTATTGTAATTCTTATCGATGAAAGGTTTTAATTCTTTTACAATAAATTTCAGATAATTGTCGGATTCTGGCTTCCCTCCATACAAGTCTGCAAGTTCTGTCTGGAATTCTTCTTTCAATAAATAAAACGGTTTCTGAGGCTGGTATTCGCTGTACCTTTTGGGTGTGTTCCAGATTCCAACAACAATAACTTCAGGAATATTGTTTTCTGATGTTAATTTCCTGATCCAATCATCAACTCCCCAACTTATTTGCGTATATGAAAGAGAATCCATAAATAGGTTTTGTCCGTCATGCATATACACAACCGGGAATTTATAATTGGAATCCTTGTCATAGGAGGGAGGCAACCAAACATCTACATTCCGATCGTCAATAAATTCCGAAGAAAATTTTTTATAACTAATAATTGTATCACCCTGAGCTACAATTCCTGATGTATATGACATGATAAAAACTAAAAATAAAGTGTATACAAACTTCTTCATTTTAAAATTGGATAAATCTTCGTTATAAGTAGTATGATGATGGAACGCAGATAACACAGATTATGCAGATCTGCACTGATAAATTCAGCAAATCTGAGATTATCATAACAATCTGCGTCATCAGCGTTCTATTTGGATTTCTTTAATATCAAACCAGAAACGGGTTGTAGGATAATGCTTTCAGAATCATCCACAGAATCATCCATTAGATTAATATACCTCCGATTAGCTACCAGTTCATGCTCATAACTTTCCGAATCCAGGTTAAACAAAACAAGGATCTCATTTTCATTATCATACCGTTTATAAATCAGGATTTTACCTTCGGTTTTTATAAATTCAAATTCCCCATCAACAAGAACAGGATTTTTTTTTCTAAGTGAGATCATCTTTTTATAGAATTCAAAATGGTTCTGGTTGAAACTAACTTCATCGAACTGTTTTTCACCTTCCTGGAAGTTATTGCTGTATTCTGGATCAAAATTATATTCAGGCCACCACAATGGCTTACGGCAATCCGGATCATCTGCACCCCACATACCCATTTCATCACCATTCCAGATCTGTGGTGCACCAATAGTTGTGAACTGATGCATCAGATAAAGTTGTACTCGTTTGTATGTTTCTTCTTCTGGTTTACCAGAAATATACCCGGCATAGGCATCAGGTTTTGCATTGTATTTGTATTTTGTTGAGTTAGCAAATGAAGTGAGCAGGCGAGGAGAATCGTGTGTTGCCGCAGTATTCATCATTGCTTGTCTTGTGTTGGTTGATAATCGGTTCCATTGTAAGTTTAAACTGTCTTTTAGCTGTTTGGCGTCGATTTCATCATCCATTATCCCGAAGAAACTACGAGCCGGCCTGTAAACCTGGTAAAACATTACTGCATCAAAAACATCACCACTAACATAAGGGACTGGATTCATGAGTTTTCCCGGCCATTTCTCCCACCAGATCTCCCCAACAAGATAGGCTTCTGGATTAATTGATTTTACATGCTTCCTCCAATCACGCCAAAAAACCATTCCTACATGGTCAGCCACATCGAGCCGGTAACCGTCAATTCCTCGGGATACATCTCCTTCAGGAGCAAGCCAGCGCTCAGTAACTGCATAAATATGTTTTTTTGCCCCCTCAATAATATCACCTTCATAAGGATGGCCAATTACCCTCTCTGTAGTTACGTTTACTTTTTTGATCTCCGGCAAACTGTGGAGGTTAAGCCAGCCATGGTATTCAAACTCATTTTTTTCGGTAACAGGATCATCAAATGATTTTATGTCATACCAGTTTTTAAACTCAGACTTTTCCTGGTTTTTAACAATGTCTCTCCATGCCCAGAATTCAACACCGGTATGGTTCCATGAATAATCAAGTATCACACGGATATTTCTTTTATGTAACTCATCCACCAGTTTTAGGAACAGCTTATCAGCAGAAGTCCATTTCCATGTTGCGGGATCATTGGAGTCCTCCGAAGCGATAATCTCATTATCTCCTTGTGGATCAGGGCCAAAATTAACATCAATATGATGGTAGTTCCTTGCATCGTATTTATGCAATGACGGGGCATCGTTTATCGGATTAAAATAAATAGCCGTTATTCCAAGTTCCTGAAGGTAATCCAGTTTGTCGAGTACACCCTGCAGATCTCCTCCAAACCTACGTAACTGTAAGCCTCCATAAAAATCAACTTCCATGTTCTTTGCCCATTTTTCCTGTTCATACCAGTTATGAGTCCATGGTGTCACTGACCAATCTTCCGGTACCGGCCGAAAATCAGAAGCGGTTCTGATATTTTCAGGTTTAGGATCATTGGACATATCACCATTGTTAAAACGTTCCACAAAGATCTGGTACCAGATTGCATCCTTTGCCCATGATGGTTGATGGGTAAAGGTATTCTGTTGTTCCTTTGGAGTTTGGTTGCACATGCTAAAAAGGATGATGAACGATATTGCAGAATATAAAATTGGAGGTCTTTTCATTGAAGTTGAATTTTTGGGTTAAAGATAGGCAAAAAACCTCCCCCTGTCCCCCTCCAGAAGGGGAATCCTCCCACTAGCCTCCTCAGAGCAGGAGAAATGTCTCCCCCTGGGGGGAGATAAAGAGGGGGGATAAAAAAACCCGGCCAATCCTGGCCGGGTTAAGTGTAAAAGAAAGTATCTTTTAGTTCTTGATGAATTTTGTGGATTGTACAGTTCCATTGATATGAACAGTCACAAAATAAACACCACTGTTAAAATCAGAAGTGTTAATGCTAACATTGTTTCCGAAATCTTCAACTGTTTGGACTAATTTTCCAACTACGTTATAGATCTCTACCCTGCTTGCATTTTCGAGTTGATCAAGGTGAAGAACGTTTTCGACCGGGTTTGGATACATTCTGAAACTAATTTCAGGATTATCGTTAACTGATCCAATTCCCAGAGGAATTACAAAGTCGATGCAGTTATCATCCATATCGAAATCTTTACCTTCACCTGCTGCCCAGTCACCTGCATTAAACACACAGTTGATCTCAGTTACAGAGGTGCCTTCTTCAATTCCATAAAAATCTGCAGGAGTAAATGTAATCTGCCATAAATAACTTGCTGGAGCCTCACCAAAAGGAATAAAGAAGTCGGCGCAATTGCCTTCAGCATCAAAATCTTTTCCTTCGCCAGCAGCCCAGTCTCCTGCGTTAAACACACAGCAGATTTCTGTTGGGTCCTGACCTGGGGTTAATCCGTAAAATGCGCTTGGTGTGTAGGTTATTGACCAGGTGTAGTCACCATTGTTTATAAGTTTAGGTTGTGTTCCGTCAGCACCTAAAGCATCAAAAGCAATAACATTTGACCAGGGAGCACCTTCGAGTGTTACACCCGAGTGCATCATAACGGAATCAGCTTCAAATAATGCACTGTCGGGGCATGATAAGCTGGCATCCAGGGTAAGGGTAATCTCTTCCCATGCAGTAGCCCCTGCCGGTTCAATTGTAATGGCTGCAGGAAACCCACCGATATTAACAAGCTTTGGTTGGGTGCCGTCAATACCTAGTGCATTAAATTCAACAACATTAGACCATGCTGCTGTATCGCCAATGTTAACGCCAGAGTGCATCATAACGGAGTCTGCCGCAAATAGCGCACTATCGGGGCATGATAAGCTAACGTCCAGGGTTAATGTTATTTGATCATAAATGGTAGGATTAGCTGGCTCCATTGTAATAGCATCAGGCATTTGAGCAAATAGATAGCTTCCCATCAGCATGAACAGCAATGTTGAAACAATTCTTAAAGTAGATTTTTTCATGTGTATAAATTTAAGTTAGTAATAATGTATATCGTAAGTGCAAATTTAAGATTAATTTGCAAATTTTACTTATTTCCCGCTTCATTTTTTCAACTGCCTAAATTTAATAATTTTTTAATATTCAAATTTGCCCACTGAACAGGCTTGGTATAATTTTACAGACGATAAATAATCCTCAGGTTTTCGTAACTTTACATGAAATTGTGGTTCTTTGATTTACAGAAGATTCTATACTTAACATATAATTAATTTTAAACTTGTATTATGGTAAAACATTTATTATTTAAGTTGAGCACGATCATGCTAATCCTACTCATTTTTGTAGGAGCAGGATTTGCCCAGACCGGGGACGTTACCGGAACGGTAACTGATGCTTCAACGGGGGAAACATTGCCGGGGGTTACCATTCTCATTAAGGGTACTACAACCGGTACTACCAGTGGCATTAATGGTGATTACAGAATTACAGTGGATCCTGGAGCTGTTCTTGTTTTTTCTTACATCGGATTTACATCACAGGAATTAACAGTACAACCAGGAACAATAGTTAATGTTGCCCTGGAAGTAGCCATGTCGGAACTGGATGAATTTGTTGTGATCGGATACGGTATTCAGAAAAAGGAAGATGCTACAGGATCAGTCTCGGCCGTATCTGTTAAAGATTTTAACAAAGGGGCTATTACAAGTCCTACCGAACTGATATCCGGAAAAGTTGCTGGTGTTCAGATCACCAGTGGTGGTGGAGCACCAGGTGAAGGAGCTACCATCCGTATCAGGGGTGGATCATCCTTACAGGCGATCAATGATCCTTTGATCGTTATTGATGGTGTGCCCATTGATACAGAAGGAATATCAGGAATGAGAAATCCGCTGAATACAATTAACCCGAATGACATTGAGACCTTTACCGTTTTAAAAGATGCTTCAGCAACAGCTATTTTTGGATCACGTGCATCCAATGGAGTAATTCTTATAACTACAAAAAAGGGAATTAAAGGAACTGGTGATAAACCTTTTACAATTAGTTATAACGGAGCATTTTCATTGAACCAATTAACTAAGCGTGTTGAAATGCTTGACGGCGATGAATACCGTGCACTTGTAAACGAAAGACATGGAGGTACCGAAAGTATCATCGGTCTACTCGGTGAAGAAAACACTAACTGGCAGGATCAGATTTACAGGAATTCCTTTGGAATGGATCATCATGTAGGTGTAGCAGGAGCCGTTGGATTTCTTCCTTACAGAATTTCCGCTGGTTATTCGGATCAGGATGGTATATTGGATAACGATAACATGAACAGAATAACACTGGGTGGAGCTCTGAATCCGAAATTTTTAGATGATCATCTTCAGGTAAATGTTAATGCAAAGTACATGTCGATTGAAAATACATTTGCCGACCGTGGTGCTATTGGAGGATCCGTCCAATTTGACCCTACCAAACCAGTATTAGATGCAGAAAGCCCATATGGTGGATATTGGACATGGACCCAGGATAACGGAAATCCTAAAGGAATTGCACCATCTAATCCTGTAGCACTCTTAAACATGAGGGATGATATCTCCAATGTAAGCCGGATACTTGGAAACGTTCAACTTGATTATAAATTCCATTTTCTGCCAGAACTAAGAGCTAACGTGAATATCGGACTGGATCAATCCAATAGCGAAGGCACTGTAACAACTCCTCAGAATGCTGCATGGAATTACGATGAATTAAATGGTGGTGGATACAAAAGTGAATATGAGCAGGAAAAAACCAACGAATTGCTGGATTTTTACCTCAATTATGTCAAGGAATTGGAGAATATCAACAGCAGATTTGATATAATGGCTGGATATTCATGGCAACATTTTAAAACCACCAGCTATTCTATTTCCGGAAATTATGACTGGACATGGAATTTAGATACATCGGATTACCGTACAGAATATTACCTGGTATCTTTCTTTGGCAGGTTCAACTATACTTTTAAAGACCGCTATTTGTTAACATTCACTCTTCGTAACGACGGAACCTCAAGGTTTTCACCTGATACACGTTGGGGCCTGTTCCCATCAGTTGCTCTTGGCTGGAAAATACTTGAAGAACCATGGATGAAACAAGATGGTGCATTGTCACAACTCAAACTTAGGTTAGGATATGGGGTAACTGGTCAGCAGAATATTAACCAGGGGGATTATCCTTATCTGCCCAAATATACATACAGCAACAATGCTGCACAGTATCAATTCGGCAATGCATTTTACACCACCCTTCGTCCTGAAGGATACGATGCTAATATCAAATGGGAAGAAACCACCACCTACAACCTGGGCCTTGATTATGGATTTTTTAATGACAGGTATTACGGTACTTTAGACTTCTATATGAGGGAAACAAAAGACCTGATAAACAGAATTCCTGTTCCTGCAGGTTCCAACCTAACCAACATATTGTTAACCAATGTGGGTGACCTTGAAAACAGGGGTGTTGAATTTACCATTTACACCAAACCTATTGTGAAAGAAAACTTCATTTGGGAAGTGGGTTTCAACGCCAGCTACAATAAAAATGAAATTACCAAACTGACTGCTACTAGCGATACCAGCTACCTTGGTGTATATACTGGTGGTATCTCCGGTGGAGTTGGTAATAATATCCAGATTCACAGTGTTAACCATCCCGCAAGTTCCTTCTTTGTTTTTGAACAAATATATGATACGGACGGAAATCCTATTGAAGGATTGTATGTTGACAGAAATGATGATGGTCAGATAACTGATGAAGATAAATACCATTTTAAAGATCCTGCTGCCAATGCATGGTTTGGTATAACCTCCAGCATTGATTACAAAAACTGGAATTTTTCATTCTCTGGTAGAGCAAACTTCGGAAACTATGTTTATGATAATGTAAGTTCTGAAAATGCTTATTACGAAAGATTATACAGGGCTGAAGGTCCTTATCTCGGAAATGTTACGTCAAATATCAGAGACGTTAATTTCAATGGTCCTCAGTACTGGTCTAATTATTTCATCTCCGACGGCTCTTTCTTCAGGATGGACAACATGAGTTTAAGTTATAGGTTTGATGACATCCTTCCAGGTAAATACAGCCTGATGATATCAGGTACAGTTAATAACGTTTTTGTTATTACAAAATACCATGGACTTGATCCTGAAATTAACGGAGGTATTGACAATAACCTCTATCCTCGTCCTCGTGTGTATACATTGGGTGTTAACTTCCAGTTTTAATTGTAAAGCATAAAAATTATGAAACATATATTTAAATATACAATAGCGATCGCAGGAATTTTTATAATGCTTGTTTCCTGTGTAAAGGATCTGGATACTGAACCGATCGATCCGGATTCGATAACTGCAGCTTCTGTTTACGATAATCCTGAATCCTATAAGCAGGTTCTTGCAAAACTATATGCCGGTTTAGCTGTTTCGGGTCAGGAAGGACCTGCCGGAGCAGGTGATATTGGAGGCATTGATGAAGGTTTTGGACAATACCTTCGTGGATACTGGTATATGCAACAGCTTACTACTGATGAGGCTGTTATTGCATGGAATGACCAGACCATTAAAGACCTTCACTGGCAAACCTGGAGTTCAAGCGATGTATTTATAACTGCATTTTATTACAGGATCTTTTACCAGGTAACAGTTTGTAATGAATTCATACGGGAAACAACTGATGAGAAACTGGACGACCGTGGAGTAAGTGGTCAACTCAGAACTGACATTGAATTTTACCGTGCAGAAGCCCGTTTCCTCAGAGCCCTCAGTTACTGGCATGCGCTCGACCTGTTTGGCAATGTTCCTTTTGTAACCGAAGAGGACAAAGTAGGATCGTTTTTCCCTGAACAGATCAACAGGGCCGATCTCTATGCATATGTTGAAAGTGAATTAAAGGCTATTGAAGGACTTTTGCTGGATCCAAAAACTAATGAATACGGACGAGCTGATAAAGCAGCCGTATGGATGGTACTGGCCAAACTTTATCTCAATGCAGAAGTGTATATAAATAGTGCTAAGTACACAGAATGTATTACATATTGTAATAAAATTCTGGATGCCGGGTATACGCTCGAACCCGATTATAAAGATGTATTCAGAACAGACAATGATAATTCACCAGAGGTGATATTCCCGATTTTGTTTGATGGTATTCACACTCGGACCTATGGCGGTACTACCTTCCTGGTTCATGCTGCTGTAGGTGGTGAAATGGATCCTGCAGAATTTGGAATTGATGATCCCTGGGGTGGTTTAAGGACAACCAGTGCTTTTGTAAATAAGTTCTCAGATGCTACAGGTGATACAGATAGCCGTGCCATGTTCCATACAGAAGGACAAACACTCGAGATCGAGGATATATCACTTTTTGCTGAAGGATATGCCATAACAAAGTGGCGTAATCTTACTTCTGACGGACAACAAGGTTCGGATATTTATTATGTGGATACTGATTTCCCGATGTTCCGTTTACCTGATGTTTACCTTATTTATGCTGAAGCAGTTAAAAGAGGCGGCTCAGGTGGTGATGAGGCTACTGCAGTTGATCTGATCAATGAATTAAGAGAAAGGGCCTATGGAGATAATTCTGGTAACATTTCAGCAGCTGATGTTGACCTTGATTTTATCCTTGATGAAAGAGCGCGCGAGCTATTCTGGGAATGTCACAGAAGAACTGACCTGGTCAGGTATGATTACTTCACTACCAACCAGTACTTATGGCCCTGGAAAGGGAAAGTAAGCAATGGAGTGGCTACCGACAGTAAATATAATTTACTTCCAATTCCTTCATCGGATATTACTGCGAACCTGAATCTTTCACAAAATCCAGGTTATTAATATTAACTAGTAAAAATGATTGAAATGAAAAAAATAGCATTAATAATCATAGCCTTTTTAGGAGTCGTTGTCTTTCTTGCCTGCGAGAAAGAACTTCGTGATCCACAATTAGATATCAATCAGTCATCAGTTCCTGCGTATACAAATCCAACTGATGGTGAAGCATTTATTTTTCTTGAAGAAAATGTTGATGAAGTATTCGCAGTGTTTGAATGGTCGCCTGCTCAATACAATGTTACCAATATGGAGGATACGAAATATACCCTTCAAATGGATAAGTCCGGAAATAATTTTGAAGAAAAATACGAGCTGGCAAACATCACAGAAACTTCTTATGAAATGACGGTTGGTGAAATGAACAATGTATTACTTACACTCAATAACCTGCCGAATACTCCGGTAGATTATGAGTTTCGTATTTATTCCTATGTAAACAATGACAGTGAATTCACCGACCTTTATTCGGGTGTAATTACTTTAACATTTACCCCATTTGAATCGTTGGTGGTTGTTAATCCAATTTACCTAATAGGAGATGCAACACCAGCCGGTTGGGATAATACAGCCGGAACACCGATGGCCCACCTTGGTGATGGTGTATATGCAGTGGTTGAAACACTTGACCCCGCTGGTGAATGGTATAAGTTCCTTTCAGTTCCCGGCCAGTGGGCTCCACAATGGGGAACAGACGATGCGGGAACATCAGCTGAAGGAAACCTGGTATATCGTCCTGATGAAGCTACTGATGATCCTCCGGCTATACCCAGCCCGGATGTATTAGGAGCATATTATGTGGAAGCGGATACCGTTAATTTGTTGTACAGATCCTTCCTTACATCAGGTGAACTTTACCTCGTGGGTGCTGCAACTACAGTTGGCTGGGACAATACGGCTGCACTTCCATTTACAGAAACCTCAGCAGGATCGCATATTTTTGAGATCACTACAACCCTTACTGAAGGAGGTATGAAATTTCTGGAAATTGTTGGAGAATGGGCTCCTCAATGGGGAACAAATGAAATTGGAACAGGAAATGTTGGACCACTGATATACCGCCCGGATGAAATTACCGCAGATCCGGCTGAAGTGCCATCCCCTGGATCAGGCACATTTAAAATTACAGTAGACCTGACTACATTATCTTATTCAATAGAACCTCAATAAGTATTTAGAATTAATAAACGAAGGCTGCCTGAAAATATCCGGGCAGCTTTTTTCATAAATTGCTTTTAAATTAATAAAGAAAACATTGCTTTAGATAACTCAACTATGAAAAAATCGATTTTAATAAGTTTCGTTCTGATAGGATCGTTACTTTTGGGAATTTCTGTTCATGGCCAGATCGTAACCACTGATCCTGCTATCCCTACAGCCGACGAAGCAGTAACACTTACCTTTAACGCAACCGGAACCGGTCTGGAAGGATATACGGGTGATGTATATGCTCATACCGGAATAACAGTGGATGGAAACCAATGGCAATATGTTATCGGATCCTGGGGCAACACTAACCAGCCCCTGCTTACCAATATTGGTACTGATATGTATGAATTGGAACTCACACCATCAATACGAGATTTTTACGGTGCTCCAGCAAATGGCGTAATAACTGAAATATGCCTGGTATTCAGAAGTGCAGATGGAACTCAACAAACATCTCCGGATATTTTTATTGAAGTATTTGAACTAGGACTTAACATTTCACTGATAAGCCCTGAGCAGACTCCTTATTTTGTTGATCCGGGTGAAAACATAGAAGTAATCGCTGAAGCAACACTCGCTGAATCCATTTACCTTTATGTGGATGATGTACAGGTCACTTTTGTTTCTGGAAATTCGTTGAACCATACAATTGTTGCTGAGATGGAGGTGGATACTAAGCACTGGATCAAAGTAATTGCGGTTAGTGGAGCAGAACAGGCAGTTGATTCAACCTATTACTATATTCGAGGTGAAACACTTATTGCGGACCAACCTGCAGGTACACGTGATGGTATCAACTACATTGATGACAACACCATTACATTAGCCTTGCACGCACCCTACAAAACTTCGGTTTATGTAATTGGTGATTTTAACGACTGGCAAATCGGCCCTGAATACAAACTACAACGAACAACAGCTGATGCAAATGATATAAATACCCGGTACTGGGTTACAATTGATGGCCTTACAGCAGGGGAAGAATATGCTTTCCAGTACATGATAGATGAAGGATTATTACTGGTAGCAGATCCCTATGCAGAGAAGATCCTCGATAAATGGAATGATCCATGGATTGAAGAGGAAACATATCCCAATCTCAAACCTTATCCTCTCAATAAAACGGAAGGCATCGTTTCAGTTCTTCAAACAGCGCAAGAACCTTACCAGTGGCAAATAACAAGTTTTGATGCACCTGACCAGGAAAATCTGGTGATCTATGAAACGTTAATGCGCGATTTCATTGATACTCATGATTTTAAAACCATGAAAGATACAATTCAATATTTTAAACATCTGGGAATCAATGCCATTGAGTTGATGCCGGTGAATGAATTTGAAGGAAATTTAAGCTGGGGCTATAATCCATCCTTCTTCTTTGCTCCCGATAAATATTATGGGCCAAAGGATGATTTTAAAGCCTTCGTTGATGAATGCCACGCCAACGGTATTGCCGTGATCATGGACATAGTATTAAACCATGCCTACGGACAGAATGTGATGGCTCAAATGTACTGGGATGACGAAAACAACCAGCCGGCTGCCAATAACATCTGGTTTAACCAGGTTTGTCCACATGAACCTTATTGTTGGGGAAGTGATTTTGATCATGAGAGTGAAGCTACACAGGCATTGGTCGACAGAGTAAATCACTTCTGGATGTCAGAATACAAAATTGATGGATTCCGTTTCGACTTCACAAAAGGATTTACCAACTCAAATTCCGGCGGAAGCTACGATGCAACAAGGATTTACCATATAAAACGAATGGCAGATGAAATGTGGGATGACTTTCCCAATGCTTATGTAATCCTTGAACATTTTTGTGACAACAGTGAAGAAAAAGAATTGGCCAACTACGGATGTATGATCTGGGGAAATACAAACTACAACTACAATGAAGCCACTATGGGTTGGAATGATAACTCCAATTTTAGCTGGATTTCTCATCTCAGCAGAGGCTATAATGATGCACATGTTGTAGGTTATATGGAAAGCCATGATGAAGAAAGGTTAATGGCTAAAAACCTGGCCTATGGGAATGCAAGTGGATCATACGATATTCAGGATTCTACAATAGCGTTGCAGAGAATGGAATTAGCCGCAGCATTTTTTGTTACCATACCAGGACCAAAAATGATATGGCAATTTGGTGAACTGGGTTATGATTATCATATTAATTACCCCGGTACAATAGGAGGTGATGACCACAGATTGGATCAAAAACCTATCAGATGGGACTACCTTAATGATTACAGAAGAAATAGAATACACTTTGTATTCAGTTCGATTAATAACCTTCGCTTGGAAGAACCTGCCTTTTCATCTGATGACTTCTTTCTTTCGGTTGGTGGTGCCATGAAAAGGATTCAGATTAACCACAGTAGTATGAATGTAACCATCCTCGGAAATTTTGATGTAAACGGCGGGAATATTACACCTAACTTCCAATCCACAGGTTACTGGTATGATTATTTTAGCGGAGATTCCTTGTTGGTTGAAAATGTTACCTCTGATATATACCTTGAAGCAGGTGAATACAGGATCTATACTGACAAAATGCTGGAAACACCTACTTTCCTTACCGACAATGAAAACTTTACCCCAGGTGAAGGTTCATTTGTGGTATATCCTAATCCTTCTTCAGGTGATATAAACATAAGCCTTGATCTGGAAAACAGAGCAGAGGTTATGATAAATATTCATGATGTCAACGGAAAACTGGTCAGTACAATTTATAAACAGGAAACTCCTGAAGGACCTTTGAATGTAAAATGGAATGCCACGAATTTCTCGGGAGAAAAAGTACATAAAGGATTTTACTTATGCAGTGTGATCATTGATGGAGTTAGTAAAGTTGAGAAACTATTGATCTATTAGTTGTAAAAGGCTCCATATTTAGAATTTCTAATTTCTAATTGTTCTAATTTCTAAAAAATACCAAAGGATTAAATTTTAGGCTCCAATAACGAGCAAATTCTTCGGTTTGGAATATGGAGCTTAAAATATTGGAATTTTATCATATTGTTACTTCTTGGGATTTATTTAAGTCAATTAGAAATTAAGTCAATTCGATATTTCAATTTCTAATTACTAATTATTCTAATTTCTAAAAAATATCCAATTTCTAAATATCAAATTCCAATTGGTTAGCTAGCATATTGAGATTTGTTTCTTTGGGATTTATTTAAGTCAATTAGAAATTAGGTCAATTCGATATTTCAATTTCTAATTACTAATTATTCTAATTTCTAAAAAAGCACCCAATTTGTAATTAACAAATTCTAATGGTATATCAACTTTTGGTGATTGATTATTTTGGGATTTATTTAGGTCAATTAGAAATTAAGTCAATTCGACATTTTAATTTTTTACTTTTGATTCCTGAAATATAGGGAAGTTCAATTATTGGATTTCTCAACAGGTTTTTCAATTGGTTAATTCGGATATAGATTAATGAAATTTGTCCAGGTAGTAGGTCAGAATAATGTAATCAACCGACTCACTCGAACGGTTAAGGAAAACAGGATCAGTCATGCCCAGATGTTTTTTGGACCTGAAGGTTCAGGCAAACTGGCTCTGGCCATTGCTTACGCACAATACATCAACTGTTTGAACAAACAGGACAATGATTCTTGTGGAACATGCTCTTCCTGTGTTAAATTTGAAAACCTTGCCCATCCTGACCTTCATTTTCTTTTTCCTACGGCAAAAACCGGAAAGATCGACAAACCGGTAAGTAATGATTTTATTAAGGAGTGGCGCGAACTTTTGAAAGAAAGATCCGGCTATATCACATTAACCGACTGGTATGAAAAAATTGGTATTGAAAGGAAACAGGCCATAATAAATGCCCGTGATTGCAATAACCTTATCCATACCCTCAGTTATAAGAACTATGAGGCGGATTACAAAGTGATGATCATTTGGATGGTTGAAAAACTTTTTCATTCAGCCGCTCCTAAAATTCTCAAGATCTTAGAGGAGCCGCCGGATAAAACCCTGTTTTTATTGGTAGCTGAAGATACCGAACCTATTCTTCCAACCATTTTATCCCGGACTCAGATAATAAAGGTTCCTCCGATCGATACTGAAAGTCTTCTGGAACATTTCACCGGAAATGGAGCGAGTGCGCAAAAAGTAAACGATGCTATCCGTATTCATCCAGGCAATCTGATTGAAGTTTCCAACCTGATCAACAGGCCTGAAGATGAGGATGAAGACTTTGAGTTGTTCAGGCAGTGGATGAGACTTTGTTTCAAAGGAAATATGGCTGAGATCATTGAATTTGTAAGCGGTCTGGTAAAAAATACCCGTGAATACCAGAAGGGAATTTTAATTTATAGCCTCAGAATGGTAAGAGAAGCCTATTTAATCAACAGGGACAGTGGTGATCTTACACGGATGAATAAAAAGGAAAATGATTTTGCCGGGAATTTTAACCCTTACATAAACTCCAGAAATATCGAATTGATAAGCAATGAGTTAAACACTTCGATCTACCACATTGAACGAAACGTAAACTCCAATCTGCTTTTTCTTGATATCTCCCTTAAGCTTGTAAAGTACCTGAAGATGTAGTTTTCTTCGGAGAATTTCTTAATTTAGCAGGCTGATTTACTCGTCCTACTTTGCTTGTGGTTTGGAAACCAGAAGAGTGAAACACTATAATAATGGATAACAATAAAACAAAAAATATAAACAATCCTTTTTTTACCAGGGGGTGTTGTGCTATTCCATCAGGATCAGAAACAGACGACACATTTAAACCCTCCTGTGCAAAACTGGATTCCCACAACTGGCTGAAAGATATAGATTTGTCAACTGATGAAAACCGGACCGAGATCATCGAGGTAAGGTTTAAGAACAGCAAAAAAGACTTTTTTAAGGTCCTTTATGGAATGAATTTGCAGGAAGGTGACATTGTTGCTGTTGAATCCTCCCCAGGACATGATATTGGGATTGTCAGCCTTACAGGAGAGTTGGTTCGGATCCAGATGAAAAGGAAAAAGTCGAGGACAACCCTTGATGAGATGAAAAAAGTTTACCGAAGGGCAAGACCTTCTGATATTGAAAAGTGGGTGGCTTCGGTAGAACTGGAAGATAAAACTCTTTTCGGAACCCGTAATATTGTTGCAGACCTTGAGTTGAACATGAAGATCAATGATGTGGAATACCAGGGTGATGGTACAAAAGCAATTTTTTATTATACAGCCGATGAGCGTGTAGATTTCAGGCAGCTCATTAAAGTGCTTGCAGAAAAATTCAAGGTACGTATTGAGATGAAACAGATCGGTGCAAGGCAGGAAGCTGCGCGATTGGGCGGAATTGGTTCATGCGGAAGGGAACTTTGCTGTGGTACCTGGATGTCTTCATTTAAATCTGTAACCACTAACAATGCACGTACCCAACAACTTTCACTGAATCCTTCAAAGCTAGCAGGCCAGTGCGGAAAACTAAAATGCTGCCTCAATTATGAGAACTCTACCTACCTGGAAGCAATGAAAGAATTTCCGGATAGCGATGTGATCCTTAAAACAAAAAAAGGCGAAGCCGAATATCAGAAGGCCGATGTTTTTAAACGCTTTATATGGTATTCGTATACAGGCGATTATTCAAGCATGATGGCAATTCCTCTTGATAAGGTGAACAACATCATACAGTTAAATTCAAAAGGCAAATTGCCTGATAAACTGGAAGACTTTGCCGAGTCACTGGAACAAAAAGCTGACTATGAAAACGGCGTTGAGAATGATGAGTTCTACCGATTTGATGAGGATGTGATATATTAAACAGTAAAAATATTCTGCTGGTATTGATTACTAAAATGAAATTCAGGGTAACTATTTTTATAAGCCTTATTGTACTTGTTATAGCAGTTTCCTGTAATAATGGTTCACTGTATGAAAAGAACCTTGAAGTAAACAATTCGGGATGGAACATAAACGACAGCCTCATTTTTAATGTTGAAATTAACGATACCATTTCCCCGGTAAACTTTTACCTGAACCTTCGTCACAATGTGGATTACGAATACAGCAACATTTACTTTTTTGTTAACACGGTGTATCCTGATTTGCAATCAACGAGAGATACCATCCAGGTACTTTTAGCAGGAAAAGACGGAGAATGGTTTGGCTCGGGATTAGGACAGATCAAGGAAAATCAGGTGCTTTTAAAAAGAGGAGTTGTCTTTCCCATGAAAGGGGCCTATGAGTTTAGTTTCGTTCAGGCCATGAGGGTCAATGAGTTAAAAGGGATAGAGGATATCGGAATAAGGATAGAAAAAATGCAGGACTGATTGTCCTGCATTTTTTTTGTTTATTTGCTTGTAATGTCCTCGTATTCAATATTGATGGCAGCCTCAACAGCATTCTTGCTGACTGCTTTGGGATCTGCCTGGATTACGTCTCCATTTGGTTTATACAATTTCACGGAAGTGCCCATAGCATCATGAGATACCACTTTTTCTCTATTCCCGTTTGCTTCAAGAAACCAGGATAGCTCATCCGGTTCATAGACCAGATCATAGGACTGGCCTTCTTTAAGCCCGTCCAATTGTTCCACATGAAATTTATTCTTCGTTGCAGTAATTTTATAAGAATTGCCTTCATTTTGAACAATCTGTTCCTGAACCTCACCTTCGTTCATGGACATCGGGTTGTCTCCTGTCCAAAATTCAATGCTGTTCAAAATTACTCCATCAATGAATAAAGTAACCTCGTACACAGGGATAATAACGAAAGCCAGAAATACAACTTCCTGTGTAAATTTGCCATCCAAACTTGTATTCCAGTCATACAGACTGTTGGTCATTTTAAATGATCCGATACATCCGGTCTGGAATAGGGAGAAAATTAAAAAGATTGCTCCCAGGGTAAAAAATTTTAACTTTTTCATAGAAATATAATTTTAGTTAGAAATTGATTGAACCATGGATCAAATATAAGAAATATTGAGGCGTTGCAGTGTTACAACATGGAATAGAATTCTGCAGGCTTTAGCTCATTTGATTGGATATGGCTGGTATTTACGAAATATTTCCTTATTTCCTGGCACAAGTGGCATTTGTTGAGATAAGCCTGATCTGGAGTAAATCCGTAATGATCTATTGCAAGATCTAAAAATGATTTAATCCCTGTTGAAAATAATAAATTGATCAATGGATATTTTTTGTCCGACAAAGAATTTAGAAGGTCAAACATGTTTATTGCCAATCCACTGCACAATCCCGGTATGTAATTCCCATATAAGTCGATATGAAAGTGTGAGGTGTTGGTAAGTTCATAACATTCTGAACTTTCTGCCAGAACCTGCTCCAATGGCCTCAAAGGCAGAGCATCTTTAAAGGTGTTTATTGCTCTTCCTCCGAATATGGTCCAGTACCTCCTTGGAATTTGTGTTAAATAATCTTCACCGAAAAGTTCTTTATAGTCATTCATCGGATGGGGTAAATTATCATCCAATTGATCAAGGTCACTATAGAAATCCATTACCCATGGAAAAACCTGCATGCCTGATTTTCTACAGGCGGACAAAACTCCCTTTACTTTTCGAAACGGTATAAACTCATTATGAAACGGGCTGATGGATATCAAAAGGGTTGTTACGTTCAGTTTTAGGAGATCATCAAGGATGCCACTTGCCTGATCTTCATTTTTGTACCATGCGGAATTGGTTTCGATGTACTCAATTCCCATGTTTGTTTTCTGAGCTGCTTCCAGCACGGTTTTTAATCCATTAAAATTTAAAAATGGTTCCCCGCCTCCGATATGGACTGAAGGACAGCCCATGTTTTTAATAAGCCTGAATGATTTTTCTGCATTTTCCCTGGAGATGTAATCCTTTTTCCACTGAGGTGAACAGGCATATAAACAATGCCCGCACTTGGAAGCACAGTAGTAGTTGGTTATTAGGCCTCCGGATTGTAAATGGTTGATCCTTATTCCTGTTTTCAATTTCTAAAATCTAAATTTTTAATTTCTAAATAATACCCAATACAAAATGGGCAAAATCCAGATTAAAGATAAGCAAATATCTTAGAGAGGTTTTTGAAATTAGAATTTAGATTCTTTTGGCTTGATTAGAAATTAGGTTTTAGAAATTAGAAATTCCATATTATGGTTTCCACTTAATATTACACCCAATACTCGGCCTCTGCTTTTCACTGATTTTTTCTCCGGCTACCAGTTTATCCAGTGCTTCCCGCATATCTTTTCCGGTTACCGGCAATCCGTTACCCGGTCGTGAAGAATCAAGCTGGCCGCGGTAAACACATTTCATTTTGCCGTCGAACACATAAAAGTCAGGTGTACATGCCGCATCATATGCCCTTGCAATACCCTGAGTCTTGTCAAACAGGTAAGGAAAAGGATATTTGAGCCGACCGGCGTATTCTTTCATTTTCTCAGGACTGTCTTCAGGATAATTATCCACATCATTGGAATTGATTGCAATAAAGGATATCTCTTGAGATATATA
The DNA here is from genome assembly GCA_964421215.1 of uncultured Bacteroidales bacterium. Classification (GTDB taxonomy): domain Bacteria; phylum Bacteroidota; class Bacteroidia; order Bacteroidales; family JAADJA01; genus JAADJA01. The sequence continues at coordinate 52,206 of CAYQWA010000019.1, read as the reverse complement.
ATCGTTTGCCAGTTTAACCAGTTGCTCGTTTACGTGCTTCACAAAAGGACAATGGTTGCAAATAAACATAATAACAGTTCCCATGTCAGATTTTAATTCTTCAAGGCCCAGATTATTGCCCGACACTGCATCGTATAAATTAAAATTCGGGGCTTCAAAGCCCAGGGGTATCATGTTGCTCGGAGTTTCTGCCATAGTTCTTATCGAATTATTATTTTTTTACAAATTGAGATGTTATCAGTATTCACTTTTATCAGATAAATTCCTGATGAAATGTCTTTTAGTGAAACATTAATTATGTTGTTATGTTCAGCATCAATTGCGTTCCCTGAGATTAGAATTTTTCCTTCCAGCGATTGGATTTCGTAAGATTTAATCTGCTCATTTTTTCCAGCTTCAATAAATAGATTATTATCAGCAGGATTAGGGTAAACATGAAGTGTTTCCTGAACTGTTTCCTCCATTCCAACACTAACACTTGAATAGTAAGCTTCCCAGCCTTGATGTGTAACCGTACCATTAGTGGAAAATGCAATTAACATTTTTCCGCTGGGAGAGGTTACAGGGTCCGGCATATTGCCTGGGTCATATGTTCCGGAATAAGTAGCCAGCAATTCGTTGTTTCCGGCATTGTAAACCTTCACTTTATCAAATACTTCTTCCGTGTCAAAACTTGTAAAATAAATGGTTATTTCCTCAGAGCCTTCTGGTTGAATGTTCCACATGCAGGCAGCACCATGCTGGTAATAAAATGATCCTGATCCATCGGATATAGTATCCAAATGACCGGTCAGCTGGACCAGACCGGAACACCAAACCGGCTTAACTGATTCATAGCTGATAAACCAGCCTTCATCCGTTGTTGAGGCGTTGCTGTTGAAGGTTACGAGGACCTTATTGCCGGTTGAATATATGGTTTCAGGCAAAGTAGTCCCTGAATACTGCCCGAGAATTGGTGAAGATTCATCCGGCCCGTCATAAATGGTAATAACATCCTGATCAATTTCCGTTCTCAATTTGTCGAATTCAAGAAGGATATAACTAACCGAATCATAAACTGTTTGCGGATCAATCAGCCAGGAACAGCTTGCATTGTTTTCATAATCAGAGCGCGGACCACTTCCATCTTCTATGGTACCGTTGAGTGTATTTAATGTATCAGGGCTACCACAATAGGGCGGGTAGGTGTATGATATATCGTCAGGATAACAATTTATTACCAGTTCCTGTGCAAGGTTAAAGTTTGAACCGCCTGGTGTTAGCTCATCAAGGTAAAAATAGCCATCATAGGAACCGCCCCAGCCCCAGTTAAAATGAAAGTAGTCGGTTGTCTGATAACCGTCGATGATAAAGGCATGCCCGTTTACATTTGGAACTGACCAGCCGGCATAATACATGGGAACACCCATATCCAGATGAGCAAGAATGGTGCTGTCCCAGTCCAGGTTTGTGCTGTCACGGTAGAGGTATTCGGTTTCCGGATTGAATTTGAAATAAGTTCTCAATGAATAGGCCGCTTTGTGGTTCCACATTCCAGAACCATTGGGACCAAAATCCATATCAACAGAAACTCCCAGGTGATAAAGCAACTCAGCAACCGCTGTGTTCTGTTCTGTGACTGCATTGGTCATTTCGTTCCACCTGTAATCTGTTTCTTCGAAATTAGCAGAAATTGTACCGTAAGTTGGGTGTTGGTAGGTATAGGATCCTGTACCTGTATCAGGCCACCGAAAATAGAAACACAACTGCCCCATGGCAGTAGCAACACAACCGGTTAAACAATGACCGGCAGGTCCACCAGGATCTGATGGACACATTTGATTATAAAACTGGCCCTGGTCCCATGTGGAGATCAACATGGGCTCCACACTTTTTTCTTTGTTATTAACGATCTTTAATTCGGGGTTTGGATGAAGCAGGTTGTTCCACTCTTCTGTAACACCCGGAGGGGTAAAAGATTGGTTTTGTATTGCAAATGAAATTTGATCGGCATATTGGTTTACCCAAGCTGTAAATTGTGGAGGCTGATCTTTTTCATTATATGTAGTTTGGAAGGAATACGCCAGAACGGGCTTTACTTTTTTGGAAGCAGAAACCAGTACATAGCCGGTTGGCTTTATATTGACCACATAATAAACCACATGGGATTCTGAATATACTTCAAAACTTTCTGAGATATATATTTTCTGATGTTTTGTCCCTTGAAATTGATTGGCTTTTTCCAGGAAAAATGATTGTGCAGTAAGTTCAGCCTCTGCCTTAGTTACATTTTGAGAAAAGACCTGGGATGCAAACAGAGTGGATAATATTAACAGGATCGTGTATTTCATGATTCACAGAATTTGGGATAAATTTAGTAAAAACTGAGAAATGAGGTGATCTTACACTTTGAACCATATAAGGCATATAAGATACATATAAGGATATCTTTAATGCCCCTATATGCCTTTAAGATTTTATGGTAAACAAAAAGCCCCTCAAAATTGAAGGGCTTTGAATACACTATAAGTGTTGTTTTTTACTGAACAACTACTTTCCTGACAACAGTACCTGATTCAGAGGTTATGTTGAGGAAATAAACTCCTTCTGAGAACTCAGAAAGATCAATGGAATTTACATAGTTGCCTGAGAATTCGTTTGTACTTTCAGTATAAACTTGTATACCAGTAACGGTTATCAGTGAAACATCAAAGGATTGATTTTCATCTGTAGTGAACGATACCTTCAGTACATCATTTGCCGGGTTTGGATAGACCATCAAATTAGTAAAGCTGTTGGATTGTTCTTCTACACCAACATTATCTGCTTCCCAGAACGCTTCCCAACCGGGTGCAGTGATGGCACCACTCGTTTTCCAGATCAGGAATAACTCACCACTTTCAACATGTACGGCATCAGGTAAAGTATTTCCTGAAAACTCACCTTGTAGCTGGTTGTTGCTTGCATCATAAACCTGGAGGTAATCCTCTGTATCTTCAGTGTCAAAATCTGTGAAAGTAAGAGTAACACCGGTAGCATAAGCCGGTTCGATCTTCCACATACAGTTTGTGTTGTTTTTGTAATAGAAACTTTCACTTCCGTCACCAATAGTACCAGCAGGTTCGGTTAAAGTAACAACACTCGGGCTGCAGTAACTAGGTTGTGTACTGAAATATTCAACTTTCCATCCTGTGCCTGTTGTTGCATCTCCATCAGCAACAAATGTGATGAGCATCTGGTTTCCTGTTGATGTTACCTGTTCGGTTGGAACAGATGTGCCGCTATAGGTACCCAAAACCGGATCTGAGGTTGATGCACCATCATAGATAGTAAAAACATCATCAGTTTCGGTATCCATCAAAACGAATTCAAGTGTTATGTGGTCTACTGAATCCTGTGCAGTTTGTGAACTGATGAGCCATGCACAGTCAGCATAAGCGTTATAGTTTTCTGTTGGTCCGCTACCATCTTCCAGGGAGCCGACAAGTGTATGTCTTTCATAATCGTTAGTACAACCATAGGGGTAGTTGCTATCTTCAGGATAAATTGACCTTACCATTCCCTGGTTATAGTACCATTCGTATCCTGATGGGCTGGTAATATCAAACCAACCGTTCCCGTAACCACTCCAGCCAAAATTGAAGTGATAGGTGTCATCTGAATGGTATCCGTCCAATACAAAAGCATGGCCGGAAGCGCCTGGTCCGTTGCCATCCTGTCCTGAATAGTAAAGTGGACAAATATCATCTAATTCAGCCTCAATGTATCCTTTCCATGTTGACCAGGGATATCCCTGGTTTTGAATGTATTGACAGTCAGTGTCGTAATTGAAATATGTTTCCAGGGCGTAAGGAACGTCACTGCTGTATGCTCCCGAACCGTTTGGTCCCCAGTGCATCTCAACTGCGACCGCTGCATGAAGTCCGATTTCAGCCATTTCCAGGTTCACCCTGTTGTCTGAATTGTCCAGCATGGCATCCCAGTCGTATTCAGCATCAGCATAGTTAACAGTAACCGTATGGCCGGCATAACTGTGAGTTTTTGATCCTGAACCTTGAGCCGGATATCTCCAGTAATGCATGATCATTGACATGGCTGTTGAAACACAACCAACATACATACGTCCGCCAGGCCCACTGGCATTTAATGGCATATAATAGTTATAGGGCCAATCCTGGTTCCAGGTGGATGTTAACAAAGGTTCTACACTTTTACCGTTATCGATAAGCGACAGGCTGCTGATGTCCTTCAACTCGTTCCATTTGGCATTGATTTCATCTGTTGCCATGATATTATTTTCCCTGGCATAAACTACTGCTCCAGCTCTTCCATCGAGCCATCCGTTGAAATTGTCAGAGTATTTTCCCTGGATGTATGTGCTGGTAAAGGAATAGGCCTGAACGGGATTCAGCACATCTTCAGCTGAGATGATGATGTACCCGAAATCTTTCATATTAAAGATGTAGTAAACCGACTCTCCGTCTTTCTTAATGTCAAAGACATCGTCGATCTGTACCTCATAAATCGAAACTGCATGATGGTACAGATTTAGTTTCTGGTAGTAAGCGTTTACTGCATAGTTTTTAGCATCCTGCAGTTCTACTTTCTCTGCAAACAACGGTCCCATAAAGGCAACCAGTAATAAGCTAAGTAAAAATTTTTTCATTTTTATTTTGATTTTTTTATTGAATTCATTGAAAATGCGGAGCAAAGATATAAAAAGATATAAGTATTCAATGGCTTTTAGTCACCAAGTTGCTCACAATTTCAGCGATATTTTCCTGTGCTAGGCACATTATATTATGTTTGTCTGACTTTATGACAATATTTTTTTGAAAATCGTTTGTTTAAAAGGAAGATTTTATACTTTTGCACTCCGAAATAAATCTGGCGGGGTAGCTCAGTTGGTTAGAGCGTCGGATTCATAACCCGGAGGTCACGAGTTCAATTCTCGTCCCCGCTACAACAAAAAACCATCGCAATATTGCGATGGTTTTTTATTTGAGAAAAAATATCCCGAATCCCAATTCGAGGATATTTTTTCTCAAATAAAAACATAAATCCCAAAAGGGATTTGTTTTTTGCTGTAATGCCTCCCCAAAAAGAATCAGCGTAGCTAATTCTCGATATTACGAAATAATGGATTGCAAATCCATTGTTATTTCTTCCGGATTGCAAATCCGGAAGAGCTGCGATTAGTTGGATTATAATATTATGCAGCTGTTCTGGATTTGCAATCCAGAACTTGATAACTTCGGATGTTTAATCCGAAATCCATAACTTTGATCCGAATTAACCAAAATCATTATGGGATTAAAAAACAAAATCTCTGAAGGATATAATTATTTCCTTACACTAACTGTTGTTGACTGGGTTGACGTTTTTAGCCGGCCAATTTACAAACACCTCATTGTCGACTCATTAGAATATTGCCAACACAATAAAGGATTAAAACTTTTTGCCTGGTGTCTGATGTCTAATCATATCCATTTGATTGCAGGTGCATATGAAGGATTCAGTCTATCTGATATCCTCAGGGATTTCAAAAAATTTACCAGCAAAGAAATTATTGAGACTATTAAATCTACAAATGAAAGCCGAAGAAAATGGATGTTGAACAGGTTTGAGTTTGCTGGAAAATACAATTCAAAAATAAAAGATTACAAATTTTGGCAGGATGGAAATGAACCTAAAGAAATACATACCACTCACTTCCTGATGCAAAAGTTGAATTATGTTCATAATAATCCTGTTGTCGCGGAGATTGTTTCAAATCCTGAAGATTATATTTATAGTTCTGCGAGTAATTATTGTGATATGCCTGGGCTTCTAAATGTGGAGTTGATTATTTAGGGAATAGTGTTATTGGATTACAAATCCATTGATTATTACTTCCGGATTGCAAATCCGGAAGAGCTACAGCTATAGCTAATTTTACTAACTACGACAAGATTAAACGCACTATCATGATAAATAACAAATATTCTATAATATTCATATAATATTTATTTATTTTTTCTAAAAATAGCATATTCATGGTGAAGAGTCCATCTTTCTGACAGACTCACAACCACAAGTTCAGACCTTTTCGCCAGTTCTTCCATCGCATGGTTTGTAAAAAGATAATAATGGTGAATATTATCAAAGGCTGATTCAAATTTTTCTCCAAAAGGGGGTTCAAAATCATATCTGTCAATGGGTGTTTGGATAAGAGCCATCCCATTTGGGTTTAGGATATTTGATATTCCTTTAATGAATGCTTCGGGTTCCCTTGAGTGTAAAAGAACGTCCAAAGCTAAAAACATATCACATTTAGGCAGGTCAACAAAAGGGAAGACCCCACTATACATTTCTATCCCGGTATTTCCCCTGGTCCATTCAGATGTTTTTGGATCAATTTCAACTCCTGAACAATCATATCCACGTTTCTTTAATTCCTGTAACAAGCTTCCATGAGCACAACCGACCTCTATAACTTTACCTGATTTTGGACCATACTTTTCAATGATTTCCAACCACACGTTTATTCTCCCATCTCTTTTATCCAACTCTGTTCTTTTCTCAATATCCGGATGACCTTTGAACTTGGTCCATTTATGCCAATAAAAATCAAAAGAAAAAATGCTCTCCAGACTTTCTTTCGGTGGAAAACGATTCACATATGTTCCACATATTACACAAACGCCATAATATTTATCCCATTTAAAATCTTTTAATTCACCCCCACACCAGCATCGTTTAACATCATCACGTTCTAATTTATTAACTATGCTTAAGACTTGCTGATTAAGAAAATATTTGCACAACCTCCTCAAGACAGCCTTGGCAACATACATTGGATTTATTAATTTGCGAACTTCCGGCATAAAACGTTTATTGATAATTTGATAAAAACGGAATTTCAATTTTAAATCACTGGCAAATATCATATGTAAAGTTATAACATAAGATGTGATTTTGCTAATTTAGAAACGCAAAATCCTATTTATTCAACAATTGGAAAGTATAAATTCTGGCTGGATGCAAATGAGCCTGAAGCAATTCATACAACTGCATTCCAGGTTCAGTCGTTGAATTACTTCCATAGTAATCCTGTTGTTACTGGGATATTTTCAAATCCTGAAGATTATATTTATAACTCGGCAAGGAACAATTGTAATATTAATGGGCTGTAGGATGTGGGGTTGATTGTTTAGGAATTGTTTCTTGCGGATAGCAATTCAATATTCGTTTCAATCGGATAACAATTCTGAACAAACAGCAGTAAATTTTCAGCAATTCCTGCCAATCCAACCTTTCATTCTCAAAAAATACTAAAATCCACCCTAAATAATCCAATGCTAAAATGATGGTTTGCATTTTTTGCAAATCGTTTCGCCATCTTGCATTTCCCCTTTTTGTTTCTCCTGCCCCCGGAAGTAGTTTTGCTTCAGTTCAGTTTACAAAACAAAAAGCTATGGAAAAACAAAACAAAGTACCAATGATTTACGGTTATGCTGTTTGTCTGGTAACCGTCATTACACTGATCTTTTCAGTGACCGACCTCATTAACGCCGTCATTGATTTAGGCGATCCCTTGCATGCCGAACGGAACTACCACAATGCTCCAAGTCTGGCATCCTTTGAAAATTATAAAATGGACCTTCTTACATCTGAAAAGGAACTCGCCTTTGTTCCTGATGATGAAACCTTAAAAACTATTTACCAATCTGCTAAAGACGACAAAATCCGGGCAGTAAAACACCGCACCAACAGAACCATTGTGGTGTGTTCATTATTAATAGTGATTTGCGTGATCTTATTTAGTACACACTGGTTCTGGATGCGTAAACTTCATTTTAAATCAAATTAAAATCTATCGTCATGAAAAAACTTACACTCATTTTTCTAATGAGCCTGGCATATGTTGTTATGCTTCCAGGCCAAAGTACCATTGAACTGACCTTTACAGCCAATAACAATGGGAACTATGTTGTTCCTGACAGTATCAGAATTGTTAACCTGACCCAAGGTGGCGAATCCACATTGATCTATCCTGATACTTCCATCACAATTTACCAGGTGGGAATTGATGATAATCTTTCTGATTACGCCAGTTTTACCCTGCAACAAAATTACCCCAATCCTTTTCTGAACGAGACTACCATAAACTTTACAATTCCTTTTGAAGGATATACTGAAATAATGGTGTATGACATTACCGGAAAAGAAGTGGCTGCTTACAGGAATAAGCTTAAGCCAGGGAGTCATTCCCTGAATTTTATCCCTGGAAATGATAAGTTTTATTTTCTGCAGCTCAGAAACTCGGGCTATTCCCGATCAATTAAAATGATCAATATGGGGAGTAAATATGGAGTTTGTAAGTTGTATTATACCGGGCAAAACTTCAACCAGGTTGCTGAGAAAAGTATACTCGATGAAGGATTCAATCTTTCAATAGGAGATGAATACCTGTTTGTTTGTTTCTCCGCATTGGGGGAATCGGGATTTGTGGATACTCCGGAGACCAATACCAATTACAATTTCCAGTTCGCCACCAACATACCCTGTCTGGGAGTTGATTCCGTATTGTATGAAGACCAATGGTACCATACCATTCAGGTGTTCAACCAGTGTTGGCTTAAAGAAAACCTGAACGTTGGTGAATACCTGAATTCTTCTCAAACTCCAACCAATAATGGTGTAATTGAAAAATATTGTATGGGCGACATTCAGACCTATTGCAGCAATACAGGTGGAATGTACTTCTGGGATGAGATGATGCAGTATACCAATGAACCTGGTGGACAGGGAATTTGCCCTGATGGCTGGCATGTTCCCACAGATATGGAATGGAAGATCCTTGAAGGTGCCGTTGATAGTGAGTATTCAATTGGGGACCCGGAGTGGGATGGTTGGGACTGGAGAGGTTCTGATGCAGGAGGAATGTTGAAGGAAGCAGGTACTCAGAATTGGTGGGCACCAAATACAGGTGCTACCGATGATTATGGATTCACTGCTTTGCCAGGAGGGTATTATGTACAGAATGCTTTCTGGGGACCTGGATACAAAGGAATTTTCTGGTCTTCTGATGTAGTCGATTATCCACTGCGAGTACTTGAAGCTGAAGATACCAGGTCAAAACGACAGCCAGGTGGCAGTGGTATTGCAGTATCTGTTCGATGCATCAAAGACTGACAAGGATTCCCATCGATAAGCCAAAAAACTGCTGACCAATTTGAAAAGACAAACAAGTTAAAACCAATACACCAATGGCTAAAACAAGGTTTGATATTGTATTTTTTATCGTCGTATCGCTGGCGGTGTTTATGCTGGTCTATTTATCTGTTCACTTAACTTCGAAAATCTCAGATATAAAAGATCTTATCAGGCTAAGTGGTACGATTATTTTGCCTGTACCTCTTGTGATCTATTCTTTGTATATCTCAGTATCATCAAGGAGGAAGATAAAGAAACAGTCAAAAAAGCACACATTATCATCCATTATAATATTCACACTAACATTAATAATTTCGATTGCATTGATTCATTCTTTTGAAAGGATCACACAATCCACATTTAAAGACAATATCATAGTCCCAACCCTGATCAATTCCTCTGTAACTGTACTTTTTGCCTTAAATCATATCACAATAGACGATAAGAGGGCAGCAGGATTTTTATGCGGATTATTATTGGGGATGGCGATTCATATTTTCATTTTTAATTAAAAACTATTGTTATGGAAAATTACAAAGCATCAACGGATTTAACAGAAAACAGAGAATTTAAAAATGATGTAAGGTCTAAACGGGAAAAGTATTTCTGGATGCAGGCCCTGATCCTTGCTCTCTTACTGGTAGTCACCGGGTTTACCTTTTTGACTTATAACAATCTGGAAATTGCAAAAGGGATCAAGATCATTTTTGCGCCTTTTCTTTCTGTCGTTCCTTTAATTTTTACACTAACAATTATCCGCGAGTGGGGCAGAAAATTCAAACAAAAAGAATACTCGGTTCAACAGATCAGGAGGTATTCTGTAATCACTGTAGTTACAGCCGGATTATTTGTCCTGGTAACAAAATTGTTGTCACATATTACAGCTGCTGAAATATTGATTGCAGTAGTAATTGCCATAGCCAGCATTATGAGTTTTGTTAGCCTGAAGGTAAGGGATATCCTTGGAATTTCCATACTGACAGGTATTGCTGAAGGGATCATCATATATATGATATTCTTCTTTTAAAGTGGATCATTCTTTAATTTCTTAATAACTGATAAACTAAAAAATCTAGGAGGAAATAAAATGATTACAAAGTCAAATTATAAAACAAGGGTGATGGTTCCAATGGCTATTGGAATCACAATGTGCGTAGTTCTTTTAATATCATGTACAGCCCAGAATACAACGAATAGAATTTACCATGCCTATGAACTACGAATGGACGGTAAGGCTGATTCCGCCAAAATTCTTTTGGATCAAATTCTGGAAGAAGACTCAACAAATGCATTGGCCTGGTTTGAAGTTACCAGAACAATACAACACTTAGGAAATGCAGATATGCGCAAAATGGTTGAAAATCAGGAACAAGCGCTTTATTCCATTAATCAGGCCATTAAATTTGATCCTGGTAATTGGTATTACCATTCCTATAAAGGCAGTATTGAAGCTTTAAACATGTACATCAGTTTGAATATGGGAAAGGAGAATGTCGGTGAAGAAATCCAACTGATGGAAAACACTTATCTGAAGGCATTGGAACTTAATCCTGAAGCATTCGAGATTAAACTCCAGCTGGTTGAGATTTTTTATGGACTTCCGGCTGATATGGGGGGGAATCCGCAGAAAGCAAAATTATATGCAGATGAGCTTCAAAATTCCGATGGTGTATTCGGTGCTTTAGGAAATGAAATTCTTATGCCTGAGGATGCTGATTACATTGCTTATTGGGAAAACATACTTGAAAAGTATCCTGAAAATGAACAGGTAAAAGAATCATTGGGTACTACCCACCTTTATTCAGGCAATGTGGAAGAAGCCGGGAAGTATTATGGGGAGGTGATTGATGGGAATCCAAAAAAGGTTAGGTTATACCTTAACCTTGGCAGATATTATATGATGCAGATCATGCAGGGTGCTGCCACAGCTGACTCTATGGCGCCACTGATTGAAAAGGAATTCAATAAATATTTAAATTCCTCTCCTGAACCTAATAATTCCATGAAGGCATGGGTGAAAAGCCATTTGTCCAAAATTAAGTATCATGCAGGACAAGAAGAAACCGGTAAATTGTTACAGGAAGAAGCCAATACACTGGATCCATATCATTCAAGAGCTACGGGATTACCGGATCAGGCTTTGTTTTGTAAACCTGGTGAAGCTGTAAGCAATATCGGATATTTTTTCCGTCCGTTTTAGCACCAGATTTTCTCCCGGCATTTTGCCGGGAGATTTTTCCAAACATAAATGATTACATATGAAAGACATGAAAGAAGATTTTAAGTTCACCAACATTGAAGCTGCGTTAATTGTAGGTATAATTGGTTGTTTGTTGTTAGCAACCTGGGAGCTGGGAAACCTGATGGTTACAGAATGTCTGGTTGATTGGGTAATAATGGATCCGTTCACCAATAAACGAATTATCCTTTACAGCATTGCTTTTTTAATGGCAATCGGTTCCATTCTGATCTCCATAAAAACCATAAACAAAGAGCAACGATTTATATATACGCTCAACCGTGCTATATTGTGGTATGGATCCTTGTTGTTGATCAGCACCATATCAATTTTTGTATTCGATTGCCTGCCTGAGGTTGCGGCAGGATTCATTGGCGCCACCCTGTTTGCACTGGCTATCTATTTTTTACAAAAGAAATATTTTAATAAAGAACGAGTAACAAGGAACAGGATCAGGAAAGGATTGTGTTTTGAGTGCGGACATCCTATTCAACGTTCCGACTCTTTTTGTAACCACTGTGGTACTTCTCTGGAAAAAACCTGCCCCAGATGCAGTCTCCATAATCTTGTTTACGACAATTTCTGCAATAAATGTGGGGAGACGCTTAAATAAAATCTTAACTTTACTTAAATCGTATTGCTATGAAAAAAATGATCATATTTAGTGTAACAGGGCTTATTCTAATCCTGTCTTCAAGTAACAGCCGTGCCCAGGTCGCACAGGATTCTACCGTTTACCTTGTTGAAACTGTTGATGGTAATAAGTTCGCCGGTTATATTCTGGAGAAAGATACGGAGAAATTAAAACTTTTAACTGATAAGTATGGAACTTTGACCATACAAATGAAAGAGGTAAAAGAAATAGTATCTCTTGAAAAAGTGAATAAGATCGATGGGGCATACTGGTTACCCAATCCACAATCGACCCGGTACTTCTGGTCACCAAACGGGTATGGACTAAAAGCGGGGGAGGCCTATTACCAGAATGTCTGGGTTTTGTTTAATCAATTCGCCTTTGGTGCTTCGGATAATTTATCGCTTGGAGGTGGAATTGTTCCCTTGTTTCTTTTTGCAGGGGAATCATCTCCGGTTTGGTTTACACCCAAATTTTCAATTCCCGTAGTGAACAACAAGTTTAATGTTGGAGGCGGTGCATTGTTAGGTACTATACTTGGAGAGACGGAATCTGGATTTGGGATACTTTATGGTATTACAACGTTAGGGACCCCCGACAGGAACATTAGCCTGGGACTGGGCTATGGGTATGCGGCAGGTGACTGGGGTAATTCACCCATGATCAATTTGAACGGAATGTTAAGGGTAGGTCCCAAAGGGTACCTTTTAACCGAAAACTATTACATTCCTTCGGGTGATAACTATATCCTGCTAATTTCGTTTGGTGGAAGAGCGATAATTAAAAAGGCCGGGCTTGATTACGGATTATTCATTCCTGCTGGTTCGGAGTTTGATCAGTTTGTCGCTATTCCCTGGCTTGGGATAACACTGCCTTTCGGCAATGTACCTTAGAATTGAAAATGGATAAATTGCCCGTTTCACCATGCTGTTGTTCAATTTGAGCTGCTGACTGGCCATAATCAATGGATAATCGGATAATTTGCATGGCCATCTATATTTGAAGGTTGGCTGTTGAAGCTGTTTATACCGCGCCAACTGGACAAAACAATAAAAAAACCCGGCTTCTCCGCCGGGTTTCTTTACTGTTATTCTAATTCGATCTTTTGGGTTACTTCTTTTGGGTTATTAAAGAAAAACAAGTATAAGGTATAAATAGAGCTAAACCAAACGGAAATGTGTAATTGGTCAGGATTTCATGGTGAACAATCAAAATGAATGTATAAATGGCATGGTTCAGCGGAAAAGCAGGATTATCCAGGGATTAATGAACTTCCGACTCGATTCTTGCTTTACATTTGTTAATTTGATTGACCAATCTGTTAAAAAACCTGTGGCGTTCTTTTGCTGCCGATGCACTGATCTGTACTGATTTCTTTAATAGTCCGCTCAGAAAATGATCAATCTTTTGTGCAAATACCGTATCAGTTGTAGTGAGTAAGTTAACAACATTGTATGTAAGGAAGGTTGTGTAGATCTCTCCTGTTTTTACAAGGACTGTATTATCACTTAAAACAACTTCATTCTCATACAATTTAAAATGACCTTCCTGTCCATGTGGTTCCTGCCCATAAATAAACTGGTACCCATGCTCTGCCTGTATTTCAAGATGCCTGATCCATGCTTCCAGTTTTTCGAAGAGAATCCAAATATCTTTTTTGTTTTCAAAAAGACCCGATACCCAGTAATATTCTATCTGCCTCAGAATAATGTAAAAGGTATCTTCATTCCAGATTTCAATGGTCGGAATCTTGGTATAAGCGATCAGGATCTTTCTTCCGATGGCTAACAGCTCTTCATCCATACCAGACAATGTAAATTTCTTTTCAGCATACCCGGGAAACTGGAAGAGGGTTTTTTCCCAGAAAAACATTTTAAATGCAGCCAGCTCGGGAAGATGAAAATAATGGAAGAAAGGAGCATCCTTTGCACCATAAATGACAAGTTTGTCGGGTGCATTTTGAATGATCTGAATGTTTTGCAATATCCCGCTTAACCATTCTTTAACGGTCACCTTTCCTGGTTCAATTGCCACGCTGTTAAAAACAATCTTTCCGCTTTTGATCTCAAAAAGTGAATCCACTGATATTTTGAAATGTGTGCTGAGAATGTAAAGCTCTTCAAGGCTGATCACCTTTTCACCCCTGATACGTCGGTAAGCACTATCGTAGCTCACACCAAGCAATTCAGAGACTTCGTGTACGAATGAAACATTCTCAGGCAGGCGTTCTTTGATTTTTTGAAAGATGGTTTGCTGGATATTAAACAACTGATCCATGAAGCTAGAATAAATTAATAATCATAACAACGAGAGTATAAATATATAAAAAAATGAGGAGATAGGTTGGTGTTAGCACCTCTTCCAATTTCACTGAGTCTGTAATTTATGTAGTTGCCGAGGTTAATCTCAGTTATTAGAAAGGACTAATTGGTAATGATTACTTTCCAGTCGCCCGGATCTGTGATCTTAAATTCAAAAATAACTTCATGCCTCGAGGTCCGCAATTTGTTCCATGATTTGTAAGAGATTTTACATACAACTGGAAAGATAACGTTTTCGTACCCGAATGACCGGCCCATGCTAAGTTCATTGCCGCTGGTGGCAACAATGGCAAAATCCAGAACATCTGTATTGGGTGTTCCGTTGATGAGAATGTCAACCAGGAAGCGGTCTCCGTCTCGTTCCTTCCTGAAAGAATAGCTGTCTACTCCGTATTTGTAAAGAACTTCCGGCCGGACCGGCTTAGGACCCAGGTATTCATTTTTTTCCCATAATCCGGCAAGGACAGTGTCCCTGTCACCGTATTTGCAAGTTAAGGTTCCTTCACCGTCTTTTTCCCCTCGTCTCATATCTCCAATATACACATCACCATTAGCATATGAATATGTTCCATCGCCATGAGGATAACCCTTTTTAAAAGTACCTTCATAGGTGTCGGTTCCGGATGCTTTGCCTTTCCCATGTGCTAGCCCTTTTTTACAACCGCCTTCATAAATGTCGGCAATTTCAGGCAACAAAACTTTACACTCCTGTGCGTGTAAGCAAGTTGCCGCCATGAGTAACAAAGAAATAATAAAGAAAAATTTAAGTCGTGTTTTCATGCTCGAGATCTTTTATCAGAAAAGTAAAGATAGGACATTATTTAACTGTCGGACTAAAATATTTGCACCCGGCACTTTTGATTTTACAGATGGGAACTTATGCCATGTTTCTATCCGCTGGTAATTATTTAAATAAGAAAAACTTTTCTTGCTTTAAAAAATTCAGTCCTTTAAAAACGGTTTGTGAAAAGCACAGATTATATTTGATAGTGATGCAGGAATAAGAACTATTTTTGTTTTGATGATTTTATCTAATTTCGTGAGATGAAACAATTCTTTTCATACCTCAGAAACCATTATTCGATATTATCAAAGGTCTCTTTGTTTGTATTGAGTGTTGTTGTTCTTATCCTTATCTTTCCTAAAGAAGGACGGTTTAAATATGAGTTTACCAAAGGAAAACCCTGGTTGCATGAAGACCTGATCGCACCTTTCGATTTTGCCATTTTGAAGTCGGCGGATGAAATTAATAATGAAGAGCAGGAGGTGATAGCCGGTTTAAAGCCCTATTTCAGGGTAGACGACAGCATAACAATTCAAAACAGAAAAAGCCTGGTTGAAGACTTTAACAACAAATGGCAACAAAAGTACAAAGACAAACCACGATTGGTAGCACTTGGTGAGGCTAACCTTTCGAGGTGCCTGGAGGTGTACGATTCTATTATGGAGATTGGTATTCTGGAATCAAGGCCGGAAATTGAAGACTTAAATGATGATGAGGAGATCTTCCTTATCCGGAAAAACCAGGTACAACAGATTGTAGTTGGCAACTTACTGACTCTCCATAAAGCTGATGGTATCATTTCAAAGGTTATTTTAGAAAATGAAAATATTGACCAGCAATTGCTTATTGGAGTGCTGCAGAATGCTTTGATATTTAATGTTATTTATGATGTCGATACCTGGGAGAAAGAAAAGAAAGGTTTGCTTGGCAGGATTTCTGAAACTCGTGGTATGGTTCAATCCGGTGAACGGATCATTGCAAAGGGGGAACTGGTAACGGCTGATAAGTTTCAGGTGCTGGAATCCTTGCGAATAGATTACGAGTCAAAACTGGGTTCTTCTTTCAAACATGCCGGGATCTTGTCTGGCCAGATAATTCTGCTGGCTGTTTCCATGGCCTCCCTTTTCTTTTTCCTTTATTTTTTCAGAATCGAGATCTTTTCAGAAACGAAACAAATTGTACTGATTCTTTTGCTGGTGCTCTTTATGGTGCTCATTACCAGCCTGGTTGTGAGGTACAGTCCGGAATACGTTTACCTGGTGCCGGTGTGTATGATCCCTATTCTGATTGGGGTGTTCATGGATTCCCGTTTGGCTTTGTTTGCTCACCTCATTACAATTATAATTACTGGATTCCTCGTGCCAAACAGCTATGAATATGTTTTCCTTCAGCTTTTCGCAGGGATAGTTACTATCCTGAGTACAGTGAAACTTGAGCGCAGGTCACAATTTTTCTTTGCATCTCTTATGATCTTTCTGGTCTATTCCGTGATTTATTCCGGAATGACCCTGATCAAGGAGGGAAGTCTGAAGGACGTGAACTATATGTATTTTGGATTGTTTGGAGGCAGTGCTTTGCTCACCATGTTCTCACAGCCTTTTATCTATATATTTGAAAAACTTTTTGGGTTGGTTACCAATGTAACATTACTTGAACTTTCAAATACCAATAACAAATTATTGCGTGAACTTGCCCTCAAAGCTCCCGGTACCTTTCAGCACAGCATGCAAATGGCAAACCTCGCCGAGGAAGCCATACATGAGATTGGAGGCAATCCTTTGCTTGTTCGTACTGGAGCACTGTATCACGACATTGGAAAGATTAACGATCCTTTATATTTTATCGAAAACCAAACGACAGGTGTAAATCCACATGATGAGCTCACCCATGATGAAAGTGCGGAAATAATCATCGATCATGTATTGACCGGGGTAGAAGCTGCAAAAAAATACAACCTGCCTGAACAAATCATTGATTTTATCAGGACCCACCATGGTACGCGAAAGACCGAATATTTTTATACCATGGCCAAAAGAGATAATCCTGATGAAGAAATTGATGACAGAGCCTATACCTATCCGGGCCCTGAACCTTTTTCAAAAGAAACTTCGGTTTTAATGATGGCCGACACAGTAGAAGCAGCAAGCCGGAGCCTCAAAAAACCAGATGAAGAAGCCATTGAAAAGCTCGTGGAGGGGGTAATTGACAAGCAGATAGAAAGTAAACAATTTGATAATGCTGATATTACACTGCGTGATATCAGACGGATCAAAGGCATCTTTAAAAATAAACTGATGAACATTTACCATCTGAGGATTGAATATCCTAAGTAAGGGTGAATTGGTTGAATCGGTTGATCCCGATAGTTATTGGGAGGTTGAATCAGGTTATTATTAAAAAATGGTTGCATTGTTTTTCGCGGATTACGCGGATTCACGCTGACAGGTTACATGTTTTTTATTCCTGGAATTCGCAAATTTACCTTTACAATAAAATCCACTTTAAATGTCTTCACTTATAGGTTTTATCTCACATGTCCGGATGCACTAACCGTTTAACCTAACTGTAACCTATCTTTTTAAGATCACCCTTTTCGAAAAGGTTTCGACTTCAGTTTTTAGTTCGAGAAAATATATTCCATCTTCCACCTGTTTACCTGAAAGATCAGTACCATTCCAAATCAATCGGTCATTACGGATTGGAATTGTTGATATAAGTTGGCCGGAGGCATTGTAAATTGTGATTGACTGACCTTTATCATTCAGCCCTGACAGATCAATGATCAGATTTTCATGAAAAGGATTAGGATAGATACGTATATCCTGATTTGATTTATGATCTTCGAAGGAAACCGATATTCCAGGATCAAACTGTGTTTTCCTTAATATCCATTTATCCGGATCAATGACGACGGTAGAGATCTCCTCAACAAGGTAAATGCTGAATTGCTGTGTTTGTTCATCGTTCCATATTTTTACAATGGTGTCCCCACCGTTGGCATAATTAAATTTTACCTGTATAGGCATCTCAAACACGGGTCGGTAGCCATATAGTTCCTCCTGTGCCTGGTGGATTACCAGGGAAACATCATTGTTGGAATTCTGTCCAAAATTGTAATAATAGTACGGCCAGTATTCATCGTATACCCATTGCTCAATAAAGAAATCAAGGTCAATACCGGAAGAATTCTCAAATGACTCCTGCATGTCCTCAGTGCTTGCATTTTTGTACATGAAATCAGGATCCTGTGCGTAATCAAGCAAAGCATCAAAAAACGCATCATCTCCGAGAACACCTCTTAGCATATGAACGGCATACGCTCCTTTTGAATAGAATATGGATTGAAAAGTATTAAAAGTATCGGATGCATTTTCAAGGTAAAGGGTACCCCCGTTCCAGAATTCATTTCCCACCATATGAGCTTTGTAGCCTGAAAAACCATACAGGTGTTCATCCCATAAGGCTTCGGAATAAGTGGCAAATCCTTCGTTCAACCAGCTGTGGTGCCAGTTTGATAGTGTGATCATATCCCCAAACCACATATGTCCGAGTTCATGAACAGTAGTATAAAACCAGGATGATGACAGGTTGTTCTGGATGGTGTTGGTCTGGTTTTCGATGGCACCATAAAACCCAAGCTGGGTCATTCCGTACTTTTCGTTGGCAAAAGGGTAGGGGCCAAATACCTCGGAAAAGAAATCCATCACCTCCGGAAGGTCCTCTACTCCAGTTTGTGAAATCCCAAGGCTTTCCTGGAATACATAGTAATCTAGCGGGAATGAATCGCCGTTGGGTCCGTTGTATTCCTCACTGAATAAAACATAATTGGAAATGGCAGCCATAACATAATAAGTAACGACCGGGTAACGGTGCCGCCATTGAAATGTCTTTGTATCGCCGTTATCGATTGTGTTTTCAAGTACTCCGTTTGAAATGGCCATCAGAGGCTGCCCATTAACTTCCTGATCTGGAATGGTAATGTCCATAAACACAGAATCGGGTTTATCCTGTGGGCCGTCCTTGCACGGATACCAGTAATGCGCAAGGTAGGGCGTTGAAAGTGTGGCGATAATGGGTTCATTGCTGCCATGGGTTTCGTAACGTAAACCTTTGTATCCGCCTGCTAGTACAGGTACACCGCTGTAGGCAATGGTAACTTCCACCAGGTCGCCCTGGTTGTAGGGCTGATCAAGCTGAATGACAATCACGTCATTGTCCTGGTAAAAATTGCTCACCGGTCCTGATACATTACTTACCGTCAACGAGCTGTTTAGGCTAATGTTTACTTCATCAAGGCTGTTTGCCAAAACTTCAAACAGTATATCTACTTCGCCGCCAACCCAGGGTGAAAATACTCCGATCTCAATGTCGATATAATAAAACTTAACATCAATGTTGGTATCGCCTTTAACAATCTGGCTGTATTTGATAAATTCTTTGAAGGTCTTGTACTCGTTCTTGTAATGATCAATCTGAATGGATGATTTTTGGGCCATCAGGCAAAACGAAATAACTAAACCGAAAAGAAAAAGTATTGAATTTTTGTACATAATCTGTTTTTAAATGTTTTTGTAATAATCCACAAGGCGAATGGCTTCAAGGGCTTCTTTCACATCATGGACGCGCAGAATGTTGGCACCATTCAGTAAAGCTATGGTATTGGCCACTACTGTGCCGTTTAAGGCATCCTGTGGTTTTGTCTTTAATATTTTATTGATCATTGATTTCCTAGAAATTCCAGCCAATAAGGGAAAACCCAGTTGTTGAAGTTCCCTGAGATTTTTTAATAACTGATAATTATCTTCCAATCTTTTACCAAAACCGAATCCCGGATCCAGTACAAGGTTGTCTAGTACACCTAAAGCTGCAAGCTTGTTTATCCGTTCATGGAAATATTGTTTTATTTCTTCGGTTACATTTTCATAAACGGGATTTGTTTGCATGTCAAGGGGGCTTCCTTTGATGTGCATAAGGATGTATGGTACTTTTAGCCTGGCTATCAACTGGAACATTTTATCGTCAAAGCTTCCACCAGAAATGTCATTGATCATATGGGCTCCGGAATTAATGGCTTCAACGGCTACATTACTTCGGTAAGTATCTGCAGAAATAATTGCTTCAGGGAACTGGTCTGTTATTTTCTTTAAAGCAGGAATTAACCTGTTCAGTTCTTCCTGTTCATTCACCGGTTTTGAGCCCGGCCGGGTGGAAATTGCACCAATATCAATGAAATCTGCCCCTTCACTTAACATCTTTTCCACCTTGTTTAAATAATCGGAGTCGGAAATGTAGGCGCTTCCATCATAAAATGAATCGGGGGTTAAGTTAAGAATACCCATTACTTTAGGGGTGTCCAGTGCGATTCTTTTATCCTTTACGGTAATACTAGATTCGCGTTTGATGGTGTTTTCTCCTGGCTCCATAATCTACAGACAACGAAAGTAGTAATAATGATGCAATTGTTTTTACTATTGAACCATTTAAGGCATTTAAGGACATATAAGTTTGGTATTTCTTCAGGATGGAGAAATGGAAGTTTTTTTTCTGCCATGGCATTCATTATAGAGAATTATAAATTGCAGGTTGAAAGGCTAAAACCAATATCTATGTTTTGTTATAACTTTCACTCTTTACAGATTGTGTGAAATGTTTTATTTTATACCAACACGGTCATGTTGAGCGTAGTCGAAACATGCTTGTATTATGACCCTACACATTTCGACTTCGCTCAATGTGACTACGTTTACCTACAGTTTACATAACCTATTAAGGACAGGGTAAAAATATTTTATTGAATTGAACCTATAACTGTTAACAAATAACCAAGAACCAAGAACCAAATAACTAATTAACCAATAACCTTACTCCTAATTAACAATTATTTACAATTTCCGAATTCTGTGTTTTTGAATATAATCTATTTTTGCATTCTAAGTTTAAGGAACATGTCCAGTACCAACGAACAATACGAACAGGTAATTGCTGAATGCAGATCGGTCTTTTTTAATAAAATGAAAGACTACGGCAGTGCATGGAGGATCTTACGTACTCCTTCACTCACTGATCAGATCTACATCAAGGCCAACCGAATCAGAAGTATCACTGAGAAAGGAACTTCAAAAGTAAATGAAGGCGTTAAGCCGGAGTTTATAGGGATTGTGAATTATTCGGTGATAGCACTAATTCAACTGGAGCTTGGTGCCAGCGAGGACATTAACATGGATCCTGATAAAGCGGTTAAACTATACGAGAAATATTTTTATGCTGCCAAATCACTCATGGAAGACAAAAATCATGATTATGGAGAAGCATGGAGGAATATGCGGATCAGCTCGTTGAACGACATTATCTTAATGAAATTACTTCGCGTTAAACAGATTGAGGATCATGATGGCAAAACCTTTGTTTCTGAAGGCCTGGACGCCAATTACAACGATATTATCAATTATGCTGTCTTTGCCCTGATAAAACTTTCCGAAGAATCAACACCAAAAAACAAATAAACTTTCGTGAGGAAAACTGGAAACAATAGTTTGACAGGCTGGGTGATCTTTTTAGGGATCCTCGTATCAGGATATTTTATCTCTGTATTTGAGAATTATAACCTGGTATTTCTGACGGTTCTCATTCTTGAATCTGTTTTGGTCCTTTTGTTCAATAAACGTTTTGGAAGAGCTCAAATCCTTCTTTCCAAGGCGATCCTAGGATTGCTTTTTATCTATTCCGGTTTTGTAAAAGGAGTGGATCCGGTAGGAACGCAGTACCGCATTGAAGATTATTTTATGGCCTTTGGAACTGATTGGGCGATGGGTTTGGCTTTACCATTATCCGTTGTGATGAATGCCTGGGAGTTTATTCTGGGAATCATTGTTTTGTTCAGTATCCGGATCAGGTTTACCCGCTGGTTGTTGTTACTCACTATGGCTGTCTTTACAATAGTTACAATTAACGATGCATTGTACAATCCGGTTCCCGATTGTGGTTGTTTCGGTGATGCACTGATCATTTCTAATTGGCAGACTTTGTATAAGAACCTGGTGATAGATGCATTGCTTTTATTGGTTTTCTTTTCGGCATCAAAGTCAGGAAGCTATTTTCCAGCAAAGGTTGAAGCCGGGATTTTTATTGTTTTCCTTCTCGGTTTTGTCTGGTTTGAATTTTACAACATTCGGCATTTACCAATGATGGACTTCCGGGATTGGAAAGTAGGGAACAAAATGATGCATGAAGATCCTTTACCTAAAGAATATTACCTCTCTTATAAAAATACAGAATCTGGTGAAATTACAGAGTATCTGTCTCCGGATTATCCCTACAATGATTCATCCTGGATGGCGACCCATGAATTTGTAAGTCAGCGTGTTGTGGATCCCAATCCTCCTTTGCACGACCTTGGTATTGAGGATGTTGGTGGAAATGATGTTACTCCAATGATCGTTGAAAATCCGGATTTACAATTTGTTCTGGTTGCTGAATACCTTGATGAAACAAGCCTTAAAAAGATAGAAGAGATTAATAAATTTATTGAGAGCTGCAATGAACAAGGTATTGCATTTGTTACCCTTACCAGCAGCATTCCTGAAGAAGTTGAAGCTTTTAAAAGTAAATACAAGCTGGAAACCGAATTTTATTTCTCAGATGACATCAGCCTCAAATCCATGATCCGCTCAAATCCAGGATTGATCCTTTTAAAAGAGGGCGTAGTGTTGGATAAGTGGCATTACAATGATTTTCCCAAGTTTGAGGAAGAGATGGATGTACGAAAACAGGATTAAGGTGCAATAAAATGATATCCTTTGCCCTTTAAAGTAATGATCTCTATCTGAGGATCGTTGCTTAAGTAGTTACGCAGCTTTCGGATATATACATCTAGGGTTCTTGAATTGTAATAAGAATCGTCGCCCCAGATATCCATCAAAATCCTTTTTCTCTCGATGGTCTGGTTTCTGTTTTTAGAAAGTAAAGTAAGTAATTCTGACTCCCGAAATGATAATTTTTTTATTTCCCCATTAAAATTCAGTTCATACTTATCAGGGAGGAAGTAAAATTTACCGATCTGAACTTTCTCCTTTTTCCAGCCGATGTTTTGATTTGTTGAATCTAAAATTTTAAACTGGTTTTCAATGCGTACAATCAATTCCTTAGTGCTAAACGGTTTTCTGATATAATCGGTCCCACCACTTTCAAATCCTTTGATCAGATCATCAGTCTCTATTTTGGCTGTCACAAAAACGATGGGTAGTTTGGGATATTTGCTTCGTATCTGATTTCCCAGGGTAAAACCATCCACATGAGGTAGCATAACATCAAGGATACAAATATCAGGTGTAAAGTTGTTGAATGCATTCATTACCAGTGCACCATCAGCTATGAGTTTCACTATATAATCCTGGCTTTCCAGGGTTTCCTTTACAATCTTGCCCAGGAAAGGTTCATCCTCTATGTATAATATCTTTCTGCTCATGTTCAGTCTCTGCCAGAAATTTTAGATCCGGGTAAATGAAGAGTAAAACTACAACCACTACCATCCTTGCTTTTGACCGTAATTTTTCCATTATGTAGTTTCATTACAAGAGATGCATAATTAAGCCCAAGGCCATAGCCCTTTACATTATGTTGGTCACCTTTGGGTACCCTGAAAAATTTATCAAATATTTTGTCCACATATTCATCGGGTATACCAATCCCATTATCTGTTATTGTTAATGATGTTTCTTTAAGATCCTGTTTGATATCAATTAAGATTTCGGGCTTTTGTTCTGTGTATTTCAGGCTGTTATCCAGTAGATTAACGATCACACCGTGCAAATGCAAGCGGTCGGCATTTATAAAAATCTCGTCTTTGGAAGTTTTTATTTCAACAATTGCATTTTGTTGGTCAAATCGAGACTGCATGCTTGAACTTACCTCCCTAACCAGGGAAACAATGTCAAAATTATCAATTGAAAGGAAATTACTATTGTCCTCAAGTACTGAATTTTTTAACACCTGGTTTACCAACAGATCAAGCCTATCCATCTCGCTATGTGCCATTTCAAGGTATTCCTTAGTGCGTTTCGGGTCATTCCTGAGGTTAAAATCAAGTAATGCTTCAAGAGCAACTTTAACCGTAGACACGGGGGTTTTTAACTCGTGCGTAATATTGGAGATAAATTCGTTTTTGATGGTTAAAAGCTTCCGCTGATTTTTAAGATTTATATAGGCTAACCTAAAAGCAACAGCCGTAATTAATAGAAGAATGAAAGCAAATACTATCTGTGCACTTATTGACTTTAATAAATAGTAGAAATAATTTGTAACGACTACACCAAACGGTTCTTCAAACAAAAAACTGGCGTATACAATTCCATTCGATCCTTTCCCGCTGCTTTGTGATTCGTCGATGGATTGCCAGCTAACGGAGAATGCATTATAATTTTGTTCAATAAACTGATGGAATATGTTTGTAAGTATTGCTGTATCCGGATTTGATGAAAAAAAAGTATAGAGGTTGTTATGATTTGTATCAAATTGCCCGACCGTGTTAATTAATAGTTTTACTCCCTGAATTAATAAATGATTACTGGTATCATGTCCCTCATTAATTGTAATTGTTGATTGAATACTTTGATCCCCGAACTGAGCCAAACTATCTATTCTCTCAATCCTGCTAAACACCCTTGATTTTGTATCATGAGTCCCAGAGATATGCATCTCCATTTGTTGAGCAGAGTCCAGATTCAAGCCAAAATCAAAGGGAAGGTTCATTGTGTCCTGAATTTGACCATCAACCATATAAACTGAGAATTTATTTGTGTCGTTAATAATGGGATTGATGATATTGGAAGCAAGAAGGGAATCAATCACTTGTTCCTCTGCCATTCTTAAGCCCCTTTCAATATCAACACTTAATATTTCCTTCTTTTCAGCAAATTGACTATAAAGCCAATAAGCCAGGAAGATGGATAGTAATACCTGACTACTGATCATCATCAGGCCCAATACCGATATCTTTTGCTTTTTCATTATTGAAATGAATCAATAGCAAAAGTAATTGAAAGCTTATTAACTATCAATCAATTAACCTTAATTAACCTTAATTGGCAGAGCATTAACCTAAAGTAATCCTGTGTGATAATAATTTTGGAGCAGTTAATATTTTAAATATTCAAACTTAAATTTTATACAAAATGAAAAGAACAGCACTTGCAATTCTAAGCATGGCAATTATCCAAATTGCATTTTCACAATCGGATAATAAACAAGGATCTGTTACCTACGAAGAGGTAATGAAATTTGATATACAGATCGACAATATGACCGCTGAAATGTCAGCCATGTTACCCAAAGAAAATCGACTTTCAACCATTTTATATTTTAACGAAGAAGCCTCGAGATACGAAAATCTTGAACAAACTGACGATGCTGTAATTGATGAAGAATCGGAAGGTGGAGCAGTAAAGATCATGATCAGCCAGCCTGAACATATTATGTATCGCGACCTGGTAAACAAAACCACCATTGAGCAGACGGAATTCATGACCCGTACTTTCCTGATAAAGTCCGATTATTCCACGGATGACTGGAAGCTCACCGGGAATCAAAAAATGATATTGGACTTTCACTGCCAGGAAGCCATAAAGAAGGAGGGAGAGGATACTGTTTCGGT
This sequence comes from uncultured Bacteroidales bacterium, assembly GCA_964421215.1. GTDB lineage: Bacteria > Bacteroidota > Bacteroidia > Bacteroidales > JAADJA01 > JAADJA01. Next base: position 26,403 of record CAYQWA010000019.1, on the reverse strand, counting down.
CTGGTTTACACCTGCTATTCCTGTTTCTTCTGGCCCTGGTGAATATGCAAACCTGCCCGGAATGGTGCTGGCAGTTGAAGCGGATCATGGTGATAGAACCATCACTGCGAAGTCAATTGAATTTAAAGAGATCACCGCAAATATTATAAAAGAACCCAAAAAAGGTAAAAAAGTGACAAAGGAAGAATACCTGGCCATTGTTGAAGAAAAGACCAAAGAAATGGGTGGAGAGGGTTCAGGTGAAGGCTCCCATACGGTCATCATGAAGATTTCCCAATAACCTAACCATTCCATGAGCAAACTAACGATTATTATTTTGTGCCTGTTGGGTGTATCTGCTACTGCACAGCAGTCTAACCTGAAAGGTAAGCTTTTTGACAAGGAGGGAAATCCATTGTTATATGCTACAGCAGTTTTGTTAAATCCTGAAGATTCAACCATGGCTTACTATGGAATTACAAATGTCCAGGGTCAGTTTGAAATGAAAAACATTAAAAAGGGTGGTTATATCCTGCAGATATCTTATGTAGGATTTCAATCCCACATTCAGAATGTCGAAATACCTCTTGCCCAGGGCAATACACTTGGTGCGATAATTCTGGAACCTTTGCAAATAGACCTGCCCGAAGTAGAAGTAAGTGCCATGCGTGCACCTTTCATCATAAAGAAGGACACCATCGAATACAATGCTGGGTCATATAAGATAAAGCCCGATGCCGTTGCTGAGGAATTGCTGGAGAAACTTCCCGGTGTCCAGGTTGACAGAGCAGGAAACATTAAAGCCCAGGGGGAGAATGTGGAACGGGTACTGGTAGATGGGAAAGAGTTTTTTGGTACCGATCCACAGGTGGCAACCAAAAACCTTCCTGCCGATGCCATCGAAAAGGTTCAGGTCTTCAATAAAAAATCTGATGAAACTGAACTGACGGGCATTGATGATGGTACCTATTCCAAAACCATTAATATGATCCTCAAAGATGGTAAAAAGAGTGCCATTTTTGGGGATATTACTGCCGGGATAGGAAGTGATGATAAATTTCAAACCGGCGCCAAGGTTTATCGCTTTACCAAAAAATATCAATTTGCTGCTTTGGGGATGCTTAATAATGTAAACAAGTATGGGTTTTCCTTTCGTGATTACCTGGATTTTAATGGTGGCCTGCAAAGTATAATGGGTGGGGGAGGTAAAATTTCAATAGGCAGCGATAGTGATCTGCCCATTAATTTTGGACAAAATATTGATGGCCTGGTTACTTCAGGTGCAGCAGGAGCTAACTTTACTCATGAAGCCCGTAAGGATAATCGTTTTAATATTTCCTACCTTGGAAGTGGTGCCAATAAAGATCTGGAGCAAATAACTACTACCACCAATTTTTTTGATGCGGGATCATTTATCAAAGAGGATGATCTTAAACAAAAGACCACCAACAGGGCACATCGTATAAATTTCGGATGGAAAAATAAAATGGACTCAACACAGCACCTTCTGTTTAACGGTGGAATAAATTTCACCGAGGGCACATCAGAGGGTTTGCTTAATTCTACAAGCACCGAAAGTAATTCTCTGGTCAATGAGTTGAATAATAACACCTTTGATAAAGCAGATAGTTACGGTGGAAATCTTTCAGCAACTTATCTTAAAAAATGGACTGGCAATTGGAAATTGTTAAAATTAAAAGGAAGCTTTTCCATTAAAAATGATAATTCGGATAAACAGTGGGACAACCATACATTGTACTTCAGTCCTATTGACAGTAGTAACTACCTGAGATATCAGAACAACAAAGAACAGTTAAACCGGTATTCGGCATCCACTTCGGTAACACGTAAGATTGGCAGGCGCTGGTATGCTGTTCCGTATGCCAGCCTTGGCGGCGTAAATGAAGCCATCAGCCGGATCCAGGGTATTCCACCACCGGGTGAGTATATCATTGATTCCCTAAGCCCTGATTTTAAGAAGGATTACTCCTGGCTTCAGGGAGGCATTTCATTTAAACGAAATACTAAAAAAAGTCAGTTGAGTTTTACGGCCGGGCTTGAGAATGCAATTCTCAGCAGTACATTAAATACCAATAAAAGTGTAAACTCCAATCGCTTGTATTTTATTCCTCAAGTTTCATGGCACTATGAATACAGTACCGGACGGCAACTGGGTATTTATTATAATTCTTCAGTTGATGCACCCACAGCTAACCAGCTGCTTCCGGTAGTTAATAACATCAACCCATTGCAGTTGTATTTTGGTAATAACAGATTGATCCCTGAGTACAGGCACGATATGCAGATAAACTGGATATTCTTCGACCAGTTTTCATTTACATCCATATTTGCCAGTCTGAGCTCAACTTATACCAAAGACAAGATCAACTGGTCGAGAACTGTTCTTCCCGATCTTTCAGAAAGGAATACGCTGATTAATGTATCTCATGATTACCGCGTGGATGGCAGCTTTGATTTTTCAACTCCTGTTCGTAAACTCGGGCTGGACTTTAACGCTAAGCTCAATGAAACATGGAATCAGGGACTCAGCCTTGTGAATGATGTTGAAAATGTCAACACGAATTTTATTCATCGACTGACGCTAAGTTTCAGTAATCGTAAAAATGAAAAAGTGGATGTCAGGGTAGGAGGAAGTTTCAGGATCACCGATTCCAGGTATTCACAACAAAAGTCGCTTGACCTGCTGTATTACAACACCGTTGCATTTACTGATATTAATTACACCCCTACCGATAACTGGTATTTTGGCATTACAGCTGACCTGAGCCGTTATGATGAAAGATCATTTGGGAATTCCATTACTGTCCCTTTACTAAAAGCAGAGATCACCAGGTATTTCCTTAAAAACAGACGAGGTGTACTTACCTTCCAGGTATTCGATATCCTGGATGAAAACAAAGGGATTGAACGCATCAGCGAGATGAACTATTTGATGGAGAAACAATCCAATACCATTGGCCGGTATGCCATGATAATTTTTAAATACCGGTTGAATAAGTTTGATAATAAGTCGGGGATTGAAATTGAGATGAATCAAAGGTAGGGTGTTGTTTTGGATTAAATGGCATTTAAAGAAATGACAATTAAGCTGATCATTACGAATGTGTTTCTTTTGATAAGCTATCTTTCTCAAAATCCAACAAGCATTTCTTTCACCGTTGAATTTTTTTTGAAAGCTAGAATTACTGGAAAATTTCCCGGCCACAGAAATTATCAGTCAGTCTTCTTGCTCCAATGCCTCGATGGAGGTCAGGTAATAATGAAAATTACTAACAAAGCTAAGGTTCAATTTGCTCTAAGAGACGGCATGCATCCTGTCAACAGTTTTACTCATTTGTTTCAAAATGAAGCCTGGGAAATATCGGCTCATAAATCTCATCTGACTGGCTTGTCCCGGACAAATTTCAAATTTGTCTTTTGAGAAGTTCTTCAAAAAGTCAGCTACCATAGCCTGAACCGTCATGGTGGATATGCCTTTCATATCTTCTTCATCAAAATCGGCCAGCAACTCTGTTTCCGTTGCAGGAGGTGCTAATTCAAAAACCTTGATGGAAGTGTTCCTATATTGCTCTCTTAAAGATAAACTGTAAGAATGTAAAGCTGCTTTAGTAGCACAATATACCGGTGATATGGGTAAGGGAACAAAGGCCAGACCCGAAGTAACATTTACGGTAGCGGTATTATTCTTCCCTTTTAATAAGGGCAGAAAAGCATCATTCATCCATATGGTTCCTTTAACATTAATATCCATCTCTGCTGTTAAATCTTCGGCTGACAATTTATGATCCTGTAGATTAATCGTTGCCATTACCCCGGCATTATTGATCAAAATATTAAGCTCCGGAAAATCCTTTTTAACTTTTTGATAAAGTGCCTTTATATCATCTTGTTTGCTGATATCACTTTTAATGGCAACAACCCCTTTTAATTTTTCCTGTACCTTTTGAAGTCTTTCTTCATTTCGTCCGGTGATGATGACAGTGTTATTTAATTTTAAGAATTCTTTGGCCATCTCGAAACCAATCCCACTTGTTCCCCCTGTTATCAGGATAGTATTATTATTTAATTGCATATGATTTGTTTTACGTAATTGTTTTAGTCTAACAAGGAGGGATTGGAAATGTTCATGTATAAAAGGGCTCTTCAGCGACAAGGTAACTACGCTGTTGCCATCAGAAATACGCTCAACATTTTATCAAAAAGAAAAAAACTATTTAGTAAGAAGTCCTTGTAGATGCAGGAATTATTCTTTCTTTACTTTTAGATTTGACTGCTGGTACGGCTCTAAAACATACTTTTTGACATATAATATAAACAGGATTGTCATTGGAATTCCTAAAAGTAAACCGGGAACTCCAAGTACATAACTCCAAACACTAAGTCCAAGCACCATGATCACCGGATTAAGTCCGATGTTTTTTTCAAGAATGAGTGGTACCAGTACCAGTTCCTCAAGGATACTGGCAATAACAAATACCCCGGCAACAATACCAAAGTAAAGGAAGAAACTCTGGTCGTTTTCAATGGAAAGGACCAGGCAGCCGATGGATAGCGGGATAAGTACAATGTACTGGAAATAGGGAATGTATGACAGAACGATGATCAGGAATGTGAAAAGGATCAGTCCGGGCATATCCAGAATAATAAATGCAATGATGTACAATACCGACAGCAGCAATACAATCCGGGTTCTCAGTTTGAAATACCGGATAAAACTATCATTGAAATCATTGATCAATTGCTGTAATTTTGATTCGATGGATTGATTGAAATAGCGGGACCTGAGGGATACGAAATAGTCAATATTGTAAAGGATCAGCACAAAATAAAAAAGGGAAGTAAACAGGATAAAAGCAAATCCGAATCCGGACCTTTTTTCTTGTTCCTCTTCTGGATCACCATCAAATACAGAAAATATTTTTTGGAAGGTTGAGCTGATTGTTTCAGTATCCAGTTGCAACTCTCCATCCTCCAATAATCGTGAGCTTAAGGAATCAGCCTGAACTTTTATTGTGTTCTCAATTTCATTAAAGTCATAGACCTTTTCCAGGTATTCCCTGATGTTTTTTTCAGCATTGTCGAGTTTGTCCTGGTTTTCGGTTTTCAAAATGATAAAACTGTTGTTCAACCGTTTAAAGTCATTGTTGATGTACCTCGCCAGCAGAAAGAGTAGCAGTAAAATGGCAACTGTTGAACTAAGAAGAAAGATCGTAGTTGCCAGGCTGTGGTTCTTTACACCTTTTTTAATTCTGGTAATTAATGGTAAGCTGGCAAAGGCAAGCGCCAAACCAATAAAAAAAGGCAGTATCAAACCATAGAGGTAATAAAATACGATGGTAAACAAAACGATGATTACTGCTCCTGTAATTTCGAATTTGTATTGCTGTAATTTGTTCATGATCAGCGGTTAACTTTTTGAGTGATACTTACTCTGCGTTCATAGAGCGCATTAATGAACCCGTAGATAATTCCCAGACCGTTTATAATATAAAAGACCGTGAACAGTTTACCCAGATCGGTTTGCGGTGTAAAATCTCCATATCCTACCGTTGTGATCGTAATTACTGAAAAATAGAGGGAATCGATCCAGCGGAGGTCTTCAACATAATGGTAAAAAACTGTTCCCACTAAAACAGTCAGGGAACTTGCGATAAACATCGACCTTAAGGAGCCGGGTTTTATTCTTGTCCACAAGCTTTTTTGTGTCTCTGTATGTTTCATATACTTCAAATTTTGATCCAATGGAGTTGAATTAAAGCCTAAAAATACAAATAATGCATTGAGAATACTTTATTACAACCTGTTCTTTACCGGTAGTATGCTGGTATGAGTAAACAGATCGAGGAGGGACCTCAAAGTTCCTGGAGCTTGTTATTTATATTGTGCATTTTAATGGCACATGAACAATATCCATGAGTGATCATACAGTGGCCACCCCAAATGGTGAACAATCCCCAGAATAAGGGCAGATCAATGACTTCAAAAAATGTAGGAGCTTCTTCAAAAAATGGAACCTGATAAATGGAATAAGCAGTAACTAGTGAACCGATGGTTACGGCAAGATGCCCGACAATTATCGTCAGGTTGCGGTTTTTTGTCCAGCCTATTTTAAGTCCCCATACCACTAGGAACAATCCAATACCAATACCGATAAAACGGTTATAGTCCAGCGAAAGAATAAACTGGATAATGCTTAACAGCATAACGATCAGTCCGATATAAAATGTGATTCTTGCTTTCATGTCTTAATTGGTTTAAAAACTTCAAATTTATAAAATCTGCTTAATAATCTAGTGTCAAGTCAACATTGTATTGACTGGGTATTGAAAAAATAATATTCCGCACCTACGGCGCGGATACTATTTTCCATTTATTTTTCTACCCTTATCTTGCACCTGACGGTGCACTATTACCTTTAATCCAACTTCTGTTTAGCTCCGTTAGGAGCCAAATATGGGTAGGATTAAATAAACCAAACAATGGTGTGCCGTAGGTACACTATTACTTTATTATCAAAGATTACGAATCTGACCTTAATAATACAACGCCATATTTTGGTTAACTTGACACTGAAAGTGATGGAAAAAAATAATTAAATGCTGGTATAAAAGAATTGCCACAAAACACTAAGGCCTAAGAAAGGCACTATAGTTCAATCTCAAAATCAAGCAGGTTGGCTCCATCGATGACCATTTTCATGTCATTGATTCCAATGTGGGCATTGTAGATCTTTTTTTCTTCGTTCAGCCTTTTAATTGTTTCGTGCATTTCCAGATGGTCGGCCTCTGCAACTTTTTCTGTTGTATCGTACCCGGCCGAGAGCAGCACCCATGCAAAAGTGTGGTTCACCCAGCGGATCCTTGTAAGGTCAGCCAGCTTTGCCAATGTAACCAGATCCGATTGATCGATGCCTGCTTCTTTTGAGAGTGCAATCCTGTTTATACGAGTCAGGATCTTATCATAAAGTTTCAAAGTATCCTTAATACCCAGGTTTTCAAGATTCTTAATGTTACTTTGATCCAGCCATACAAAATCCTTCAACATTACCGATTTTTGACGGTATCCTTTGGCTACCCGGTTCAAAACGGTCAGGTAATTTTCAGGAATGGAGCTTACTTCGGAGAATTGCTTAATTTTTTCCTTTGTTTTTAAGGCAAAGATCAAACCATCCATATTGATTATTCCCTGGTCTTTAATTGAATCAAAATATGCGTCAATGTTTTCTTCAAGCATCTTCCAGCTTGGAAATAAATCCATGCTTTTCAGCATTCTTTTGAACTGATCAATACTTATTGCTGTCAAATCGATATAGAAGCCCATTGTTTTGTTTTTTCCGGTTAGAACATATGATATATCAACGGTGAAATACTCCTGTTACAAAAGTACAATCATATTTCACTTTATTGATATTGAATTATAAAGACCTGATTTATTTGGTGAACTTCTTTAATGCCTCAGGTATAGTGGCTGTAAAATTGATCCTTCCTGCTTTATTGCTTTCATAAATAAAATCCCTGATGCTCTTTTTTGTGTATTTCTCAAAATCCCCGACAATGGCAAGGCTCATCCTGTAATTGGAGAATTTCTGCAGGATCTCTCCTGCAAGGCCATTCTTCAGGTCAAAGAAATCATCAGTAATGTTTTTTTCATGAAGAATAAGGTATTCAAATCCCTGGTAATAGCTATTGCCCAGCAGATCCAATGCATCATTGGCGGAATGGATGATAATTTCATTAGAGCTGATCTCCGCTATCTTTTTGTTTGCAATGTTGTGTTCTTTGAATTTCACTTTAAAGGTTTTACAATCTTGAAATAAAAAAAATACTATATCAACTTTATTGTCTTCTTAAACTCTTCAAATTCCTTAACAGCATTCTGATTCTGGGCAAAAGACTGGTGACAGTTAAAATCATAATAAATGCCATTGTGTTCTGTTTTAAGCGTTTTTAGTTCAACCTTTAAGTGATGATTCAGATCAACATGTTCGAATATGTATTCAGAGTCAAACTCATAAAACCTGCTACCTGAAATAGCATAAGGTTCGTGTCTTTTTAATACTTTAAAATCTTTAAGGAGCATGGTTACCCCAAGTTGCGACATTTTAATTACCTGCTCGAAACTCGAACTACCGAACTCCTCTTTAGGTGTAATATTAAGTGTAATTGTGGGTGAGAATATTCCTTTGTATTCAGGAAGGTCGTAAGGATATTTTGTTGCAATACAAATGGGATCCCCCAGTTCATCCCAAATTTTTTCCTTTATTTCCTCCAACCCGTTTCCAAGTATTTGCTCATCTTTTATCTTGCCGAAATCCTTTACATTTACAAAACCCCAGTTGTCGGGTTTGTAAAAAAGTATCCCCAGGCTTTTATTTATATACACATTCTCATGTGTGACTACAGCCTGCAAGGGATCAATTGCTAAACCAGCCAGTGCTGCACCTGTTAATTTTAGAAACTCTCTTCTGCCTACGCCCATTATTCAGCGGAAGATTTTAATCCGGAAACATGTGACAAAACAGCTTTCCATTGGCCTTTCCGTTTAACCAGAACATTGCTCGACTGGTAGATGGATTCCACCGAATCATTTACGATATGTCCTGTACCGCATATCAAAGCTGTTCCGTTTTCAAGGATCTCAAAGCGTTTTATTTCGTAATGGAATGAATCATGCTGCATGGTATTTTCCTTTATCCATTCCATTTCATCCTTTTTATTGTACCAGTTTCCTGACTGATCGATCATTTGAAAATTATCCCCCAAAATCCTATCCAGCAGCAAGGTGTCCTGTTCGGCATATGCCTTTGGCCATTCCACTTCCTTTATATGCCTGAGGATCTCCTTATCAGAATCACCAAAAATTTGTTCAGGTTTATTCCCATTGTTGCTACATCCGATACACAACAAAAGGAAAATTAGGAGGGTCATAATTGTGGGTGTGTTTTTCATGACATTGATTTTATAATGTTTTAATTTGGATCTTGTCTCTTCCTACGGCTTTATTGATTTTCAACAAATTCTTTGAACTGCCGTATCCACTTTTCTCCCTGTTTACGATACATGCCCGGGAAAAGAATAGCCAAGAGTTTAGGCATAACCCAGTTGATGCGGGTATATTCAAACTCGTATTCGTACCTGGTTTTGTTTTCATTTACCGGGATAAACGTGCATTTCATGGTGTTGTCCATGTGCACATGATGGTATCTGGCCTCAAATGTGTCCGGCAGTTTATTAAGGGTAATGGTCTCGGTCAGCTCCATGTCGTGTTTGCCGTATTTATAGATCATTTTTGATACAGCACCAGCCTGACCTGCTCGTCCGCTGATCAGTCTTTTCGTTTGAAATCCATCCTGGTACTCCTTTAAATAATTGGGATCCGCAAAAAATTCTGCGACAATGGATTGAGGTTTGTTGATTTCGATGGAACCATTGAATTTCATAATAATAGCATTTTGATTATTAGATCCAGACTACTGGTATTTAAAATACCGGTTACAGTCGGGGTAGTTCACCTGGTCGTTTATGCTAACTAAGTAATCTATTATTGCTTCTGCCGTTGTAAACGACTGGACATTGCCGCTCGTCGGAAAATAGTTATCATAAACAGCAGGAATATAATCATTTATCCCTACAGATAAAACAGTATTTCCGGGCAGGACATTTCCTGTCAGGTCACTTATCTCCACTATAGAACCATTCTGTTCGACCTGTATTCCGGAATAGCAAAACCAGGATTCAGAACCCTTCAGGAAGGCTTCTATTTCTGATACAGTCATGTTATAAATTACCGTACCGTTATTAAAGGGATCAATTTCATAAATTTCCCTGACGGTAATATCTCCTTCATAAAGCCAGGAACGAATTCCTCCATAATTCTGGAAAGTCACATCCACTTCAAGCCTTTCCCTCAAAGCATCCGTATAAAAGCATCCAACCTGATACCTTTCATGATCCATATGGGAGTATCCGATCACCTCATCCAATACTTCAGCCATTTGGTTGTTGTACTCATCAATATCATTATTCAGTTCCATGTCGACATAAGGATAGGTATTCAGGTCGATCTGATTGAAATTATATTCAAGGACGTTTTTGTCCTCAATTTGCAATTCAATCTTGCCCAGGTAATCAAGGTTGCGTCCTGCCTGAAACACGGGGATGTCATTGACAACCGTATCGATAAGAAAACTGCTGTGACCGCCAATAATTAAATCAAAATAGGGATATTGCTGTGCCAGTTGATAGTCGCCAAGTTGTCCGTCGTACCCATCATGGCCAATGTGGGTGAGGGCGATGTATACATCGGAACCTTCCTGTGCTTTAATGTTTTCATATTGAGAAACCACATCTTCGGGTCTTGTGAAGTCAATGCCCTGGATCTTCAATGGATGTGTTGAAGGTATGGTGGCTCCCGGTTTCCCATTGGTTTCGATCAAACCTAAAAAGGTGATCCTGAGATCTCCCACAGAAATGCTAATGTGATCATGAGGTTGAGGAATACCGCTATTTGCCATATCAACATTCGCACATACCCACTCAAAATCAGCCTGCTCCATTCTTTCTGTTAAAATATTCTGACCGTAATCAAATTCATGGTTTCCAATGGCTGAAATATCCACCCCCAGTTTATTCATAATATCGATGATGGGGTAGCCCTTTTCATTATAATTATCAACCACTGGGTTTCCTGAAAAAAGGTCTCCTCCACAGGCAACAACCACATCGGCTTCCTGTCTTTCAAGGTCTATAATTCGCTTAATTTTTGAAAAATTGTCTATTTGACCATGAGGATCATTGAAAATAAAGATTGTTAAATTTTTTGAAAAATGCTCCTCTTTGTCCTTCTGACAACTATAGAATAAAAGAATGGAAATCAATAAAATGTATGTCTTTTTCATATACTGTTATTGCTAAACCAATTTCTCTGTTAATATTTAATTACCGGCAAAGGGAGTACCGAACAATCCAACTCCAAGTTCAGCTATAATAAGAACAAGCATTAATATAAACCCCAGGCACAGTATTATCCTGAGCTTCCTCGTCTTTACCTTCCTGAAAACAATTTCACAGGTCAATCCTGCTCCAAGAAGCAGTATACCAGCCACTACAAAATCAAACCAATCCCAGTTTACAGAATCTGAGAATAGCATGCCTGCTAATGGGATGAGCAACACAATTATTATGATTGACAATATAATTATTAGTCTTTTATTTTTCATGGTCCAAAACGTTCTATATATACCTGCACTGTTTGTAAAAATAATGGAATTTTAAATAAAGACCATAAATTTCAATTCGCTGGTATTCACAACATTTATTAATGATGATCAACAGCTGCAGAATGTTTTTCAGGTTAAATAGCTATACTCACAAGGTTTTGGTTTTATCAGGATTTAAAGGTTGATATAATATCACTGATCAATTCTTTCATTAGTTCGTGATCATGCATCTTAAATACTGTTGTTACAATTGTAACATTAACAGCTGGTATATTTATAATATATTGTCCAACCAAATCACTTGTAAATAAAACCTCATAGTCGTGAATTTTGGCTGTTAACCAGGAATACCCGACACCGGAAATTATAAAATTGTCGTTAAGGGTGTAATTTGTTTTAACATGAGTATGTGTTGCTTCCTTTATCCATGCTTCTGAAATAATTTGTTTTCCATCAAGTTCTCCTTGTGATAAATACAGGTCACCAAACCTGGCTAAGTCCCTGGAAGTTAAATACAATGCATTATTCCCCTGGTATATTCCCTCAGGACTACGAAACCAGTCAGTAATCCGAATTCCCAAAGGTTTACAGAGGTATTCTTCAGCAAATTCTTTTGTGCTTTTACGGGATGAATTAGTAATAATTCCTGATAATAAATGCCCTGTTTGCTGCTGAAAATAATGTTTCCCTGTTTCCTGCTGCTTAGGTCTCTTCAATGTTGATCGTATCCAATTGAGACTCTTAAAACTACTTTCATATTTATTCCCGCTTAAACCTGCAGTATTTGTAAGCAGATGATTAATTGTAAGATCAGTTTTGTCGTTAACAAAGGCTTTACTCCTATACTTCGGGAAATACCCTATTACTGTATCATTCACACTGTTAATGATACCTTTATCCACAGCAATTCCAGTTAGTGATGACATAATGGCCTGTGTCATACTAAACATGTTGAATGCATCATCGACAGTACAACCATGGAAGTATCGTTCAACAACTAATTTTTTATCCTTTACAATTATAACTGAACGCAGGTTATTTATTTGGTCGGCCTTTTTTAAGAGTTCAGACAACATTAAAGTATCAAAGTCTTCCAAAGCTGGTTTGTCCACCATCCATGGATATGAAGAATAACCATCAGGCACTCGGATATACTCTCTGTCATGATTGGGCCAATGGAATATCTGGAAAAGAAGAAAAACGGAAATGATATAACAGAGCAGATAAAATGAACTAATTTGTATTATTTTCCTTCTGTGTTTACTTGTTGCTACCAGGATCAGGCTAAGGAAAAGCAAAACAGCAAAAAAAAGATAAGGGGATAAATGCTTACCGCCCCATAAAAAAGTCTTGAAAAGGATCACGAAGGCAATAAATCCTGAATCTAGCAACAAAAACAAAATGTGATATTTCTTCATTTATTTTCTATATCCGCTACACCTTTTACTTTTAAAAGGTAATAACCTTTCGGATCATCTCTATTTGGTTGAAAAATTGCTCGATTCTATCCTTATCCACTTCCCATTCCTGATTGTTAATAATTGACAGGTAGGATGAATTTTTAAACTCAGGGACAAAGTCGAGGTTGAATTCATTAATAGAGATTTTGATAAAGCCTTTATTCATGCCCAGTACTTCCAGTATTTTATTCTGTAGCTTAGTTTTTGAAAGAAATCCTCTCAACTCCAGATCAAGATCTCCGTTTATTACCACTTTTGAATCAAATTTATAACTTCCTACACCCATAGGCTTGTTTCTTGAAAAGATGTTCACTTTGTCAACAACATCTCTTTTCCTTATACTGACCTTCGTTTTGGTTTTTAAGGCCAGTGGAATGAATGCCCCACTAAAAATGGCAGATTGTTCAATGTTATGATATGGATCATTATAGCAGATGTAAAAACTATTTCTTTCCGGATCATTTGGAATGTAAACGGTTCGTTTAAACCTCAATAAATTTTTGCGTATAAATGATGACGGATAAGGAACTTCATTTGCTTCGATAAACCTGTTGGTGCCTTTTGCAAATTCAGTTAATATTTCAATGTCTGTTTTTTCTTCCATATTATTACCTCTTGTATTTTATTTGGTTAAACGTTATTTAACAATGATACAATTATACGATCCCAGTCCTAATCCATTTGGCCCAATCACTTCGATTGTTTTTTTCAGCCAATTTCGCAGACTTTTCAAAATTGTAGTTAATGGAAACTCTTTCCACTGAAGTAGTATTTCCCAATATGTTTATTAATGAATAACATGCCCGGGGGTTATAATTCTGCATCTTATGATAAACGGGCAGATCATCATCATAGGCCGGTAATCCGATACTTCCGGGATTTATGACCAACTTATTACCGGTTTCAACAACATTTGTAATGTGACTATGCCCGCAAACAACAATCCGCTGTTTAATGCCTTTTAATAAGTCATCGATGTTGTTCTGATCTTTTATGGCCACATGATCTTTCTCAGGATTCTCAAGCAAATATTCAGAATCATTGCTGGGAGTACCATGGCAGCAGTAAACCGTATCCTGTATTACCAGATCAAAAGGCAAATTGTCAAGCCATTCAATCATTTTAGGATTCAGGCAGGATTTAACATACTCCAGTGTTTCTATGCCTGAAGGTTGTTCCAGATTTTCCAGTATCATCCTGTCCTGGTTGCCGGAAATGCTCACCACGTTGTTTTCTTCAAGTAATTCAAAGGTTCCGACGGGATCAAGTGGTCCATAAATGGAATCTCCCAGGTTAACAACCACATCAATGTCTTTGTTGTTTATGTCATTGAGGACCTCTTTTAATGCAGCCGAATTGCCGTGAATATCTGAAACAAATGCTATTTTCTCATACACCATCTGGTAAGTTTCTTTTATGTAGATATTCTTCTTCTTCCGATCATAAAAGTAATTTATTTCTTCAATTGAAATCCAACAGGCACTTTTAATGTATCGGAGTCATACATGTTCAGGTACAATACCAGGTCCTTTTTTAATCCTTTGTAGCTGATGCTGTACTTGTCAAGAAGACCGGTATTGCTGAAACCGCTGTTTTTAGTTGTGAAATTACAACAACTCCCCAGTCTGTAGTAAGTAATTTCTTCCCCGTTTGATCCTGCCAGGGCATTTAAAAACCGTCTTTCATTTTTTGGCCCTTCGGAAATGGCACTGCCTCCAACCATAACCGGATTTTCCTGGCTGTATCCGTAGGTTTTGTCATGGCTATAATCTTCAATCTTAAAGGTTTGATCGTTCACCAACTCCTGCTTTAGATTTGGGCTGCCATAATCCATGTTTCCCATTTTCCGGGTTGAATTGCAGGAGGAAAACAGTAGAATAATTAAAAGAATTAGCACTGAATTTTTCATCATCAAATTGGTTTAAGTTTATTTATTTGTTGATAATCAGGAAATTGTTTTGCTGATCACATTGTCATTTTTTCTTTTCAGATTTTAATCTGTTTTCCCTTCATTTGAATTGCACTGTAATTGTTCCGGGTTATTTTATCCGCCAGTGAATGGATAAATTTTTCATCCGTTCCACAACACCCACCCAAAATTTTAAAATCGAAATGATCCTTCAGGAAACACATTTCATCAATTATTATGTCAAAATCATCCCGGTGAATGGTATCGCAATTGTTGAGTTTTTCGGGGCTCAATAACGATGCATTGGATTGAATCCCGTTTAACCGATGCAGATATGGGCTGTTTTTGTTCTGTTCATGCTTCAGGGCCTGGATTAAATTGGTTGGATGTATACAATTTACCATATAACAAACAGGAATTGGATCCACCTCCTTGTCGATCATTTCAATTGCTTTTGATAACAGGGTACCATCCAGCAAACGTCCATCCTTCCGGATCATAAAACTGATTATGTAAGGAATGCCGGTTTCAACCATTGCTTTTGCCATGCCTTTGGCTTCGTTAATTTCCGGCATGATGCCCGCAAACAGGAAATCAACCTTTCTTTTGTCGAACAGGGATGTTTGCTGTCGGTGAAACATATATGCATCATTTTTTCCAAATACTTTTTTACCCTCGTAAGCATCTCCTTTACACCCTAAAAGAGCGCCAATGAAAATCTTCTCTGAATAACTGCCGTAACTTTCTTTAATACGATGCAGAAAATTGCAGGAATCCATAAGAAGGTTTTTATCGCGGAAACTGGTAAATTTTACCGATTCTTTATTTACCTTTCGGGTAGGTGTCATGATCATTACCGGCAGATCAAATTTTTGCCCCACATCAATGTATTGCCTGTACAGGGTTTCGAGCGGTTCAGGGTTGGAATAGATCAATCCCACATGATTAAGCCGTTTATCCATTTCGATATTAAACTCACTTTTTAATCGTTCAACGAATGGTCCTTCTGTGAGGATGATTTCTGCATCCCTGTATGTTTTTTCAAATGTCATGCTGTCAGTATTTTTATGACCGGGCTATAAAATCATTGCTTTTTTGCTACAATAAAACTTATGGTCATACCATCAAATATATTTTCAGATTTGATTACCCGGAAATTTGAATTGTTAATTAAGTTTTCCACATCCTGACTTTTAAACATATTTAAATGCAATGGTAACATCCCAAGTTTTTTCATCCATAAGGAGATTAAAAACTGAATACGCGTTTTAAAGTTCATTTTTTCTTTAAAGCAAGCGGTTGTAGAGATAAACAAACCACCTGGTTTCAAAATTTCATGTATTCTGTTAATTGCTGATCCGCTATCCTCCAGCAAATATATAATTCCATACGCAATTATTTTATCATATGTAGCAGTCTGCAATTCAGTATTGAAGATCGTCCCCTGAGAAAAGGAGATGTTCTTACTGTTTAATTCGTTTTTCTTTGTCAATGCTATATTGACCATTTCTGCTGATATATCCAATCCGTGGATATGTTTAACGGCGTCAGCAAGTTCAATGGTTTTTGTTCCTGTTGCACATCCAAAATCGAGCACATGGTCCTCTGCCTCAAGGTATTCCTTTGTCCTGGCAATAATTCTCTCATAAACAGCCCCGAATTGCTTTTCGCTGATATCGTATCTTTTCGCCTGTTTGTCCCAGAAATCCTGGATTTTTTGTGCCATTTTCAGTTTGTTTTGCACCTGAATTTGATCAATAAACCTTTTTCTGTAAGAATGTTAGTTGATAGTTGAACTCTTAAAATTATCAATTATTTCGGCATTTATCCAGTAGATATCGCCCTTGCTTGTATAAAAGAAATAGTTCCCATCCTTTGTAACAAATGGACAAAATTCATGATGTTCGGTATTCAGTATGCTGCCCATATTTATTGCTTTCGACCAGGTGTTATTGTCATTCTTAAAACTGATGTATAGATCTCCCTGACCATAACCCCCGGGCCGGGATGAACAGAAAATCAGATAGGTTTCGTCGGGAGAAACAAATGGATCGCACTCAAAGTGTTCAGAGTTTACGGAGTCTCCCATTCGAACAGGTTTAGTAAACTTTCCATTTGCCGATGCTGCATAGTAAAGATCAAAATCCCATTTATTTTCCTCAGATGTATGAACGTTCGACACATAATAAATGGTCTCATTATTTGAAATCGAGATATAATATTCATCTTTCTCGGAGTTAATGGATTCCCCTGCACTTCTTGGTTCCGACCATGTTTCACCCATCTTCTGAATATACCAAAGATCGCTGTTTCTTTTATCACCCTGCCCATCAAGTGCCCTGTTGGAAATAAAATATAATCTGTTCTCATCCTTTGAAAGAAATGGATCATTGTAGCTGTATTTTTTATTCAATTCCAGCAAAACAGGTTTTGTCCATCGTCCATTTTGCAATTCGGTATACCGGATCTCAGCATTCCAGTCGTCATCAAGTTTTACAGCATAATAAAATTTATCCGCTTTTAATGTAAATGCTGATCCGAATTCATATTCATCACTTGTTGATATAAGGTCAGGGGCAAATTTTACCGGGGTAAGTCCCGGAGGTTTTTGATTAATGTATGATAAGTTGTCATCGGAAATGGATTGCGCTGATAGTATTCCGGTTAAAAGAACAACAAATGGAATTATTATAAAGGTTATTTTCATGAATATACTGCTTATGTTTTGATTTCTGGCTAAATTTGATTGACAGATCTTATATTCAATTCACACCCTGTAGTTCAGGTGTTTTTTATGTGCCGGTTTAAAACCCGGTTCATAATATTTATGTTTCCGAAGGGTATCTCCGCCGTTCGTCTGATAAATTGATTCTTTCGGACAGAAATTTACACACCTCATGCATTGTTCACAGGTTTTGCTCCATACGGGTTTTTTATCGATGATCTGAATGCTGTTTGTTGGGCAGATTTTTGCGCATAACTGACACCCATTGCAGGAATTATAGACGTTAAACCATCTCCACATGTTCTGGAGGCCCAAGTATTTGAACATATAATAATCCCAGAAAAATTTAAGCTTACTGTATCTTTTTGGGTAATTAAAATCATGATGCTTTTTAATACCATTCAATATGTCCCGAGCAATTTCTTGCGTGTGAATTTCACCCTTCTCAAGAATCGCTAAGGCCTCTTCTGCCGGAGGAGGGTAAGGAGGTTTTGGAGAGGTCGTCCAGTTGATCGGCATTTGGATGACTCCCGAATAAATAACGTCACAGTTTTTCTTACGGAAAATCCTTTCACACTCTTTAATGGCAAAACCGCATTCATCTGAATCTCCGGCAGTAATCAAAACAAATATTTTTTGTGGATCATTGAACTTTTCTATCCTTTGTAAATAGTGTTTGCAAATTCTTGGTATTCCAAATGCATAAACCGGAAAACAAAACCCGATTAAATCAGCATCAGGGAGAATTGTTTCCTCTATTGATATCTCCGAAATGTTCGTTTGATTTCCCGATTCAGTAAAAATGCTTTCACAAGTTTTAAAAACTTTCAGTGAGTTCCCGGTGCCTGTAAAATACCTTAATTCTATTTTCATTTTCCCCGACTATTAAAAAATAAAAGGAATAAATTTTTTAGTTTTTCTTTCGTATTCAAGGAAATCGGCTCCGTACTTTATTTTTAGGTGATCATCAAGCCGTGGAATTTGTAAGAAAACAAGATTAAGGACAATAATTGCAACTGGAATAAAACTCATTGCGTTTTGGGTTATAATGGCAAATCCGATGAACATAATGCTATCGCCAAAATAATTGATGTGCATGGAATAGCGGAACAATCCTTTCGTATACAATTGCCACTGGTTTTCAGTACGCATTTTCCAAACATGACGCTGATAATCCGAAAGTGAATTGATGACTGAGCCTAAACAAAACAAAGCCATTCCGGTGATATCCCACAAAATGAAAGGGAAATTTTTTTGTGTCCCCCAGACGGAGAAACCCGCAACCAGAATTCCATAAAGTACTCCAACTACAATGCCTTCAAACCAACTGACCTTACGCTTTATGAAAGCAAACAGGCTGACTGCCAGCCGGATCCAGAAGATTAGGGCACAGGCAATCAGGAAGCCATTATGAACAGAGACTGGCTGAAAACCAAATTCGACATGTCTGATTGAAAAGATAACGCCTAGAAGAGTTAACATCCCAAGCGATAGTTTGGGTCCTGTTGAAGGAGAATTACCATCTTTAAATGCCATGGTGCTTTATTTTTCAAAGTGTATGTTTTAAGCCTTCACTGACCGGATTTCATATTGGTAGCTGTTTACTGGGCTTTGATGGTATAACGAGTAAGGATCCGTGAATGAAACCTGTTTGATTAGCTAGTAATTGCAATTGATAACTTTCGAAAATAATTTAATTCAGTTCATAAAATTAGTTTTTTTAATGTCTCTATACAAAGCTTAACTGCCCCTTATTGGATTTCGTATGTTTAGCAACGGACTTTTTAACTATTCCAGTCTGTTTTATTAATTACGTAAGTTAAATCATTATTCAGAGTAGAACTTTGATATTTATCTTCATTGATTATTTTACCACCTATTTTCTCAACTGCTTTTTGTGAACGAATATTGCTGTTGGTAACATAGAGAATTACATTTTCAAATAAATTAAATGCATGATCAATCATTAATGACTTTACTAACCCATTATATTTCCCGCCCCAATATTCTCTTGATAAGAAAGTCCAGCCAATTTCAACAGCATTATCAACGAGGTCTAATTTCTTGAATCTTGAGCTGCCTATGATTTTACTGTTCTTTTTGTCTGTAAATACTAGGGCACCTTTTGAATTGATGGAATCCTTAAAGAATACATCAAATTTATCTCTTTTGTACCTGTCAGGTACCGGATGCTGTTCCCAGATCAAAGGATCTTTTGCTACTTGATAAAGCTGTTCGTAATCTTCATCCTTTAATGGCCTTATTCTAATCAGATTATTTTCTAGTGTGGGTTGAAGATTAATATTCATTATAAGTGGTTGTTCTATAGAAGTTTGTTCATGCAATTACCTTTCTATTTCAACTTTCCCGGTTGGATTTGGTTCAAATGGATTAAATATTTAACCTTCAAAATTATCACTTTCTCCCACATGTTTTATACTTGGTTATTACTTATTCATTTCATAGTTGCCAAATTCAAGCAACCATGGAATTGCGATCTGGTTGTAAGCGACATTGGCCAATAATACTTTAATCTCCTTTTTCTCAGGGTGGAAACCTACAAAAGATATAAAGCCCATTGATCCTCCGAAATGATTGAAATATCCACTTGGGAATTTTCCCCAGCCCAAACAGAGATCCGCATCAAATTCACGCATTCCTCCTGGTAGTTGGACCTCCTGCATTTTTAGCATGGCCTCATGAAGTTCAGTTTCCCGCATTCCGGCATTAGCTTCAGCATAAATGATCAGATCATTTACACATGATCGTAGTGCACCGGCTCCATTCAAAACGCAGAAATCATTTCTGTACCAGTTAAACAATTCCATTCCAAGGTATCCATCGGCATAGTTGTCGTCATCATGTTTACTGTAGTTTAATCCGGTTCTTATCATCCCCAATGGTTTTGTAATCTTTTCCGTGATTAGGTTGTGATAACTATCCCTGTAAATATTTTCCAAAGCAAAACCCAGCAATCCGTATCCAAGGTTTGAATGGGCTATTTGCTCAGGCCCGTCCACCTCCAAATTGAAATCCTTCAGAAAACGATAGAGTCTTCCTGCATTATAATTCAGGTAATCCTGTGTTCCCAAATGTGGGTCATGAATCCTGACATCAGATGGTTCGTCAGGAAAGCCGGAAGTATGGGTAATAAGCTGCCTGATGGTAATCTTTCCTGTACTGTTTTCCGGTATATTGAACGAATCCGGCAAAAACATTTCAATGGGATCATCATAGTTTAATCTACCTTCTGTAATTGCCAAGGCAATCAATAGTGAAGTGAAAGACTTTGAAACAGATGCAATTTCAAACTGAGTTTCCATATCGATCAGTTTTTCTTTACGGGAGGCACTGCCATGGATGAACAAGGTGTCAGCACCATCAATTGAGCTGTAGTAAATAAGGCCCAGGTATGTAGTATCTTTTAGTTTTGATTCCAGATACTCCTTCATATTGTCTGACCTTTGTTGCATTTCTCTGTTTAATGAGTTACAGGAAAACAGACCAATTACTACTACAAAAATTATGATGTTTGGATGCTTCATTTTAAATCATATTTAAATTTTAAATTACCTGGGTACACAGGCTCACATATTCAATTGTATTAATTCCCGCATAGGTATATCCTGGTTTTTTTCATCCTTCAAATTTGTGAAATTCTGAAATTGTCAAATAGTATCCATTCGGATCCCTTAGAGAGAATTCTCTTTTTCCTGAATTGGTATTCACCTGAATTTCCTTTTCAACTTTATGATCAAGTTTTGACAAATTCTGACGAATCTCCTCCATATTTTCTGATCTGAAATAAAGGATAAGTCCATTCCCAACAGTCACTTCAGGGTTTTTCATTGTTGGATGATCATGTTCATTCCATTTATGGAGACAAATAAAAATTTCATCATTTTTCGTAACCAAAACATCAAATTCATCACCTTCATGAATACTTCTGCAACCGAAGACCGATTGGTACCAATCGGAGGTTTCAGAAACATTTGAAACTGCTAATATTGGATCTATTTTCATGGTGTTTAGATTTTATTCCGCCTTGATGGTCGTTGGTTATTCAATTCAAGAATCTTTTACCAGCTTCTGCAATTCAGATTTTTTCAACTCTGTAATGATGAATTCGTATCAAGTCATGTTTGGCTTGATTACTCCACTTGTATATAGCCATTCAGTAGTGTAATTCATTGGTTGACTATGATTCATCTGTAAATCGATTATTTGGTACTGAATGGTTGCCATGCATTATGACACCTTGCTGTATGCGGTTTTAAATGTATAAGTCCCCATTCAGATATTTTAATCCTGAGTCGACAATTATTGTTACGATTTTCTTTCCACTACCGATAATTCTTGCCCTTTGAATTGCAGCCCAAACATTGGCTCCTGATGTTGTCCCACCCCAAATGCCTTCTAATGTTGCCAGTTTTCTTGCGGTTGTGTATGCATCTTCATCTTTTACAGCTATTATTTCATCAGCTAAATCCAGTCGAGTTATAGAGGGCACAAATCCTGCTCCTATTCCTTCCAGTTTATGTTTGCCTTTTGTGTCGCCACCTGAAAGCGACCTTACATAATAGGGTTCAATTGCGACACAACGGATATTGGGAATTTCCTTTTTCAGTATTTCTGAATTTCCTGAAAAAGAACCACCTGTTCCAACTCCGGTAATAAACTCATCAATAGTATTTCCCAATTCGGCGATAATCTCATGGGCCATGTTGTGGTAAGCATTCCTATTGTCGATGTTGTTAAACTGGTCGGTCCAGAAGGTATTGGATTGTTTACTTAATTCTCTTGCCCGTTCCACCAGGGAGTCAATCAATTTTGCTGTGATTTTGCCGTTTTCACCTGGTAGGATGTCAAGGTTAGCCCCAAATACACGCATTGTTTGAAGTTTCTCTTTGGCAAAAGCATCAGAAGTTACAAAGTGCGCTTTGTAACCTTTCATGGCGCAAACCATGGCAAGCGAACTGCCAGTGCTTCCTCCCGTGTATTCTACAACAGTTCCGCCGGGTTTAAGTTCGCCCCTTTTTTCCGCTCCTTCTATCATTGAAAATGCCATTCTGTCTTTCATACTCCCCGTTGGATTGGCCCCTTCATATTTTACATAAATGTCTGCACAACCCGGTTCCAATAATTGTTCTAATTTTATTAATGGTGTATTGCCTATTGCTTTCATATTCTATGGTTATTATATTGCATACAATGTTCCGTAGCTATGGCAAATAATGCGCAGATCCGGAGACCTCTTCTAATGTTTCCCACATAGCCATTTTGATCCTGATAGCTGACTGGACTATCTGGCATAAAATTCAATCAGCTTATAAAAATAGTTTAATTCTTAAGATGATTTCTATGAAGCCTGACTGACAACAAGCGGGCACAATTTTTTGAACCTGTCGCCAGCCACAGTTAGAGACCTGGCACCAATAAAATAACCACAAGGTTTCTTGTTTGAGGGCCATGCCCTATTTGCTATTAGGCGGCTTTAGATTTGTAGTTCTTATCCGGGCAACCAAATCTAAACTCCTATCTAATTTGGTAATGCTCTTCTCCACCCATTAGAAAGCTGAATTGCAAGTTCTTTTTTTATTTCAGATAATTCTGTTTTTTGAGCAATATTTACTTTTTCAAATGGGTCATTTTCTCTATCGTACAACTCAATATTTTTTAGTTCGCCTTTTGTCCCCGTTTTATGATTCCATTTATACCATTCGATATAATGATATTTTTGGGTGTTTAAGGAATACCCCATGTAACGTTTCCCATCTGCTGAAACTTTTGGTCTACGATGAAACTGACTAAAAGCGGCATTTTTCCATTTGAGCTTTGGATTCTCAATCAAGGGAACAAGACTTGTCCCTTGCATATAATCAGGAATCGTTATACCTGCTAAGTCACACAAAGTTGGAAATAAATCTACAAGTTCAGTAATGGCGTTCGTTTGTGTACCCCGGTGTTTTTGGTCGGGAGACCGAATTATAACAGGAACCTTTAGATCAATATTATAGTTTGTCATTTTTCCCCAGCTATTGTGATCCCCAAGTTTCCATCCATGATCTCCCCAAATAACAATAATTGTATTTTCATAAATTCCAATTTGTTTAAGATGAGAAATAAGGTCACCAATTAATGCATCCACGTAACTTACACTGGCATAATACCCATGTCTTAATGTGCGTATTGTATCTTCACTCATCCTGTATGAAGACGTAGGATGACCAATATGCTTAAAACCGTCATAGCTTCTTAATTCGTACATGGAATTCATAGAATGTAAAGGAGCACCTTCAGGTACTTCCGGATTATTGGATAATGGCATGTTCGCTGGATCGTACATATCCCAGTATTTCTTTGGTACTGCAAAAGGAAGATGTGGTCGAAAATACCCTAAGCCCATAAAAAATGGTTTGTTTGATCTCGACAACCTTGTTAATGTTTTTTTCGCTAATTCTGTTTGTGCGCCATCATAATAAAGGGTGTCATGCACATCTGCAGCCTCCCATGCAGGTCCTGTGTTCCAGCCGTCAGCATATCTGATTGGTTTTAAGTTTAATAACGAATCTCTCCTTCTTTTTTGAGATTTGTTGACCTCCTCACTTATATAAAAAGTTTCTCCATCTCTTTTGAGCCAATCCTTTTTCAGGTAGCGTGCAGGTCTGAGGTCAGGTTCATCCCAGGAAATAGAATCTGGCATATAATTGTGAAATATTTTCCCGATATTGACTGTATGATAACCATTATTGGAAAAGTATTGAGGCATTGTGACTGCTTGAGGATTAATTTCACGAAACTTATCACCAAGGTGCCAAACACGGGTCGAGTCGGGTCTGACACCAGTCATTAAACTCGCTCTTGAAGGGGCACATACTGCTGACTGGCAAAAAGTTTCACGGAAGGTTATTCCCTCTGAAGCTAATCTATCAATATTTGGTGAGATCACAATTGTATCTTCATAAACACCCAATGATGTTCGTAAATCATCGATAGAAATAAAAAGAACATTGGGCTTCTTTATTTCTTTCTCAATGGTATTACACCCAAACGAAGATACTAAAGCAAAAACAATCAGCCAGGTTAATTTATTTTTCATAAGGTTCAACTTAAAATATTTGAATTCTGTATAGTTATTTAGATTTTTTGGTGTCAACCCGAATTACCACTAACGGTAAAATGTATGAATAGTGGCAGATTTCGTTGTAATTTCCAGTCAATCCGCTACACACATTGAACGGCTACAAACCCTGATAATTAGCACTTTTCCTGCCATTACTTATGCAAAATGTTATAAGCTTTTTTTCCTTTTAAGTATTTTGACAATTCTTTTGTTTACGATTTCTGACAAGTTCCACATAAATAGTTTAGAATCGGTTGTGCTGTAGAACTGAATAACAACAGCATCAAGGTCTTTGTTATATTTTGCAAAACTTTGATATCCTGGAACCCATCCGGTATGTTCATACTCGTAAATGGTAGAGTATAATTCCTGTTCTCCTTCTTCAAACAATGACCCATCGTTCAATGCCCTCAGGAAAATGCCCACGTCTTCAGCTGTGGCTAACATACCATGTTCGTCTGACTTTAAATCATTGGGATGTCCTACGTGATATCCACTCATCACATCGTCTATATTCACTTCATTTAGTGAACTAAAGGTATTGTTAAGATTTAGGGGAGTTAGAATTTCTTCCTGAATGAATTGAAAGTTGCCATAACCAAGTGCATTGTCCATTATCTTGTTGATCAACAGGTAGTTCGTATTGCAATATTCATAGTCTTCGCCAGGTTCAAAATTGGCTGGCATATCTAGAATCAATGCAAGACTTTCTTCATAGGACTCTGTTGGAGCTGCCCAAAAATTCGGTGCATTTGTAAAATTGGGGATGCCAGTTCTATGCTGTATCATCAACCTTAGAGTAATTTTCTCAGCATTTTGGATTCTTCCAACAAGTTCTGGTAAATAATCAGCGATGGTTTTATCCAAAGAAAGACGATCCTCGCTTACCAGTTTGGTGACAGCCACGGCATCATATAGCTTGCTAATGCTGGCGAGTTTAAACAGGGCGTGAGGATTGGCTGGTATCCTGGATTCCCGATCGTGCCAGCCTGCAGCATAATACTGTGCTGGTTTGCCAGCTTGGTCTATATAGACAATCATTCCGTCAAATCCATGACCTATGGCCTGATCTAACTGTTCCTGAACCGTATCCGGTAACGGAAGTATCCATGCCTTTACTAAAAGCCATGGAACAAAGAACAGGGAGGAAATGGACACAAGAATAAATAATATTCGGAAAATTCGTTTTGTTTTTTTCTTTGTCATAATATTCCAGGATGTGACTTTTACCTTGGACGTACTTGTATATGAAAAGTAGCGGATTTTAAGCACTTATTATTCAGATTAAAAATGACTTTAAATTTATGCAATTCATTTTCGTTTAAGCGATAAAACCGATATTTTTTATATACGTTGTTGAAGGTAGTGTTTTTTTAGGTCAGTAATATCCACAAGCCATATTTGAGTGTTCGTTTATCAATCTTTTATGTTATAGGTAGCATTTCCAAATTTATAGTATTTTCCATTGTTCATTACGAAATCTTCAACGGTTATTATATTATTGTGGTTTATATAATGATATATGGTTTTTCCCATTTCTGTCTCATCATTTCCCCAAATAATAGTCAGTTCATTCTTTTTAATAGAACCCTTTAGCGGAAAGGTCATACCTCTGTTGTCAAACCAATTTCCAACGATCATAGTGTCATTCACTATTTTGTAAAAGGCAGTTGCACTAAAAACTATATATTCGTTATTCTCTGATTTTCGTTTGTTTTCAAATTCAAGTTTTATAAATTTATTATTCAACACTCTTTGCCAATCCATTGTAAATGTTGCTTCTTCACCCATTAAGAAGCCAGAACCAGTCCAATTTTTATCAATAAGTGATGTTATAATGGAATATTCCTTCTGTTTATTCTCTTGATTACCACTTTGCGCATTTAATCCTAGAGATATAATGACGAAAACTAGTGTTGTTATATACTTCTTCATATTTCTGATTATTTTGATTTGACATTGTTTATT
>CAYQWA010000018.1:0-106177 GCA_964421215.1 uncultured Bacteroidales bacterium | reverse complement strand
TTTACAAAGATAACAACATTATTCTATAACATAGCCTCCGGAGACTACGCTGAGGGTGGGTCCAGGCACAAGTCACGCCACCTCACTATCCATGGCTGGAAGACTCGTAACAGAGAGGGGTTGATAACCTACAACTTCCAGGTCAGACATGCTTATATGCTGAAAAGCCAAGGAGTTTCTGTATCTTTTCGAAACCCGGGATATCCCTTAAGGACTCACCATCCCTTAAAAACGTTACAATAAAAGGAAGATAAGGATCCAAAATGTCCATACCTGTTTTGGCCAGATCGAGTGCATATTTATGTTTACCAAGTGCCGCAGCTGCGATAGCTAAATTCGAAGGGGGTAAATAAGAATCGCGATATCTGACTTGCATTTCTTTGAATATCTTCAACGCCTCATTATGTTTATCCATTTTTAGGTATGTCAACAATGTAATGTGAAGGATCCAGGCATGACGACTGGAAATGTTAAGTGCAAACTGACTTTGTTCCAGTGCTTTTTTGAGCTTTCCGGAATATAAATAACAATAACTAAGATTATAACGTGCGATCAAAGAATCGGGATCCAATTCTACCGCATATTCAGCGTGTTGAATCGATTTTTTAAATTGGCCACCTGTTGCAAGAGTTAAAGCAAAGCAACTATGAACATAAGATGATATTGGATCACTTTCTGTAGCGATTTTGAATTGTTTGAAAGCTTCATCAAATTTCCCTCTTGCAAAACCAAGGTAAAACATTCCATACCATACCCTTGCCTGAACAAGTGTTGGATTAATTTCTAGAGCACGGCAAAATTCCTTTTCAGCGACTTTCAGATCTCTGTCATGCAATAAAGCAATTACTGCCAGAGCATTATGGGTCTCCCCTAAGTCCTTGCCATATTTTTGAGCTTTTTGAGCAGCAGGAATAGCTTCAGCCCAACAATCAGCAGGAGGTAAATAGCCATGAAAACTCAGCATAATATATGTCTCTGTCAAACCAGAATACGCCAGTGCATATTTCGGATCTAATTCTAGAGCTTCTTTAAAACATTCCTGTGCTTTAAATAATGACATCCCCCGCTGATAAAAAAGCGACCGTCCTTTATAATACAATTGATAAGCATTTATATTATTGGTTTGTTGTCTAGGTTTGAGTTTCGATTGA
The DNA here is from genome assembly GCA_964421215.1 of uncultured Bacteroidales bacterium. GTDB lineage: Bacteria > Bacteroidota > Bacteroidia > Bacteroidales > JAADJA01 > JAADJA01. The sequence goes on along the minus strand of CAYQWA010000018.1, from coordinate 105,026 downwards.
ATACCTGAAAACGTAATTTTCAGCTGGTTAGCAATTTCAGCTGATATTTCATCCTGGATTTTAAAAACGTCATCCAATTCCCGATCGTACTTTTTTGACCAAAGATGAAAACCTGTCGAAGCTTCAACTAATTGAGCAGTAATACGTGCTCTGTTTCCCGATTTTCTTACACTTCCTTCAAGTATCTTGCTAACACCCAGGGTATTTCCTACTGAACGCAGGTCCTCGTTTTTCCCTTTAAAGCAAAACGACGATGTTCGTCCGGCAACAGTAAGATCAGGAAGCTGGACAATGGTATTGATTATTTCTTCTGAAATTCCCTCACAAAAATATTCCTGTTCAGGATCGCTGCTCATATTAACAAAAGGTAACACAGCAATTGATTTTCCTGATATTTTGCGTTTCGAACTATCTGGTGCTAAACCGCTAGCACTATTACGATTTGTTATGTTATTGATATTTTGTACAGAAGTTGATTCTTTTAACTTCCCTGTTAATGTTTCAGCCATTGGCACTGGAAATCCATCGTTTGCAAGTGCATATACGTGCATGGGCTTATCCACATTCTTAAATTCAAATGCACCTAAAATCTGGGTTCTAAAATTTGTGTTATTACGAATCTTGTGATAAACATCCTCAGAGAACATGATTGTTCCAGCCTGTCCCAGGGACTCTATCCGCGAAGCAATGTTTACTCCATCTCCATAAACAGATCCTTCTTTCATCAATATTTCACCAGTATGGATTCCAATACGAAGGGGAACAGGAACATCTTTTTGAAGTTCCTTTTGAATTTCAATACTACATTCAAGTGCTGAGGTTGCACTAGGAAAAATAGATAAACTACCATCACCATAGAAATGTATAAGGTTTCCTTCAAATTTTGAGACAACTTGCTTAATTATTTTTTTATGAAAAGTAACAGTAGTAATGGCAAGGTTTTCATTGCTCCCCATCATTGCAGTATATCCCACAATATCTGTGAACATGATTGCGGCAAGCTGTCGTTGGTTCTTCATGGTAATAGTATAACAATTAGATCACTGGGTTGTTTATGTAAAAATTAATCCAACAGTAATGGATAATTATTTTGTAAAATTTCTTTTGCATCAAACACTGAGCTTACCTCTAAAATGCAATTAACAATGTGATAAGTGTTTGTTTTTAAAAAAAATACAATGTGGTATTCAGGGTTCTATTCTTGTACTATTGCTGATTAGGATGCAAGTATTTATTTTCAAACTGAACACATCGCAGAGGCTATTCAGTATTGGAGTTTGATCAGAAGCATTGAGGCTGAGAATTATTTTAACTAAATCTGAAGATTTATTGCCGTGCAGTGTAGTGCAAAGACTACACTGAGAAAGGCTGATTGACAAATAACGAATAACGAATTTAAATTGACGAATACGATTTACGAATTACGAATTTGAATTGAAGATTGACTAAATCTGCCAGGTTGTATATCTTTGTTCCTCATAGTAAATATTAGAAAATCCTGACCCAGTATTTTTTATGAAAAACCTGCTCAATCTTATCAAATTTATCAGCTGGGATTACCTTCTTATTTTTGCCGCACTTCTTTCAATTCCTTTGTTATATTACCCGGTTGGTGAAGACAGGTATACTATAAAAGCCGGCGAGGACTTTGTTCTTATCACTAAAAATTTTAAAGCCTATATTTTCCCCGGAAGCTTTTTAGTAGCCTCCATAATTTCTTTGGGCTTGAGGTATTATAAATCCAGGAAGCAAAAACAAACTGTTCAAAAGGAATCTTCAGACCAGAAAATGGACAGGATCACTGACGGTTGCCTGGTTTATTTTTTTATCTTACCTATCCTCATTGGATCCCTGATTGGTGTTTTGAGCCAGGCCCGGTTTAAAATTGCCCTGAATGAAACTGGAGGTTATGTTAAAACCGGGATCATTTTCGAAAACAAGTACAGATTTTCTATCGAAGATATTGACTATATCGATATGGAAACGAAACGGGGCAGGCTGTACGTGATCGATGTTATCCATATTAAGTTATTAAATGAGGATGACGTATATCCAAACTCCAATTATGAGGGGGATCAGGCAGTTAAAAGACATATCGAAGAGGTGTGGGGGGTTGGTATTAATGATTAAAATACATATCCTTTGCATAAATTAGGAGGATTTTATTTGTCTCTCGCAAAGTGCGCAAAGATCTGAAATGCAAAGACCGCAAAATACAACAGTGATTACCTGTAATTCTTTGCGACCTCTGCACTTTTCAGCGCTCTTTGCGTGAACTATACCACATAGCTTGCTAGCTGGGATTAAACCTCGAACTTCCCAACAGCTTTCTCACATCCTTCCCAATTGATCTGAATGCTTGATTCACTGTATAGATAATCCTCTGGGGTAAGTAAGTCGGGAAAACCTGTCCAGCCAGCTGTAGGACCAAAAAAATCGCCTGGCTTAACGTTTGGGTCCATAGCCGCACGGATAATTCCAGTGGCACCATCTTCTGCCGTTTGAGCTTGTGTCATTAATCCACTGTTGCTTTCCATTCCTCCATCAGCCGCCGTTGTAACTTGCAGGTTGGTAAGTGAAAGACCGGGATGAGCAAGAAGTGAAATAATATTTGTGATGTCCTTTTCTTCGAACTTCTTTTTAAGCCCATAGGTAAATGCGCAATTTGCCAATTTCGTTTGATGGTAGCGTTCCCATCTGGGTCCCTGGAAGTTGTTATTTTGTTCATCAGTACCATTTCCTCCCAAGTCACCTCCTTTTTTCTCAAAATATTTCATTTCCAGCGGAGCACCTAATCGTGCCATTGAAGAATGATTTACAATTCGTGCTTCTTTACTCTTCTTCAGAAGGGGAAATAACTCCTTTGTAATTAAAAAATGAGAAATGCAATTGGTTTGCATCTGTACATCAAATCCATCAATAGTGGCTTCATCTTTCAGAGCCATGACACCGGCATTATGTACAAGTACATCTATCACCTGGTATTTTGATTTAATGATTTCTATAGCATTTCTGACACTCTCAAAGCTTTGAAGATCACATGCAACAGGATCAAACTTCCCTGAAGGAACAGATTCTAGAAGTTGCTGATGAGATTTCTTTGACCTTTCACTTTCTCTGTTCAGAAGGATCACTGTAGCTCCCTTTTTAGCTACTTCCCTGGCACATACATAGCCGGTCCCACTTGTGGTCCCGGTAATAACGACTACCTTGTTGGTCATATCCTGGGAGTGATTATTTATTACGGTTTCAAGATGTTCTGTTTTAATTTGATTGGCCATATTAATTTGATTTTAATTGTCAAAATGATAAAGCTAATGAAACAGGTTCACTAACTTGAGTTATTCTAAACTAACAATTGTCAGAAGGTATTTGTTTAGAAGGATTGCTTTAAGCCTGCCAGTCTTCCGGGCAGGCAGGTGGAACATATCCTAACCCAGTTGAGGTTTCTTTGGCTCATAATGGTGTTTTGTAAATGCACGTAAAGAATAATACTAAACCATCTGACCACTTGAGGCGGTCAGACGGATAAGTTTCAGTTGCTTACAATGATGGGCTGATTTCTTCAAGCAGGACGCTTGAAGCAGCGGGTGGCAAGTGAAACGACCTAATAGGTTTAATAAACAATTTAGATTTTAATTAAGTTGAAAATGTAATATTCTCTTTCTTAAATATCGAAGAATTCTTAGAAATCTTATTGTTATTTTTTTAAGTAACTTTGGTAAGAAATAATCTGAAAACATGTCTCAAACCCGCCAGCTTGCTGCAATCATGTTCACCGATATCCAGGGTTATACGGCTATGATGCAGCATGATGAGGAACTGGCAATTAAAATAAGAGACAGGCATCGAAAAATTTTTAATAACTGTACCGAAAAGTTTAACGGGAAAATATTACAATATTTTGGAGATGGAACATTAAGTACTTTTAGGAGTGCCATTGACGCTGTAAAATGTGCCATGGAAATGCAACTGGATTTTCAGAAGGAACCTGTAATTCCTGTAAGGATAGGTGTTCACCTTGGGGATATTGTAGTTAAGAATGATGATATTATTGGCGATGGGGTCAATGTTGCTTCACGGATTGAGTCTCTGGCTGTTGCGGGTAGTGTTTTTATTTCGGATAAGGTGTATGATGAAATTAAGAATCAATCCACCATTGAGGCTATATCTTTGAAATCTTTTGAGTTCAAAAATGTTGATAAACCTGTAGAGGTTTATGCCATTTCCAATAAAGGATTAATTATTCCGAATATTGAAAACATTTCAGGAAAATTAAAAGAAGTAGAAACAGACGAAAATAAACCATCAGGGAGCAAGCGATTTGAAATCAGGAAAGATAGTTTTAAGGGGATAATGTTTTCCTTGATAGTTCTGCTTATCTTGATTGGTAGTTATTTTATTTATCAATTTTCAGGTTTGTTTGATTCCAAAGGTGATGATCTGGATAAATCCATTGCCGTACTTGCTTTTGAAAACATGAGTGATGATCCTGCCCAGGAATATTTCAGTGATGGGATTTCAGAGGAAATCCTGAATTCCCTGGTGAAAGTTGAAGGACTCAAGGTTGCCGGGCGCACATCCTCTTTCTCATTTAAAAATAAAGATGTAGATATACAAACCATTGGAGAAAAACTGGGTGTTGGACTTGTACTGGAGGGTAGCGTTAGAAAATCTAATGATCGGTTAAGAATTACCGCTCAACTTATAAATGCTAAAAATGGATTCCATGTCTGGTCTGAACAATACGATCGTGAATTTAAAGATATATTTACCATTCAGGAAGAAATTGCCGAAAATATAGTTAATGCTTTTAAACTTACGATTTTATCTAATTCAAAAGGTAAGCCACCAACAAATAATGTTGAGGCCTATGATACATATTTAAAAGGTATCTATGCACTAATGCAAGATGTTGAAGGGACTATTGAAGGGCGGGATTATTTTCTCAAAGCAATTGAACTTGATGCTGAATTTGCATTGGCTTATGCTGGCTTGGGAGATGCCTATCTAAATTATGCAGCATATGGTTTGATGTCAGGAAAAGAAGCATACGAGAAAGCGAAGGGCGCGGCTGAGAAATCAATATCACTAGATTATCAACAATTTTATGGCCACAAAATTTTGGCATATGTAAATATGTTTTTTACATGGGATTGGGATACTGCACTTGAAGAATACAATATTGCACTTAAACAGGGTCTTCTGGACCCGGACCATTTTATTACCTGGTATGATGCTTTTTTATACGAAAACTATAAAAAGTCCATTCATGATGCTCAAATAATTGTTGACCGAGATCCTTTGTCGGTTGAGGCCGTATGGCATCTTGGTGCCTGTTATCTGATGGATGATCAGTTTGAAAGTGCAATTACTCACTTTAAACTTGCTTTGGAGCTTGATTCGAATTATAGCGAAGGATACCGATGGTTAGGGAAAACCTATGGATTAATTGGCAGATATGATGAAGCCCTGGATCAATTTGGTAAAGCTCTGAAAATGACAAACGGAAAAGGCCCTGCTTTTTATGAAACCATTATTGTATTGGCTAGATCAGGTAGAGTGGAAGAAGCCAATACCATGATTGCCGAAATATTAAATCCATCATCGGATGAATACATTCCTCCTATTGCACTTGCAGGCTTATATGCTAATGTTGGAAGGTTTGACGAAGCATTCGATTATCTGGAGGTTTGCTTTGAAGAAAGGACGATGGGAATGGTTGGTATCAGGGCACTATCGGATTTCGATATCATACGCAATGATCCCAGGTATGATGAACTAATTGAACGCATAAGCTTTCCCGATTTATAAATAGTGTAAAATTGAACAGGCATTATGTCTCTGTTGGTTGAAGCGGTGGTGGCTCTTATATACGCGAAAAGAATGCTGCTAAACCATCTGACCACTTAAAACGGTCAGACGGATAAGCCTCTTTGCTTGACGCGATGGAGTGATTGGATAGTTTCTTCAAGCGTGACTCTTTTAGCAGCAGAGCGTATAGGGAGCACAGGCTCACCATCAGGTTTATGAAAAAGTGAACCTTCTGTTATGTTTATCTATAAAAAAGATTGTAAAAAGTATTTTACTCATTGACAGAAAGGTGATCAGTTCCATCCCTATAACCCCAATAGCAATCGGGATCAAGTCAAATCGTATTGTTGTTGTTATCTTTTTTACAATCAACTAAGGCTGAATATTCTGATTCACCCTGAAAAAATTGTCCGGATCATATTTTCTTTTAATCTGAACCAGGCGTTCATAATTGTGTTTATAGCTGGCCTTTACCCTGTCCTGTCCTTCTTCCATCATAAAGTTTATATATGCACCTCCGGAAGAATGGGGATGGATGGCATCATAATAATCTTTGGTCCATTTTGTGATCTTTTCGTTATTGGCCGGATCAGGATCCACACCAACAATTACCTGAGCCCAGTTGGCTTTTCGATAAGCCCAGGGAGTATCTGTTTCACCTACTTCATGGGCTTTGCCATTAATCGGATAAAGATGCATAGTAGAATGAGGAGTTGGAAGCGCATCACCAAATTCCGCATGCTTTGCAACTGCTGCATCAGGAATGTCATCAATAAAATCAGCGCGCCAGTACCATTGCAGTCCACTGGGATAAAATACATCGAACATGCTGTTCAAAACAGGGAAAGGCATTGGCCCGGTATGGGCAAAATCAGGATTCATATCCATAATGGGTTTGAAAACTTCTTCCGCTTTTTCCATAGGTCCGGTGTAATTCCAAATCACACCGCACATTTTTTTACCATGTAGTGGTTCTGGGAATGGATCTCCAGGAACAGTAAGTAATGCAAAGAATCCGTAAAGCTCAGGATCAGCTTCCAAAATGAAATCCCTGTACCATTTGAGCACCTCCTCTGTTTTATCCACCGACCAGAGTGTTGGTCCGCCATAGATCGTATGAACAGGATTAGCCTTAAAAAGAAAGGATGTAACAATTCCAAAATTTCCGCCACCACCACGGATGGCCCAAAACAGATCCTTGTTTTCATCAGCACTTGCAGTTACTGTGCTTCCATCAGCAAGCACCATATCCACTGATATTATATTATCAATGGTTAAACCGTATTTGGGAGTAAGGTAACCCAGACCACCACCAAGGGCTAATCCACCAACTCCGGTTGTAGAGATTATTCCGGCGGGAACCGTTAATCCGTATGCATGGCCGGCATGATCGACATCACCCCACTGACAGCCACCACCAACCCGAATGGTTTTTGATTTAACATCAACATGTGTATACCTGATATTTGACAGGTCGATAACCAGGCCGTTATCACAAATACCCAGTCCACCAGCATTATGTCCTCCGCCTCTTACTGAGACAAGCAAATTATTATTTCTGCCAAAATTGACCGCATTGATTACATCCGTTACATCGACACATTTTGCGATTATTCCCGGATTGCGATCAATCATACCATTGTATACCTTTCTTGATTCGTTATAATCCGAGTCCTGGGGAAGAACAACTTCACCCCGTATCTGATTTTTGAATTCTTCAATGAGTGAGAAATCAAGATCTGCTGTTTTCACTTTGTTAGTTTCCATGAGAAATAGTTTAGTGTATGTAAATTTTAGTTTTCTGTTTTATCTCTTTCAAGTTGTTCAATTCTATAAAGGAGTTTTTTATAGTTGTCATTTTGTTGCTCGATGATTTGCTGTTGTTCCTGGATGGCTTTCACGAGAGGCACTACAAATTCAGCGTAGCGCAATCCGTAAAAATCATCTTCGTTTTTGGGTTTATCCACTCCGCTGAAATCGTAGCCAACTGATTCTGCTGCAAGTTCCACATCCTGGGCAAGAAATCCGGATTGACGTATCGAACCTTTTTCCTTTTTACTTTGAAGATTAAATTCCTGTTCTTCTTCTGTTTCTTTGAAGGATGAGCCTGAAGCGTGCCTTTTATTTCCGGTGCTTTGTTCCAACTTATGCATATCGAGTTGATAACTTACCGGCTGGAGAGCCATAATAAAATCAAGTCCAATAACATCATCTTTGATTTCTTTCTTAAATCGTTTGTCCGAAATATTGGACCATCCTGTGTATCCACCAATGCTGGTTACTATGTTGTTTCCTATTCGTATTTGATTCCATGCAGTTGTGGAAGCACCTCTACCAATGGCGGTTGAATTTTTGATATTACTTGTTGCCGGACCAGAACCCCAACCAATAGCAGTATTATAGAATCCAGTAGTATTATTATGACCTGCTTCATAGCCTACTGCTACATTTCGTCCTGCAGTTGTTGTGCTATATAGAGCACGACTTCCAATTGATGTATTTTCATATCCTGTAGTATTTGAGTACAATGAATTAAACCCGGCTGTAGTATTGTTGTGTCCAGTCGAGTTTAAATACATCGATTTTACGCCGCTTGATGTATTAGAATACCCTGTAAGATTATTAAATATGGATTCGAATCCGATGGCTGTATTGTCCGAACCACTTTGATTATCATGCAGAGCTTCGTTACCAATTGCAGTATTATTGGAGCCGTCTGAATTTGAATATAAAGACCTGGAGCCTGTTGCTGTGTTGTTTGATCCGCTGGTATTCAGGGCCATTGATAAATGACCACTTGCAGAATTGTGGTAACCCGTTGTATTTAATCGCAAAACAAAAACGCCATTGGCTGTATTAAAGGTACCCGAAGTGTTTGAGTACATCGCTTTCCATCCAATGGCTGTATTCTGCTCGCCATTCGTATTTGAATAAAGTGCCTGAAAACCATGTGCAGTATTGTATATTCCTGTAATGTTTGAGAACATTGCCTGGGAGCCACTAGCTGTATTTTGCAAGCCTGTTGTATTTGAAAACATAGCCTTTGATCCGATGGCTGTGTTGCCAGTTCCTTGCAGTGGGACTGCAGCTCCAATTCCATTGTTATACAATGCAGAATCTCCAACAGCAACCAAATTAGAACGATCGGTATTGCTGTATAAGGCATGAGTTCCAATGGCTGTGTTTGAAAAACCTGTAGTATCAGAATATAATGACTTGTACCCACTGGCCGTATTATAAGAACCACTGGTATTACTAAACAAAGCACCCGGGCCAGTAGCCGTATTTCTAATCCCTGTTGTATTGGAAAAAAGTGATTGTACACCTATTGCAGCATTAGAAATTCCCGTTGTATTTGAATACAAAGACTGAAATCCACTGGCTGTGTTAAAGTAACCGCTGGTATTTTTATTTAGAGCATCAAAGCCAATTGCGGTATTTCGATACCCCGTAGTGTTCTCAAACAAGGCTTTAAATCCTGATGAAGTATTATCATAACCGCTTGTATTTGAATGTAAAGATTGAAAACCAAAGGCGGTATTAGAGAATCCAGTTGTATTGGAGGTAAGAGACAAATATCCGCCTGCTGTATTTTGAAATCCTGTGGTATTTGAATACAATGATTTTGATCCAAGTGCTGTGTTAGCTGTTCCATGATATAACTCTGAAGCTCCAGTTCCATTAAAATACAAAGCAGAATCACCAAGAGCTACTAAATTGGAACGATCAGTATTACTATACAAAGCATGTGTCCCGAGGGCTGAATTAGAATAACCTGAGGTATTAGAAAATAAGGACCTGTATCCACTTGCTGTATTGTATGAACCACTTGTGTTATTATACAATGCGGATGTTCCATTAGCATTATTTCTAAGACCAGTTATGTTTGAAAATAATGATTGTGCTCCGTTCGCGGTATTTGAAATCCCGACCGTATTTGAAAACAAAGACTGAAAGCCGTTAGCGGTATTAAAGTCCCCACTGATGTTTTTATTTAATGCATCGAATCCAGTCGCTGTATTTTTCTCTCCAGTTGTATTGGAAAATAGAGATTTGAATCCAAGTGATGTATTGTCAATTCCTTCATTGTTTGTATACATAGAAAAATAGCCGATTGCAGTATTGGAATATCCTGTTGTGTTTAAAAATAAGGATTGAGAACCGATGGCCGTATTCCGCTCACCCGTTGTATTGGAATATAAGGATCGGTATCCATTAGCCGTATTTCTGAAACCTGTTGAGTTGGATTCCATTGATTCAAAGCCAGTGGCTGTGTTGCTGAAGCCTTCTGTATTTGAAAATAATGACTTTGAACCCAAAGCAGTATTCTCAGTTCCATACCAAAACTGTGTTGCTCCAACACCATTGTTGTATAACGCCGAGTCTCCTATTGCTACTAATCGAGCACGATCAGTATTTTCCTCCAATGCTGCTACACCAATTGCAACATTTTGGTTATCACTTAAGTCATCATTTGCACCTGCACCTTCTCCTATAAAAACACTATGTCCTGTGTTGAGAACCTCAAGACGTCCACTATCCATTTTAAAGAACTCTATCCCGGCCATATCAAACCGAATCACATCATCATTTGGATTTTTCTCCAATTGGATTTTAGTATCTCCATCGGCATCAGATAGACTTTGGGAGCCATTGGTTAGACTATCCGCTGTTTTAGCATGCAAGGCATAAGGTACCGACAATAATTGAGAAGTGCCCATCAGTTGATAAGCCGATCCTCCGGTTTCATCCATTTCTATCTGCAGAAAATATATGTCTGACGACCAGTCTATCGTTCCAAAATCACCGGATACAATAATCCCATTACCGATATTTAGATTAGCCAAACCAAAATCATTTGAGGTGACCTGATGGGTTTCACTGTAAACTGAAGTCCCTGCTGAACTCGCCTGCAAAATGGAAATGCGGAACGAGATAAGCTGGTTGCTTATAACATCTCCTGCATTATCCCTGGCAACTGCCTGGTATTTCAATAGTTCTGGTACCTGAGCAAATGTGCTCACAGTTATAAATGTCGCAATAAGAATTGTAGTTACTTTTTTCATTGTTGTAGTTTTAAGTATGTCTTTTACTGATTATTGCTCTTTTCCAACTGCTCTATCCGTTTGAGGAGTTTTTCATAATTTTCGTTTTGTATTTTTATTTCGATTGTTTGTTGCTCAATGATGGCCTGTTGTTCCTGCATTCCTTTGGTAAGCAGGGCAATAAAATCATTATATCGCAGGCTTAGGTTTCCATTATCAGCCTTTGTCAGAAAACCCTGGTCGTTATAACCCATTTCGTTTAGTAAAACTTCAACATCCTGGGCAATAAATCCCATTTCACGGATTTTTCTTTCATTATTTTTCCGATAATAATCAACGGGCTTAAGTTGCATAAGCATATCCATTCCATAGGGCAATTCACGAATATGTTCTTTCCATATTTGATCTGAGGTTATCGACCAACTTACCTGAATTCCTGCATAGGAAACATCAGTGTTTCCTATACGTACCTGGTCAGATGCGGTGGCTGTTGGAACCTGGGCGTCGTAACCTATGCCTGTATTATTATCCCCGCTGGTAACATTTACAAGCGCATTTCTCCCCAGACCGGTGTTCTGCTCTCCAGAGGTGTTGTAATAGAGGGCACTTCTGCCAATGGCGGTGTTCTCATTTCCAAAATTATTGCTGAAAAGTGCGGTCCGGCCAACGGCAGTGTTATTATCGCCAAAAGAGTTCTCATAGAGTGCAGTAAATCCAATGGCCGTATTATCATTTCCAGAATAGTTGCTTTGAAGAGCCCCGCTCCCAACAGAAGTATTGCGCTGTCCGTCATAATTATTATCACTGGCAAATTTTCCAATGGCAGTATTGTGATTTCCCGTTGTGTTGGTAGAGAGCGCCTTATACCCAAAAGCCGTATTTGCTACCCCCGTAGTATTATTGATCATTGAAGCAAATCCCAGTGCCGTGTTCTCAGTGCCTGTGGTATTGCTTCTGAGCGTATTGATCCCTATGGCCATGTTCTCGTTTCCTGTGGTATTATTTGCTAATGCCAACTGACCTAAAGCAATATTAGAATTTCCTGTAGTATTATCTTCAAGTGCCTGCTTACCAATAGCTGTATTCCAATATCCTGTTGTATTGTAACGAAGTGCATCATGTCCCAATGCTGTATTTTGGTGTCCTGTAGTGTTATTACTAAGTGTAGATTTACCAATAGCAGTATTAGAGTGTCCTGTATTGTTATCACTAAGAGCATAGTAGCCAAGTGCCGTTTTTGAAAACCCGGTAGTGATAAAAATCAATGATAGACTATCCGCTGTTTTTGCGTGCAGGGCATATGGTACACTCAATAATTGGTTAGTGCCTGTTACCGTATAGTTTGTTCCTCCGGTCGGGTCGGTTTCAATTTGTAAAAAATAGGGGCCATTTGCCCAATCAATGGTTGAAAAATCTCCGAATACGACAGTACCTGTCCCTATTTCGGCTGATGTCAGCCCATGTGCATTGCTTGTAAGGGATTGGGTTTCTGTATATACTACTGTTCCCGGCAGGTCGCCTTTCAGGATGCTTATTTGCATCGCTATTGACTCGTTGGTTACTACATGCCCATTACTATCTCGTATAACTGCCTGGTATTTCATTTTTTCCGGTGACTGGGCAATTGCCTGTCTGGGCAGGAATGTGTTTGTTATTAGAAAGACTGTTAAAAGAGTTGTAAGTAGATTTTTCATTTTTAATGGTATTAGGAGAGTATTTCTCAATTAGTAATTTGTGTTTTCTTAATATCTGATACTGAAGCCTTTGGTCATGCTGAGCTTGTCGAAGCATGGTTCGTTTTAGTATGTATCACATTTCGACAGGCTCAATGTGACCGACCTTATAATAAAGTCACTATTCGGGGACTTGTGATGATAAGTTCTGGTTTTTGATCAGAAGATCGTTTTTGTCCGGATTATTAACCTGTGTGTCCATGTTAAAGTCCATAGGTTTGTATCCACTTGTCCCTGCTTGCCCGGCCCATAAATTTTTATCATCGATATTTACTGATCCATCTGCATTTGCATCTCCACCAGCCATTCCAAAAATTCCGGTGTCAATTAGTTTATATCCGAGTCCGCTTCCAAAAGCCTGGTTTTGATCGGTTGAAAAGTCGTATGAGTAAACACCCCCAGATTCATTTGGAGAATTAGCGGAGAGCACCCCAAGGTGATTCCGGTGCCAGACAACAACATAAGGATCAATACTAATGGTAGCTGAAAATTGTAAAACCGAAGAGCCATCGAGGCCTACAATCGAACCATTGGTTAATATAAATGCAGCCTGTTTTTCAACAGAGGTTGTTGGGTTAGCAGCAGCTGCACTTGTTGCATCCCGAAGATCGATCAACACCCAATCCACAACATCAGCAGGGATGCTAGTGACATTTTCGGTACCTGTGTAAAACCAGGGGGAAATATTGTATGGTTGGTTCAGAGGAAAATCTCCTCCGTCTTTTAAAAGTGTATTCATGCTGCCGGTATTGTAAGGACCTTCGAGGTAAACCAAAACATAGAGGTCGATACCATGGATAACAATTCCGTATGGTTGCTGAAAACCTTGAGTAATGATAAAATTTCCACCGGTTAATGTTTCTGTTGCCATTTCGCCCAGCGTCCAGCTTATTGAATTGCTCGGTCCTTCGAAATTATCACCGGAACTAGCAAGCACATCCCTGTCGATGGATTGGGAATTTACGAATATTGAAGTAGTAAATAATACGACTAATAGAAGTGTAGTTCTCATTTTGTTTATTATTTATTTGTTTATTTCAAAACCACTTTTTTTTTATAGATCCCACTTTGCAGTTCAATCTTATTTTCTTCAATACCTTTTAGGGTATTGCCCAGTTTTTTCATTGTTGCTCTACCCATTAAAAGGTTCAGTCCCAGAACAGCCAGGCCATTTTTTTTAGTTTTTTCAATTACCTTTCTTAGGAATTGTTTCGCCTTTGGTGTCTGATCACTGGTATGTAATTTGGCAAAATCAAGCCGGGTAAGAAGAGCATCCATCAGCAAAAAGGTTTTTAAAAAGCTGATGGATGCCTTATTGGCCCAGGGTACAGGATAGGTTAGATCCTCTTCCCCTTTCTTAAAAATATCGTAGTAAACAAGTGCACCTTCATCCTTCAATACCCTGTTTATTTCGGAATAGAATTTCTCCTTATCTTCAATATTCATTTGAACATGTTGTGTCCACACCACATCAAACGAAGAATTTTCAAATGGTAAATCCAGAGCATCTGCATGAAAAAATTCTGTGCGATCAGATAGCCCCACGAGTTTAGAAAGTTTCAGTGCTGTTCTGATGTACTCTTCACAGATATCTATTCCCGTTACTTTACAATTGAATCTGTCAGCGAGCATCCTGGCTGATCCTCCAAGTCCGCAACCCACATCCAGTACTTTCATGTTTCTGAGATAAATTTCATTTACCAGTTCATTGGAAACTTCTGCACCCCTTACATGGAATTCATCCACACCCGAAATGTCCTTTCTATTCACATTATTCAAATCAATTCCTTTTTGTTCGAGCCTTGAACAAATCTCTTCGAACAGATCATTATTAGAATATTGATTTTCAATTTGAGATTTAAATAAATGCATAATCTTTATTGTTGTAAAAAGGAAGCTCTTAACTGAAAGCCTGAATTAATCTGGAGCAAAATTATTATGCGGAGGTATCAAGACCTTGTACCATTTATTCAAACTATAGGAGTAGTCTGGATTCATCAATAATAGCTTGTACCATTATTGCATCCGGAAGAAAAAATATGGACTATTAGGCTTGTAGTCAGTTATTTAGATATTGCACTGGGGGAGAAGCCAAATTCTTCTTTAAAAGCGCGGCTAAACCATGAGGGATCGTTAAAACCTACATCATAAGCAACTTCAGAGATGGTTTTATCAGTTGTTTGAAGTAATTCTTTGGCTTGTTGTAGTCGCACAGACCTGATAAAAACTGCAGTTGATTTACCTGTAATTGCTTTCAGTTTCCGGTATATTTGTGATTCACTTAAATGCATCTTACGAGCCAGGTGCATTGAAGAACCAAATGAATGGTTTCCGGATTCTTCATGAATGATCTTAATGATTTTTTGAAGAAATCTGGTTTCGGGATCATCAGTCCTTTTTTTAAGGATTTTACCAAGCGTATCATCATTGATCTTCTGCATTAATTTTTTGCGGGATAAAACCAGTTGATCAAGGCGAGTTAATAGTTCGGCTTTTACAAAAGGTTTCGACAAATATGCATCAGCTCCATAAGAAAGTCCGGTAAGCTTATCCTTCATGGTTGCTTTTGCTGTCAGAATAATGATGGGAATATGATCGGTACGCTCATCTGACTTAAGTTCCTTTAAAACTTCAAATCCGTTTTTTACCGGCATCATAACATCGCAGATAATTATATCGGGTACTTTTTCAATGGCCACCTCAATACCAACATCTCCTCTTGTGGCATGCATGGTTTGATATTTTCCTGTCAGGCAGGTTTCCAGGTAATGAGCCACATCCGAGTTGTCTTCAACGATCAGAGCAAGTGGTAATTCAGAATTATCATCCGGACTGATTTGTAGTTGTTCCGCTTCATTTGTGAGAGCATATAGATTGGATTCCAGTTGCTCATGAACATTTTTTACGAATTCGGCATGGGTGTGAATCGGTAACTGAACGGTAAACTCGCTACCCTTTTCAGGTTTGCTTTTAACAGTAATAGTCCCATTCATTTGTTCTACAAATTCTTTGGTCAGGGTTAATCCAATTCCTGTACCTACACCTCGTCTCGATGAAGCATTATCGGTCTGGTAGAATCGCTCAAAAATGTAATTTAGTTCTTCTGCATCCATGCCCTGGCCATCGTCTTTTATTTTGATTTTAAGGAAGTTAGTTTCCTTTGATCCATTGGTGGATTTATCACTTATAAACTGGTTAATGTGGATAATTATTTTCCCGCCACTTTGAGTAAACTTAATGGAATTTGAAAGTATGTTTGAAACGATAGCCGATAATTTGTTGGCATCAAAGTCCATCAGCAGGTTATCAACTTCTGAGTAAACAGTAAGGGTAATTTGTTTTTCGGAAGCCAGGGAATAAAAACTTTCGCTCACATATTTTATAAATGGAATAACATCCGCCTGGATTAATTTCAATTCTGAATTGCCACTTTCCAGTTTCGATAAGTCAAGCATTTCATTCACCAGGCGCAATAAATTTTTACCATTTCGATCGATCATTTCAAGGGAATGGTCTGCTGTATTTAGTTTTTTGTTTTCGAAAACCGATCTTAAGGAATCCACCATTCCCAGGATAACTGTTAGGGGTGTGCGGAATTCATGAGTAATGTTCGTGTATAAACTATTTCTTAATTTATTAAGCTCTTTTAGCTTAACAGATTCGGCTACGGCTAACCTTTTTGAAAGCTGAAACCGGTAAAAGCGGTCGGCAACTAAAAGGGCCAGACCTAAATAAATCAGTACCGCCCACCAGCGAATCCACCATGGTGAAGGAATGATGATTAAATATTCAGCCGGCTTCTCTTGTCCTATGCCTTGACTGTTGATTGCTCTGATTTGCAGTTTGTATTTTCCATACGATAGGTTTGTCAGATTTATTTCTTTGTCGGTCCCGATGTTTTGCCAATTGTCCTCAAAGCTGTATTGATACTTTATCTGATCTGCAAAGTGGAATCCCAATGAACTTACCTTAAAAACAAGTTGTTTTGTTCCAAAATCAAAATTGAAATTATTATTGGTTAAGCTGTTTCCGGTATACAGTATTTTTCCTCCACTTTCAATGGCCCGGATATAGGGTATTGGGATTTCTTCGTTTAACTGTTGTTTTTCAGGATTATAGAATATTACACCATTATCACAGCCTATTATAAATTCGCCTTTTCCAACTGCTAATACCGGACCACTAATCATCAACTTCTTATTGTTTGAACCTAGTTCGATCTCATTGAATGACATGGTGTGCATATTAAATGTACCTAAGCCTCTTCCGGTCGTCCATAAGAGACTGTCATTATATGCATATACGCCTGAAAAATATCCATCTGTTTTATGTAAAATCCCTGCATTGAAATTATCGAAATTACTAAAGCCTAAACCATTGGAACTTCCTGCCATCCAGACTCTTCCTGTAAAATCCTCATGAAATCTATCAACATCCTGATAGGATTTTATACTGTCAGCAGGATTAAGACAATACAGGGTTGAATTATTTAAATCCATAACACTTGATGATCCCTTAGCTATCCACATTTTGTTCCTGGAATCAATAAATAAATTATTGATCCATCTGTGATTCTCATCACGGAACACATTAAATTCCTCCTTGTAATTTTTGAGGGTGTTTTTTTCAAGATTCAGGCAAAACAAACCACCTTCCCTGCCTCCAATCCAATAATTATTGTTTAAATCTTTGACTACAGTCTGTAATGATGGATTAGGGTGATTAATTTGTAGCGGCGACGATTCAGTTTGGTTTGTTTGGGGATTGAAAATTACAATACTTTTACCCGAAATGATAAGAAAATTTCCATCACTCATTTCTACCATATCCTTAATTTGGTATCCGGTTTTTTTATTATAATCAAACGGGTGAATCTTTATTGTTTCAAAGGTATAATCCTTCAAATTTATCTTATACAATCCCGAACTGTAATGCCCGGCTACGTATAAAAAGTTCTTTGATTGGATAATTTCTCTTACAAGCATCGGATTTTGAATGTTATTTCTCTTTTCTAGTTCGATAAATGTATTTAGTGTCTGTAGTGGATCATATTTAAACAAACCCTTTCCATGGGTGAACCAGAGTATTCCTCTTGAATCAATGTACGATACACCCCTAAATAGTCCGTTTTCCAAATTGTGGTCAGTAACCATTGTTGTGGATTTAGTTTGTTCGTTGTATTGGATCAAACCATCTGCTGAAGTAATCCATAAGCTGTTATTACTTTCCCTGTAAATATCCAGGATCAATAGATGTGAGTTCGGATATTCATCTTTTAAAGGAAGGTTAAATTGTTTCGACTGTTTGTTGAAAATAATCACACCTTTATGCCAGGTGCCCAGGATAACCTCTTCGTGTGATACAGTAATTTTCCGGATATTATTATGGGCCATCTCAGGGTTGTTTCCATAAACATATACCTGATAATTGTTTGATGTAGTATTAAATCGTATTAAACCTGCTAGAGTCCCAATCCATAAAATGTCATTATTGTCAGGATCCTGCGATATACATTGTAAACTATTTAACTTTGTATTTCCTTTGTGTACATCACCTTCAAATGAATATCCATTCTGTTGATTTTCCTTAATATCAAAGCTCCATAATCCAATATTGGAATTTGCAGTCCAAAGTATATTATCATTATCCAGCAGGAGGTCATTGGATTTTTTTACTGGTGTGTTTCCCTTCGGGATTAACCTGTCAATATTCTGAAGATATACAGTATCAATTGAAGTATAGAAAATGCCCTTTTCAGTTCCAATCCAAAAGCGCTCTCCTGAAGCATCCATTTCAATGCATTTAACAAAACCTATTTGCTCTGGTACTGAATCCTTATAAAAATAACTGTAGTTGGTAAAATAATTCCCGTCGAATCTGGATATGCCATTCCCGGTTGCAATCCATAAAAAACCATATCTGTCTTCTTTAATGTCTGTTATATATGTTGAAGCCAGGCCATTATCCTTAGAGTATCGTTGACGTTGAGTAAAGTGTGATAATTCTGTTTGTGCCTCACTAAAAGTTGAAACCATCAGGAGGATTAAAAAACAGACAGCAAATGGAAAACGGAGTATATTCAAAATAGGAAATGCCTGTTTGTTTCTGTTTATTAGTTTATCTGATGATCTGCTTTTATAAATAATCTTTGGAGTTACAGGTTCGACATGAGTAAATCAGAAAAGAGGATTATATTTTCTGTTATAATTGTTTTAACTATAACACACGAGCTTTCAATAAGTTTTAAAAATCACAGATTTAATTGGATTTGCAATTTGTAGGTCTATGGATAGGCCTTGCATTAGGATAGGAGTATTCATGTAACATACAAATGAATTTTGTTGGAGAGACAGCATGTATAATATTTCTGCTATGAGGTCCTGCGATCTTCCTTTAACCAAATGTTTTTTTTATTAACTTAGCCTTGTTGTTGAGTTTTGACATAGTATTAACTTTCCTAGATAATTGTAAGGAGGACTTAAAATGAAAAAACTTACAAGATTGTTCACTCTGCCCCCAATCTCAGCTATCCTAAAATATTTACCCCTGATGGCATCAAGCCTGATAATATTGCAATTTACGGGTTGCAATTCAAAATGCGGTGATTCTTCATTGTTAACCGGGAGTTGTAAATTTACTGACATGTCAATTGCCCTGGAGCATAACTCAATTGACATGGCTGCAGGAGCATCCAGAGATATTGGTGTGCAGGTCACAGTTTCATGTAATTGCCAGGATTATCTAAGCAGTTTAAGCATTGGAGGTTCTTCCGCTGCTCAAAAATACGACAGACCATATATCCAGGGATGCCTGGATAATGCATGTGAATATAACCAGGGGGGGTGTGATATTTCCATAACCTCAGCCCCAAATATAGAGCCAGGAGAATATATACTTACTGTGGTAGCCACTGCAGCCGGTGGTGAAGACGGTTCAGTTACTGATTCCGATTCCACACATATTACAGTGAATATAACAGGTAATGTTGAAAATTTTGAATTCTTAATTCCTGCAAATATTGGTGTAGGACAGGGATTAGAGGTTACCCATTTCGCTAATATCATGAGGATTATGGGACACGATTTAGAAATCAATTTTACACTTTTGGATCTACCTGCTAAGGTCGACTATATGTTTGATCCAAATCCAGTGCCCGGAGATGAATCTACAAGCGAGCTTACCATTAGTGCCGAATATGACGCAACACCGGGTACCTATGAACTGCAAGCAAGAGCAAACGATGGTAATATTGAAAAGGGGAAATTTATAACATTTTATGTAATAGAGCCTTTCTTTCTGACCTATTCACAAGATTCCATTGAAATTAATCAGGGAGGGCAAGGGACCTTGTCGGTATTTATGAACCGAATGGGTAACTATTCACCTGACATCTACCTTACAGTTTCAGGAGATATCATTGGACAGGGAATTGAAATAGATCTCAATCCCAATCCTGCTACAGGCATGACAAGTTATGCAACAATCAATGTGGGAGATGGGGTTGCTACCGGAAATTATATTGTTACTATAACGGGAACGGTGGAATTATTGGAAAAAAGTACAGAACTGGAAATCATTGTTGTGGAGTGATTTTTATTTTTTTCCTGAAAGTAGATTAATCTGTGAAGAAAGGCTGAATACAGCTGACCCATCACACTTTTTAGCAGAACCATCCACATTTATATAGAAAGGTTTATCGTTCTCCGTTTCAATGACTAGTTGCTCCAGTATTTGATATTGTTCAAAACCCCAGCGTTCTGGATCTTTTTGCACTGTTGCTTTCCAGGTTTGTTTGAATTGACCGGGAATTTTCAAGATCCCAATATCCCTTAAGGCAAACAAATGGAAATCACCTGACCCCAGTGGTACATCTTTTGCCAGGGGCAGGTTTTTTCCCAGATCGCCATTTACAATTATAAAAGACCGATAGGGGCCTTGTGCTACTTGTTTTCCATCTACTGAAACTTTCCAGGTTTTTTTCTTTCTAAAAACCGAACCAATAATTTCTTTAACGACAGCGATACTTGCTCCAACAAAGAATGGTCCCATATCCCCGAACAACTGGCTAAGAATTCCCTTATAATATTTGATAAAACGATTCTCAGTATAAAGCGGAATATTTCCGAAAATTGCAGCTCCGCCGTATCCAACAAAATGCCTGGGTTTTGGCTCATCAATCCCATTTTTTGCGCAGAGGATATCACATGGTTTAGTGTTTTGTTTCCTGATGGCATTTGAAAAAACAGCTATGGCATCATTAATTTCATCGGGCATACCGAGGGTCTTGCCTATGAGGTCGGCCGATCCTTTTCGCAGAAATCCCAGGTTGATCTTTTGTGGATCCACCTCAGAATCAATACATCCTTCAAGTACTGCATTGAAAGTGCCTGAACCTCCTGCTGAAATGAGGGTCCTGCATCCGTTCAGGACCGACTCTTTTGCCATCTTACGAGCCTTAGCATGACTATCCGCAGTAAATAAATTGACATTCGTAAAACCTTCCATCTGAAATAAAGGAACAATATGCTTTATTTTACCCCAGTCTTTTATGGAACCGGAAATGGTTGTGGCAATCACATCGATTTTTAAATTATTCATGGATTCCGGTTTTAGGATTTTTAATAAATTCTAATGATTCATGTAGATTCGATTGTAAATCCTGATCTTTGGTCAGGATGAGGACAGGAATACCAAGATGGTCATTAATTACTCCGCAAACAAGGTGGTAAGCTTCCCTAAGCTTTCCTAGTTTTTCTTCCGTTTCATGAACCTGTAAAGATTTTCCCCGTCTTCTGATCCTCTCCATAGCCGATTCTGGTGTAATATCCAGAAAAATGACTTTGTCCGGAAGTTTTAGCTTTGCCATTCCTGATTTTTTCAGCCACTTCAGTTCAGGAAATGCAGTAAAAATTTTATGACTTTTATTAAACCCTTTGCCGTTGGTTGTTATGAATTTGATGCCTTCTTTCAGGTTGTCCGGATCAAGAGTTTTTTTGTATAGGTACGACCAGGCTGCCAGGTTAAGCAGGGGAGAACCATCAAGAATTATGTTGTGGATCGTTTTGTCTTTTTCAAGTCTTCTGTGTAGCACATTTCTAAGCATCAGCTCAATTAGTTTTGGGATCTTGTAAAGTTTTAGAGATTTGGCATTAGCTGATATTTTACGAAATAAACGTCTGATGCTTTCTGATATGTACGTCCTTCCTCTAAACGATTCACCGTTGCGAAAGGACTCCAAATTGTCACTGATTAAGGAAGTTTTCCTGGTATTGCTGGAGAGAGATTTTGCAACCTTAGAAGACAGTGTGCTTTTCCCTGATCCGTCAATTCCAAGTATTGCAACGGATCCGTTAAAATAATGCTCCTCCTGTTCAATGTTTGTGTTGCTCATGGTTATAATGATTCCATCCGACGTATTTCTTGTTCAACTACCATTGTTGTATCGATATGTGATTTGTAAAACTTCAATGTTTTTCCAACCAGTACACTGTGCTTTACTACTTTTGGTAATATACATTTTTTTGGAAAGGATTTGTCGGTGCCAGACAGGTAAACCGGAATGATGGGAATATTTCTGAATTTTTCGGCAACTCGGCCAATTCCTGTTTTGAAGGTGCTGATAACACCTGCTTTTCCCCTTGTTCCTTCAGGAAACATAATGATGTTATGGCCTGCTGAGATATGATCCTGGACCTGGCCTATAAAAAGTTTTCCACATTGTTGATCTCTCCTGTTAAGCCAAATGGGATCAAAGAGAAAATTAATAAGCCAGTAAAGAAATTTATGCTTGCAAAAATAATCCTGAGCAGCAACAGGATGAGTAATGCAAATTTTATTAAGAGGGATCAAACTGTATAAAAATAATATATCCAGATGGCTGTTGTGGTTTGATACCAGGACGAAATTTTGATCTGTTAGTGCGTGCGTATAAACAGATACCCGGAAACCTGAAAGTACCCAAACAAATGGTCTTATGATCATTGCATGAATGAGTATACGGAGTGCTTTAATAACATATACTTTTAAAACCGATAGCTTTCCGTTTAAAACAGTCAGCAAGTCCAAAAGCTCATCATTCAACCTGTTTTTCTTTAAACCGGCAACAATGTGATCCATTTCACCAGCATTAATGAACAGGGTATCTTTCTGGTCTGTGTTTCTGATTTCTATCTGGTATGCCATTTTGATGGAATTTTATGTTGATGATTCAAAATTACTGCCCAGATGCCCGAATCGTAAATTGGTTTCTCATACTAAACGGACTCAGTTGCAATTTTTGTATGGCTCAAGCCTGCTGTTTTGAAAAAAATGTGAATAATTGCAGAAATCACAACATCGAAAGGTAGATTCTCAATTTTTGCAAATCAAGCCGGATGATTGTAGCAATATTTGCAATATCTGCTGGAATTAATGGATTTTAAGTCTAATCTTTATTTTGCTGGATTACAAATCCTGAACAGCTTTTGGATTATAAGTTTCTTATCTGTTTTGCGAACAATTCATCAATTTTTTGTAGTTTAGTGTACCAAATTTTAAAACCACCCGTCATGAAAAAAAATCTATTCCTCTTTTTATTATTTATACTGGCTTCATTTACCATAACTGCCCAGGACATCTGGTCGCCGGTGAACCTCCCCAGCGAAGATATGGCTATCTACCACATGATAACTGATAACAACAACCGCTTGTTTGTTGGATCCGACGATAACATATATTTCACTGATGATTCGGGAGATACATGGAGCAGCTCATCCAACTGGCCGGGATATGCGGTTAATTGTCTGGCTGTGAACTCGACAAACAATGTTTTTGCCGGAACGTTCAGTAACGGTATTTTTAGATCGGAAGACGGAGGAAATACCTACACCCAGATCAATAATGGTGTAAGCTTTTTAAACATCTGGTGCATATTGGTTAATGATAATGATGATCTCATTATCGGAACTCCGGGCGGCATGTTCAAATCCACAGATAATGGGGATAACTGGATGGTGCATGGAGATCTTGCAGATGAGATCCAGGCCTTGATAAAAGATGATACCGGAATCATGTATACAGGAACATATACCAATGGTGTTTTTAAATCTGAAGATGGAGGAGCGACATGGATAGCTGCAAGCAATGGGCTTCCTTTGCCTGCCCAGGTCACAGCCCTAATAGCAGATCCGGATGGTGGGATCCTTGTAGGATTATATCCAGGAGGTGTCTTCAGAACTACCGATGGCGGTGATAACTGGTCGGAATTTAATGAAGGAATTCCAATTGGAGATGACGAATCCGGAAGTAAAGATCTTTCAATAGGTGGGTTTTGGCATTTGTTTGGATTATTCGTACTCCTGATCGTATATGCAGTGGGTGTTTTATTCTTCAACTTTGGAGCTGAGAAGACAGGATGGGTACTGATAGCTGCAGGATTACCCTTAAATCCTTCAACTTCAAGTATCACAGCTGATGCTGAAAATCAGGTATTTGTAGGTACCTATCATCAGGGTCTTTATTCCGGACAGGATTTTCTTGGTGTAGAGCAGTTAACCGCTGATGCAGCCTTGTTCGAAGTTTCTGAAGTATTTCCCAATCCTGTTGCAGATAAAGCATCTTTTACTGTGAGTGTTCCTCAACCAGGTTTTGTTTCTGCAACCCTTTTTGATCAGGCAGGAAAGGAAGTGCTTAAACCAGTCAGTCAGTTGTTCAACAAAGGAACCTATCAGATTAATATTGACATGGAGGGATTGCCGGCCGGGACTTATATAATCCGGGTGCAGTCAGACCAAAATATCAGGTCCCTGATGTGCTTGAAAGGATTGTAGAGCACTTTCTTAGGAAGCTGATACATAATGCGATGGTCTGTTATGGATTACACATTCATAACAGACCTTTGCTAATGCTGTAACATTAGGAAAATATAGTTTTCAGGATAGGCACCTTTCGTACTATCCAGCTAACCAGAAAAGTTGCTATAAGCGCCACTATTGAAACCATAAAAAACTTTAGTACAGGATGCATCGCGATATTTTTCAAGAGAATAGAAATCCCTATCAGTACCGGCGCATGGAAAACAAACACTCCAAAGGCGTTGTCGGATAAAAATCGCTGGAACCACCCGTCATGATTTACACGGTATTTGAAAATTCCAACCATGGCCAAAATAAACGTCATACAAAAAAACGATTCCCAAAGTGCATACGCAACAGCCGGCCAGTTTAAACCACCTTCTATGAGCATGATCCCATCAATTGGACCCATGAAGAACATTATCAGGAACCATGCTGGAATTCCAATGGCCAGAGAGATTAATAACCAGCGTTTTCCCATTAGAAGGCTTATCTGGTCAAAAACCTGTGTCTTGTATGCGAATATTCCCGCAAGGAACATAAATATATAAGCAGAGAAAAATCCGATTTGCAGGTTTGTAATGTCCGAACCAATAGGAAAATATATTCTTGCCAGAAAAGCAATGATTGCAATTATTATAATTGAGATCAAAACATGAGCCGTCCTCAATCTGAAATTTTGTTCCACTTTAAAACGAAACAAGGGTTTAAGGATGAAAAGGTATATCAAGGTGAATATTAAAAGAGCTTCAACAAACCATAGTGGTCCAGTCCAGGAAAAGAAGTTTAGGTTTTTAATACCGTCAAGGTACCAGTGAAAATCCACATCGGGATACACCATTTTAACAGAAAGGGGATGAAGGATGAAAATGTAAATCAATAGCGGGATACCAAGTCTTTTAAAACGGCCTCCAATAAATTCTAACTGGCTCTTTTTATCCAGCGATTTCTGGCTGAAGTATCCCGAAACAAAGAAGAGCAAAGACATGAAATAGGCTTGTAAGTGAGTGAGTAAAAAGGCGAAAAAAAGTGTGGACAATTTATCTACTGAATCATTTTCCTTGTAATACCAGCCTCCCATACCACTGTAGGTAACTGCAGTGTGTAAGATTACAACCTGCATGATTACCATAATTCTCAGGTTGTCAATCCAGTTAATTCTTTGCATAGAATATTATTTAATTGGCTTGCGAAAAATAGTAAAAATTTTGGATCTGACATTTACAGGAAAAGCATTGAAATCCTTTGAAAAGATAGTGATAGATAATATTGTTTACTAATTTAGTGTTCCAAAAAGAGTTTATTATGGGAAAACAACTTACACCCAGGGAAATCGCACTGATCAAAGAAGGGAAAAAACTACAGGCCATTAAAGCATTTAGAGAAAGAACAGGTTTGTCGGTGGAAGAGGCGAAAACTGTTATTGACAAAGAAGTGAAGAAACGGGGTTTATAAATCCATAAATTTTATAATGCCTGATTGCTAATCGGGCCTAGCTGCATTGCTATTTATTACTCCGGAACCTGAGAGGATACAGCGTCTTTGTTTAGTATCCAGAATTCGTTTTTATCAATATTATTCACTTCACCATCTAAATTCATATCCCCCAGCAAATAACCTGATGCGCCTCCGTATAATTCCCAGAGAACTTTGTCGGTATTGTCAACCGTTCCGCTTGCATCAGTATCCCCACCTGCCATTCCAGATATTCCGGGTGAAATGATTTTAAATCCGACATTGCCACCATAAGCCTGGTCAACAGAAGTTGTAAAATCATACGTGTAAATTCCATCAGTCTCAACCATAGGATTGGCTGACATTGTTGAAATGTGGTTTCGGTGATGTATTACTACAAATAAATTATTAATTATGGATTGTAGAGAAAATTCATGAATTTTCTCTACACCATCCAAACCAACGATTTGGCCATTATTTAACAGAAATGCTGCCTGACGGGCAATCATGGTTTCCGATGTGGCGGAAGCAGCATCAATTGCATCCCTAAATTCTAGAAGGATCCAATCGACAATATCCGGATTTGGAATGCTATCCACAGATTCCGAACCATAATAATCCCAGGGAGCCGTGGTATAAGGTTGGCTAAATGGGAAGCCTTCTACAGGCGCAGGCTGAGCTGTTAGGTGAGTGTTCATATCAGTGCCGTTGAACGGGCCTTCGAGAAAAACTTTAATATCGGCAGTAAGTGAATGATCAACAGATTCGTAAGCAGTTTCAGAATAATGTAGAACGATCTCATCAGAATTATCGGATGATTTAACCTGAATGAAGTAATAATCATTGGGTGTAGGGATGTTTTGTGAGATATCATATTCTGACCAATCATCCCATTGTACTAAACTAATGTTATCAAACCATGAATAAGCCGTATCCAAATCAGGAACGCCACTATACAGTCTTATGTCAAATACACCTGCACCGCTTGGGATGCTTAACTCCTGGTGATAATATGTCCAGGGGGTATCTCCATCAATGGGTATTCCGATCTTCTCTTCGTCCATGGGAAAAAAACTTGAACGGGATTCGTAATACCTGATTTGAACCGTGACATTGGCTGCATTATGTGTTTTGATGTAACCGCATAGTGAATAGTCAGAAGTGTCGGAAGGAAACAATATTCTTTCTTCAAGATTAGTCACAATGTTCGAAGTATTTGTGGCCAGCCTAATGTGCTGAACTGATCGGAAACCTGTTTTTGCCACTGTATCACAGTATGTTTCTTTAGAACTGTTCAGGTTCCAGAGGGTGCATCCTTCGTCTTCCATATTTCCGAACCATATCAATTCCCTGCCCAGACGAAAATCATATGTGCTATCCGGGACAATACTGTCAACAGAGGAGATGCTTCCGGCTTTTTGTAGGCGATAAGGAGAAGTTACCCAATTGCTGCCATCCTCTTCCATTTCAATCAGAGCAGAATATCCATTCTGATAAATAGGCATATTTGTGGTGTCCATAACAACAGTAGCAATAACGCTGTCTCTGTTAATACTTAGATAGGTATCCAGGTCCTTTGATCGTTGAGCAAGGTCATCCAGAATATGAAGTCCCAGTCCTCCATAGGCTCTTTGCGGGATATAGTCGTCGATATAGATGGGAGTGAGGGTAAATTCGTAAAAGCCTGTTTCATTTACTTTGGCATTAAGAATGAAGGAGGGATAAGTCTCAGGATAATCCAGGTCAAATACAAAATCACCGAGGGAATGGGCAATTAGTTTACCATTATAAAGTTCAACACCCTGCATGATATGGGGATGATGGCTAATCACCAGATCCGCTCCATTATCGATGGCAAATTGGGAAGTAGCTCTGTCCTTTGATTCAGGAGCAAAAGCGCGTGGAAAATAATTTTCATCCTCATAATCCTCCAGTGCGAACAAGCTGGTGTCTCCTTTATAGCCAGGATCAAATGAATATTCAGCACCTGTGTGCCATTCCAGTACAACAAGGTCAGCAACATCCCGGACGTCTTCAATTTGTTTTTTGATGTAATAGGGCTCGAGATAAGCAAATCCTGATTTGTTGTATCCTGCATTCAGGTAAGGTTGATAATTGTTGTATTGTCCTGTTTTATCGCTGGCACCGAGAAAAGCAAAATTTAATCCTGATTTTGAGTAAAATGTTGGCAAATAGGCTTCGTAGGAATTAGCTCCGGCACCCATGTGCAAAATGTTGTTTTCCTCTAATACCGATTGCGTTTCCTGCATACCTGGTAACAAGTAATCGAGGATGTGATTATTGGCCAGTGTTACAACATCAATTCCGGCATAGGTGAGGCCATCCACATTATCAGGTGAACCTTTAAAGTAGATGGATTTAGTGGGGTGATGATCCCAATGTGTGGTCAGCGGGCATTCCATATTAGCAACTGTAATATCAGCTGCTTCACCAAGAACTGATTTGGTAGGCTCAAAGATTGCTTCTACACCTTCAGTCGGAATAATGCCGCCCGGGTATTCGTATTTTCGGGCAAGCATAATATCACCTACAAAATTCAGGGTTACAGGAAAAGAACTGTTTCCCGGATCTACATCAACACTGATACTGGCCTGTCCCCACCTCCCAGTAGGATCTACTACCTGAAGCAAGACATGGTACGGATGATCATCTGTAACAATAAAGGTATGTGCAGGATCTTTTTCTGTGCTGGTGGAATCATCTCCGAAATTCCAGTAGTAGTCAAAATCATCACTGTCGGGATCTGTAACATTGCTGGTAAACTGGACATCAACAACTTTGCTCCCTTCATTTCCTAAGTATGCATCACCCAGTGAAAATTCGATGGATACCTCAGGAATTTGTGGCAGGTCACTTGTAATGTCGATGATGTTGTCAAAATAAACGGTTCCCTGGGATGTGCCGTCTTTATCGTTTATATAAACAATTTCCGTAATTTCAGGAAGGTATCCGAAAAACGCTATCCAGTCGTCCGCAACCGGCAGCTGGTATACGTTCCATTCATCTTCGGGGAAACATCCCTGGTAAACAGGAACCCATTCGCTTATGCTAACTTCTTCTGAACCCGCGAATGAATAACGCAAAACATTTGTAGCATCCATAATAGCGAAGCCCTGTATTTCAGCTTTTGAGGCAATGTATGCAGAAACCTGCCAGACATCACCTGTGTCAACCAGAATAGGAGATATGTTTTGAACCTTCCAGGTATTGCCAAAAATCCTCAACGACCAAGGTGAATTTTCATAAGTATTGGATGAACTTAACTCCCAGTCATCAGGATCCTCATCTTCAATGGGGTAGGAGGTAAGGTTCACCGAGCCGCTGTCAAAATTTTCAATGACGATTTGTTTCTGTTTACCGGATTTTACAAAGTTTTGTGCGCTAATGGTTGCCGGTATCAATACAATAATTAAACAAATGAAAATTATACTTATTCCCTTTTTATTCTTGGTTATCACCTGGAAATGGATTTTATATTTACTGATAAGAAATTCTCTTAAGGACAATTTCAAGTTCAAGACAGTATTATTCAAATTAGTGTTGCATTTCGAATATCCAACGGTACTTCATCATCAATTCTTTTAGTTTATGCTTAACAAAAGTATAATAAAAAAGCGATTTTTCTTTTTTTGCATACCGAGATATATCAGTTGATCTATGTATGCAGTTTGCCAAAGTGATTAATGATCCGGATGGCCAACCTGATGATTAACGACTTTAGATTTTTTATTAATCTAAAAGGAATTATGAGTTAATACAAACCATTTAAGAAATGCTGGAATATATAAGTAAACCGTTAGTAGAGGATGCATCTGATAATAAAAAAAGGGAAACAATTGAATTCAAAAGTTTCCCTTTAAGTTTGAGAGAAAAGATTAGTGAACAATGATTTTTCTAATCTGTTCCGAATTGTCAGTTTTTATTCTTACAAAATACACACCTTCAGCATATTTGGTCAAATCGAAAAGTAAAGCCTTTCCATCAGCTGTTTCAGTTGATTGATGGAACAACACTTCGTTTAAGGTATTCATTACGATGATTTGTGTTTGGCCGATATTATTTCCGAATTTTACAGTAAACAGTCCACCTGACGGATTAGGATACACCCGGATTCCTGCCTGCTCACCAAATTCACCGATTCCTGTACAAATAGAGCATTCCACTTCATAGGCACTAGAAAAATCACTTTCACCACATGCATCATTCATGGCCTTGACTTTAACCGTTGCTGTTCCTTCCCAGTTGGTTGTCCATTCAACGGTTCCTATGGTTCCGTCACCATTTATTGTTCCAGCTTCAGCAGGAAGTAGCTCCCAGATATATGCCTCTGCATAGTTTACTGAATTGGTTGAATATTCAGATGTTGTGGTGAAGTTAGTGCAAACTTCATCATCTCCGGCAGGAGTATCGGGGATTGCTGGTACTTCCACCACAGTCATATAATCTTCCATAGTAATGGTACTGTAATCAACGCCATCTCCAA
Organism: uncultured Bacteroidales bacterium; assembly: GCA_964421215.1. Taxonomy (GTDB): domain Bacteria; phylum Bacteroidota; class Bacteroidia; order Bacteroidales; family JAADJA01; genus JAADJA01. The sequence continues at coordinate 74,644 of CAYQWA010000018.1, read as the reverse complement.
TGGTTAAAGTAACATCGTAAGTTCCAGGCTGGAAATAAACAACCATGGGATCCTGGTTTGTTGATGTGGCAGGTGATCCTCCTTCAAAGGTCCAGTCCCAGCTTAATGCTCCTCCGGTAGATTGGTCATAGAAGTTAATGATTTCCATGGTACAGGTATTGGTAGTACTTGATGCAAAGGATGCTTGCAGGGTTTGCTGAATACCTAAAAACTCAAGGTAAGCACTCATTAACTCATCTTTCGTAGATGGAGAACTTCCATCATCTAACCCACCAAATTCATGGGATGCCCCGATTGTACGGTAGGATCCTTCATCATAAGCTACTGCTGTTCCATAGGATGGTGATTGATTTTCAAATATAAGAACTGCAGGAGATACAGGATCTAAGTGATCCATCCAGTTATTATCCCCAGAATAATTGAAGGACATTCCTTCGGTAAATGTACCCGTTTGTCCGATGACAGTTCCCATGTCGCCAGAACCATCCGAAGTTGCATTAATATTAAACATAGAATGCACTGCGGTTTGTGAATCATAGTACCAGGTATCACCACCTTCCATGTATAAGTTACCCCCACTGTTCAAATAGTCAGCCAGTGCCTGTCCCTCTGACGCTGACAATACATGATTATCGGAATAAATTCCAAGGCAAACAAATATGGTGGAATAAAGGTTCAGATCAGCCGGGAAAGATGAAAGGGTTTCGAAGGCTATATCAATATCCGACAGACAGGTTTCCATTTCAGGTGCAGAGTTGTTGTTACCATCCAGGTTCAGGATAAGAACCGGAATCTGGCCTATAACAACCTCAAATGAGCCGGTTCCAGTAATTCCCAGATCAGCCATTAAGTTTAATTCAAGGTCTACCAGATGTCCTGCAGGTGTATTGACATCAGCTGTAGCATTAAAAGTACCCTGTGCGCTATTTCCTCCAGCCAGGTTTTCAAAATCAAATTCACTCGTATTGATTGTCAGGAAGGGATCAACAACTAAGAGCTCACCCAGGATATTAAAAGCTTCCGAAGTTCCTGTGTTTTCAATTTCAATGATCAGATCAACGGTTTCACCAGGATCAATTTTACCATTGTTGTTTCCTGTTGGATCAGAAATAGTGATTGTTCCCAGTTCCAATACCGGAGCATGACCTTCAATCGTAAAGTTACTGGTCCAAAGATCATCACCATCACCACTGGCTTCTACATCTACCAATACATAATGCCCATCCGGAATGTCGTTGGCAACATCAAATGCAAAACCATCAATAACCTCTACTATTTCGTCCGGATCAACTGTTCCGTATGTTTCGGTATCGTCGGTGAAGGTAAGGTATGGATCAGCTGTAGAAAGTGTTACTACCACATTGGTGGCCTGGCTGATTCCTACGTTTTTAACTGAAAGTGACAATAATATGGATTCACCATAATCCATTAATCCATCTCCATTTCCACCTGCAACATCATTGAGGACATAAGAGTCTTTTATGACATAAGGTCCACTTTGTGGTATAACCTGTATTACTGACTGGTAAGGAAGATGGTTATGTGCAGTAACAGTTACGGTTGCAGTACCAGGTGTTTGAACAGGACCATCAAAAATGATCTCAACAAAACCGCTGGCATCGGTGAATCCAACACCATAAACAGTTTGATCTTCATTAGAAACACAAACCATTGCATTTTCAATGGCTCCACCGGTTCCCAGTACATTCACCGAAAACTCGGATAATCCAAGGAAAAGCTGAGGATCATGAGATACGGTGAGATCAGCGGGTTGTAATGTCCATGGCTCGAGTGACGGCTCTCCTAACCAAAGGTAAGTACGTACATTCGACCGTCCGATGCTTCCATGATCATTTAGTACAGTAATATTTGCAAAATTTGTTACATATCCGATGTTATAAATCCCCTCATGAAAAACGGCTTTATACATCTCTTTATCATAATCATGGTTTGGAATGGTATAAGAAGGAATGATTGCACCGTTAGCCGCAACTGCAGCAACATCCGACTTCATAAAGGATTCACATAAACAATCACCGCTATGGGCAACGATGTCCATATTATCGCAACACACATCAAAAAATACAAACAATTGTTCATCGTTCGTCAGCTGATTCACATGATTTGCTGTAAAACTTCCTGATGGTGACCATTCCCATAATTCTGTAGCACTACCGTGTCCGCGGTAATTAAAAATCCCGCAGGAATTGGTATTTACATAATTCACCACCTGTTGGTTTGTGTAACCTGCTCCTCCATATGCTTGCTCAAAAATCGGGACCTGCAGGGCATAAGGGAATGTCCTGATCTCTTCGCAACACTGGGTATATTTGCCCGGATAATTTTCTTTGTGTGCTATCAGGATACTATTTTCTGCCCAGTTTGTCTGATTATCCGGATTAAAATAATGGTCCATTGTTTTCTGGATCTGTAATTCCAGTTCATCGATCTGACCTTCATCGTATGTGAACCTGCCGATGGCAATGTCAGCATAATGATCATCCGGTCCATCCATACAGGAATACCAACTGTCCGAATAAGATGGATCTTCACCACCAGGTGCCCACCAGAACATAGGTACATCATTGGGACCTCCGTTGTTTCCTCCGTTTGGATAAGCATCACCTACCATTAGTATGTATTCGAGGTTATCATCGTTATATAGTACAGTGATGTAATCTTTAAAGTGCTGTGGGGTACTAAATCCCGTTTCTATTGTTTTTACTTCAACCTTCATTCCCTGTTGGTTTTTCCAATCCACCAGGGGTTGAATAGAATTAACTGCTTCATCATTGGTAATGATCAGGTATTTGATGTCATCATTGCTTTTGAAGTTCTTTGTAAATCCGAGTGATTCAAAATTAAGGATGCTGGCACTATACATTTTGTAAAATTTCGGTGCTACATGCTTACTACGATTGAAGGTTTTGTCCGAATTATTTCCGAAAAATTCAATTTCTAATTTTAAACTTGTAATTACTTCCAACTCATTGGTGCCTGTGTTGTATTTGAATGGAACTACATGCAATCCTGCGACTCTTATATCCCGCCAGGTACCCGGTTCATCAATTGAAACCTGGTTTGACGGATAAAGATTGCCGTCATTGTAAAATTTCTGATCCATAACAAATTCCCTGGAATGACCTCCGGGATTATCTGTTGTGGGTGTCTGGAAAGGATATACTATATAATCTTCCAGTGTCATTGTTTCCATGTCGAGCACATTGACACTAACCATTTGATTACCGGGAATACCAACCAGCTCACTTATCATAGGAAGCTCCGGTTTGCCTATATCTTTAGTTGTTTTGTTTTCCTGCAATTCAATACGCTGGAAAGTTTGTCCTTCTTCGGTGACCGTTGATACGTACATCCCGGGAATTGCAATATCAAGAATGACCCGAGATGAATTTTGTTTGTTAATGGTAACCTCAGGTAATTGAGGATTGTCTTTGGTAAAACTAATCCACTGTTTTTGGGCTGAAGCTGCTAAAATTAGCAGGGTGAAAAGGCCTGTTAAAAGTAAAGTTTTTTTCATGGTAACTGTATTAATTTTGTAATCAGCATCCAGGGTAAATAAATAATTTAAATTGCCCCAGGTAAAGTTATATTATTGAAATATTAAATTATTAGACACAATAAAAGTAATACTTATTATGGATAGTGCTAATATATTTTGAATTGCAATTTCCCAAGCTTCTTCATCTTTAGTCTGATGACCTCTTGCATTAAAATTATAACTCAACTTTCAATGTGTTTTTATCTTAACTTCAAATATATATAGACAGGTATCCCAGCAGCTAAGAGAACTGCTCCCCAGATGATAACGTCATATTCCAGGCCCGTTATGGCCCACAGTGAAAACACGAATGCAGGTATAGAGATGCATGAAGCTACAATCAATTTATTCCGGTTGAAGTTTTTCTTTCTCCTTATATATAACATAAGCTCGGAAAGGGAAGAAAACAGGTAAGGTAAAAGACAACTTAGCGTTGAGAGCATAATAATGAATGAAAACATCTTCACTAGTCCTTTGCTATAGTTCATAGCTACAAGAACAGAAGCTAACACACTTGCAATGATAAGTCCTATCAATGGAAGCCCCTTTTTAGATACCTTTTTAAACAGGGCAGGGAAAAGGTTATCCTTTGCTGCTGCCATGGGCATTTGACCCTGGAGAAGGATCCAGCCGTTTAAGGCACCAAAACAAGAAATAGCAGCTCCTATGGCTATGAGGTAGGATGCCCATTCGCCCCACACTTTTTGAGCAGCATCGGCAAAAGGAGCTGCGGAATTTTGCAGATCCAGGGGTTCAACTATACCCATTATTGCTACAGTGCTTGATATATAGATCACTGCTGCGATAATGATTCCAGCGATGGTGGCTTTCGGAATTGTTTTAACCGGATCTTTCACTTTATCGGATGGGATGGTAGCTGACTCCAATCCCAAAAAGGCCCATAACGTCAAAGCTGCAGTAGCTGTTACTGCATCAAAACCAGAACTATCACTCAAATTTAATGGTGTAAAATGTTGGCCTTTGAAATACAAAAATCCAAACGTTCCCAACAGGATCAATGGAAGTATCTTAAGTACAGTAGTGAACATTTGTACCCTACCAACGCTTCGGATATTTTTAGTATTGATGAAGGTGAAAAGCCAAATTGCTCCGATGGCAACTATTGCGGAAAGGAATTGATCATTTTTTAATGATGGAATGAATGTTGACAGGTAGCCCACTCCTGCTACTGCAATAGCTGCATTCCCACACCAGATGGAGATCCAGTACCCCCAGATTACCAGGAATCCCGCAAAATCTCCAAATCCTTCCCTGGCATAAATGTAAGGTCCGCCTGCGCTGGTAATCAGTTTGCTAAGTCTTGAAAACATCAAGGCAAGAAAAATGGCGCCTATCATGGTAAAAGTCCAACCAAATATGGAAATCCCACCATATACTGCTAATGCGGCTGGTAAAAGGAATATCCCGGATCCGGTCATATTACCTACCACCAGGGATGTGCTCATCCAGAATCCGATTTTATTTGCTCCTTTATGTTTTACATGGCTCATTCGACGAATGAAATATATTTATCATTATTCTCGCCACAAAGTCTCAAAAGCACAAAGAAAAACACAAAGGTTTTTACCGCTTTAGTGATTCTTAGGGTTTTGGTGACTTGGTGGCATGGTTTTCTTCATTTGACATTAGAAAGCTCAAATATAGGAGAAATCAAGGACGTATTATGCTTTTTCAAATATCTTAAGAAAAAATGGGTATAACACATCTTATGGTTAAGTAAGAAAAACAAGTATATAATTTTCAAACTGAATCCGATAATACGCCATGAAGTACTATTCTTTATTATCAGCTTCACTTGCCACAAAGTCTCAAAAGCACAAAGACCACCACAAAGGATTTAAACAACAAACCTCTTAATTCCATCTTTGATTTTAGGAACATTGAAATTGATCAGAAATCCTAACCTTTTACTGGTTAGCTTTAAGTGGCTCAATATTTGGGCTTCCCATACAGGATTTACATTTTCAAGAGCTTTTAATTCACATATAATGGAATTTTCTACAATAACATCAAGCCTTAATCCTTCATCAAATATTAGATCGTCATAAACAATAGGCACATCAACCTGCCTCAAATAATTGAGACCTCGCTTCGTTAATTCATGACAAAAGCAGATTTCGTATACTTTTTCTAACAAACCTGGACCAAGTTTGACATGAACGGTGTATGCTGAATCAACAACTAATTTTGCTATTTTCTCTACTGATTCCTCAAGGCTTAAATTTCCCTTCGTGATTCTTAGGGTTTTGGTGACTTAGTGGCATGATTTTCTTTTCTTACAATTGTAAAGTTCAAATATAAGAGAAATTAGGGAAGAATTCTTCTTACTTGGAAATCTTTATAATAAATGGGTATCATAGATATGGTGACGAGACAAGAAAAACAAGGTTATAGTTTTCAAACAAAATCCGATGGTAAACTTGGCAATATTATACTTTATCATAAGCCTTTCTTGCCACAAAGACTCAAATGCACAAAGGCAAGCACAAAGCGCTTATAATCTTCTTCGTGATTATAGGGTCTTGGTGACTTAGTGGCAAAATCTTCTTCTTTTTATGTTTCCAGATACGGATCATTTGCTGGATTTATCCAAAATGGAACGGATGAACTCTTCACCTTTTTTGATTATCTCATTGTTTTCTTCACTTGCTGATATTGCGTTAGCAAATAATTCATTTGACATTTCCAGGAGCTTTTTATCAGCTCTTGGTTTTCCTTCATTTTTCCATGAGTCCAGCGTAAGGTGTGGCCAAATGGATTTGGTTGTATTTATATCCGATAAGGATGCCAGGGTTTGTTCCGATGTAAAATAATTGCCCCCGTGTCCAACCTTGTCAATTTCTTTCAGGTTTACACAATTATCAGTTATACAAAATCCTTCAGCATATTTTTTTGCTTCACCGATGATATGATTTGAAAGTACAACATTGGCAGGGGAGAAGGCCATTGAATCAAAACTGCTACCCACGAACGGTACACATCCCACTTTTCCTATACATGATGTCAGGTGGTTTTGCCAGAGATCAGCGGAGGCCAGCAGATCAGCACCCCAGGTATTGCTGGAGCCGGATGTCCCGCAATGCGGGATCTTGTAAAAATCCATCATTTCTGCACAAGCCAGATTTAACATATAAGAAGAAGGTGTGTAATAACTGCCCATGGTCATCATATTAAAAGCAGCTGGTAAACTTCCCAATACCACTTCACTTCCCTCTTTTAACAGCTGGCTGAATACCAGGCCTGCAAGTAATTCTGCATTTAAAAGAGCAAGTGTCCCGCCTTCTGAAACCGGCGATGTGCCTCCATACAAGCTATAATTTGAGTACATAATCGGTAAATTATAATCTATGGAAGCAATCATTTTATCCGTTGTCGATTTATTTAGAACAAGAGGAGTGATTGGATTGAAGTAGGGCAGACAAAAAGGTTTTGAGGAAATATCACCATGCATAAAACTCAGTAATTCAAAAACATCATTGATTTTTTTATCTGCTGAAACCAATAATACCAAAGGTTTGGATGTGTTGGCATACATATCCAATGCGCTGAATAAGTCCGATTTTTCGGCGGGAACATCCGAAGGAATCCCAAGTGTTGAAACCATATCATAATTACCGAGCAGATCGCCCAGTTTTGTGCAGTATTGCATATGCTTTCTGGTGAAAACCTCAACTTCTGAACTTTCAATATCCTGAAAATAAGTATTGGTTACACCTATTCCAAAATAGGTTTCATTGCCCTGTTTTTTGCCGAGATGAAAAGCAGAATTACCATTTCTGTCGAATACTTCTATGTTTGACGGAGCATTCTTAAGTGCATGATCAATCAATTCCTGTTGAATATATACGACTTCATTATCCGTTTTTACTGCACTGGATTTTTTAAATATATTTAGTGCTGTTGTGCATTCTACTTTTATTCCGGTTTTTTCTAATATTTGAATGGAATAGTCATGAACCAGATTTATTTGTTCAGCATTTAAAAGCTGAAGTCTGGGTCGTACATTTTCAAGGACTTTCTGCATGTTCAATCCAATTTAGTTAATTGATCAATTGCCAGCAAACAATCTGTTTTCTCACATTGATTGCATAAATAGGCAGTCTTCTTTACATCTTTCCCAATACCAATAATTCCGCTCACCGATTTTATGGGATTCATTAAAGCAGCTTCATTCAGGCTTACTCCGCAAAAATTATCCGGAAGCAAAGAGAACAGTTGGTGCTGTTCTGAAACATCCCAGTCACAATAACCCGGGCTGTAACGGTTGGTAATGTTTTGATTTTCGGCTTTTACCAATTCCTCCAAATAACTTTGAATCAGATCGGTAGCTTTCTCAACAATCAGAGATGCAAAAATATCGGCAATATAGGCCTTAACACTATCCTCCATTTTGAATAGTTGCCCTGACCATTGACTTAATGATTCTCCTGCAGTACACACAAATAATGCTGCAGATTCAACATGTTTGAGGCTGCCTGCAATAATTCTATTGGGATAAAACTTCTTGCCATCCAGTACAAATTGATCTTTATTGACCTGTATGTCTGAAATCCGTTTAAAACCACCTTTAATGCGGCAAAGTTTAGCTGATTCTATTCGGACATTGTGAAGTTGTTCCAAAACCAATTCCGGAATTTCTGAATCAGGATACCCGATCATTTTACCGACCTGCTCGTCTGAGATCTTAATGTTTTGGTAATCGATAGAATATTGTTTAACCTGATCCATACGATTCTCTATTTATGGATAATCTTTTCAAATTCAGCAATATGTTCAGGGTTGGTGCCACAACATCCTCCGATGATATTAACACCCATATCGATTAAGGTGGGGATCTTTTCAGCCATATCTTTTGGGCTTTCGGGAAATACATTATTACCATCAATCAGCCTGGGCATACCGGCATTTGCCTGAACGAGCAATGGAATATCTGAATGAACTGCTCGGATTTCCCGGCAAATATCAACCATTCCATCAAAACCATTCCCACAGTTAGTGCCTATGATATCAGCACCAGCATTGATAAGCGTTGTAGCCATTTCGGTTGGTGAGACGCCCATCATAGTCCGGTATTTGTTATCAATAGTCTTGTCGAAACTGAAAGTGCAAATAACGCTTAACCTGGTGTTTTCTTTTGCCGCCTGAACAGCTAAAAGGGCTTCATCAAGAGCAGTCATCGTTTCAATTAAAATGGCATCAACACCACCAGTGCTAAGGGATATACACTGCTCACGAAAAGAATCATAAACCTGCTTTTCTGTCACATCACCCATCATTAATATTTTACCTGTTGGCCCTACAGAACCAAAAACAAATTTTTCCGGGCCTGCTGCTTCTCTCGAAATCCTGGCTGCTTCAACATTTATCCTGGCTGCTTTTTCTGCCTGTCCATACATTTCAAGCTTGATACTATTTCCACCAAAACTATTGGTTCCAATGATATCTGCTCCGGCATTTACGTAGCTTTGAGCTATTTCCAACACTTTGTTTCTAAAGTTCAGGTTCCACAATTCAGGACATTCACCGGGTTCCAATCCTTTATTAAACAGCTGGGTACCCCAAGCCCCGTCCGACAGCAAAACCCCTTTACTCTTTATTTGGCGTAGTATATTTTTCTCAGCCATTTCTTATTTGATGTTGTCATTCAGAAAATTTACGGCAGCTAATGGTTCATAGGAATAAAAATCAGCACCGATCTTCTCTCTGAACTCTTCAGTTACCGGAGCACCTCCAATTAATACTTTAGTATTGGGGTACTCATTTTTGATTGCTTTTACCGTACTTTCCATATTCATCATGGTGGTTGTAAGAAGTGCTGATAATCCAATAAAACAGCCTGGATTTTCTTTAACGGTTTCCAGGTATGTTTCAGTGCTGACATTTGTCCCTAGATCGATAATTTCCCATCCATTGCCTTCTATGATCATAGCCACCAGATTTTTCCCAATATCATGAAGGTCACCTGCTACTGTGCCTATAATTAAGGTGCCTTTCCGACGGACGACTCCTTGTTGAAAAAAGGGAGCCAGGTATTTAATGGCTGAACTCATGGCCTTTGCAGCCATCAATACTTCAGGTACAAATACTTTATTTTCCCTAAATTTAATTCCTATTCTTTCCATGCCCAATGTGAGTGATTGAAGAATGTCATCTGCACTTATATTTTCCATGATAGCTAATTGGATGAATTCTTCGGCGCCCTCTTGTTTAATCATGTCAGGAGGAAAAGGAGATGCTTCATTTATTTTCCCTCTCTCAACGCACAGGCTTAGTTTATTTAAAATATCGACCATTTCCTGCTGGTATTTTTAGAATTACCAAATTGATTTCTACAACAATTAAAATCCACTTAGTACAAAAATAAGGTATAAAATTAATACCTGCTGAAATAGTGTATTACTGAAATGTTCAGTGTGTGGAAACAGTTCAGGTATATTTATAATACTTGAAACCGGATGGTTAATTGATATTCGAATATAGCATGAGGCATCACTCTGTTATTTGACTAATCCCAATATGCATTGTTCAATATCCATATTGCTGAAAAGCATTATTTTTGAAAAGCTAAACAGAACCATTGGCTTAATGAAGTAATGAATTCTGAATTATCATAATGCGAAACAATTAAGACTATGAATCAAAAGAAACTATCTAAATCAGTTTATTTATTACTTATTACGATTGGACTCAGCATTGGAACTCTGGTCCAATCACAAACAGTGGTTCAGTGGTATACCTCCATGGGGGAATTCAGGGCTCAGTTAAGGGAGGATCTTGTTCCTATGACAGCTCAGAATTTCATTGACCTAACCAATGCAAATTTTTATGATGACCTCATCTTTCACAGGGTTATTATTGAGTTTATGATACAGGACGGTTGCCCTTATGGCAATGGCACGGGCGGCCCGGGTTATACATTTGATGATGAATTCCATCCTGATTTACGACACGATGAGCCAGGAATATTATCCATGGCCAATTCAGGGCCCAATACCAATGGTTCCCAATATTTTATCACGGTGGTTCCGACTGACTGGCTGGACGATGTTCATTCGGTTTTTGGAAAGATCATTGATGGCCTTGAAGTGGTTTATGCCATTAGTGAAGTTGAAACAGATGGTAATGATAAACCATTGATTGATGTAGTTATTGATAGCATAAGGGTAGTTACCGGAGACCCACAATTGGCGCTGACTGGACCTATAGGAGGTGCAAAATGGAACAGCAGTGTTGATAATGAAATTACATGGGATAGCGAATTTGTGGCAGATGTCAAAATTGAGTTTTCTTCGGATAATGGTGCAACATGGTCAGATGTTGTTGAATCACAATCAGCCAATACGAGGACCTATTCATGGCCTCCTGAAAACATCACTTCAACTGAATGCCTCGTAAAGATTAGTGATGTAGCCAATCCTGATGTATTTGATATTTCCGATTCATTTACTTTATGTCAGCTTGACCTGACCAATCCCACGGGATTTGGATTTTACCGGGCAGGATCTCCTATCGATATTACATGGACCAGCGAGATGGTGGGTGATTTATCAATTTCTTATAAGCCTTCTGCAGATGATGACTGGCTGATTATTGAAGAAGGAATCCCGGCAAGCAGCGGCTCCTACAATTGGGTACCTGAGGATTGGACTGACTGGTGTAAAGTGCGAATAACAGAAACGGCCTTTCCTGATGTGTCGGATGAAACTGGAGATTACTTTATTATTTTTCAACTGGATTTAACGGCACCCGCAGGAGGGGAAAATATGGAAGGCAACAGCCAGTTTGATATTGAATGGGAAAGTGAGATCATTACCACAGTTAAAATTGAGTTTTCATCTGATAACGGCCAGAACTGGAGTACCATTGCCGGAAGCACAGGAGCCGGGAATTCACCATATACCTGGAATGTTCCCAATATAAATTCAGACGAGTGTTTTGTGAAACTGACAACGCCAAGTTTACCTGATTTATATTCCATGAATGAAATTCCTTTTTCCATTGTTGAATACACTGGGGTGCCAGATCATGTAAAATACAATACTATAGAATTTGAACTTTTCCCAAATCCTGTGGGTGATGAAGCTTTTGTTTCATTATTAAATCCTGAAGAATGGAAAGTAGGCTGTGAAGTTGAAATCTATACGGTTTCGGGTGAGTTGATGTATACCCGAAGATTTAGTGCTAATGATCGACCAATGAGGCTGGAATTAGAAAATTTACCGAAGGGATTGTACCTGATTAAGATTTTTAGGAACAACAAAAGTTCTTCTCTGAAATTTGTCAAAAAATAAGGAAGGTAATCTTCAGGATCCTGGATTTAGTAAGCGAGATCAATAGAGGCTTCGCTACTTGCAATTGCAAGATAAGCAGTGATCTTTGGATTAGTGTGCATCAATGATATTTATTTTGCCGGATAATTGCCGACCATTTGAATAAAACCGAAAAAGATAAGTGCCAACATTTAAAGTTGGTTCCCACTGGAAATTATGATCTCCTGCTTTTGTAGGTTTATTTGGTATCAGATTTTGGATGTGATTTCCATTTATATCATAGATATCCAATAATAGGTATGTGTCTTCTCTTAAAGAATAGTTAAAAATGGTATAATTGGATAAAGGGTTGGGGTGGACTGAGTGTAGAGTTAGGTTGGTATTTTCCTTATCTGGGTGTTCATCCATTCCGAATTCACCAACTGCAAAACATAAACTAAACTCTGATGTATTGTAATTCTCATCGGTTGCTGTGCTTGTAATGTATTTGCCATCAGGGACTTCAATGTCAAAAGTTTCTGAAAAGTCAATTTCTCCTTCGTTATCAGTTGTGACCAGGGCTTCACCAATGTAATATTGACCTTCACCGTAACCCTTTACATCACAAGAGTCGTTGTAAAAGAAATTTAAAATAAAAAAGGTATTTGGTGTGCTGAACAATCTACCTTCAATGGTAGTTTGCTCTGCCGAAGTGATTGCCTTATCAACAACAGGGAAGTTCTGTAAATTGTTGGGTCCTGTATCCGAATCATCCGGATCATTTGGAGTAACACCATCTGCCTGTAAATCAATTCCAAGGGAGTCGTTTTTAAAAATCTGGTTTTGCTCTATCAAATTTGCCTGGCCACTTTCAATATTAACTCCGTTCCCAAAATTACCAGCAATTGTATTTTTTACTATGATATTGTTCGAGCTTTCGTTCGATATTAAAATCCCATCAGTAAGATTTCCTTTAGTGGGATTTCCACCAATACTTGCTCCGATCATATTGTTGTTAATTGTTGTACCTGTGGCTCCATTGAACGATAACCATATACCAGCTTCTCCATTTGCAGAAATAATGTTCTCATGAATTATGCTGTCACCTCCAATGACAATTCCGGTAGCATAAATCACACGTATTCCATATCCGACATTTCCATTTTCCATGATTCCGGCAATGTCGGTTCCAATCATATTATTTTTTATATGCCCACCGGAACCGGCATAAAGTTGCAGGCCGTTTCCTGAATTCCCTGATATTACATTCCCTTCGATTACAATGCTGTCAGAATGGTTTAATATCCCCAAATTATTTGGTAATGAATAATTGGTTGTGATATCGGTTCCAATCCTGTTTCTGAAAATTGTAACTTTTTCTGAACCTTCCATAATACTAATGCCGTTGGTGTTTCCGGATATCAGGTTGAAGGCGATCTCTGTTTCAGATCCTTCGAACAAATATATTCCTGATGTGCCGCCATTGCTCAGTGCTATGGTTCCTGTGCTGTCAGTGCCAATATAGTTAGATTCGATAACGTTCCCCTCTGAAGAATTTCCTGTTATGTATATCCCCCCCTCATTATCAGAAATAACATTATTTTTAATTGTATTATTACTCGATCCACTGATATATATACCTTTACGTTCATTGCCATAACCTGATATACCATCCTTTGTTCCTATCCAATTTCCTTCAATGATGTTGTTGTTGGAGTTTGAGATAATAACTATTCCATTGCTGGTTGGACCGGTGTTCCCGTATATTATGTTTTTTGTAACCCAAGACGGGCCACCAATCCACGAATTGGTTGTAGCACCAAAATTAATACCTGGCCCCCCATTTTCATAGATTTCACAAACAGAAACTATATTACTATCTCCTTGCAATACTAAACCTCCTTCCGGAAAATTCCTTATTACCATCTGCATTAGGGTACTGTGCCCTCCTGTAAGCCATAGGCCTCTGTTCCAGTCATTTGATCCATCAAGAATTATATTGTCAAAACCAAGAGGACCTACGGAACCGTCTATGGATATTCTTTCGGTAGCCAGAAGATCAGCATAGGCATTGCTCGGATAAATGATTGTCATGGTTGAAGTGAATATAATATGGTCAAGCTCCGGTGTAAGATTGGCATTTTCCAAAGCGGACCTGAATGTTTTCGGGAAGTAGATACCATCGGATAAATCTTCATCCGATTCATCTCCGGGATCAGAAACAACAAAAAATTGATCTATTTGATCGTTTCTGCTTTCTAAAATCTTCTTATATAGTTTAATGGATTCAGCATTATCATCTTCAGGATTTAAGAAATTATCTGCTGTCTTGAATTGAGGTATACCAAATACGTTGGCACAAAAAAACAATATAATACATAGAACAAAGAAACTTTCAGGTGATCTAAATGAGGGATTTATGGCTTTCATAGTATTGATATTAAAGTAATGGTGCAGAAATGAGAAATAACAAATCGTTTAATGCTTAAGCCTCTAAATATAGTAAAAACAGAGGCTTTTTGCAAGGATGATGTCAACTTATTGTTAGTAATAACCGGAAAGCTGTGCAGTTAGTAAACAGTCAATTCTTAAATGTATGTAGTTATGTAATTATGTAAAGCTCAGTTTTTACTATAATATTTACCATTGAATTTTAATTCCATAAGTATTTATCATAAAAGAGAACCATGAAAAAAGCTGCCCTTATTCCTTGTGTTCTCCTATTGAGTTTATTAGTATTTACCCAATCCAATATCGATTCACATCGAGGAGTATGGGCAAACCAAACCGCACCAGATTCCACCAGAGCTCCTGCCTTGAAAAATTTTACCTGAGAGGGTTACTTGTTTACACAAGTCGACCTGACATCACTTTTGATATTAAATACAGTTCAATGGGAAAGAATTATTGAAGTTAAGGTTTATTGATCTAAAGGTGAGCTGGTTTTTGATCGAACCGATGACAAAAGTAAAATAGTAGATCAACAAGTAGATCTGAAATTAGAAAACTTACAGCCCGGATTGTTTGTTACTAAAATTGCGATAGGAAAAAACTCTTTATCTTTGAAGGTTATCAAAAAGTAAAAAATTGAATGGACTTAATCCCGGATTTTGTTAATAATTTGTTAACGGAAGGCCATTGCCAGGACTTTCTTGTAATTTTGAACAAATTAACTTGTTCGATTTAAGTCTTTTAATCCAAAAACATACAATTATTTCCATTTTACAAAGAGAACATCAACAATTGTTATACCCAGTCCATTGCGATCCAGTGAAAAATTCATTAGGGATTTATCGTTATTAACTTAAATCAAATTAATTATGAATCAAGGAAATACATTATTCAAATCTTGCCTGAGAATTAATCTGTTTGTACTTATGATCCTTTTTGCAGTACAGGGTTTTGGACAAAAGAAATCTTTCGAAATAAACTTTACACCAAAAGAAATTGGTGATCCATTTGCAAGAGATGCTGTAACTCCTCAGGATATGACGGAAAGAGCCAAACATTATCCGTATATGCAAGGAGAGATTGTAGTAGCTATTGAACTGAAAAAAAACAAGGAAGCAGCCATGCAGGAGATCCGCAACTATTCCTGGACTCAGAATTTCGGCAATAGAAATGTAGAACCAATATCCTATTTGATGACAAAAGAGCTTGAGCCCAACCGAAGTGTTACTCTTGTACACCTGTCGTTACCTGAGGATCTGGAGGTTTTTGCTGCGATGGAGTTATTGCACGGACAGTCATCGGTTCTCTGGAGTTCTCCAAACTTCTATTTTGAAGGGGATCCCAGAGAAATAATTCCCAATGATCCTAGCTATGGATCTCAATACCATCACCCTTTAATGCAAAACCATCTGGCCTGGGATTATACGTATGGTAATCCGGATATTATGCTGGGGATCACTGACGACGGAGTGGAAGTTTCTCATAGCGACCTGAATACCAATATTTGGGTAAATCCCGGTGAGATACCCGCAAATGGAATTGATGATGATAATAACGGTTATGTAGATGATGTTAATGGTTGGGATTTTTCATCCGGTAATAATAATCCCAGTCCAAATTCAACCTCTTACGATCATGGAACTCACGTTGCTGGTATTTGTGCCGGCCGTACAGATAATGGAATTGGTATATCAGGAGTTTCAGGTCACTCTACAATTTTACCGATACAATTTTATGGAGTGGGATCATGGACAGCAGCTGTTTGCAATGCATCATTCACCTATGCCGCTGATAATGGAGCACATATTGTTAATACAAGTTACAATATAAATGGTTGGGTTGGGGATCCTGTTTTTACAGCGGGATTTCAATATATGCATGATGCGGGATTATTGCATTTTAATTCTGCAGGAAACGGCAGCGAATTGAATCCTGCTCGTCAAGCTTTTCATCAAACCTTACTGACTGTTAATACAAATTCCAGTGACGTTAAAAGTAGTTCCAGTAACTGGGGCACAGGCATGGATATTTCAGCTCCGGGCAGTTCCATTTATTCTACTGTTACATCAAATGGGTACGGATATAAGTCCGGGACCAGTATGGCAGCACCTAACGCCGCTGGAGCTGCAGCATTGATTTGGTCTGCTAATCCTGGTTGGAACAGCTACCAGGTGGCTGCTCAGTTATTGGCAACCGCTGATGATATTGATCCTGTCAATCCTTTATATGCTGGTCTAATGGGCTCAGGAAGGGTAAATACTTACAATGCCCTTTCTACTACAATTGGTGCTCCAATTATAAAATCACTGGATGGGATGCCTGATGAAGGAAGTATTGTAACTCCTGATGATGTAACTGATTTTACCGTCTCCTTTTCCCAGATAATGGATCCGGCAACAGTTAATTCAATTACAAACTTTGAACTGAGTGGAGCTGGTCCCGATGATGTATTTGGCACAGGGGATGATGTGTATTACACACTTAGCACTTCTACTACTTACATGTTAGGGACAAACTTGTTGCCTTTTGATATTACCGGACCTCCGTTTATTAATGGACTACATCGTTTACGACTTGTTTCCGGCGGTTTAACCAATCCATTTGGTACTTCATTGGATGGGGATGAAAATGGAACAGGCGGCGATGATTTTATTCGCAATTTTACAATTGGAATACCACCACCAGTTGCTGATTTTATAGCTTCAAATACTTCTCCAGTCCCAGGAGCCGATGTGATTTTTACCGATCTTACTACCGGTGGTCCGTCATCATGGACCTGGACGATCACTCCTGCCACTTATTCCTTTGTTAACGGTACCGATGCAAATTCTCAAAATCCTGAAGTCCAGTTTGCCGATTATGGATTCTACTCTGTAACGCTTGCCGTTTCAAATGTAGCCGGATCAGACACAGAAACAAAATTGGATTATATCAATGTTATTACTTGCGTTTATTGTGCTGCTGGTGCAAACACCGGAGATGAAGAGTGGATCAGCAATGTAATGTTCAATACCATTAATAATTCGTCGGTTGCAGGATCAGGATATACAGATTACACATCCATATCCACTGATGTTGATCCCGGATCAATCCACAATGTGTCAGTATCCTGTGGATCTGTTGGGACCTGGACTGAGAATTACTGGGTATATTTCGATTGGAACCAGGATTGTGATTTTGATGATCCGGGTGAAAGTTATGATTTAGGGCAAACCAGTGGACCGGGAACCTTATCTGCAAATGTAACTGTACCTATAGATGCTGTTGCCGGGACAGCTCGAATGCGGGTATTTGTAAAATACTCCTCGGACCCAACCAGTGCTTGTGACAATGGCTTCTCCTATGGCGAAGTTGAAGATTATACGGTAAATGTAGTGGGCGGGGATATCAGCCTTGCCTTAACTGCCGTGCTTGAAGGTCCTTTTAATGGGATAGAGATGAGAACAGATTTAAATTCAATCCTTCCTTTATCTCAACCTTTCAATATGCCTCCATGGAATTATACCGGTTCAGAAAGTGTAGGAGCTATACCCAGTGCTGATGTTGTGGAATGGGTTTTAATCGACCTGCGTGATGCAGCTTCACCAGGTGCTGCGACATCAGGTACATCAATTGCTACACAGGCAGCCTTTATCCTGAGCGATGGTTCTGTAGTTGGACTCGATGGATCATCCAACCTGGAGTTCCCGGTATCCATTAGCCAAAATTTATTTGTAGTTGTTTGGCAACGGAACCACATTGGAATTATGTCGAACAATGCGATTACACCCTCAGGTGGGGTTTATTCTTATAATTTCTCAACTGGAATGAACCAGGTGTATGGCGGTGCCAACGGCCATAAAATACTTATTCCTGGTGTTTGGGGGATGTTCAGTGGTGATGGTGACCGGGATGGAAATATTAATTCAGGAGATAAATCAACTACCTGGGAAAACCAGGCAGGAACCTCAGGATATCTGTTTAGTGATTATAACCTCGATGCTGAATCAAACAATATTGATAAGGATGAATTCTGGGTGCCAAATATCGGTATGGGTAGCCAGGTGCCGAACTAAATACATTAGGTAATTCATGTTTCCCAATTAATTATATCTTCTTATAATTACGGATCCATGTATTTATGAAATTTCTGTAGAATTTCACTCAATTCTTCATTGTAAGTTTCCAGAAAGATTAACTTATAATTTTTTGGATTATTGATGTAACTTTTTAAATAGGCCTGGAATTTTTCTATCCCAAAAGTTGTTATTAAGAATTCGATAAAAAACCTGTAATATGTATATTTCAATCGAATAATGCTTTTATGCATGTTGTGTGGATTTTCCATATACAGATCATCGAATGACAATCCGTTCCTTTTCCATAGTTCAACAAAGTTTTCCTTTTCGTAATAGTGTGGCCCGCCAAAATATGTTGCTATGCCCTCAGTCAACCAGGCTTGTTTTAGCATTTCCATATTGTTACTACTTGAGGGAGTATTTTGATGGATTAAAAGATGTGATATTTCATGTTTCAGGTATACCTCTATCCCATACGGTGAATTTCTGGCAGTGGATCCAATATAAATCACATTTAAAGAACCAAGCTTAACAGAATAGCCGGATCCTTTTAACCAGGGTAAATACCGTTTCATGTTACTTTGTTTACCTAAAACTATGATTTTGAAATGCTCCTTAAATTGAAGGTTGTGAAACTTTTCTTCTTCCCGCAAAATTTCATCAAGAGTATAAACTACGTTTTCATTTTCAAAATCTGTAATGTAGACTGTGGCTTTTGCTGATTCAATTTTCTTATATCCAATTTTTACCGGACTCCATGGGAATAATGGTCCCCAAAACAGGTACAAAACAATAATCAATATGAATAGTAGAAAGAAGTACTTTCTTTTAGATTTGATTTTCATTTTTCCTTTCTATTAGTTATTTCAGCATTAATATTTTAGGATCTTGATAGTCTCAATTTCAATGCCCACCTGAAAGCTGCAATAATATAATCCTGCCGGGACAACTTTTCCGGATTTATTTTTTCCGTCCCAAACAACTGAATAATTTCCGGATTTTTTTGTTTCATCAACCAGGATCGATACATCATTTCCAAATGAATCTGTTATCAGAACTGTCACTCTTGATTCCCGAGGAATTGAATACTTTATGTTTGTCTGATCACGAAATGGATTTGGTTTGGCTTTAAATATCTTATCAACAGCATTATTAGGATAAAACAAATTTCCGGTTGAAAAGTCTGAAATGACAACATTAGTCCAGGTTGCAGGACTTTCCACTTTAGCAGTCGGTGGCCAGTAAAGCCGTAAATCATCGCTAACCCAAAAATTAAAAGCAAATCCGATAGTATCACCCAATTGGAGATTCAGTTTTTCCCAGGGGATCAACAATTCAATGGTGTCGATTGGTGGTGCTGTTCCGAAACCAAAATTCGGTACCCCAAACCAGTCTGGTTGAACTATAGAACAATCATCCCAAACATCAAATTCTCCCTGGCCTTCACAGTCCTGGGCTGAGATATGAAACCACCAATCGTCCGGCAACCATGAAGTGCTTTTGTCATTCTGTGTGTCGAACAAAACCTCAGGTATTTTGTATTCATTCACTGCTATGTTTTGAAGGATAAAAGCCGCCAGAAAGTTTGTGCCATCATGTTTGAAGTAAACTTTGATCGGTTCACTATTGGGAGCAAATATTTCTAGAGAATCTGCGTCTCCCCATTCCAAATATGTTATTGTGCCATCAAGGTTAACAGGAGTACCTTGTTTTAATTCAGTTAAAGGGCAGTTAATAAATTCTAATTGATGTGTGAAAAATAGTGGAACAGCCAATACATTATTTACCCTGTCGTAGAATATATCTGCCGGATCACCGCTGTGAGTGGAAAAAATTTCCGGCGGATTTTCGAAGGAAGGATCAAATTTATACACCGAATTTGTATACCAGGATGAAACATAATAGTTGCCATAATTGTCCCTTGAAATCCCATCAAGATTGTGTAAGCCGGGATCGGTTAAAAGAGATACCGTTGAATCGGCCAGACTGATCTGCTGAATGACAGAATTCATTTTGTAAGAAACCAAAACCAATCGGTTGTTTTCTTCTTCAAAATACATTCCATTGGGAAAGTCAAGGTCATTATCAGCAAAAGTCCAAAACTGGCCGGAAGCAATATTTACTTTGTAAATTACATCTCCTGGAGGATATGATACATAAAGATTGCCGGAATTGTCTCCTGTTATATCATTGATATTGGTTGCTCCGGGAATAGGAACGTTTAAAACATTTTCTCCGGTAAACAGATTAAATCCTTTGACTCCGTATTCTCTGCAAGCCACATATAAAATGCTATCGATCCTGTGCAAGCCAGCAAAACACTGGACATTGTTCAGCCATACACTTTGATTTCCCGAGCTGTCGATCTGAATGATGTTTCCATTCCCCCAATTGGAAACCAGGTATCTGTTATGGTAGGGATCGTATTCAACACTCTCAGGTAAATTTAATAGCTGAGCAAATAAACTACAGGATACAAAAAGCAAAAAAGTTATATGTATTATTCTCTTTTTCATATTGCAGGATCAATTGAAATTTGAATAGCTTCCTGAGTAAACTGGGAATTGCCAGTCGGTAAAAGCCAATATAAAGCCAGCTGTCAGGGATTAATTGCTTTAAAGATAAGAAAGGAAATTGTTTTTTAGGTACCTGATTTACCAATGGCTAATTTGATTTGCCTATTGCCTCATTATTATAGACTTCTTCACATGTTCTCCTTTTTCAAATGAAAGACCTTTTATAAACAAAGAGGAATACCCATCCTTTGTACAGGTCAGGTCCCAGTTCCCGGCTGGTATTAATGTTCTGATAAAGATGCCTTCTCTATTGGTTAAGGCAGGAGCGGGTTCACTTTCGAAGTGCTCCATAGATGTTAGCTGAACTTTTGCACCATGAACAGGATTTCCTTCAGAATCCACTACTTTTCCGGTTAAGATTCCACTTATTGAAAATTCGGTTTGCCTGCTGCCGACAATTTCAGTTTTGAATGGGACGGAGGTTATCCAGGAATCCGATAATCCATTGATGTTCCATTTTTTCATAGCCTCGATAAGAGCTGGTCCAATTTCATCATTCCCTGTATTATTGCTATCTAAAGTTGCGGTGTGCAGCACTCCCTTTTTCCATTCCATACGAATGAGGACAAGTCCTTTTAAGTGCGGATCATCATGGTGAAACCTCATGATCACATCGTGGATATCATCCCAATGGCTCTGCAAATGTTTCATAAACATTGTAATGTTGGGATCTTCCTGCTGGTGGTTTGAATGGGTTGACGCGAAAAGTACGGATGCAACTGCAATAATAAATGCGAGAGATAAACTAATTTTTAAATTAATTGTCCTTTTCATTACTTAAATTTTTTCTCTTTTAAATGATCAATGATCCCGGCATCTACCCAATACACATCCCCACCACCATTTTGTGGCAAAGACCAGGCATTGGTAATATCCTCATAACTAAGGTTTGGATTACTCATCAAGTCTTTGAACTGCCGGCTGGTGTAGAACAGGTATTTGCCGCAAGGGGAAAGGATCTGGCAGTTTTCACCTCCTGAAGAATTGATTTTTTCTCCCATATTTATCATTGGGCTCCATGAGCTATCTTCCATTTTAAAGCTGATGTAGAGATCAGAAGAGCCGTAATGTTCTTCTTCCCGGTACGTGGAAACAATAATCCAGCTTTCATCCGGTGCGATAAGGGCATCGCCTTCACCTAAAGGGCTGTTTATTGGCTCGGGCAGAATTTCCACTTCTGTGTATTGGCCGTTATTAAGTTCTGAACGATAGATGTCACTCCGGCCAAAACCTCCCTCGCGCCTGGATTGAAAATAAAAAGTTCCTGCCCGGGTCAGTGAAGGATAAAATTCATGGGTATCTGTGTTTATAGGTTCACCCATATTAACCGGGTCTGACCAGTCATCACCGTTTCGTTTAACATACCAGATGTCATAATCATCCTCAGCCTTATCTTTTCCATTCCTGGGGCGGTTAGAGCAGAAATACACTGTATTCCCATCGTATGAAACAAAAGGATCCACACCCCCATATTTGCCTGAGAAAGGAGCAATTATTGGTTCAGTCCATTTCCCATTCACTTCCTTCATCATGATCATGGCCCATTGCATATAGCCGGTCTGAACAGAGTAAATTACTTCTTTCCCTCCGGGGAAAAATACTGCATTTAGTTCATAAAGACCGGTGGACATTATTCCTGGGGCAAACAATTCACCCTTCATTCCCGGATCAGCCTGTTCAAAGTATTCGCCGCGAATTGCCTGTTTCTTGGCTGTATTAGAGATGCATGAATACAAGATCACCAAGCTGGCAACCATTAAAATAAAACTTAATTTATGTTTCATTTGACAATTGTTATTTTATGTTTCGAAATACAATATACAAATATAGGTAAGATGCTGCTCGAAATGAAGTATAATAAAGATTATGGTCGATATATAAAAACAAAAAGACAGGTGCTAAATTAGCACCTGTCCGTTGCGAAAACCGGTCATCGACCTAAATATAAACTACCTCCAGACCGGAATTTGAAATTAATTTGGAAGAATTACGCCGTCGATTGCATGGATTACTCCATTACTTCCTTGTACATCAGTAGCAATAACGTTTGCAGAATTGTCAAGCGTGACACCTTGTTCTGAAACCGTAATTGAAATCTCACTTTCTGTATTCAGGGTTAGTACCATACCAGTTGAAACCTCTGAAGCCAATACATTATCAGCAACTACATGATAAAGAAGAATAGGTGTAAGGGCTTCTGCTGAAAGATCGTTCAGACCATTAATGTTAAGTGCATCAAAAGCAGCCTCAAAAGCCGCATTAGTCGGAGCAAATACAGTGAATGGACCTTCAGCACTCAATGCGTCTACTAAACCTGCTTTAACAACAGCAGCTACGAGTGTGCTAAAATCCGGATTTTGAATGGCTATGTCTACAACAGTTGGCGGAAGAATTACCTCGTCAACAACATGAACTACACCATTACTGGCTGACAAATCCGCTAAAGTAACTTCTGCTGAATTGTTGATCATTACTCCACTACCTGTCTCTGCATAGATCACCATACCCTTGTTATCAGGAGTGGCTGAACTTAAAGTTTCATAGTATCCTGTGTTTATTATAAGCGAGGTCGCCTTTGTCGGTAACACATGATAAAGGAGAATTGGAGTCAGAGCCTCAGCTGATAAATCATCAATTCCATTTACATTCAATGCTGTGAATAAATTTTCGAATGCATCATTTGTCGGTGCAAATACGGTGAAAGGACCATCGCCTTCTAAGGCAGTTACCAGGTCAGCTTTTACCAGTGCATCTACAAGAATACTGAAATCGTCATCTGAAGTAGCAATTTCTACAATGCTTTTCAGTGGTGTTGGATCCTGTGGAGTAGCATCAGAATCATCATCTTTACTGCAGGATGCCAGGAAAATTACCATTGCGAACATCACTGTGATTGTGCCTAAACTTAATTTTATCCGTTTCATAATAGTTAATTATTACTGTTGGTTAATTTAATTGATTTAATTTGTTTGAATTGTTAAATTGAACAACCGCTGTTTGATTTTTTAGCAGTCTTAGTTTCTGGAACCAGAACTTTATCTATAACATGGATAACTCCGTTTGAAGCTTTTACATCAGCTACGACAACATTGCTTTTGTCTACCATTACTTTGCTTTCGGTAATTTTTACATTGACTGAAGCCATATCATTTAATGTAGGTACCTGTCCTGATTCAATATCTTTTGACCAAACAGCAGCACCAACTACATGATAAAGCAAAATGGGTGTAAGTTGATCTTTTGTGAGGTCTTCTATTCCGTTTACACCAAGCTTTGCAAACAAAGCTTCAAAAGCATCATTGGTTGGTGCAAAAACAGTATATGGTCCTTCTGCGCTTAAAGCATCAACAAGTTCAGTTTTAACTACAGCGTCTACTAATATCGAAAATTGATCGTCTGCTAGTGCAATTTCTACTATGTTCATACTAGCTGGTTCATTAGATGTGTTAGCTTGGGTGGTAAATATGCCTAATGTGAAAACAATTACCAGCGTTCCGAGAATTAAATTTGATTTTTTCATTTTATAAAGTTTTAAAGTTTTTTAATGTTTAACTTATACTATCAAACGTTAAACAGATGAAAATGTTTAATGATATTTAATAATGTTTAAACAAAATATAAGAAAATATATTTAAACATAATGTAAAACTCGGAAAATCAAGATGATAAGGAGGAGTAATGAATTTAAATATTTTTTGTTTTTCTGAATCTATGAGGTGAAAATACCTGAATACATTACTTATCACAGGGGAGAATAAGTCTTGTTTTGACTAGTTATTTGCAGAAATTAAGGGAGAAAATTAAAACCTGTAGCAAAAAAGATTGCATTGATTGACCAATGCAATCTTGAATTTCTTAATATACCTGAATGATTCCTGGAAGGAGGGTAGAGAATATTAAACTTACATTATAAAATACTAATCATCATCTTCTTCACCATCGTCATCATCATTATCGTCGTCGTCATCATCCTCGTCCTCTCCCTCGTCATCATCTTCCTCTACAGCTTTTACAAAGGTGCCATCTGAATCAATCAAGACTTCAAATTCTTTTTCATCATCATCATCTTCCATTTCAATCTCAATCTCATAGCCATTAAAATCAGGTGATTCAATACTTTCCGCTTCCTCAATTTCGAATTCCTCGTATTTCAGGCAAAGAGTTTTGAATACTTCTGCCGGAATATCTTCCAGAATAACTTCTGTTTCTGTCTCCAGCCATATACCATCTGCATCAAAGACTGCCGATGTTTCTTTCCCTTCTGATATAAAAGAAGCTTCCCATTCGTTTTCACTTTCCTGCTCCCAGGTAACATTTTCCATAGTGGAAAATTTCTCATTAAAAGCGCTAGAAACCTTTTTTGGAACTTCAGTCTGACAACTTGTTGTAAGACTAAAAATAAAAATTACGGAGATTGTTAAGATCGTGTTTTTCATATCAATATGGATTAACAATATTAATTTATGCTTAAAGGTAATAAAGAATTTAAAGTTTTTCCGGAATAAAATTTTCAAAATGTATCTGTTTTGTTAATATCCACAGCAATACCATGTTATGAAAATTTCATTTATGAAACATACCCTTTCCAAACGGTCATAAATACGTATTAATTTCAGGAATACTTCAAACACTTTATTGATAGCTTGCCCGATCAGTAGTGATAATTTAATTATACTTGCAAAAGTCATAGGTTTATTGCTAATATAAACTGACAAATGAAATTGAAAACATATTTTCTCTTAATCCAGGTAGTGTTTCATTGCTTAAATTCTCTGGCACAAAATCCTGTAATTGAACTTAATTTTACAGGGATTAATAACTTCCAATATCAAGTTTTGGATAGTATTCTCGTACACAATCAATCACAGGACTGTGATACAATTCTTTATTACCCTGATACGACATTATCTATTGAATTTTTTGCGGATGTGTCATCCCATTCAAAACCGGTGAGACATGTCCTTGCTTTAAGCCAGAATTGCCCAAATCCTTTTGATAACTTTACCACTTTTGAGCTATACCTGCCTTATAAAGATGAAATCAGCGTTTTGATTTACGATATTTTGGGTAATCAACTGGAAAGTTTTTACAAATCTTTGCCTGCTGGCATTCACAACTTTACTTTTTATGCAGGAAAAGAGAGGATTTACTTGGTTAAAGCCATAGGTGCAAGTGGATCATCATGTATAAAAATGATAAGTGGCGGATCAGGTCGAAATATAGTATCCCGAATTGATTATAAGGGATTTGCTCTTTCGGGAAATACCTCAAAATCAGGTCAGCTTTCAGGCTCATTTGTATTTAACATGGGTGATGAACTCTGGTACATTGGGTACTCCAACATAATGGAATCAGGAATCATTGATACACCTACTGAAAATTCATTGGTGGAATTTCAGTTTGCAAACAATATCCCTTGTCCCGGTACTCCAACTATATTGTATGAAGGCCAGGAATACAATACAGTACAGATTTTCAGCCAGTGTTGGATGAAAGAAAGCCTCAACCTGGAAACAGAAAATAGCTGGTGTGTATATAATGATCCGGAATACTGTACTATATACGGACGATTATACCTTTGGGAAACTGCTCTTGGAGTTTGTCCTCCAGGCTGGCATTTGCCTTCAGATGATGAGTGGACCATACTGGAAGGTGTGAGTGATATTAAACACGGCATTCTTGATCCGGTTTGGGGTCAATCAGGTGGGTGGCGTGGATTTGATGCTGGTACGAATTTAAAATCTACTTCAGGGTGGTTCGCAGGAGGGAATGGAATTGACCTTTTTGGATTTTCAGCAAAACCGGGAGGTTACCAAATGCCCAATGGTAATAATGGTGCTGCAACCATTGAAGTGGGATTCTGGACTTCAACAGCATATGAAAATGAAACAGCCTGGCAACGCTTTTTACAATATAGCCAGGTTGGTGTTTACAGCTTTCCGTTTGAGAAGGAATGGGGTTTGTATGTGCGCTGTGTGAAAGATTAAGGAATTTCCGCTAATTACAGCCTTAGTTGAGGCCAATTCGAGCATCAATATTTTCTTTGACTTTTAGAGTACAACCTGGATATTTCAGATCATTATGAAGAATAGTTCCCGGTGAACATCTTTCTTAGGGACCTTAAATAATTGATACAGGGCTTAACAGGACATAAATAGTTACACCATGGATTCCTGATAAATAAAGAGGCAATAATGACGATCCCCAGGGAAATAAAAAGGAGGTCAGAGCCTGTAAAAGTGAACAGACCTGAAAACACTTCGAAAGATGTTTGTGACGGGTTTCTGAGTACAAGCCCCAATAAAACGGCGATCAGGGCTATTAATTGTTGAAGCTTCTGCAAACGCTTGTTTATTTTTATTTGAAGGGGTCTGGCTTTGCCAATAGCGCCCAAAACTTCCTGTACTCTTCCAAAAGGACAAACCCAATTACAATAATGATTTTTATTTTGCAGGATTATGCCAAGCCCCAATCCTACAATTAGAATATACCAAAAGAAATAATGATGCCAGTCTGGCCAGTCACCCATGATATAGGTTCCGATATTCGTCAACGTCAGCATCTTTTGCCCCATAAAACCTATAAATACTATGGAAACCAGGATAGCTGTCCATTTGATCCATTTTATGTTATTTAGTCTTCTGTAATTTAGATAAATACCCAGTGCATACAACAGGATAAGGGCAATCTCAGGGATGCCAAAAATTAAAAGATTTGATTGTGGTTGGATAATGTTGTATTGATAAATCTCTTCCATGCTTCGAGCCGCACTAAACACCGCATCTTCTATTCCTCTCGATGTATATGAAGCTCCGCTAACGGCATCGGGTATATTTATTTCATTGTTCAAATCAGACAGATGCATGGATAAATAGCTGTCGATATAGTTAGCATGGTATATTTTCTCAATAAATGAATAAGTTTCAGATTGACTGATTATATCAATTTTCCGGATAAATCCGGCCGAATCAATCCATATGGAAAGGCTGAGATCTCCACCATAACCTCTCCCATTTCCCAATGCGATATATTCAACATCCGTTGAATCCGATTGCACAATAAATAGCTTTTCATTTGATGATTGACTAAGCTGAAGGGAGGAGTATTCATCAGAAATCATAGAGGTAATGCTTTGATTCTTCCTGTACTTACCGAGGAACAGGGCGATCAAGACCAGTACGATCACCATGATCAACAACAGCTTATTTCTGTTCTTATCCTTATTCACTGCTTTCCTTATTCTTTTTTACCAGATAATAAATACCGCCATAGGCCAACACCCAGAATGGTACAAATTACCAAACCTATACTTGTGAAATAAATACCTGCATTTTTTTCATCTTCGCCTATGAGGGTAAATCCACCTCCTATTGACAGGTTGACGAGTATAAAAAAAACAGCAATTAGCAGCCATTTGACCATAGTCATTTTAATACCTATGTCGCGGAACCAGATCCTGGCTGAGTAAAATGTAAAGGCATAAAGCAATCCTATTACAATCCAAAATAGAGGGCCTAATATTGTTGACTGGGGAAACATAATTTTAAAATTGTTATTAAGTTAATGGTTTTATTTTTTTTCGAATTACCAATCCACGTTCACATCGCACCACTCCTCTGTTTTAAGCCAATCCGGGGCATCGTGATAGGTGCTGTTGTTTCCATCAGGTGGAGGTAGATAATCTTCTGCACGATCCGGGTACTCAAACAATCCTTTTTGCATAGTCAATAAACCCGAGGAAAACAATCCGGTAGGATCGCGGGGATCTACCTCTCGGGCTATGGTATGAATCCAATTGTTTTTGCGGGAGTAGGGGCACACTGCTATACATATTCGACAACCTCTTGCGTGGCTGGCAGCTACTGTATTCCATACACCGAAGCATTTGGTATCTTCAGTATGCCATCTTTTATACCCTCTTATTATTGTTTGCGCTTTTTCATCAAAACAAATTGAACCGCTTGGGCATTGCTCAGCACAAATTTTACATTTTTCGCAAAACTTTTTCACACCAAAATCTATGGGTTTATCTGGTAACAGGTCCAGGTCGGTAGTTATTACCGCCAGGCGGGCATTGGATCCCAATTCGGGGGTAATCAATATACTGTTGCGCCCCAACTCTCCCAATCCTGCCTCGATTGCTATGGGAACTGCAGCTAAATCGTAAGAATTTCCTGGTATATGGGCCCTTGCAGAATATCCCATTTCTTTCAAAAAAACCTCGATCTTTCCGGCAATTATACATTCCCTTGAATAAGCGTCATAAGAAGTTCCATATGTTGGGTTGGCATAAAGAGCATCCCATTCGTGAGGTGTGGCAATTACAATGCAATTTTTCCAGTGTTCAGGAACTTCGAAATCTGTAGTACCAACTCCACGTAATCTTCCCTGGTATACAAAATCAGGATTTAACCTGCAGCAACCAACCAGCGTTGCTCCAAATGAATGTGATATCTTTTTCATCAATGCTGATGCATGTTTTGGGCTTTTGAACCGAAGCCTGTCGCTATTAACACCTGAAAAATCAGACTCTTCCGGAGCAGATTTCGGTCTTTCAGGAAAATGTCCCATGGAAGAAGCGTGAGCGTTACTCCAGGCGTCGGCAATGGCATACCTGTCCTTATAAATCGACCAGTTTTTCCTTTGTTGAGCCCCCGCTTCAAATGCCTTTTTCATCTCCTCCATATCATTGGGATGTTCCTTATAAAATTGAGCAAGTCTTTCCGGCATGTCGGACATGGCCTTTTTCTCCTTTATAAAGGGCATGGCCATCCCAATCCTGTAAAACAATTGCTCAGCAGAATTTATTCGTCTGGTCTCCGAAACCTTTTCAATGGTAGGTGCCTGATCAACTTCAAACGGTTTCCTGTTAAAAAACTGACCATCACCATGAGTATAACGCTCCCAACCGGTATAACTATCAGTATTTTTCCCTGCTGCCAACCCTGCTCCAGCCACACCCAGAAATCCTAATCCGGCACTGAAAAGACCACCTATTTTTAAAAAATCCCTGCGATCAAGCTTAGCCAATTTTTTCCTGATTTTCATTTGTAAATTGTTTATTATTCATGAATGAAGAATCACTTAATATCTTCGGAGACCATATTGTTGAAGTCCTAATATCATAGTATCAATAAATCTAAAAAGACAAATGTAGTTACATTTGTAACTACTTTGAGGGTTGGTAAATATTTAGATTAGTTCTAAATTTGTTTTTCAGATTATTACTGAGAAAATTCAGGATTACCCAGGAGTATTTTTCATTTGAAAAATGTTTAAGATATTTAAATAAGTTTGCAAAAAGAATTTAGTACTGAATGAAATATATTTTTGAAGATTCCATAGGAATGTTATCGGCCAAGGTCTCCAGGAAACTGGGACAGGGACTTGAATCCCAATTTTCAAAAAAAGGCTTTAACATAAATTCTGTTGAGTGGACCATGTTATCTTATCTTGCCAATAAGGGAGCCATGACTCAAAAGGAATTATCATTCTCAACAGGAAGAAATAAAGTTTTCATCAAAAGGCTGGTCGATAAATTGGAGAAAAGGGGATTAGTTAAAAGAACCACACCTGATTCAGACAAAAGAGTTAACCAGGTTAAATTAACGCTGAACGGAACCGATCACTATAAAGAGTTACTACCGGTAGTTGAATCTTATATTGGCCGCACCTATAATCATTTAAGTAATAATGAACGTGAAAATTTGGTTGAATTATTGAAGAAGATATTACTGAAAATATGACTTTATAGATTCTGTTTTTGAAAACGCAACGAGGAAAAGTGAATGTGAAATAGCAAGTGCGGAAATTATTGTTAATCATCTGCATTTAAACACAAAAGAAAATAGAAATTGGTGACTTAATTTTTCCAGGAAAGATTTCTTGCCACATCATATTCAACCTTTCCATTATCAAGCAGCCATTGTACAACTTTTAAGATCCTGTCCTCATTTACTCCTTTTACATTATCAGCAAGCTCTTTAATACTTTGGGGTTTCTCTAACAACAATGGTTTGACCTGATCCAGGACTGAATCAAACTCAAGCTCACTCATTTCGATTTTATTGCGCTCTAAACAAACATCACATTTGCCGCATCTTGTCTGTTGTTTCTCTCCGAAATAGGCAAGCAATTGAGTGCTCCGGCATTTGGTTTCGTTGCTTACATACTGTAAGGTAGCATCAAGTCTTGCTTTGGAAGATTTTAACAGCAAAGAGTAGTTTTCAGGTGAAAAATGGATGTCTTTTTTATCATATCTTTCGGTTAGAAATATGATCTGTGGTTTAGTTTTTCTTTTTCTATAGGTGAGCAATTCGAATTTCTCCAGATGCTCAAGGATCTCTACTACTTTTTGTGAACTGACTTCTGTTCGCTTGGCAAGCTCATCTTCGCTGATGTTAACGTATTCGGTAAACAATCCGCTGTATGAGCGGAGCATAGTTTTAATGAATTTGTCAAATTTAATGTTTTCAACCTGAAACTTATAAAGGTCTTCTTTTGATACAGACAGGTGTATTTTTGAATCACTATCTACCACATCCTGCAAATATATATACCCTTCCTTTTCCAGGAATTTTAATGCGTTTAGGGTATTTCTCAGGTTGAAATTATAATTATTGCAAAAATCCCTGATCTCAAAATCAAAACCGGTATCCTTACCACTGCCGATAGCCAGCTGGTAATAATTTCCCAGTGCATGGTAGATGTTTCTAATAATTTGCTGGTCAGGAAACTGACGTTCCAGATTATCTTTTGCTTCAGCCAGGTTGGAATTGTCAAACATCAGAACTGCCCAAGACCGTTTGCCATCCCTTCCTCCACGTCCGGCTTCCTGGAAATATGCCTCCAGGCTGTCAGGAATATCCATATGGACCACAAACCTTACATCGGGTTTATCGATTCCCATTCCAAAAGCATTCGTAGCCACCATTACCCTGCATTTTCCCTGCATCCATTTTTCCTGTTTGGCTGTTCTGAGTTTTGGTTCCACACCGGCATGATAAAAGTCAGCAGAAATCTTGTTTTTTCTTAAGTAGTTGGTGATTTCCATTGTCCCTTTTCTGCTTCGCATATAAACAATGCCCGTACCTTTAATGTTGTTTGCTACTTTTAACATGCGGTTCAATTTATCTTCCTCTTTCAGCACAACATAGGTGAGGTTTTTTCGCTCAAAACTCTTTTGAAAAACATTTGTGGATTTAAAAAGAAGTTTTTTCTGGATATCCGAAACAACCTCCGGTGTGGCGGTTGCAGTTAAGGCAAGGACTGGTACCCCTGGCAGATATTCCCTGATCTTTGCAATGTTAAGGTATGACGGCCTGAAATCATATCCCCACTGTGAAATGCAATGGGCTTCATCAACGGCCAGAAGGCCCACATTCATTTTCTCGATATTCAATCTGATGATATCGGTTTCCAGCCTTTCCGGAGAAAGATAGAGGAATTTCAAATTTCCGTGTTTGGCATTGGAAATGGCTACTTCTATTTCATTCCTGTACATTCCGGAATATATTGCTGCAGCCTTTATACCCAACTTTTTTAGGTTTTCTACCTGGTCTTTCATCAGTGCGATGAGGGGTGAAACCACAATACATAATCCTTCTATTGCCATTGTCGGGACTTGAAAACAAACAGATTTACCACCTCCGGTCGGGAGCAGGGCAAGGGTGTCCTTTTTGTCCAGTACTGACAAGATGATCTCTTCCTGCATTGGACGAAAAGATTGATGGCCCCAGTATTTTAATAGGATTTGTTTGATGTCCACAGCAATACAATATTACGAAAAAATCAATAATGATAGGAGCTCAATGCACTTTGCCTTACTCATCGATTCTTTTGGGATTAACCATATAAGGCATATAAGAAACATATAAGGAGGTTTTATATAAGAAAGATTAACAGTTTAAAACATTTTGAAACAATTATTTGTATTCCTTAAATGAACTTAAATGCCTTATATGGTTCAAAAAATAACTCAGATTTCAATATCTATGCAGAACCTGAAACCTGGGAGTGCGAAGTTACTATTTCGGTTGATGATTGCCACACCGAGCTTTAAGGTAATTAACTTGAAAATGGTGTGATATTACAAATGGTGGATTTTTGCGATATTTATTCCATTAAATAAGACTCCAATTACCAGGTGACCAATTAAGGCAGATTGATTTCCCCAACCAGGTAGGTTAATGCTTTCCCACTGATATACACCTTATCCGTGTGGTATTCGCAATAGAGTTCTCCTTTTCTTTCAGAGATCTGAAAAGCATGTAATTTTTCCTTGTTCAATCTATGAGCCCAGTAAGGGATCAGCGTCGTATGAGCGGAACCGGTTACCGGATCTTCATTGACACCAGCATTGGGTGCGAAAAACCGGGAAACAAAATCTGAATTATTACCTTTAGCTGTAACGATCACCCCAAGCTGGGGAATCTTTTTAAGTTTTTCAAAATCAGGAGATAACTTTATAATTTCCTCTTCATCTGCAAAAACAGCCATCAAGTCCCGGGTTTCATAAGCTTCCACAGGGGCTTTACCCAAAGCCTCAGTTAGAACTGGTGAAATTTCGATTTTCTTAGGAATAGAAGCCGGAAATACAAGGGTGATCAGGTCCTTAGTCCTGGTAACAGTAAGTACACCGTGATGAATTGTTTTGAAAAGTATAGTGTCGCTTTCGTAATTCATATGATTGAAAAGGACATGAGCTGATGCCAGGGTGGCATGACCGCACAGATCAATCTCTAAGGTAGGAGTAAACCAACGAAGGTCGTAACCGGTGTTATTTTTAACTAAAAAAGCTGTTTCGGATAAATTGTTTTCAGCAGCGATTCCTTGTAAGGTTTTATCATCTGGCCATTGGTCAAAAAAGCAAACTGCCGCGGGATTACCGCCGAAGAGGTCATCTGTAAAAGCATCAACCTGGTAGATTGGAATTTTCATTTTTATAAAGATTTAGTATATCAGTATTGATTCGTAACTGGAAACATTCCCTTTATTATCTTCAACAATAAGTTTAAATTTATTCTCACCATCCTTTAAAAGCTTGTCGAAATTATAGATCAGTAAATCATTCTTAGCATCATATTCCATTAATATCCACTTATCATTCAGGTATCCGTTATAAGCGTCAATGCCTGATAATTCATCTTCTATCTTTATTTTGATGGTGGTTTGTTTTAACAATGATTTTTTGTTGCTGATGTTTAATGGTTTAATTTTCGGCGGAACTGTATCAACTAAAATGCAATAATTCCCAAATTCCCTGATACTGGTCGTGATGAACCCTTCATCCCATTTTCCACCACTTGAATAATACTCCCCATCGTCATCAATTTTCGCAATAAGGGCTTTTTTCCTGTCCTTTTCCTCAAGAAAATCTGCACGAATGGATAATGAGCACCATGTATGGATGGGAACATAGTCAAAATGAAGCTGGTGGGTTTTAGAAAACGATCCATTGACTTGTGGTAATAATTTATAATTAAACCAGAATGAATCGTACAAAGCTTTGCCAGGAATATTCAGTATCAGGTCCTCAGTCGTAAAAGAGTTTTCTCCATACAAACTAAAAAGCTGAGTTTTAAAACCTTCAGGTTCAGTTTTTGCAGGTATCTGGTTTCCTGTACCTTTGATCCAGAATATAAGGTTAGAAGTATTTCCTGCTATGTCAGAAATCGCATAGCTGACTTCGTACTTTTTCCCTTTATCTATTTCAATGTTGTTGTGGCCGGCAGCCGAATAGATGCTTAAACGATTGTTTGGTTCAATGAATGTTTTCTGAATTCTCCTTTTATAGTCCTTGTACTCTTTGTAGTCTATTAAACTGTTAATGTACCTTGTTTCATCAAATGAGAAGGATTCCAGTTCATGACTGTATTTCAACTCATCGTCGATAAACACCTTAATGCTGTAGACTCCGTTTTTATTTATTCCACCATTAAAGGGATCCCATGTATTAATACCAAAGTTTACCTCAGTATATACAGGTATGGTATCCGGGCCTTTTATGGCATAGTTTTTTCCGTTTTTGGTGCAATTAAAAACATCTGATCCTGAATTGTTTTTAACTTTCCCTGATGGATCAAATCCGTAAATTTTCACCACATTGATTTGTGGAGGAGTATTGTCAATAACTTTGTAATTAAACAACAATGGATTTATGGGTTTTTGACTTGCCTCATCCCGGATCTCAAAGTGGAGGTGTGGACCGCCTGATCTTCCGGTATTTCCGGAGTAGGCTATGATATCTCCCTGCTTAACCAGTAAAAAATCCTTTGGCGGATAAATATTTAATTCATAGGATTTACGATCGTATTGTTGCTTTTTTACGTATTTGTCGATGGAGGTGTTGTATTTACTCAGATGACCATAAACCGAAACAAAACCATTTGGATGAGTGATGTATAATGCTTTTCCGTAACCACCTGCCTGTACTTTAATTCTGCTGATGTATCCATCGGCTATGGAATATACGTTCAGGCCTTCCATCTCTCCGGTTTTTATATCGATCCCTGAATGAAAATGGTTGGACCGGAGTTCCCCGAAGGTTCCGGATAATTTCATGGGTATATCCAGGGGTGGTATAAAATCAACCTTTAAATAGTCAGATTGGGCATAAACGCCAAGCCAGCAAGTAATTACAGTAAGGATAGTTATTTTGGTCCGTAACATTCTTTTTTGTATTTGTAGTGCAATGATAAGAAATAATCAATCTTCAAAACGGTGTATTTATTAACATTTAAGGGTGTAAAACGAAAAAAATTAATCATTAATTATGGTTGAAATTGTTATATTATTGAAAAGAGAAAATAGGTTGAAATCAGGCAGATAGCTCAAGTGCTTATTAAAATACATTGGTTTGGATAAATTAGACATTACGGTATTATTTGTTGAAGATGAAGAATTGCTTAGGGCAATTTTTGAGCGAATACTCGATAAAATGGTTCAAAGGCTTTACATTGCGGAAAATGGAAAGTCTGGTTTGGAAGCCTACAGTAAATACCATCCAGATCTGATTATCACAGATATCATGATGCCGGTTATGGATGGCCTGGAAATGGTTCAGAAAATAAGGGAACGTGATAATACCGTAAAACTGGTGATCCTCTCCGCCTATGGAGAGGCGGAATATTTTATGGACGCCATAGAGATAGGCGTAAACAGTTTTCTTCTGAAACCGATTGAGACCAAAAAACTTACATCACTTGTAGAGGAACTGGCTAATTCCATCCTTCTGGAACGGAAAGTCCAGGAGCAGGAGTTGCAGCGTAAACTTGCTGAAGAAAATTTAAGGAGCCTGAACCAGGAATTGGAAAAAAGGGTAGAAGACAGGACCAAGGATCTTCAAAAGGAAATCAAAGAAAGGATACAGGCTGAAGATGAATTAAAAGAACTAAACCTTCATCTTGAAAAACGGGTGAGGGAAGAACTTAAGAAACGTGAAAAACAGCAACAGCTCTTAATCCAGAAATCGAAACTGGAATCTATGGGGGAGTTGGCAGCCGGTATTGCCCACGAAATTAACCAACCACTGGGTGGAATATCAATGGGCCTGGATAACATTCTTTTTAAACTTTCAATCGATAGTTTTTCCGAAGATTATTTGAAAACAAAAATTGATGCTCTTTTTAAAGACATCGACCGGATCAGGCAAATAATAAACCATGTCAGGGTATTTTCACGCGACCAGAAGAACCTGGTGGATGATATCGTTAACATCAATGATGTAATTCGTGATTCAATTTCATTAATAAGTCGTCAATATCACAACCATAATATTGAAATCTCGTTAAAGTTGTCAGAAGAAAATTGTTTAACCATAGGAAACAAGTACAGGATGGAGCAAGTCTTCCTGAACCTTTTGTCCAACGCCAAACATGCGGTGGATGAAAAATCAATGTTGACCGATGACCTTGACTATAGAAAGTCAATAGTAATAAGCAGTATGCAGGAAGATAATAATGTAGCAGTAGTAATTCATGACAATGGTATTGGTATACCTGAAAAACTTATCCCAAATATCTTTGATCCTTTTTTTACAACAAAAGATGTTGAAACGGGAACAGGATTGGGGCTATCCATTTCTTACGGTATCATTAAAGAAATGAAGGGTGAAATATCTGTCGACAGCAGAGAAGGCCATTATACCAAAGTCAAGATTGAACTACCGAAAAGTATCGCTAATAGTAAAAATTAATTATGGAAAAGATTAAAATATTAGTTGTTGATGATGAACAACGCGTTAGAGAGGAAATTGCCGAGTTTCTGACCCAGAACAAGTACGAAGTATACAAGGCTTCAGCACCCTCAGAAGCTTTTGTTATACTTAAGGAAAATGATGTCCACATTGTAATTCTTGATATAAAATTACCTGAGATGGATGGATTGACTGCTCTTCAGATCATCAAGGAAAATTATCCGGATGTTGAGGTAATTATGATCTCCGGTCACGGTGACATGAACAGCGTTATTGAGGCCATGCGTAAAGAAGCGGCTGACTTTTTTCCAAAACCATTCAGGTTAATGGACATTAACCTCGCCATTCAACGAACAACAAGGTACCTCGATCTCCACAATAAATACAAGGAACTTGAAAAGAATTATTCGCTAATTTCAGGTGAGATACAGAAGAACATCGGCCACCAATTGATCGGTAAGAGCAAAGGCATGAAAAAAGTCATCAGCATGATGTCGAAAGTGGCTAACGTTGAGAATACAACAGTACTGATCACAGGTGAAAGCGGAACCGGAAAAGAATTGGTAGCAAGAGGGATCCATTATTTAAGCAGCAGGAACAAACAATTTTTCCATTCGGTAAACTGTTCTGCTATTCCTGAATCACTGTTTGAAAGTGAATTTTTCGGACATAAAAAAGGTTCTTTTACAGGAGCTGTTGAAAACAAAGCCGGTTGGTTTGAAATTGCAAATAAAGGAACACTTTTCCTTGATGAGATCGGAGACATGCCCTTGAGCCAGCAGGCTAAATTGTTGCGTGTTCTGGAAGAAAGAAAAGTATCCAGGGTAGGTAGCCATGATAAGATCAATGTGGATGTTCGTGTAATTGCAGCCTCTAACCAGGAACTGAAAAAAATGAGCCATGAGAAAAAGTTCAGGCTTGACTTATACCACAGGATCAGTTCATTTATCATTGATTTGCCACCATTACGTGAAAGAAGGGAAGATATTGCATTGCTACTCAAGTATTTTATTGATTATTATTGCTCAAGTCTGGGTAAGGAAATCAAGAAAGTTGATCCTGCTATAGAAAAAGAACTGGTTAAATATCCCTTTCCCGGAAACATCAGGGAAATAAGAAATCTTGTGGAGAGAGCCATCATCATCAGTGAAAATAATGTCCTTATGTTAGGAGACTTTCAAATCGGAGTGCCTGAAGCAATGGATGAGCCTTTACAGGTATCTTCAGCTGAAGACATTTGGGATCTGGAGGTCGCAGAGAAAAGACTCATAAAAAAAGCACTCGGACGTTCTAACAACAATAAATCTAAAGCTGCTGATCTACTAAACATATCATGGCAGTCGCTTGACAGGAGAATGAAAAAGTTCAACATATAATATAATTTGAATAGTCCTGATAATCATGAATTTAATCAGGGATTTTCAAATTGATAATTGTTAAAATAGGTGAGGGAAGGTGCAGTAATATGGTTTATTTGTTTGATTCCTGTTTTGATGTATTCACAAAACGGAAAGACTTTTTATCAGTCAGGTGATTTTTTTGGTGCATCAGCAGAGTTGGGTTTTACAACCTTTATGGGAGATATTGATGAAGGAATTCCGGATGCTTCTAATTTTAGCGATAAAACAGCCTACCAGATAAAAGGCTATAAAAATTTTAATTCCCTTTTCAATTTCAGCGGCAGGATTTCTTTTGGTAAAATGACCGGGCAAAAGATCAGGGGTAGCAACGGAAGCACAACTCACTTCTATTTTAAAAATAGTTTTGTTGAATACTCGTTCGATGCAGGTGTTAACTTACTGGCTATCTTTACAAAAAGGTACAATGAACGGTTCGGCCTTTATGGAAGTGTCGGATTGGGACTCATTGATTTCAGGGTGAACCTGTACAATGGGCTCAATGATACCATTATCCAATCTTTTGGCAGGGGAGGAGAAAAAGCCACCACAGAATTTGTCCTGCCTCTTGGAATACGTGCCATATATCATGTTTCACCTACATCTGCATTTAGTATTCAGGCTACTACCAGCCGAGTGGATACAGATAAACTTGATGGTAGATCAGGGAATCATAACCGGGACTATTACAATTACTTCTCATTCGGATACATTTATAAATTTATTCCCAGGCAAAAAGTCTCTGGTGCTAAGCGTCAAAGCAGGGGGTAAATTCTTTCCTGGATGGTAAGTTGATTAATTCACTCTAAAAATCTGCGCATCAGTTAAATTTCAGACCTTTCTAAAATTTTTGGTAGAAAGATCAGCAAGCCGATAATTGCAGCTGCTATAGCTGTGACAAGGACAGCACCTGCAACGATGTCTTTCACTTTACCTGCCTTTTCATTTTTTTCTGGAGAAACCATATCCGTTAATTCCTCAATGGATGAATTAAACAACTCGGCAGCAATGACAGTGGCAATACAAAGTGTAAGGATGATCCATTCCATTTTGGAAACATCAAGAATAAATCCAGCTGCAATAACAATCACGGCGGCAATAATATGGATCTGAAAATTATGCTGACTTTTAAGTGCTGTAAATATCCCTTGAAAAGCATATTTAAAACTAAGTACCCTTTTTTTTAGGGAAAATTTTTGTGACCCTTTTGAATTCATGAATTAAAAGTACTAAGATTTGAGAAATTAGCCGAAACAACTGTAATTTAATTAAAAACAGGTACCTGGCGGAAACAAAAAAGGCTGCCCGAGAGCAGCCTTTTTGTAAATGTATATCCTAATATCTTTTTTCTTTGATTCTTGCTTTTTTTCCTCGTAATCCCCTGAGGTAAAAGATCCTTGCTCTGCGAACAACACCTTTTTTATTGATTACGATCTCTTCTATAAATGGGGAAGTCAACGGGAAAATTCTTTCAACACCAACGTTCCCGGATATTTTTCTTACCGTAAAAGTTTCCGTATTTCCACCTCCTTTTCTCTGAAGTACAACTCCCTGGAAGTTCTGGATACGTTCTTTGTTTCCTTCTTTGATTTTATATTTAACAGTAATAGTATCTCCCGCACCAAAGTTGGGAAGTTCTTTTGCTGTAACTTGATCTTCAACATATTGTAATAATTCTTTCTTGCTCATCACGCGAATATTTAAGGTATTGTCTAAAATGGGTGCAAATATACGGGTTTATTTTTGAACTGAACAAGAATAAAATAAAAAAATATTTTATCAATAAACTTGCATCTTATTCAATGAGGATTTCCAATTACTTAAACGTCTGTAATATTGGTCTTTAATACCCATAATCCACCCTTCTGATTCAACTGAGTTAACTAGTCCAACTAATCCCCTAACAATCCTGGTCTTCTCTCCCTGGTCCGTTTTTCAGCCTGTTCGTTTCGCCATTCTATGATGGCTTTTTCATTACCAGATAATAATATATCCGGGACTTTATGCCCTTTAAAATCAAATGGCCTTGTATATACAGGGGGAGATAACAGGTTGTCCTGGAAGGAATCCGACAACGCAGAGGTCTCATCGTTTAAAACACCTGGGATTAATCTTACAATTGAATCAACCAGAATGGCTGCTGCCAATTCACCTCCTGATAAAACGTAATCTCCCACAGAGATCTCATTTGTAACAAATAGTTCCCTGATACGCTCATCAATGCCTTTGTAATGCCCACACAGGATCATAACCCTGTTCAGGGTTGAAAGGTTATTTGATGTGGCCTGGTTAAGTTGTCCGCCGTCAGGGCTCATGAATATGATTTCATCATATTCGTTTTCTTTCTTTAATGACTCGATACAACGTGCTATAGGTTCAACCAGCATCACCATCCCTGAACCACCTCCATACTGGTAATCATCAACGCGTTTGTGTTTATCTGTTGCAAAATCTCTGATGTTGATCAGGTTGATCTTAACAAGGCCTTTCTCCTGTGAACGTTTAATGATAGAATGCTTGAATGGCCCTTCAAACATTTCAGGAAAAATTGTGAGTATATCAATATTCATTTAATCAAGAATGAAAAATTACTCTTGCAAAATTATACTATTTCAGGTAGTAGATGAATACAATATATAAATTGTCGGAATTGCTGGTTAAGATTTGTAATCAACAAGTCTTATTAAAAGAATCCTTTGAAAACCGGGATTTGATTTGAGCAAGCCACAGGCAACTCCCTGATAGATTTAA
This sequence comes from uncultured Bacteroidales bacterium, assembly GCA_964421215.1. GTDB lineage: Bacteria > Bacteroidota > Bacteroidia > Bacteroidales > JAADJA01 > JAADJA01. The sequence continues at coordinate 33,387 of CAYQWA010000018.1, read as the reverse complement.
TTGTCATCTAACTAAAGAGTAATAGATTTGACCTTCTTGATGTAATTTCAGAATATTGCAATTACTTTATCGTTAATAATACTTTGAATGTAATGTCTATAAAATCCTGACAACTGGCAGCTAGAATAAACGGGTCCACTTGTCGGGGAAGGAATAGTAACTTTTTTGAACAGAAATAAATTAACTTTGCACGAAATAATTACAAAACATAATTTTAATACAAATGAGAAAAACAATTTTACTTGCACTTACTTATATTATTGTTCTGACAGGTTTTGCCCAGGTCTCGCCCGATAAATACTGGGTGAAATTTACGGATAAAAACAATTCCCCGTATTCCATTGAGAATCCATCGGAGTTTCTATCACAAAAAGCTATCGACAGGAGAATTGTTCAGGAGATACCAATAATTGAAAATGACCTGCCCGTTAATCCGGATTACATTCAACAGGTGGAAGCCATAGGGGTTACACTTCTGAATACATCAAAATGGTTTAACTCCATCACTATTTATACAACAGATCCTAATGCTATAAATACCATAAATAACTTACCTTTCGTATTATCAGTCGAAAAAAGTTCCCCAACTAAAAATTTGACCGACGAGAAGTTTAAAAAACCATTTTTTGCCAATGAATCTTACACCGGCATTCCAGAAACGGGTATGTTAAAGTCTTCTACTTCTGGTGATTCTTATGACTATGGTGCTGCATTTAACCAGATAGACATGCTGAATGGGATTGCCCTTCATGACCTTGGATTTGATGGAGCGGGAATGATCATTGCAGTGCTGGATGCTGGCTTTTTGAACACAGATGACCTTGAAGCTTTCGATTATTTGTGGGATAATGATAAAATCAAAGGATACAGGGATTTTGTTGATCCAATCAATCCAAACATCTTTGATTCCCATTATCATGGATCAATGGTTCTTTCTACGATGGGTGCCAATCTTCCCGGTCAGATTGTTGGAACAGCACCACAGGCCGACTACTGGTTATTAAGATCAGAGGACGGTGAATCAGAAACCCTCATTGAAGAATTGAACTGGGTATCAGCTGCAGAATTTGCCGACAGCCTGGGAGCAGATATCATCAACTCCTCACTTGGGTATACTACATTTGATGATCCTTCACAAAATCACACATATGAAGACATGGATGGTAATACAACTCCGATCACCATAGGGGCAGATATTGCTGCAAGCAAAGGTATCCTTGTGTGTAACAGTGCCGGTAACAGTGGTGGTGGTTCATGGCAATACATTGGTGCTCCGGCCGATGGAGATTCTGTGTTCTCAATTGGTGCTGTTGATGGCAACGGGAATTACGCCAACTTCAGCTCTACAGGTCCAACCTATGATGGAAGGATAAAACCAAATGTTGTTGCACAGGGTGCCGGATCTACCGTTGTAGAACCCTGGGGAGGAAGTGTATCCAGCGGGAATGGTACTTCGTTTTCTTCACCGATTACTGCCGGTATGGTAGCTTGTTTATGGCAGGCACACCCTACCAAAAGAAATACAGACATCATGACGGCTGTTGAACAAAGCGGTTCACTGGCAGGAGATCCAACTGACTTGCTGGGTTATGGTATCCCTGATTATATGTTGGCACATGATATTGTTACGGATTCAGGTTTTGATTATCAAAATGAAAATGCTATAGAAGTAGGGCCAAATCCTTTTGTTGAACAGATCAATATTAAACTAAAGGATCGCACCAGTGGAACATTTAATATCAGATTGATGAACATAAATGGCCAAAATGTTATTGAAAGTGACATTGATGTTACATTTGGTAAACTACAGATCAGAGGATTAAAAGATCTGCCCTCAGGGATTTATTTCCTTAATATCCAGGTTGAGAATAAGTTGTTTGTTAAAAAGGTGCTAAAGAAATAGAATAAATAATTCAAAGATCAAACCTCTCAGTATTACTGGGAGGTTTTTTTATAGTCATACTTTCATGATGCTTTTAATTTTTAGTAAAGCTACTCCTTAAAAAATATAATACCACAGATTTCACTGATTTTCACAGATTAAATATTGTAAGATAGAGGGTGGGTTAATTAGATCATCGAATTATCTGTGTTAATCTGAGTAATCTGTGGTGATATAAAATCCACGTAATTAGCGGTAGAATTAATAGTGAAAATCAGCAGCTGTACCTATTTCATATTCACAGAAGACTTGTTAAATCCACGTAAATAAATAGATGTAATCACCTTCTTGGTTGATCGCGGAAATTTGCTTTTCATCATCCAATCGTAATACTGAGGTTCAAGGCTAAAGGTTTTTTCAACGGTCTTTCCTTTGTATTTACCGAAGTTAAATACTTCCTCACCTTTTTCATTATAAATGATGTGACCGATGAGGTCAGCATTTTTTGTATGGTAGGAAAATTCAGAGAGGGTGTTTATGTCATTTACTACAGGTACAGATGTGTTGCCATCCTTGTCTTTATACTCAGTACCCTCATACATATCTAGTTGTGCTTTTAAAATCTCATATGTGGCCATGGTATCCGCCTCGGCACTATGGGCATTATCCAATTCCTTTTCACAATAAAATTTATAAGCAGCAGAAAGGTTCCTGGGTTCCATTTTATGGAAGATGTTTTGTACATCCACCAATTTCCTGCTTTTTGCATCGAAATCGATATCAGCCCTGAGAAATTCTTCAACAAGCAATGGAATATCAAATTTGATAGCATTGTACCCTGACAGATCAGCATTCCCAATAAATTGGGCAAATGCATTTGCCAGCTCTGCAAATGTTGGTTTATCCTTTAAATCTTCATTGGATATACCATGGATTTCAAAGGCCTGCTCAGAAACCGGAATGGTTGGATTTATTCGTTCAGTCATGGTTTCTTCAGATCCATCCGGATGAACCTTGATCAGACAAATTTCAATTATCCTGTCGGTGGCCACATTAATACCTGTCGTTTCCAGGTCGAGAAAAACAATCGGTCGGTTTAAGTTTAATTCCATCGGTTTTTGTTATAATGCTTTACTGATACAATGCTAAAATGCTTGAATATAAATACAGTGAATTTAAAGTTCCCTGCTACTAAACAAAAGTATACAATAACATCGAATGTTTTATTGAAATTTATTCACGCATTTAAGCATTCATTCATTCATTCATGCATTTGGATCTTTTTTAATATACAGGACTGATAGCATACTACCAGATTCTTTCCAAAAAAAAAGTCACTCCGGGTCATAATTTTGTGCAAGTAGTGAGAAAAGTCTCGTTTATTACCGGAATGACTAAGTTATTATGTTTTGAAAATTTCAGAGGTACACTATTTTAGAACAAATGTATTAAATAGTTCGGTTGATATCAAAATTTTCTAAATAATCCGCTACTTTTTGAAGGAACATACCACCAAGGGCTCCATCCACGATCCTGTGGTCAAATGCCAGCGACAGGATCATCATTTGCCTTATTCCAATCTGGTCACCCTCTGGTGTTTCAACTACAACAGCTTTTTTCTTAATGGTACCCACACCTAAAATCGCAACCTGTGGCTGGTTAATTATCGGAGCACCTGTTAAGTTTCCAAATTGACCGAAGTTTGTAATGGTAAATGTTCCACCCTGGATCTCATCTGGGTTTAATTTATTGTTTCTCGCCCTGTTGGCAAGGTCGTTAACACTCTTGGCAAGGCCCACCAGGTTCTTCTGATCTGCATCTTTAATTACGGGAACGATAAGGTTGCCATTAGGAAGGGCAGTGGCCATTCCAACATTAACATGTTTTCTTTTGATGACATTGTATTTATCAACGGATGAATTAACCAAAGGGAAATCCCGAAGTGCGCGTGAAGCTGCTTCCACAAAAATAGGAGTGTAGGTAAGTTTTTCACCTTCCCTCTGTAAAAATTCATTCTTAATTTTGTTTCTCCAAACACTTACTTTGGTCATGTCAACCTCGTGGAACATAGTAACATGAGGAGAAGTGAGTTTGGACATCACCATGTGGTCTGCAATGAGTTTCCGCATTCGGTCCATTTCGATCACCTCATCACCAGCGCCTGAGAATACAGGAGGAGTTTCTATGGTTTTCGCAGGCTGTGGACTTGCTACCGGAGCACTCACTTTACCTGCTTTTTTATCTTCGATATACTGAAGAATATCTTTTTTATTAACCCTTCCTTCTTTACCGCTACCCTTGATTGAATCCAGTTCCTGAACGCTTATGTTTTCAGTTTTGGCAATTTTCTTAACCAATGGGCTGTAAAATTTCTGGGAATCAGAAAAATCTACACCTTTCTCACCAACTTCTGTTTCTGCTCCTGCTGCTGCAACTTCTTCCTCTTTATCAACCTTCTCGGTCTGCTTCTCTTCAACAGCTTCAGTGTCGTCATCTTCTTCACCGTCCATATTAATCAGAGCTATCACAGCACCAACAGGTACAACATCACCCTCCTGGTAGTTTAGTTTCTTGATTACACCATCGATTGGTGAAGGGATCTCGGAATCAACCTTGTCGGTAGCTATTTCAACAATGGGATCTTCTTCTGCAATGGATTCGCCTTCCTGTTTCAACCATTTGGTAATGGTTGCTTCAATGATGCTTTCCCCTAATTTGGGCATTATAATTTCGAATGCTGCCATATATGTTTCTTTATACCGTATTAATGACTAAAATAATTAGAATGACTTGAATAATTAGACTATGGTGAAGTACTTAAAGTGCCTGAAGTATTTAAAGTTATCAGCCTAATTCAAACGAACCCACCTTATTACCTATTTACTTATTCACCTATACACTAATCAACCAAGAACTCTGAACTTCGAACTCAAATCTAACCAATTAAGTACAAACAAAGCTGTACCTTAAAAGTTTTGCAAAATTAGGAATTATTTTTATTTAGAATAGTTCTGGTTAATGTATTATTTCCTGCCCAGGTTCCGAATTCCTTTAAAACAAATACTGATATCGTTTAAAACCTTATAATCTCTTGCATACAGAAGGTTTAACCGTTCGATGGTTTCAGTACTGATGCTTTTATTTTTTAGGATGTCGGTGGGATTAAGTACACCTTTCTTAATAGTAGGAAGACTGCTTGTATCGGGATTGCCTGAAGGGCAATAACCAACCCAGGATAGTTTACCTGTTAAAACCAATGCCAGGTTCCTGAAAAATCCGGCTGGTTTTTTAGTAAGAAATATCAAAAGCGGAGAAATAGAAAGTGCTAAAATTCCGAATACAAGATCAAAAAAACGTTTGCTTCTCCGGTTATTTTCCTTGGTGATAGAATCCAATTCAATGATGTAGATATCCTCGGATGTGTTGATGGACTGGCTTCCGATGATGGATAAACTTTCGGGTGGGGCAATTTTAAACTCTACCTGTGACAGGTTAAGCTCCGACATGCTGTCAATGATGGATTGTGCCGGCAGGTCCTTGGCACAAAATATCACTTCATCAATCTTATAAATGTTGATGATGTCCTTGATTTGGTCAATATTTCCAATAAATCCTTCTGATTTCCCATTTTGATCATTGATGCTGACCAATCCTATAAATCCAGGATTCATGTCTGTTTTACGGATCAGTTCTGCAACCCGTTCCGCCTCTTCTTTATCACCTGCAATGATAAACCGCTTGTTTAATTTTACCCCTATCCGGTAGTATTTTAAACCTGAAACATGAAGAATAAAACGGATGCTAATGGTGGAAAGAAGGCCCCACAATGCTCCGAATACAATTATAGCCCTAGAGAACCTGTAACTTTCAGGGAGCAATGCATAAATGGTTAAAATAAATACGGTGCCGATGAAAAGCCCCTGGAATAATTTTGATATTCTCAATGGCCTGTCGTATCCGCCACTCATGTAAACACTAAAGATCCAGATCAGCAGATAAGCAGGTAGCGCAGCTGTTACCAGTTCAATGGGGTAATTTCCTCCCTGGGGAAAGATTACATTGTGCTCCCAATAATTTTTAATGGCGATCAATCCACCGGCCAGCAACACCATATCGGCGACAGGCAAAAGAGCCCTTTTGAAAAACCGGTTTATAATAGCCAGAAATGCCCTGAAGTAAACAGCAAAGTTGATTAATACTGAAAGGGTTTTAGCATTTTTAGAAGAAAAGTGCTTTTTAGCAAAAATGATCATGGCATTGTAAAATATGAGTACATAGTTTACACTGCTTTTTTTGGTGCTTTCACCTTTGTAATGGATGATCCTGGTCTCAGGGAAATAGATGTTTTTGTATCCTGCTTTAATGATCCGGTACGACAGGTCAATGTCTTCACCGTACATAAAAAAGGTTTCATCCAGATAGCCGATCTTATCCAGCACTGTTTTTCTTAGTACCATAAATGCCCCGGACAAAATCTCCACTTCGTGTACCTTGTCCCTGTCAAGGTATCCCAGATGGTATTTGCCGAATGTTTTTGATTTGGGAAACAGTTTGGATAATCCAAATATTTTATAAAATGCAACAGATGGGGTAGGAAGGCCCCGTTTGGATTCGGGCAGAAATTTACCCTTGCCATCAAGCATTTTTACACCCAGACCTCCCGCATCAGGGTGGCTGTCGAGGTAATCAACTACCTTGCTGAAGGTATCATCCTCAACAACTGTGTCCGGATTCAAAAGGAGCACATAATCACCTTTTGCTATTTTTATGGCCTGGTTGTTGGCCTTTGAGAAACCAACATTATTGTGGTTATCGATTAAGGTGAATTCAGGAAATTTTTCCCGAACCATTTCTACCGATCCGTCAACAGAGTTATTGTCAACAATAAAGACTTCAGCGTCAACTCTACTAATTGCCTTCTTCACCGAATGCAAGCATTGCTCAAGGAAGTATTTTACATTGTAATTGACAATTACTACGGAAAGATTCATACCCACCAGGAAACTAAATTAAAACGCAAATTTAACATTAATAATCGTTACAAAGCCAGAACTAAAATGATGTAATTAAAATTATTTGGAATCATTATGATTTAATCCCGGCCAGGACAATATAACCTCAAGGGAGACAGTTTATTGTAATATTAAAGTAATGGATAACTAAAATTATTAATTGAGAATTGAAATTTACAAATAAAATTATATATTTTTGCAAATCAGTAATTTAATACTTATATCATAATGAAGGATAAAATTCTAGAAGTTCTGGAAAAGGCTGAAAAGCCACTACGTCCGGGTGACATTGTTAAACTTTCAGGCCTTGAAAAAGCAGATGTAGATAAAGCTATTAAGGAATTAAAAGGAGAAGAAAAAATCTACAGTCCGAAACGTTGTTTTTATGATGTAAAAAAATAAATCAGATATTATTTAGAAGAATATAGTTTATGGCTCATGTAATTCAGTTTTCAGAAGCGGCATTCATTGCTTTACACGGAATGGTTATCGTTGCCAAGTCAAAGGAAATGGTCAATGTAGTTCAGATCTCGGACCAGTTAAACAGCTCCAAACATCATGTTGCAAAAGTGATGCAAAGGTTGGTAAAAGACGGATTTTTGAACTCTCACCGTGGTCCTACCGGGGGATTTACCTTAAAAGTGCCTGCAACAGATATAACCCTTTTACAATTGTATGAATCCATTGAAGGGAAAATTGAAATAGGGGATTGTCCCCTTGACAATCCAGTTTGCCCATTTGGCAAATGCATTTTTAACAATGTTACGAAAAAGTTAACTGAAGATTTTGTCGCCTATATGAAAAAAGAGACACTGGCGGATTGTTTATAAGAGTAATATTCAAAAATAAAAACCCCCTGAAGTGATTCTACTTTAGGGGGTTTTTTTATCTATTTCGCATAGTTGATTGCTCGTGTTTCTCTTATGACTGTGATCTTGATCTGACCCGGATAGGTCATTTCGTCCTGTATTTTTTTGGAGAGGTCGTAGGATATCTGGTTAGCTTCTGCATCATTAATTTTGTCAGCACCAACAATCACCCTTAATTCCCTACCAGCCTGGATAGCGTATGTTTTTACTACTCCTGGATAATCCAATGCCAGTTCTTCCAGCTTATTTAAACGCTGGATATAAGCTTCCACAACTTCCCTACGTGCTCCGGGCCTTGCACCTGAGATTGCATCACAAACCTGAACAATAGGTGCCAGAAGGCTTTCCATTTCTATTTCATCATGATGGGAACCAACGGCATTACAAACCTCACTTTTTTCTTTAAATTTCTCAGCTAGTTTTGCACCATGCAGAGCATGTGGTAATTCAGGTTCGTTATCAGGAACTTTGCCGATATCGTGCAGTAAACCTGCCCTTTTTGCCAGTTTCGGGTTTAGGCCGAGTTCTGCGGCCATAGTGGCACATAGGTTAGCAACCTCCTTAGAGTGTTGTAAAAGGTTTTGTCCGTAAGATGAACGGTATTTCATTTTTCCTACTAATCTGACCAGCTCATGGTGCATCCCGTGAATTCCAAGGTCAATAGTAGCCCGTTTTCCGGTTTCAACTATATCCTGATCGATTTGTTTTTTCGTTTTTGTAACGACTTCCTCAATCCTTGCAGGATGTATCCTGCCATCGGTTACAAGCTTATTGAGTGCCTGTCGGGCAACCTCTCTTCTAACCGGATCAAAAGATGATAAAATAATGGCATCCGGAGAATCGTCAATAATGATCTCCACACCGGTAAGCGACTCAAGGGTCCGGATATTTCTTCCTTCACGACCGATGATCCGACCTTTGATCTCATCATTATCAATGTTAAAGACCGATACGGAATTTTCCATAGCATTTTCCGTAGCTGTTCTCTGGATGGTCTCAATAAGGATCTTTTTCGCTTCCCTGTTGGCAGTAATCCGTGCTTCTTCCACAATGTCGTTGATGAGAACAACGGCATCAGATTTGGCTTCATCCTTTAAGGTTTCAATAAGCTGTGCTTTTACCTCAGTAGCCGAAAGGGTGGAAATGGATTCAAGCGCTTCAACCTGCTTTTTATGGGATTGTTCAAGGTCAGTCTGCTTTTTATTTACCAGGTCAAGCTGTGCATTGAGGTTTCCTCGAATGGATTCGATTTCTTTTTGTTTCCTTTTTAATTCTTCACTTCGTTGTGATAAAACATTTTCCTTTTGTTTCTGCCTGTTTTCATTCTGGTGAATCACAGAGTTTTTTTCCTGGATAAATTTTTCGTGCTCCGATTTAAGCTGCAGGAATTTTTCTTTGGCCTGTAATATTTTGTCTTTTTTAATTACTTCTCCTTTTTCCTGTGCTTCTTTAAGAATGTGTTCACTCTTTTTTTCCACCTTTTTTCTTAACAGTGTACTGGTAATCAGTATACCAAGAAAAAAGGCTACGACGCCTACAATTATTGGTATTAACAATGTGCTCATATGTATAGAATTTGTGAAAAAGGATGGACATAAAAAAAACCCGCAAAATTCAAGGAGTTTAGTAAACCCCAAGTTGACACGTTTAGGGTTGCCGGATTCTTCGAAGCGTCCACTGCCCTGCGCTAACAGAGACTCCGCTAGGCGGAGGTGAGGCCTGTTCTAGGAACCCTTAAGCTTTCCCTGATGATTGTAATGTTGAGTTTACAAACATATATCGAATTTCTGCGGGTAATCTTTTATTCCAGTAAGCTGGAAAATATCTTTCAAAGAACGCGAACTTATTAGATTTTCAGGGTATCGTTCAATAAATTATCAATTTCATTCAATTCCTGGAAAACATCTGTGTTTTTATTGTTTAGTTTGCTGTCAGTTTTTATAGCATTTGTAGTTTGTTCCAGGGCAACCATTGCCAAAAGGTCTTGTTTATCATTAAACGCGTAATTCTCAGAATAGTTTTTTATTTTATCATTAATTATGCTTGCTGCTTTTCTTATCGTCTCCTCTTCGTCTCGCTTGATCGTTAGTCTGTAAGGTCTGTCGGCAATTTTTACTGAAATTGTTAACTCTTTCATTTGCGCTATTCAAAAACCCTGATATTTAGTTATTTAAAAGTTCGATACACTTGTCAATTTCCCGCACCATTTCATCAATTTGCTTTTTTACGTCACTGTTTCCTTCTTCTTGTTTAATTGAATCTGCAACTAATTTGCTTCTGTTATTATTTTTAAATTCTTCAATAATCTTTTTTTGTTTCTCAATGGATTGTACTAGTTGTACATTTTCTGTTTTTAATTTTTCATTTTCATTTTTCAGTGTGTTTAACGAATAAATGAGGGATTTGGTTTTTTTATGTATTGCCCCAACTAATTCGTTTACATCACTGTTCATCATTCATATTAAGATAACGATCAGAATGCAAATTTATTCATATGATCGCTCTAAAACAAGTTTTCATATATATTTTATTAAATAATTGTTAATTCTTTGGTGATTATTATGTTGTTAGAAGTCTGGAATTGTGGATAATTTATGAAGATTTTTTTTTGCGGGCAGCCAGGCTTTCCACTATATCCACCTTGTCCAACTTATATTTTTGTAAGTCCACCGGGGTCTTCCTCCGTCAGCCCCGGTAAACTAACAAAAAATTTAAGCCGGACTGCGGCGGGATACCGTTCCAATCCTTACCCGTTAGTCCAAGACCGAAAATGTCAACACATGAGAAATTTCAGACCTATGTTTAGGCCAAAAGTGCAAACAATAGAGTTAGGAAAAATCCTGGAAATTATTCGAACTAAAAGATTACTCTGTGTAGTCTTCTACGGGTGGACAGGTACACATCAGGTTCCTGTCACCATGGGCATCATCTACTTTGGTTACTGGTGGCCAGTACTTGTCAGGGATGCTGAACTGAACCGGGAAAGCAGCTTTTTGTCTTGAATAGGGCCTGTCCCAGTTTTCAACGGTGGCCATTGCCAGAGTATGAGGTGCTTTTTTTACCACATTATCAGTTTTATTAGCTTTACCTTGTTCAATTTCCTGTATCTCCTTTCTGATCTCAATCATTGCCTCAGTAAAGCGGTCAAGTTCCTTCAACGGCTCACTTTCCGTTGGTTCAACCATTAAGGTTCCATGAACAGGAAAAGCAACGGTTGGTGCATGAAAACCATAGTCCATCAGTCGTTTTGCAATGTCGATCACCGTAACATCAGCAGTTTTACTGAATTCATTACAGTCAAGGATCATTTCATGGGCAACCCTGTTTTTGGTGCCTGAATACAATATTTTGTAATGTCCTTCCAGGGAAGTTTTTAAATAATTGGCGTTAAGAATTGCCATTTTTGTGGCATCGGTAAGGCCTTTCCCTCCGAGAAGTTTAATATATCCATAAGAAATAGGAAGGATTAAAGCGCTTCCGAATGGTGCAGAAGCAACTGCCATAATTCCTTCTTTTCCTCCGGTTTCAAACAAAGGATGTTTTGGAAGGAAAGGAGCGAGATGTTTGGCAACCCCAATAGGTCCAACACCTGGTCCTCCACCTCCATGAGGAATGGCAAATGTTTTATGTAAGTTCAGGTGGCAAACATCAGCACCGATCAATCCCGGATTGGTCAACCCTACCTGGGCATTCATGTTGGCTCCGTCCATGTAAACCTGTCCACCGTTTTTATGAATAATATCAATCACTTCAAGGATACCTTCTTCATAAACTCCATGGGTTGAAGGATAGGTAACCATTATGGCAGCAAGATTGTCCTTGTGCAATTCGGCTTTTTCCTTCAGGTCAACAAGATCAATATTACCGTGGTCATCACATTTAACAACAACCACTTTCATTCCGGCCATCACACTACTTGCAGGGTTTGTTCCATGAGCAGAAGCAGGAATTAAGCAAATGTGCCTGTTTCCCTGCCCTATGCTTTCCAAATATTTTTTAATCACCAGCAATCCGGTATACTCACCTGATGCCCCAGAATTGGGCTGGAACGACATGGCGGAAAATCCTGTAATCTCGCAAAGGTCCTTTTCCAGATTTTTGATCAGCTCAAGATATCCTTCCACCTGGCCGGCAGGAACAAAAGGATGGATCTCCCCGAACTCTGGCCAGCTTAATGAAAACAGTTCAGCAGCTGCATTCAGCTTCATGGTGCATGAACCCAGAGGAATCATGGTACGGTTAAGCGCCAGATCTTTGTTCTCAAGGTATTTCAGGTATCGCATCATTTCTGTTTCAGAATGATAGCTGTTGAATACCGGGTGGGTCATAAATTCGGATTTCCTGATCAGGTTTTCCGGTAAACAATTTTCTCCCGGCATTTCTCCGATAGTACCCAGGTTTTTGCCACAAACTTTGGCCAACACTTCAAGAATTCCCTTTATGTCGTTAACGGATGTTGTTTCGTTTAACGAAATTCCAATGAGCCCCTCTTGGATGTACCTGAAATTAATTGAATTCTCGATTGATTCCTTCCTGAGTTGGTCGTTGTTTGTACCGGAAGGTAATTCAAGCGTTAATGTATCAAAATGATTCTTATTTATTGTTTTGTACCCTAGTTTTTCTGCTTCGGCAGAGAGCAGACAGGTCAAAGTATGAATGTCTTTAGCAATGGCTTTCAAACCTTCAGGGCCATGGTAGGCAGCATAAAATCCTGCCATGGATGCCAGCAATGCCTGTGCTGTACAAATATTTGAAGTAGCACGTTCACGTTTGATGTGCTGTTCCCTTGTTTGCAAAGCCATACGTAATGCCCTGTTGCCTTCGGCATCAACTGAAACACCAATTATACGACCTGGAATGTTCCTTTTGTATTTTTCCAGGGTGGCAAAATATCCTGCATGTGGACCACCAAATCCCATAGGAATTCCAAATCGCTGGGTAGAGCCCACCACCACATCGGCTCCCCATTCACCTGGAGGTGTAAGCAATGCAAGGCTTAATATGTCAGCTGCAGCCACAATGGCTACATCATTTTCTTTTGCCTTGGCTGTAAATGCAGAAAAATCCAGTATTTCACCTTTTACATCGGGGTACTGTATAATAGCTCCAAAGATGGATTCATTGAATTCCGCCTTTTCTGCATCCCCATAAACTATTTCTATTCCTAAAGGATATGCCCGGGCCTCTATAACCTCTTTGGTTTGAGGGAAAACCTTATCGGAAATGAAAAATCCATTAACACCGGCTTTAACCTGTGCCCGTGTTCTTGCATTATAAAGCATGATCATGGCTTCTGCGGCAGCCGTACCTTCATCCAGCAATGATGAATTGGCAATGGGCAATCCGGTGAGGTCGGATACCATGGTCTGGTAATTCAATAATGCTTCCAGCCTTCCCTGAGAAATTTCCGCCTGATAAGGTGTATAAGATGTATACCATCCCGGATTTTCAAGTACGTTTCGCAAAATAACACCAGGGGTAATCGTATTGTAATAACCCAAGCCAATATAGGATTTGAATATCTTGTTTTTGGATGCAATGACTTTTAAATGGTTCAGGTACTCGTATTCATTTATTCCATCAGGAAGGTTCAATGGTTGCTTTAACCTTATCGCATCCGGAATGGTTTGGTAAATGAGTTCATCAAAGGTTGAAACCCCAATTTTATTGAGCATTGGGCCAATCTCCTGGTCACGCGGACCATTATGTTTTCCCTGGAAATTATTTGTAATCATTTATCACAATTTATTAATTGGACATTGCATATTTATAATCGGGCAAAATTATAAATCTTGACCATATTTAAAAGCAAAAATCAAGTTTTGTTAATAAATTAACAGAACTTTTATGTAAGCAGAGTAAAATTCCAATAACAAAATTCCAAAATCCAAATCTTCAAAATCCAAACCTTTAAAACCAAATCAATATTGGAATTTGGAATTTCAAGATTTGGAATTTTTGTTTTGTGCTATTACCTGGAATAAATGCAAGTTAAATCCATTTTGTTATTTTCGCAGATAATGGATCGGAAAAAACAAATTCAGGCCAACAATTTCTACCTGGTTCTTGGAGGGATATTTATCGCTTCCCTCGTGACCAGTAACCTGATCTTCCAGAAGTTTTTTACCTGGGATCCATTTGGACTTTACAAATTTGAAATATCGGTGGGCATTCTTCCGTACCCCATTACTTTTCTTGTAACGGACATAATTTCTGAAATCTATGGTAAAAAACGGGCAAACCGGATCGTCATGACAGGATTGTTCGCCAGCATTTTCACCCTACTCATTGTGATGCTTGCTGATTTTGCGGTGGCAACACCCTGGTCACCGGTTAACGATGATCAGTTCCATCATGTTTTTGGAGTTACCTTCATTGGGGTAGGGGCATCAATGGCCGCTTACCTGGCTGCACAGTTTATTGATGTGCAGTTGTTTCATTTCTGGAAAAGACTTACAAAAGGAAAGCATTTGTGGTTACGGAACAATGCTTCAACATTTACTTCCCAGTTCATCGATACATGCACTGTCCTTCTGTTGTTATGCTCCTTTGGTATTATTGAATGGATGTATTTCTGGGGACTTTTGTTAAATGGTTTTCTATTTAAGGTGATGGTGGCTTTAATCGATACACCAATCATTTATGTGATCGCATGGCAGTTCAGAAAGTATTTCGGATTAAAAGGGGCAGGAGCAGAGATACCTGAAAACTAAAGGTCTACTTTACCCAGTCGAAGGGATGATCATCTTCTAACATCTCCTTTAATTCTCGGAAAGTGCAAAACAACTCAGTAGTTCCTGCAGCAAATGAGGCAATTTCGTAAACGTTATAAAAGAACCCGATACCATCATTGTTGATGTAAAAGTTGTCTGTTAATTCCACATGATCAATAAAGAATCCGGCATCCCGAAGTGCTTCATTATCCTGAATCCCATTCATCTTCCGAAGCTTTTTGTCAAGCAGGTGATTGAGTTTGTATTGTAATTCATGGACAAAAATATCCTGTGGAACAAGCACTTTCCCTGTTTCCAGATTAAAAACTTTGTACTTGGTAATGTTTACTCCATGTGCACCACCGGTATATCCGTATTTATCAAATTCCACAGAAAGGATGTTGTTCTGGTTGTACATCACTTTCATGGTGTTTCTTTTTTTCCAGTTGAAAGAATCGAACTTTTCAATATTCGGAATTCCATTAGTAGCAGTCCTGTAAGATTGAAAATAGTCAAAGGTGATGTTCTCTACCAATAATTCAGGTGATTTGATGGTTGAGCTGTCATTCAGCATAAAATGGGTAATGGTGTAATCAAAGGATTGTTTTATTTCGGCATTTGGAAAACAGGATGGATATAGGATTATGATGTCAATCTTTGCAAATGGGATCTCATGTTGTGGTACATCCTTTAGGTCTAATACATGTGCATCTTCCTTGACAAAACAGTTTAATGGGGTACAACCAGTGCTGTAATCTTCCGTTAATTGGAAGGTGATGGGATCCTCATACTGACGTCGTTTCCAGAATCCTTTTACCTTGTCCTCCTCATAAAAATCAGCGGTTAATTTTGAGTTTGTATTGCCAAATTCATGCATGACCATTCTGTTCCCGTCCAGCGTTCCTTCAAGTGGTATTGTTTTGCCATAGTGCATTTTGTTATCCCCTCCCGGAAGTTCAAAACAATAAAAATAAAATCCGGAAATTTTGCCGTTCTGCGCAAACAGATCAAAGGTAATTTGCATGTTAGTGTCAAGTTCACCCGTGAAATGTTTGTAATGATAATCTTCTGTCCAGGATTGAGTGAAAGCCGTTGAAAGGCAAAAAAGAAAAAGGATAATTAAAACGAAAGCCCTCATTTTTGAAATGTTCAGTAAGCAATAATACCTATAACTTTAAAACAAACCTTTAGGTTCCATTTTAGAGCAGAATATTTGTAACAAGATTATACACTTTGATTTATAAATTTACGGAGGATCGGTTTTATTATGAATTAATTATTAACAAACGGGTTTGAGGGAAGCGTGGTTGAATCAGCTTACACTAAATCTTCAACAGAAATGGGAGAATGGGTAAATAGGGTAAATAAGTAAATAAGAAAAAAGGGAAATAATAGTTCTTCCGTTAGACTTTATTTCCCCTATTTCCGTTTTATTCTTTTTTGTTAAGTCAGCTTCAGGTCCTCAATAACACCCTTGATCTTGTCGTCCAGCAGCTTGCTTACCTTTTCAAAATCTGAAGCATCTTTAAAGTCCTCCTTTACGCTGAAGTAAAACTTAATCTTAGGCTCCGTTCCGGAAGGACGCACAGAGATCTTAGTTCCATCTTCCAGGAAGAATTGCAATACATTGGATTTCGGAAGATCAATGGTAGAAACCTGACCTGATAGGATATCGGTTTCTTTTTGTTCCTGGTAATCTTTTATAAGAACAAGTTTGGAATTATTGATCTTTTCAGGTGGATTGGACCGGTAGTTGTCCATCATCTGTTGAATTTCCTCGGCGCCTTGTTTTCCTTTTCTGACAACTGATATAAGGTTTTCCTTGTAGAATCCAAATTCTGTATAAACCTCTGGAAGCATCTCATAGAGGGTCTTGCCCTGATCGGCAGCCCAGGCTGCCGTCTCTGCTATCATACAACATGAGATGACAGCATCTTTATCACGAACAAAGTCTCCAACCAGATAGCCATAACTTTCTTCACCGCCACCAATAAAAGTTTTCTTTCCTTCAAGGAGACGTAGCTGTTCCGCAATGTATTTAAATCCGGTAAGGGTATCGATAGACTCCACACCGTACTTTTCAGCAATCTCTTTCAGGATCTCGGAAGTAACAATGGTTTTAACGATGTACTCTTTTCCGGTTATTTTGCCCGAGGCTTTCCATTGTTTCATTAAATAATAGATCAGCAACGTGGCTGTTTGATTTCCATTCAATAAAACAAATTTGTTTTTGTCATTCAGTACGGCAATTCCTACACGGTCTGAGTCAGGATCAGTGGCCATTACAAGGTTTGCTCCTACTTCATTGGCCCGGTCAATTGCCATGCTTAAAGCAGCTGACTCTTCCGGATTGGGTGATTTAACAGTTGGGAAATTCCCATCAATTACATCCTGTTCCGGAACATTATATATATTCTTGAAACCGAAAGCTTTAAGCCCGTCAGGAACCAGCTTTACACCTGTTCCATGAATTGGTGTATAAACGATTTTCAGGTCGCTGTGCCTGTCGATCAATTCACGTGACAGGGAGAGGGATTTGATATTCTCAAGGTATATTTTATCAATTTCCTCGCCGACGGATTCAACAAGCTTATCATTCCTGTTAAATTTTACTTCATCGATGCTGGTGATCATCTTCACTTCATCGATCACATTTTTATCATGAGGGCTGATGAGTTGTCCGCCATCTTCCCAGTATGCTTTGTAGCCGTTGTATTCAGGAGGATTATGCGATGCGGTGATAACAACTCCCGCCTGGCATTTCAGGTGACGTATAGCAAACGAAAGTTCTGGAGTCGGGCGCAATGCATCAAATACATATACCCTGATCCCGTTTGCCGACATTACATCCGCAGTTATATCAGCAAAAAAGGTATTGTTGTTTCTTGAATCATAGGCAATGGCCATGCTGATGTTGCCCTGACCGGCAAACATTTTTTTCATATAGTTAGCCAGACCCTGGGTGGCCATCCCTACTGTATATTTATTCATTCGATTGGTACCCACACCCATAATGCCACGAAGCCCACCTGTGCCAAATTCCAGGTCTTTGTAAAATGCATCCGTCAATTCTGTTGAATCACTTTCGATCAGATCTTTTACCTGCTGCTTAGTGGTGTCGTCGTAATTTCCTGACAACCATTCTTCTGCACGTTCGATAATGTGTTTATCAGTATTCATAATTTTCTTTATTGTAACGTATAAGTTTATTTAATTTCAAATATTAATGTCGTTTAGCCTTAATTATTTGTGTTTACCCATATTGCGTATACATAGGGATAAGCTGTCTTTCCAATGAGGTATTCTGTATTCAAAAATATCCGTAAACTTCTTTTTACTCATTAAGCTGTAAAAAGGTCTTGGAGCAGGTAAAGGATACTCCTCTGAAACAATAGGTGTGATTTTGCATTTCTTCCCGGCGAGGTCGATAATCTCCATTGCAAAATCATACCAGGAAGCCACACCTTCATTTGAGAAATTAAAGAGGTTCTTCTTATCGTACCCTTTTTGAATAATTTCCAAAACTACTTTGGCAAGGTCCCCTGCATAGGTAGGGGTCCCTATCTGGTCACATATTATTGTGAGCTCCTCCCTGTTATCAGCAAGGTTAAGAATGGTTTTCAGAAAATTGTTCCCGTATTCAGAGTAAAGCCATGATGTTCTCAGAACAATTCCTTTTCCGGATTTTTTCATTACAATATCCTCAGCCTCTGCTTTTGTCCTTGCATAAATTCCTTCAGGTGCTGGTTTGTCCTCTTCGGTATAAGGTCTGTAATGATGGCCTTTAAAGACGTAATCGGTGGAGATTTGGATCAGTACAAATCCGTATTTTTCTGAAAAGTCTACCAGGTTCTCTACCGCTGTGGTATTGATGAGCCTGGCGGTTTCGGGATCTTCCTCTGCCTTATCCACTGAAGTATAAGCGGCACAGTTAACAAGGTAGTTTACCGGATTGTTCTTGAAATACTCATCAAGATCGGTTTTGCTTGTAATGTCAAGATCGCCAACATCTGTATAGGTAATGTCAATACCAGGATAATCGTCAGCCAGTTTTTTAATGGAATTACCAAGCTGTCCGTTTCCTCCTGTAATTAGTACTTTCATAAACTTCTCTTATATTACCGACTTAAAATATTCTATTGTTGGTTTAAGGCCATCTTCCAATGCTACTTTCGGTTCCCATCCCAATTTTTCTCTTGCAAGTGAAATATCAGGCTGGCGTTGCATGGGATCATCCTCAGGCAAAGGTTCAAAAATTAATTTTGATTTTGAATTGGTTAGCCCGATAATTGTTTCTGCCAGTTCCTTAATGGTAAACTCCCCTGGATTACCAACATTGACAGGCCCCTGGAAATCTTCACCAGTATTCATCAAACGGATCATTCCGTCGATCAGGTCATCGCAATAGCAAAAACTCCTGGTTTGTGATCCGTCACCGTATATTGTTATGTCTTTGTTTTTAAGTGCCTGGACGATAAAGTTTGAAACCACTCGTCCGTCATCAGGATCCATTCGTGGACCATAGGTATTGAAAATCCGGATGATCTTTATTCTGACAGCATTCTGTCTGTAGTAATTTACGAACAGGGATTCCGCACACCTTTTTCCTTCATCATAACATGAACGTGTTCCGATAGGATTTACATGGCCCCAGTAATCTTCTGTCTGGGGATGGATCTTTGGATCTCCATAAACCTCACTGGTTGAAGCCTGCAGGATCTTTGCATTGAGCCTTTTTGCAAGCCCGAGCATATTTACAGCACCTACTACAGATGTCTTAATGGTTTTAATAGCATTGTACTGGTAATGGATAGGGGAGGCCGGACAAGCAAGATTGTATATTTCATCCACTTCAATGAAAAAGGGCATGGTAACATCATGCCTGATCATTTCGAAGTAAGGATTTTTCTTCAGGTGAACGACGTTCTGTTTTTGACCTGTAAAATAATTGTCGAGGCTGATCACCTCGTTACCCTCGTTCAGAAGGCGTTCACACAAATGCGAACCAAGAAAACCTGCACCACCGGTAACAAGTATCTTTTTTTTCATAATCTGGATTTTTTTGAGTTATTAATTTGAATTGCAATTCCACATTTCATGATGACAAAAAATGTAAACAATGGGCTGTGATTATTTCTATACGAAAATAACATGATTTTGTTTTTATAAAAGGTTCCAGGCTTCTTTTACGAAAAAATAGCCCATAGCAATAGAAATACCGAGTTTCATCATGGTTCCCGCAACAAATCCCAGGAATGAACCCAGACCGGATTTGAAAGCTATGTTGGAGGTTTTGCCGGCAATTAATTCCCCGACAAAGGCCCCGAAAAATGGCCCAATAATCAATCCGAAGGGTGGAAAGAAAAATATACCGATGATCAATCCAAATGTAGCTCCCCACATGCCGTATTTTGAGCCACCCAACTTTTTTGTACCCCATATGGGAACATAATAGTCAAGCAGTGAAACACCCACCGTAATAAATGCCCACATGGCCAGAAAATCTGTAGTGAAGGGAGGATTACTGGTCAATTGCAACATGAGTAAGGCTACCCAGCTTAATACCTGCCCTGCTAAAATTGGGAGAACAGAAAATATTATTCCTACAATTAGCAGAGCTGCACCAATAACTATCCAAAGAATATCCATATAATCAATATTTTATTTTTTGTTCGAGGTTTTTCCAGTCTGTGAAGACATCTGTCGCCTCTTTAAGTTTAATTTGTTCGGTAGCGATCTGGCGGGTCTCAACATTTTTTTCCAGCTCATCGTAAATAAACGAATCATCAAAACCTGCATCAGCTGCATCTTTTCTGCCGGCGGCAAAATATATTTTGCTTGGCCTTGCCCAGTACAGTGCCCCAAGACACATGGGACAGGGTTCACAGCTGCTGTAAACCTCGCAGCCATCAAGCTGGTAGGTTCCCATCTTAGAACAAGCTTCACGAATGGCATTGACTTCAGCATGGGCAGTAGGATCATTTTGGTGAGTTACAGTGTTAACTCCTTTTGCAATGATCTTCCCGTCTTTTACCACAACTGCTCCGAAAGGCCCGCCGTTTAAGTTCTTCAGGTTCTCTTTAGCCAGACGGATTGCTTCAAGCATGTATTTTTTGTTGTTTTCCATTCTATAATCATTAGGCTGCACAAAGTTACCATTTTCCTTTTTTAGTTTCATGCCGTAGTGCTTCTTCAAGTTGCATCAAAAACTTCTTTCTTGGTATATTGGTAGCACCCATTCTTTTTAAGTGTTCTGTTTCAATCTGAGCATCAATAAATTCAAAATTCCATGATTTTAGTTTTTCCACAAGATGATACAGTGCAATCTTAGAAGCATCCCGTTTTTTAAAGAACATGGATTCTCCAAAAAAGGCCCTTCCGAGACTTACTCCGTATAATCCACCAATTAGATTGTTTTGCTCGAATACTTCCACTGAATGTGCATAGCCAGCTTTGTGCAGGGCTTCGTATGCTTCACACATTTCATCTGTGATCCAGGTGCCTGTTTCGCCATTTCGTGGTACCAGTGCACACTGGCCAACCACTTCGCTAAAGTTGGTATCAAAACGGACTTTGTAATTTTTAGTGTTTAATGATTGTTTTAAGCTTTTGGATACTTTGAATTTATCAGGGTAAAGCACCATCCTGGGATCAGGCGACCACCACATGATGGGCTCATTTCCTGAATACCAGGGAAAAATTCCGTAAGAATATGCAAGCAAAAGGCGATCGATTGACAGGTCACCACCAACAGCTAACAAACCCGATTCATCTGCATAATCAGGATGCGGAAAAACTAATTCGTTGCTGATCGAGTAAACCGGCATGACTATTTTTTTTCTTCGGGAATGTAATTGATTGAAATGGCGTTGTCATTTTTATCTTCCTCATCCACGTCCTGAGAAAACTCATCTTCCTCATCTTCCCATTCATATACTTTTCTCTGAGGGCCTTCCTTGCGGAAATAGATTGCCAGGACTACACCAGATATCAATCCCCAGAAGTGACCTTCATAAGAGATGTTCTTTTCTGGAAAAAGATCCGGAAAGATCCCCCAAACCATACTGCCGTAAAGGAATGCAACAAGCATAGTTATTGCAAGAAGTCTGGGTTCTCTTCGAATGATACCGCTGGCGAATAGAAAAGCAGCAAGTCCGTAAACAACACCGGATGCACCTATATGATAAGCTTCACGGGCTCCTATCCAAACACTCAGACCCGCAATGAGTGTTATCATTACCGTTGTTTTAATGGCAAGTTCCTTATAGAAATAAAACAAGCTCCCCCCGAGAACAAACAATGGAATTGAGTTGGCCATCAGGTGTTCAAGGTCACCATGGATCAATGGCCCTGTAGCAATTCCGATCAATCCAGAAAAATGACGTGGATAGATCCCCAAAAAGACAAGCTCCGTGTCAGTCAGTATTTCCCCGAGTTTTATTACCCAAAGAAGAACTATAAATAAAATTGCGGGAACAAGACTTTTAAGGATTTTTTGTTGTTCTTTATTCATTATTCGTCAGGGGATCAAATGTTATACCATTGCTAATTTATACAAATTATGGCAGATAGCAGCTTTGTGGTGATTTCAAATGACTTATTCAGTGATAGTTCTGTTGCTCTGTAATTGTGACAGTTTGTTGCATTGGCATGTAATGTTTACTGAAACTTTATAACAAAACAACATATTATAATTTATACCCCTCAAATGGTATCTTATTAAAGAATCGTCCGTATGAGGGCATAGAGTTTTAGTGTTAATGAGAATTTCCATGAAGAAAATACTATTTTTTCCTTTTGTCCTTTGTCTGGTTGTAATGGTAAATGCCCAGATCATCATTGATAATTCAGATATGCCTGTTCCGGGAGATACGATACGTACCAGTTCATCAATTAGTTTGGGGACAATAAATTACGAAGAAACAGGAGCTAATTTTACATGGGATTTTTCTTCACTCTTTCCTTTTTCACAAACTGTCGACACTTTTGTTTCTATACAGGAAACTCCATTCATTTATCAACTTGTTTTTACCAGCTCATCAAACCTTGCACAGCGACTTGGAGAGTTTGACCAGTTTCCGGGTTTTGAAGTAACGGATCCATATTATTATTTCAGGAACTCATCAACTGATTACAGGGAAGTTGGTTTCGGTGTAACATTAAACGGCATACCCATCCCTAACAAATACAATGATCCGGACCTGATCTATCAATTTCCTCTTCAGGTTGGGAATGTGGATTCTTCACTGGCAAATTATGAATTTGATATCCCGGGAATGGGGTATTTCGGCGGGTGGAAGAAACGACTCAATACGGCTGACGGCTGGGGAACTTTAACAACTCCTTTTGGTACATTTGAGACCATCAGGTTAAAATCGGAAGTTTACCAGTACGACAGTTTGTATATCGACTCCCTGGGTTTCGGATTTCCGGTTTACAGAGAATATGTAGAATACAAATGGCTGGGAGAAGATTTCGGAATTCCACTTTGTACTGTTACCGATGATGGATTGCTACCCACCATTTCTTACATTGATTCTGTTCGTAATCTAATAACCGGGGTAAAACATCAGGTATACAGTGAGGATATAAAAGTATTCCCCAATCCAAGCTCTGACCAGGTGGTGGTATCGTTCGAAGGGCCTCAGGTAAACTATATCAGGGTTGTAATGATGAACTTAAAGGGTGAAACAATTTTATCCATTATGGCTGTTCCACGACAAAATTCGATCTCAATTAATTTTACCGACTATGACATAAAGTCGGGTCTGTACCTGATGAGAATCGGACTTGATAATATGTTCTTTACGAAAAAACTGATGATCAGGTAGCAATTTGCCGGGTTGTTTTAGGTAAAACCCTAAACAGCAATTTCCCATCTCCTTCTTTTTTCATTCCAATAAATGGTATATGATTTTCCAGATTGAACCTGCAGGGTGGAGTATTTGTTTCTGTTAATCCTGAACCTGATAAACACATCTACTTTCTGGTTAAATATATATTGACCGGATTGTCTTGGATTCAGGCTCAGATGATCCCACTTCCTTTGATCATAGCTCATCTGGAACCTAAAAGTTTTTGAGGACTCATTTTTGATCAGCAAGGTATTGTCATCCACTTCAGGTACTACTTTTTGCACAGAGATATTTCCATTGTTGTCAGCATAAGGTATAACATCGGGTTGATCGACCTTAAGAGTTTCGATGGTGAATTTATCCCTGTAATAATTACCCCTTTCTCCGAGTAATCTTTTTCCTGGCCCTGCAGTCTCAGCAACCAGGTAGTGTTTGCCTTTGAATTTTACGTAGGTTAGACCCTTTTCGGGTTTCTCTTTAATGGCTGTTAGAACATGGTCTTTTTGGTTCAGAAAGATAATATCGGTGGTAGGAATGAGATAAGACAGGATACCCACAAACAGCAGTGCTTTTGAATCGCAATCCCCAAATCCGTCAATAATTAGTTTAGGAGGGACATTAACACCCCCATAATGACGATCTTTGTCCTTGTAGTCAGGAATTCCATAAGGGATGTCCTGAATAAACCGCATGGCAAATTCTACCCTGTTTCGTTTGTTATCAGCACCATAGTCGTTTAATGAGGAAACGATCATTTCAGCGATAGGCTTGGCAAAGGATTTACTGTAATAAGCTAATACAGCGCTTTTGTCGACCTCAATTACATTTTCATTCAGTCTGAACAATCCTTTAGAGATCTCTTTTTGCCTTACAATCCTGTTTGGTGGATTGTCGGCATAGGGTTCAAACAACCACAATGGGATACCGAATTTTTCGATGAGCTGTTGTGTTTGTATGGCAGGAATGGTCAGCTCATAGGTTTGAAGATTATTAAAATGATCCTTGAACGTATAATTGATAAGGTAGCTGCCTTCGATTACGTCCACGGAATATTTTACATGCTCATTTTTTTCAATTGAATTTTGAGAAAATAAAGAGAATGGAAAAACAGAAAGTATACTTAAGATGAGAGTAGAAATAATCAGTCGCCATTCAAACATAATTCCATAAACGGGATTTCATGCGTGATATTTTGCCTGTCCGGATTTATTTACTTAGGATATCGGCCAGGAATGGTTTGGTGTTGATTTTATAGGTAACACCAATGGAGAAGAACCAGTATTTGTCATCCCTGAATCTTTCCCAACCATCCAGTTTGTCACTGTTGATGTACCTGGAGGATACTTCTCCCTCAAGACTTATTTCATTATTGATTTTATAGTTAACGCCCAAACCTACTGGGAAAATAAGATCAGTTTCTGTTGTTGTTTTAGCCGGATCGGTTCCATTAAAATCAAGATCATTCTCAATAACCTCATATCCGAAACCATTCAGGACCTGTCCCTCATTATTTTTTACCAGTACCCTGTAATTTATAATGCCTACTCCTCCAAAAGCATAGGGCCGGAATTTATCAAAGCTGAAGTTGTGGTTGATCCACCTGTTGAAGATGACCTGGAAATTAAGACACGCTTCTTTATAATTGTTTTTAAAGGTTTTATCGTTCTTATATCCTTCTAATGATCCAATGTTAAATTGTGCTTTAACTCCACCATTTAGCAATCCCGTGGAAATCAACTGTTTGTTTATGGCAACTCCGTAAACACCCGGGAAATTAAAATTTTTGGTAACATCCAGATCACCCCTGAAAAGTGACATTCCAAGGTGTCCTGTTACTGACCAGTTGTCTTTTAACTCTGGCTGTGTAATTGAATAATAGTGGCCATTTCCTTTTGGTACAATGGTACGCATTTTATGTTCCATTTTCCAGGATTTGGTCTTAAAAGCAAGTAATGAAAATACAATGTAATGGTTGTCAAGGTTGTCTTTTACAACTACCTTGGCAGTTTCATCATCACGTACAAATTTATGAGTAGCGGCGATTACATGGTTATTGCCGTCTTGTTTGTAATCAAGTTTGATGAGGTTATATGCCTTTTTTATTCCTTCTGTAAAAGTACTCTCACCATCGAGGTAGATAACATCCTTTGCACTAATTGCACTTAGTTGTTTATCATCCAGTTTTATCTTTTGAGGACTCACATCATAGTTGCTCGAATAAATAAGCAACCTGACCTCATAGGAGTTGTCAATCTTTTCACGGTTATTCAATAAGAACTTAAAGGACTTCAGCGTCTGGTTTAATTTCTTCTGATCAAAATAAACTTCGGCTGCATCCATCACCAGCATAATTTTATTTTCTGGTTTAAGAGCTGTAACCACAGCTGTTGCCGGTTTAGGTTTTTCTTTCTCTTCTACTTTTTCTTTTTTATCTTCTTTTACAACAGCCGGAATATCATCCACCTTTTCTTCCACTACCGGATCCACAACTACCGGTTCTTCTTCTGCTGGTTTTTCAATAACTTCTTCTACAACAACTGCCGGAGGAATTTCTTTTTCCACAACCTTCTTGATAATCGGATCAAGGTCTGTAAGTTTAATAATCCCGGACCTTTCTGTCCCGACATAAACTACATTGTCATAATAGGTCATGCAGGTAATTTCATCATCAGGCATCTGAGAATTTTGAAAATCGTAAACTTTCCAGTTTTTTCCGTCAAACTTATTGATGCCGCCGATATAGGTTCCTATCCATTTATTGCCTTTAGGATCAATAACAATTGGACGTATATTGTCATCAGTAAGAGAGGAATTGTCGGAAGTGTGTTTTATCCAATATATGTCATTAAAAATAACAACACCGCCACCACCTGTTCCGATCCACTTTTTATTGTCTTTGTCAACAGCAATGGAGTAAATATAATCGTTGGTAAGTTTGGAATTTCTTTCGGTATAAACGTTCCAGTTTTTTCCATCAAAGGAAGCAACACCACCGCCTTGTGTTCCAAGCCATAATAATTCCTTCTGGTCTTTGGTTATAAAAACCACTTTATTTGAAAGCAGATTGGAGTTTTCATCGTTATATATTGTCCATAATCCATTATTGAAATGAGCAAGTCCTCCAAAATAAGTTCCTACCCATACAGAACCGTCTGCATCGCAATAAGTTGTCATTACAACATTGGATGGTATACCTGAATTGGAAGTTTTATAAACCTCCCAGTTGGTTCCGTCGAATCTTGCAAGACCACCACCATCAGTACCGATCCATTTAACATTGTTACCATCAACTGATATTGAATTAACGTAATTGTGAGGTAATTCAGAGTTGGAAGTATTGTAGATAGTCCATTGTCCGTCTTTAACTACGGCTATTCCGCCCATGTAGGTTGCGTACCATACGGCACCGGAACTGTCTATTGCTATGGATTTAATGGTCTGGTTTGGCAATTCCGAATTGTCGGAATTCACAATGTCCCACTGGTAATCCTGAGAAAAGACAGTTTGGGCAATTATGATCAAAACTATTGAGAAATATCTAAACATGTATAGCCATAATTGGTAAAACACATTCCTACTACGTCCTTAATGGGGATTATGTTACTAAATTAAATCTAAAATTAGGATATTTCTCCAATTTTTGGAAAACTTTTCTAAAAATCTTATTTGAGAATTAATTTTAAGGTGTTGGTTTGACCGTTTTGATAGGCGATTACAAAATAAATTCCGCTATCCATTTTAAGGCCGGATTCATCCTTTCCGTTCCATATAATTTTTTGAAATCCAGGAGAATGTGCCGAAGATAGCAATGAGGTGATCCGCCGGCCTGTGGAATTGTAAATCTCACATTTGACAGGTTCCTCAGAATCTGAGTTGATGAGCACCACTGTCTCATTTTGAAACGGATTGGGTTTTGCAATCATAGAATGTGCCAAACTGGTTTCTCTGATTGAAACGGCAGTGTCGACGATGATGTAATTTTCTTTCACTAAGGTGTCAGAAAACATATCGTTTGAAACTACGAGAGAAACAGAATAATTTCCTTGCTGATTATAGGTGTGTTCAGGATTTTGTTCTATGGCATCGATAATACCGTCATTCTCAAAATCCCATTCCCAGGAATTGATCGTTCCACTTGACAAGTCTGTAAATTGAACAGTAAGCGGTGCTAAGCCAGAGGTAATGTCTGCTGAAAAATCAGCCTGGAGCAATTGTGATTCCAATCCGCCGGAATAACAAACCAGTTTTCCATTTCTGCCGCCTACAACCATTTCCCAGCTTCCGTCCCCGTTGATATCCGGAATTGCGCCTATGGCATCAATGGCTTCATTATAATTGGTAGAATACAATTCGTCACCACTTACACCATCAAGGAAGTAGCAATAATTGTCGGAGAATAATGTGCCGGCAACAAGGTCATTTATTCCGTCTCCGCTAACGTCTTCAATCCTGTCGATGTTCCAGCATTTGTCTTCCAGACCTGTTAGCCATATGTTGTTTCCGTCAAATCCATCTACAACTACTGCATTTGTACCACTGTAAGCAAAAGCAATATCGGCGTATCCGTTTGCATTCACATCGTCCATGCGTTCAAAACGAATGAAGAGTGATGTGCCGGCAAAACCGGATTCAATTTCGGATCCTGTGGCTGCGTTGATCAGGTAATAATTACCGGCAAAATCACCGGCTATTACATCATTTATACCATCTCCGGTAGCATCGTCCAGCATTTCAAGGGCCCACACCGAAGTACCTGCCGGATTAAAATCCCAGGAAACGGATCCATCGGAACCGTCTATTCCATAAACTTTCCCTTGTGATTCATCGTTGGTGGATGCCCCACCAATCGCATCGGGATGGCCATCACCTGTAAAATCCGGTACACCCATACAAGAGTAATTAGGGCCATTGGTATAGGTATCCCAAATAACCGAACCGTCAATACCATCAAGACAAAAGATCCTTTTTGGCCCGGTATTGTTTCCGTCGTTTCCGGTGGAAGCCAGTACATCGGGTACCTCATCTTCATTATAATCCAGCGCTGCCCAAACCTGGTAAACCCAACCTCCATCTCCATAAATGTGGGTATCGTAGATCCATAACTGTTCTCCTGTTTTACCTGATAAAGCGAGAACAGCACGGCCTCCCCATGCAAGTCCAACTATTACATCCTGGTTACCGTCCCCGTTTATATCCTCAATAATGGTCAACCCTGTTTGTCCATATACCGATCCCGCATCATGCTCCCAAAGTACATCTGCTGTACCATCAGAATTCCCGTTGAAACAACGGATATTATCATCCTCTGAACTGACAACCACATCGCCAACCTCGTCTCCACTAACATCCTGAATAGGAACAATGGCTTTAACACTGTTATCCCAGCTTGTGTTAATGGTAAAGTTCCAGAACATGTCACCCATTGGATATTCATCGTCATTTCCTGTTCCGTTAAGCGTTACATCTATATTTCCCTGACTAATGTCATTGTGATCAATGGTTGCTGTTCCTGAAAAACTTCCTGTGTTGTCAGGCTGAAACCAGATGCCTATCAATTCGGTTTGTAAAACACCTATATTTAATGGAAAGGAAAGAGATTCATCAAGAAAAAAGTGGGGATCATCAATGTTAATGTCTGAAATTTCGAGGGATTGGTTCCCGTCATTGTAAATTTCCAGAAACCATCGTGTGGTGGCGTTAATTCTTACATTGCCGAAATCGTGTGTTAAATATGGCACATTAATGTGTGGGCCATCGTATACCGCTTCACCGGTGAGGGTGAGGTCTACTTCCGGAGTGACCGGGTCTGAGCTTTGAATAGTAGCTATTGTATTTAACGGACCAGGTTCAGTCGGTTTAAAAATAAAACCGATTTCCGTATAATCTCCCGGAGGGATTGTCATCGGAAAGACTTCCCACAGAAATATGGGAACTGCATTTTGAACAACGATGTTAGTGATTTCAAGGTCAGCTGTTCCTGTATTATTAATAGTACAATTCCAGGTTGCAGAATCCCCAACAGCCACATTTCCATAATTATGAGCGATGACCGGAACATCGATCTGAGGTGTCCCTCCACCATACAGGTCCACTTTGTAAAGCGTGCTTGGAGAAGATAACTGACCATCCACATACCATAAATACTGTCCGTCATAAACTACTCCTGCCGGTTTGATGCTTTCGCTGGCATGACTTTCCAGAATGTTACCCGTTTGATCAATTTTAAAAAGTGTATTAACATCATAATCGGCCACCCATAAGTTATCCCCTTCCACACAAATGTCCCAGGGTTGTTCATCAGGCGATTGAAATTGGGTTAAAATTGAACCACTTGCATCAATCTTATATATGGTTCCCGGGTTTGGGTAGTAAGTATTTACCCAAAAATCTCCATTGTCCCAGGCAATTCCAGACATATAATGATCGGGCAAATCGAATTGAGAGAGTATATTACCTGCAAGATCAAGCTGTACGGCATAAGCCGGTACTGATCCGCTCAATCCATGATCTGTGATCCAGAGGTCTGTTCCGTCGAAAGTCATCCCATAAGAATCATTAATGGCTGGATTTGTAAACAACAATTCATTTTGTCCAGTCAAAGGATCAAATTTGTGAACATTGGATCCATCAGAGCCGTAAATACCAAAGTACAGGAAAGTTCCATCCCAGGCCAAACCACTTGCTTTACCCGGAATTGAGTAGGATGCCAATATGGTCCAGTCTTTTGTCCCGTCAATACCGTCTTGCGACTGCAGCGGTTTAGTGTGAAAGACCGAAAGAATAAAGATGGTGAAAAGTATTGATCTAAGAACAGTTGTAAACCATTTCATAACAGATAGGATTTAATTTGCTTACGAAGTTACTAAATGCTATCAATAAATTCAATACCCTTTTTGGCTTGTTTTATCATTTAATATAGGGTGACAGTTGATCGGCGACAACCCGGTGGCCTTTTCTGTTCCAGTGAACATCGCCATCACCGAAATAATTACGGATGGTCTCAACAGGTTTTCCAAGATTAAAAAATGCCGGGTAAAGATTGACAAAGTTTATGTTCTGCTCATTGCAAAATTGTTCCCAGAAAACCACCTGGGGATTTTGAGGTGAATCATTTTGAAGGATACTCGGCCAGGGGTAAATTACAACAGTTACTTTAACATTTTTTTCTTTGCATAAAGTGCTCAATTTTTCCATGTTGGCTTTGGCCAGATTTAATCCTTCTTTACCCCATTTCTCGTAGGCCTCTTTTTTATAGCTCCAGTCGAGCATGGAAGCAATGAAATCCACATCGGAAGATTCTGTTTCATCAACAATGGCGTTGCCCATGATCCTGTCCCAGCTTTGTGTAATCCTGTTTCGTTTTGAAGCATTGATAATGTTGGAAACCGAATAATAGATGTAGGAGTGGTCAAAGGAAAACTGCTGAAACTTAATTTTCAATTTTTTAAAAGCTTTGTCAGAATAGGGTTCAAAGTCTTTATAAGTGATCTCATTCAAGGGGTCACTGTTGTCGATGCAAACAAACAACTCATCAAACTCAAGTTTTTCCTTTTCAATAAGGTATTTGGTTTTGAGGTAATACAAGAGTGGACTGTAACTGACAACCCCAGCATTCAAGATTTCTGCAGATGGATGTTCGGCCTGCAACAAGCCAGGGAAGCTCTCTTCCCATTCCATTCCAACACTTTCGGTAAATGAATCACCGATGAATAGAATTCTCTTCCTGTCTTTTCCAGGCTGAAGTGAAACCTGTCGGCAGTCAGCATCCTTGAATCCCAGTGAGTTGGTGTGTAAATCATAGGTGTCATATCCCCATTTGCTTTGGGTATTTTGACCGGGAAGAAGTCCGTGATGGTATTCGGGATGAGGACAACGGTAGGAATTATAATCTATTGGGATAAACAGCAGGGCAGCTAGTAGATCCAGTACAAGGATACTGATCAGCAGGAAGCCAAAAAATGCAAGCCGGGGATGCCGTTCATACCAGTGTTTTGATTTATGCTCAGCCATTGGGCTTCAAATTTACTAGAATTTTTATTAGGATTTATAAGCCACTAATGCACTAATTTTTACTATAGATGAGTTTAAAATCTTTTTTAGTGGGATTTTGTGTTTTTGTGACTTTGTGGCAAAAAACAAGAACTTTTCGCAAACTCCAAAATTTCCTCTGGTAATTAACATTTTAAAACTTATCAACCATAGATCGATCTCCAATAAAAGTTTGTAATTTTGAAAGCTCGCTCAGGTTAATAAAAATTATTGGAAGAATGGAGAATTTTGTTGTATCGGCAAGGAAGTACAGGCCGCAGACCTTTGATACAGTAGTTGGACAGGGATCAATTACGAATACACTTAAGAATGCCATAAAAAGCAATCACCTTGCACAGGCCTTTTTATTTTGTGGTCCTCGTGGTGTTGGTAAAACAACCTGTGCACGTATCCTTGCCAAAACCATTAACTGTGAAAACCTCGGCGAAGACCTGGAACCTTGCAACCAATGTGAATCATGTACCTCTTTCAATAATTCAGCTTCCTTTAATATTCATGAACTGGATGCAGCATCCAACAATTCGGTGGATGATATCCGCAACCTGGTCGACCAGGTTAGAATTCCACCACAGGTTGGAAAATACAAAGTGTACATCATCGATGAGGTTCATATGCTCTCCCCCTCGGCATTTAATGCCTTTTTAAAAACTCTGGAGGAACCACCTGCCTATGCAAAATTTATTCTTGCAACAACTGAAAAACATAAAATTATACCCACCATACTTTCGAGATGCCAGATCTATGATTTTAAAAGGATCACCATTGAAGATATTGCAGGCCATCTTGCTTATGTAGCTCAACAGGAAGAGGTGGATGCCGAGCCGGACGCACTGCATATTATTGCACAAAAATCTGATGGAGCCCTTAGGGATTCACTTTCCATTTTCGACCAGATCATTAGTTTCAGCGGAAAAAACATTACCTATAAAAATGTCATTGAAAATCTGAACGTCCTTGACTATGATTACTTTTTCAGGATGACGGAGTTTATCCTGGGTGGTGATATTTCAAGCACCCTTGTGTTGATCAATGAAATCATTAACAATGGTTTCGACGGACAGCATTTTCTCATAGGATTCGGGCAGCACTTACGTAGTCTGCTGGTTTGTAAGGATCCGGTAACCGTTAATCTCCTGGAAGTAGGAGGGAGCATTCGTGAAAAATATGCAGCCCAGGCCGGGCAAAGTTCAGTGGGATTTTTGCTGAAGGCGTTGGAGATCAACAATAAATGTGATATTGACTACAAAAGCAGCAACAATAAAAAACTGCACCTGGAACTGGCATTGATGCAAATGTGTTCCATTGAATCGAATCCTTATTCAGCACCAGTTAAACAGGTACCGGTTGCCGAAAAGAAAGCTACTGCTTATCCAAAAGGAAAAACGACAAGTGTAGCTAACAAGCAGGTGAAAGCAGAGCCTGTTAAAAAAGAAACAGAAAAGGCACAGCCTAAACCCGGTGGTAAATATTACTCAACACCCGGAACCATTTCAATAAAGAACCACAAAGCAGAAAAAAAAACGAACAATGACGAGGAAGAGGACATAAGCAATAAACCGGCTGATGACTTTTCACTTGAAAAGCTGGAAAAGGTATGGGCAGAAATGACAGATGGGCTTAAATCGGACAAAAACCTTTACTTTACATTAAAAAGAAATAAACCCGAAAAGCTTGAGAAAAACCAGCTGAAATTTGTTGTGGATAATAAGATCCAGAAAAAGGAGATCGAGGACAGAAAGCTTGATATCATGCCTGTGATCAAAGAGAAGCTGAACAATTATCATGTTTTACTGGATGTTGTTGTGGCTGAAAAAAAGGAAAAGACAAAAGCATATCTTCCACAGGAAAAGTTTAAAAAAATGGCAGAGAAAAATCCTGCTTTAAAAACCATGAAGGACAAGTTAAACCTGGAGATCGATTTTTAGTAAGGTATTGATCAGTATCCATAAATTGGTAATCCTTAATGTTAAGAAGAAATAATTTATCACACAGAAATCACAGAATTAC
>CAYQWA010000017.1:0-113511 GCA_964421215.1 uncultured Bacteroidales bacterium | reverse complement strand
GTTGTTGGTTACCATTCCTCCCGAAAAATTAAGGACAAGTCCGGCAGCATACCTTGATTGGTTTTCGATAATTACATTGTTTGTAATGGTAGGACTACAATACATGGCACTGATCCCGCCACCACCACCGGCCTGTGCTCCTGGAGCTTCTTCTGCACTATTATGAATAACCACATTGTGTTTAATTACAGGATCGGAATATGAGATAATGATACCTCCACCTTCACGCCAAATACCTCCCGGGCCGCCTCCAAAATCATAGGAGGTTCCTGTACCGTTTTGAATAGTAAATCCCATTAAAATGGCATCCGCTGTTTCTCCTGAATCAAAAATCACACAACTTCCTGTATCAACAGATGTGGTAGTACTGCCATCGATGATGGTATTTAAAATATAGTCGGTATTCAAATCAAGAATGAATTTACTGGTGAGCGTAATGTTTTTACCGTTAAAATTGATATTCTCATAATAGATCCCTGTATCGACCAGAACCGTATCTCCATTTTGGGATGCATTAATTGCTGCTTGTATTGTCGGACTATCCTGTGGGACCAAAATGATGTCAGCAAATGAATTGTTGCTAAGAATTGATAAGCTAATTAATAGCGCCAGGTAATAAAATCTGTAATTGTTCATAGTTTAGAATTATTGGTTATTATGGCAGCCAAAATATAATGATAACATGAGTTCTAAGTTCGAAATTATAATTCCGAACCTTACCTGGGCAAAATATTTATCCCTTTAGCTTTTAGCAAATGATTTTTTTATTCTATAAAAGAAAAGCAAGGAATAAATCAGCTTACAATCTGCTTCCTATATTCGGAGGGTGTTTTTCCGGTAAATTTTTTAAAGGCAGTATTAAAAGTCGACTTGGAATTAAATCCCACATCATAAGCTACACCAATCAGTGTATCTCCGTTGCCGTTTAATCCGGCAATAAGGGATTGGGCTCGTTGAATCCGGTATTTGTTAATATAATCGTTGTAACTCAGGCCTGTCTGGGTATTGATAACTTGTGATAGTTGGTTTTTTGGAATTTGTACCTGTTTTGACAATTTCTCAAGTGTTATCAATGGATCAAGAAATGGCTTCCTGGTATTCATTACGTCCTCGAGAGTTTGGAGATAAGTTGAGACCATGTTGTCAGGCAAGTTTGAATTTTGGTATTTGGGAGGTTTGGAAAATATGCCTGGTTTCGACAATCCAAGCAGAATTGTAGCATTGAGGATAACAAATGAAAAAATAAAAAACACCCCTGTAAAAAAAATGCAAATACCCACTAAGGAAAAAACATTCCAAAGTATAAAAATTACCAATTTTAGGGCAAGGACAGAAGTCGTTACGAGCATTAATTTTCGTAACCATTTGTGCTGTACTGAAAGATTATTTTTTCGAAAACGGAATACAGGAATGCCTAGTTGGTAAAGTCTCTGATTAATTTTTACAAGGTATACACAATTTTGAATGAACAACAGCGACAACAATGAAATCCCGTAAGGTGTAAAAACAACCAGGACATCCCGTGTGTCAAAGGATAATCTGAATATCATAATAGTGGTAATGACCAGAAAAGGGACAAAATGAAGCAGTTGTTTCCATGAGAACTTAAATAGTGTATTTGTTTTACTCAGGATAAAAAAGTATAGTGTGGGAGGTGCCAGGAAAACAGTCAGGCTGGCAATGTGTGATATACTATGGACAGTCATGGTTCGCCCATATAGAATTCCAAGGGAGCCAGTAATAAAGATGGCAAAAATAATGAACAAAAAAGCCAGGATATTCCTTTCAACAGCCGCGCTTTTTTTAGAAAAAATAAGGAAAAAAGCCATGAGCAATGATTGAAAGATTGCAATCATTGATAGAATCAATAAACAAAACAATAATTTAGTTACAATGTCCTGAATCATGATCGTAATATTGAATTATTTGAACAAATATTATTTCCTGTGTATCAATACAAACTCTCTTTAATCCATAGACATGCCAATAATGTTTATCGGTTGCATTACAGAATAATAAAAAGAATCCGATTCTCTCCCCACTCTCCAGTTCACCTGCACTACCAGGATTCTGAAGTGAAGCCTTGACATTGAGACTCATATCTTTGCCAATACTGCTTTTGTGCCATTGCTAAACCGATTATGTCAATCCATTAGAACCTATTGTAATCTGAGACGAAACGAGTCACCTCATATCAGTGGAGGAATAGAAAAGTATAAGGGTATAAATGTCGATAGATTGTTTTCGAATAATTCTGTGATAAAATGTTATTTAACTGCAATAAATCTTTATATTTAGGCCATAATATAAGTAAATTATTGTGGTGAAAGGTGTCCGGAACAATGATCCATTAACACCGTAATTTACTATTTCACCCTTTATACCTGTTTTTATGGTTGAGGAAAAAAGTGGTATTTATCACAGATTATTTGAGAGTTCCAATGCTGCTATTTTGATCATCAGTACGAATTTCCATTTCGTTGATTGCAATGAAATGGCTGCTAAAATGTTACAGCGGCCAAAAGATGAAGTCATCGGATGTACACCTACCGATATCCGGATTACCCCTGAATTTCAACCCAATGGTATACCTTCCTCTAAAATGGGGCCTGCAAAATTCAAATCAGCCATGAAAGGAAATGATTTACTTTTTGAATGGGCACACCTTAAAAAAGATGGTACAGAATTTATAGTTGAGGTGTCTTTGTTTGGTTTTTTAGCCAGCAATAAGCAGTATTTTTTCGCCATGTGGAAGGATTTAACGGAAGTGAAAAAGAAAGAAAACGAATTAAGAGAGAGTGAAGAACGATTTCGGAGTATTTTCCATCAATCGGCTGATGGAATATTAATTCTCCAGTCTGACAATAAAGTTGTTGATTGTAATAAAGCTGCTTTACGGCAGCTTCAGTATAAAAGTAAAAATGAAATAATTGGGAAAAGTCCTGCATTGTTTTCACCGGATGTCCAGCCTGACGGTTCAAAATCGAATGAAAAAGCAAATGAAGAGATTGATAAGTGCCTTAAAAATGGGCAAACTCAATTTGAATGGATACATACGACAAAGTTTGGAACTCCATTCTGGGTGGATATCGTTTTAACAAGGATAAACATTAAAAAAGAAAAATTTATCCATTGTTTATGGCGGGATATTTCAAAAATGAAAAAGTACCAGCTTGAACTTGAAAAACATCAAAATCATTTGGAAGACCTTGTGGAAAAAAGGACCAAAACAATGGAAGAAGCGATCCAGGAACTGGAATCATTTAACTATTCAGTGTCTCATGATCTCCAGGCTCCTTTAAGAGCTATCATTGGCTTTGCATCCCTTCTTGAAAAGAAATTTTCTGAGAAACTGGATAAAACAGGGAAAAGGTACCTGAAGTTAATCAGGGAAAGCACATTAAATATGAAGCAGTTTATGGACGACCTGCTTAAATTGTCCCGGCTTTCAGGTACAGAACTCAGATTCAAGCCCATAGCAATGAAAGAACTGGTGACCGTTATTTATGAGGAAATAACCACCATCCAGGAAAAAAAGGATTTTCAGTTTTCAGTCTCCGATATTCCAGATGCCGCAGGGGATTACACATATATCAGACAGGTATGGACCAACTTGATTGAAAACGCTATTAAATACAGTGCCTTTTCCGACCTGAAAAAAATTGAGATCGGGTGCATACCGGATGACAATCGTATCGTCTATTATATAAAAGATCATGGTTGTGGTTTTGATCCTGCTTATAAAGGAAAGATATTTGGCGTTTTCCAGAGATTACATTCGGATTCAGAATACAAAGGTACAGGTGTTGGCCTTGCTATTGTGAAGAGGATCATTGAGAAACATAATGGAGAAGTATGGGTAGATAGTAAACAGGATGAAGGGGCAACATTTTATTTTTCTCTTCCGAAACAAAAACAGGGATAATTTAATTAACCCTGATGAGGTCTTAAGTTAACGTCAACTTTTCAGGATATTTTATCACGAACTAATGTTTATCCATTAAACTCATCGGATGACCTGTCTGCCGGACAGTCAGGCTCAAAGTCAAATGATGAGTATTATATTGATAGTAACCAAACCAGGACAGGCGGCCACATTCTATTTAAGTCTGCCAAAAAAACAGCTGAACCAACTCTATAGCAGAATGCGGTTAAGAAACATTCCCTGATTATTCTAAGTCTGGTTCAGGTTACCATTACCACAAAGGCCACTAAGATTTTTTTGATCGTTGTCGAAAATTTATATTGCCTTTTGCCAGACTCTCAATTTTCTCCGTTTGATAAATCCGTAAGGAATCTGTTCTGGCAGGTTTTCAAGTTATATGTGCATGGATTATTTTGCGGATCAGTATTAATAGGATGAACTATTTGACACACCGAACTAAAAATCCATTAACTTTACTATAATTAGTTCTGCCAATTTTATCAGAAACTGATGCTAAATAGCGCATCCAGCTGCTTAATTCATCTTTATGAGTCGATGTCCAGAAAATACCAAGAACTCCAGAACCGCTGAATGTGCCTGAATTAATTCTTGTTCCAACCGGTAGAGCTGAAAATGAATAAAGATCAGACCCGTTCCCATCATCATACCATAAGGTGGTTGACTTTATATTATAACCGGTATTATAACCCCTAAAACCTGTTAAATCCCATTCCGGATCTCCTATGGGAAAAAGACCGTCAACAACACCCTCAAGAATTTTCCATTCAGAATCCGAAGGCAGATGCCATCCATCGATTGGCGGGCATATCCCTTCTGCTGGTTCAAGAGTACTGTATTGCATCATTTCATCCCACAGGTAAAGACCTCCAAGTGTATCACACAAGACAGAATTATTGTCATAACAATACTTTTCAATAATTCCATTATCTGTTTGGTTATTCATTCCGTCTATCATCGAACCAATGTTAAGATTTTCCGCCATCCAACATTGGCTGCCTATTTGGACCGTCCTGTATTTCTGCCCATCTCTGGTATCTTCTATTGACTCTCCACACACCCAATTACCTGGGCCGGTTCCTTCCGGGATCAATTCTGCTCTTCCAGCATTATGGCGCCATACATAATATTTGTCTTCCATTGAAACTAATCCATCCATATCATAATCACCTGCCAAATATCCTGATGTGTTGATCTGGTTAATCCATACATCATTTTTATCCTTACTGTCGATCTGACCGTCACCCAGTCCGTTTCCACCACGTAATCCCCAAATATTGTTTCCCAGGTGCCTGACCGATGCAGTCCCGCCATATGTACTTTTTTGACTTTCAGTGAAATCATATGAATAGTAGCCTTTATTCTGAACTGCAGGTAAACTGCTTATAATTCCAAGGTGATTTCTGTGCCAGATTACAATGTACACCTGGTCTTCAATCTGAAAGTTTACCTTAAGCAAAGAACTGCCGTCCAGGTCGGTGATGCTACCGTCATTTAGTAAAAGGCCTGCTTTTCTGCCTATAATTGTTTCTTCAGTAGCGTTGATCACACTGTCGGAGGTTTCTCTTAATTCAACCAGGATCCAGTCAACAATTTTGTAATTAGTTATTTCGTCAATGCTTTCATCACCTGAATAATACCAGGGAAATCCTTCATAAGGCTGATTTAATGGTATATATCCCAATTCATTCAGGTTTTGAATCATTTGATCGTCCTGAAAAGGTCCTTCAAGGAAAACCTTCAGGTCGAAATAGTGACCATGAGCTACCTCAATATGAACACTATCTGTACACCAGTTAATTCCATCTGTGATTTCGACAAAATAGGTTGTTGACTGTTCAGGGCCAACCGTTATTGAAGGCGATGTTGCACCGGTACTCCATAAATAGGTATAATCCTTTCCTATTTTACCATTCCCGATTGTGAGCATAATTGAATCCCCGAATTGTATTGTTGTATCATTTTGAATAATGGACTCATTGATAATATTTATATAGGTAGAATCATAGGTATTGCACCCATTTGTGTCAGCTGCATTAATGCTATAGGTCCCGGTTGAATTCACATAAATCATCTGATTGGTCTCGCCTGTATTCCAGTTATAGAGATCAAATCCAGGCCCTGCATCAAGTAAAATGTTATTCGTGAAACATGCCATGATTGTATCCGGAATAAGATCAATAGCCGGATTACAAATGGTTATGTAGTGAGGCTTAACCAATGTATCAGTCTCAGTTCCATCTGAAATGATCAGTTTACAAGAGTAAAGTCCAGGATCCTCATAAATAAAAAGTGGATGCTGATCATATGAATCGATCATGTCGTCGTTATCAAAGTCCCATTCCCAGCTTGTTATATTCCCCCATGAAATATCAGTAAATTGCACCTCCAGGGGAGAATATCCACTTAATGGATCCGCTGTGAAGTTTGCAAATAATGGAGGAGGACCTGAAGGGCCTACGCTACCATGGTTTAATCCCATGGAATATTGGACACCCATGGTGGTCCAGATTGAAGTATTAAAATCTGCTGAAGTAGAAAACGTTAAATCAGAATAGTAGGGATCGCCGGAATATGACCATGAGATTGTACATAATTCCTCATCTGTGGAAGGCAAATAACCGCCAAATATTGCAAGCCATGTTAAAACAATCATGTCAGGTGAATAATCCAGACTTATTGACCACTCATAAAATGGCAGATTGGGATTGGTGAAAATTACCTCCATTGGGGTCAATATTGAATTGTCATATTGAATTCCAATTTGAAAAGTACCAAAATCACCATCTCCCACAGTATAATCCAAAGTCAATGGTGTGGAAATTGTTCCAGCAGGAATTGCTCCACCCAGATCAGGTAAACTCAGGGAAGCATAAAGAGAACTGCCTGGTCCTATGTAACCATTCGTTAAGGTCAGATCCAGTGGCTCACCAAGATTATCCCACATCCCTGTATTATCATCATTTAGGTCCCATGCGAAATAGGAATATTCAGGATGCCCTTCATACAGGAATTCTATGAGACAAATTGTATCGCCGGACTGTGGATAAACATTCTCCTGGGCGTTTGGCAATTGGTTCATCCATGTCAGTTCAATCTCATTGAACCCAAAATTTAAATCGTTTGACCACTCAAGGATTTCAAAATCCGGATGATTATAGATTATATCTATTGGTGTGCATACTGATGGCTGATAGGATATGTAATATTGCAAGGTATATACACCTCCGTTAATTTCATCCAATATGACCGGGACGTGAACAGGTCCCGCAGGAATATTTTCTCCCATTACAGGCAGGGACAATGTCGCAGCGGGTGGCTCCGAAGGACTTATACTGCCATTCTGTAAGGTTAAAATGTAAGGATCATTAATGGAATTCCACATGGCTGTGAGTCCCTTCATGCCTTTTCCCTTGCTCAATCCCCAGGTAATATCGGAATATGCCGGGTAACCGGAATAATGAAATTCAATTGTACATATTGTATCACTGGTATAAGGATATTTCGGCCCTGTGGAAGATGTCCATGTCAATTCTATTTCATCCAATCCATAGGTAAGGTTATTGCTCCATTCGATGACCGGAAAGTTTGGATCTGAGTAGGTGACATTTAAAGGCGTCAACACATCCGGGTCGAACAAAAGGTAAAACTGCAATGATTCAACATCAATACCTTGAATAATATTTTCAATGGTAACCGGAAAAAATACGGAACCTGCGGAAGAACTTTCGATATCCGGTACACTCAGAGTTGCTTCGGGAGGATCGTTATACCCACAACTTCCACCCACTAATGTAAGGAAATACGGGAGGGAGGACCCATTCCACATAACCGTGGCTCCCTTCATACCATTTCCTTTACTCATGCCCCAGCTTAAATCCGAATAACCAGGGTAACCTGTATAATAAAATTCAATTGAGCAGAAACTATCTCCAATTCCCGGGTATTTTGGTCCTGCTAACGACACCCATGATAAATGGATTTCGTTTGGTCCGTAATTCAGGTCAACTACCCATTCATTTGACGGGAAGTTGGGATCGGTAAAGAGTAAGTCCAACGGAGTAATGACATTCGGGTCGAAAGTAAAATAAAATTCCAGGGATTCAACGCTTTCACCTGTGGTCAATTCCTCTATGGTTACAGGAAATATTACCGGACCTGGGAGTGAGGCACCCAAATGAGGCAGGCCAAGTGTTGCAACAGGTTGATAAGGAATTCCACAACTGCCATCATTTAATGTCAGATTGAACACCGTGACGGAATAGTTCCAAAGGGAGGATATTCCAGTCGGATTATCTCCCTTTATGTATTCACTCTGTCCCCAGGATAAAGCTGAAAAGTCAGGTTCTCCACTATAAAAGAATTGAAGAATACACAGGGTGTCAATCGGATTAGGATAAACATTAATTTGTCCTCCCGGATCAATATTTTTCCAGGTTAATTCAATTTCACCAGGTCCGTAACTCAGGTTGTTCATCCATTCACCTGCAATGTAATCTGGGTTGGGAAATATTACATCCTCGGGATTTAATACTAAAGGATCAAAATTTAAATAGAACTTCAGGCTATCTATGCCTCCGTTTATCTGATCAATGGTAATGGGAAAAAAAACCGATCCTGATGGAATGCCCACACCAAGATCCGGTATGTTTAATGTTGCTGAAAGTCCGCCGACACTACCATTGATAAGATCAAGCATATAAGGAATCCCTGCATACGTCCATATCTTGGTTATGCCTTTTGAAGAAGAGTCGGATTTATCGTCAGTTGATCCCCAAAACAAATCAGTATAGTCGGGAGCACCTGTATACTGCCATTTTATCTGGCATATCTCCTCTCCGGCTGATGGACTAATACCTCCAAAAAAAGCTAACCAGGTGAGAAGGACTTCATCGGGATTATAAAAAAGGCTGTTGGCCCACTCATAAGACGGAAATCCCGGATTTGTATACACTATTTCCACAGGTGTTAAAACGGAAGGATCGTAGCTTATAAAAAATTGAAAAGATCCGAAATCATCTCCTTCGGAAATATCTTCAACAATTATGGGGGTATAGATCTCCCCAGGAGGTAATGCTTCCAGATCAGGCAGGCTAAGAGTCGCTACCGGTTGTCCGGAAGCAAACATAATACTGCAAAATGCTAAAAGCACTGAAGGAAATAGATTCTTCATGGGTATTCTTTTTCATTTGGGTTTTAAGTAGCGTAAATATACTAAAATTAAACGCTGATATGTGAATTGTAACCTGCAACTTGAATTTGAGTCTCAAAATAACTCACAAGAACATCAGAGTTGAACATGTACATTTAATGCCTTTCCTTTATACAGGTTAACTCAATATTTGGGTTCAGTTTTATACAAAATTCGGGTGGTTACTTTTTGAGGGTCTTACCTAATACAGACAAATTTAAAAATCCCCTGGCACAAATGATTCATTGGATCCCATAAGAAAAAAGTGCATATTCCAGAATCCGCAAATTTGTCTGGATCAGAGTTAGCCGTATGGCGTTGAAAGGATCAATAGTATCTCTTGTCCTCATTGGGATAATTTTAGATGCACTGGTGTAGGCCTGGCAATTGCGAAAAGAATCATGGATAAAACAATTGAGAAGTATGGATAAATAGTAAAAAGGATGAAGGGGATACATTCTATTTTTCACTTCCTAAACAAAACCCAGGATAAATTGATAATCTTAAATAGGGGCTGTTAGTAACTCTTTCCTGGATGAGTTAAAATTGAAACCAAAACCTTGAAACTAAAACTATTGAGTGCCTGGTTGTATTTAAACAGCACCTAAATTCAATTAATAACTATATAAAATTAATTCAATAATAGAATCTTACCACTAGAGGTCATTTTAGCAGCTGTAATCCGATAGAAATACAGGCCCGAAGGAATATTTGTCAAATCAAATGGTATACTTTGTTCACCTGATTCCAACACTTCAATTACAGGTGTGGCTACTTCACTTCCATTTACATCGTAAATCCTAATAGCTACTCTTCCAGGCTGGTATATGGTGAAATTGAAATGAGCAATTTTAAAAACCGGGTTTGGTGTTACATTAACCTTTATAATATCCGCATTAAAAAATTCATTTTCTTCATAAATCCCTGCTGTCTGGTTGTTTAGAATCAGGGTGTCTTCATAACTTCCGGTCATACCCTCATCAACATAAATATAAAGAATACTTTCATCGACATCTGTCCAGTTAATGTCGTGTATATGTAGCGTATTTTCAGCTATTGGGATATTCTTGTGTTTGAATCTTTCAAATGCTTCATAAGAAAAAGAGTTCAATTCAACCTGGTAGGTTTTACTGCTGCCATAATTATACATGTTAACATAGTTTTGATCCGGGGTTTGGATCTGAACAGAATCTAAAGAATTTAGTGGTAAAGAATCCAAACGGAACAGTTTGTCCCTGGATTCCTCACCTATGATCATCTCAAGTTTAACCATCCTGGATTCTAAATCGGGATTCACTACTGATAGCCCGTCTCCAAATGACAAGCAGTCACTCTGATCCCCGGTTGCAGATGTCCTGTCGTAATTGTAAGCCATATTCCCTGTGTAGAAATAAGCACTAACAGTATCTGATATAAAATTATCAAGTGTCACTGAATATTCATCCCAGGGCAGGTGATAACCATAGGGGATGCTTAATCCTCCTGTAGGAATTATCAAGGGTAATGAACCTTCTATTTCATGCCATATAGAATCACTGGTATAGCCTGTTGAATTTCCAATAACGTCTCTAATAACTATGTTTGCATCTTTTGTAGCCCCTATTTGTAATTCATCTTCTAAGGCATAGATCTGAAAATCACTACCCTTCCCGTTATTAAGAAGATTACAAGGAGACAGGTATACATCGGCATCCAGATCAAGGATAAGATTGTTTTTTTTACCATTTCCTCCCCAGTTAGGGAAATTGCTGTATTCCCAGGTTGATGGAAAAGGCGGAGTAGATACATCGACTTTTATATATGCATTTAAATCGTTTGGGTATTGATTGTCATAGATGTCAATATAAAAAATATCCTCATCCACCGGGTCCTGCCTTAATTTGTATGGTAATACAGTATGTGCTCCTTTATTTAACCAGTGGAAGAAACTAATTGTTTTTGGCTTTACATTTTTTTGACTAAAGATTTCTTTTAATTCTGAAACTACATCTGCAGGAGTAGTTTGTTTCCGTTCATCAATCCAATGCTTTTGTGAAGGAAACCCATAACAATGTGAGTACATCCTTGCCATACTCCTTATTACCCCACTATTGGTTGTAAGTGAAATTGGATTATTGAAAGCAGGGAAAAGGGTATAAACGTTTGCAAACGATTCTTTTTCTGAGAAAGCCAATGCATCTGAAACTGCAATAGCAAAACAAGATCCT
Source organism: uncultured Bacteroidales bacterium (assembly GCA_964421215.1). Taxonomy (GTDB): domain Bacteria; phylum Bacteroidota; class Bacteroidia; order Bacteroidales; family JAADJA01; genus JAADJA01. The sequence continues at coordinate 102,170 of CAYQWA010000017.1, read as the reverse complement.
CCCCAGGCTTCTTTCGAATTTTTCCACCGGGCCAAAGCTTGGGGATGATAAATCCCTGTTGTTACATTTCTATAACAGGCATTTGTAGTAAAGGCATCCACAAAATCCTCCCATGGCGTGTAATCACTTGATTTTGCTGTCGCAAATACGGGGGCCTGCCGATGATCATACGGCTTTTGAGTGTGAATATCTATTCCGGAGTAATCAATATTGTTATAATGTGTAGGTGGCCACATGTCGGACCATAAGTTGGAGAATCCCCATCTATCCTGATTAATATCATATCCCACCAGTTCATTATTTTCATCCAGTTTAGTGAGCAAGTAAGGTTTAATATGGAATTTATCTGATATAGCCAGTTCATCATCTTTGCTTTGATCCACTATATGTACCCTCGCTTTTGACGTAAGTATATTATCCGGAACCTCCCAAATATACTCTTGAGATTCAGATAAGATATCCTCCTCTATTAATGTATAAGTATTCCCATTGTCTTCACTATATTCCAGTTTAATTTGATTTCCGACCTGGCTTGTTTCCCACCTGATCGTATCAGATTCTCCGGAAATAATAAGCTCGTTTTCTGCAGGATCCGTTATATTATAAATGGAACCGCAGGCTTGTTCCACCTCTTCCATGCTATTACATCCATTTGAATTGGCAGTAATTAAAATCTGACCGTTTGGAGCAAGAAGGTAATCACAAACACTTTGAACTTCACATGTTGATAAAGATGGGTTCTCCCAAATCCACAAATGGTAAATTGAATTGGCTTCAATGTTATCCAACCCTACAAGGCTGCTTAAGGCATTGTTTCCCTGAATATACAGATCCCCATCAATTGAGGTAAGGTTGATAAGCGATGTCAGGCTTGATAAAGAAATATTATCAGCAATCGTAAGGCTTCCCCCAAAGGGTGGGAATCCACCTAATCCGATAATTGAGGTCAAACTCTCCAGGCCGTCTAAGCTGGTAAGGGAAGGATTTTGTTCAATCAGAAGATCTCCTTCGACAGTAGTCAAATTTTCCAAACCCTCCAGGCTGGACAGGACAGCATTATTTGAAATTGTCATTATCGATCCAACGGAGGTTAGATTGTCCAGACCTTCAAGGCTGGTCAAACCAAGGTTCCCCCAAATTAGTAGGGCTGCTCCGATGGAAGTCAGGTTTTCAAGCCCTTCAAGACTACTTAGGGCTACGTTATCAAAAATCTGAAGATGAATTGCAATTGAGGTTACATTTTCAAGTCCTTCAAGACTTACTAAGTTATCAGTAATATTTATGGTGAGCGTATTACCGAAAGAATTTATTACATTTAATCCATCAAGATTTGTGATGCCACCTCCCTGAATTTCAACATACCCTTCAATCTCTGTACAATTAGGATAGTTAATCTGGAAATTGTCGATTTGTTCCTGAGCTGTAAATATTATACCTTCAGGTAAACATGACTGTGAAAAAAGAAAAGATGGGATTAGTAACAGTAGTAGCAGTGCAGTTTTTTTCATAGAAGTATTTGTTTAGGACGGTGAAGACTGCAATATACATTTAACAATCCAGAAAGTCAATTGTTTACAGTGGATTATCATTAGAATGAGATCCGATTAGAGAAAGAGTTAATGATGAAGTTAATGGACATTATGACGGCCTTTAATGTCCTCCTTTAGCCAGGCCCAGGCTCTTATATCTGGATGGGATGATTAGTGCTTAAATTTTAACACACATAATATTAGGTCAAAGCTTTCGATAATGTGAAAATTATCCAATATATGGACTAAATGAGTAAATCAAATAATTCATTTTTTTTATTCATGTGATATTGTAGTGGGATATCTGAAATCCGCAATTATCTAATACTGATTTTTAAATCCACAACTCAGTAATTATTTAGACTTATTTTGATATTTCAATAAATCATCCGATGAATTGGATCCAAAACATATAACACTCTCCACTCTCCATTTTCATACTCTCCGGTTTTAATATACCTACCGATTTCGGATAGTTTTTGAAATCCTAAAGATTTGCTGTAAATATTAATAAATCAGCAAGTTACGTCGATGTAAAAAGTTTGGTACGATTGTGTAATAGAGGTCTGACCAAGGTAATCTATTCAAATCAGTAAGGTAAATATGAATACTAAAAATGAGGAACTGGCAAAAAGAGAATATGAAGAATCCAGGGAAAGCTTTTCAAAGAGTCTTTTTTATATTCAGTTAATCAGCTTGATACTGGCAATTTTAAGCTTTTTTTTAATTCAATGATTTATTAACAAAAACCTAAACAAAGTGATTACATCGTTAGACTTTCAGAACTTGACCGAAGACTTAAAAAGTTACGTCTTATTAAACAACGGGTCACACGTAGCCGAGCGCAATTACGGAATCTATAGCATACAGCTTTATTCGGTTTACGGTTTTTTTGTAGAAGTTTATTATCTGCCAGGATCGGATGAAATCGATCAAATACTTGCTGTTAACTCGAGTGAAGTCCTTAACCTATACCTGGAAAGCATTGATATAACGGATATCTACCTTTAAGATATTATAAAATAAAGAAACTAAAGAGCTTCTTCTTTTTCATAATTCTCTTTATAATACCCTCTTGAGTACTTCAAGGGGGTATTTAATATTACCAAAGGGCATAGAAACTTGAACCCCTGCAATTACACTCCTGATCTCATCTATGGTTTCCCTCGCAATTTCAAGTCCTGTTTCGCGGGCTTCCTCTTTCGACTTTGTATCGTACATCCTTTTCATAATAGGATCAGGTACGGATGCTCCGGGAACCTCATTGTTCATAAATTCGGCATTCCTGACACTAACCAGGGGCCACACACCAGCAATGATGGGTATCTTAACATGCTCGATCTTTTTCATGAAGTTAAAAAACAGTTCATTGTCAAATACCGGCTGGGTGATGGCAAACTCAGCTCCTGCTTTAACTTTCCACTCAAACCTGCGGATCTCATAATCCAGGTCTATAGCTCCCGGATTAACACCTACTCCTGCATAGAATCCAGTAGGGTGGGGTATAGGATTTCCTCCCAGGTCCTGCCCGGAATTCAAATAATTTACAACATTGGTAAGACCAATGGAATCCACATCAAAAACTGCAGTTGCATCAGGGTAGGTTCCCATTTTTGGTGGGTCACCGGTAACCAGCAAAATATTTTTTATTCCGGCAGCATAAGCACCCAGAAGATCGCCAACCATTCCTAAGAGATTACGGTCGCGACATGCATAATGAAGGATCACTTCAATGTCGGACTGTTCCTGTATCATCAACGAAAGGTAGCTGGCACCCATCCTGGCCAGGGCCCTTGGCCCATCCGGAATGTTAATGGCATCCACACCCAGATCCTTAAGTGTCTTTGCCTGGTCAACCGGTGTGTCTGCATTGGCACCTCTTGGAGGTACAATTTCAACAGAAGTAACAAACTTCCCATCACATATTTTCTGTGCAAAGGAAGATTTATCACGTGTCGGGATGGTTGAGACAACCTTTTCCACATCCTTTACAACCACCTCTTTATGAATAATCTTTCGTGGTTGGATGGACTGAATGGACTTTCTCATTTCTTTTATAAAAGAAGGATTTGTCCCGCAACATCCTCCGACAATACGAGCACCGGCATGGATAAACCTTCGAGTGTATTCAGCAAAATAGTCAGCTGTGGAAAGGTAGATATTTCTTCCTTCAACGTTTACAGGAGTACCTGCATTGGGCATTATGCTGATAGGAATATCCACAACCTCATTCATTTTTTCCAGTGCATCGAGCATGGGTTTTGGACCCACGGAGCAGTTGATCCCGATAACGTCTGCTCCCCATTGTTTCATTCGTGAAGCAAACATTTCTGGAGGTGTACCGAACAGGGAATTACCATCTCCACCAATGGTCATCTGGGCGATCACCGGAATATCAAAATTATTTTTTACAGCAAGAATAGCCTGCTGCATAAGGTGAAGGTCTGAAAAAGTTTCCAGGATGATCAGGTCGACACCTCCATCTACGAGTGCTTTGGCCTGTTCCTTAAATATTTGCTGTGCTTCATTTTCTGACAACGGACCCCATGGTTCAAGCCTTTCGTTTAAGGGACCCATGGATCCTGCTACATAATGTTCTTCTCCGGCAGCTTCCCTGGCAAGTTCAGCACCCTTTAAATTAATATCATGAGTTTTATCTTCCAGTCCGTATTTCTGAAGTTTAAGCCTGTTAGCACCAAAGGTGTTGGTCTCCACCACATCTGCGCCGGCACCAACATATTCCTCGTGAATTTCTTTGATCAGCTTCGGCCTGGTGAGGTTGAGCTCATCATAACAACTGTTGATGAAAATACCTTTGTTGTATAACTCAGTACCTATGGCTCCATCAAAGAGTACCAGGTTGTCTTTTATAAATTCTGAGAAGGGTATGCGCATTGTTTATAGTTAAAAGTTGTTTGTTATAAGTTCAAAGTTTCCGGTTACTGGATGCTGCTGCTGCCGCCAACTGCTCACTGCTTCTGCCACTGCCACCGGCTATCTATAGTTCAAATTCACATTCAGCCACTTTTCAATCTGTTCCTTGCTTTGCTGTTTCCGGTCTGCATAATCCTGTACCTGGTCTTTTCCGATTTTTCCCACATTAAAATACTGGGCAATGGGATGGGCAAAATAGTATCCACTAACAGAAGCGGCAGGATACATGGCAAAATTCTCAGTTAAATTTATGCCTGCTTTAGAATCTGCCTCAAGCAGATCGAACAAAACACGTTTCTCAGAGTGCTCCGGACAGGCAGGATATCCCGGGGCAGGTCTGATTCCCTGGTATTCTTCTTTCAGGATCTGAGTTATGTTAATATCCTCCTCGGATGCATACCCCCAGTATTCATTTCTGACTTTTTTATGCATCAGTTCTGCAAATGCTTCCGCCAGGCGGTCTGCAAGGACTTTCATCATAATGCTGTTGTAATCATCATTGTCCTTTTCGTATTTGTCGGTCCATTTTTCAAGGCCTATTCCTGCTGTTACTGCAAATCCTCCTAAGTAGTCCTTCATCCCGGCATCTATGGGAGCAATAAAATCTGCAAGAGACAGGTTCGGAATTCCTTTATCTTTTTGCTGCTGATTTCTAAGAAATCTGAATGTGGTCAATACTTTTTCTCCCGACTCATCTCCATAAATTTCAACATCTTCACCAACTGAGTTCGCAGGATAAAAACCAATGACCCCCTGAGCCTTCAACCTCTTTTCCTCCACGATCAGGTCAAGCATTTGGTTAGCGTCGTCAAAAAGTTTTTTTGCTTCTTCACCTTTAACCGGATCATCAAAGATCTTTGGGTATTTCCCATTGATCTTCCAGGCATGAAAAAAGAAGGTCCAGTCGATGTATTCCCTGATCTCATCGAGCGGATAATCGAAGAAAAACTTATTTCCTGTAAAGGAGGGGGTATAAATATCTGTTGCTTTCCAGTCGATGTTTAGTTTATTTGATTTTGCCTGCTCATAGTCAATGTAGGTCGAGCTGCTTTTCTGTGCCTCATGTTTTTCTTTAAGTGTGGAATATTTTGCTTTTATTTCAGAAGCATACTGTTGTTTTGCATTTTCTGAAATCAGGTTGGCCGAAACACCAACTCCTTTAGAAGCATCCCTGACATGCACAACTGGTGCATTATAATTCGGGGCAATTTTAACGGCTGTGTGAATTTCTGAAGTGGTTGCTCCTCCAATCAGTAGAGGAATATTAAAATCCTGCCGTTCCAATTCTTTTGCTACATGAACCATCTCTTCAAGTGAGGGTGTAATCAGGCCGCTCAGTCCCAATAGGTCAGCGTTAACATCCTGTACGGCTTTTAAGATCTTTTCGGCAGGGACCATAACACCCAGGTCGATGACCTCAAAATTGTTGCAGGCAAGGACTACACCTACAATGTTCTTTCCAATGTCGTGAACATCACCTTTTACTGTTGCCATTACAATTTTTCCGGCGGACTGTATTTTCCCTTCTGCACTTTGTTCCTTTTCAATGTATGGGAGCAATTTAGCCACCGCTTTTTTCATAACACGTGCACTTTTCACCACCTGTGGCAAAAACATCTTTCCTTCTCCAAAAAGGTCACCTACAACATTCATCCCATCCATTAACGGACCTTCAATGATGCTTAAAGATCTTGGATAGTTTTTACTGGCTTCCTCTACATCGTCTTCAATGTACTCGACAATTCCTTTTACAAGTGCATGTTTTAAGCGTTCATCAACGCTAGTTTCGCGCCATTCGTCTTTTTTAATTTCTTTTGTTCCGCTGTCTTTTACTTTTTCGGCATAGTTTATCAGTCGTTCTGTACCATCCTTTCGACGGTTTAAGATGACATCCTCAACAAGTGCCAGCAGATCTTTAGGTATTTCATCATACACTTGAAGCATTCCGGCATTTACAATACCCATGTCCATACCAGCTTTGATTGCATGAAAGAGAAATGCCGAATGCATTGCTTCCCTTACTACATTGTTTCCCCGGAATGAAAAGGAGAGGTTACTGATACCACCGCTTACTTTGGCATAAGGCAGGTTGTTCTTGATCCATTTTGTGGCCTGGATGAAATCCACAGCATAATTGTTGTGTTCATCGATACCGGTTGCAACTGTTAAAATATTAGGATCAAAAATGATGTCTTCGGGCGGAAAATTAATTTCTTCGGTGAGGATCCGGTAAGCCCGCCCGCAAATTTCAATTTTTCTTTCATAGCTTACAGCCTGGCCTTCTTCATCAAAAGCCATTACAATAACCGCCGCACCGTAATCCCTGATTGTGCAGGCATGTTCCCTGAATTCTTCTTCCCCTTCTTTTAAACTTATGGAGTTGACAATCGCCTTGCCCTGCAGGCATTTAAGCCCGGATTCAAGGACCGACCATTTTGAGGAGTCGATCATTATCGGTACTCTGGCAATGTCGGGTTCAGAACCAACCAGATTAAGGAACTTAACCATTACATCTTCCGCATCCAGCATGGCATCGTCCATGTTGATATCGATCACCTGGGCACCGTTTTCAACCTGTTGTTTAGCAACACTCAATGCCTCTTCAAACTTTTTCTCCCTGATCAGCCTTGCGAATTTTAAGGATCCGCTCACATTGGTACGTTCTCCTATGTTTATAAAATTACTTCCTTTATAAACCATCAACGGTTCCAAACCACTGAGTTTTAAATGATGATCATTTTCCGGAATTGGCCTTGGAACTGCCCCTTCGGCAACTTTAACAAACTCCCGGATATGATCAGGTGTTGTTCCGCAACATCCACCAATGATATTCGCATAATTGTGCTCTAAAAAATCTTTCAGGTGAGAAGCCATGGCTTCCGGTGACTCATCATATTCACCAAACTGGTTGGGCAGGCCTGCATTAGGATAAACACTAACATAAAAAGGAGCTTTGGTTGAAAGTTCTTCAAGATAGGGACGGAGTTCCTCAGCCCCCAGAGCACAGTTTAGACCGACTGTAAAAAGATCGAGATGAGAAACAGAATTCAAAAATGCTTCAGTTGTTTGACCTGACAAAGTACGTCCGCTTGCATCTGTTATGGTTCCTGAAACCATAACCGGAAGGTTGACCTTCCTTTCCTGCAAGGCATGTTTCACCGCCATCATCGCAGCTTTGGCATTTAAGGTATCAAAAATAGTTTCAATCAGGAGAATATCTGAACCCCCATCAATCAAACCTAATGCTTGTTCTTTATAGGCTTCATAAAGATCATCAAAACTCACGGCTCTGTATCCGGGATTGTTTACATCAGGTGAAAGTGATGCAGTTTTATTTGTTGGCCCCAGGGCTCCTGCAACGAAACGGGGTTTGGACGGATCACGCTCTGTAAATTTTATGGCAGCTTCTTTGGCGATCCTGGCCGATTCCTGATTGATCTCATACACCAGGTCTTCCATGTGGTAGTCGGCCATGGAAAATTTGTTGCCACTAAAAGTATTTGTTTCAATTATATCTGAACCTGCTTCCAGGTATTCTTCATGAATTTCTGCAATTATCTGAGGTTGAGTAAGGGATAACAAGTCGTTGTTTCCCTTGAGGTCATGTGGAAAATCTGCAAATCGTTCACCACGAAAATCTTTTTCTTCCAGCTTGTATCGCTGGATCATGGTTCCCATGGCACCATCAAGAACCAATACACGTTTTGATATTTCATTATATATGTTTTGTTGCATTGGATTCCAGTAAATTTTTAGTTAATTTTATATGCAAAATAAAGGATTTACATCAGTTTCGCCAAAAATTATCTCATTTGTTGCCGCTTTCTATATAATTTTGCCGAAAACATACTAACATTTGCTAAGCGATAATGTTTGAAATCAAAGAAGCAAAAGAGCAAAAAGATCTGAAGCATTTTGTAAATTTTCCTTACAAATTGTATAAAGGTAATTCTTACTGGATCCCACCTATTAAAAATGATGAGCTAAAACAACTTCAGCCAAAAACCAATCCTGCCTTTGAAGATTGTGAAGCTAAATTCTGGACGGCCTGGAAAGATAATACTTGTGTTGGTAGAATTGGAGCAATAATAAACCATGCCTACAACAATAAAATAAATAGTAAACTTGGAAGATTCACACGAGTTGAATTTATTGATGATCAGGAAGTTTCTTCTGAATTGTTTAAAACCGCAGAAACCTGGCTTTTATCCAAGGGAATGGAAGCAGTTCACGGACCACTTGGATTTAATAACCTTGACTTGCAGGGTTTGCTGATTGAAGGATTTGATCATCTTCCTTCCATTGCATCAGTATATCATTTGCCATATTATCAAAGCCATTTCGAAAAACTGGGTTATGAAAAGGAAAACGACTGGGTTGAATTCCGTTTGACGCTTGGTGAGAAGGCTGTGAATAAAGGGATCAGAGGAGCCAGGATCGTGAAAAAGCGCTATGGCTTTGAGGTGCTTACCTTTAAGTCGAAAGATGAATTGCTTCCCTATACTCAGAAAATTTTTGAAATACTCAATGAAGCCTTCCAGGATTTACCATACGTAACCCCTTTCAGCGGTAAATTAATTGAATCAGTAAAGAAAAAATATTTCAGCGTCTTAAGCCCAAAATTTATCAGGATCATCAAAAAGAACAATGAGCCTGTAGCTTTTATTATCGGAGTTCCATCCTTATCGGAAGCCATGCAAAAGGCAGGTGGGAAAATATTTCCCTTCGGGATATTTCACATTTTGAAAGCCATAAAAAAACCAAAAGTGATAGACCTTCTGCTTACTGGAGTTCTTCCTGAATACCACAGTGCCGGAGCTGCTGTAATCCTGTTCTCTGAGATCCAGGAAGAGATGCTCAGGCAGGGAATTAACCAGATGGAAACTACCGGAATTTTTGAGACCAACCACAACGTGATCAGCAACTGGAAAAACTTCGATCATATTCAACATAAACGTCGCAGATGTTTTACTAAAAAATTGTAACATTTTTTGAGATTTGTTGTTATTACCTCTAAGCATTTGGATAGGTGCACATAAGGATTAACCTCCTTATAATTTTGGCAACATCCAAATCGTTTTTATCTTTGCACACTTTTTTATTGAAAATACTGAATATAGACAAAACAAATACTAATTATGGAAACTTTAACTGTTGACAAAAATCTGGCTTACAAAGTAGCTGATATCAATCTTGCTGAGTGGGGTAGAAAAGAAATTGAAATCGCTGAAAAGGAAATGCCGGGATTGATGTCAATCCGTAAAAAATATGCTGCTGATCAACCTCTAAAAGGAGCTAGAATTACAGGCTCATTGCATATGACTGTTCAAACTGCTGTTTTGATAGAAACATTAACAGCTCTTGGTGCAGAAGTAAGATGGGCAAGCTGTAATATATTCTCAACACAGGATCATGCTGCCGCTGCGATCGCAGTTACTGGTGTCGCTGTTTTTGCCTGGAAAGGTGAAACGCTGGATGAATACTGGTGGTGTACTAACCAGGCATTGACATTCCCTGATGGTGACGGACCAGACATGATCGTTGACGATGGAGGAGATGCAACACTACTTATTCATCATGGATACGATGTGGAAAATGATCCTGAACTTTTGAAAGTTGAAGCCGATAATCCTGAGTTCGCTGCTGTATTAAGGCAATTGCAGTCAACCTTTGTTGAAGACAAAACAAAATGGCATCGTGCTGCCGAGAAACTTCGTGGAGTTTCTGAAGAAACAACGACAGGTGTTCACCGTCTTTACCAGATGATGGAACAGGGCAAATTGCATGCTCCTGCCATTAATGTGAACGATTCAGTTACAAAGTCAAAATTCGACAACCTTTATGGATGCCGTGAGTCACTGGCCGACGGAATCAAAAGAGCAACAGATGTGATGGTAGCAGGAAAAGTTGTGGTTGTTGCCGGATATGGTGATGTTGGTAAAGGAAGTGCCAAGTCCATGAAAGGATATGGTGCAAGAGTTATTGTTACAGAAATTGATCCAATCAATGCTTTACAGGCTGCTATGGAAGGATTTGAAGTAACCACAATGGAAGAGGCAGTAAAGGAAGGAAATATTTTTGTTACAACAACAGGAAACAAAGATGTGATCACTGTTGATCATATGAAAGCCATGAAGGACCAGGCAATTGTTTGTAATATAGGCCATTTTGATAACGAGATCCAGGTTGAACCTTTGAATGAATTAGCAGGAGTAGAAAAGATCAACATCAAACCTCAGGTTGATAAATACGTTTTCCCAGACGGACACGCCATTTTTATGCTGGCGGAAGGACGTTTGGTTAACCTGGGATGCGCTACAGGTCATCCATCGTTTGTAATGAGTAACTCCTTCTCAAATCAAACACTGGCTCAGCTGGAGTTATGGCAAAAAGACTTTGAGATCGGTGTTTATCGTTTACCGAAAAAACTGGATGAAGAAGTAGCTCGTTTACACCTCGAACAAATTGGTGTGAAACTTACAGTGATGACAAAAGATCAGTCAGAATACCTTGGTATTCCTATTGAAGGTCCATATAAACCTGAACATTACAGGTATTAGGAAGGTCGTTCGTTTTTAAGAAAATAAAAGCCTGGGATTAGTATCCTGGGCTTTTTTTATTTCCCTCCTTTTGTTAAATGCTTGAATGCTTGAATGCTAGAATGCTAGAATGATTGAATTGGCGTTCCATTTATAAACCGAAGTCTGAAATTATGATTTATTCACTCATTCTATCATTCACGCATTCAATCATTTGTAAGAAAAGCTTCCCTGTTGAACCAGTTCTGCTCCCATGCATTTTCGCTGATCTTCCTTAACCTGTTGTCAAATTCAGCAATTAACCGGAAGGAATTTGTAAATTCTCTAGCTTCACGAAATGACCTTAACATACTGATGTAGAATGCCTCCTGTCGGGGCATTTTGATACCTGAAAAGGCCTGTGCAGTTTCAAGATTATATACCATAATCTCTGCTATCAGTTGCGGATCAACTCCAAGGGTTTTAAAGTGTTTGATAAATTTTTGGGCCACTGAACGACGAGCTTTTGGTCTTCTTCGGCTTTGAGGAAAATATTCTTTTGTGATCTTAAATTTGGCTTCTTCGATCAGTTTTTGTTCATCGGGATTAAAAACAAAATCGTAATAGGTCTTTACGTTCTTAAATTTTGCGTACAGATCCAGAACTTGTTCTTCCAGTTGATCTTTGGGTAGCTGATGCAGGTATTTTTTAAGTTCGCGTTTGCTCATCGTTAACTGTCTCCATGGATATTATAAATTATAAAATTAGCGTTAATGATCCATTGAATACAATACAAGTCATTTTTTGTTTTAACAAGGGTTTGTTAGAAGCCTGCCTGATCCCGGATCGAGCTGGTTGTTGAGAATAGAAATAACTATTTTTCCTACCTTAGCATGAAATAATTTAATCAGAGATCATCCTTAAATTTCAAAAATGGAAAGATTACATATCTACGAAGAAATATTACTTCTCTCTTTAAGAGATAAAGAGGGAACCACTCATTTTGGCATAAATTATCAGTTCGCCATGGCAGGAGCTATTATGGCAGAGTTGCTCCTGGAAAAGAAAATTGCCATTGAAACATCCGGTAAAAAGAAATTTGTAAAACCGATTAGTCAGAAGCAAACCAGTGATGCCATACTCAATGAAAGTTTGCTGAAATTAAAATCGGCAAAGCGCAGAGCCCAGGTTGCTACATGGGTGCAACGTATAGCTGGCATTAAAAGACTCAAACATAGAGCAGCTGAAGGCCTTTGCCGAAAAGGGATCCTGAAAATGGAGGAAGGAAAAGTTCTTCTTCTTTTTAAGAGGAAGATCTATCCTGAGATCAACCCAAAACCTGAAAAGCAGATCATGAGCAAGATTCATGATGCGATTTTTACCGATCAAAAGGAGGTGGATCCAAATGTGGTCATTTTAATTTCCATTTGTAACAGCACCGGAATGTTAAAACCTCTTTTCGACAGAAAGGAGCTAAAAAACAGAAAAGAAAGGATCAAACAAATTACCAGTGGAAATTTAATTGGTAAAGCCACAAAAGAAGCAGTAGAGGCACTACAGGCAGCTGTAATGGTTGCAACTGTTATTCCGGTCGTTACTGTTGCAGCTGCAGGCGGTAGTTGATAATGAACCTGGTTTAATCCGCCTTCGCCTTCCGTTTCGGCGGACGAGAAGCCTGGTTAAATTCCTCGGAGTTCTACTCCGAAAAGATAAGTCCGGAGTTCTACTCTGGGGTAAATACCATTTATTGGAATAAAAATCAATCCGAAGAGCTTTTTTATCCCGGCAGGCTGAATTTTTTAACCTCAGCTCAAATCATTGTTAATCTTTACGATGAGTTACCAAAAATTTGAACCTCCCGCAAATCCTTATTATATCTAGATTCTGCGAATATGTTAACAATGTATAGTCGAAAATCGGGCTACTAACATTTTGATATGTGCAATATTTATTCTATCTTTAATTTTCAAACCTTATTACCAGTAGTGGAAGTTTAATAATTTAACATCAACAAAATAGGAATAAAATGAAAATCTTTAGTTTGTTTAGTTGGATTTGTATTGTTATTGCTGGAATATGTATTGCATGTGGGTTTCTTGATTTTATAAGAGGTGGTGGCGTATTCGGGCTGAAACATTCATCAACGTTCTTCACCGTAGCCAATACGTTTTTCCTGGGTGCACTCATCTTCAAATTCTTTTTCAGCGGTTCTGAGAAATAAGAAGGATAGATTCTTCACATTGAATCTTAGAGGTCAGGAAAATTACCTTCCTGTGAGTTATTCAGAGATTTTAGGATAACATTGTATCAGGCTTGCTAATAAGCACTTATATGCCTGATTCAAGACATATTATTCGTTGGTCGATCTTTTCCTAAAAGGAGGCATAAATATCGTATACCCATTACAATAAATGATTGGTTGAGCTTTACATTCTTATTCAATCGATAAATGTACTGACAAGTTACATTCCGAAGGTATTCCATCCTCCGGCAATCTGACACTTTTACCTCAAGAAATGTAAGTTTTAATTATACAAGGGACAAACGTTGGTGATCTTCCAGCCACCTTTAAACTGTACGTTTGGATTGTAATTAAATCCTTTGATCACACAACCGATACGCAGTTGTTTTATGGTATACTTGCCGGTCGGATTTTTTAACTCAACAGGTATACACCTGAAGAAATACGGTACTCCGAAGTTGTCTATTTCAAGGTAATTCATCTCATCCGTTTCGAAATACGTTTCGTGCAATATCTCCTCACTTCCGTTCTCATCCACAGCCAGTATTTCAGCAAATACTTTGTGGGAATACCAGTCGATGGTATGGCTTTTAAATTCACGGTTAATGTTAAACCGGAATCCGATAATATCCTGCCAGTTCGGATCTTCACTCAGGTCTGGTGAAGTAAAATAAAACTTACAATGTTCAGCAGTTGAATCGGTAATCTGGAATTCGGATGCATAAGCCTGGATCATGTCCGGAATATTGGACAGCTCGAAAGGTTCATAAGGAATTTTCGTTTCTGGATCATCAGGGCCATCCACCGTGATCTTTCTTAACTCGCCCTCTTCAAATGCATACAACTGATCAATGGTCCATCCTTGAATTTCTCCGTTGGTGAAGAAGAAACATCCTTCTGTTGAAGGCTTTTTAAGGCCGTACGTTATTACAACATAACCACCAACGAGAACAATTAATAAGATTAAAATTAACGCAACACTTTTGGGAACAGTTACCTGGGATAATTTCATGACTTTCTTGTTTTGAATGAATTAGTTTGTCAAATATAGTAAAATATCTATTTATTTTCAATGTTTAGTGGAATGTTTTATAACAAATCGATAAATTTTGCTAAAAATTTTCTCTTTAGGTTATTATATTTAACTTTGACAAGTATTTATATTTCCGGGGGGGACTGTATTAATATTAAGTAATTAATATCAAAATGGTATTGTTCAGGTTTCCTTACTCCACCCTTTTTGCGACCTTCATGTTTCTTATAGGTCAAGCTACTTCACAAACAATCGATACCATTGCTAACTGGGATGGAACAAATGTTAACTGGACAGTTCTGGCAGGTGATGACCAGGTGGTTGAAAATCCTGACCAGTCAGGGATTAATCCATCCGAAAACTGTTTGATGGTTGAAACAAGCAGCAGTGAATACGACTTTATATTCACTGATTTTTCCGTGCCTGTGAATTTTGGAGATTATCCGGTGTACCGTTTAAAAATATTGGCTCCCGAGTCAGGTGGAAGTGTCCTTCTTAAATTTGAAAACAGTGATCTTACGTCATGGCAGGAAATTGAACTTACTCCTGATCCCGGTGAATGGGATGATCTTGAGTTTGATTTTTCTGGTACTACAGCAACAGACTATGTCCGGCTGGTGATCTTTTTTGATTTTTTAGGCACTTCTGCTGGAAATCAGTGGCATGTTGATGATGTTTTAAGAGTTGGTGATGGAGGTCCTACAGGATTAACTTCTAACCTTCCAATAGTAATAATTAATACCGGAGGCATCGTCATACCCGATGAGCCTAAAATTGATGGTTTTATGGGTATTATTGACAATGGACCTGGAAACATGAATAACCAGTATGATCCTCCCAATGATTACGAAGGCCATATAGGTATTGAAATTAGAGGACAAAGTGCTCAGATGTTCCCGAAAAAATCCTACGGTTTTGAAACCAGGGATGAAGAGGGGGAAAACCTCAATGTTCCTTTGGTGGGGATGCCTGAAGAAAACGATTGGGTATTGTATGCTCCTTACAGTGATAAGTCCATGCTCAGGAATTTCATTTCTTTTTATATGGGTAGCAAACTCGATCCCTATTGCTCTAGAATTGCATATTGTGAATTGATCGTAAACAATGATTACAAAGGGGTGTACATCCTTATGGAAAAAATAAAGAAAGATGAGAACAGGGTAAACATTGCTACCCTTAACCCAGAGGATATTTCAGGTGATGAACTTACCGGTGGATACATCATTAAAGTGGATAAAATTGATCCGGATTTTGTATTTGGCACTCATGGATGGCTTTCCACTCCTTATCCGCCTTACCCTGATGCAATGAATATTATTTTTCAGTTTTATTACCCCAAAGCCACCGACCTTGTTCCTGAACAAACCGGCTATATCCACGATTACATTACAACCGCCGAAAATGCCTTGGTTGGTAATATGTTTGCTGATCCAAATTTTGGGTACAACTATTATTTAAATTCCGGATCATTTGTCGACCAGATGATATTGTGTGAAATAGCCAAGGAAGTGGATAATTACAGGTACAGCACTTATTTCTATAAGGAAAAAGATAGTGATGGCGGTAAACTTTTTGCAGGGCCTGCATGGGACTTTAACCTTGGTTATTCAAATGTCGATTACTGGTGGCCAGGTACGGATTACACCGGATGGAGGTATACTATGGTGGAACCCAATGAATGGAGCATAATGTTCTGGTGGAAAAGAATGATGGAGAATCCTTATTTTGAGGATCTGTTTAATACAAGATGGAACCAGTTAAGGGAGAATGAGTTGAGCAATAATAAGCTAGCGACGGCTATCGACTCTATTACAACTTATATTAATGAAGCCCAGCAAAGAAATTATGAAAAATGGCCCATTTTAGGAGCGTATGTCTGGCCAAACTACAACTGGCAGGGCAACGATTATGATGATGAAGTGGAGTTCTTCGAAAACTGGCTGTTCAACCGGCTGGAATGGATAGATAACAATATTCCCGGCAACCTGCTTGAACCCGCTGCCCAGCTTGCCGGATCCTTTCCTGATCTTGAGATCACATTGACTGATGATTACTTCAGTCGTACGATCCTGAAAAAGAAATACTTTACCCTTAACAATGCCCCGCCAGACGTGAGCATCGATACGGTTATTTACGAAACTGCTTCTTTTGCTACGGTTAAATTATCAGGAAATATTCAGGGATCATCAGACTTATCCCTCACTATGAAAGCTAAAATTCTCAATAGCTTTGAGGACCTGACCACAGGTCAATTGACGATTGGTCTCATTGCCTCTGAATTTACACCAAATGTAGTTTTGTATTCTGGCGCTAACACTATTAATATTAAGTGCAGCCATCCGGAATTGTTAGGGAACCATCTTGAGTTACTTAATATCAATGGGCAGCTGATCAAAAGAATAAAAATTGATAAATCAGATTTAAACAGGTTCAGGGTGAATATAAGTCCGGGTATTTATTTGTGCAGGTTCTTGTTTGATGGAAAGATGGAGACCCACCGTATAATTTTAACACATTAATCATTCCCAGGATAGAAATAGCAATCTTGTCAATGACCGGCTAAATACTGATTGATGTACATAAGCACTTTGAATCATGACTCATGAACTTAAGACCTGGAAACCTTATTTTGAGATGGTAGCAAGTGGAAAAAAGCCATTTGAACTTAGAAAGAATGACAGGAATTTCAAAGCCGGGCAAAAATTGTTATTGAAAGAATTCGATAAGGAAAATGAAGATTATACAGGGAGGTCCGTAATCAGAACCATCTCTTATGTACTTAGTGGCACGGAGAGTGAAAAATTCGGATTAAAAGAGGGCTTCTGCATTTTAGGATTAGAAAATAACAGATAAATATGAAAATATCATTTATACTTTTTTTATTGGCCTTCTTATCCATTATCAACCCGCTTAAGGCCTTTACAGACATCGTAACCGTTTCAGACCGGAAAATAATGGTAAATGATTCTCCATACCTCATTAAAGGAGTCTGTTACAACCCGGTACCAAAGAATTCAGGGATTGTGAGTTTTGATAATTTGACCGAAGACCTTGCTTTGATGGCAGAAGCAGGAATTAATACAATAAGGGTTTATTCTCCCATAAACAATGTTTCAGTTCTTGAGCAGATTGCAGAAGCTGGGATTAAAGTTATAATAGGTTTCGGGTATAACCAGGGAGGCTATTATGATATTCTGTCAGGTACTTTTATTGATTACATAAATAAGTTCAAGGATCATGAGGCCATTTTATTCTGGGAATTGGGCAATGAATACAATTATCATCCCGAATGGTTTAACGATGATCTTACCAACTGGTACAAAGCCTTGAACGATGCTGCAATTCTGATCCAAAAGGCCGACCCAAATCATCCTGTGGCAACTGCTCACGGTGAAGTGCCTGATTCAACCACATTATCATTATGCCCGGATATCGAAATCTGGGGAATGAATGTATACCGCTGGGATAATCCGGAAGGTATTTTTGAAGAATGGAGTGCTATCAGTTCTAAACCTATGTATTTATCTGAAGCTGGAGCCGACAGCTATATGGCCGCGAATATGAATGGTTATGACCAGGGTTTAAACGAGAAAGCCCAGGCAGATGCTGTAAAAAATATTCTGGATGATACATTCAGGTTTACGGAAGTTTGTTCCGGTGTGGCGCTTTTTGCCTTTAGTGATGAGTGGTGGAAAGCAGGTAATAACGATACCCAGGATCCGGGAGGCTGGGCTCCCAAAAGCAGTGGAGTACCATACGACGGAGCTGCAAACGAAGAATATTGGGGCATTGTTGATATTGAAAGAAAAAGGAAGATGGCGTTTGAGGTTGTAAAATTTAAGTATAAGGGTTTATAATATTAAGGGTGGAATCAAATAGTTTGTCATTCTGAGACTTCGAACTCAGCTCGCGATGATTTAAAATAAGGTGATATAATTCTTTGTGAATCCCTGGTGCCTTTGTGGCGAGAAAAACATTTAAGAATAGCCACTCCTGATAGCTATCGGGAGACACAAAAACACGAAGGTTTTCTAAATCAAGTATTTAACGTATTATATCAGTAGCGGCGAAATCCCGATGACCATCGGGATGAAGTGAAGAATCTTTACCCAATTGTTTTAATTTCTCTGATATTACTGTTATAAAAAAATACCGGAAGCAAAATCCCCGGTATTTTCGATATAACTATTAAATAAAAGATAGTTTTTCTAATTGTTGGTGTTAACTTAAGGAATTGTAACATTATTAGTAAATGACCGGCCTTGTGTATTGAACACGATAATATAATTGCCTTTTTTGCTGGTGGAAAAATCATATGTTCGTTTCAGGCTGGGAACGTTTTTAATTTTTTCGCTATAAGCCAAATCAAAACCCTCATAAAACACATCAATTTTTACCTCCTGATTATTCAATGAATCATTTGAAATATAAACCAATTCATCTCTGGCAATAACATCCGGTTTAATGATTATGAATTCTTCATCTTTCATAATTTCAACAGCATTTGCTTTTATATAAAGCGGGATAATTGTGATCTCTTTTTGTGTTTCAAGTTCCAAAAAGTATTTTTCCATTGGTAAATTTGTAAAGTCAAATCCCTTTGAATAAGTGCCGGTTTTTTCAATCACCTCTTTATAAAGAATAACTCCATCACCATCTTTAATTTGTAGCAAGGATCCTTTTTGAACATTTTCAAAAGTTACTTTTGTACCATCGATGATCTCACCATTTGCAAGAATTGTCATCGGATTTGAATAAGTTTCTATGGTAGTTAACAAAACTACCAGTAACAGACATTTTCTAAGTAGTTGTTTCATGATTTCTCGTTTTAAATGATTATTAATTTTCGTTGCAAAAATATACTGCCCGGATATCCTGAAAAACATCAAAATTGACAAATATGTGTGTTAAATTACCCCGATTATAATGTTAAGAATAATTTAAGGTTAATATGGTATATATAGTGGTTAAATTGGTATACTTTTACCGAAAAGGAACTGGGTATCTTTGCCAGGAATTATTATGAAAACATTAAAACCTTCGTTAGAAAAAATCGACCCGGGTTTCGGTAGTTCAGTTTCAGTTAAACAACACTCTAAACCTATTGTGGTCAATCAGGCATCCTGGCATTTCCACCCTGAAGTGGAACTGGTATACATTCACAAGGGAAAAGGGAAGGTACACATTGGCAATCACCTGTCTTATTTTAATTGTAGTCAGTTGTTGCTTTTGGGTGACAATTTACCTCATCATGGATTCAGCGACAGGATGACCGCTAAAGGTTCAGAAACAATTGTGCAATTTAAACCGGATTTCCTGGGTGAATCCTTTTTTAGAATGCC
Organism: uncultured Bacteroidales bacterium; assembly: GCA_964421215.1. Classification (GTDB taxonomy): domain Bacteria; phylum Bacteroidota; class Bacteroidia; order Bacteroidales; family JAADJA01; genus JAADJA01. The sequence continues at coordinate 82,572 of CAYQWA010000017.1, read as the reverse complement.
GGAGATGAAAACACTTTTATCTCTTTTTGACAGGGCGAAAAAGGGATTAATGTTTAAATCCGATACCCAAAAAATGGTAGGGCCCAAGATAATCAGGCTTTTAGATCATGAAGGATTTGAAAGGATATTGTTGTTACTTGAAATTTTAAGCGATTTAGCCCAATCCAACGATTATTCAATATTGAATGTGGACGGCTATGCATTTGAAACAACACATCAGGACAGCCACAAAATTGATATTATTTTTAAACACATCAACAGTAATTTTGAAAGACAGATCCCTCTTGAAGAAATTGCAGAAAAGGCCAGTATGACCGTTCCTGCTTTTTGCAGGTACTTTAAAAAGGCAACAGGTAAAACTTTCACAAAAATTGTCAATGAATACCGTGTGGTGCATGCTACAAAATTATTATCAGAAAGCACAAGCAGTATTACGGATATCTGTTTTGAATGTGGTTTTAATAACTTTTCACACTTTAACAAATTATTCAAAGAAGTTACAGGAAAAAGTGCATCCAAATACCGAAGTGAAATGAAACGTTTCGTTCAGTAATCCTGTGGAATTTCAAAATATCATTAGTGTCTATAATGAATAGGTGGGCTGCTCAAACTTAAAAGTTTGCATCATTTTTGAAAATATATTCTTTGCGGAACGTTGTATCTGCTTTGTGCCCTGATAGCTATCGGGGCTTTGTGTTACAGCATAATAATGCTATTTCACAAAGTTGCACAAAGGTTCCACTGAGATACACGAAGACTTTTGAGACAGTCTCCATCAGTATTCTTTTATTACAATATATCGTTCAATTGATTAGGATAGATTTGTCCCAATATCAGTTGTTTTTGAACATTCTTTAAGAAATTACGAGGATGCTTATGTAAAAATATATTTCTTCACTATTTACCGACTAGAAAATTCCAGGATCCAACTTATGATCAATTGCAGAATAGAACTGACCGTTCGGACCATTATCGGCAATCAATACCGGGGCTAATGCTCCAGGTAAAACAGCTTCAACAGGGTGTTCAGCATCCTTACCACCCATATCGGTGCGTAACCAGCCCGGATCCAGGTAATTAATACGAACTCCGGTACCGTCCAGTTTTGATGCAATATCTTCGGTTAGTTTATTAACCGCCCATTTGGATGCACCATAAGGTGCCAGTTCCGGTTTATCTGTTATACCGGATGACAAATTAACCACCCTGCCGAACCCGTTTTTGATCATATCCGGAATAAAGGCTCCGCATAAGCTGTACATAGCCATAACATTTATCCTGAAAGTTTTCGTCCATTCCTCCCATCTATGCTTCCAGATGTCCTCGTGAAAAGAAGTCATGATCGCAGCATTATTGTATAAAATATCAACATTCACTTTCAGATCCTTAACCTGTAATATGATGTCAAGGACTTGCACTTCATCAGACAGTTCACCATATACTTCAAAGATTTTTACCTCATGTTCTTTTACCAGTTCAATTGTTTTCGTACAACTTCCTTTTGTGCGGCCATGTAAAATTAAATTGCATCCAAGCTTAGCCAGCCCTATTGCAATTTGTTGTCCAATACCACGACTTGATCCGGTTATGAATGCATATTTTCCCTTCAGATCCATCATATTAGCTTATTTGAAGTTCTATAAATCTTTAATACTGCTTATAAGGTTCTTTAAGTATCCGCATCATTGCAGGATACATTTTTTTATTTTCCGGTAATCACCGGCTTTTAGCTCATAAAAATAAACACCGGGTGATTCATTGTTAACTTCCCAAACCACCGAATGTTTGCCCGCAATTTTATCACTTTTTACAAGTGATTTTACAATTCTTCCGGTGATATCATAAATGTTCAATTCAACAAATTCAGCATTTGGTATTGTATAACTGATTTCAGTTTGTGCATGGAATGGATTTGGTTTATTTTCCATTTTGAACCCGGAAAAAAACTGTTCATTATTTATTGAGGCTGTTCCACCATCCCAATAGATATCATCCAGTCCAAATTCACAGGAAGCTCCGTTTACTTCAAGGATAACAAATTCGTAGGATAACATTCTTAAATCAATGAGCTCACCCCTGATATCTGAAACAGGGATTGCAGCCTGACCCCATTCTCCATCCCTGACAAGGCCAAATGTTGCTTGATTGGCAGGGAAGTCAACATAATTCTGGTTTCCCCAGGAATCAATGATCCCAATTTTAAAACTTACATTCGCCGGAATTTTAATTCTGAATTTCAAATGGCCTTCACCAAAATTAAAAAGGTTGACCGGTTGTGCCGACATTATACCTGCTCCGAACCATCCCAATCCTGTTGTGGTCCACGAGATCCCATTTTCACCTTCATAAGGAGGAATGCTTCCTCCCGTCAGGGTTCCTTCCCAAACATAAATTTCTGAATCAACACCGATGTCAAGGCCTCCGTTGATTGGGGTTTCATCTGTAAAAAGACCAAATGTTCCGCTTTCAAATTCAGGAGGGCCGATGTGTACATTTCCGTGACCATTCCATTTATAAACCTTTATGTAATCAACATACATTTCAGCGGGTAATGGCATGGAAACAGGTAGTCCGCTTCCCGGATCTCCAAGGTTATAAGCATCAGTAAATGCACCGCCTATTGCCAGGTTGGCTATTAGAAAAAACGGTTGCTGAAATTCTGCAGAAACACTGTCTATGGGAAAAGGATCTGTGTAAAGGTCATATTCCGAACCATTATCGATAACTGTGAATCGCAGGCTTGTTTCGTCCCAATAGAGTCGGTAGACCAGGAACCTATCAATTAGTGGTGTATTGTAATTGTAATATGGCCGGCAAAATTCATTATCCGGATCCCAGGAGAGGCTTGCAGCACCAGATGGATTTCCCGGTACTATAGCATCTTCGGAAAAGAATATAGCATTTGCACCCACCACCTGATTTACCGTTGAATTGTTGAGTCCATTACCGCCATTGTGATCATCGTGCAAGTCCCTGAATTCTTTTGACCATCCCATTTCCATAATATCCATCTCACCGCAGTGTGGCCAACCATAATTAGAAGTACCAAGCAACCATACTGCCGGCCATCCTCCCAGATCAAGGTTTGGAATGCTAACCCTGGTTTCAATCATTCCGTATTTTATTGAAACATTTGATTTGGTATTGAGTCTTGCAGATGTATAATTCAAAGGATTTCCCCATTGGTCTACAATATCGGGTCCGGTTTCTTCTTTCGCAGTTATCATAAGGGCATTGTTGCCCGGCTCACCAGGAATTTCATTTATTGTAGCATTTTCCGGTTTATAATATTCCAGTTCTCCATTCCCCCATCCCCAGGAACCATTCCCTGTTTCAAGTATCCAGTTGTCCAAGTCGTTGAAACTATCTTCCCAGATAAGGTCTCCGATTTGGGCAGAAGATTTAACTGTAAAAAGAATTATTGAAAGAAAAAGGAAAGTCTTAATTGTTCTTTTAACCGCCTTGAGTGATAAATGTAAATTGATCATTTGTTTTCTTATTAATGTGAAAAATCAAATATCATTTAGATTGTAAAGATTACCAAAATATTCATCTCATAAAAAATACATCACTAAGTGAATTTGTATACAACATAAATACATCAAATACTGAAGCATCTAATTATTCATGTCGATATTTATCAATATATTTAAATCTAGAAATCCAGATGTTTTATTTAGAGCTCAATATATGTTGTTGTTATATAATCCGCATCATTTGCGGATTTTTGAATATCTTATTAATAGTTTGAATTTATAGATTGTGCATATATTTCATTTATACAGAACCATAAAATTGTTTAACTTAGCATCCGTAAATGAACAAAATGGGCAAAAAGATTTCATCAATTTATTTCTTCTTAATTATTTTCCTACTACTGTTTGCTGCAGGCATTGATGCACAAATAAGTTATGTGGGCACACCTTTTATTGCAAATTACAGCAGGTCTGATTATCAGGCAGGGCAGCAAAACTGGATGGTTGATCAGGGAAAGAATGGTAGATTATATTTTGCAAACAATGATGGATTGTTGGAGTTTGATGGATTAAACTGGAACCTGTACCCTTTGCCGAATGCTGTTGTTGTACGAAGTGTTTTTATTTCACATGATGGAAAAATATATGTAGGCGGATACAATGAATTTGGATTTTTTGAACCCGATTCCCTTGGGCAATTGAGTTACTTTTCACTTAATGATTTACTCAAACCCGAAGACCGGAATTTTGATGAGATCTGGCGAATTCATAATACTCCAGACGGTTTAATTTTTCAATCCTACTCCCAGCTTATATTTGTTAATAATGGAGTTGCAGAAGTGATAAAAGCGCCGGGAAACTTTCATTTTTCCTATTTTGTTAATGGGCAATTGATTGTTGTGGACTTGGAAATGGGAATTCTTCGGTATTCGATGGGTAGCTTTTTTCCTTTAGTCGGGACCGGGCAATTAACCGGTTGTGAGATTTGGGCAATACTTCCTTTTGAGAATAAAATGTTATTTGCTACCGCTGATAAAGGCATTTTTCTTTATGATGGAAATCAATTAGTAGAGTGGGTCAACCCTACCAGTGAATTTTTGAGTGCAAACCAGGTATATTCCGCCCTACCATTGAATGAAGACTACATTGCTTTCGGTACAATTCTAAATGGCTTACTCATATGTACTTTAGATGGTATACCTGTACAAAAAGTCAACAGATCCAATGGATTACAAAACAATACAATACTATGTCTTGGATTGGACAATACAGGAAATCTTTGGCTGGGTACTGACAATGGAATTGATTACATAGAGATCAACTCACCATTAAGTACATTGTCATTTGAACATGGCCTCAGTGCCGGGTATACCGCAAAATTGTTCAAAGGAATTTTATACCTTGGAACAAACCAGGGGGTATATTATAAACCATGGGAAGTAGACTTACCAGCCAACAATGATGAAAAATTTGAATTGATCGAGACTACTCGAGGACAGGTCTGGGAATTGGAGATTATTGATGATCAATTGTTTTGTGGTACACATAGTGGCACATTTATCATAAACGGAACCAATGCCAGAAGGATTTCTGACGTTGCGGGAGGTTGGACATACAGACTGCTTCAGGAAGATAAAAACCTTATTGTTGGTGGAACTTATTCTGGCTTAATCCTGATACAAAAAGAAAATAATAACTGGGGCAATGTAAAGAAAATAAGAGGATTTAATGAATCGTCCAGACTTCTTGAAATTGATACGGATGGAAGTATTTGGATGAGTCATGGTTTTAAAGGTGTATATCACCTGGAGCTAAACGAGAGCAAGGACAGTGTGGTTCATTTTGACTTTTACAATTCGTCAAATGGGTTTAGAAGTGATGTTGGAATTAATGTTACAAGAATAAAAGAGAATATCTGTTTTTCATCTCTTGATGGCCTTTATGAATACAATGAAACAACCGATAATTTCGAAAAAACAAGAATAATTAATGATTTAACGGAATGGAAGTTTAACAGAAAATTGAAAGAAGATGATGTGGGGAACATTTGGTACTTATCCAATGAAGGTTCAGGAGTTTTCAGAATACAGGAGGATGGTGGTTATTCAGATATAAATTTACCATTTAAACAGATAGAAGTGGACATTATCGGAGGTTTCGAGTTTGTATATCCTGTTGATGATCAAAATGTACTATTCGGTGCAAGTGATGGTTTTATCTTGTATAATCCCAAAAAAGTCAAAGATTACCAGCTCCCTTTTAGTGCATATATAAGCGAAGTCAGGTTGCTTAATCCTGATTCTGTGATCTATTCAGGCCATACTTCGTTAATCAGGCAATTCATCCCAGAGATACCCTTCAGGAACAACGGCCTGCATTTTTCTTTTGCTTCCAGTGATTTTGAGAATCCAGGAAAAACTGAATTTTCTTCTTTACTGGAAGGTTATGATGAGGAGTGGACAGCCTGGGAGGTCCGGCACAACAGGGAGTTTACAAACCTTTTCGAAGGGGATTATACTTTTAAAGTAAAAGCCCGTAATATTTATGGAGTTGAAACCGAACCTGCAGTTTATTCATTCCAGATCAAACCTCCCCTTGCAAGAACAACTATGGCTTATGTTGTTTATGCCATTTTAATATTAATAATCATTGGCATCATTATCTTGTTCATCAGAAGAAAGATAGAACGTTCGAAACAGAAAGAGAAAGTACTGCAGCAAGCCCAGTTTAAAGACCGAGAAGAAAAATTGCAAAGGGAAGCCCTGGAAGCTGAAAAAGAGATCATCCGTTTACGGAATGAAAAACTCAGGGAACAAATGGTTTTAAAAGACAAGGAACTGGCAAATTCTACACTGGATACCATTCAGAAAAATAAATTGTTGACCAAAATAAAAAATGACCTAAAAAATATCAGTTCCTCAACCAGTGATTACGGATTAAAAGATCAGATCCATGGCCTGACTAAAAGAATTAATAAGGAACTTGATACTGAACAACAATGGGAAGTATTTGAAACCCATTTTGAAAATGTACATGAAGCCTTTTTAAAAAGATTAAAAATTCAGTATCCCCACCTTAGTCCGCGTGAGTTAAAATTATGTGCCTATTTAAGGTTAAATATTTCCAGCAAAGAAATTGCAATTCTCATGAATATCTCCACACGAGGTGTTGAAATCAGCAGGTACAGATTAAGAAAAAAGCTAAATCTTACCAGGGATGATAATCTGACTGATTTTATCCTCTCATTCTAATTTGTAGAATAATTAAATTCGTGTTGAAATAATCTAGGCAATTCTTAAAGTGCTGTAAATTAGTCAATAAAAGTTTCCTTGATGAGTTTTTGATGTAATGGATTTACCTCCTTGTTGAGTTATTGATGTGTGAGATTTCTTGCTTTCACCTTCTTTTTATACGAATTTTGTTTACAATTATTTAAGAATTTGATCAATGATGAAATTCGAATCTATTTTAAATAAAAATTGTTAGAAGTCAATCTTTATAAATTTTACAGATATTTTATTAATTAACTAAACTTTTTTATGTTATGAAAAAACAAACAATTCAATTGCTTTCAAGGTATTTCTTGTTGGTAGGATTTTTATCACTTGTTGTTCTTAGTTCCTGTAAAAAGGAAGAAGATGACGATGATGATGCAGCTGGAAATCCTGTTGCAAGCTTCCAATTTGAGGTAGATGCTAACAACTTTTTGAAAGTAATCTTTACGAACTTCTCCCAAAATGCCACTTCTTACAGTTGGGATTTTGGAGATGGTGAAACTTCTACAGAGGCCAGCCCGGAACACACTTATGCAGCAGCTGGAGATTATGAAGTTGTCTTGACTGCTACAAATGGCGGAAACGATGCTACCTATTCACAGTCTATTTCGCTTGAAGATCCGAATACTGAAATGATGAAGCTGACTGGTGAAACTTCTAAAACATGGAAATTATACAGGGAAGGTGTTTCAATGTCACTCGGACCAAATGCTGATGATCCTGCTGGTTGGTGGGAAGGCTTGCAAAATAACGGTGCCAGGCCATGTCTGTATTACCAGGAGTTTATTTTCCATGCAGACGGAACCTATGAATTTAATGATGCTGGATCTTTCTGGGGAGAATATGGTGTGTTTAACGATCAGTGGAATTACGAGATTTGTTTTGAAGCAATTCCTGGAAACATGATCAACAAAGACGGTATTGATGTTAGTGCCTGGTTATCCGGAACACATACATTCACTTATGATCCTGTTTTAGGAACTGCTGAGCTTAACGGTTTAGGTGCATGGATCGGAATTCCTAAATTAGGTCCAACGGGAGAAACAACAATACCTGTAGCAAGTACAACTTTCAACCTGAGTATAGAAGAATTCACCGGTTATGATATAATGACTATTGGGTTTGATTATGGAGATGCCGGATACTGGACTATAGTATATGTAAGTTATTCTGATGCAACTCTCGAACCGGATGTTGTTGAAGACGAACCTGTTTATGGTGAAGATCTTCCAGACTTAACTCCAACTGAAATGTGGAATACTTTCGAAACTGCAAGTAGTTTTGTTGTTCTTGATACTGCTGCAGTTTACAGCGAAGCAGGTGGTGGAACAGCTGCCAATAGCATGACCATTACAATGGCTGTCGCTGATCCCGCAGGTACTGGTGCAGATTGTGGCCAGTACGACAGATGGGGAACATGGCAGGAACTTCAATTCCAAATGGACAATGATATTCAGTTTGACAATTTTACAACTGTATCTGTTGATGTTTATATGCCAAGTTCAAACGATTATTCCGGATCATTAACCAAAGGCATTGCTATAGTTATTGCTGAAGCAAGCCAAACCAATGGATGGTGGAACGGTCATATTCAGTATGATGCTGAAGCAACTGTTTTAGATGAATGGGTTACATATACATTTAACCTAGATGCTCCAACCAGTGGCCCTGGTCTTGGAAATTATACACCGTTTACCAGAACAGACCTTGATTTCTTTGCCATTTCCCTTGGTGGTGGCGGACATGAAGATGCTGGTACATTTTATATCAGAAACTTTACTTTCAACTAATATATAATATTAAGGCTATGGCCGGTTTTGCCGGTCATAGCTTCTTAATCTAAATATTATGAAATTAATCAGTACCTTTTTAAAATCCCTTATATTTCTGCTTCTGGCCTATGTTTTTACTTTCTGTGCCAAGGAAGATGATCCGGTGAATACCGATGATCCTTCAAATCTCAAAATCGAGGTACTGTTTATTAATCATGAAACCGGATTTGTGCAAATTCAGGCAATTGCTGATAATGCTAATTTGTACCAGTTTTATATCGGAGCTGCCATGGATCCGGAAGAGGTAAATCCTACCGGCTATTTTGAATATACTTTTGATGGTCAAGGCACATATACTTTCTCCATAAGGGCTTATGGTGCATCAGGTAAATATTTGAAAAAAGATAAAGAAATTGTTGTTGCGTATGAAGCCGAAGATGTTCCGCTTAGCCGTGGTTTTGTTTCACCGGAAGAGTATGCAGGTTATAACCTGGTTTGGCAGGATGAATTTAATGGAACACAATTGAATTCCTCTAATTGGACCCATGAAACCGGAAACGGTTCCTGGGGATGGGGAAACAATGAACTTGAATATTACCGTTCAGAAAATACTACCGTGGGAGATAGCGTATTGACTATCGAAGCTCGTAGTGAAAGCTATGGTGGCTTTGATTATACATCCTCCAGGATGAAAACCCAGGGAAAGTATACTTTCCAGTATGGCCGTGTGGATATCAGGGCATTATTACCTAAGGGACAAGGTATGTGGCCGGCGTTATGGATGCTGGGTGAAAATATTACTCAGGTAAGCTGGCCGGATTGTGGTGAGATTGATATCATGGAGATGATCGGAGGTTCAGAAAATATTGTTCATGGAACAGCCCATTGGGAATACAATAGTACCCATGCAAGTTCAGGAGGATCTAAATCCTCTTCAGGGAACTATAATTATGCAGAATCCTATCATGTTTTTTCCATAGTATGGGATGAAAACCTCATCAAATGGTATGTAGATGGCCAGCAATATTACGTTCTGGACATCACAGGTGCCGATATGACCGAATTTCATCAACCTAACTTTTTCATAATTAATCTTGCTGTAGGTGGCAATTGGCCAGGCAGTCCAAATACATCCACCATTTTCCCTCAACAATTGAAGGTGGATTACATTCGCGTATTTCAGGAGGAATAGTGTATTTCCTCATTAGTGTACATTAGGATCCTTTTATTGGATTCGAAAGAAGAGACATTATAATTCAAAACTTTAATAAGATGAATAGACATCTACACAAAATTATTTTTCCCATCATTCTTATACTTTTTACCGGTAGCTTATATGCGCAGCATACGGTTACAGGTAATGTTGAAGATGGGGATATGGGAGGAGGAATCCCCGGTGCCACAGTTCTTCAACAAGGAACAACCAATGGCACAATAACCGACCTTGATGGTAATTTCAGCTTAACCGTATCCTCAGAAAGGGATACCCTGTTGTTTTCTTATGTCGGTTATGAAACCCTTGTCATTCCGATAGGAGGACGGGCTGTAATCAATGTAACTTTAAATATTGCTCTTACGGAGCTTGAAGGAGTTGTTGTAATTGGTTATGGTACACAGAAAAAGAAAGTCGTCACGGGAGCTATTGCCACCGTTGACGCTGAAGATATTACAAGAACACCAATTCTCAGGACCGAGCAGGCCATGCAAGGCAGGACTGCAGGTGTTCAGGTAACACAGCTATCAGGGCAACCCGGAGAGGCCCCAACTGTTCGGATCCGTGGAACCGGAACAACCATGAATTCAGATCCACTTTACATCGTTGATGGAATGGCAGTAGGTGGGATTGATTATTTAAATCCCGGGGACATTGAGTCCATTGATGTATTAAAAGATGCAGCCTCGGCAGCCATTTATGGTGCACGTGCTGCCAATGGTGTTGTTCTTATAACAACCAAAGGTGGTAAAGGTGGGGGCACAGAACCAAGAATGAACATAACCTACTCAGGTTATTACGGCATTCAGAATGTATCTAAAAAACTGGATATGCTGAATGCTGACCAATACCGGGAATTAATGAATGATGGTGCAAGCAATGCCGGCCTGTCAGAACCTTTTGACCTGAACGAAGTTGCTCTTCACAATACCGATTGGCAGGAACACCTTTTTGTCAAAAATGCACCTATGATGAATCATGATGTATCCGTAACCGGCGGTAACGATGTATCATCCTATGCTTCTTCAATTTCCTATTTTTCACAGCAGGGGATCATTGGAGGTGATAAATCTCAGTTCGACCGCATCACTGCAAGGTTGAACACTCGCCACAAAGTGACTGATTGGTTTAATTTTGGAAATAACCTTTCCTATTCTAACATTGTAAGAAGAGGAATTGCAAGTAACCAATCCTTTAATGGAGCATACAGCAGTGCCTTGAATATGGATCCCTTGACACCGCTGTATGAAAGCGATTCTGATGTTCTCTCTGAACCACCTTATTCAAATGAGCCGGTCATCGTGGACGAAGACGGTAACATTTATGGAATATCCAATTATGTGGGTGCTGAAGTTGTAAATCCACTTGCATTGCTTGAAATTCAGACGGGAGAGACCAATGTTGATAAAGTTGTAGGAAATATATTTGGTGAAGTGAAACCTATTGAAGGGCTGACTTTTAAAACCAGTCTGGGAATTGATCTTGCCTATGTTAATGGTGGTTCGTTTCGTCCGCTGTTCTATCTTAACGGAGCACAGAACAACACCTCAAAGACCTCGGTATCAAAAAATGTTGACAGGTATTTCACCTGGCAGTGGGAAAACACTGTTATCTATACAAAAAAGATCAATGATCATAATTTTTCCGGACTTTTGGGTACAACGGCCAGTGAATACAGGTACGATAATCTAACTGGATTTAATGCGAAAGTTCCTGTTATTGATCCTGATAATGTGTATCTCAATATGGCAACAGATACTGCATGGGTATCCACAGGCGGAGCGGCTCATTCGGCTCTGTTTTCTATATTTGGTAGGGCTACCTACGATTACAAAAGTAAATATGCATTTACAGGTATCATAAGACGTGACGGATCCTCAAAATTTGGATCCAACAACAGGTTTGGTATCTTCCCATCAGTCGGTGTTTCATGGTTAATATCTGATGAAGCTTTTGTTCCCGACCTGGGTCCTGTTAGTTTTGTAAAACTTAGGGCCTCATGGGGAATCAATGGAAACCAGGAAATTGGTGACTACCAGTTTGTATCTGTTATGGATCAAAGCAGGGGTTACATTTTTGGCGGAGGAAGAATAATCGGAGCTTCTCCACAATTCATTGAAAATGCTGATATCCGTTGGGAAGAATCAGAACAGATCGATATTGCTCTTGACTTTGGTGCCTATAACAACAGGCTTACGGCAACAGTTGACTATTATGTTAAAAATACAAAAGGACTACTTGAACGTATCCCAATACCTGCTCATGTGGGTAATGATCCGCCGTTTGCAAATGTTGGTAGTGTGAGAAACAAGGGTGTCGAAATGTCGGTTAACTGGAGAAATGTATCTGATAAGCTTACTTACTCCATTGGAGTTAATGCCGCATACAACAAAAATGAAATGACCCATATTGGAAATGAAGATAAAGTACTGAATGGTGCTACATGGGCAATTGCTGGTATTGTTACACGTGCGGAGGAAGGATTACCAATTGGTTATTTCTGGGGTTATGAGACTGATGGTATATTCCAGAGCGAAAGCGAAGTATTTCAGCATATAGGTACTGACGGAGAAATGCTGCAACCCAATGCTGTTCCTGGTGACGTGAGGTTTGTTGATGTAAGCGGTGACAATATTATTGATGAAGACGACCGTACCATGATCGGCAATCCTACACCGGACTGGACACTTGGTGTAAACGGTTCAGCTGATTATAAAAACTTCGACTTTTCATTCCTCCTGACAGGAGCACTGGGACATGAGGTCTTCAATGGATCTCAAAGGCAGGATCTTCGGTATACAAACCGCACAACTGCTATTCTTGACAGATGGACAGCCGAAGAACCTTCAGACGAAATTCCAAGATATACATGGCTTGATGTCAACAACAACTACCGAGTTTCAGATCTTTATATTGAAGACGGATCTTTTGTTCGGCTGAAAAATATACAGATAGGTTATACACTTCCAAAGAATGTACTTGAACGCATTGGTGCTGTCACCTGGCGTTTCTATTTATCCGTTGAAAACCTGGTGACAATTACAGGGTATTCAGGTGCTGATCCTGAGATAGGCGCTATGAGCTCCTTCGATATTGGAATTGACAGAGGAATTTATCCTCAGGCACGTACATTCAGGTTTGGTACAAGCATAACATTTTAATAGAAAATAAGATATCATGAAAAAACTAAATATATATCTAATTGTTTCTGTGGTTTTGGTTATTCTTTCTACTTCGTGTAGCAAAGAGTTTCTGGAACGCAATCCTCTTGATCGGGAGGTGTCAACTAACTTTTATCAGACCGAAGAAGATGCCATTGCAGCACTGATTGCTGTTTACGATGTGCTTGGTTACCAATCCACGCCAGGTATATCATGGGCGCCTTTTATAACTATTTCAGACATCTTATCTGATGATTCATATGCCGGTGGAGCAGATGCTAATGACGGACAGGATGAAAACGAAATGAATACATTCAATATCCCAACAACTTCACAAATTGTTCATGCTATTTGGATCAAGAATTATGTTGGGATCTACAGGGCTAATCTTTTACTTGAAAAGATTGGTGATATTGATGCTTCTGATGAATTCAAAGCTCGTGTTATTGCGGAATGTAAATTTCTAAGGGCGTATTTTTATTTTGAACAAGTTAGATTCTTTGAGAACATCCCTTTATTGACTGAGACCATTAAAGGGCCGTCTGAATATGATCAGGAGCAAAATTCACCTACGGAAGTATACAATCTGATAGCTGCCGACCTGGTGGATGCAATCAATGTTTTACCTGAAGATATTCCATCCAGTGAAGCCGGAAGGATTACCAAATGGGCTGCTGAAGCCATGCTTGCAAGAGTATACTTATTCTATAACGGTGTTTACAATGCTAACCTTAGTGCTAATGGAACAATAATTGACCAGGCAAAAGTCCTTGAATACCTTGAAGACCTGATTGCCAATAGTGGTCACGATTTGTTTCCAGACTATGCAACAAACTTCAAACTTGCAGGTGAATTTGGAATTGAATCAGTATTTGAAATTTCCTATGGAAATACACCTGCATGGTGGGACTGGGGATATGTCCGTGGTGGAGAAGGCAATTTGTCAGCTCAGATGCAAGGGCCACGTGTTACAGGATCTGATAACTGGGATAGAGGATGGAGCTTTGGAACAGTAAACCAAAAGCTGGTTGATGATATGCAAGGCGATCCACGTCTTTATAAAACGGTACTTTTCCAGGATAGCCTTGATGGAGACCTTGTTACCGGCTATCAACATACCGGTTATTTCTCCAATAAATACAGCTCGGATGCAGAACATTGGTCAAGCGACGGGCAGTTCGAACTTAATAGAACCTGTAACCATCGTGTAATCCGTTATTCGGATGTTTTGCTCATGGCTGCAGAACTGGGAAGCGGTAGTGCACAACAGTATCTTGACAAGGTAAGGGAAAGAGTAGGTTTACCTAGTGTTACAGCGACAATGGAAAACATCCTGAATGAACGAAGATTGGAATTATCCCTTGAAGGAATTCGCTATTTTGATGTTATCCGCCAGGGCATGAATGTTGCCAGCCAGGAACTCACAACTGTAGGTATATATGGACCCGACTATATTGGTGACCAGGTAATATTTGATGTAACGTTTAACCCGGCTACAAAAGGATTTTTACCAATCCCTCAAAATGAAATTGATCTTTCCGGAGGATTGTTCCAGCAAAATGAAGGCTATTAATGGCCCGGCTGGATAAATTGGAAGGATCATTTATTAGTGCTTGAATTTTTTTATCATAAATACAAGTTTAAGTTAGTTAGTTTTATTACAGGCGCTGCGTTAATGGTATTCCCCCCCATGCAGCGTCTGTTATTATCTTATTCGTTATGAAAAAAAGATATCTTTTCTTAAGTATACTGTTAATCCTGGTTTATCTGAGTGTTATCCTGTTGTTTTCCGGCTGTAATTCAATACTAAATAATGACCAGGAAAATTCGAATACCTCTGAAAAAGACCAGTTCAAATTGGTCTGGCAGGATGAGTTCGATTACAAAGGCCTTCCTGACTCAACATTGTGGAAATACGATACGGAAGGAAATGAAAACGGATGGGGAAACAATGAAGCACAGTTTTATACTGAAGCCAATCCACAGAATGCCTGGGTAGAGAACGGTGTATTGAAAATTACAGCTAACAAAGAGGAATTTGGAGGAAAAGAATATACCTCCGCCAGATTGCTTTCCTCAACTGACTGGCAATACGGTAGAGTTGAAGTCAACGCAAAACTACCTGCTGGAACAGGAACCTGGTCAGCCATTTGGATGATGCCAGGCGGTTGGACCTTCCACGATGGCAACTGGCCTGATATAGGAGAAATTGACATCATGGAACATGTGGGCCATGAGTCAGGAATTATTCATTCTTCTGCTCACTCCAAAGATTACCAGTGGCAAAAGGGAACTCAAAAAACTGCTATCGTTGATATTCCCGATGCAACAGAAAAATTTCACTCCTATATTCTGGAGTGGGAGCCGCATGTGTTAAAAGCTTTTGTAGATGACAGCCTTTACTTCGAATACAAGAACGAAGGTTTAGGTGAATCGAAATGGCCTTATGAAAAATCGTACTATCTTATTTTAAACGTTGCGGTGGGTGGAGCCTGGGGGGCTATGCAGGGCATCGATGAAAATGCTTTTCCCCAAACGATGGAAGTCGATTATGTAAGGATTTATCAAAAAGATAATCAATCCAAATAAAAAACTTTGGAGAATAAAAAAGCTCATATCGTTCTGATTTCACTGATTGTTGCCCTTGGCGGCTTTTTGATGGGATTTGATGCCTCCGTGATTTCTGGAGTAGTAAAGTTTATAGAACCAGAATTTGGTCTTTCAAAAATTGAACTGGGATGGGGAGTAAGTTCCCTTACTTTGTCTGCAATGTTTGCTATGCTGGCTGCTGGTCCCCTAAGCGACAGATGGGGTAGAAAACGCATACTGTCAATTTCAGCTGTCCTTTTTGCAGTTTCTGCCTTATTATCGGCAATAGCTCCCAGTTTTACTTTTCTGGTTATAGCACGTATGATTGGTGGAATTGGAGTTGGTACATCCCTCATTATCGCTCCAATGTACATTGCTGAAATTTCCCCTCCTAAGATTAGAGGAACCATGGTTTCATTTAATCAATTGAATATTGTTATTGGGATTTCGGTGGCTTTCTTTACCAATTACCTCATTTTAAAATGGGGACAATCTGATGCGGGATGGGCTAAATCATTAGGTTTTGGAGCCCACAACTGGCGATGGATGCTGGGTGTGGAAGCCTTGCCCGCTGTATTGTACTTTTTTGCACTTTTTGTGGTTCCCAGAAGCCCCAGGTGGCTGATTATGAAAGGCAGGGACAATGAAGCATCGCTTGTTTTAAGTAAAATTGACGGAGAAACTAAAGCCGAAAAAGCGTTAAATGAGATAAAACTAAGCCTCAAATCAGAAGAACAAAAAAAGAAGGCCCGAATAAACGAGATCTTTAAATACAGCCTGAGAACTGTACTCATCATAGGATTAGTGCTTGCTGTCTTACAACAATTAACCGGTATCAATGCTGTATTTTTTTATGCGCCAATGATATTTGAACAATCGGGCCTGGGTGTTGAAGCATCATTTTCGCAAGCTATTTATGTTGGATTAACAAACCTGTTTTTCACCATTGTTGCTATACTTTTAATTGATAAAGTTGGAAGAAAGCCGCTCTTGGTAATTGGAGTTGCCGGAATTGCCATCTCAATGTATGTACTTGCCTATGGATTTAATTCAGCAACCTATTCAATCACCAACGAAACTATAGCCTCTCTTTCATCTGATGTTGATGCCGAACAGTTGCAAAGCCTTGTAAACAAAGAGTTTAGTAGTGATGTCGAATTTAAATCTTCAATTTGTGAAACCTTGAATACCTCCATGGGAAGTCAGGTTGTTTCGGAATTGCTTTCCAAATCCATCAAATTGAATACTTATTTGATATTGGCAGCATTGCTTGCATTTGTCGCATCATTTGCTGTTTCCATAGGCCCGGTTATGTGGGTGATGTTTTCCGAATTGTTCCCAAACAGACTCAGGGCCATAGCAGTTTCCTTTGTTGGCTTTATCAATTCATTTGTCAGTTTTTCAGTTCAACTGGTATTCCCCTGGGAGTTAGCGAATATTGGAACCGCTCCAACATTCTTTATTTTCGGATTAATTGGCTCACTCGGTTTGGTATTCATTGTAGCCAAAGTTCCTGAAACGAAAGGAAAAAGTCTTGAAGAACTGCAGGCTTATTTTTTAAAAACTAACAAATAAATCGTTGACGAATTAATGGCACAAGATAAAATATACCTGGGTAAGAATGAACTAAATACTTCAAAAGCTGAAGTATCCGGGCAATTCGTTGAAATCGATAATGAAAAATACTACCGCATAAGCAATTACCAGGAGATGCCCGATTTTTTTATCAGCATCGTCAGTGATGCCGACCATTGGATGTTCATTTCAAGCAATGGTTCTTTGTCAGCTGGCAGAAAGGACAGGAACAATGCCTTGTTCCCTTATTATACAGTGGATAAAATTCACGATTACAAAGGCATTACAGGGAACAAAAGCTGTTTCAGGGTAGAACAGGATGGAAAAATGTATGTGTGGGAACCCTTTTCGGAAGAGTCAGAAAATGTTTACAGAATATCACGAAACCTGTATAAAAATTATTACGGTAACAAAATTCTGTTTGAAGAGGTCAACGATGATTTAGGACTTACTTTCAGATATGGATGGAGTAACAGTGACAAATTTGGATTTGTTAAAACATCAACCCTTACCAACAACAGCAAATCTTCCGTTGCAATTGATGTTCTCGATGGTATTCGGAACATTCTGCCATATGGCATTGATTATAATTTTCAAAATGAATACAGCAACCTGCTGGATGCTTATAAGAAAAATGAACGAATAGAAGGAAGTAACCTGGGATTATTCATGTTAAGTTCAATTCCTGTTGACCGGGCTGAACCCAGTGAAGCCCTGAAGGTTACAACGGTTTGGTCATATGGCCCGGGGAAGGAATCGAAAATTCTTATATCCGATAAACAACTTAGCAATTTTAGAAACGGATTAACCCTAAAAACAGAGAATGATATCAGGGCATCCCGAGGGGCCTACTATATTAATACAACACTAACGCTTGAAGCAAATTCAGGGCAGGAGTGGCTGACTATTGCTGATATTAACCAGGATAGTACAGATGTGTTCAACCTTAACCGCTTTATTCGGGAAACTAACAATCTGGAAAGTTTAGTCAAAAAGGATATAGAACAGGGTACAAATAATTTGAAAAAGAAGGTAGCTTTTGCGGATGGTTTTCAAATGACTGCCACTGATATGTGCTATGCACGCCATTATTCCAATACTTTGTATAACATTATGCGCGGCGGGATCTTCATTGATAACTATTTGGTAGATACCAATGATTTCAGGAAATATCTCTCCCAAATAAATAAACTTGTCAGTAAACAACTAGCCGGGTGGGTAAATGACCTTCCCGAAAAAATTTCATATACAGGCCTTGTTAATCTTGCTAAAGAGGCAGGGGATGCAGATCTGCTAAGGATCACGAATGAATATTTACCCCTGACATTTAGCAGGAGGCATGGTGATCCGAGTCGTCCATGGAATTTGTTTTCCATAGAAACCAAAAATGCAGATGGCTCTGTAAAATTCAATTATGAAGGAAACTGGCGTGATATTTTTCAAAACTGGGAAGCCCTTTGTTATTCGTTTCCTGAATTTATTGAAGGTATTATCAGCAAATTTGTAAACGCTTCCACAATTGACGGGTACAATCCTTATCGCATTATGCGCAAAGGCATTGATTGGGAATGTCCGGATCCAGACGATCCCTGGGCATATATCGGATACTGGGGTGATCATCAAATCATTTACCTGCAGAAGCTTCTGGAATTGTCAGACGACTTTCATCCGGGCAAACTGGACGAAATG
The DNA here is from genome assembly GCA_964421215.1 of uncultured Bacteroidales bacterium. Taxonomy (GTDB): domain Bacteria; phylum Bacteroidota; class Bacteroidia; order Bacteroidales; family JAADJA01; genus JAADJA01. The sequence goes on along the minus strand of CAYQWA010000017.1, from coordinate 63,822 downwards.
CTGGTGAATGACATATTCGTATACGCCAATGTACCCTACCGCATCAAACCATACAGCAAGATAATCCAGAATCCAAGCGATACAGTTGTCTTTGATCATAACCTAAATGATAAGATAAAAAATGAAGAGACTCACCTGGGAGGTGATGCCAGCCTTCTTAAACAAAAGGGAGGTGATCAGATTTACAAAGTAAACTTTACAGAAAAAATACTGGTTTCCCTATTATCAAAGCTGAGCAATTTCATTCCTGAAGCCGGGATCTGGTTGAATACCCAAAGGCCTGAATGGAATGATGCCAACAATGCCCTGGTAGGCAATGGTACATCCATGGTTACACTTTACTACATCAGGAGGTTTTTGAAATTCTGGGAAGAAAAATTCAGCAGTGTTAAATTCGATGAGATCAGCGTTTCAGAAGAAGTTGCCACACTTTTCGAAAGCATTTCAGGATATTTGAAAGCAAACGAAACGGTTATAAAAGAGGGATTCACCAACTCCGACAGGAGGGATTTTGCTGATTACCTTGGCCAGTCTCACAGTAAATTCAGAAATGAAGTTTACAATTATTCATTTTCCGGAGAAAAAGCAGGAATTCAAACAAAGGACCTGGTTTCTTTTATTTCGCTTTGTATAAAATATATCGACCAATCCATTCAGGTTAACAAGCGTGATGATGGCCTCTATCATGCTTACAACTTAATATCAGTAAGTGATGAGTCGATCTCCATTCGTCACCTGTATGAAATGCTTGAAGGACAGGTTTCTGTTCTGAGTGCAGGATTACTCTCCCCCAGCGAAAGACTGGATTTACTGAATTCCTTAAAGAAGAGTAAAATATTCAGAGAGGACCAGTACAGTTATATGTTGTATCCTGATCGTCAACTACCGCGATTTATGGAAAAAAATACAATTCCGGAAAACCTGGTCAATGAATCACTGCTGTTAACAAAATTGCTGGAAGACAAAGAATCTTCAATAATTGATCAGGATGATGAAGGTAATTATCATTTTAACGGAACCTTCCGTAATGCAGATGCCTTGAAAATAGCCTTGGATAATCTTCATGTGGGTAGCTATAGCCAACTTATTGAAGCTGAAAGAGAAAAATTAATGGCCATATATGAAGAGGTCTTTGACCATCAGTCTTTTACCGGAAGGTCCGGAAGATTTTACGGATATGAAGGACTGGGTTCAATTTACTGGCATATGGTTTCCAAGTTATTATTAGCAACACAGGATGCCTATTTCAAAGCCCTGGAAGAAGGAACCGATGCCGAAACTGTAAATAGATTAAAGGATCATTACTACGAAATCAAAGCAGGAATTGGATTGTACAAGTCCCCGGATTTATACGGTGCATTCCCAATGGATGCATATTCCCATACTCCCGGAAATGCTGGAGTTAAGCAACCAGGACTGACCGGTCAGGTTAAAGAGGATTTTATTTCACGTTTGCTGGAGTTGGGTATTCATATAAAGAAGGGGACCATAGTATTTAATCCTGAGCTGATAAATCAGAATGAATTTCTAAAGCAAGGACAGGACTTTGAATTTATGCCCATTAATGGTACAGCCAGGAGAATTAAACTTGAGAAAAACCAAATGGCATATACTTTTTGCCAGGTACCTATTATTTACAATATCTCTTATGACGAGTGGCTCGAGGTAAATTTCAACGATAACGAAAAATCAGTAATCCCGGGTAATTTTCTTGATGCTAAATTAAGCTCAAAAATTTTCAACAGAACCGGAGAAATAGACCATTTAATTGTGAACATAAAGCCGAATAAATGAAAACACTAAGATTGATTTTAGTAGTGCTTATTTCCTTCAGCCTGGTTAGCTGTATGAATACTGAGAAATCTAAAAAGGAAAATAAAGCTGAGGTGGAAGAACCTGAAGATGGATTAAAACAAAAAGAGAACGATCTGCTTGCCGGTATTTCATCTGCTATATGTTATTCTGGGTTCAGGGATGGCCAGCATCCTGACAGAGGAGAAGGAGCTGTAAATCCATCTTACGATGAAACTCTAGAAGACCTGAATGTTCTTTTGGAAGGTGAAGGTTTTAAGCTGATCAGGCTATACGACAGTGGCAAGAATTCTGAAATGGTTTTACGGGTGATTGATGAAAACAACCTTGACATAAAAGTAATGCTTGGCATTTGGCTTAAAGCGGAACTAAGCAACCATGAAGGTTGTGGATGGTTAACAGAACCCATTCCGGAAGATGAACTTGAGAGTAATAAAGTGGATAACCTTGATGAAATAGAAAAAGGGGTCGCACTTGCCAACCAATACAAAGACATAATCGTTGCGGTAAATGTCGGTAACGAAGCACTGGTTGAATGGAACGATCATATGGTAGAAGTCGAAACTGTAATTTCCTATGTCAGGCAGGTGAAAAACTCGATTGGACAAAAAGTGACAGTTGCAGATAATTATAAGTGGTGGGCCACATCTGGTTCGGAACTGGCACAAGTTGTTGATTTTATTGCTATCCACCTCTATCCACTTTGGGAAGGAAAAGACATCAATGAAGGAATGTCCTTTTCAATTGCCAATGTTGAAGAAGTTAAGGATTCATTACCTGATTCAAAGATTGTAATCACCGAGGTAGGCTGGGCAACAGTCGCTGTTGAATTTGGCGAGAGGGCAAGTGAGGACAAACAGCTGCAATACTACAACGAGTTTATGCAATGGTCAAAAGAAATGAATTATACGACCTTCTTTTTTGAAGCTTTTGATGAAAACTGGAAAGGGAATCCTGATAATCCAATGGGAGCTGAGAAACATTGGGGTTTGTATAAAGCTGACAGGAAGCCTAAGAAGGTAATGAAACAAAATTCAGAGAATAAAAATTAGCCACTAGTTCGCGAATAATCATTTGCGCATTCGCGGCTATTAAGAGAAAACAAAGAGATCAAAAAGTTTAGATATGAAAAATCAACTGAAAAATTTGCTTATACGTTTTCACACAAGTGAAGAAAAAAAGACAATCACTGAAATTCATATTCCCAAGGCTAGCACTATTTCCAGGAGGGTAAAAAGTATGGATCAATCCGGTCATTCTGGTTCAAGAGCTAAATAAATACTTACAGAGGCAACAAGACAATTTTAAAATGAATATCTATGAAAAACGATTCTAACTAATGGCAGCACGCTATAAAACAGCAAGAGAAGACATAGTACCTTTTGGTCAGAAAGCAGCGTATGGTGCAGGACAATTGACCATTAATTTGTATCCTGCAGCCCTGGGAGTTTTTATGTTTTACTTAATATACGGATTCAAAATGGATCCGGTATTAGCTGGTTTATTATCTGCTTTGCCAAAAGTCTTTGATGCTCTAATTGATCCAATAATGGGCTATATCTCGGACAACACACGTTCACGATGGGGACGCAGAAAACCTTATATTCTTTTGGGCAGTGTTATTACCGGAATTGCATTTATGGTATTGTGGCAAATTTACCCTGAAAATTCAGAAACCTACAATTTTGTTTACTTTTTGGTGCTGTCAATAATATTCTTCCTTTCTTTTACTGTCTATTCTACGCCATTTATTGGTTTGGGGTACGAAATGACACCTGATTATAATGAGCGAACCAGGTTAATGGCTTTTGGTCAATTTTTTGGACAAATAGCCTGGATGATTGCTCCCTGGTTTTGGATCTTAATTGGTAATTCCGATTTGTTTTTTGAGGAATCTACTACAGGAGTCAGGGTGCTATCCGTTTGGGTAGGTGGTGCAAGTATTATTTTAGGGGCATTGCCCGCATTGTTTTGCAAGGAAATGAAATTACCAAGTTTGGAAGGTGAATCTAAGCTTGAAATGAAGAAGCTGGGTGAAAACCTTAAGGAATTCTGGTCAGCAATAGTACAAACATTATCGAATAAACAATTCGTAAAATTATGTGGTACTACATTTTTAATTTTTAATGGATTTCAAACTATTGCTCAATTCTCTTACTTCATTATTCTTTATTATCTTTTTGAGGGTAGTATTAGTGCTGCAGGTACATGGCCTCCATGGTTCAGCACGGTAAATGCAGCGGCTACAGCATTTTTAATAATTCCTATTGTTACCCGGATATCAACTAAGGTGGGTAAGAAAAAGGCCTTTATAATTTCCACTTTTCTTTCCATTATAGGCTATGTGCTTAAATGGTGGTGCTTTAGTCCTGGAAATCCATGGCTGATGTTTTTACCATTGCCTTTAATTTCATTTGGTATTGGAGGGTTATTCACCCTAATGATGTCGATGACAGCCGATGTTTGCGATTTAGATGAGCTAAATAACGGAGCACGACGCGAAGGTATGTTCGGTGCAGTTTACTGGTTAATGGTAAAACTGGGCAACGCGTTAGCTTTTCTGGTAAGTGGTGTAGTATTAAAAATGGTGGGATATGATCAAAATGCCGATACTCAATCTGCTGAGTCGTTGATAAATCTTAGGTTGGCGGATATTATAATTCCAATTTTCTTCGCATTGATAGCAATATGGCTAATGTTGAAATACACTATTTCAGAGGAAAGAGCCAGGGAAATCCGTGAAGCATTAATTGAACGAAGAGGAAAAGTAAAACATTAATTAAACACCTAAAATCTTCCTTTATGATTAGAACTGGAAATTTAATAGCAATAATTGTAATCTCACTATTAATGAGTTGCTCAAATACATCGGAATTGAAGGTAAATGTTTTTGAAACTTCAGCTGATGGAAACAAACTCACAGCAGTCACAGAATTTGAATCCGGGGAAGGTCAGGTGGTTATAACGCTCAAACCAACAGAGGAATTCCAGGAGATAACCGGGTTTGGCGGATCATTCACAGAATCATCAGCTTATTTGCTCAACAACCTGAGCAAAGAGAACCGGGATTTAATTTTGGAAGCCTATTTTGGCAATGAAGGAGCACGTTACTCCCTAACACGAACGCATATGAACTCTTGTGATTTTTCATTGAGCAATTACTCTTATGCACCGGAAGAAGGAGATATGGAATTAGAAAGTTTTTCAATTGATGAAGACCGCGACGATATTATTCCAATGATTAAGGAGGCCATGGCAATATCAGAGGAGGGCTTTAAGATCATTTCCTCTCCCTGGACTGCACCACCATGGATGAAAGACAACAACGATTGGAGAGGGGGTAAACTGTTACCTGAATATTACGATAGCTGGGCATTGTTTTTCTCAAAATACATCGATGAGTACAAAAAACAGGGCATTGATATCTGGGCCATCACAGTTGAGAACGAACCTCTGGGAAACAATAATAACTGGGAAAGTATGCATTATACCCCAGAAGAGATGGCTGAATTCATTAAAAATCACCTGGGACCAAAGTTTGAATCTGAAGGATCAGAGGTTAAAATACTGGCCTATGATCAGAACAGGGGAGAAGAACTGGAAGAATGGGCCAGGGTAATTTATGAAGATGAGACTGCATCAAAATATACCGATGGATTTGCCATTCACTGGTATGCGAGCACGTTTGATTGGTTCCCGGCATCTCTAAATTTTACTCATGATCTGGCCCCTGATAAATATCTGATCAATTCAGAAGCTTGTGTGGATGCTGAGGTTCCCCACTGGCAAGAGGATGAATGGTACTGGTCGAAAGAAGCCACAGACTGGGGATGGACCTGGGCACCGGATGATCAAAAACACTTGCATCCCAAATATGTTCCGGTTTATCGTTATGCAAGGAATATTATAGGTAGCCTAAATAACTGGGTTGACGGTTGGGTAGACTGGAACATGGTATTAGATAGACAGGGAGGACCAAACTGGGTAAATAACTGGTGTCATGCTCCGGTGATTGTAGATCCTGAAAAAGATGAAGTTTACTTCACACCACTGTATTACACCATGGCACATTTCAGCAAATTTATCCGGCCGGGAGCAGTACGGATCGGCTTTGATAATCCGGATAAAGAATTGATGGTGACAGCAGCACAGAATCCGGATGGCTCGATTGCTGTGGTTATCCTGAACATGAACAAAGTACAAAAGAACATTAAAATATATCTGGGTGAAAAAGATGTTGATATTCAAATAGACTCCCAGGCTTTACAAACAGTGATTATTGAACCAGGAGATCAGGAATAAAATGAGAACAAGTAGTTCCATACTATCCTTTAAAGAAAAAATCGGCTATGGGCTGGGTGACACTGCTTCTCATTTTGTATGGGACATGGTTGGTTTTTGGATACTCATCTTTTATACGGATACTTTTGGAATTTCAGCGGCTGCTGCAGGAACAATAATGTTGATTGCACGTGTTTGGGATATGATTAGCGACCCAGTAATGGGAATCATTGCTGACAGAACTAAAACCCGCTGGGGTAAATTCCGGCCTTATATTTTATGGATGGCCCTGCCCTATAGTATCCTGGCCGTTTTAACATTTACTACTCCGGACCTGGGCCCTACTGGTAAAGTGATATATGCGGGTGTGACTTACCTCTTATTAATGACAGTGTTTACAGCTATAAATTTACCGTATTCTTCATTGGGAGCCGTAATGACGTCTGATTCCTATGAAAGGGCCGGATTAAACTCTTACCGGTTCATCTTCGCATTCATCGGTCAGTTTATTGTTACAGGTACTGCACTTTCACTGGCACTTTATTTTGGAAAGGGCGATACAGCCAAAGGTTATCAATACACTTTGATTCTTTTTGCAGCCATCAGTTTTATCCTGTTCATGGTAACATTTAAAACTACCAGGGAACGGGTAGAACCACCAAAAGAACAGAAACAAAACCTGAAGGAAGACCTGAGGAACTTATTTAAAAACAGGCCATGGGTTATTCTATTCTTCGTTGGGATCATCTCCTTTGTTATGTTCGCCATGCAAAACCTGTCCATAGCTTATTATTTTAAATACTTTATCGGTGATGAAGAAAGTGTTCAATTATTCAATGTTATTGGAACCATTGCACTTATTGCCGGGATACCTTTTTCCAAGCCGCTGGCCAAAAAATTTGGTAAAAGGAATGTATACCTGGCAAGTTCACTGATTTCAGGTGCTTTTTTCATAATGCTTTATTTGCCCGGAGCCAACAATACAATTTCAATTTATACCCTTAACATCCTGGCTAAATTCACCTATGCACCTGCTGTCCCACTCTTGTGGACAATGCTTGCTGATACTGCAGATTATTCTGAATGGAAAAACGGCAGAAGAGCAACAGGCCTTGTATTTTCTGCTGCAACTTTTGCACAAAAAGCCGGATGGGGTATTGGTGGTGCTTTGGCTGGCTGGATTCTGGCCCTCTACAAATTCACACCAAATATTGAACAAACAGTTTCAGCAATTACTGGAATTAAACTTATGATCTCTGTTTTCCCTGGGATACTTTATATGTCCTGTGCCATATTGCTTTATTTCTATGCTATTGACCATAAAACATGTTTAATCATGCAAAACGAACTAGATTCCAGAAGGGAAAAGGAAAAGAAATAAATATTGCTAAATGCTTGAATATAAATAATATAATGATTAAATTATAAACAAAAAATAAAATTCTATTGAACAATTAAAATTTTAAGATTATGAAACAAATTTTTACTCTTATTGCATTTGTACTATTAGGCTTAATAGTCAATGCGCAGTTTATGTACAACGATTTTGACGGGAATCAAAACGTTGATTTTTCAGGATGGCCAAATGCCACTACTGTTGTTACCAATCCGGATGCATCAGGGATAAACACAAGTGCTAATGTGGCTGAGTTTATCCGTGGTACGGAACAATGGGCACATGCCTTTGCCGAACTCGATGGTTATATTGATTTTACAACAGGTTCAACTTTTCAATTTAAAGTTTATTCACCCATTGCCTGTGAAGTTTTATTGAAACTGGAAGACAAAACAAACGGTGGAATTTTCGTTGAAGTAATGGGCAATGTTACTACACCGAATGCATGGGAACTTTTAACCTATGATTTTGCCGGTACTGCTTCTGGTACTTATGACAAGATTGTGATATTCTTTGATTTTGCGACATCCAATGACAATACTTTTCATTTTGATGATGTTGAAGGCCCTGAATTTGGAGGTGGTAGCACAGGTGACCCGGTTACTTTACCTGTAACATTTGATGATGAAAATGTAAATTACGGCTTGACTGACTTTGGAGGCAACGCTTCTGAAATTGTTGTTGATCCAACTAATGCTACCAACATGGTTGCTCATTCAGTTAAAACAGAAGGTGCAGAAACTTGGGCTGGTACTACAATCGGTGGATCGGTTGGTTTTCCCGAACAAATTCCTTTTGCACCTGGTGAAACTTTTATGACAGTTAGAGTATGGTCTCCAACTGCAGGTACACCCATCCGCTTAAAAGTTGAAGATGCCGGTGATCCAACCATTAGTGTTGAAACAGAAACACTTACAACTGTGGCATCCGATTGGGAAGTTATGGTTTTTGATTTTGACAATGAAGCACCTGGTACAGCTGAAATTAATTTTGATAGTTATTATAATAAAGCATCCATCTTTTTTGATTTTGGTACCAATGGCCTTGCAGGTGGTACAACTTACTACTGGGATGATGTGGAATTCGGTGACATTGCTTCAGTTGTAACGAGAAATGTGAAAACATTATCATTTTTGCAAAATCCAGTTCAGGATGTATTGGTCCTGAATGCTGAAAATATTGAAACTGTATATGTTCACAGTTTAACAGGCCAGACCATAAAAGTGGAAACGATTAGCCCAAACAGCTATGATGTTTCAGGCCTGAATAAAGGTGTTTATACTGTTTTAGTTGTTGATGAAGAAGGCAATCATCTGGTTGGTAAAATTCTGAAACAGTAGAAACAGGGTAGATTTTTTTGTAAGGGTTGTATTGAAAAATACAACCCTTTTTTGATTATTTAACTGGATGTAAGTACCTTTATGGTAGTAGTAAATATCTGATGAAATGATGACAATTCTGTATAATTTTAAGCTTTGGGGCAAAAGAAATGTTATCGTTGGGCCTATCATTTGTTTGATTATGGCAATGTCAGGTCTGCAGGCTCAAAGTCCTCAGGTAGAACTTAAAGAAGGTTTCTTTTTTATTAATGATGAAAAATACTTTATCAAAGGAATCGGGTATGAAGTAGGAGCCATTCCGGGACAATTGCCCTGGGAAAGGGAATTTGACGAGGAACTTCTGGTGTTCGATATGAACCGGATCCTGTCTGCTGGCTTTAATACCATCAGAACCTGGGGTGCTTTCACTGACGAAGAACTTCAGGTATTATCTTCATTTGATATAAAGATCATCATGGGCATATGGATTGATCCGCATGGGGATTTTAATGATCCCTCGTTTGTTGCATCCGCCATTAATGAAGTAAACAGTGTACTCAGTTATTCGAAGAATTCTCCTAACATTATCGCATATATAATCATGAATGAGCCTTTGCCTGAAACCATTTTTGCAGCAGGATACAAAAATGCAGTTGAATTATGGGCCCAGCTGATTGAAATCATTCATCAAGAACACCCTGAGATCCCTGTTACAATTGCGAATACCTGTAACGGAACCTACATCGATCCTGGAACATTTGATTTCAGTGCTTACAATGTATATCCTTACAATCCCGCTACAGTTAACTTCTCACATAAATACCTTGCATATATTGAATACCTGAATGGTTTACGAAATGATGACAAACCACTGATTATCACCGAATATGGCTTGTCGGTTTCGCCCACAGGCCCAGGTAATTGGGGATATGGGGGAAATACGCTCCAGGAACAAATCGATGGAATAATGTATATGTACCGGGCACTAATTGATGGTGGAGCAGCCGGCTCATGTGTATTCAATTATTCTGATGGCTGGTGGAAAGGTGGAAATGAATACCAGCATGACGATAATCCTGAAGAGTGGTTCGGACTTGTTGAATACCAGCATTTAAATGATAAATATGGCACTCTCAGACCGGTTTGGGAAGAAGTTAAAACTTACCTACGGGCAATCGTAACCTCACCTAAAAACGCTGGCATTTATTACAATGAAATTCCGGTTGAGATATTTGGGAGTGATACAATCCAATCTGTTGAAATCTATAGAAATAATATGCTGGTTTATTCCGGTGATTTTTCCGGAAACTACCTGACAGCATCCATCTCAGTAACAGTTAATGGTATGGAAGACAAAACCTGGGATTTTATTTTTTACGATGAGTACAACAATATCCTTAAAGAAGAACAGCTTACTTTCTTGTGTTCCGAAATGACTGTGGAATTGCCAGTTATTACTATAACTACCGAACCTGAAATCTTTGAGGAGCCAGGAGTAGCTGAAGCGATTTACAACATTTCATACTACGAGGATTTTATACATTCCGATTACATCAACTATACTTTTTATCCCCATATAGGATGGGATTTCGGCTTTACATTTTCCAAAAGCTACCCTCAATCTGTTTCGGGTTATGAATTCTCAAATTATCATTCGTTTGGCGATAATGCCCATGTGATCACCTTTGCTGCCGGATTTGATATCTATTACAACAGTTTTTCAAAAAGGATTTATAACCAACTTACCTTACCTGTTGGATACGCTCTTGGCATGGATGAAAATCCTCCTGAAGATTTCGAGTCATTTAAATTATTACCCAATCCGGCAAACGATTATTTTAGAATTGAATCTTCAAACCAACAACTTATACCGGTATCTTATCAACTCTTTGATCTATTTGGTAACCTGATCTTCGCAGGAACCACGCAAACAGCTTTTCATAACGACATCGGATTTTTGCAAACAGGATTATACATTGTAGAGGTGAATTTTGGAAGTGAAAGATGTGGTGTTTTCAAATTGATCAAAAAGTAAGATAATATCCTCAATGGATTTATGTACTTGCTTTTATTGATGCTCAACAGATAACATGGAGCTGCTTTTGCCTGCAGAAAGAAGGCATGAGATTATACTCAAATAAATTCTGTGTTAATCTGAGTAATCTGTGGTGCGTTGTATCTATTGAAAGTTTGAAAATCTGCTTTCAAATGATGTATCATCCATAAACCTGGAGCACAACATCTAGTTATTTCTAAACCCTGCCTTTCATTAAAAGCTTGTTGTATACTTGAAAAGGATTGGATGAGCCGTGGTATTCAAAGTATTTCGCTGATCTGTAGTATTATGATGAGTATTTGATGTAGTCACCTCGTTCAAATGATGTATTAATGATGTAGTGTGTTTCTTGAATGATTTTACTATATAAATTACATTTGTTTCCATATTAATTTCAGGAAAAACACACTTCTCAAAATGTTTTTGAACAACAATCACGAAATTTTAAATCATTCACAAATATTTACAAATTAAACAAATCATCATGAAAAAATTACTACTCGGATTTTTGATGCTTTTTGCATATTTTGCTTTAGCACAAGACCCTTCTCTTCCCATCGATTTTGATGACCCTGCAGATGACGCTTGGGTAGGTGGCGGAGGATCTGTTTACAGCCTTGAGTCTACAATGTTTGCACCCGACGTTGTTGGGAAAATTGTAGGAGGTACAGATCAATGGAATAGCAGGGTAGATCTGGCATTAGGTACATACATTGACATGACTACTGCCAGCAAAACTTTTACATTTGACTTTTACACTACTGAAGCCGTTGTAATGACCGGCTTATTTCAAATCGGCCTTGAAAAAGACGGTGGATATGCCATTGAAATGCAGTTTACAACAGATGGTTTGATTGGTTGGGAAACCATTACCCTTGATTTTAATGGGGCAACAAATGCATGGCCAAATGCAGGGGAACCTGTTGTTTATGGAAATTATGCACAGGTTTCAATATTTACAAATTTTGGCGACAATGGTACATCAACCTATTATTTTGATGATATTGCGGGACCACCTAACGGTGCTGTTGTTGGAGCTGATCCCATACCAACTACACAGCCAGTTCAACCAACTGCAGACCCTGGGGATGTAATCTCTGTTTTTAGTGATGTTTATACAGACCTTGCGAATTACTGGCACCCTGGTTGGGGACAAACTACTGTTTACTCCGATGAATTAATTCCTGGTATTGTTCCGGATGACCATATAACAAAACTGAAATATTTAAATTACGAAGCAGTTGTATTGGACGGTGCTGCTAACCCTACAAATATAGGTGCAATGGAGTATGCACATATTGACATTTGGTCCGTTGATGATACACCAATCAGAATGTACCTCCTAACTGGGCCGGAACCCTTTGTAGAACTTGCTACAGTTGCAGGTGATTGGGTTAGTTTTAACATTCCAATTGGGGATTTTGTCGGGGCTAATTTAGCCGCCTTCTGGGGAATTAAATTTGAATCTGGAAATTGGGCTCCAGGTAGTTCTCCACTTGTTTATTTTGATAACATCTATTTCTGGAAAACTCCTGGTCCTACATTTGATCCTGCAAATGGCGCCATAAATGTACCTGCCAATGTAAATCCAACCATTACCTTCCCCTTACCTGTGGAAATGGCTGGTGGAAGTACAATTACAAATGGAGACATCCCTTCTATTGTCACAATGAAAGAAACCGATGCAGCCGGAGCTGATGTTCCTTTTACAGGAACCATAAATCCTGCTGAGGATGTATTAACAATTATTCCCGATGCTAACCTTAATCTGTTTCAGGACTACTATTTAGCATTGAACCATGAAGTAATTCAATACCAGGGAGCCTCATTGATCGAAGGAGCAGATGTAACCTTTTCAACCGAATCCGGTCCGTTTGAACTTCCGATTACTTTTGATGAACCTACGATAAATTATGGAGTAAATGATTGGGGTGGTAATGCCTCCTCAATTGTAGTAGATCCAACAGATCCTACCAATATGGTGATGGAGACTTTTGATGGTGACTGGGAATGGTCCGGATCTTTCCTTGCAGGACCAAGCGGAACAGGACTTAATAATGCAATACCTTTTGCAGCAGGAGCTACAACTATGACAATGAGAGTTTGGTCTCCTGAAGCTGGTGTTCCTATCATTTTTAAAGTAGAAAATGGCACGAATGGTGGCATAGCTGCTGAAGTGTGGGTAAACACAACAATGGCTGGTGCATGGGAAACAATGGTATTTGATTTAAGTGCCCAATTAAATCTTGCAGAAGAATATCATAAAATTGTTTTACTCTTTAATGCAGGCATTAATGAACCTGGTGACACGTATTACTGGGATGACATATATTTTGGAGGTCCGGCTACATCAGCATGGAACGGCTCAGCAAAAAGTAGCGACTGGCATGATGCCGGAAACTGGGATAATGGTGTTCCGGGATCAACAACAGATGTTACCATACCATCCGGTTTAACCAATTACCCAACGATTAGTGCTGCTGCTGCTTGTAATGACATTACACTTGTTTCTGACGCTGCCGGAACAGCAACACTTTTAGGAAACGGTTATCTTACCGTTAATGGTACAGCAACTGTACAGAGGTATTATGCAACAGGTGGAACAACACAAGTTGAATGGCACCTGGTTTCCGCTCCTGTTTCAGATGCAGCTGCAGGTATTTATACTGGATATTACTTACAAGAGTATTTTGAATTAACTGATTCATGGAGTGATGTAACAGGTATAGGAGATCCATTAACTTCATTGCAAGGATTTGCATTTTATGCACCCAATGATGGAATGACCTTTGACTATGCCGGAACAATGGGTGATGGTGCTTACGCACTTCCTATTTCTGCAGCAGGACCTGATAATGATCATTGGAACCTGTTTGGAAACCCATATCCATCAGCATTGGATTGGGATCTGGTAGCACCAGCAAACTTAGCTAACCTGCAAAACGGTGCAGTTTATTATCTTGATCAGGCTACCGGAAATTACGTCTCGTACAATGGAGGCCTTGGTGGCGGAGTACGTTATGTACCACCTGGGCAGGGATTCTTTGTATCAGGAGCGATTGATCTGGCCCCATTTTCTGTGGATAACACCATGAGAACACATACAGGTGGATCAGCTTATTATAAAGAGGACTTTGATAATATGCTCGTATTATCTGCCAACGGCAATGATTATAGTGATGCTACATACCTGAGGTTTGATGAAGAGGCAACAACCGGAATAGATAAGCAATTTGATGCTTATAAAATATTCGGAGTCTCTAATCCTGAACTACCTCAGATTTATACCACTAGTGGAGTTGATTTATCTATCAATGTAATGTCAGAAGCAGAAATGGTAGCAGCTGGATTTAAAGCAGGCGTAAACGGACAGTATACGATTAAAGCAACTGAAGTTATCGGCATGTCGAATGTTACCCTTGAAGACCTCGTTACTGGTGAGATGACAGACATACTGAGTACGGATTATACGTTTGATTATGATACAAATGATCAGGACGACAGGTTTATCATTCACTTTATGCCTACATCAGTTTCTGAGCGTATTGTTGAATTGATTGATATCTATTCCCATAACAACAATGTATATGTTAGCCTTCCTGAAGATCTTGAAGGTCAAATGACTGTATACAATGCAATGGGTCAGGAGATAATTACATCTTCTTTGAATGAAGCACAAAATGTTGTAACTGTTGAAGAATATGGTTTCTATATTGTGAAAGTTAGTGTTGACGGACAACATGTTTCAAAGAAAGTATTTGTAAAGTAAACCTCCCCCCAACCCCCATCCCGGGTAATTCGGGAAGGGGGAGAGGGGTTTGGGTGATTAATCAATTTGATAATATTAAATATATAGAAATGAAAAAAGCAATTCAAACATTAATAATAGCCGTTTCGTTTATTGTTCTTCCTCTTGCAACTATTGCTCAGAATCCACCTCATCCAAATGGTGGTGGTGGGCCTACTGGAGGCAACACACCGGTCGGCGGCGGAGCCCCGATTGATGGTGGTTTAAGCCTGATTCTGATACTCGGTGCTGCGTATGGATCAAAGAAAGTTTATAAGGCTTTTAAATAGAAAGTAAACTCTTACAGGTAGATTCGTTTACATCTGCGCATTTTGAAACAATGAAGAAAATAAATTCTTTTCATTTAGGGATCGTATTGACTTTACTTACCTTTCAATTTTCTGAAATTCGTTCTTTCGGACAGTTTGTTAGTGTAGGTGATGGCGGATATACAACACAGTTTCCTGGAGTTGATGCCGCAGGGAGAAACACATATCCATCAGGCACACCAAATGTTTCTGGAATAGCTGCCGATCAACCAATACCAACCAATGATTGGTGGTCGGCTTTATTAAACAACAATCACGTAAGCAATCTTTTTAATTATCCATATACATTAAAGACAGTTAGTAATGGGTTGGTCGTCAGTTACATTCCATGGGGTGTAATTGATGACCTTCTTCCTGTAACAGTTGGTGTTTCAGGTATAAATGCTTACAAAGCAACTGTGACTGATTTTTCTGACTGGACTGTAACAATGGAATGGGATGATGGGAGCCACAATTTTCAGGCTACCTCCGGAATCGGGATGCCTTTCTTATATTTTACCAAAGGTTCCAGTGATCTTGCCCAGGTAAGAATAACTTCCGGAACAGTTAGCATTTCCAATGAAATGATTGTTATAACTGATGCAAAAAATGGTGCTGATTTTGCTGTTTATGCGCCCTTTGGAAGTACCTGGTCTCAAAACGGCGATATATATACTTCTGACCTAAATGGTAATAATTACTGGTCGTTGGCATTTATTCCTCTTACTGCTTCAAATGTTCAAGAAGTAGCCAATGAATATAAAAAGTATGCTTACGTTTTTCCGGTAAATACAAGTACGTCGTGGAATTATGATGAAAGCACATCTGTTTTAAGGACCGACTTTGTTGTTGAAACCAACGTAAAAGAAGGAAGTGATACAACTATGCTGTTGGGATTACTTCCGCACCATTGGGATAACCTTGCCAATAATTCTCCTTACCCGGAAGAATACAGTTATGAAACTATCAGGGGAGAAATGAAGACCCTGGATGGAAACAGGTTTAGTGTTGAAAATACGTTTTTTGGGATTTTACCTACGCTTCCTTTCCTGGATTTTTACAGCGAAGGGTTCAGTCCTGCAAAACTTGATCAAAAGGTTAAGTTAATCGAGAATGATGGATTAGCTACATGGACCGATTCCTACAATGAAGGACAATCCATGAACCGCCTTATCCAAACCGCCAGGGTTGCAGACCTGTATGGAAATACAGAAGCACGAGATAAAATTGTTGCAACTGTTAAGGACCGCCTTGAAGACTGGTTACTGGCGGAGGCTGGTGAAGTGGCCTTTTTGTTTTATTACAATTCAACCTGGACAGCATTGATAGGATATCCTGCAGGACATGGCCAGGATGGTAATTTGAACGACCATCATTTTCACTGGGGGTACTTTATTCATGCTGCAGCGTTTGTTGAACAATTTGAGCCGGGATGGGCAGAAGGCTGGGGAGAAATGATCGATTACCTTGTACGTGATGCTGCCTGTTCAATCCGTACAGATGAAATGTTTCCGTTTCTAAGAAATTTTAGTCCCTATGCCGGACATTGTTGGGCCAATGGTTTTGCTACCTTTCCACAAGGCAACGATCAGGAATCAACATCAGAAAGTATGCAATTTAATTCCTCTCTTATCCATTGGGGAACTATTACCGGCAACGATGAAATCCGCGACCTGGGGATCTATTTGTATACCACAGAACAAACTGCAGTAGAAGAATACTGGTTTGATATGTATGAAAGAAATTTCGGTCCGACACAGCAATACAGCCTGGTTTCGCGTGTATGGGGCAACAGTTATGACAACGGTACTTTCTGGACGAACGATATAGCCGCATCCTATGGTATTGAGTTGTACCCCATTCATGGAGGATCCCTTTATCTGGGCCACAACCATGACTATGCCCAATCCTTATGGGATGAAATGACTCAAAATACAGGTATACTAATGAATCAGGCCAACGATAATTTATGGCATGATGTATATTGGGAATACCAGGCTTTTACTGATCCCCAGGCGGCAATTGATTTATATGACTCTTATCCTGATCGTTCGCTAAAGTATGGTATCTCCGATGCACAAACCTATCATTGGTTGCATGCAATGAATGCCCTCGGAACTGTTGATGCATCCATTACAGCAGATTATCCAACAGCAGCCTCTTTTAATAGTGAAGGGGAAATGACTTATGTTGCCCATAATTATTCCGACACACAAATATCAGTTGCTTTTTCAGATGGTTACATTCTTGATGTACCTGCAAATAAGATGGCCACAAGTAAAGATATTTCTTTAACAGCTTCCTTAACCAGCAATTTCCCACAGGCCTTTATAAACGGAAGTGTAGAATTAAATGTAGCCGTAAGCGGTGGCACAGCCACAAAAATCGAGTTTTTTGATGGCGAAGAACTTTTAAGTGAAGTTTCTCAGTTACCTTATACTCATAATGCAACAAACTTAAATGTTGGGATCCATGGCTTTTATGCCAGGGTATACGAAGGAGATGACTTTAACATAACCAATATTGCTTCCGTTATGGTTGGCCGGCAATTACCCTATATTGCACCGGCAGTTTCTATCCCCGGAACGATACAGGCCGGTTTGTATGATAAATTCGAAGGAGGTATTGGCCAGGGAATTTCATATGTGGATGTATCGGTAGTTAATGAAGGCGGATTCAGGCCCAATGAATATGTTGATGCCAGTGACCATCCAACAGAAGGAGCAGTGGTCGGGTGGATTGCATCAGGTGAATGGCTGGAGTATTCTATTGATGTCCAGGATCCCGGATTTTATAATTTATCATTCAGATATGCTTGCGATAATGATAACGGCGGTGGGCCATTTCACCTTGAGCTGGATGGAAATCAAATTTGTGATCCAATAACGGTCAATTCCACAGGTGACTGGGATGCCTGGTCAACAAAACTGATTTACGGAATTCCTTTAAGCCAGGGTGAGCACATCCTGAGGCTTTTCTTTACCAACGGAGAGTTGAACCTCGGCAGTATGACCTTTTCTTATTTATCCCCACTGAACTATGACCAACCCGTTGCTGATGCAGGTGATAATATAGTGGTAGTGATACCAGAAAATTCTACCAGTTTAGATGGAACAGGCAGTTATGATCCGGGGAATAATCCCATGTCTTATCAATGGACACAAATTTTTGGTCCTTCAGTCATCACTTTCTCAGATGATCAAATAGCAGATCCGGATATATCTAACTTAATTGAAGGGTATTATTATCTCAAACTTGAAGTTAGCAATGGAGATTATTCAGATGAGGATGAAATGTATGTTATAGTGAGCCCTACAGCTAATATTCCTCCGGTAGTTTCTATTGTTTCTCCAAAGGACAACTCAGAATTTATGGAAGGAACTGATATAACCATCACTGCTGAAGCTTTTGATATGAATGGCTCCATACAGAATGTAAAGTTCTATGCAGATGAAGTGATAATTGGAACAGTAACAAATGAACCGTACACTATAAACTGGGCAGCACCCGAAGGTGAATATGAAGTTACTTCGGTTGCCACTGATAATGAAGAGAGTTCAACCACATCAGCAGCAATAACTGTAATTGTTACCAATAATTCTATCCTTGTTCCCGGCAGGGTAGAAGCTGAGAATTATGTTGATATGCTTGGAATAGAAACAGAGCCCTGCCTTGATATTGGCGGTGGATTGAATGTGGGATGGATTGATCCGGGAGATTGGATGGAATACATTATTGAAGTAACACAAAGCGGACAATATGATTTGATAAGCAGGATATCAGGGAATGCTGGAGGGACACTTTTAATCAAATTTAATAACAACATACAAGTACAGGTCCATTATACTTCAACTGGCGGATGGCAGAACTGGCAGGATTTTTCATCTGAGGTATATCTTGAGCAAGGGACTTATGTTATGACAGCAGTGGCTCAATCTGCCGGTTTTAACATTAATTACTTCGATATTGAACTTATTGATGGTATTGATGCCAACCTGTCTGTTGATCCCAACCAGGTATTATATTACCCGAATCCTGTCGCCAACGAACTAACGCTGAGTTTACCGAAAGGAGAAAATAGTATAAGTGTATTTGATTTTACTGGCAAAAAGATAGACCATTTTAGCGCAGCAACATCCTTCACATCATACGATATGAATTGGCTGAGTGAGGGTATATATATATTCGAGGTAATTAATAAAACCACCTCACACAGATTTAAAATAATTAAGAAGTAGTTGTTCTACATAATGTTTAGAAACAAATAATAAATCATAAAAGTTAGGAAATAAAAATTATTTAATCATGAAAAAATTATTACTTAGTTTGGTGATGCTGTTTGCACTGAGTGCATTCGCACAGAATCCTTTGCTTCCCATTGATTTTGATGACCCGGCTGATGACGCCTGGGTTGGACAGGGGGGAGTTGTTTATACTTTAGAAACTTCCTTGTTTAGTCCTGATGTTGTAGGAAAGATTGAGGACCCTGGAACTGTTCAGTGGGATAGTAGAGTAAATCTGGCACTGGGGACTCACATTGATATGACAACGGCCAATAAAACATTTACATTTGAGTATTATACAACCACGACTGATGTGATGACCGGGTTGTTTCAAATTGGCCTTGAGAAAAACGGTGGATATGCAATTGAAATGCAATTTACTACAGATGGTTTGATTGGTTGGCAAACCGTTACCCTGGATTTTATTGGAGCGACCAATGCATATCCAAATCAAGGAGAACCAGTTGTGTATGGGGAATATGCCCAGATCTCTATATTTACAAACTTCGGATCAACTGGTATTGTAGGGACCTATTATTTTGATGATATTGCTGGTCCGCCTAATGGGAGTGTTGTAGGAGCTGATCCGGGACCAACCACACAGCCAATGCCACAACCTTCTGCTGCCCCAGAAGATGTGATCTCAATCTATAGTGATGTTTATACAGACCTTGCGAATTACTGGCATCCTGGCTGGGGTCAGACCACTGTTGTTTCTGATGAAACAATACCAGGAATAACTCCAACTGACAACATTAAAAAATTGAAGTATCTAAATTATGAAGCAGTTGTTCTGGATGGTGGTGCAAACCCAACTAATGTAGGAGCAATGGAATATGTTCATATTGACATTTGGTCAATTGATGATACGCCAATCAGAATGTACCTTCTAACTGGGCCGGAACCCTATGTAGAACTAGCTACAGTTGCTAGTGATTGGGTTAGTTATAACATTCCAATTGGGGATTTTACTGGTGCTAATTTAGCCGCCTTCTGGGGCATTAAATGGGAATCTGGTAATTGGGCTCCTGGCTCATCACCGCTTGTTTATTTTGATAACATCTATTTCTGGAAAACACCTGGTCCTACATTTGATCCCGCAAATGGCGCTTTAAATGTACCTGCTGATGTAAATCCAACCATTACCTTCCCCTTACCGGTAGAAATGGCTGGTGGGAGTACAATTACAAATGGAGATATCCCATCTATAGTTACCTTTAAAGAAACCGATGCAGCCGGACCTGATGTTCCCTTTACAGGAAGCATAAATCCTGCTGAAGATGTATTAACCATAATTCCCGATGCAAACCTGAATCTTTATCAGGCTTACTATTTAGCATTGAACCATGAGGTTATTCAATACCAGGGTGGTTCATTGATTGAAGGAGAGGATGTAACCTTTACAACTGAATCGGGTCCGTTTGATCTTCCTGTGACTTTTGAAGAAACAACAGTGAATTATGGAGTAGGAAATTGGGGAGGAAATTCCTCTTCTATCATTGTGGATCCTACTGATCCTACCAATATGGTGATGGAAACAGTAGATGCTGACTATGAATGGTCAGGATCTTTCCTTGGCGGGCCAAATGGTACCGGTCTTGATAACCCAATTCCTTTTGTTACAGGATCTACTTCAATGAGCATGCGAGTTTGGTCACCAGAAGCAGGTGTACCTATCATTTTTAAAGTTGAAAATGGAACAAACGCAGGCATCGCTGCAGAAGTAACAGTAAACACTACAATGGCTTCAGCCTGGGAAACCATGATTTTTGATTTAAGTGCCCAGCTAAACCTGGCAGAGGAGTATCATAAAATAGTGCTGCTCTTTAATGCCGGTATTAATGAACCTGGAGATACCTATTACTGGGATGATGTAGAGTTTGTTTCCAGTGCGCCAGACTTTACCTTTGATCCGGTTGACGGTGCGACCAATGTTGCAATTACCGTTAATCCTACTTTATCATTTACAGTACCTGTTGAATTGCCTGATGGCAGCCCCATCACTAATGGTGATGTTCCATCCCTGATCGTTTTAAAAGAAACTGATGCGTTTGGACCAGATGTACCTTTTACAGGGACAATTGATGGTGCAAAGCAGGTAATGACTGTAATTCCCAGTTCACCATTTAGTTACGGTCAAACCTATTTCCTTGCTCTGAAAAACCAGGTGATCCGTTATCAGGGTGGAAGTCTCATAGGTAGTGAAAATATCACTTTTTCTACATTAGGGCCTTTAAGCGGTGGTTTTATTTACACCGATTTTGATGGGAACGAAAATGTTACTTTCACCGGTTGGCCAAATGTCCCGGTTAGTGTTGCTAATCCGAATCCTGGTGGTATAAACACCAGCGCAAATGCAGGAGAATGGCAAAGGGGTTTTGAAACCTATGCACATATTTCTACTGAGTTGCCAGGATATATTGATTTTTCAGGTTATGATCTTTATACAATGAATATATATTCACCCATTGAGTGTTTGGTGAAATTTAAAATTGAAGATAAAACTGACCCTGGAATATTTACTGAAGTGGATGCAATGGTTACAACACCCAATCAATGGGAACAACTGGTGTTCGACTTTACAGGTACTGCTTCCGGAACCTACAATAAGATAGTCATCTTCATTGACTTCGAATCAGGTGGTGATGATATATTCTATTTTGATGACCTTTACGGACCTGCCTTTGAAGGTGGATTTGAGGTTGAGTTGAAGGCATTTCTTGAAGGACCATATACACCAAGCGGTATGAACTCTGGATTAAATCCAACACTTATACCTTTGAACCAACCTTATAATGTTGCTCCATGGAATTATTCTGGTTCTGAAAGTGTTGGAGCAATCACTGATCCAAAGATTGTGGATTGGGTACTTGTTGAATGCAGGGATGCCGCCACTGCGGCAGATGCAACTTCAGGAACAATGATTGCACAACAGGCTGCCTTGATACACTCTACAGGTGATATAGTAGCTGTAGATGATGCGACAACTTTAACTTTTGATCAATCAATTACAGATAATTTATTTATTGTAATCTGGCATCGTAACCATGTGAATGTGCTTTCAGCAACAGGACTGGTAGAAACAGGTGGTGTTTACACATATGATTTTTCAACAGCACAGGGACAGGCATACCTGGGTAACCAAACCGAAGTTTCAGCAGGAGTTTGGGGATTGTATGGAGGTGATGCAAATGCTGATGGAACAATTGATGATCTTGACAAAGATGTTTGGGATTTAGAAGCTGCTACAGGTGGATATTTGCAAGGCGACCTGAACATGGATGGCCAGGTAGATAACGTTGACAAAAACGATGTTTGGCTTCAAAATTCAGTAACGGCTTTAGGTGACTGGCAACTGATCTGGGAAGATGATTTTAATACAGACGGTTCACCTGCACCGGACAAATGAACTTACGATATTGGAACCGGTTCCAATGGTTGGGGAAATGGTGAACTTCAGTATTACACCAGCTTCCCGGCCAACGTGAAAGTTCAAAACGGCAGTTTGCAAATAACTGCTTTGCTGGAAAACTACGGTGGTTCCAATTATACTTCAGCAAGAATTAAAACACAGGGCTTGTTCTCATTTCAATACGGCCGGGTTGATGTTCGTACAAAATTACCGGGAGGCCAGGGCATATGGCCGGCTAACTGGATGTTGGGCAACAATTTTACAACTGTAGGTTGGCCCGCTTGCGGCGAAATTGATATCATGGAATACGTAGGATATAATCCAAATGTAGTACACGGATCTATTCATACACCTTCAAGTTATGGAGCTACGGTAAATACAGCAACAACTTATGTTGCAAATGCAGAAACTGAATTCCATGTGTACTCCATAGAGTGGGATGATACAAAGATCAGGTTCCTGGTAGATGACTCAGAATTCTATGTGTATGAACCTACTGTATACAACTCGGACACATGGCCTTTTGATGCCCCGTTCTTTTTAATCCTGAATGTAGCTGTTGGAGGTTCTTTTGGAGGGCCGGTAAACAATTCAATATTTCCACAAACAATGGAAATTGATTATGTAAAAGTGTATCAAAAAATTACGAAATAAAACCTTATGTCAAATGATTTATAGTAATTTGGTGAAAATAACGATAATAAGAAACAGAGGATCTACTTGCGAAGTTCACTTAACACAAACGTGTGTTGAGTAACAATCGCAAATAATATATCCAAAATACAAAGGCCCGGCATACACCGGGCTTTTGTACATTTTTAATTATCCGTATTTAACTTCTTTAACTACACAGTCCTTGTTATAGATTTAGCATATTCTTAATCAGTGATTAAATTTTCCAACCTCATAACAGAAGAAATTAAATTTGAGTGCTAGTAAAATGAAAGGCTGGATCTGTCTCCTTTTTGGACATATTTAATTATTTTTGTAGCAGTATTCTTATGATGAAAAAATTATATTTCTTACTTGTTTTCTTTAGCATTACGCTGGTATTTTTCAATAATTTTGTATACTCCCAGATTAGCTTCCCGATTAATTCCCAGTTCAAGTATTTAAAAGGTTCTGAGGCAGCTTCCCTGAATAATGATTGGATGACGACAGGTTTTGATGATTCAAACTGGCCGGAAGGAGATGCTCCCTTCAGGTATGGTGATGGACAGGGCGGAACCGTATTGTATGATATGCAGTACAACTATTCTACTCTGTATTTGAGAGCATCATTTACTGCCAGCCAGGTAAACGACCTGAATCAAATTCAGTTCACTGTTGATTATGATGATGGTTTTGTAATCTGGATTAATGGTATTGAGGCCTTTCGAAGAAATGCACCTGATATTTTATCTTACAATGCATTTGCACCTGATCACCATGAATCAGGTATTCCTGAACTTATTGTCATCGATTCAAGTAACATTGTTTTAAATGAAGGCTCTAATACAATCGCAGTACAGGGATTCAACTACAACCTGGAAAGTAGTGATTTTTACTTCGATGTTGAAATGAATGCAATGCCTTCCTTGCCTGAAACTTCTTTTGTGAGTTTCTCAACTCCTTCTGGTTTCTTTGATTTACCCTTTGATCTTACCCTAAATTCAACTGACACAAGCACAAGCATAATATACACCCTGGATGGCAGTAATCCACAAACTTCTGAGACAGCATTAATGGCTGATGATGAAGTGATTATTAACGTGGATCCAGTCAGCAGCATGAACCGCCCTGCCACCCCAGCATTCACGGTAAGAGCTTCCTTAACAAAAGAGGGATATGCAATCTCCAACCCAAAAACAACAAACTACATTTTCCCTGAAAGTGTAAAGTCTCAACAACATCCTGGTGGCGACTGGCCATCTTGGAACATCAATGAACAGATCATTGATCTTGAAATGGATCCGGATGTAGTAAATAATTCATTGTACAGTGATTCCATTGATGATGCACTATTGGATATCCCTTCCATATCAATTTCCACAGATCTTAACCATCTTTTTAATCCGGAAACCGGCATTTATGTAAATGCCTGGGGACATGGACATGAATGGGAACGGCCCTGTTCATTTGAATTGATTGAACCTGATGGATCTTCCGGATTTCAGATCAATGCCGGATTAAGGATTCGTGGAGGCTGGAGCCGGCATCCTGAATTTCCAAAACATTCTTTCCGGTTGTTTTTCAGAAGTCAATACGGAGAATCAAAACTAAACTTTCCATTATTCGGTGAAGAGGGAGTTACAGAATTTGATAAGATCGATTTACGAACCTCACAAAACTATGCCTGGGCAAATTGGGACGGACAGCACAACACCATGGTCAGGGATGTCTTTAGCCGTGAGTCACAGGGCGCAGCAAATCAACATTATACACGAAGCAGGTATTATCACCTGTATTTGAATGGTATGTATTGGGGAATATTTCAAACACAGGAAAGATCGGAAGCAAGATATGCATCAGATTATTTTGGGGGAAATAAGGAAGACTATGATGTTATTAAAGTGAATACCGAGGATTATGTTTACTTAATTGAAGCAACTGATGGTTCAACTGATGCATGGGAAGAGGTGTGGGATTTATGCAATACCGGTTTTGCTAGTAATGCCAGTTATTTTAACCTTGAAGGCAGGGATCAGACTGGAATACCAATGACCGGTTCTAAAATTCTTATCGATATTGATAATTTGATCGATTACATGATCAATATATTTTATACAGGAAATTTTGATGCGCCTACATCTGCTTTTGGAAATAACCTGGGACCCAATAATTTTTATGCTATTTACAACCATGATGACAAAAGTAAAGGCTTTGTATTTTTTGTACATGATGCAGAACATGTCCTGATGACAGTACCCATTGGCCCTGGATTTGGCATTACGGAAAACAGGGTAGAACCGGAAAACATGAATGTTGAATATTTTCCCTGGTTTCATCCCCAATGGCTACATCATAAACTTTCCGAGAATACTGAATACCGGATCAGATTTGGTGACAGAGCCTTTAAACATTTTAAAGGAAATGGCATTTTTACTCCTGCTAAAAGCACACAACGATTTAATGAACGTGTGAATGAGTTACCGGTTGCCATTATAGCAGAATCAGCCAGATGGGGTGATTCAAAAAGCGAAAATCCTTTTACAAAACACAATGCCTGGTTACCTGAAATCGAAGATGTGATAAATAACTATTTCCCTTACAGGACCAGCATTGTAGTTAACCAACTTAAAAGTGCCGGTTTGTATTCTTATGTTCAACCTCCTGAAATTGAACGGTCAGGTACCGAAATTGCACAAGGTGACTATTATCTGAGTGGAGAAGTTCTTCTCACCTTTCAAAATACAAATTCCAGCGGGGTGATATATTATACTCTGGATGGTGTTGATCCAAGAATGGTAGGTGGTGAAATTTCATACAGTGCCCATGTCATTGAAAGCGACGAATCGATACAAATAAATAAATCGACTGTAATCAAAACAAGAATAAAAAATGGCAACTCCTGGAGCTCAATAAAAACGTATAATTTTTTCGCTGATAACGATGATTATTCAAAACTGAAAGTCACTGAATTGCATTATCATCCTAAAGATGCTGTTATTGATGGTGATTCTGTTTCCGGAAAATCATTCGAGTTCATCGAGTTTTTAAATATCGGTGAAACGGCCCTGAACCTTTCAGGATTTAAGCTTGATTCAGCTGTGGAATATGAGTTTCCAAACCGGACCATACTTCCTCCGAAAGCCTTTTACGTTGTGGCAGCAAAACCTAAATTCTTTTATGAAAAATACGGTAGGGTAGTAGATGCGAATTGTGAAGGCTTTTTTAACAATTCTGGTGAACAGGTGGTAGTGTCGGATTCACTTGGAAATGAAGTTTTATCATTTACATACGATGATCAGGAACCCTGGCCTGAACTGGCGGATGGAGAAGGATATTCTCTAACAGCCAACACAAAGTATCCGACGGGAGATCCAAACAATTTTGAATATTGGATGCCTTCCAGTACAATAGGCGGATCACCGTTTGCTCATGATAGCATTTATGCAATGAATATAAATGACCCGAAAATATACAGCTGGTCTGTGACTGCTTTTCCAAATCCGGTTAAAGATGATTTATACCTTGAATCAAACTTGCCTGGTGATGAAGTAATACAACTTCAGTTGTGTAATTCTTTTGGAGCGATCATCTATAAAAAGGACTTCAAGAATAACACGGAAATAGATTTCGGTGCACTGAATTTGCCTTCAGGTTTGTATATAGTTTTATGCAAATCTGAAAACTTCCGTAGCAAGCAAAAGATAATTTACACACCATAATATAGTTTATGTTTATGTCTTTTACCCTCCTGCTTTAATCCTGTACAATAATTATAAGTCTCGAAAAAACCTTTTAATGGTACACTGATCCCGCACATGCGGGATGATGAAACTGATTTGTTATGATTTTATCAGTGAAAATCATAATAATCATAATAAATCAGTGTACTATTCCCTTCTTGTTGTTGTTGTGAGGATCTGGATTTTACTATCAAAAATTTGATCTTACAATGGTATTACTACTCAGGTACCTGGGTTGAGTATAAACCGTTTACACCCCATATGTCATTTTTGTCAGGATTGTTAACCTGCCCATCCAGATTGAGATCTGTTGATTTGTAGTCTTTTGTTCCAGCATCGTTTGTCCATAATGTTTTATCAACTGTGTCAATTTCACCATCAGCATTTGCATCTCCTCCCGCCATACCATATACACCAATTGAAATCTGTTTATACCCGTCACTTCCATTATGAACTTTTGTAATTGATGTTGAAAAATCATAGGTGTAAATTCCACCTGTTTCAGTTAAACCGTTTGCCGAAATAATTCCCAAATGATTCCGGTGATATACAACTGCATATAAATTATTCGAAAAGGATGCCGTGGGGAATTGCAATACTGATGAACCATCAAGGCCGACAACAGCACCATTATTGAGCAGGAAGGCTGCTTGTGTTGCAATAGTTGTTAAAGGAGTTGCACTACCAGTATTTGGGGCATCGCGAAGTTGGATCAAAACCCAGTCAACGATATCGGTATTGGGTAAAGAGCTTACACTTTCTGATCCTGCATAATTCCATGGAGGCGAATTAAAAGGTTGTGACAATGGGAAGGATTCGACAGTCTCAGGCTGACCAACTAGATGGGTGTTCATATCGGTTCCATTGAATGGCCCTTCGAGATAAACAAGCAGGTCAAGGTCAATACCTCCTGTCAGTTCAAAATCAAAATAATTAATATTAAAACCGGCAGATTGGGCAAGAGCTGTCATATCATAAAATCCCTGCTCAAGAAAAACCTCGGTTGAAAAGTCTTCCCAGTTCTGCCATCCGTTGGTTGAAGTATAGTCGACTTCTACTTGTATCGTATCATTAAAGGTCAGTAAAAGAGTCCCCGGGTCAAATCCTGATATCCTGCTTGTTAGTTCAAATTGGCCCGTTTGTGTTACTTCAACATTGTACATCATCCAATCCCCGGGATCGATCCACCCGACATTCAACCCACCTCCTGTATCCAGACAGGGCTCCGTTTGTATTCCAAACATATCCACATAGTTCTCAGCTTCTACCACACCTGGAATACTAATAAAATCACCAAACTCTAAAATGTCAAAATAGTTAATATTAAAACTATCCGATTGAGCAATTACATTCATTATATAGATGCCTTGCTCGAGATAAATCTCAGCTGAAAAATCCTCCCAGTTCTGCCATCCGTTTGTTGAAGTATAATCAACCTGTACCTGTATCGTGTCATTAAAGGTCAACAACAGGGTTCCTTCTTTGTATCCGGATATCCTGCTTATTAAATTATATTGTCCGGTTTGAGTTACTTCGATATTGTATTTCATCCAATCGCCAATATCGATCCACCCAACATTCAAGCCACCTCCAATGTCAGTACATGGCTCAGTTTGTACACCAGACATAACAATATAATCTTCAGCTTCTATTCTGCCAGGAACAATGTGTATACCTCCGGAGCTTCCGGAGATATTATGTACATAATAGTTATTGAAAGTATTAAGGAGCAGACTAGCAGAATAAATTCCATCTCCCGAGTATGAGACCGTAATGTTTGCAGATTCCTGAATTTGGGAGTTTAATTCAATTAAAAGGATGCTTTCGTCAAATCCTGCAAGGCTGATGGTGTTGATTATACCTGGAAGAACACTATTGTTGCTTCTGATCTCAAAATCGCTGCTTTCATAGTTTAAAATTGTAACCTGGTCCGTCAGCGCAAGAGCTATGGTACTGCCATCATTATTTGTAACTGCGGCATAGGGCAATAACGAATCACTGGTTAAAGCCTGCGGGAAGTCCTGAAGTCCGTGCTTGTATTCAAACAGGGGATCGTAGTTTGCATCGCCAAAGTTTATAGGAACCTGTCCCATATTTTTGGGCCATGAATGTGTCAATTGTCCTATAGGATCAAAATCACCAAACAGCACTTCAGCAATACCATCCCCTTCTGTTCCCGGGTACCAGACTGCAAATGTTGCATCTGTATAGGGAAGTCCTTCACTGATGATCATCGGTCGTCCGGAAACCAGTAACGCAATTGTTGGGATACCGTTTTCTTTCAACATCTTAATAAGGCTAACATCATCATTATCGATATTCAAATCTGCCCTGTAACCCCCTCCTTCTGCATATGGGGTTTTTTCACCAACAACAACTACTGCAACATCAACCGGATCATTGTAGTTTCCGGAAGGGGAATAAATGACCTGGCTGGTTTGTGCCAGATTCTGAATACCTGTAAGAATATCGGTACCCTCAGTAATATTGCCATTTCCGCCCTGCCATGAAATTGTCCATCCGCCGCATTGCGCTCCCAGGTCTGCTGCCAGTGTGCCTGCTACCATAATGGTCTGGCCATTTTTTTGAAGAGGCAGGACATCATTTTTTGCATTAAGGAGAACCATCGATTCCCGTACTGCTTGTTTTGCAACATCCCTGTGTTCCTGTGATCCGAATGAAGCAGCCAATGAAGGATTCGTATAGGGTTCCGCAAAAAGGTTTAACAAAAATTTCTGTTTCAGAATTCGTCTGACGGCATCATCGATTCTGTTTTCACTAACTTCATTGTTTTGAACCAGGTCAATTAAATGGCCAATAAATTCCTGGTACCTGTCAGGAACCATTACCATGTCGATTCCTGCATTGATTGACTGTTTGATCGCTTCCCGATAGTTTCCGTTAAGCTGATCCACACCTTTCCAGTCGGATATTACAAATCCTTCAAATCCCAATTCATTTTTCAATACATCGGTTAAAAGGTACTCATGTCCATGTAGTTTTTCACCGTTCCAACTGCTGTATGAAGCCATTATTGAACCCACCCCCGACTCGATAGCATCGATATAACCGGCCATGTGCACATCACGAAGGACCTGTTCACTAACAACCGTGTTTCCCTGGTCAATGCCACCATCGGTTCCTCCGTCACCTACAAAATGTTTGGCACAGGCAAGAATAGTTGTATCCAAACTTAGAACATCACCTTGCAATCCCATAACAGATTCCTCAGCCATGATTTTACTAATCTCTGCTGTTTCCCCAAATCCTTCATACGTTCTTCCCCATTTTTCATTTTGAGGTACTGCAATGCAAGGACTAAATGTCCAGTCTACCCCTGTAGCAGCTACCTCTTTGGCTACAATCTCATTCGCTCTCCTTGCCAGTTGAGGATTCCATGTACAACCCATGCCAATATTATGTGGAAAGATCACAGCTCCGAAAACATTGTTATGGCCGTGTACAGCATCCACTCCATAAATGATAGGGATCCCGAGGTTACTTTGCATGGCAATGCTTTGAAAATTATCATACATATTTGCCCAGCCAGTCACTGAATTGGGTGAAGGTGCAGAACCACCACCACTTAAAATAGAACCAATGCCATAGGTTGCAAGGTCGTTTATGTCATCCAGTTCATTCCTTTCAACCTGAGTCATCTGGCCTACTTTTTCAGAAAGTGTCATCAGGTTTAAAACGCTGTCAACCTTATCATCGACGGTTGCCTGCCCGTTTACATTCAAAATTCCCAGCAAACCGACAAACGCGAAAAGGAGTAAATTCAATCTCATACCCAAATTTTTTTTATAAAGCTAAATTATATCATTCATAATGGATTGAGTAAAAAATGACTACATCTTAATTACATCAATAATCAGTTAAAAGAAATACACCTGTGGGAAAGGGTTAATCAGGAGTCCAGTTCAATCAGATATTCAACAAGGTTCTGATCCCGGTCAAGTTTCAATTTTTTACGCAACCTGTACCTGGCCAGTTCAACACTTCTGGGTGTAATGTTCAATAGATTAGAGATCTCTTTTGAGCTCATGTTCATTCGTAGAAATGCGGCCAGTTTGATTTCACGTGGTGATAATTTAACATTGGAGTCTGATAACTTTTTTAAATAGTCACCATGAACCTGGTCGAAATGATAAGCAAATTGATCCCATGAATCGTTGTCAGAGAGGTTTTCGTCAATTGTTTTAATCAAGCGTTTTAATTCCTGCTTTGAACCACCCTGGTTCAGGTAAGTCTCTATCCTTTTTCTAACATCCTGGATGAACTCGTTCTTGTTCATAAAAAGCATGGTGATTGTGGTCAAACGGTCATTCTTTAGATCAATTTCAGTTCTTAGCTTTTCATTAAGTAGTCTGTCAATCTCTTTCTTCGAATCTTCAGAGATCTGGTTTATCTCCTCATTTTTACTTTTTAATGCCTCTTCTTTATCCTTGTTGATCATGGACTTTTCCGTCCTGAATTTTCTTCGTTGGATAAGCAGTATCAACAGCACGAGTATTACTCCTGAAATGAAATAAATAAATATTGCCCAATTGGATAAATACCAGGGTTTTGAAACGTTGAAAGAGAAGGAGGAGACAGAACTTTCCAGATCATAAACATTAAGTGCTTTCACTTCAAACGTATAATCTCCGGAAGGTAAATAGGGATATTCTTTTTCACTTGCCGGCAACCATTCCGACCAATTGTCATCAAAAGGTATTAAGCGATAGCTGTATTTTGTAGCTTCAAAACCATCAAAGTAAGGTGCTGTGTATTGGAACTTAATGGACTGATTTCTTACGATTTCTTTATCAACAATAAAAGATGGATTATAAATGACGGATGAATCAACTGATGTGCCTATTTCAACCGATTTTAGAAGCACATAAAAATTCCGGTTCATTAAGAAGTCACTTCTAGGCTCGTACCTGATAAACCCTTCTTTTGCTCCAATAAGTACATTTTGATCGTCCAGGATTGAAATATTCGGAAGGTCATCATTTAATAACTGGTTAATGTGTTTAAAAAGGCCGGTTTCTTTTACGTATGTACCGAATGTTTCCTGGGTAATTATTCCCATCATTTGATCCTGAATGTAATAAATTTTATTACTCCCATTCGAAACGATTTCACTAACATGGTTTGTACCCATCCACTTATTGAAGAATGAATTGGTAATGAAGGAATTAGAGGCATGGTTGTAATTATAGATGCCACTTTCTGCTGTAAAGACTAACTTCTCTATCAATGGATAAACATTAATATTTAGATTTGAAGGGAAACCTTCCTCTTTTCCGAAATGCTCAATATTACCTTTTAGATTCATATCCTTATCAAATATGAGGCGATATGCTCCCTTTGAACCATGGGTCATCCATAAGATGGAATCGTTTTCAAACTCAATCATCCTCGAAGATTCAACGAAACCATCAATTCCCCTGACTTTCGTCCATTTACCATTAATTTTCCTGAAAAATGCCATTCCCTGGTAGTCCCCTCCAAAAATTAGTCCTGGTAAAGGTGTTTCAACAAATTTCCAGCTTCCCATATCATGAAACTGCGTAAGGTCAAAATCCTCAATAAGAAAGGCACCCTTATCATGGTTTAAGATAAGGTCACCTTCAACTGATGAAAAATTGTAAGTCTGACCCTCACTTCCTTGTACTATTTCATATTGACTATTAAAGGAACCACTTCCCGTTTTTTTCTGCACGAACAATCCATTATTGGTTCCTAAATAAACCTTCCCATCATGCATGCATGCTGCATACCCAGTACCTTCCAACCCTACCTCTTCGTTGATCAGGGAAAATGGAAGGCTCAATTGCAGGTAATCAATTCCATTATTCAGAGCTACCCACAAATTATTAAAATGGTCTTCGTAAAGGGATTTTATTGTTCTGTCAGAAAGACCTTCATTTTTTGTTAAATGAAGTTTAAATGATAAATCAGAGTTTAAGAGATATAAACCATTATTTTGAGTTCCAATGGCATAATCACCTGACCTTAATTTGATAACATCATTTATGGTTCCTAAGGTAAATGGAAATTCTACCGGATGTACTCCTGAATCATCATGTTTGAAAACATCACCCAAATAACTGAAATAATAATAATCACCTGCATGAGGCAGTATTGAAATTAGATCAGGAAGATTTGCTGTTTCTGGAATTGAGATAAAATTTTCATTCACAAGTTCAAATAAACCCATATTAGCAAACTGGGCTAAAAATCTATTACCGGTACTGGAAATTTGCCTTAAGTATCCAGGTAAAGACAGAACCTTTAAACTTTCTCCATCCAGGACAAACAACTGACTTTCCGTGTTAAAATAAACTTTACCATCCTGCTCCAGGATCTTCCAGGTCTCCGCTATATTTCGCATGTCTGCAGGTAATTTTTCCAGGAGTGATGAAAAAACAAGACCCTTATCACTCATGGTGAAATAACCAATCTGACCCTGACCACCGACAAATATCCTGTTTTTGTTGTCAACTTTTACAGCCCTGACCTTTGTACAAAATGGTACATCGAATAAAGTCCATCTGTTACCATCAAATTCTAGAAGACCATAATTGTTTGCTATGTAAAGTATTCCCGAGCTATCCTGATCGAAACACCAGCTTTGAATACCTCCATTATAATCTGATGAGGTGAAATGATTTCTTAGAGGAATATCTCTAAGTACTGATGAGCCATCGTTTTGGTTTATTCCATTAGTCAGACCTATGAAATTCATTAAGAATGCTAGTATAAAAAACAATACTGGTGAGTTGTGAACTTTCATAATCTGAATTCGAATATTTTGAAACCACTTGCAATATAAGAATAAATTATTATTCAATTGAGTTTTTGATGTGTGCAAAAATTTTGCATGATGAGTTTTTGATGTGTTGTATTATGATGCTTTATTGTATTTCTTGTATTTCTTTTGTGTAGTAATGTAATGAGATATTCTACAATCATATGGGATACAATCAGAAACTGTAACCGGAACGTCATTAAGCTTATTTATAAAAAAACAAATATATGGATTCATTAAAATTTTTAAAACAGAATGGAATAAAATTATTGCTTTCTGTTGCTTTGATTTTGTTTGTCACAACGGTGATGTCGCAAGTTTCTTTATCAGGAAAAGTAACAGAATATGTGACTGGTGATGGGTTACCGGGTGCGAATATAATCGTAAAAGGTACAACAGTAGGTACCCAAACTGATTTAGAGGGCAATTTTACAATTTCTGCTAAAAAGGGTGATGTTCTGCAAGTATCGTTTATCGGATATCTTCAGGAGGAGGTTATTGTGGAGGATGCAGTTTACATTCAGGTTGCCTTAAAAGAAGATGTAAGTCTTTTGGAAGAGATAGTAGTGGTTGGCTATGGAAGCCAGAAGAGAAGTGTAGTAACCGGATCTATTAGCAGTATTAAAGGTGAGGACCTTAAATCAATCCCTATACGCAACATTGATGAATCTCTTCAGGGTAGAACCACTGGTGTTACAGTTATGTCAAACTCAGGACAGCCAGGATCCAATGCTACCATTCGGGTACGGGGAACAACTTCATTGCAGGATGGAAGCAATGATCCCTTATGGGTTGTTGATGGTGTTGTTGTGGATTATGGTGGAATGAATTACCTGAACCAATCAGATATTGAGTCAGTAGAGGTGCTCAAAGATGCTGCTTCGCAAGCCATTTATGGAACTCGTGCAGCAGCCGGGGTAGTGTTGATCACTACAAAAAAAGGTAGTGCAGGTAAAATGAAGGTTGATTATAATGGACAGTATGGGATTTCAGGACCAGCAAAAAAACTTGAACTAACAAATGCAAGTGAGTATGCAACCCTTCAAAATGAATTTTACCAGGATGCTATTTTTGAGAATCCCAATGCACTGGGTGAAGGAACCGATTGGCAGGATTTGATCTTTAATGAATCAGCGAAAAGACAAAATCATGAACTAAGCATTTCCGGTGGAAATAAGGTGTCAACTTATTACGCTTCATTTGGTTATTGGGACCAGGAAGGAATTGTTGCTACTGATATTTCTAATTATGAAAGGATTTCATTCAGACTAAATTCTGAACATAAAATAAATGATTGGCTAACCATTGGCCAGAATTTTGGCTATGCACATCAGAAGTCTATTGGAATCGGGAATACAAACAGTGAGTACGGCGGACCATTAAGTTCTGCAATAAATCTTGACCCGGTTACTCCGCTTGTTGTTACAAATCCTGAAGATGCTAACGCCCCACCTTACTCAAACAATGATGGGATCGTAAGGGATGAGAACGGAAATCCATATGCGATTTCCCAATATGTAGGTCAGGAAATGGCAAATCCCATGGCATATATTCAAACCCGGCTGGGGAATTATAACTGGAGTGATGACTTTATTGGGAATGTTTATGTAGGAATACAACTATTGGAAGGTTTAAAGTTCAGAACAACTTTAGGATCTAAACTGGCTTTTTGGGGATACGAATCATTTACCCCGGTTTCATACCTGAATTCATCCTCAATAATTTCAACAAATTCATTTAGTCGGGGCATGAACAACAGGTTTGATTACAACCTTGAAAATACCTTATCCTATTCGAAAAAAATCTCTGAACACAGTTTCGAAGTGTTACTGGGTCAGGGTGCATACAAGGACAGTTACAATACCGGTATCAATGTTACAAAATGGGATATACCAGTTGATAATTTTGATGATGCTTCGCTTAATTTTGATGTACCTACTGATCAAATTACAGCCGGTGGCGGGGAATCTGTTTATCACACCATGAGTTCTTTATTTGCCAGGATCAACTACAATTTTGGAGGAAAGTATTTGTTAACAGCCATTGCACGAAGGGATGGTTCCTCAAGATTTGGAGAGAACAATAAATATGGATTTTTCCCGTCAGGTTCTATCGGATGGATAGCATCGGAAGAAAACTTCTGGCCAAGAAATGAAATTGTTAATTTCCTGAAGGTAAGAGGTGGTTACGGGGTGGTTGGAAATGATAACATATCGAACCACGCTTACCTGTCGACTGTAGGTGGAGGAAGAAATTATCCTTTTGGAACAGAAGGGTTCTATTATAACGGCGTTAGCCCCAATGCTCCTTCCAACCCTGATTTAAGGTGGGAAGAGACCACTCAAATCAATTTTGGACTTGAAACCAAGCTGATAAAATACGTTTTCTTTTCTTTTGACTGGTTCAAAAAAATGACGGATGATATATTGATGTACCCCAGTATACCTGGTTATGTTGGTGCAATTAGTAATCCTGCTGCCAATGTAGGATCTATGGAAAACTCAGGAATAGAAATTGAGCTTGGCTATGACAGGTCATTTAATGAAATTGATTTCAGAGCAGCTGGAAACGTCACCTATTTAAC
Source organism: uncultured Bacteroidales bacterium (assembly GCA_964421215.1). Lineage (GTDB taxonomy): Bacteria > Bacteroidota > Bacteroidia > Bacteroidales > JAADJA01 > JAADJA01. The sequence goes on along the minus strand of CAYQWA010000017.1, from coordinate 27,391 downwards.
CAACGAAATAACTTACCTGGGTAATGGGGTTGAGTTCCTGTCGGGTGGTAATTATTTCCAGGCCAGTTCATACCCCATAACAAGGACAGCAGTTGGCCAACCCATAAACTCTTTTTATGGATTCAGGATGCTGGGCATTTTCCAAAACGAGGCAGATGTTTTCTCACATGTAGATGCGGCCGGAGACCTTATCCAGCCAAACGCTCAACCAGGTGATATAATATGGGATGATCTGAACGGTGATGGTGAGATCACTGAAGATGACCGTACTTTCATCGGAAATCCTACACCGAGTTGGACATACGGGCTCACAATTAATACCGGTTATAAAAACTTTGATCTATTGATTTTTGGCCAGGGTGCGGCAGGGAATATGATTTTTCAAGGCTTAAGACGATTGGATATATCCAATGCAAATTACCCTGCTGAAGCGCTTGACAGGTGGACAACAGAAGGATCTACAGATGAATACCCACGCATTATAAATGGTGATCCAAACCATAATTTCTCTTATCCCTCGGAGTTTTACCTGGAAAAAGGGAATTACTTCAGGATTAAGATAATTCAGCTGGGGTATAATTTGCCGGAATCCGTCCTTGAGAAAGTCAACATGGAAAAACTCAGGGTCTTCGTTACTGCTGAAAACCTGTTTACCATCACTAAATATTCAGGCTATGATCCTGAAATTGGTGGAGGTACCATGAGTATTGACAGGGGAATCTATCCACAAGCAAGATCAATTTTATTTGGTGTAAACCTTGGAATTTAAACGAGTATGAATGTTAAAACACTATATATCATGAATACAAAAAATACTAAATATTTATTAATAGTTGTCATTGCATTCTTTTTAGCCAGCTGTGGCAAAGATTTTCTTGAAGTTCCTCCAAAAGGGACAAAGCTCGAAGAGAATTTTTATCAAAATGCTGATGATGCATTTGAAGCATTAACAGCTGTATATGACCAAATCGGTGGTACTTCCGGTGGGTATATAAACAAATTCACGGCCAACCTTTCGGCCAGTGATGACCACTATGCAGGAGGTGCTAGTTCAACTGATGTGAATAACCTTCAGGTTTGGTCCAACTATACACTAGATCCTGCCACAGGCCCGCAGGGAGAACTCTGGGGTAGAGGATTTAGCGGTGTTTTCAGGGCGAATGTGCTAATTACCAAATTGCCTGACATTGAAATGGATGAAAACCTTAAAACAAGGTATTTGGCAGAAACCAGATTTTTAAGAGCCTATTTTTACTTTGATCTCGTAAGATGGTTCGAAAACATACCTTTATTTGAAGAACCGTTGTCAGCAGCAGAAATCTATGACGTGCTTCAGGCAAATCCATCTGATGTGTATGATCTTATTGTTCAGGACCTGATCTTTGCCCAGGAAATACTTCCGGTAACAGTGGATGTGGTAAACGATGGAGGAAGAGCAACTAAAGGGGCTGCTAAAGCACTGTTAGGGAAAGTTTATCTGCAATTGGAACAATACGATCTGGCTGCACAGCAGTTCGAAGAAGTGAATGGTGAACCGGGTGGTACAAGCCAGTTTGGTTATAGCCTTTTGCCCAATTTTGATGATCTGTGGGATTTTGATAACAAGCATCATTCCGAATCTATTTTTGCAATTAATCACACTGGTGAAGCAAACTGGGGTAACTGGGGGTGTATTGCCTGTGCTGAAGGCAACTGGGTCAATATCATGGCTGGCCCAAGAAATTATTATCGCATAGATACAGTTAATGCGCCGGATTATAATTCAGGATGGAGTTTCTTTGTAATAACACCTGAATTAGAGAATCTAATGGATGGTGATCCAAGGTATAATTCTACAATTTCTAATATACAAGCGCTTGAAGATTCGGGATTTATAACTTATGAAAAAGGATACCTGAATACAGGATTCTTCCTGGAAAAATTTCTTCCTCTCAAATCAGATATTAACGAAGGAGGCAATATTGAAGGTAACTTTGATCAGAACATGTATGACATTCGCCTGGCTGACACCTATCTTCTGGAAGCAGAAGCCCTGGTTATGTCCGGTACGAACCTGGGCAGGGCACAGGAGTTATTGGATGCTGTCCGTAACAGAGTTGGATTGCCTTCGGTAACTGTTTCCCTGGAAGCCATAAAGCATGAAAGAAGAATGGAGCTTGTTGGTGAAGGCCATCGCTGGTTTGACCTGGTGAGGTGGGGTGATGCACCGGAAGAACTGTCATTTAAAGGCTTTGTAGAAGGCAAACATGAGGTTTTACCTATTCCGTTGCTTGAACTGGAAAACACAAAATTGAAGCAAAATAGTGAATACGGAGGCTCTCTTTAATCAATTGGAAATAAATTTATACATCAAAAAACAAATATTTACTCACATCAAAAAATTTAACAAATGGAAAAAAAATTCAAATTCGTAAGTTCATTTTTGGTGATGCTCGTTGCTGTATCCCTGGTGATCTTCACAGGATGTAAAAAAGATGATGAAGAAGAAGAACCTGAAACACAGACACCTATTGCTACCTTCCAGTTTGAAGTAAGCGATGTTAATCCACTGGAGGTAACTTTTTCGAACTTCTCACAACATGCCACAACTTATGCATGGGATTTTGGTGATGGAACCGGAACTTCAACAGAAAAAGATCCGACCTATACCTATACCGATGGTGGCACCTTTACGGTAACATTAACAGTTACCGGAGATGGTGGGACAGCAGACCATTCAAAGGATGTAACTGTTATCAATCCAACTGCTGAAAACCTCATTGAGAATGGAGAATTTGATGACGAATCAGTTTGGACAATTCTTCAGTATAATCCGAACAATACCGGGATACTTACAATTGCCAATGGTGTTGCAGTTTTTAATGCAGGTGTTCAAGGTGCATGGGGGACAGAACCTCATGTCGGGATACACCAACCGATTACAGTTACTGCAGGAACCTACCAATTCGACCTGGATATTACAACCAATGGGATTGATGAAGTGTGGTTTGAAGTTTGGGTTGGTACCGACGAACCTATAGCAGAAGACGATTATAATGAAGATGATGGAGCCACTAAAGTTCTATCCTTTAATAGTTGGGAATGTGGTGATACAAACAATAATTATTCAGGACCTATGGCTGCTGTATCGTGTCAGGGAACCGATGGTAGTATAACTCTTGATGCAGGTAATTTATATGTTGTCATCAGATCAGGTGGTATTACTTTCGGTGATGATGGAATTACTATCGATAACGTAAAAATGGTTAAAGTTAATTAGTAAATGTTAGTTGTGAGGTTGTCTCGGAAGGAGTTTAATATTGAATGATTGTCCCGATAGTTACTGGAATGGTATTCTGAGACAACCTTCTTTTACTGCTCCTGATTAGTCGTTGTTTGTTATTACTGACTTTTAAAAATCGACTTCCATTTTGTAGAACAATAAGATAAAAAGTGTGAAGATTATTCTTGCTTTCTGTATAGTATCCATTGTCAGCATATTATTAGTTTGATTGAAAAACTAATCAAAAAATCATGACAAAACCATTAGATGAAAAACAAAAATATTAGCAAATTTCAAGCTATGAAAAGGTATTTACTTCTATCAATTATAATGCTCGCCACTTTTTCTGGTTGGAGCCAGGGACTTGTAACAGAAGGAACAAAAATTGTGGATCAGTACGGTGAGCAGGTAATCCTTCGTGGTATGGGTTTCGGAGGATGGATGGTCTTAGAAGGATATATGATGCATTCCAGTGACGTGGCCGATACCCAGCATGAATTCAGAGACCGACTGATCGACCTGATGGGAGAAGATAACACAAACGAGTTTTTTGATGCCTGGCTGGATAACCATGTAACAAAGGCCGACATCGATTCACTGGCAAGCTGGGGCTATAACAGTTGTCGTTTACCAATGCACTACAACCTGTTTACACTTCCTATTGAAGAAGAACCCGTACCAGGTGAAAATACTTGGCTGGACAAAGGATTTAATATGGTAGACAGCTTATTGCTATGGTGCGAGTCCAACAACATCTATCTGATCCTTGACCTTCACGCTGCACCCGGAGGACAGGGGTACAATGCAGCAATTTGTGATTATGATCCAAGTAAACCATCTCTGTGGGAAAGCCAGGAAAACAGGGACAAGACGGTGGCTTTATGGACTAAACTTGCCGAAAGATACGCCGATGAACCATGGATGGGTGGCTATGATCTACTTAATGAAGTAAACTGGAATCTTCCCGGCAATACCATGTTGAGAGAACTGTATGAGGAGATCACAGAAGCCATAAGGGTTGTTGATACAAGTCATATGATTATTATCGAAGGTAACTGGTTTGCAAATGATTTTACGGGTTTAACCCCACCCTGGGATGATAACATGGTGTATAGTTTCCATAAATACTGGAATTACAATGACCAGGGATCTGTTGACTGGGTGTTGACAATCCCCGAACAATACAATGTTCCTTTATGGATGGGTGAGGGCGGTGAGAACTCAAATGTTTGGTTTCATGATGCCATTGCAATTCTGGAAGAAAATGAGATCGGTTGGTCCTTCTGGCCAATGAAAAGGATAGAAACAATTGTTGGTCAGTATTCCATATTGTTCACCGACGGATATAAAGCAGTTCTGGATTACTGGAGAGGACAGGGCCCACAACCAACAGTAACCGAAGCATATGATGCCATGATGGAGCTCGCAATTAATACCAACAGCGCGAACTGTTTGTACCGGAAAGATGTTCATGATGCCCAGGTAAGGCAGGTAGCAACTGATGAAACAATTCCTTATTCATACCATACCATCCCCGGTATAGTGCATATGTCCGATTTTGATTTGGGTAAATTGAACCATTCCTATTATGATGTTGATAATGCAAGTTATTCTTTATCTACTGGAGAATTCACCGCCTGGAACTCAGGCTGGCATTACCGCAACGATGGTGTGGATGTTGAACCCAATGATGATGATATAAACAGTAATGGTTTCCACATAGGATATGTAAATGAAGGCGAATGGACAAACTATACTGTTGAGATTTCAGCATCTGCAGCTTACACAGCTAGAGCCAGGATCGCATCCGAACAAACCGGTGGAAAACTTCACCTTGCATTTGATGGTGAAGACATAACCGCCACTCAATCGGTAACCGGATCAGGTAGCTGGTTTGAATTTGCAGACCTGGAAATCGAAGATGTTGTACTCACCGAAGGTGAACATGTTATTACATTATGGATTGATGGTTCTACGCCATTTAATATTAGCAGCATCGAATTTACAGAATCCGGGAGCATTGAAGAAATTAATGTAATGGCTGTTAACGGACATACCGGTGAAAATGAAAAATCTATTGAAGTTGCTGTGAATCAGCCCATCTTGCAGGAGTCAATTAATGGATCCTTAGATAATTTTACCGTAACAGTTAATGGAGAAGTAAGAACTATTGCTTCTGTAAGTTTTGATAGCTTAAAGGAGAGAACCATACTACTGAATTTTGAAGATTATCTGGTACATACAGATGATATACTGGTTAGCTATGACGGCTCAGTCATAACTTCCCAATCAGGTAAAACGCTGGAGGCTTTCACAGATTTGGAAATTAGAAATACACTCCCCGAACGGGCCATTTTACCTCAGAAGATCCAGGCTGAAGATTTTATCTACATGATTGGCCTTGGAATTGAGGAGACCACCGATCTTGGAGGAGGCCATAATATCGGGTATACAAATCCCGGTGATTATGCTGATTACCTGATTTTCGGCACAGATGAAAATATTTACAGGATAAATATAAGATTAGCAGCTCAAAATGCCACAGGCAGTTTTGGTTTTTACCTGATAGATGAAGAGCAGGTTGAAACCGAGCTTTGTATTGTTGAAACTCCAGTTACTGGTGGCTGGCAAAACTGGGAAACAGAGGCAGCTTATGTGTCAATACCTCAGGGAGCCTATACATTGAGAATGCGTGTTATCGCCGGAGAATTTAATATGAACTGGTTTGAGTTTGTAATCGTCGATGGTATTGAAGATGAATCCAATGGAATAAAATCCGGATTCAACATTTATCCTAATCCTGTCTACGATAATAAGTTATTTATCGATTTTGAGACTGTTGAAAAAAAGTCATTTCCTATTAATCTGTATTCCATTACGGGAAAACAAATATTTTCTGGTATTTATCCCCTGAAAAATGGGCGAATAGAAATGGATATTTCAGGTATTCCCGGAGGCATTTATTTATTAGAAGTATTTACTGATAATAAAACATTCAATTATAAAGTCATACGATATTAAATCAGTGAGATTATGATTTTAAAAGTCGAAGACGCATTAAAAACATTTAGTCGAACTGATCCCGATCCGCCAGCCGGCGGATCGGGATCTCCGGATATTATTCACAGCAGCATGCTGGGATTTAAAACAATTCGCTGATTTATACTTCTTAGCTCTGCTGAGAGGTAGTTAATTAAATAAAAAATCAATAGTTGATCAATAACCTGCTTTTAAAAATAACATCAATTACATCGATGAGAAAAATAACTCCCCATCTAATAATTGCCACTTTGTTTTTAGGCCAATTCATTTTCTATTCATGCGACACCAATGTAAAACCCATGGACAATTCAATATCCAATGGAACATCCAAACCGGTGGAGGTGAAGGTAGAAGCTGAAAGCTGCAAACAATCAAATGTTGAATATGAAATAGTAACAGCAGATCCAACCTTTGCTTATGTGAAAACAATGTCTGCCGGGTGGATCATTTTCGAAGTAAACGTTCCGGTTGCCGGTAGATACAAATCACAGGTACATTTATCAGGAGAATCCGAAGAGGTGGTTACATGCTGGATCGAGGATTACCATGACAATAAAGATGACAGAACCTATAACATAACCGGAGATATTACTTTTTCAGAGCCTTCATCATTTATGACAGGTAGCAAGGACGGTAGCCCTTTAGACACAGGTGTTCATAAAATGAAATTGCACTTCGATAAAAAATCAAACATTGACTGGATAAAGTTTTCACTTCTGAAAGAGCACCAAATTACACCTCAATCATTAACTCAAAAAACAGATGGTTCCCAATGGGAGCTTGTCTGGTCTGATGAATTTGAATCCTCAGGTGTCGACACCACGAAATGGACGTACGATATTGGTAACTGGGGATGGGGAAATGGAGAACATCAATACTATACACAAGGGAGACCTGAAAATGCCCGCATCGAAAACGGCAACCTGATCATTGAGGCCAGAAAAAATGATATGGGACAGGAATGGACTTCAGCCCGGCTCACTACCCGTGGTAAAGTGAGTTTCCTGTATGGTAAGATTGAGTTCCGTGCCAAAGTACCTTCACAAAGGGGAAATTGGGCTGCAGGCTGGACCCTCGGTGACGATTACATTGATGAACTTTCATGGCCCTATTGCGGTGAAATAGATATCCTGGAAAGTGTAGGCTATGAAATGGATGATGATACCGGTAATGGGATTGCCCATGCCTCGGCCCATAGCGGAGCTTACTATTTCAAACTGGGAAATCAGCCAACCGGAGTTATAGATGTTGCCAATATGAATAAGGAATATCATACCTATACAATTGAATGGCTACCTCATGAGATTAATTCATATGTAGATGGCAGGCATTATCTAACTTATAATGATACAAGTACAGATTTATCATGGCCTTTTACAAAACCTCAAAACATCATCCTAAACCTTGCAATGGGAGGTGGCTGGGCTGGTTATCATGGAATAGATGAAAATATAAACTCCCAAAAAATGATCATTGATTATATAAGGGTGTATGAACTCCGGTAAATATTGTAGAAATTATTTTATTCTATTAAAGAACTAGTAAAATTATTACGATGAGTATAAATCAAAAATTAATAAGAAACCAGTCTTACCTGCTTGTGATGGTTTTATTGTTTTTCGTATGCCAAACTGATACACAACTAACCGCTCAGATCTTTATCCAGGCGGAAGACTTTTCCAGCATGCAAGGGGTGCAAACTGAGGCAACCACCGATGATGGCGGAGGTATTAATGTAGGGTGGATTGATAACAACGACTGGATGGAATATGAATTGGATATTCCTATGGATGGTGATTATGTCATGAGCCTGCGGACCGCAAGTTTAAATGGCGGAGGTGGATTGAATATACTGTTGGATCAAAATGTATTAGCCAGCTTGAATATAAGCTCAACAGGGGGTTGGCAGAACTGGGTTACAATCGAAAGTACAGATTTTACTTTAGAAGAAGGAAGTCAAACAATCAGACTTCTTGCAACAAGCGGAGGATTTAATTTAAACTGGTTTGAGCTGAAATTAGTTGACCCGGTGGATACCGATTTGCCATCAGATCCTGTTATTGTTGAAAGTACATCCGATATTCATACAATTTCATTAAGCTGGTCAGCATGCTTTGATCCATCCACGGTAGTTACAGGATATAAAATATTTAACGAAAATGTATTCTTTGGATTTTCACTTGATACAAGTTTTAGTTTATCAAAGCTTCCACCGGAAACTACATTTAACCTGACAATTTACGCTTGCGACCTGGCAGGAAATCAGTCAGGCCCGGCAGAAATCACAATTGCTACTTTAGCTATTTACTGGGATTTAGTATGGTCGGATGAATTCGATGGCAATGAAGTTGACCTGACCAAATGGAATTTTGAAACAGGTGGCCATGGCTGGGGGAACGGTGAAGCACAATATTATACAAATGGTGCAAACTCAAGTGTGTCGAATGGAATGCTGATTATTGAGGCACGTCAGGAAACCATTGGTAGTAATAATTATACATCATCACGTATGAACAATGCAAACAAAGGTGATTTTGTATACGGTAGGATAGAAGTTAAAGCGAAATTGCCAAGTACCGGAGGAACCTGGCCCGCCATCTGGACTTTACCAACTGAGTGGAGCTACGGAGGCTGGCCCGACTGTGGTGAAATTGATATTATGGAACATACCGGCAATAATTTAGGGTATGTTTTTGGAAGCATTCATACAGCATCATACAATCATATTGCCGGCACGCAAAAAAGTGGGGGCGTTTGGTTACCCGATGTAGTAAACACATTTCATACCTATACCTTAGAATGGTACCCTGACCATATGGACTGGTACTACGACGATCAATTGGTGTTTACCTTCGAAAACGAGTACAATACCTATGAGGAATGGCCCTTTGATATAGAACATCATCTTATGCTCAATATTGCTGTTGGTGGTGGTCTGGGTGGCAATATTAACCACAATGGTGTTTGGCCGCAGCATATGTATATCGACTATGTTCGTATTTATGATTTTGATCTTGGTGCCGGAGACACAATACCACCATCAGCTCCTTCAAATTTGCAGGCAGAGGTGGAAAGTGTAAGTGTGGATTTATCCTGGACAGCCTCTACCGATAACAATTATGTTGAAAAGTATTACGTGTTCAAAAACGATGAAATTGTTGACTCTGTGACGGGAACGAACTGCACGGTAGTTCAATTGGAAGCATTAACAGAATATACATTTGGTGTACAAGCGAAGGATTTTGGAGGTAATATTTCTGAGATGTCCAGTGTTGTAGTCACTACCGGGGATATTGAAAGTATTTCTATTCCTGATAGGTTTGAAGCAGAAAACTTTCTTTACATGGAAGGAATGGAAACGGAAACCTGCACCGATATCGGAGGTGGTTTGAATATGGCCTACATCGATGAAGGTGATTGGCTGGAATACAGTATTGATGTGGAGAGTGAAGGAAAATATTTCCTTGCCACCAGGACAGCTGCACAATCCTTAACGGGACAATTTCAATTGATTGATGAAAACGAAAATGTTTTAACAACCGTTGAAACCCCTGTCACGGGTGCATGGCAAAATTGGGTAACCGTTATCTCGGACGGATTTAATTTAAATGCAGGTGTTCAACGAATAACCATTCTATCCCAGGCTAAGGATTTTAATCTTAACTGGTTTGGCCTTTCTACCGATTCTCTGGAATATATGTCAATAACAGATCCTATGAGGGATAATGGATTCATTATCTACCCAAATCCATTAACCGGTAAAAAACTTAATATTAATATGTCCAGTTATACATCAAATATTGAAGTTAGCATTTGTACCATTGAAGGTCGACGGGTTGTGAGTCGTATGTATAAAAATGTGGAGAATATTATCGCTGTTGATAACCTTGAATTAGAGAAGGGACTTTATTTAATATCCATTAAAGAAGATAATTTTGTTTTTACACGTAAACTTCTGGTGAAATAAGCCGATAAATTTTAATTAGGGGAGCTTGATTCGATTAATCCCGTTAGGGATTACATTTGGGTAGCTAATAAACCATTGAAAATGTGCCGTCCCATACGGGACGGAATAAATTCCGGATATTTTTAAATTCTACCCACATTAATTGCCTAGCGGCGCCCAGCATTCCTCTGCAAATATTCTTATAGTTTAACATGTATCGTTCTCCTTTTATAAATTATCTCATAATTCATTTTTATAGAATTGTGATTTAACTCCTGTCTAAAATAAAAAGGGCTGCCCAACGCAGGCAGCCCCAAAAACAATAATTCACTCTAAATTTACTGCTTCACTATTTTACTAACCAAACTATTACCATTATTGTCAATCGCGACAAGTGTATAAATACCTTTACTCAGGTTCGATACATCAAAACTGTTTTTACTGATTTTTTCCAGAATTATCATCTGTCCTGATAAACTATAAATAAATGCAGACTCAATTTCTTCCGTTGTATTAAAGGATAAAACCTCACTAACAGGGTTTTGTACCGGTGTAATTTCTTGAAAATATCTTTTTTTAATTCCTACGGGACCGTCAAAAGTTATATCATCCCAGTAATATGTATCACCAGGTTCATTAATACCTGCATTAAAGAGCAAAACAATTTTATGATACTCCTCTGCAAGATTAAGCTGTTCACTTAAATCAAAAACCATTGTTTCCCAGGTTGCAGCCATGGTAGTGTTTACAGTCACTTCCGCAGCAATGCTTGTGTTGGTACCATTCTCTACTTTAAAAATTATGGGTACACCCGCTTCAGGTGACCATACTCGCATGCTCATTGAAGTAAACCCTGTAACAAATGGAATTGGATCATCCAAGCCAGTATCGTTTGGACCACCAATGAAAGTTCCAGACCATTCATAGTCAGCATCCATTGTTTCTACAACCATATTTAAAGGATCTGTGGGGTCAACAACAATAGAAGAAACGTTTCCGCCCCAATCGCCTATCCCATAATTTACATTACTATCATCAAATGTCACTGGAAGAGTGAGTGGGTATGTGATTTGATAAGATACAGTATATGTCAGGGTATTGGACCCATTCGCTGATGTAACTTCTACTGTTGCATCCCCTGGGATACCAGACGCTTGTGTAATTACTATATCCGTTACATCCGGATCAGTAGGAACGGCAGAGGTAATTTGTGGAACGTCAGTAGTGCCAGCTGGAAGGCCATAGATATAATCCTGTATAAACGGTGAAAAGCCCGGTACAGTAGTCCCATCCACCTGCAAGTCGCTTAATGTAGCATCAGAACCTGCTGACAATTCTTTAACTAAAATAAAACGCCACCACCCGGTAGCAAATTCTATATCTACGGTCATATTATTATCATCGATATAAAAAACAATATAAGTAATTGAAGGGGGAGCCTGAGAGGGATCAGTCAACTCAAACCCATTTACTGCTTTTGGAATGGCTAAATGAGCACCAGTCCCATCCAGGGTTAAAGTTCCGGCACCTGCATTATATGACCATGTTGCAGGATTTGCCCCATTATGAGGATAAATCGGAGTGCCACATTGATCGGGTGTTACACCTTGCCATCCTTCCAGCCAGGTTTCATCGCCCATAACATTATTAAAACTATTGTCATTATTAAAAACGAAGGTGTCGTCAAAAAAGCAGGCACGTGTGGTTACATCACCAATACTGTTAGCCCACCAACTCATATTACCCTGAGTCGGACCAACACCCATAGCTCCTGCCTGCGGTGCCACTTTCCATGTTCCTTCTATCTGGGAGAAAGATACAAGTGATGCGAACAGCATTATAAATCCAAGTAATCTTTGTTTCATGATAATTAAATTTTGTATAATGAATTTATTTGTTTTCGATGGGAATATTCAAGGCAAATACTGATAATAAAGGTGCCAAAATATTCTCTTTCAAAATTAACTTATGGACAAGGTTTGATCAAATTTTTTACTACATCTTTAACATATCACACCATTGTTCCGAATACATCAAAAACTCATCATGCTTGTGAAATTTGAATGAAATGATTCAATAAAATCTGGCAGAAGAATTTCCAACTGTTAAAACGTTTTATTACTAAATTAGCAAGCTGGCAGAAAATTCGGCCTTATAGTAATGGCATTTGAATCTCTATTTAAAATAATCAGGAATTAGAAATAACAACAATGAAAAGAAGACAATTTATGAAAAGCACTACAGCTTTGGTATCGGTGTCATTATTACCTTCATCAGTTTGGGCACTGGGTAAGGATAAAAAACTAAGAACCGCTCATATTGGTGTTGGTGGGATGGGTGCTGCCGATCTGAATTCAATTTCTTCACATGAATCAGTTGAGGTTGTGGCATTATGTGATGTGGATTCAAATGCTTTGGATGCTGCTAAAAAATTATTCCCGAAAGTAAGAGCTTATAATGATTACAGGATTCTTTTCAAAGAAATGAAAAACGACATTGATGCAGTAATTGTTTCAACACCTGATCATACCCATGCTCCCGTTTCTATCATGGCCATGGAAGCTGGGAAAGCAGTCTATTGCCAGAAACCACTTACCCATCACGTTGCTGAAGCACGGGCAATGCGAAAACTGGCAAAAGAAAAGAACATTGTAACTCAAATGGGAATTCAGGTGCATTCCTTTTATGATTATATCCTGGGAACACTTTTGGTCCAGTCAGGAATCATTGGGAAAGTACATACGGTAAGGGCCTGGTCGCCTAAAAACTGGGGGTTTGATGGCCCTGAACCGGAAGGATCTGATCCTGTACCCGATCACCTTGATTGGAACCTATGGTTGGGCACCGCCAAAAAAAGATCCTATAAAGAAAAGTATTACCATCCGGGAAACTGGAGAAAAATAGTGGATTATGGTTGTGGAACACTTGGTGATATGGGCGTTCATATTTTTGATACACCATACAATGCATTAAAACTTGATGTACCGAAAACCATAATAAACAGTTGCAGGCCACCAAACGATTATGGATTCCCTGAAAAAAACAAAGTCACTTATACGTTCCCTGGAACGGAATTTACAACAAAGAAGCTCAAATGGGTATGGTACGATGGTGAAGGTGCTCCGGAAGACCATAAAGACCTGCAATTGCCTGGTGGTGAAAAACTACCCGGACAGGGAGCCATGTTCATTGGAAAAAAGGGAAGGCTCCTGCTTCCTCATTTTATGGAATTACCCAGGCATATAGTAAAGGGCGAATACAAAGAACTTGATCTTTCGATTATAAAAAATCCGGAAAAACTCGGAGAACCGGTGAGAGATTATGCATCAGAAGGGAACAAACATTATCATCAGTTTGTGGAAGCCTGCCTTGGTAAAGGTGAATGCAGCGCACCTTTCGAATACTCAGCCAGACTTACTGAAACCATTTTACTGGGCGTAATTGCGGGACGTTTCCCAAACAAAAAATTGCACTGGGACAGTGAAACGGCACAGTTTAAGGAAACTGAGGCGAATAAATTTTTAGATGGAGTTTATCGAAAATTTTAATCCATGACCAGAAAACTCCGGGTTTGCGATTACAGGTAATCACACTTGTTCCGTAAAAATGCCACTGTTCCTTATTGAATTATATTTGCACTGAATACCAGGAATTATGGCCTTCAGAAAGTTTATTTCATTCGTTTTTCTTACATGGAGTTTTTGTGTATGCGGTCAGGGCGACCTCGATAGCCTAAGACAGTTGGTGTTTGATACTGAATCAGATACAATAAAAGTAGATCGATTAAATGATCTGGCATATGAGTATGGATTCCATGATTATGAACAAGGAATATATTACGCAGAAAAGGCACATGAGCTGGCCACGTCAATTGATTATTTAAATGGAATATTTACAGCCCTAACATATTCTGGCAGACTCTATCACGATAAGGGCAATTATTCTCAATCTTTTGTTTTGTATGAAGAGGCATTTGAAATTGCTCAGAAAACAGAGAATAGGATTTGGTTGTCCAGGGCGCACAATGGCTTATCCGTAAATTATGTAAGTATTGGTGATTTCAAAAATGCTTCTGATCATGTGTTTGAATCCCTGAATCTGATTGATAGCAGTGATAACAGACAGATAAGCATAACATTAAACCTCATTGGTTATCTGTACTTCCATCAGAAAAACTTTGATAAAGCCCTTGAGTATTATAGCAGGGCCCTTAAAATTGTCCTTCAACTGGAAAATGAGAGCAGCATTGCTGCAGGATACAACAATGTTGCGGCCATTTATGATGAGAAACGAAATTATGACAAAGCAATATCATATTATTTAAAAGCACTTGAAATTAACCGCCGTCTGGGTGATAAACAATTTCTGAGTATAAACCTTTCAAATATTGGAGCATCCTATAAAAACCTAGACCAGCTTGAAAAATCAAAAGAGTATTATTTTCAGGGATTGACAATTGCGAAAGAACTCAACGACAAATACCTAATTTCATCTACTTTGCTGGATATCGGGAACCTGTTTTTCGAAATCGACAGCCTGGAAGGTGCACTATTGTATTCGGAGCAATCTTTTATATTGTCATCAGAGATAGGTTCGCCTGTTTTGATATCTGGTTCATCAGAACTTTTATACATGATATACCTTAAAAAGAAAAATTATTCCAGGGCGTTTGAGTATCATGTCTTATTCAAACAAATGGAAGACAGTGTATTTAATACCGAAAGAATTTCTCATACAACCAGGTTGGAATTGCGGCACAAGTTTGATATCATCCAGAAGGAAAAGGAACGCCAATTCCATTTACAACAGCTGGAGCAGGAATTAATTCATGAACAGACAGTATTGAGGTATATATTCCTGGTAGGAGGCCTTATCATGATTATTATCATCATAATTCTTTTGTTTATTAATCAAAAAAGCAGGTTAGCCAGGTTAAAACTAAAAAAGCGTCACCTTGATGATCAGATACTAATAAAAAACCAGGAATTGGATATCAAGGATAAGGAACTAGCCACCAATGTGATGTACCTGGTAAAAAGGAATGAATTGATTGCTACCATAGGGGAAAAACTTGGAAAAGCAAGTGAGAAAATGCCCCAGGAAAATAATCAGGTGCTGTCAGGAATCGTTCATGAACTAAAGACAGGTTTGAAGGATAATATCTGGAAGGAGTTTGAAATTCGTTTTGAGAACGTTCACACTGAATTCTATAAAAACCTGAATGAAAGGTATCCCAACCTTACACCGAATGAAAAGAAACTATGTGCGTTTTTGAGATTGAACATGACAACGAAAGACATCGCCTCCATCACCCACCAAAGTGTAAATAGCATTCGGATTGCCAGAACCCGTCTGAGGAAAAATTTAGAATTAACCAATGAAGACATTAACCTTGTAACATTCCTTTCCAGATTTTAAAACCGGATTTTTTCAGCATTGTATCTCTAATGTATCTCTATTGTTTTTGGTGCTAATAGCATGTGGTCCTACTTTTGACCCGGTTTAATTATCTCAATAAATTAGTAATCAATAAAACAATTCCTATGAAAAATTTTGGCAATCTACTAACCACTCTACTGCTTAGCATAACATTTTTAATGCAACTGGTAATCACTGATGTTTTGGCCCAACACCTGACAAGTTTTTCTGATAAAAAGCTATCAGACATTTCGGTACAACAAAATGAGAACCGCCGTGTGATGCCCGATATTATTAATGCGAAAATAAACATGAATGGTTATAAGAATCCATCAAAAGAGGTTTTATTCTCACAGGATTTTACCGGATTTTTAGGAGTATTGCCTGATGATTGGTCAGTGGTGGGCTTTGGTGAAGAAAACTGGACTACCTTAGAAAATAACCTTGCCGGAGGTGATGCCCCTGAAGTTTATATGAATTTTGCCCCTGCTTTTGTAGGAAATTCGAAATTAGTTACACCGCCTATTAATACCTCCGGGAATGAGAACCTGATGCTTGTTTATAACCACTATTTTAGTAACTATTCCAGCTCCGGAGCTGAAACCCTAAGGGTAGAGACCTCTAGCGATGGTGTGACCTGGAATGAAGTTTGGTTCTTGGTTGCAGATGAATCATTTGGCCCTGAAGTGAATGAAATTGCCATTAATAATGATGATGTAGGATCTGAATCGTTTCAGATTGCATTTACTTTTGATGGAGACTCCTATGAGATTAACTGGTGGAATATTGATAATATTGAATTGAGCAGTATGCTAATGCATGATGTTGCTGCATTGGGTATAGACTTACCCGACGCGTTTTCAGTTGGTACGGAACAAATTCCTAAAGCCACTTTTCAAAATTATGGATATGAAAATGCTGACTTTGATGTTACAATGAGTATTTACCTGGGCTCAGAAGAAGTTTATAATTCAACTGCAACTATAATCGGTTTATTGTCACAGGCCGATACTACCATTAGTTTTGATCCCTGGGTGCCGGTGAATGCTGGCTTTTATACAGCCACTGCCACTTGTTATTTGGTGGGGGATGAGAACACTGATAATGATACTTTCAGCAAAGAAGTAGAAGCAATTGATGGATTCAGCTTCATAGAAGGATTTAGTGGTTCTGTTTTTCCTCCGGAAGGTTGGACTGTTGAAGGAGATGAAGTTGATAACTGGAGCAAAAGTGAAACAAACTATGCGGGAGGAATCCTGCCTGAAGCTAAATTTAACTGGGATCCTCAGTTTGAGGGAGTTAGCCGGTTAATCACACCTGAGCTAAATTCTAGCGGCTTGAATTTTATGCTGTTATCTTTCAAGCAATATGTTCATGATTATGCAGGAGGTTATACGTTAAGCGTTCAGTCAACGAGTGATGCCGGCAATACATGGAATGTCATCTGGTCGGAAACAATCAGTGGTGATCTTGGCCCTGAAACCACCATCGTTTCTTTTACAAATCAGGATGTAGGATCTGAGAATCTCCAGTTAGCATTTACTTTTGAAGGTAATAACTACAATATCTGGGATTGGTATATTGATGACCTTTCACTTTTACAGGCTGCTGATTACGATGTTGCTGCTGGCAATATCAGTGGTATACCTCCTGAAAATCCGGTTGGAATTGAATTATTACCGAAAGCTGTTGTAAACAATTACAGCACGGTACCTGTAACCTTTGACGTTTCACTTACCATTAATGACGGAACATCCGATATCTACACTTCTGTTGAAACAGTTACGAACGCACCTTTACTGGATGATATTGAAGTAGTTTTCGAGCCATGGATAACCGAAAATGTCGGGGAGTTTACAGTAACTGTTGAAAGTCATTTAACCAATGATGGCAATCCGGAAAATGATACGAGTTCTATCCAATGTTCAGTTGTTGACGGAATCTCAAGAAACCTTGTCATACTGGAAGACTTTACAGGAACATGGTGTGGCTTTTGCCCCGGAGCTCAAATGGGAATACGAGATCTGATTGCCTTTGGGTATCCTGTGGCAGGAATTGCCTGGCATGAAGGAGACAATTATGAAACGATAGAAAGCCTGGAGCGGATTTCATACTACGGAATACCTGGATTTCCAACAGTTATTGCCGATGGAATTGAGGAATTTGTTGGAGGTTCCCCTGACTCAAGTGCCTGGGCATGGTATGCACCTTATGTTGATGAAAGGATGACACAACCAACATCAGTAACAATTGATTTTAGTAATGTCAGCTTTGATGGTAGCACTTTTTCTGCAAGTATAAACATGGAAGCAATAGGCACAGTGTCCAATGAAAACCTGGTGATGCATGCTGTGTTAACCGAATCTCATATCCCTGAAACCTGGCAGACTCAGTACGAATTGCTTGATGTTCAGAGGTTGACCTTTGCAGGTTCGGAAGGAACAACGGTTAGTTTTATTAATCAGCAAACCCAATCATTAAATATTTCTTTTGATCTGGAATCAAGCTGGATCCCTGAGTTTTGTGAAGTGGTGGTTTTCGTTCAGGATACCGAAACCAAAACCATATTTAACGGAAACAAAGTTCATGTAAAAGAACAAACAGAATGGCCGTCTATTACCGTTTTTGTCCATAATCAGAATGGAATACCAGTGGAGGGGGCAACTGTTAATTTTGGCGATTTTTCAATTGAAACCGATGAAAATGGTGAAGCCATTTTTGATGATCTGGAAGCAGGTCCATATTTCTATAGTGCCAGTGCAGAAGGTCATCTGCCGTCATCAGCAGAAGTTATTGTCGTTTTGCTTGATGATATTAACCTGGATATAGAATTGACATCAACTTCAACAGGATTACAAACGAGTTTTTCAGGATCAATAGAAGTGTTTCCCAATCCTGCATCGGAAAGCATTATCATTAAATACGAAGGGATTATTAAAAATATAAGCATAACAAATTCATTGGGCATGTTAATGTATTTGAGTGATGAAAATAATAAACAACAACTGAATGTGGATGTGTCAGGTTTTGATGAAGGTGTTTACTTTATTTTTATGGATGGACAAATAAAGAAGTTTATTAAACATTAACTTATGCTAGCATTTGCTTGTAAGAATAGCCACAATATTAACTAGAATAGTATAGCATAATTCAAGCGAATAAATTAAGAAAAGACTTGTAAGAAATTACAGGTCTTTTGTTGTTTCTACTATTTTGAGTAGAGATATTATTAGTCAGTTGCTCGTGGCCTAATTGCAGGAAACAAATTACCCAATACAAAAACAATCTGATATTCATTAAATGTGATTTTACTTGTTAACCAGATGACATTATTTCTAAAAGTCAGAATCCAAACTTTTCATATACTGAGATGGTGTCATATTGTTCACTTGTTTGAATACCCGGTTAAAACTTGTTTTTGAATTAAATCCGGAGTCATATGCGAGGCTGATTATTTTCAGGTTCTTGTATTTCGGATCCTTCATTCTTTCCTTAACCTCGTTGATCCTGTATTCATTAATGAATTCGAAGAAGTTTTTATTGTATTTCTGGTTAATGACCATCGAAAGGAAATACTTTTTTTCTCCGATCAGGTCTGATAACTCCTGTAGACTAAGTTCCGGATTTAAATAGGGTTTTTCTTTTTCAATAAAGTCAATCAATTTGTCATTTGTACTGTCAACCTGTTCATCTTTACCAGATTCTTGTTCAATGACTGTGGATGAATAAGTTTCGTCTGTTTTGGTTGGTTTATGTATACCGGACCTGTATTCAAACGGTACAAGTTCTTTATCGAGTATGAAGATCTCAGGTGACTTAATGGCACTGTAACTAATTATGAAAACTATTAAAACCAGGAGGATATAAATGTAAACATCAGGATCAAAACCAATATCGGTTAAAAGAAATTCCGAATGGTAACCTATAATCCCGATGATCCAAACAATAAGGCCAATTAATATTCCGGTACGTTGAACCCTTATAATTTTCTTTTCGATATTGGACCTGAAATCCATGATCTTGTGCTGGTACCCTGATAAGAGCCTTAAAGCCAGGATAGAATATACAATACCCTGAACGACAACAATATAATATTGGATAGCTGACAGAGTAAAATAATAGGCTGATCCACTGGATAGGACTGTTAACTTCTCTTCACCACTTTTTATATAAAATCCCAAATTCATCAATACGATTAGCAGTAATGGCAGAAAATGGATAAAGTCTTTTAGATTAAATTGTAAATGTTTGGATAGAAGGTATTTAACCTGTAAAAAAAACAAAGGAAAAATACTGAGGAGAAAAACATCTGAAATCTTTAGTAAATGGGGATAATGGAACTGGCTTCCTTCAAATTGTAATGCATAATAACCAAGTATAATTCCCCAAAACAGGGTTAATAAGCCTAATAGCCTGTTGGATAGCCTGTTTATTTTTGCAGTAAAAAGAAAAATGCTTAGTAATGTCCCGATAATTAGACAAATGAAAAGTATTGTTTGTAATACCTGATCCCATTTCTCTTTGTCCTGATTCATCAGTGTTCCATTATAATTACCAGCAAGGTCAATTAATACATTTCCGGTTCTGTCATTGAAATCATAGTAAGAAACCAGATTATTAATTAAAATCGGATCACTGTATATTCTGGAATTTTCAATTAGTTCTTGTTGTGTTAAGGCTACATCCCATACACTCACTTCATCAATCTTTCCTTTAAAAGGAATACTTCCGCCAGCAACCCTTTCTCCTATCATTAACTCTTCTCCCCCTATTGGTGTATTAACCGCTGTTAATGAACCTTGACCCACCGTTTCCCCATTTTGAAATAAGAACCCTTTTGTTCCATCATATACAAAAGCAACGTGAGTCCATGAACCAATGGGAACAGGGGCAACTCTGGCATATATGTTTCCATTTGTACCTCCAGAGATATATTCGAGGAATCCGTTATTATTGACCAAAAAGGTGTTTCGTGAACCAAGAGCCTCTACACCATAATCCATGATGCAAATAGTGCTGGAGGGAGCTGCAGGTAAATAGATCCAGGCTGCAAATGTCCTGGGAGTGGTTCCAAGTAATCCAGAATAGTTTGTTTGTACATAATCATCTACTCCATCAAACTCAAGAGCTATTGGTGAAGGAGATAACAGAACAATCTCAATTGTAACATCGGAGTCTATTATCTCAACATTGCCGGAGGCCATGTAATATCCTTCTTTTACGACATTATAAGAATAAGTGCCTTGTGAATATCCGGTGAATGTACTAGCTCCATATTCATCTGTAAGTTGAAATATCCCATCAAGTGTTAATTTTACACTATCAAGAGGAGCTTCACTTTTTTCATCAGTTACCGTAATGGTTATAGTATAAAAATCCGGTTCACATACCTCAGAAAATACCCAGTCTTCTTCGCCCATATTTACTAATGTTCCATCATAACCACCACTGGCCTGGTCAGTTAATATCGTACCTTGTCCATCATTAAAATCATAATAAGCTACAAGATTATCTATTTGGCCTGGATCACCACTAATACAGGAATAGTCATTTATTTCCTCTTGTGTCAATGCTTTATTCCAGATGCTGACTTCATCAATTTCACCATCAAAATGCTTATTATTATCTATTCTCATACCTATTGTAAGGTCCACATCAGGTATTGTATTAACAGGAACTTCTATATTTTCTGAAACATCAAGTCTGCCATCCACATAAAGAGCAAAATTATTAGCATTTGACGGATCATAAGTTACTGCCACGTGATGCCAGATACCATCATTTACAGGTATAGTTCCACTTATTCCACTTCCAAGAATTTCAATCCTGATTGCATTATACCATAAAAGACAGAATGTGAAGCGGTTACCTGTTGCAACGGCTCCCCAATCGGTAATAACTCTCTGAAATCCTCCATTTACAGGCGAGCAATTAGCTGTAGTTTTTATCCAGGCCATAACTGTTCTGGCAGAATCGCCGGATATTCCCGGATATGTTGTCTGGACATAACTCTCTACCCCATTAAATTCAAGTGCGGTCTGACCATTTGCTTGAAAATAAATAAAAACGATAGAAATAAAAACTAATGGAAATAGATGTTTCAAAATAGTTTTTGTAGTTGTTCTATATCATATCTTCATACAAATCTACGAAAAAGTAGAATTTAATGAATTGATACCTTTAAATTCAATTTTCGTAGAAATAATTTCCGTTTAATTCAAAGATGTGCTTTTAATTTAGGCATGAATGGATTATTGTGAAAATGCTTCTAATAAAGAGTTCCAACCTGGCTTTCAAAATTTATTAATACAATCACCTGTAAGAATAAAATTATTGTAGCCTAATTTTCCTTTCTTTAAATAATTGGGATATGATTTGTGTTTTGGCACCTCAAAATAATAAACTTACACATTTCGATACCCTGATTGGGCCTTGTTTCTGAAAACCATAAAATAACTTTAGCCTCGATTTACCGATTTACCATCGATTATTTCATCACCGAATCCACCACATCTTAATGGTGGTGATGGACAAGGTGGAGGTAAGGCATCAGTTGATAGTGGATTTACTTTTGGTGCGGCCTATAAATTATAATAGTACATGGGGATACTTACAATCAAAATAAGCTATATGACTTCCTAAAATTCATCTAAAAATAAAAGTTAACAATAAAAATTATGAGTTATGAAACTGTATAATAGAAAAGACCGGAAAACTAAAGGACTGGATATCATCAATAGTCACTTTGGAAAAAAGAGAGTTTATGAAAGTTACTTGAAGGAAAATCCAGTTGTAGCAGAAAAATATTTAAGATTTGTTGCAAGTCATACAAATGCCATTTACATCACCTGGGACAGAGAACACCAATGTTTCAAAGGTTGATGCTGAAGGTTCTTTAAAATTAATACCAATAACAACCTTGTTTTAGCAGATAATTTAATCTAAATAAATAATCACTATGAAACGATCATTACTTTTAATTTTATCTTTCATCTTTTTCGTTCATTTTCAAGGCAATACTCAAACCGCTCTTGACTTTGACGGAGTTGATGATTATGTTCAGACTAATTATCCCGGCATATCAGGTAATGGTGCCAGAACGGTTATGGCCTGGATCAATACTACTGAATACACAATAGGAAATCAGCAGGTAATTACTGATTGGGGAACGGTAGCAACCGGTGGCCGGTTTACATTTTGTTTATTACACAATAATGCACTCAGACTTGAAGTTCTGGGGAACGGTTTAGGTGGAACGATTGCTGTAAATGATGGGAACTGGCACCATGTGGCGGTTACTTATGATCCGGACAGTGCAAACACCGTTAGTCTATATGTTGACGGTGTACTGGATGTTGCTGGTAATTTAACTGTTTCTGTAAACACCGGAACAACAGTTGATTTTCGAATCGGGAGAAGAATAGATGATGCGAAAATGTTTACTGGAAAAATTGATGAGGTAAGCCTTTGGGACAGGGCATTGACACAACAGGAAGTAATAGATAATTCCTGTATCACCGGTGATCCCACTACAATTCCAAACCTGGTTACCTATTATGACTTCAATGACGGGACCGGAACTACTTTAACTGACCTTGCTGGAGGATACAATGGTACATTAATGAATATGACTGAAGATGATTGGGTATTTTCAGAAGTTTGTGAGACAGGTTACTTCGTAACTTTTGAAGTTACTGAGGATGATGGAATCACACCTGTCGAAAATGCTGAAGTAGACCTTGATGGTGATGTGCAATACACCGATGTGAATGGAGAAGTAGTATACTTTCGTGATCCCGGATCATACCCATATACAGTATCGAAACTTGGGTACACCACTCAAACAGGAAATGTTGATGTAATTGATGATGATGTTACCGTAAGTTTAAATATGCCTCTAAGCGGAGTAAATTTTGACATTACCTTTACAGTAACTGATGATACAGGTACAAATCCAATCGAAAATGCCCTGGTTGATCTTGATGGAATACAGCAATATACTAATGAATTCGGAGAAACAACTTTTACCGGGTACCTGCCGGGTACATTTCCTTTTACAATTTCAAAAGACGGCTATTCTTCAGCTACAGGAAGTGTTGATGTGATTGATGCGAATGTTACAGTACCTGTGAGCCTTACCCCCCTGGTACCATCCGCGCTTGAATTTGACGGCAATGATGATTATGTGCAGACTAGCTTTCCCGGTGTTTTTGGAACTACACCCAGGACCTTTAAAGCCTGGATCTATTTATCATCAGCTTCTACTGTTAATTTATGTATTTCTGATTACGGTGTAAATGCTGCCGGTTCGCGAAATACCTTTGTAGTTAAAGGAAATGGATACCTTGGATATCTCTCAGGCGGTACAAATGGAAATATATCTGCAACAGTTGCCACTGTTCCAGTTGGTTCATGGGTTCATGTTGCTTTCGTATACGATGGTACGAACGGATACCTTTATCAGGATGGAGTAGAGGTTGGTACAGGAAATTTAACAGGAGTAAATACCCCATCATGGGGAGAAGATTTTATTATTGGCGAAAGGGTTTCAGGAGGAAGTATTAATTTCGATGGAAAGATTGATGAATTGAGTGTTTGGGATGTTGCCTTAACGCAACAGCAATTAATCGACTATGCTTGTATTGACGATCCCACCTCAATTCCAAACCTGCTTGCTTATTATGACTTTAACGATGGAACAGGTACTAATTTGACCGACCTTACAGCTGGTGGATATCATGGTACATTAATAAATATGACAGAAGATGACTGGGTTGCTTCAGATGTGTGTACTGAGTCAGGCTATCTTGTTTCAGGATACCTGACCTATGCAAATGGTGTTTCAACTCCAATGGATACCTGCACAGTTATGTTGTATGATGCTACAGATGCTTTGGTGGGAACAACAACTACAGATGCTTCTGGATATTATGAATTCGCAGGTGTTTTGGACGGTGATTATTCATTGGAAGCAATTACGACTATTGACTGGGGTGGTTTATCCATGAACGACGTTCAGTTTGCACGTCAGTATGTAACCAACCAGCCACCAGGTAACGGACTTACAGGTTTACCATTGCTGGCTGCTGATGTTGACCAGAGTGGAGGAGCCATTACCATGAACGATGTGCAATTTATGAGGCAGGTTGTTACAGCATCACCTCCGGGATTCACACCTTTCTGGATATTTGAGACTCCTGGCTTTACTGTTGCTGGTGATGATCTGGCCGTTGACTTTTTGGGTATTTGTGCGGGTGATACGGATGGAAGTTATATTCCCCCTGCTAAATAAGAATTCTCATACATAATTTAGATTTAGTAATACATGAACCGAGGATCAGCAATGCTTTTTTTCAGTATCTTAAGGCTTGCTGTTCCTCTTTTCTCTTCAGGTAAAAACAAAATAATGAATTGAGTAAAAATAAATGGGAGAAAATTAAATGGATTCAACAGCATTACAACAGGAAGTACTTTAATCGGTAAGGATATTGGCATACAATTTCCTATACCACATTGCCGCGTGATCTTAAGGTAGATTTTGCCATTGGTAAACAATTACAAACCGAAATTACAATTCAAACACAGGCAATAAAAGAAGGAAAGTTATGAAACAGTTATTATTTTTTACATTTGCTTTTATACTGAATGTAAATTTTTCAGGAATTGCTCAAACGGCTCTGGAGTTTGATGGTTTGGATGATTATGTACAGACAGACTTTTCCGGAATACCCGGCACTACACCCAGGACATTTAAAGCCTGGATATATTTACCTGATTTCCCTACCAGTAATATTTGCATTACCGATTATGGTGTAAATGCTGTTGGTTCAAGGAATACTTTCGTAGTTCGTGGCGATGGGTACCTCGGATATATTTCAGGTGGTACAAATGCAAATATAGCTGCAACAGTTGCTATCGTTCCCATTGGTGAATGGGTTCATGTTGCTTTCGTATATGATGGCACCAACGGATACCTGTATCAAAATGGAGAGCAGGTAGGTACAGGTTCTTTAACAACGGTAAATACGCCAACAACAGGAGAAGATTTTAAGATTGGCGAGCGGGTTAATGGAGGTAGTATTCCTTTTAATGGAATAATTGATGAATTGAGCGTATGGGATGTGGCTTTATCACAGCAGGAAATTATTGATTATTCGTGCATTGATGAGCCATCGTTATATGATAACCTGATCACTTATTATACTTTTAATGAAGGAACGGGCTCTATATTATACGACCTTGTAGGAGGTTATGATGGTACCTTATTGAATATGGATGAAGAGGACTGGGTAACATCCGGAATTTGCCTTCCGGGCTACCAGGTAATTTCATTTCCACCAGTGCCAAATCATTTAATAAATGATCCTCCTTTTGATATCGAAGCTACAGCCACTTCAGGACTGGAAGTTCTTTTTGAGCTTATATCCGGTCCTGCAACTTTAAATGGTAATAGCGTTACATTGACAGGAGATCCCGGTATTGTGACGATAACTGCCAGCCAACCAGGAAATGACACAGTTGCTCCGGCCGAGGACGTAACAAGAACCTTTGAAGTTATTGATCCAACTGCTTATCAAGCTGACCTGACGGTTCGTAGGCCGGCAGATGGAACAAAAGTGTATATGACATCACTGGATCCTGTTATTCTGGTTTTATCGGCATATATTGAGTACCCTGATATACTTTCCATAGAAACTGTTTCTTATGAGATTAGTGGCCAGGGAGAGGATTTGACTGAAAAAAGCTGGGGGACAGGGTATTACACAGCTGAGTGGACTCCTCCTGACTTTGGCACCTACTCTATGACTATAAATGCTGCCAGTACAGGTGGAGTTGTATCCACTGAAACGGTTACTTTTGAAGTGACCGATGATATTACTGATATTAATGTTCAGGCATTTGACCAGGTACATATAAGTACCGGCACTTCCACTACCGTAACCCAGGATTTTGTTTTTCCAACCTATGTAGGATGCTTCGATCAGATCATGGCCTATCTTGATATAACCTGTCCTGCAGGAGGTTGCGATCCGTGGGACCGGATTGGATCTATGGAAGCCAAAGGGCCTACCGGTGAATGGATTGAGATAATCAGGTATATTACACCTTATGGAGTACCCTGTGACCACCAATTGGATGTTACCGACTATGCCTCTATTTTCCAGGGTCAGGTCGAAATGAGGTTTAGCATTGGTACCGACGAACAAGGATTTATTGTTGATGTAAATCTTGATTTCCAGGAAGGACCTCCCCAATACAAGTACAGTTGGGTGAATGCTATCTGGAAAGGCAATTTCCCTTTCGGTGATTATTCTGATTTACAACCTATGGATACCATTCTCTGGAATTATGAACCTGTGACAGAAGCATCCAAATTAAAGATTTTTAATACAGGCCATGGTTGGGGTGATCTGAATACCGGTAATGCCGCAGAATTTTATGAAGCTACACATAAGATAAAAGTCAATGAAGATGAATACGATCAGCATTTATGGGTAACGTGTAATCCGAACCCGGATGGTTGTCAGCCCCAGAACGGAACATGGTATTTTAACAGGGCCGGATGGTGCCCCGGATCAATTGGTTATGTTTATGAGTATGACCTTACCTCTTACGTTAGTTTATCAGATGTTGAAATAATTTATGAGTTTTATCCGGGTTATGTGGACTACTGCCACCCTAACCACCCTGATTGTGTGACAGGTGTTACTTGTAGTGAATGT
>CAYQWA010000016.1:98790-116182 GCA_964421215.1 uncultured Bacteroidales bacterium | reverse complement strand
AATAGCAGAAGGAGCTTCCGGATCTAAGCCCTACTTGCCATAGCCGCGGAACGTTGTGTGCAAGCTAAAAAAAGAACTTTCCTTTATTGGTAAGGAACAAAAAAACCACTTTGCTGTAATTTGAACTTGTAGAAAACGAATCAGAAAAAATATGAAAGAAAATAAAGCATGCATTATTCCGACAATGCGTTACAAAAATGCCCGAACGGCAATTGACTGGCTATGCAACGCATTCGGATTTGAAAAACACCTTATAGTCGAAGGAGTGAATAATACCATTGCGCACGCACAACTGACATATGGTAATTCCATGATTATGCTAAGTTCTGAAAATGAAAACGAATATGGAAAACTGGTAAAAACGCCCGAAAGCCTCAACGGAAATAACACTCAAGCACCTTATATTGTAGTCGAGAAAATTGATGAACATTATGAAAAGGCCATTGCTGCGGGAGCAATAATTCTAATAGAAATTAAAGATGAAGACTACAGTGGCCGGGGCTACACATGCAAGGATGCTGAAGAATATGTTTGGAACTTTGGTTCATACGACCCTTGGACTGAAAACGAATAGTGAAAAGCTAGCACACAACAGTGCCAAATAGCAAACAGGCTAAGGTGCTCAAAATAAAATTCAAAATAAACAAGTACAATAAAATTGAAAGTTATGAAAGAAAAGTTTGAATTAAGAGAAATTTTTAAGGTTGAGCCTTCCGTGATTTATAAGGCATGGCTAAATAGTGAAATACACAGTAATATGACAGGGGGAGAAGCACATTGTAGTGATAACGTTGGAGATTCCTTTACAGCATGGGATGGTTATATTTCCGGGAAGAACTTAGAATTATTTGAAAACCAAAAGATCGTCCAATCATGGCGAACAACTGAATTTTCAGAAAATGATGAAGATTCAATATTGACTATATCATTAAAAAAATTAGCCAAAGGAACACAACTCATACTTGAGCATACTAATATTCCTGAAGGGCAAACCCAATATAAGCAAGGCTGGGTTGACCATTACATTTCTCCAATGAATGATTTTTTCGAAAATAATTAATTCAATTACTCTTATCACCTGAAAACAAGTATGATAATTTTTGATATTTATGAGGCCGATAGTCGGTGTTCAGCCACACCGACTATCTCTTAAAACATTGCGATTATGCCTGATTCTGCAGGCAGAGAACTAATTCATGGCCATCCACCACAAAGCCATCACAATATTTCGCTGCTATTTTTTTACTATAGACAAACTTCTAAAACATAAAAGTTGAATGAATAATGATTCTGGACCTTTTACCAGACCGATAGTGTAGAGTCATCAATATATCGATAGAATCTTTCCTGATCATGGTACTAATTCTTATGATCAACGAAGCGTTGAACGATGGGAAATTCTTGATAATTTAACAAAAATGTAAAATCGTAGAAATAATATACCAAACACAAAAAAAAGCTCAAAGCAACAAATGAACTATTACTGTAAAAAGCCTAATTTTATCAAGATAAATTTTCCAGGTTAACCTAAGGATTGAAAAGTAATCCTTTACTGTCCATGACCAGGAACATCATGTATCATAATAATTTAAAGTGAAAATGGCCAATATTAAATTTACACTTTCATTTACTATTTTCTTAATATTTACAATCTGTAATAGTTGCAAATACAACCATAATCCGATTTCTACAAATTATGAGTATGTCACTGTATCAGGAGGTTTATTTTACATGGGAAGCGAAGCAGGAAAAGAGAATGAACTTCCTACCCATCCGGTATTACTAACAGATTTTGAAATTGGAAAGTACGAAGTCACCAATGCACAATATTGTGAATTTCTCAATGCAAAAGGGAATTTGGAATCTGAAGGAGGAACCTGGATATATCTGGAATACAGCAAAATTAAATACAAGAAAAATCAATACTTCCCTGAATCAGGCTTTGAAAATCATCCAGTGGTTGCGGTTTCCTGGGCTGGAGCAAATACCTATTCAATATGGAAGGGGGCACGACTTCCAACAGAAGCAGAGTGGGAATTTGCTGCAAAAGGTGGAAATGATTCAAAAGGCTATTTGTATTCCGGAAGTAATCAGATCGATGAAGTTGCCTGGTACGAAGAAAATTCTGATAAAAAACCCCATCCTGTAGGCCAAAAAACCCCCAATGAATTAGGTATTTTTGATATGAGTGGTAATGTATGGGAATGGTGCAGTGATTGGTATCATGATGAGTATTATAAATCAAGTCCGGAGAAAAATCCACAAGGGCCTGACACAGATAGTCCCAGGGTGTTACGGGATGGCGGATGGCTTTTTAACGAGCATCATTGCCGTGTCACCAATCGGTATAGTATTTCACCCAATGCCCGCAATACACGTATTGGATTTCGTTTAGCAAAAAATTTATAGATTCCTCTAGGATTGAATAAACTCTCATCATAAATTAGATCAATAAAAACATAAGCACGACTCGTTAAATATTCTAAACGGATGAAAATAAACAACTTTAAACTGGAAAGATATTTTGCCAAACATGAATTTACGGCTAAATATTTACTTTCAAGTTCCGACTGTGATGGTAATGGATTAAGTTATGTTCTGGAAACTGCCTCTGTGAACGAATTAAGTTTATGGTCAGAGATGAAACTCGGCTATACGGACAGTCAGGGAAACCCACTACTGCGCGAAGCAATCCTACAATACTACAAAATTAAAACAATTGAAAATGTCGTAGTTGCGTCTCCTGGTGAGTTGAACTTTATTAGCATGAATGTTTTATTGGATGCATCAGATCATGTTATAACGGTTGCTCCAGCTTATCAATCTTTATACGAGGTTGTAAAATCTCTTAAATGTGAGCTTTCATATTGGAAACCTAATCCTGAGAATTGGGACTTTAGAATTGAAGAATTAGAAAAATTAATAAAGAAGAACACTAAACTAATTATAATAAATTTCCCTCACAATCCTACAGGAAGTTATCTCACCATCAAACAATTAAATGATATCATTTCCCTCGCCGAGAAAAACAACCTTTATATCTTTTCCGATGAAATGTACCACAAACTAATTGATGATTCAACAAAAGAATTACCTCCAATAAGTGATCTTTACAATAAAGGAATTAGTTTGTGGGGAACATCGAAATCTTTTGGATTGGCAGGTTTAAGAACAGGATGGATAGTAAGCCAGGATACAGTGTTTTTAAAAAAAGTAGTCGCCTTTAAAGATTATCTAAGTATCTGTAACAGTGCACCCAGCGAAATCTTATCGATCATTGCCTTGAATAATATTGACGAGTTTGTTCTGCCAAACCTAAACAAGATTAAGGAAAACATCACCTGCTTTAAAAATTTCTCAGATAATCACGATATCATTTCATCCTTCGTTCTTCCAAAAGCCGGATCCACATCTTTTGTGAAATTAAGCATAGAAGATTCCACTTTAGAGTTTAGCAATCAATTAGTTGCAAATACCGGAATTATGACAGTGCCGTCTGAAATGTTTGAATATCCTGGAAAATATATCAGAGTTGGGTTCGGCAGGAAAAATTTCCCGGAAACCTTAGATATTCTAAGTCAACATATAAATGAACATTAATATCAGCATACTAAAGATTGTAAAACTTCAATATTCCTGGTCGGGGATTTCCGGTTTTTTACCGAAATTTACCAACAAGATAAATTGATTATACCAACTGGAAAAATCGGACTTAAGCACTTTTAGTCCCGGTTGCATATATAACTCAATCAGAATAACAAAAAGGAGCTAATCAATGACTTTGCAATATTACAAAACAACTGATCCCGACTTCTGGCAGGGAAGAATTGATGACCCGAATGATGTTGATTCTTACCGGATGCATCAAATAATTAAATTGATAGACTTAAATGATTTAAACACATTCAAAATTGATGACTTAAAGTTAAACCTTTGCTTTTTAGGTTATTGTGGCGATGAGGGCATTAAAAGAAATCTAGGAAGGCCCGGAGCCAAACATGGCCCCGAAGACATCCGGAAAGAATTTTCAAACTTACCTGTCTCTTTCGGCAACCAGGCTACAATTTATGATGCAGGTAACATTTTATGCACCGGAAATAATATGGAGGACTGCCAGGAACAATTAAGCCTGGCCATTAAACTGATCTTCAAAAAGAGATTATTCCCAATCGTATTAGGTGGTGGCCATGAATTAGCATTTGGTCACTTCAATGGTATTGTAAATCACCTGGAAACAAAATCAGGAGTTCCATCGAATATTGGCATAATAAACTTTGATGCTCATTTCGACCTCAGGCCTTATGAAGAACAGGGTTCTTCTGGAACGATGTTTACACAAATCGAGAACAAATGCCATAATAAAAACATCCCGTTTAATTATTTATGTCTGGGAATTCAAACTTCTGCCAATACCAGAAGTCTGTTTAAAAAAGCCGATTCCCTTGGGATAAAGTATATTCTGGCGAAAGAATTTACGGATTCAAACCACAAAAGTATTTCGTCTCAAATAAAGGATTTTATCAAGCACAATGATTCCGTTTACCTAACAATTTGTTCTGATGTATTTAACTCAGCCTTTGCTCCTGGAGTATCTTCCCTGCAACCGTTTGGCTTAAATCCAGAACTTGTCCTAACTTTAATGAAAGAAATTATAAAATCAAATAAAGTGATCAGTTTTGATATTGCTGAAGTATCACCACGTTTCGACCATGACAAACGAACAGCTAAACTGGCATCAATTATAATATATGCTTTAATAAATAGTTTGATAGATACACAGGACCAGTAAATGCCGGCATGGATTATATCAATCAATTTAAATCAGCGAAGAAACTATTACTAATAATTCTCATCGGACTATTTTCCAATCTCTACGTAGCACAGGTTAAAACGATCCATGTTTTTGTCGCTTTGTGTGATAATGATCATCAGGGCATTGTTCCGGTTCCCGAATCACTTGGGAATGGTAAAGACCCGAATAATAATTTGTACTGGGGTGCGACATTTGGCATCAAATCATACTTTAAGAACAAAGCAACCAATTGGAAATTTATTACCGGAATAAAATCAGAGAACTCTATAATCCTTGAACGACTTTTGTTCAAACACACCACAAAAGATATTTATTTGCTTGCTGATGCTTATGATGGCGAAGAAATAAAGACATGTATCGAAGATTTTTTAAAAGCATCAAACGGACAAAAGCCAGTTACTATCAACAGTGATTCAATAATAATCCCTTTTGGTGGGGAAGCTGACCTGATAGCGTATGTAGGGCACGATGGTTTAATGGATTTTAATGTCGACATACAATATTTAAATCTGGTAAAGAAGCCCAGGGATGTGATCATTCTTGCCTGCTTTAGTAAAAGATTCTTTTCAGAAGAGATAAAATCAGCAAAAGCAAATCCTCTCCTATGGACAACACATTTAATGGCACCTGAAGCCTATACGCTAAAATCTGCAGTCGACGGATGGATGTTGAATGAAACAGGGTCACAATTAGAGGAAAGGGCTGCACAGACTTATCATAAATATCAAAAATGTGGAATAAAAGGTGCCAGAAATTTATTTGCAACAGGATATTAATTTCTTAAACATCAACAAACTGTAACAAAGGTTGAGGGTAAAGCGTCCTATTAATCAACAAGCAAATGAACACTCAATGAAACTGTCAGGATTCTACCGTAAAGCGGTGTTCTACCCTTCCCTTTTTTTACTTGTATTTACATTGGTGTCTACCCTTCTTGCAAACTACAAATACAGTTGGACAGAAACCAGATCTGCTCTTTTGATGGCCGTAATCCCAACGTTGATCTACATTTTACTGATGTGCCTGTTTTCTTTGACACTATTTTTTAACAAAATTCAGAAGGTTAAATCAATGCCTGTTTTAAATATAGCCTCATGGTTTCTTCTGCCAGTAGGATATATCGCAATTGTATTGATTAATGATATAAAAAACCGAGTTGCTTTTGGTTTTGACGTGGGCCAGGGATTATTCTACATTTTGATTATGACCTTGCCGTTTGTATTTGGTCTTGGTGTGACCTTTAAACAATTTCAGAAACAAAACAAATGAAAACAGACCGTAGAAAATTTATAAGGATTTCTACAACCGTTGCTGCCGGAGCCGGATGTGCCTTGCTTCTGGGAGGTAGCGACTTTTTGTTTGCCGGAGCCTATCCGGATGACACAAAACGATTGTTTGCTAAATGTGGTACCTGCTCCCAAACTTTGTTTTGTATCCTGAATCGTGATTTTGGTTATCCGGACAATATTGCTGAGCGTGCATCAGATCCACTTGCCGGTGGATTTATGAGTACACAAAACCAGTGTGGAATGGTCTGGGGAGCTTCTTTAGCAACAGGACTGGAAGCTTTTCGCAAATTCCAGGATCAGGATCAGGCCATTTCCGGTGCGGTGAGCTCATCAATGCATATCGTTCAATCATTTAATGACAGAGCAAATTCGGTGAATTGCAGGGATATCCTCGGAATTGATTTCACCGATAAACTTCAGTTATCCAAATTTATGCTAAAGAGTCTTCCAGGAGGATTCAGGTATATGATCTGCATGAACCTGGCAGAAAAATGGGCACCTGAAGCAATCAGATCCTCCAGAGAAGGTTTAAGAGATAATCAAACACATACTTCAAATCCCCCATTAAGTTGTGCATCGGAATTGGCAAAAAAAGCAGGAGCTGATGAACAGGAAATTGTTGCCGTTGCAGGCCTGGCAGGAGGAATTGGGCTAAGTGGTAATGCTTGTGGGGCACTTGGAACTGCTGTCTATTTAAGTTCACTTGCCTGGTGTAAAAAGAATCCGGGGAAATCAGGATATTCTAATCCTAATTCTAATGAGATCTTATCCACCTTTAAGAAGCAAACAGGTGATGAACTCTCCTGTCAGAAAATATGTGGAAAAAAATTTGCAACAATAGAAGATCATACAGAATATGTAAAAAACGGCGGATGTGATCAGGTGATAAATCTTCTTTCCAACTCCCTTTCAGCAGATCTAGCATAAGACAATCCCCAGGACTATTTATATCTATTCCAAATTATCCTGCCCAAATTCTTGGTATTTTTGCTATACTAATTTATCCTCTACTTCCAGGTCAATAACAAACATAAATATTACATCATGAGAAACAATACGGTTATCAGTTTTTTGATCATTGTTCTATTCTCCGGCAATTTATCAATAGCCGAAGAAATACGATTTTCAGAAGGGAATACTAATTCCTTCATCATTACAGAAAATGATTATTCCGGTTTACAATTCAGCAGTTCCTTAAATGAAATGAACACCTTTATTGTTAAAACCAAATCAGGGATGTTCAACGTGTTAAATGTACCCAATTACGGACACAGCATGACCATCGGGGATCCAAAGCTTCCTGTGTTGAAGAAGTTAATTGAAATTCCTGTTGGCGCTGATTTTAAGGTAAACATCATTCATTCGGAATTTGCCGAATTTGATCTGAATGAATTTAACATTTCAGATTATATCCTGCCCGCCCAGCCTCCGGTATCAAAAAGCATCGATAATCCGGATGACCTGCCATTTGAGATGAATGAGCAAACTTACCAAACCGATGGTTACAATACTGTCGAGTTGGTTACTGTAATTCCTCTGGGAACCATGCGTGGTGTGAATCTGGCGAGGATTGAAGTTGCACCTGTTCAATACAATCCGGTGAAGAATAAAATTAGGGTATGTACAGCAGTGGAAGCAGAAATTGAGTTTACCGGGGGTGATACCGGCAAAACAATTCAAAATAAAAAAAGCCTGTTTTCACCTTATTTCGAAGGCATTTACGGACAGCTATCCAATTATAAGAATGAGATTACTGATGAATTGATCATGGTTGAGCCTGTTACCTACATCATCGTATCCGATCCCATGTTCCAGGCAGATCTTCAGCCTTTCATACAGTGGAAGGCCAAAAAAGGATATAATGTAGTTGAAGCCTATACTGATGATGGTGCGGTTGGTACAACCACCTCTTCTATTAAAAGTTATCTTCAGAATTTTTACAACTCCCCTCCTGCTGGTTATAATCCGCAGAGTTTTGTATTGTTTGTTGGAGATATTGCTCAGATCCCGGTTTTTAGTGGTACGGCCGGCGGACATTATACCGACTTGTATTATTGTGAATATACAGGAGATATCTATCCGGAATGTTATTATGGTAGATTTTCTGCTGAAAATCTGGCAGAGCTTCAGCCACAAATCGATAAAACTCTTGAATACGAGCAATACCTAATGCCTGATCCTAGCTTCCTTGATGAGGTGGTCATGGTTACTGGTGATGATGCCTCCCATGAACTTACCTGGGGCAACGGACAGATCAACTACGGAACGTCCAATTATTTTAACCTGGCTCATGGAATTACTTCCCATACGTATCTGCAGGATGAGCCGGCCGGTGGCAATTATTCTCAAAACATCAGACAAAATGTGAGCGATGGAGTTGCCTATGCAAATTATACTGCTCATTGCAGTTCCAGTGGCTGGGCAGATCCCAGCTTTGTTAATGGCCATGTAGCCTCCTTAACCAATGCACACAAATACCCACTGATGGTAGGAAATTGCTGTTTATCCAATAAATTTGATGCCAACGACTGTTTTGGTGAAACACTGCTCAAGTCGGCAGATAAAGGAGCTCTGGGATATGTAGGTGGCTCAAACAATACCTATTGGGATGAGGATTTCTGGTGGGGAGTCGGCTATGAAGCTATTTCAGCAAATCCTACCTACAATCCTGCGAACCTGGGTGCTTACGACCGAACCTTTCACGATAACGGAGAACCTCTAAGCGAGTGGTGTGCAACACAGGGCCAAATGCCCTCTGCAGGGAACCTGGCTATTACACAGGCAGGCTCCAGCCTTGAGACCTATTACTGGGAGATTTATCATTTGATGGGAGATCCTTCCTTAATGATTTATTTTTCACAACCTCCTGCTACCGCAGCTTCCTATAATGCTTTGATGCCTTTAGGAACGACAACATTCACGGTAAATACTGCTCCTTACGCATATGTTGGGATCTCAAAAGACGGTACGCTTCATGGTGCCGGTATAGCTGATGCTACAGGCACCGCAGAAATTACACTTGATCCGATAGCTGTCCCGGGAACTGCAGATGTTGTGGTTACAAGGCAAAATGGCCAACCTTTCATTGGAACTGTTACAGTCGCTTCTCCATCAGGACCATACCTGATGCTGGATAATTTTGCAATGGACGACAACTCGGGCAATAACAATGGACTGGCTGATTTTGATGAGGATATTCTTCTGGATGTTACACTGGAAAACCTGGGTAACAGCACTGCAACCAACGTGTCAGCAGTACTTTCACCCAATGATACTTACCTTACCATAACAGATGATTACAACACATGGCCTGACATTCCAGATGGTACACTTTCTACACAGAACGGTGCTTTTGGATTAAGCATTGCTGATGATGTTCCCGACCAACATGCAGCCACTTTCGACCTTGAAATGACAGATGGCAGCGAAACATGGAATTCTCAGCTGAACATTACCGTTAATGCTCCTTTTCTTGAAGCTGGCAATTTATCCATTGATGATGTGGCCGGAGGAAATGGCAACGGCAGGCTGGATCCGGGTGAAACAGCAGATATTTCAATAGTTACCCTGAATAATGGTCATAGTACCTCACCACTGGCAAATGCAGTTTTAAGCACCATAAGTCCATGGCTAACCATAAATTCTGGAAATGCTTCTCTTGGACAGATCAATCCTTCTTCAAGTGGAAATGTAGTTTTTAACATTAGCTGTAGCGCTTCAACACCAATCGGAACAGCTGTTGATCTTGTCCTGGATGTTTCATCAGGAAATTACGGCTACTCATTTACTTATTTTGAATCCGTTGGTCTTGTCCTGGAGGACTGGGAGAGTGGCGATTTTAGTAAATTCCCATGGACATCAGGAGGAAATGCGGATTGGCTGATCACCAGTTCAGATACATATGAAGGAGCATATTGCGCACAATCAGGCGATATCAATGATTCCGAGATCTCTGAACTCTATATCGTTTGTGAAACCACTGCAGACGATAACATTTCCTTCTATAAAAAGGTGTCTTCAGAAAGCAATTACGATTACCTGCAATTCTGGATTGATGGAACCATGATGGCTGAATGGGCAGGAGATGTGGCATGGAGTCAGGAAAGCTATTTTGTTACTGCTGGTGTCCATACCTTTAAATGGGTATTTGATAAGGATGGATCGGTAACAACCGGTTCAGATTGCGGCTGGATCGACTACATTGTTTTCCCACCCATGGCTTCCTTTGAACCCGACATTGCCATTGATCCTTTGTTCCTTGATTTTGGGGATGTAATGATGGGTACAGGAGCAACAGAATATTTTACGATCACGAACAACGGTAGTGATAATTTATCAGGAACTATTACAGCACAAAACGGATTTACAGTAAATGAAAGTAACAAAGGATTTAAAGAGGATGGAAAAAACACCATTTCATTTTTAATCAATCCGGGTAATTCACAGGAATATGCTGTATTGTTCGAACCACTATCTCCAATTTGCTACAGTGAGTTCATCACAGTAGTGAGCAATGATCCGAACCAGCCTTCTTTAAACGTTGAGGCAACTGGCTGTGGAGTAATAGGACCTAACCTGTTTCTTGATCCGGATAATTTTAATAAAACACTTGCTCCTGATCAGGCTGCCTCCGAGCTTCTGGAATTGATTAATGACGGTGATGCGGATCTAGATTACACTGCACAGGTAGTTTACATTGGTGATTCAAAGTTAACTGCAACCGTCTATCCCGATAATGAAAATTATTGGACAGGGACAACCAATGGATCAACCAAGACAGAAACAAGTCTGGTAAGAGCCTGGGATGATGAAGACGGATGGTTCAAGTTCGATGTAAGTAATATTCCTGTGGGCTCTACTATAAACAGCATCGAATTGTCCGGTTATGTTAACTATACCTACTACCCCTGGTGGAGTGCTACTTCCCTTCCAATGGATCCTGTAACAGCAACTGCTTCAGAAATCCAAAACTGGGTGGAAGCTAATTCAGGAAGTGCTGATGCCTATTATTATGGCAATGAATCGAGCAGTTTCCCCACCGGATGGCACAACTGGACCTTAAGTGCACAGGCCAACACCGACCTCGAAAATGCATTGACCGATGGTTGGTTTGGAGTTGGAGTCGATTCACGTGACAACTCCACATCCTACTACATCCTGTTTGACGGTTGGAATGAAAGTAATCCCCCTTACCTGGTGGTTGATTACACGTATAATCCACCTCACAACTGGTTAATGCTCAATGGCAACGCCTTAATTTCCGGAACTGTCGCAGCTGGTCATTCTTCGAACATCAGTGTTGATTTTGATGCTGCCGGATTGGATGAAGGTACCTATAACGCAGAGATTTACATTAACAGCAACGATCCGGACCCATCTCTGGTAACCATTCCGGTCACATTGAATGTATCCGCAGGATATCATCTAAGTATGAAAGTTTTCCTGGAAGGTCCATACAATGGATCGGTCATGAATACTGAACTTGCTTCTGCCATTGAATTTCCACTGGCACAACCTTATTTCCCTGCCCCCTGGGGTTATTTGGGAACAGAATCCATCGATGCTGTTCCTGGAGGAGGCATTGTTGACTGGATGCTTATAGAACTTCGGGATGCACCCAATGCAAGCTCTGCAACACCTGCTACAATTATTTCTCGGCAAGCGGGATTTGTCAGATCGGATGGAATGGTTGTGGCCATGAATGGTCTGGATGATCCTTTCTTTACAACTTCTGTGAGTCAGCAACTATTTGTGGTATTGTATCACAGAAATCACCTGGCTGTGATGTCGGCAAATCCCCTGACCTTGTTATCAGGAACTTATAACTATGATTTTACAACTGCATCAACCCAGACCTATGGAGGAACATTAGGTTCCAAAGAGTTATCAACGGGTGTTTGGGGAATGTATGGAAGTGACATGAACAGCGATGGTAACATCAGCATGGATGATATTGATAATATTTGGGAATCACAGGCAGGGCATGCAGGATATTCGCCAGCAGATGCCAACCTGGATTGCCAGGTGGACAATAAAGACAAGGATGATCAATTGATTCCCAATCTTGGTGCTGGTTGCCAGGTACCGGAATAAAATTTTATCCGGTCCAAAGATCGATTATCTCATTCTTCCGTTATGCCACGGCGGCCTTTCGGAATTTGAAAGGAATGGACCGGTATACTATTTGAAATGCAGCTTTTCTAAGATTAAAT
This sequence comes from uncultured Bacteroidales bacterium, assembly GCA_964421215.1. GTDB lineage: Bacteria > Bacteroidota > Bacteroidia > Bacteroidales > JAADJA01 > JAADJA01. Next base: position 103,868 of record CAYQWA010000016.1, on the reverse strand, counting down.
TTCAAGCTGGAATTACCAGCTGAATTTGATTTACATCTCATATTTGCTTATATTTACACTTGAGTTAAATTCAATGTATTCCTGAATCTAAAATCAAAAAACATGAAGAGGTTTTTATTAATAATCGGGTTGACCATTCTGTCAATATCGATATTCGCACAGGCTCCGGATTATTTAAATTACCAGGCTGTTGTCAGGGATAATACAGGAGCCATCATTGGAAATGGACCTGTAAGTTTCAGGTTCAGCATCCATGAAGTTAATGCTGGAGGTGAAGTCATTTACCTGGAAACCCATGCCGGAACAACCAATGAATTCGGACTGATCAATCTAAAGATCGGGGAAGGAACAGTTGTTTTCGGGACCTTCTCCAATATCGACTGGGGGAATAGTTATAAATTTCTTGAGGTTGAAGTCGACCAGGATGGCGGTTCTAACTACCTTTCACTTGGGACAACACAAATGGCAAGTGTACCTTATGCTTTATATGCTGCCGTTGCTGCTGAAACATCAGGTGGTGACAATGACTGGACGATTTTGGGTAACAATATGTATTCCGCCGTTTCGGGAAATGTTGGTATAGGAACATCAACACCTCTGAACCGTTTGCATGTCACCGGATCGGAATCCAGCCCATTACTAAAGGTTCACAAAACCGGGGCAGGAAGAGGAGTACAGGTTTATACAACCAGTGCTTGCGCACTATGGGTTGAAAATGCAGGTAACCATGGGCTTAGGATTTCCCATGCAAATGGTAATGGAGTGAATGTTACCAATGCAAATGGCAGTGGAATTTACGTTTCACAAGCAGGAAACTGGGCAGGTTATTTTAATGGTACAGGATACTTTGCCGATGAAGTTGGAATAGGTACTACAACACCAGCTGCTAAACTGGATGTGAATGGAAACATCATTTCTGATTACCCGGTAAGTTCAAACCATGTAGCCACAAAACAATACGTTGATGACCAGGTGACCAAGTATGAGCAAAAAATTGAGGAACTTGAACAGATCATTTTTGAATTGAAAGAAATATTAGCCCAAAAAGCAGAAAACAAATAGATCCATTTTATGACCATTCCCTTTTGTAAAAAAGCCACTTTTCCCACTATGTGTATTATTGGAGTGATGGTATTTGTGCTTATTTGCAAACCTGTCCAGGGACAAAAAGAGGAATTCTTTTTCAAAGAGTTTACCGGATCAGTAAACAGAATCCCTCCCACTTACAAAGGGGAAACAAAATTCGGGTTTGGTATTGGTGCTTACCATGTTTATATGCAAGAAAAAAGAACGAATATTGTTTTTGGAATTGAATACAACAAATCCAGAATATTTTTCAGAAACCTATATGAAGGCCGTTTCGCGCATTCCGAGAACATAACTTACACAATGAATTGGTTATCCATGCCACTGTTTGTTAGATACAATATTGGGGAAAACGTTAAATTTTTTATTGAATTGGGTGGACATGCTGATGTTATGGTTGGTGCAAAGCGAAAAGGTATAATGCACACCAATTTACCAGGAGAAAACAACCAGTTGGTACATAAACATTATGAATTCAATGAAAAGACAAATCTAAATAGCTCTGGTGGAGTTTCTTGTGGAATAGGTTTACGAATACCCGTAGCAAAATACGAAATCATTGTTAAACCAGAATATAAATTTGGATTATCCGAAGTATTTTATTCAAATACAACCTCTTATTATTGTAGGTATGCAAGGATTTCTGCAGGTATAAGGTTCAACTGACAGAAGATACCCAGGATGTTGAACATAAATTCACATCTGATGTTATTGCCTTATAAAACAACCTTATGAAAATTTTTCGCTCTATTGCCCTGATAATCCTGTTCCCTTTATCAATTTTCGCTCAAAATCCCGCTGAATGTGATTCCGTATATATTGACTGTTGTACCTTCAACACCATTGCCCCAAATTCAGTAACCATAGAAGCTGCAAATCATTCATCCAATATTTTTTCTTATCCGGCTTTTGTATTGTTCGATATGAACAGTGATACCATCGGAATTGAAGAAGTATTCTACTTTGGGATAGGGTATAATTACCAACCCCATACAATTTCACTTGTAGCGCCACTGGACCTTCCTTTTGAAGGTTACCTTGAACTTCACAGTGGATTTCTTAATGCACTCGAATGCACATTTCCAATTTACATTCCTGATTCGACAACAACGTCCGTAATAGAAATAAACAAAAGTCTTCTTTCTGTTTATCCGAATCCCTCAACTGAGAATGTTCCCATTAACTTGTCTGTTAGGGAAAGCAATCAGCAATACCATGTGAGAGTAGTCAATAGCTCCGGGCAGGTGATCTTCGATAGAACCATGAATTCAGCAGGAGTTAGAATACCAGCTAATATTCAGATGAATCCGGGATTATATTTTATTCAGTTGCTTGATAATAATTCTGCGGTAAAAGAAAATCAAAAGCTCATAATAAAATAATTGGGAGGTAGAGCTTGCCTGTCATTTATTTATCTTTGAATTAAATTCCGACGCTATGAATGTATTTGGTATCGAAATAAAGATTGGATTATTTTTTCAATTGCTATTGGTATTTATTTTCTCATGCCAGGTACTCGAAGCACAAAACAATGAACAGGCAATAACACCCATAGAGAGCAAGGGTTTTATTCCTGAAGATAATGGAAAAACACGTTATTTCTTTAAAGACGGTATGATGTGGGAACGTGGTGCAAGAGCCCATGATAATTTGTGGCGTACGTCTATAGCATATATTGCTTATGGGGATCCAAAGCTTAAGAAAGGCATGCTGGATTGCATTAAATGGGAAACACCTGATAAAATAAGGTATTACAGATCTACTTACCAGGAAGATGAAGATGTCAGCCGTGACCAGGTGACCATGTTCCTGGTGGCAATGGCCCTTCAGGGTGAAGATGTAAAGAAATATGTGAAAGCTACTAAATGGAGGCTAAGCAAAAGGTTTACCCTGACCATAGACATGTGGCTATGGATGCAGGCAATTTCTGGAAATAAACTGGCAGGAAAGCTGTTCAACCTCATTGAAATGCCCGTGGTAAAAACATATTACCTCTTGAATATAAGCAACCTGACAAAACGGAAATTTCCGGCCTATGCCATCCATTTACTGGCCTGGCAGCTGTATGCTGTGGATGATGATTCGCCCATGCATTCTAAAATTTGTTCCATGGTAAATAAAATGGCGGATGATGACAATTACCTCGTAAAAATGCTAATCGGTGAACAGGTCAGTATGGAGGAGATCAATTCGGTAGTGCCAATTACCGACTTCCAGTGGCAAAGAGGAAAACACGATACCAACCTTTACCTGAGGCCACTTACTAAGGATGAAGCGGAGTACAACCTGATATCCATCGATATTTTAAATGCCATTTATAACCAGACGCACTGTATCGATGAAACTATTATCGATCCTGAATAGTCAAAACTCTATGACAAGTTTCCAAAGTCCTTCTTGTAGCTAAGTTTGGCCGGATTCCAATACAGCTTTGCTGAATGTTGTCTGCCTTATTTGACAACTATTGGGTAAGTAAACTTCAGGTACAATACATCAGATTGATATTTCGGTTCATCAGGAAGCATCAATAACTCATCGCGGGTATAAATCAGATATATTGCTCCAAACGGAGGCTTGAACCGCCACCCCAGCAATCCATAAACATAAATGCGTTCATTAAATGTATTATTCTGTGCAAATACCTTCACCCAGAGGTCTTTATTAAAGTTATAATACACTGAAAGTATATTAAGGAAGGTGCTGTAATTGGCCGTATCAGGATCATACCAAATACGGTTAAATGAATACTCGAGCGCAAGCTTATCGCTGAGTTTTGTCTTCGCTGATCCTTTGAACAGATGAAAATTCCTGTCGAAATTATAACCACCCCAGTAATTTAGTTTTGCACTGCTCCATTCATCAGTATTGTATCCCAGTTCAACACCGTATTTGTTGTTGTAGTATTTCTTATCAAACAGTTTGAACTCATCGTTATAAAACACTTCGAAGTTGAACCTGTTTTGGAAATAAAAATTGACCAGCCCAAAAACGTTTGTACTTCTTAATTGGCCGGCATGTCCCCAGAAAACATTAAAATTCGATCTGAAGTCTATGTACTTTAATGTTTTATTTCTCAACCACCATTTATAATCCACATCGGAATCAAGTTCTCTCCTGTCGTCATCACGGATAAACCCGGTCTGGTTTACATTGTCCATAAAATTCTCCCCAATATCAGAATAACGAATGTGATAGTGGTATACATTGTTTTCGCGAGCAAAACGCACAAACCATGCGCTATGGGTGGCCCATTCGCCGGGACCACTTCCAACATACTGGCCGGTAAGTTTCCAGGCCTTGCCAAGGTTAAGAACATAATCAGCAGAAACCGAACGGCTAAATCCTCCATCCCAAGATTTATCTACAAGGGTCATCCCGAGAGTAGATGATTTTAATACATCCCTTTTTATTCGGGCCGTTGAATAAAATGCTGCAGGTTCCTCTATATCCTCCAGTGCCAGGGATCGCACACCCATGATATTCATGTTATAAGCACCCGCTTTACCTGTTACTTTACCACCATAAGCGATATCTCCAATGCGTCTGGAATAGAAGGTTCTGATGCGGGTATTAAACATATCATTTCCTTCAAGGAAGAACAAACGTTTTTCAGGGTAACTTAATTCGTACCTCGACAGGTTGAGTTGTTCAGCATCTCCTTCAACCGTGGCAAAATCGGGGTTTATAGTCAAATTTGCCGTTAAGTTGGAATTGGGTTCATATTCAATGTCCCCACCAACATCACCCAGTATTTTTCCTTTTACACCACTAAAATCACTGTCTTCATAACGCACAGTAGTATATGGGAACAATTGAAGTTTGCCAGATTTTGAAGGGACTTCAATCCCTTCAAGAATTCCTCCCTGCGACATCCTGAAATCCTGGTTTAAAACACCTGACCACCAAATTGTTTCCGTATTGTATGTGATCAGCCGGCCCACATTAAATCCCCAATGCGGAGACTTACGTTTGTATTTTAAACTTGAAAAAGG
>CAYQWA010000016.1:3443-98690 GCA_964421215.1 uncultured Bacteroidales bacterium | reverse complement strand
CCACATTAAATCCCCAATGCGGAGACTTACGTTTGTATTTTAAACTTGAAAAAGGAATTTCTAATTCTGCGTACCAACCCCAGTCATAGATCCTTGTTGCAGATCTCCATTCAGTGTCCCAGTTGGAGTCAATGTTCCTTCCGTCATCGCCAATGCGAAAATCAAACTGGGTTCCTAAAGGATTCACAAAAAAACCAAACCCCGTCCTTTTGTCCATATAGGTATCCAATGTAACACCTATCATATCATCATCTTTTGCCAACTCATCACGGGTCTGGATCTTGGCAACGATACTCTCCGGATCCTGGTAGCATTTTATTGCTACATAAACAGCTTCATCATGATAACCTAAGTAAACCACTGTTTTCTCTGTAGCAGCTTTACCACTCAGGGGTTCCATCTGGATAAATCCGGTGGCAGAATCAGCAAGATTAAGAAAGACCGGATCGAACTTTCCATCTATTTCGGGAGCGTGTTCAAGCCTCGAGGTTGAAAGTGATTTTTGTGAAAAAGAATAAACACCTGACAAGATCATTAAAAGAATCAGGAAGGTTTTAGATATTGCCTTCATAGTCAGGGTTTAGTTTAGGCATTTTTGCTCCGGTTTCTTTCAGCCAGAAATCTAGCTTGTTATTAAGTTCATTTATTTTTTCCTGATGTTTATCTGCTACATTTTCAGATTCTGATGGATCATTTACAAGGTTGTATAATTCTGTACGGCCTTCCCAAAACCGGATCATCTTCCAGTCGCCACTCCTGATAATGCTATAGGGTCTGACATCCTCGTATCCCCTGTAATGAGGGAAATGCCAGAAAAGATCGTTACGATCCTGAGATGGATTATCCAAAAAAGCAGAAGAAATATCAATGCCATCCGGTTGACTATACTTTTCGAATTCAATCCCGGCAAGTTTAGATAGGGTCGGCAATAGATCGATACTTGAAACTGGTTGATCAAAAGTTGATCCGGGTGAAATATGTTCCGGCCAGTGGATAACCATGGGCTCCCTGATCCCACCTTCCCACGGATTACCCTTGCCCGATCGAAGTGGCTTGTTGGATGTATACCCGTTATGTCCTCCGTTGTCAGAAAAAAAGACAACTATAGAATTATCAAGTATCCCTTCCTCTTCCAGGGTGGTTAATATTGTACCCATAGCATCATCAACACTACTGATCATCGCTGCATATTTTGCGTTTTTCTGTTCAGAATCAGATGCTTTAACTTTAAAATGATCGAGGTATTCCTCTTTCGGCTGAATAGGAGTATGCACAGCATAGTGCCATAGATTCAGGAAAAAGGGCTTGTCCTTATTGGACCGGATAAATTTTTCAGCTTCTATTGCTTCGCGGTCCGTAATGTACTCATCCATGTTTTCGGGAAGCACACCAGGAATCCCTCCAGGAGCCCAGTTGCTTGTATAAGGTGCATAATAACTTGGAGGTTGTCCAAAATCGCAACCACCAAAGTTATAATCAAATCCCTGGTCTTCCGGTAAGTTACCCTGCCCGCCAAGATGCCATTTACCAATGTGCATAGTTACATAACCCTCTGATTTGAACAATTCGGCTATTGTAACCTCCGATGTATCCAACTTCAAAGGATAATGCGGACAAAGCAACATCTTGTCTTTTGAACCTACATAGGATTCAGCATCTTCACTCCCGTTCCTCCATACTGTTGGCCTTATCCAATCGGTTATTCCCAGCCGAGCCGGGGATTTGCCTGTCATGATGGAAGCTCGTGTCGGAGAGCAAATGGCTGCAGCTGCATAAGCCTGGGTAAAAACCATCCCGTTAGCTGCTAGGCCATCAATATTGGGAGTTTCATAATATGCACTGCCCATAAATCCAACATCGTGGGCTCCCAGGTCATCTACCACCACAAGGATAATATTTGGGGATTCGTTGCCTGAATTGCAGGAAAATAGTACAGCCAAAACAACAAAGGAGATCATATGAAGAGCACGTATCATTTTCATAATTTTATTCAATTATAATTTCATCTACAAACAACCATGCGGGTTCACCTGCACCTGAATGGCCTGCAGGACAAACTCCTGTATTTTCAGCAACTATTCTCAGGTACCTGGCCTTTCCGGGTTTTAACTTAACGGACAACTGGTTCCTTCCATTTACAATAGTTTGCAGAATATCATCAGTTGTTAATTCTCCCATATCCACATACTTCTTTCCATCTACAGATGCAGTAACTTTAATTGAGAGAGGATGAAAGATCCATGAACCGGGATTATTGAGAAATCCAATGCTTAGTTTTTGTACATCCTTAAGGTTAGCAAAAGTCAAGGTGGCATCGAGGTCATCCTCTCTGAATCCCAACCATTTGCCATCATCAAACTTAGCTGATCCTTTCTCCTTATCTGCCAGCGTATAATCCCCTTTTGCTAAATATTTTTCAGCTGGTGCATTTTTAAGCTTTACCTTGCCAATCGGAACAATCTTCACGAAATCAACTTCTGTTGTTCTGCTTTTGAACTGGTCAATAAACCCGGCCGTCTTCACCCTAGTTGATTTTAGCAACAAGATCGGGCTTTTGTATTCAGGAGAATTTATATCTGGTTCTTCTCCGTTGGTGGTAAATCTAACTTTCACATCTGGATCGCTTACTTCAAACGAAACCGCCAGTGATTCGGAATACAATCCGCTTTTAACAGAGCTAAAGGGTTGAGGAACATAAGCATTAATGCTCTTTTTTGAATAGGAAGATGATTTAAAAGCATCAAGTGCCGGCCTTCCTGTCCAGGCATAGGGTTGCTCAAGCCCAAGGAGATAAACTATCGTTGATGCTGTGTTTGTGACATCACCTGGCATTTCCAACATCCTGTTTTTAACTATTCCTGGGCCTCTTATTATCCATGGGATTTCAATTTCTTCCATACTTAATCCACCATGTCCGTAACCAACTCCACCATGGTCAGTAACAACAATAATGTGTGAATCCTCATACATTCCGTTATTTCGAAGTTCGTCGAAAAATTTTCCGATAGCAAGATCTACATCTTCCAGGGCTTTTAGATATTGCCCGGAACCCCATTGGTGGGAATGGCCTACTTCATCAGGATGTCCGATGTAAATAAATGAAAAAACCGGATCGTTCTCCAAAATCCAGGGAGTTGCTTTTTCAAAGGTTTCCTCAAAGGACTTTGAAAATTCAGCCTCGTCGATGTTTTTCAAATTAACCAGGTCAGCCAAAGCACCCCAGTCATAAAAAAACCCAGTTTTTGCCTCCGGCATTTCCTCACGGATCACGGAGAACACAGATGGGAAATATCCTTCTTCATCTGAATCGGTTGGTTCCACAGTGTGATTATCAGTTGTCCATCCATTATAAGTGATACCGTGTTGTTCAGGTCCTGCACCCAATATATGAGAACCCCAGTTGGGCGCGCTGACAGTTGGCATTACACCTCTTGTTTTAAATGACAGCGCTCCCTCCCGAACCAGAATATCCAGATTGGGCGTATTGGCTTTCTGAAATCCTGAGATCCCCATTCCATCTATCCCGATCAAAATAATTCTTTTGGCTTTTTTGACATCTGTTTTGCATGCCGGAAGGAGAAGTATCAAATTTAATCCAAGCAAGAAAGCAACATTAATTCCGATAGTCCATTTGTGCTTGTTCATCGTTTGATGTTTATGATTTAAATAATTTCCAAAGGTAGAAATACTTAATTTTTTACAAAATTCATTCTGAAAATTTTTAGCTGTTTATTAATAAACAACCTAAATTACCTCAAAAATCACCATTAAGAAACTAATAACCAACCTATTAACTTATTCAATTTGGACTTTGGGGAAAAAGAATACAAAAATTATTGATAATTCTTTGACAACTAATATATATTTGCAGATGTCTATGCAGAAAGTTTTATATGAACATAAGTAGATAATTTAAATTACATTTAACAACTTGAAAATTAACTTTATGAAAAATTTATTTACGCTTATTTTAGCTGTTTTGCTGGGAATCGGCCTCCACGCCCAGCAGGTCGACCGCGACATGGTCGTTGTTGAAGGTGGAACCGGATTTTGGTGAGGCTTTTGTCCGGGCGCTGCACTTGGAGCAGTCGAACTCGTAGAAAACGGACACAATGTTGCGGTTATTGAAAACCACAACGGCGACTCACTGGCCAATGTTTATTCAAATGCAAGGAATACCTATTATGGAATTTCCGGTTATCCTACCTACTTCTTTGATGGAGTATTAAGTGTTGTAGGTGGAAGTGGTTCATCAAGTATGTATAGCAACTATGTTCCTAAGGTTGCTCAACGAAATGCAATCCCTTCTGATTTTACCATTGATGTTGAGTTTGAAGAGTCTGAAGGCGACTACCATGCTACCATTACTGTTGAAAATGTTGGTGGCAATACACAGACTGGTCTTAAACTTCACGTTACCATTACCGAATCTAAACTTCCCATCCCCTGGGGTCTTACAATGGAACAAGACTTTACCAACAGGTTAATGGTACCGAACCAGAACGGAACAGATCTTGATTTTTCAGGAGGAGCTACACAAGTTGTAGAAGTCGACTTTAATACTAGTTATTGGGATGTTGACAACTGCGAGATTGTAGTATTTGTTCAGAACAACTCAACGAAAGAAATTTTACAGGGAACTAAAAAGTTCATGGCAGTTCCTTTATTTACTATTGATGCACAGGCAAAAGATATTACATATCCATCAGGAATGTATTGCGGAACTTCAATCGAGCCTGTTGTACTTATCAAAAATATGGGTGCTGACAACCTCACAAGCCTTGATATCGAATATTCTATCAACGGCGGAGCGGCCCAAACCCATGCATGGACCGGTGATCTTGGATTTAATCTTGGTGAAGAAGTAACATTACCAGAAATTGGCTTTACATCACAGGCAGTAAATACCATCGATGTTACCGTTAGCAATCCTAATGGCCAACCTGACCCTAATCCAGGCAATGATAACGTATCACATGATTTCGAAGCTGCACCTCCTGCTACGACTTCAACAGTTCTTTTTGAAATAAAAACAGACCAGTATCCATCGGAAACTACCTGGGATTTAAAAAATTCTGCAGGTACAGTTCTTTACTCTGGCGGACCCTATTCTGGAGCAAATACTGTTTTTAACGAAACCTGGACTCTTGATGATCTTGATTGTTACACATATACCATTTATGATTCCTACGGGGATGGTATCTGTTGTGATTATGGCGTTGGATATTATAAGGTTATGGATGAAAACACTACTGTATTGTTTGAAGGTGGAGAATTTGGTTCTGAAGAATCCAAACCTTTCGAAAGAGTTGGTGACGATATTCTTACTGCTGACTTTATGGCTGATGTTACTACCGTTTTTGAAGGAGAAAGTGTTAACTTCACTGACCTTTCAACAGGTGGAACCATTACAACCTGGTACTGGGAATTTGAAGGCGGAGATCCTGCTACTTCAACTGATCAGAATCCAACGGTTGCTTATATGCTCGAAGGACTTTATGATGTAACCCTCACTGTTTCTGACGGTTCCAATGCAAACACCCTGACGAAAGAAGATTACATTGAAGTTGATCACATCATTGGTATTGATGATCCAACAGCCAATGGAATCAACATTTTCCCGAATCCAACAAATGGAAAAGTATATGTTACAGGCATAAGCAACGCTACTGTTAAAATTTACAATACAGCAGGTACAGTTGTTTTAGCTGAAGAAAACATGAAGACCGGCCATATCGACCTGTCTGACATGGAAGAAGGAATTTATTTCATTAATATCACAACTGAAAACGGTGATATTCTGAATAAAAAAGTAAGCGTGATTAAATAATCATTTCGCTTTTGATATAAAGGGTTGTTGCCATTGCAGCAACCCTTTTTTATTTATTAAAATTGACTATTACATATCTTTACTGCTTTTAAAGAACTGATCGTCCACAGGGTACTGGACCCGTTTCACTATTTAAAACTATTCTTGACTGTATTTCATTAACTTTGTTTCAAACAAAAGAATAAATACAACAAGGGTGTTAGCCATTTCTAAAAATTTTAACATTTTCACAAGTCATTATGCAATCCTACCATTATTGGTATTGCTATTTGTCTTTAAAGTAACATCAGGACAGATAAGTGAAGAATATGGCACCGGGGAAAACGGTTTCCTGAACTTTTATCAAAAGCATGTTTCGGGTGCCAGGGGAACAATTTGTTCCATGCATCCATCTTGTTCTCAATATTCAAAATTAGCATTTGAAAATTACAATCCTTTTAAAGCCTATTTTATAACCTGCGACAGGATGCTGCGGTGCGGCCATGATTTAGTGACCTATGAACCACATTCCACTTCTAAGGGCTTTCTGGCTTATGATCCGATTAATGTGGAATACACCTGTCATTCTACTCAAAAGATCAACTTTATTCCATTTGCCCCGGACTCCACCGGAACCTCTTTTGCTGACCAGCTTTTTAAGGACCAGGATTTTGAACTTGCACTGCTTGAATATAAACGGCGGCTTTTCATGTCCACACAACCTGAACAAAAATCGCAATTGTCTTTTAAAATCTCACAATGTTATTATTTAACAGAACAATACCCTAAACTTGAAAAGTTATATTCGGACTACTTATCCAAGGAATATGTTCAACAAGATGAGCGTGACTCTATGACTCTGTTGCTTGCAAAAAGTTATTTTCTTACTGACAATTTCTCCAAATCCATTAGTTTACTGGAAGTGAGTAATACGGATGGAAATCAATCCTCAGAGGCCAGGTTCTTAATGGGTCTGAATCATTTGATGCTCGAAAATTGGAAGGAATCAGAAACTTTTATGAGTACTATACTAGAATCCTCTGCACGGTACACTACCGCAAACAGATTTCATAACCTGTGTCAGGAAGCAGAGCAAATCAATCAAAGAAAACCGGGATGGGCTGCTGTTTCTTCAATAATTATTCCCGGTTCAGGCTATTTATATTCAAATAAACCACAAACTGCCCTGGTTTCGCTGGTAATCAATACACTCTTTATTTGGACTGCAGTTGAAGCATACAACAATGAGAACTATGCACTGTCCTCAGGTGCTGCTGTTCTGGGAATGGGTTGGTATTTCGGGTCCATCAGAGGATCATTCATATCCACAAAAAAGTGGAATCTCAGGCAAAAAGAAAACTTTATTAATTCAAAAACGAGGTACATAAAAATCAATTAACATGAAAAGAAATCTTAAGCAATTTTTGATTATTACAGTTTTATCATTCCTGGCATTCAATGCATCATTCTGCCAGGTAAAGATCACAAAGGCAACGAACCTTGAGAACAGTAAAGACAAATATTTATTTATAGAAACTCCTAATGTGGAGTATCACAAAGAAATAATCCAGAAGTTAAGAGCAAAGACCGAATATGTGGTCATGGAAACCAAAACAGATTCCATCAACAGCAAATCACTTATTATTGTCACCAACAAAAAAAAGGGATCCGTTAGTGACAATGCAGGACAGGATTGCCTTATAGGTGGTGGAGCATGTTTGTTGGGAATATTGTTTGTGCAGGCTGCAGGTGAATCCTATTCCGGGGCCGTTCCTCCTACCAATGGATTTTCAGCCAATGCCTTTGGAAAATATGTCGAGGGTGGTGGAGCCTGCCTTACTGCCGGATTATGGGCAACCGGGGTTGCATTTGGAATAAAGGGATTTGTTAAGCTCGTAAGCAAACCATCAAAAAAGAAGGCCGTTCAAACGGTTTCAAGGGACAAATATGATGTGAATAAAATCATCAGGGACGCAGGCTTGTACACAGTGGATTACAAAACATTTCAATTGAATGATAATTCAGATGTACAGGGGATTCTTATGCCTTATGTTATAGTTAACCTTTAAAGCCAGAATCTGAATAAGGTAATTAACCTGAATTAAAAATCTTATGTAATTCAAGTACCTGAGGGATAAGCATGTTTTCATCATCATTATATATGATGTAGTCTGACATCGCCATTTTTCGCTCCTCACTCCATTGGTTTTCGATCCTGTGAAGAACATTTTCCCTGCTAACCTCATCTCTTAGCATTACCCGCTGAATTGCAATTTCCTGGGGGCATGACACCAAAACTGTTTTGTCGAACTCCTTATGGAATCCACTTTCAAACAGGATAGCAGCTTCCTGAATAACATAAGGTGAACTCTTTTTGGTGTCCAGCCAGAGGTGTAAAGCTTTCCTTACCCTGGGATGAATAATAGCATTTAAAAGGTCCAGCTTACTTTCATTTCGAAAAACAATTTCAGCCAGTTTTTGTCTGTTTATAAAATTGGTGTCCTGTATCTCTATTCCGAATTTCTCAACAATTTCTGTTATGACCTCATCATTCAGCAGAAATTTTTTGGCTTCTTCATCAGCATGGAATACGGGTACATGCAAAGATTCAAAGATACTGGCAACAGTACTTTTTCCGCTTCCTATGTTTCCTGTAAGGGCTACTTTTATCATTGCTTTAGAACGAGGTATTCGATCTCTTCAGGTTGTATCCTTGTTACATCAACGAATGATGGTTGCTTTTTTAACCGAACAATTTCACGTTTGTTCGCTTCTGAATATAAAGGCACATCTATTACAGCAGTAAATAACTCAGGTTCAATCCGTTTATAATCATCTAATGAAACAAGAAATGTAATTTCCACTGTTTCAGGAAAGGTTTTCACCTTTATGCCCTCGGTACCAGATTGAACCGGGATTGAAATTTTTGATTCGGTGAAGCGATCCACATTAAATGCAAAGCTGACCTGATCCGGAACAAGAACAACATATTCGTTTAACCCTGGTATTTCCAGATCACAGCTTGATTCTACCGGTCCGTTAACTCCACTCAACATCACATTGGTGGTTTTCACCTCCCTGATATTATCGATGACATGTTTTGGACCGACAACCTTTACATGTGAGGGGCTAAAAACTATACTGTCAGATAACCTGAACTGTTTTTCAAATTCCAACTCCAGATCAGAGACAACAGGTACCATTTTCCCTGTCAATGGTTCAAATCTGAAATACAGTACTTCAGGAGACATGGAAACCAGTTCTTCGGAAAAGTTATGCATTTTAAGAATACTGGCCGACAATTTGGATGTATTGTAATTAGCCGTATAGAATCCGTTTTGCTCGATAAGATTCAGGTTTGACAAATCAATCTCAATTGGTTTTCTCCGTGACAAGTAACGAAGTGTTAACAGCTCGAATCCTCCTGAGGCAATCCTGAAGGTTAACAGGCTATCGGGTTTATTGGCCAAAACCATATCCGAAGGGACATTTTTAAATACCACAGGATAATCCAGCGTTGTCACCGACTCATTGGAAAGTGCAATTAAAAACCAGATAAACACTGAAATTCCCAGGCATACCAGGAAAACATAGAACTTGTTTCGGGTATTTGCATCGTTCGGATTTACAATCTTCCTGATGGCTGTATTGAAATTGGATTCCAATTTCATAAAAAGAAAAGTTTTACAAAAGGATGCTCAAATAAAGTACAAAGCTTATTACTTGGCACCAATTTGAGAAGTATTATCCATTGCAACTGCTGTTTTTTCTACTCTCAGCCTGTTTTGTCCTTCAACTTCAATAGTAACTGTTGTATCCTGCATTTCAACAATCTTTCCATGAATTCCTCCGATTGTTACAATTTTGTCACCTTTTTTCAAGGCTTCACGGTATTTCTTCTGATCCTTTGATTTCTTCATTTGTGGTCTGATAAAGAACAGGTAAAAAACCAGTACGATCAAAATTAATGGAAGGAAACTCATAATTCCGCCACCCTCTTCTCCTTCTCCTGGCTGCATAAACAGCAATATGTTCAATAAATCCATGTTTTATTTTTTTTAATAGTTTTTGTTGTCTTGTATTTTGTTACTCACTCTTTATTTTTTAATTCATCCATTCACCATCCTCTACGGAGTAATCACCTGAGCTTTAACCCTGATGACAAAATTTGGTGGTTGACAATTTGTACTTATAGTGATCATTTTGTTTTTCATGCCCTTCTCTCCTGCACTGTTAAATGTCACCTTTATTTTACCCTCCTCACCAGGCTTAATGGCTTCACGTGGATATTTCGGCACTGTACATCCACACGAACTTTTCACGTTGGTAATAACCAGATCTGATTTACCTGTATTGGTAAATTTAAAATTGTACGTGGCTTTCTCTCCTTGTATCAATTTACCGAAATCATGAATTTCTTTGTCAAACTCAATAACAGGGAGATTGTTTTCGCTGTCTCCGGATGCACTGTTAGGATTTGTGATAACGTCAGTTGACAAATTTCCTCTTTTTTCATTGTTGCATGAAACCGTGAAGAATACTGCCAGTATCAATATTATAAAACTGCTTTTTTTCATCATAAATTAAGGATTGCAAAAATAGAAAATTAATTACAAACATAACCGGGTTAAAAATTAAACAACAATTTTTCGAGAATAGAGTTTAATATTAATAATTTTGAGCATTATTGCTAATTTCAAAATCCAAGCAGATGAAAAAACAACTTTACATTGCAATCGGGGTAGTGATTGTGGCCATCGTACTGTTATACATGTTTTTGGGAGAGGAATCAGGTACATCCGAAACCATAACAGTTAAAGTAAAGTCAGGAGAATTTAAGATCGCGGTTACCACAACCGGCGAACTCGAAGCCAAAAGCTCTGAAAATATTTACGGGCCACAGGGCCTCAATCAGATCCGAATATGGGGTGACATGAAAATTCTGGATTTAATTCCGGAAGGAACGGTTGTCGACTCGGGTGACTATGTAGCTTCTATTGACAAAACCATTGTCGATACCAAGCTAAAGGATGTTGAAAGTGAAATTGAAAAATTTGAATCCCAGATTACTAAAACCAAACTGGATACAACGCTGGAATTAAGGGCAGCCCGTGATCAACTGGTCAACCTGGAGTTTGAGATGGAGCAACGAAAGATCGTTCTTGACCAGTCCAAATTTGAACCTCCTGCAACTATCCGCCAGGCTGAAATCGACCTGGAAAAATCAGAAAGGTCTTATGAACAAGCCCTTGACAACTACAAGCTGAAACAAAGAAAAGCAATCGCACAGGTGAGGGAAGTTCAGATTGATTATGAAAAATCCCTGCGTAGCCGGGAAATGATTAACAAAATATTAAACCAGTTTAACGTAGTCGCTCCTAAATCGGGCATGGTAATCTACTACCGCAGCTGGAGAGGAAAACGAAAAACAGGCTCAACAATTGATACATGGGATAATATTGTAGCTCAGCTTCCCGATCTCTCTGAAATGATCATTAAAACCTATGTGAATGAGATTGATATCAGTAAAGTAAAAGAGGGCCAACATGTACAGATAAGTGTTGATGCCTTTCCTGATATACATTACGAAGGAACTGTAACTGAGGTAGCAAACATGGGTGAAGAAAAACAAAACTCAAATGCAAAAGTATACGAGGTGAAGCTCAATATGCAGGAGCCTGATTCCATTCTGAGGCCTGCAATGACAACCAAAAACACCATAATTACCGAAATCATTGAAGATTGTTTGTTTGTTCCGATTGACTGTATCCAGAACAATGACTCTGTTTCTTATGTATATACATCGAATTCAAGACAGGAAGTGATCCTGGGAAAAAGAAATGACGATGAGATCATTGTAATTGACGGATTGGATATGGATGACGAAATTTATCTTGTTCCTCCTGAGAATGCAGAAAATTACCGTTTCAGGTACCTTGAAAAGAAGACAGACCTCAGCTTAAAAAACGAATAATCCTATGTTTGAAAAGCACTTTCAAATAATCTCAATAGCTGTTGAGGCTGTCATTGCCAACAAGACGCGTTCGATTCTTACCGCCCTGGGAATAATCTTTGGTGTAGCTGCAGTAATTGCAATGATGGCCATAGGAACAGGAGCACAACAAGAAATACTGGAACAAATGAAACTGGTCGGGGTGAACAACATTATCGTTATTCCCCTTGATAAAGCCGATAATTCCATCGACGAAGAGGATGAATCCGGTGAAAATGAAGAATCTTCCAACGGCGAATCCGGCAAAACCTCTAAATCACCCGGTCTTACACTAAAAGATGTGGAAAGCATAAAAAAAATCGTTCCCACTTTACACATCATCAGCCCTGAAGTCTCATATGATGTCACCGGAATATTTAAGGACGTCTCCTCCCCTATTAAATTAAACGGTGTTACCCCATCTTTTTTCGAAGTGTATGGGTTAAAGACTGATAAAGGGAGGTCCCTTTCAGAAGCCCATGTTAAAAATGGCGATCTCGCCTGTGTAATCGGGGCAAAAGTCAAAGCAAAATTTTTCCCTCGTGAAAATCCTATCGGTAAACGTATTAAATGTGATGATGTGTGGTTTACCATAATCGGTGTACTTGAAAACCGGCTGGTTGGAAAAAGCGCCATCGAAAACCTGGGACTGAGTACTTTTAATAATGGAGTTTATGCACCTATTTCTTCTGTGTTGCTCCGTTATAAGGACCGTTCTGCCATTACCAGCAGCGAAAGACGCAGAAGAGGCAACAACGATAATCAGCCAAAGAAAAACGTCAATCAACTGGATAAAGTGATCATTCGTGTGAAGGAGTCTAGCCAGATTAGCCCTACAGCAGCATTAATCCATAAAATTTTACTGCGCCGGCACTTGAATGAAAAGGATTATGATATTAAGATCCCTGAATTACTCTTAAAACAGGAACAACAAACGAAAGACATTTTTAACATTGTATTAGGAGCTATTGCAAGCATTTCTCTGATTGTAGGAGGTATAGGGATCATGAATATCATGCTCGCTTCTGTAATGGAACGAATAAGGGAAATCGGAGTGCGAATGGCTACGGGAGCAAGAAAAAAGGACATTGTATTTCAGTTCCTCTCTGAAGCAACACTGATCAGCATCAGTGGTGGGGGGCTGGGAATTTTACTTGGCATAGCTCTTTCCAAATTCATCACCCAGATTACCGATATTTTAACCATAGTATCTCCAGGATCAATCTTTGTATCCTTTGGCGTATCTGTGGCTGTTGGGATTATATTTGGATATATGCCCGCAAAACGGGCTTCGGAACAGGACCCTGTTGTTTCCTTAAGGCATGATTAAACGTTAATATTTCTAAATAAATTTTTCAATGTAATCAGCAATGACCAAACCTATTAAACGATTAAAAAAGAACGGATTAATTTTGATATTAGTCGTTTTCGCAACACCCTTTTTCCAACCTGAGTGTAATGCGCAGGACAAGGTAAAGACTTTAACGCTTGAGGAGGCCATTGAAATAGCAAAGGAACAGTCGCCGGACGCCCTTATGGCAACACACAGGTTCAGGAGGAGTTACTGGCAGTTCAGGTCCTATAAAGCATCTTATTTGCCCTCACTTGTTTTTGATGGTAATCTCCCGGCTTATAATCAGGGTATAATTTCTTACTATAATGAAGAATCGGGAACCACATTTGATTATTATGATCAGAACATGATTCAGGGGAATCTCTCCTTAAATCAGCAAATAGGATGGACAGGAGGAAATATTTCCATTAACTCCAACCTGCAGCGTTTGGATAATTTGATCGATGATTCCAGACAATACAGTTCAAACCTGATCGATATAACGTATTATCAGCCGCTTTTTAATTACAATAGTTATAAATGGGACCGTTTAATTCAACCCATTGAATACGAAGAAGCGAAAAAAAGATACCTCGAAGAAATGGAAAATGTTGCTGTAACTGCTACCAATCATTTCTTTAGTCTGTTGCTGACACAAATCCGTCAAGGGATAGCCATCGTTAACCATGCAAATTACGATACACTTTATAAAATTGCCGAAGGAAGATACAACCTGGGGAATATCGCTGAAAATGAGTTGCTGCAACTGGAACTGCAGTTATTGAAAGCCCGGACAGATGTAAAAGATGCCGAACTTGATGTTAAAAATCAGATCTTTAAACTCAAGTCGTATTTAAGGATCCAGGATGATGTCGATATTAATCTTGTTTCTCCTGACCTGATAGAACCATTTTTAGTTGAATCTACCAAAGCTATTGCCGAAGCACGGGCAAACAGCTCTGAAGCCCTTTCTTTCGACAGGCGATTAATTGAAGCTGAAAGTCAGCTGGCAAGGGCAAAATATCAGGGCAGGTTTGATGCCGACCTCACAGCCTCTTATGGTTATACAAATACTCGTGATAACCTTGAGGAACTGACACAGGATCCGTCAAATTCCCGTGTACTGATGCTGGGTGTGAAAGTCCCAATATTTGACTGGGGCGTTGCAAAAGGCCAGATTAAAATGGCAGAATCAAACCAGGAACTTGAACGAACTGCAGTAGAACAGGCTCAGATCGATTTTGATCAGGAGATCTTCCTGAGAGTGGCTCGTTTTAACATGCAATTCGACCAGGTAGAGATTGCCGCAAAAGCTGATACGGTTGCACAAAAAGGATACAACGTAACCAAAGCCAGGTACTTAATCGGTAAAATAAGCATAACCGACCTTAATATTGCACAAACGTCTTCCGATAACTTCAAAATCGGTTATATAACTTCTCTGTGGACTTACTGGCAAAACTATTACGATCTGCGAAGGTTAACCCTGTACGATTTCAAGACAAATAAGCCCATTGAAGTGAATTACAGGCAATTACTGTAATATTGAGTTGGATATTATTTTTTCTAATTTGCCGGTTCACCTTAAATAATTAAGGATCATAGGCTATGATCCCTTCCTAAATCCAATCCAGAAAATTAACCTGATTTCCATTAGCCTTTTTGATTTAGTTGTATTTTTATAGAGCAATAAAAACACACAATATGAATTCCATTAAAGGCACAAAAACAGAACAAAATCTTCTAAAAGCATTTGCAGGAGAATCACAAGCAAGGATGCGCTATAGTTATTTTGCAAAAGCAGCTAAGAAAGAGGGATTAGAACAAATTTCTGCCATCTTTGAAGAGACTGCGGAAAATGAAAGATCACACGCGAAACAGTTTTTCCGTTTTCTTGAAGGAGGTATGGTTGAAATTACGGCCTCCTATCCTGCTGGCAAAGTTGGATCAACACTTGATAACCTGAAAGCCGCGGCTGACGGTGAAAATGAAGAATGGACGGAATTATACCCTCATTTTGCCGAAGTCGCAGAAGAAGAAGGTTTTAAAAAAGTAGCTTCCATGTTCAGGTTGATTGCAAAAGTTGAAAAAGCTCATGAAGAAAGATACCTTAAACTTTATAAGAATCTTGAAGAAGGTAAAGTCTTTAAGAAAGGCAGCAAAGTAATTTGGAAATGCAGAGTCTGTGGATTATTGCATGAGTCAAAAACTGCTCCTAAAATCTGTGCAGTCTGCAACCATTCTCAGGCTTATTTTGAAATGGAAGTGGAAAACTATTAAATCAGGATTTTTTTACCTTACAATTAGCAATTGTGGATCAGAAAATATTCCTGTCTAACAGTAATCTTGTAGCTTTTCCAAAATTTCATCAACAGATCTCTACCCGGACCAGCCAGGTGTAAAAATTTATATATTTCTAAAAATAAATGTATTTTCGCGAATGCTAACAGGTCATTCTTTTATATGGCAGTATGCGTGGTTTATCGACTCTATTAATCAATATTGTTGGTACTGGCAAGCCATCTCAAGCAAAGAAAATTCTATTTCGGTAGAAGTTGATGTAGTTTACATATTAATTAATAATACTTTGCCACAATCGCTTTTGAGAAAGGATTGTGAATAAACTTACATTTGCCATTCGAATGAACATGGAAAATTACAAAGACACTTCAAAAGACCGAATGACCCAGGGGATGAACTCTTTTAAAAATAGTACGGAAAAGCACACCCAGTCTGATTTAGAGCCTATTAAACCTGAATACAACCTCAGTGAAAGTGAGGAAATTTACAAGTCCATTGCAGACATATCAGATGACCTGATTGCTATCTCAACTTTTGATCTGAAGCCTGTTTATACCTATGTTAGTCCTTCTCACTTAAGAAAACTTGGATACGAACAGAAAGATCTTTTAGGAAAACCCTGTTTCGATTTTATTCATCCAAAGGATAAAGGAAAACTATTTCCAATCCTGAAAAAATATGTCACTTTCAGAATTAAAAAAATTATCACAGGCAAGCAGGTAGATGTTTCTGAGAAACTTCAATTCAGAATAAAGGACAAGTACAACGAGTGGCATTATATTGAGAGTATTGCTAAACTTATTTCAAACAACAGTATACTGTATATTTCACGAGACATTACAGAAAATAAAAAAGTAGAAGAAGAGCTAAAAAAATACCGTGAACATCTTGAAGAACTTGTTAAGGAACGGACCAAAGAGCTTGAAGAAAAGAACATAGAACTTGAACGATTCAACCAGCTATTTGTAGGTCGTGAATTCAGGATAAACGAGTTAAAACAAGAGATAAAAAGTCTGAAGGAACAGTTGAAATCAAATAATGGATAACGATGCCAGATGAATGTGTTGTTACTGTTTGAATACACTATGATTTTTTAGGATTAGATAATTAAATTGGTAAAGCTAAAATTCGACTTAAATGGACAAGCAACCAGAAGAACAAAAAAAGAAACTTGAAGAACTATCCCTGGAATTGGAGAATTGCAAAAAGGCAGAAAAAAAGGCTATAAATGATGTCAGGGCAATTGAAAACAAATTCAGGACTTTATACAGCAACTCTCCCATACCTTACCAATCACTCAATAAAGAAAGAAAAATAATTGATGTTAATCCAAAGTGGTGCCAGGAAACGGGATATTCCTTCAAAGAGGCAATTGGCAAAGATTTTGAACAATTTCTTGATCCATATTCCAGGACAGTATTCTCAGAAGATTTCAAAGAATTACTGAGAAATAAACAGAACATAAGATCACAACTGAGGTTGATTACAAAAGGAGGTAAGACCATTACTGTACTTTATGAAGGGTGCACATCAAGCACGACAGATGGTGAATTTTTACATATAAATTGCATATTTCAGGATATAACAGCACAAATAGAAGCAGAAGAAGAGAGAAAACGCGTAAGTGAATTGGAAAAACTACGTGCTGATATATGGAAATCCTCAGCAGATATAAAGGATGAGAGAGAACTGATACAGACGCTGTTGGACACAGCAGGCCCTGTATTGGAAAGTGAAAATATTGCATACATGCCTTTTGCAAAAGATTCTAAAAAAATTGTTGTTGAACTCTTATGGCGTGCCGACGGACAAAAAACTGGAATTGGTGATGTAGTCCCGGCTGAAATCTTTAAAAGGATCGTCGGAAAATCACATTTTTATTTTTCTTTTGAAAACCTTCCCTCTTTCGCCAAAGCTGTATTGCTGCCCTTCCGGAAAAAATACGGAACCAAAAGCTCCCTTGTCGTACCTTATGGTAATCCTGAATCTCCTGAAGGTTTTATCAGTTCACAAACCTTTACTTACAATAAGGAGTATTCAGAAAGCGAAATTAACATCTTCATTGAACTGGCTAATATTATCCATAACAAATCCAGGCAAATCCATAGCAACGAAAAACTGAGGCTTAGTAACATAAACCTTCAAACCTTTTTTAATACCATCGACGATTTTCTTTTTATTCTGGACGAAAAAAGCAACATCATTGAATACAACAATAAAGTTATCGAACGATTGAAGTATTCGAAAGAAGAGCTGTTGGGTAATTCTGTACTTGTAGTTCATCCTGAAGAAAGACACGACGAGGCCGTTCGGATTGTCAGTCAAATGTTAGAAAAGGAAGTTGATTTTAGCCATATACCATTGATTTCCAAAACAGGAGAATTAATACCGGTTGAAACTTATTTTACACACGGAACATGGAACGGTAAGCCGGCTTTGTTTGGTGTAAGTAAAGATATTTCTGCTTTAAAACTTTCGGAAGAAAAGTTTGCTAAAGTCTTTTATTCAAATCCCACATTTGGGATAATTAGCAATATGGATACCTGTAAAATTACTGAAGTAAACCGGTCAGTTTGCGAAAATCTTGGATACAAACCTGCAGAGTTGATAGGAAATAAATTATTGGATGTTCTTTTTGCAGATATCTCGGTAAAAAATGCCGTTAATAAAAAACTTCAAGACAAAGGACATTTAAAAGACGAAGAAGTTACCCTCAATACTAAATCCGGCAAACAGCTGAATGTTTTGTTATCGATTGAGGAAATTGATATTCACGGTAGCAAATACCTGTATTCTTCAGCTATTAACATAACCGAACGTAAAAGAGCAGAAGAAGAAATACTAAAACTGTTTACAGCTATAGAACAAAGTTATTCAACGGTGGTAATTACTGATGTTCAAGGAAAAATTGAGTATGTTAACCCACGATTTGAAGCAACAACAGGCTATTCCATAGAAGAAGCAAAAGGCATGAATCCCCGTATTCTTAAAACGGATTTCTACTCCGATGATTTCTATAAAAAGATGTGGGCAACAATTTTAAATGGTGATCCCTGGAAGGGTGAATTCAAAAACAAAAGGAAGGATGATTCAATATTCTGGGAACATGCTGTTATCGCTCCGATAAAAAACAAAACTGGAGAAATCACCAATTTTGTTGCCATCAAAAACGATATTACAACGCAAAAAATCACAGAACGGGAACTTAAAAAAAGTGAGGAACAAACCGAAAGGCTTGCTGATGCTTCTTTTGAAAGCATTTTCTTTTCAGAAAAAGGCATTTGTACCGGACAAAATAAAACTGCTGAAAATATGTTCGGTTATACCAATGAAGAAGCCATTGGTCAACCCGGGACAAACTGGATCCATCCTGATTACCGTGACCTGGTTATGAAAAACATGATTGAGGGTTTTGAATACCCTTATGAAGCCTTAGCTCTTCGTAAAGACGGAAGCACGTTCCCATGTGAAATTCAGGGAAAAATGGCCAACCATGGTGATAAAAAGGTTAGAATTACAGCTTTACGTGATATTTCTATCAGAAAAAACGCCCAGGATGAATTACACAAACATCAGGAACACCTTGAAGAACTTGTAAAAGAGCGGACCAAAACACTGGAAGAGAAAAACGAAAAGCTCGAACATTTTAACAATCTGTTCATTGGCAGGGAATTCAGGATCAAAGAACTGAAGGATAAAATTAAAGAACTGGAAACCATCGTTACCAATATGGATAATCCTGAAGAATAAGAATACAGTCAGCAGTAAACCAACACTTTACCATCATTAATCGATGTATTCTTTTCACAATATTATCAAATTTTTAATTAATTTGTACAACCTAGTTTAACTTTTACAGTATAAAACAGTTGTCCACAAATTAATACAACCCAAAATGAACGAATTATTAGTTGGTGTAGGCACCAGCAACCTATCCGATTCTTATGAAGCAGGTAAAGCCGCTGCTTTAAACGCACTTGAAGATCATAAAGGGAAACCTGAAGTATTGTTTATTTTCAGTGCTATGCTTTATAACCACAAAGAACTGTTAAACGGAATACAATCTGTAACCGGCGAGATCCCTTTGGTAGGAGGTACTACAGCTGGCGAGATAGCCTCATCAGGATTTTCTTCCCAGTCTGTTACGATCATGGCCATGAGTTCCGACAATCTCGATTTTGTTACTGGAATTGGCCAGGATATGAGCAAGGATGAAAAAGCCTGCAGTAAATCACTTACGAAAGACCTGGCCTCCAAAACTGAATTAAGTAAAGCCAGTTCATTGTTGATTTTTCCTAATGGTATGGGAGGTGATGGAATAAAAATGATCGAAGGTTTACAGGAAGAGCTGGGACAGGATTTCGAAATTGTAGGTGGTTATCTGGGAGATGACGAAAGATTTGAACAAACATACCAGTACTATAACGGAAAAGTTTACAAAGATGCCATTCCGGGCGTTTTATTGTGTAACAAACAAAACGGCTATAAGACCGGCATAGGTGTAAGAAGCGGATTTGAATCCATCGGCAACCGCTTCTATTGTTCAGCTGCTGAAGGAAATGTGGTAAAGCAGTTTGACGGAGAAAGTGCTTTGGATTTGTATAAAGAATTTTTAGGAGAAGAACGTGCCCAACGTCTTCCAGGCATTGCCCTGGAATATCCATTTGGATTGATCGACGAAAAGGTTTCGATCGGAGATAAAGAATACTTTCAATTGCGTTGTGGCCTTGCTGTCGATCACGATAAAGGAACCATCAGTCTTGCTGCCTCAATACCTGAAGGTAGTGCAATTACATTAACCACAGCCTCACGAAACGATATAATCAAAGGAGCAGAACAAGCCGCACAGCAAGCGCTAGAATCACTTGAAGGAGCGAAACCAAAAGCGATTATGATGTTTAGCTGTGTTGGCCGAAAACTGGTCCTCGGAAGAAGAACTCAGGAGGAGATTGATGCTGTTAAAAATGTATTGGGGAAGGATGTACCAATCATTGGATTTTACACCTACGGAGAAATAGGTCCTATCGATAAGCTAAAAAATGACCTGAAAGCAACCAAGTTTCATAACGAAACTGTTGTGCTCTGGGCACTGGGTGAAAAATAAACAAAACACAAAATAATTTTTGTGGCAAAAAAATCAAAAAATATAAAACCCACTTATGCTGAGCTGGAAGAAAGAGTCCGACAGCTAGAGCTGGAATCTGAAGAGCTTCAAAAAGCCAGAAAAGACCTGGCCAACAGGGAAAAGAACCTGAAGGGACACAACATTAAACTGGCCAGGAAATCGGTCGAATTGGCTGATATACGCAGGAAGCTTGAAGATCAGAATTTCGAGATGGAAGAATTTCATTCAAAACTTAAGAATGAAAATGTGAGCCTTGTTAGAAAGTCCATCGAATTATCAGACCTGATGCGCGAACTGGAGGACATTAATTTTAATCTGGAAGAATCACAGGTTGAATTGGAAAACACCCTCAATGAACTTCAGCAAAGCCGAAAAAAATACGAGACTCTGTTTAAAAATGTTCCCATAGGAATCTACCGTTCAACGAAAGATGGAAAAATCCTTGATGTTAATCCTGCCATTGTTAAAATTTTAGGCTATCCGGATAAGGAAACACTCTTGCAGGTAAATTCTGAGAAAATCTTCTCAGAATCTGTTAACAGAACGGAATGGATCAATAAACATGGAGATAAAGGTGACCTGCCTGAAATAGTAACACAGTACAATTGTTATAACGGAAAAAAAATATGGGTTAAAGACATTGCACAGTTAAGCTTTGATGTTGATAGCGGAGACTATTTCATGGAAGGAAGTATTCAGGACATCACTGCAGAAATTAAAGCTAAAGAAGAACTTATCCTTGCCAAAGAGCGAGCAGAAAAAGCAAGCCAGGCGAAAAGTGAATTTTTAGCCAACATGAGCCATGAAATAAGAACACCAATGAATGCGATTCTTGGCTTTAGCGAATCACTTTACCATAAAACAACGGACAAAAGTCATAAAAGAATGCTGGACTCCATTTTGACCAGTGGACAAATGCTGCTTTCCATTATCAATGACATTCTTGATATGTCAAAAATTGATGCAGGCAAAATGGAGATTAAATACAATCCTGTTAACTTAAAATTGATGAGTAGGGAAGTAAAGGATGTGTTTAAAGGCAGCGCTGATAAAAAAGGTCTTTCTATCAA
The DNA here is from genome assembly GCA_964421215.1 of uncultured Bacteroidales bacterium. Lineage (GTDB taxonomy): Bacteria > Bacteroidota > Bacteroidia > Bacteroidales > JAADJA01 > JAADJA01. The sequence continues at coordinate 77,060 of CAYQWA010000016.1, read as the reverse complement.
CATCAGTTATGAGGAAAATGTACCGGAATATTTAGTTCTGGATGAGATACATCTGCGGCAGGTTTTGGTTAACCTGATGAGCAATGCAGTTAAATTCACCAACAAAGGATATATTCAATTATCTGTTGAATTTATGCAATACGGGAAAATCGACCGAAATGATTTAACCATAAAGGTTAAGGATACAGGCATTGGGATCCCCGAAGAAGATCTGGACAATATATTTGAAGCTTTTAAACAACAAAGTCATTACCTGAACAAAGAATTTGCCGGGACCGGCCTAGGGCTCGCTATTGTTAAAAAATTACTTTCTGAAATGGATGGTGATATTAAGGTAAAGAGTGTTACAGGAGAAGGATCGGAGTTTATTATCACCCTTCCGAATATAGAAGTACCGGAGTACACCTCAAATAGGGATTCTGAAAAGGATAAGGAATACCCGCCACTTCCGGATGTCAAGTACAAGGACGTAACCATTATGATTGTGGATGACGTTCGGCAAAACATTGAATCCACTAAGTTTTTATTGGGCTCTGATGGAATTTCTTACCTGGAGGCTGCAAATGGACAAATCGCCCTGCAAATTTTAAACAACTCAACACCGGATGTAATCCTGATCGATTTGATGATGCCGGTAATGGACGGATTTGAACTCGCGCGAATGATCCGCAAAGATCCGGATTTAAAAGCCATTCCGCTTATTGCTTTTACAGCATCCGTGTTAGACAAAGAAAAAAGCAAAATCCTTGGATCAGGATTATTTGACGAGGTGATCTACAAACCAGCAAGTAAACACGGTTTATGCAGCAAAATTCACCCGTATGTGTCACATTCAACAACCTTTCCTGAAAATATGAATAATGAGAAAGGGACACAGATAAAGATCACCCCGGAGGCAAAACAAAAACTACCCGAATTATTGGAAATTCTGAAAAAGGAATTTTACAAGCAATATGAAGCGCTTAACGACAAACTGGTCATTTTTAAGATTGAGGAATTTTGTAAGAAGTTGCAAAGTCTGTCGGAAACTTATAAAGTACCTCTCCTGGATTCATATGTTGCTGAAATGCAAGCCGACCTTGACTTATTTGACATTGAAGGTGTAGAATTGCTACTTAAAAAATTCCCTGACCTTATTGAGAAAATTGAAGCATTAGGTAAATCAGAAATTACTGTGATTTAAAGAATTTCCCTGATCTTAATTTTCCTTCCGTTTAACTCAAACTCCTCCCCTGCTTTCTTCCCTTGCATAGCTTTAAATATCGGAACTGCTGCAGATATAGCATAATAGGTTTCATTATTGATTTCGATTTTACCTATTCCTGTAGAAACAAATATTTTTTGATTGGAAGTAATAACCAGGGCACCAAATTCGACTTGTTCAAATTTCTTCTCCGGATCAATCCTGTCAAGTACGTTCCACTGTTCCTGGACTTTTGCAAGTTGCTGAGCAAACATATCCCGTTTGCGCAATAATTGGGTTCTGAAGGAATCATACCTGTCTTTTGGTGCTCCGTATTCGTTTGCACTTTTTTGAGCACTTTTTATTTCATCATTCAATTTTTCAATACCTTCCTCAATGATTTCCTTGCACTTTAACAGTAAATCCTTTTTAATCTGCATTTTATCCCAATTAATTTTTATCAATAATAATGAATTCGATCCCTTAAAAAAAACAGGATGAAAAAATTTTCAATTTATATTTCAGCTGTGAAACAACCTCCACACCGAAAATCTTGTCGTTTAAGGCATATCAGTCCTTAAACCGGCTGATATTTTTTGCTTCCAATTTATCTAAAATAACGGCTTGTTACCTGAGCCTTTATCTGCTATTTTACAACTGGACTGATCAAATTATTAACAGCTCTGGGTATTAATATGCATTAATCCTTTGAGCATAAACTATTTAACCAATATGAAAAAGATTCTCTTTTTATTATTAATAAGTGTACAAGTTATCAACATACAGGGACAAGAGCAAACCGTTGGTTTATTTTTAAATGATAGCCTCTCATTTAACGGATATACCCTCTTTCATCCAAACCGGTCAAAAACAACTTACCTCATTGATAATTGCGGCAGTGTGGTAAAAACATGGACAAGTGACTATTTCCCAGCCATGTCGGTATATCTTCAGGAGAGCGGGAACCTTGTTCGCACTGGAAAACAAACCAATCCGAACTTTACCGGGGCTGCAGGATTAGGAGGTATTATCGAAATTGCAGATTGGAACAACGATCTCTTATGGTCTTATGAATTTCCGGGCACTAATATTCATCCTCATCACGATATTGAACTCTTACCGAATGGAAATATCCTGGTTATTTGCTGGGAATTGTTCACAGAAACTGTGGCCATTGAAAACGGCCGTGATCCAGAAAATGTTGCTCCAACCTTTTGGTCAGAAAAAATTATTGAGATTGAACCTATTGGGTCCAACGAAGCAAATATTGTTTGGGAATGGAGACTTTGGGATCATATGGTACAGGACTTTGATCCCACAAAAAATAATTATGGAGTAATTGCAAATCATCCTGAATTATTTAACATCAATTATTCTGCTGCACAGGGACCCAATGCTAACAAAGATTGGATTCATGCTAATTCAATCGATTATAGCAGCGATTTGGACCAGATCATTATAAGTTCCAGGAACCTGAGTGAAGTTTTTATTATTGATCATAGTACAACAACTGCCGAGGCAGCCAGCCATACAGGAGGTATTTATGGAAAAGGTGGTGATATTTTGTACAGGTATGGTAACCCGGAGGCCTATGACAGAGGATCAGCAGATGACAGAACCCTGTTTTTCCAGCATGATGCCCAATGGATCCCTTTATCGTATCCTGATGGGGGAAAAATAATTGTTTACAATAACCAGTCAGGAGGAACATATTCATCAGTAGATGTTTTTGACCCGCCCACCACAAGTCCGGGATTTTATACAGATCCTGGATCATCTCCTTATGGCCCCCCCACTTTCGACTGGTCCTATTCAGATCCGGAAATGTATTCAGGTGGAGTATCAGGAGCGCACAGGCTGCCCAATGGCAATACCCTGATATGTGAAGGTGCACCGGGAACTTTTCATGAGGTGACATTGAACAAAGAACTTGTTTGGAGCTATATCAATCCGGATGGGCTTAATGGCCCGGTAAGCCAGGGAGAAAATCCCATGCAAAACATGGTGTTTAAAATAGAACGTTACAGCCCTGAATTTAAAGGCTTTGAAGGAAAAGAGCTAGTAACTGGATATCCTGTAGAATTGAATCCTTATCCGTCAGTATGTGAACTGTTCGATCCTTTGTTTGCCCATTTGGACCTTAAAGTATTTCTGGAGGGACCGTTTAATAATGGCACCATGAAAAATGAACTGGTCACCAATGGAATTTTACCTGAAATGCAGCCATATAATACTGAACCCTGGGATTTCCCGGGAATTGAGAGCTACAATTCAGTACCAGGATCTGATGCGGTGGATTGGGTGATGATTGAACTCAGGGATGCTGAAAATCCTGAAACTGCAACACAGGAAACATTTCACAGCAGACAAGCATTACTATTATTAAACAATGGGTCAATTGTTCAGCATGATGGTGTATCAAAGCCAAGGTTTTACAATACAATAACCAATCATTTGTTTGTAGTGGTCCATCATCGAAACCACCTTGGAATAATGTCATCCATTCCAATTGTTGAAACCAACGATGTCTTTTCATACGATTTTACATCTGGACCCAGCCAGGTATTAGGGGGTATGGATGGGCAAAATCAAATCGGGCTGGGAATGTATGGTATGATCTCCGGCAATGGAGTTGCCAACTCAACAATTGATATAGAGGATAAAAGCGAAACATTGAATCCTTTCATGGGAACCAAGGGTTATTTACCGGGAGATTTTAACCTTGATGGACAGGTAAACAATAAGGACAAGAACGACAACCTCCTTATGAATCTTTACAAAACATCATACATCCCATAATTTATTTTCAGAAATTTCAATAATTTCATTCTAACAATTCGTTTTCGAAATTACATGAAACTCATCCTCCAGAATAGTGGGGTTTCTAAGGAATCATCCCATTTTTATTTATTCCTTTAATAGCGAGGAATTTTATCCTGCTACATCCATCATTGGTTGATAGGATCATTTCAGATAAATGATTTAGGAATAGCAACCAAAGTTTCGATGAATTCAATTATTTTTATTAGCGCTTGTAACGTTTGCTGTTTTTGACGGTAATCTTTAATGAACAGCCTAAATAAGATGATAGAATTTAACGAGGAAAAACAAATGCTGGAAGTAAAAAATGGTAACCTGGATGCTTTGGTTCCACTTTTCGACAAGTACAACAGCAAGATGTACAACTTTTTTCTTCGGGTAACCCATGACTCTGTTATCAGCGAAGATCTAACACAGACTGTGTTCAGCAGAATCCTCAGTTACCGGAGATCCTACAACGAAATGTACAGTTTTAAATCGTGGATCTACCAGGTGGCTCGAAATGTTCATGTTGACCATTACAGTAAGAATAAACATTATGTATCCGGGTATGAATCATCAGAACACGATAATAGAGAAAACAGGGCTGCCATGGAAAGTATGGAAAACGACCAAAAAATCCAGACAATTCACGAAGCTCTGGGTTTATTATCCCCGGAACAACGCGAAATAATTGAACTAAGCAGGTTCCAGGACTTAAAGCATGAGGAGATCTCAAAAATTACCGGAAATTCAGTAGGAGCTGTTCGGGTAAAAGTACACAGAGCTATTAAAAAACTAAAGGAAGTATATTTTCAAATCGCCTAAAGAATGAAGTCATTGGAATGTAAACATATTAGAACAGTCCTTGTCGACTTTATCGATAAGAACCTGGATGAGATGACCACCGAAGGTGTAAAAGATCATCTTAAATCCTGTAAATCCTGCCAGCTTGAACTGGAACAAACCCTTGTTTTGATAACCGACCTGAACACAATTGCTGACAGGAAACCTCCCGGATCAATAAAAGAAAAATTCCTGAGTGAATTGAACCAGGAAAAAGCTAAACTTGAAAGTCAGGGATCTATTAAAATGCACGCTTCGAAAAAACAAATATGGCTATATAATCCCATGAGTCAGCTTGCTGCCGGTTTGGCAATCCTGATTACCGGATTGTTCCTTGGTTTTTTAATGAATAATCGTCCACAGGATACTGTTGAAGTAGCCCAATTAAAAAATGAGGTTTTGGATATGAAACAAATGCTCTTCCATGCAAAATTGGATCAGGCTTCTGCCAGCCAAAGAATCATGGCAGTAAATTATACTCAGGACTTTAATGAAGCTGATAAACAGGTAATGGAGGCGCTGGTACATACGATGAACAACGACGACAACATCAATGTGAGGATGGCTTCCATGCATGCCTTATCAAAATTCTCAAATGAGAGTTATGTACGTGAAGCCCTTGTGCAATCCCTTCGTTTACAGGAGGATGCTTTGCTCCAGATTACGCTCATCAACATCCTTGTGGAAATACAGGAAGAGGATGCCATCCAGGTCATGCGGGAACTTCTCGATAAGGAGGAGACCATCGAAGCTGTAAAACAAATGGCAGAAAAAGGAATTACAACATTTATTTAAACCATAAAACATTTAAACATGAGAACGATTAAATTTTTAGCAACTTTGATAGCTGTAATGGCAATTGGAACATTATCGGTTGCTCAGCAAAAACACGAAGTAAACGTTACTACAGGTCAGAAGATAGTGATTGAAAATCTTTTGGGGAAGATCATCATTAAAAATCATTCGGGTTCGAACTTTGTGATTGAAGGGAATAAAATGGCAGAATTGCCAGAGAAAGCCAAAGGATTAAAAGAGATCTACGGCGGTGGAGCTGATAATACCGGGATCGGGCTGAATGTAAAACAAAGTGAAAAACTCATAATGGTGAGCGGAGCTACCAAACGATCAGAAGATGCAACCTATACGTTTCTGGTCCCTGGAAATGTAAATCTGAAAATTGATTATTCAAGTCCGTTTGGTTACGATGACATTGAAGTGAATGGATTTTCAGGTGAATTGGAGGTTAGCATGCTCAATGAAGGAATTGATCTGGAAAAAGTAACAGGACCAATGACCATTCATACCATAAATGGTAATATTGATATCGATTTTAAAAGCCTGAACCAAAAAAGTCCCTCTTCAATTACATCCATCAATGGAGAGGTGAACATAACGATTCCATCAAGCACAGCTGTAGATTTAAAACTCAGCACCATGCATGGTGAGATCTACACGGATTGTGACATAGAATTTGAAAGCAAATCGGATAACAAAGAATCACACCTTACCATGATAGGAGGCCATAGCAAAACAAATGGAAAACTCAATGGTGGTGGTGTGGAATTAACACTCTCATCCATAAACGGCTCTATTTATTTAAGGAAAAAATAACATTTTAATGCCATGCCACAATTAAGTGGTACGAAACCAACAGATTCTTAACAACCAAACAATTTAAACCATGAAAACTTTGCTTTTGTTAGCTGGGATGATCTTCGTATACAGTCAGGTTAATGCTCAACGAACCGTTGAAGAAAAATATTCCCTATCACCTGGCCAGAAAATTCACCTTGAATTCGACTTTGCCAATGAAATAAAGCTAACCAAATGGGAGAAAAATGAAGTATTTGTAAAAGTACTCGTTAATATAAACGATGGCAAGCACAACGACAATTTCAAATTGAAGGTAAATGATAGCCCTTCCCGGTTGAGCATTGAATCAGAAATTGGGAACCTCAATAACCTCTACAGAGATTGTACCACCATTGTTATTAAGGATGGCGATACCGTTCTTATTGATGGAAACAGAACAAAAATGGATTTATACTTTGAAGTATTTTTACCCAATGACCCTGAGCTTATCGTAGAAACCATCAACGGAGATATAGTATCCACAGGATTTTCCGGCCCTTTCGAACTTAACACCATAAATGGCGATATTGACCTTTACATTTCACCTGATGCGAAAGCAGACCTGAGTATGGAAACCATAAACGGCACAATGTACACAGACCTGGACATGGAGTTAATTCAGAAAAAAGGCAGTTTATGTAAAGTGGGAGGAGATGTGGATACGAAGTTAAATGGTGGCGGTCCTGAAATAAACCTGTCCACCATAAACGGTACAATGTACCTGCGAAAAAATTAGAGCAAAAAGCTGTAACAATTCTAAGCTTCAAGAGTCATATTTGTAACAACCATTTGAACCATGATAAGAAATTTTTTCACCATCACCATACGGCAACTGTTACGTCAAAAAGGATATTCCCTCATTAACATTAGTGGCCTTGCTATTGGAATGGCTATTGCCATTTTGATTTACCTTTGGGTTAGTTTCGAGTTGAGTTACAATAAATTCAATTCCAACTACGACCGTTTATATAGGTTGGTACAGACCCAGCATTATTCTTCCGGTCCGTTAACAACTGTGTGTATGCCAGGTCCTATTGCGAAGGATATCCGGACAGATATTCCGGAGATCGTGAATTCTTTCATGTACTATTCAATGTCCATGACAGTAAGTTACAAGGACGTTGCTTTTACAGAAGATGTGCGGCTTTCTGATCCCGAATTGTTTAATATGTTTGACTTTGATTTTATCGAAGGTAGTCCTCAACATGTATTCGAAGATCTGAAATCAATTGTGATCACCGATAAAATGGCAAAAAAGCTTTTTGATGACGAAGATGCCTTCGGAAAGACCATCACCATTAACCAGGAGCTGGATTTTAAAGTAACCGGTATTATCAAAGAAACACCTGAAAACTCATCTTTCCGATTCGACCTCTGTTTCCCATTCGAAAATATAAAAGATATGGGTTATACTATCGACAGGTACGGTTGGAATACCTTTTATGTGTATACAGAGCTTGCTGAGAATGTCAATTACAAAGATGTTAATGCGAAGATCCATAAATACCTTGAAGGTAAATCCAGGGATCAGAACCAGGCCGATGGCGAAGAAGAATACAACAGTGATATTGATTTGTTCCTTTTCCCACTGGATAAGATCCATCTTCACTCCTATCGGGGTGAACGGGGACCGATTCAGTTTATCTACATCTTTTCGGCGATTGCCATCTTTATCATTGTGATAGCATGCATAAACTTTATGAACCTGGCAACTGCAAGGTCAGCAAGACGGGCGAAGGAGATTTCGATCCGGAAATCCATGGGTGCAGACCGGAACAACTTAATTCTTCAATTCCTTGGAGAATCCCTGATCATTTCCTTTTTGGCAATGATTGTGGCCATCATTCTTGTATCTGTACTTTTACCCTATTTTAACCTGCTTGTTGAAAAAGAACTTGTTTATAACTTCTCAGATATTCGTCTGTGGTTATTACTTTTCGGCATTACTATTTCGGTCGGAATCCTTGCAGGAAGTTATCCCGCATTCTACTTGTCAGCTTTTAATCCGGTAAAAGCACTCCGTAACGGTATTAACAAAGGAAAGGGAAACTTTTATTTCAGACGTGCACTGGTCGTATTTCAATTTGTATTATCTGTCGGGCTTATCATAAGTACTATAGTTGTAAAACGTCAACTTGATTACCTGTACAACAATAAACTGGGCATGGATCTTAACAATGTTATGGTTTTCTCCCTTCGTGGGAATACGGCCGACAAATTTGATGTTCTGAAAAATGACTTTTTACAGAGTCCTAATGTTCTATCCGTTACACGGTCTAATGCAATTCCTTTTTATATCGGAAGCAACAGCGGCGGAATGGAATGGGAAGGCAAAGACACAGAGGATGATATCATTGTTGGCTTTACTTTTACCGGATCCGACTATTCGCAAACAATGGGAATGGAGATGGTGGAAGGCAGGTATTTTTCCAGGGATATTCAATCCGATACCGCGGCAGTTATTATCAATCAAACAGCAGCAAAAGCTTTTGGAATGGAAAGCGCAGTTGGAAAATGGATTACCTGGGGGGATGATACAAAGTTAAAGATCATCGGAGTGATCAGGGACTTTCACCACCTGCCTATGCAAATGGGGATTGATCCACTAACTATGTATTATGCACCGGATCGATGCAGACAAATGTTAGTTAAAACCGTCCCGGGAAATCATGATCAGCTAAAAGAAGATCTAAGAAATATTTGGGAGGCTAATGTTTCAGGTTTTCCTTATGAACCCAGGATGTTAAAAGACATCTATGAACAAGTGTATACCGATGAGGCTCGGTTGATAAGGATTATCGGTTATTTTGCCGTTCTGGCCATACTGATCTCCTGCCTGGGATTATTCGCACTGTCAACCTATATGGCAGAACAACGGACCAAGGAAATAGGAATAAGAAAAGTAATGGGAGCCAGAACTTCCAATATCGTCTCCCTTGTATCGCGTGAATTTATAAAATGGGTGGTGATTGCTAATGTAATCGCCTGGCCGGTGGCCTGGTTTGCTATGCGCGACTGGTTAGACGGTTATACCTATCACACAAAAATAAGTGTGGACATTTTTGGAATTGCTTTGCTGATCTCCATATGTATAGCTTTGGTAACTGTAACTTATCAATCGATTTCTTCAGCATTAAAAAAACCGGTGGATGCAATTAAGTATGAATAAATTACCACAGTGATAAATAGTTAAAATTATGGCCAGCAGATTTAACCCTTGTTAACTTTTGTTAACATACTTTTTACAAACACATGCCGTTAACTTATAATCAATCAAAGACGATGGCAGAAAACGTCAAACGAGTGAAATCAAATGCTGCAATAAAAGCTTTCTTAGAAGGTATATTTACTGTGTACTCGGTTTATGGTGTTACAGTGTTTGCCCTGATCATGGTGGTTTCATTTCGCAGTAATTTTGCCTCCCACATCACATCCAACATTTATTCTTACTTCAAGTGGTGCTGTAACTTTTTTACTCAACTGTTTTAATTTATCAAGAATAATTCCTATTTAAGAATTAAACAATTTAATTTTTGATTTGTTAATAATATCTTTAAGAAAGGTTTAGATGGATTTTTTGATTTTTCTATCTTTGCCGAAAATTTTGAATACAATACAGTATTAACTATCTAAAATATTTAAAATGGGAGTATTAGTAGGTAAAAAAGCACCTTTATTTGAAGCGGACGCTGTAGTAAACGGTGGCGAGTTCATAGAGAAATTTTCCCTTGAACAATACATCGGGAAAAAATATGTAGTTTTCTTCTTTTATCCATTGGATTTCACCTTTGTATGTCCAACTGAGATATTAGCTTTCCAAAAGAAAATGGAAGATTTTGATAAAAGAGACGTTGCTGTTGTTGGATGTTCTGTTGACTCCAAATTTTCACATTGGGCATGGCTCAATACTGAATTAAAGGATGGTGGAATTAAGGGAGTTAAATATCCTTTGGTTTCTGATCTTTCAAAAACAATTTCTGAAAATTATGACGTTCTGGCTGGCGAGTATGATTATGACGAAGATGACGATCTTTCATTGTTCGACGGAGATCCTGTAGCATATAGGGGATTATTCCTTATCGACAAACAAGGAGTTGTTCGTCACCAGGTGGTGAATGATCTTCCTCTCGGCAGAAGTGTTGATGAAGCCATCAGGATGGTAGATGCACTTCAGTATTTCGAAGAGCATGGTGAAGTTTGTCCTGCAGACTGGAAGCCAGGTGAAGATGCAATGGAAGCAACAGCAGAAGGTGTTGCAAACTATTTGGCCAAACAATAATCCTTTTTCATTATAAAAAGTAAGGCGGTGCTAATGAACACCGCCTTTTTTTATCTTAACAATGTAACATTGCCGACCTCAAGGATCTTAGCTTCGTCAGTAAACTCAACCCTGGCCTGCCATGTGTAAACACCTGTCGGCAACAATTCTCCCGAGTTGAACAAGCTTCCGTTCCATGAAAAATCACCATCTCTTGATGTGAATACCTCCTGGCCCCACCGGTTAAATATGTTTATTTCAAACGATTTTAAGTTGGTCCCGAAAGACATAAACGTGAACTCATCGTTCATACCGTCGTTATTGGGTGAAAATGCTGTTGGTGCATTGATCCTGTAACGGACATGAACATATATACTCTTCATAGTGATGCATCCATTGTCGTCTTCAACTGCAACAGTATACATCCCTCCCTCCAGATTGGACAGATCTTCGGTATACGCTCCGTTGCTCCATTCAAACCAGTATGGGGGAATACCACCTGACACACTTAAGTCAACTCCACCCAATCCACCGGGGTATTTGACTGTATCCAGAACAACAATAACTTCCTCAGGTTCTGAGATCTCAATAGATCCGGAAGCCTGACAGCCAATCTCATCTGATATGGTTAAAGTATAATGACCAGGCATTAAACTATCTATATCCTGGACATGCTCAAATTCCAATCCGTCCTTTTCCCAGAGAAAATGGGTATAAAGCCCATTTCCCCCTGTAATATCTAAAACAGATATTGCACCACTGCTGTCGTGATAACAGATAAGGTCACTGCCATTTAATTCAAAATTCAATTGGTCCAGTGCCAGTATTTCTATATCCTTATTAACAGCAGGGCATTGAGCATCTGTCATTGAAACCGAATAAACCCCTGGTTCGAGATTTGATCTAAAACTTACGGTATCTCCATTATTCCAACTAAATGAATAAGGTAAAGTTCCTCCGGAAGGAATCAACGAGATTGTACCATTATTCATTTGGTAACACGCATCGGTTTTTTCATGATCGAGTAAAAGGGTGTCAGGTTGGATCAATGTAATGCTGTCTTCAGAAAAACAAAGTTGAACATCTTCAATGGTGAACCGGTATTTGCCGGCTTTTACATTTTCAAGGTTCAGCATATTGCCAATAATGTTGTTCTGCTCATCAAACCAGTTAACAGTAAATGGAGCCTCCCCTACCTGAGGTGTTACCTCAACTTTCCCGTCTGAAAATCCAAAGCAGCTGATGTCAGTTGGCTCAATCAAAAAATCAAGGTAACAACTAACAACGATCGTATCCTGTCGGGTGCAACCAGGACCTTCATCATAGAAAACGGTAAGAATATAGGTACCGTTCTGTGTAATTTCAAGGCATGAATCAGCTCCTATCGTATTTCCTGAGCCATCTTCCCATAAATAAGTAGTTGTAAGGTTACCATTAAAATTCTCTGCACACAATAAGAGGGTATCTCCCTCAAGAATACTTGTGTCATTGGGCAATTGGTAGTTCATGGGCGAAGGATGAAAGATCCAACCAGTATTGGATTCATTCACATCGAGGCTAAAATGTCCCGCATCAAAAATTGCATTGCCAGTGGCGCTAATGTTTTGCATCTCTATAAACTCCCCGGCAATCATCCCTGTGTCCTTGTGAATTTCAGCCTGCAACCCACCTGAGGAAAGCAATGTTACGAACTGGCAATTGTTTCCCCAGATCCTTAAACTATCAATGATGGTTTGTGAAGCCATTTCCTGCATAACATAGGTATAGCCAGGTGAGAACAATAAGGTATCGAATTGATTATTGCCATAAACGCTACCGTTATTCGTAAAATCCACATGGCCATAAATTCCATTTCCTTCAATAAATCCGGTTGAATCAAACCTGATCATGTTGATGGTATCATTGCCGTACAATTCCCCGGTTGAGTGAAAAATCAGGCTATCCACCATGTACACATTCCCCGGGCCGGAAACAATTCCAGTTCCTTTGAACAATATACTGTCAGCATAAACATCACTGCTGTAACCTGTTACCTCTCCGTCGTAATTAAACATAACATCCTCAAAGAAGACCGAATCGGTGCTCCTTAAATTGACCTGCTGATCGTTTAATTCAGCCGCCATCAAAAGATCATTGTAATGCAATCCAATTCCATTCCTTTGCAAAAAATTGCCTGAATCGATTTTAATGGAAGATGTATTTTCTGGTATTTGAAGGTTGTTACCATCAACATCCCAATGGTGCTTTATATAAATTTTAGAGGTGTCGAGTGTTAATACCCGGTTTGCAGATGTTCGTGAAGAAAATGTAAAACAGGTCATTGGATACCCGTTAGTTGTGAGATCGCCATAATTGTAATAGATGTTGTTTCTGTTTTCCAAACTTTTTCCTAGATCGAAGTTATCAAGCAATTCCCAGCCGCCATCAGCACCATCAAAATAAACATGGTTATTTATGTTGTGTAATTTGATGTTATTGGTATGAATGAATTCATTTTTATTTCTGGATCCGAAAAGGATGTATCCGGGAAACGTAAAATACATGTTTGGATCAAAAAGAAGTGAGCCATAAATCCTAAAAAAAGAACCACTGAAATTTCCTGAAAACTCAGGCATAAACTGAACATCTTCCCAAATTAAGTTTCTCGCAAAAGCATTATTGAAATTTATTGTTACTTCCTGGCTTTCTTCAGAAAAGGAATAATAATCAAAAATTACGGTGTCGGCAGGAGTTGGAATGCACTCCCCACCGCTGCCATTGCTCATTAATGACCAGTGAGACGGATCTTCCCAGTCTCCTGCACCTCCAACCCAATATAGTTTTCGAGAACCAGGACCTGTAATTGTATCCCAACCATCATTGTTAAAAAGGTCGATGGAATGCTCTGCAATATAAACAGCTTCACCCACAGCATGAATATCCTGCAGGGCGATATAATTAACAAGCAGTGTATCAGAGGGTTTTTGGATGTAAGTCTGCGTTCCGGAGGAAGTTGACTGTAATAAAGCGATCCCTGTACAGGTATCAGGAGTGACTATTTGATGATTGATTCTTTGCGTTTTTCCACCTTGCAGAGAATAATAATTTCCCCCGGTTAACGAAATAGAATCAAAGGTATTATTACCGTAAATTTTACCATTACTATTAAATCCTGACCAGTTGAATTTACAGTAGGTATTCCCTATTTCACCATTGAAAGTATATATCTCCGAATTGCCTTTTTCCTCATCGAATTCAGCATCATAATAAGCAACGGTATCTCCTCCGTAAGTGTATAACTTGCTGCTGCTTGATAAAAACTCTATAAAAGATGTTCCCGCATTAAACAGCAAGTTTTCATTGTTAAGGCTCCAGGCAGGAATTGGTGACCTGTATTTAATAATTACATCGGTTTGTCCGAGATATAATGCACGGTTAAATGCAGAATCTGAATGGAAGGTGTTGCATTCCATGTAATTCCCAGTGAAATTTAAAGTGCCGCTGTAAAATGTTAGGTTACCAAAAATGTGCAAGCTATCAGGAACCGTCCAACTCCCTTCTCCAATAAAATCCACATCGCCGTTGAGTCCCACGCTGGCAGTCTTAACCACATTCGTAGGAAGATCGCTGATAAATTGAATCGGGCCGGTTATGTTATTTTCCATGTTCGGATTAAACTCCAGTGAACCGGTAATGGTCAATGGAACAATGGCAGGTTCCTGGGTAAATACCGGCTGGTCATTGCCTGTCCAGAACATGTTGTTGCAGTAGATCTCATCTATATCAACGATTACCGTATCCTGGTCAACAAATGAATTTTCATTAAAGAATAAATTATCATACAACAACGGGAGACAATCTTCATCAGGGCCTCCATTCAACGTGGACCAATGAGTAGTATCCGTCCAGTATCCTGTTCCATTTACCCAGTACATGTTTCGGCTTTCTTCATTAATTAAGAGATCACCTGAATTATTTTCAACATCAATTGAATAATCCGCAATCAAAGTCCCGTTGCCCATTTGTGCGTGGATAGATTCAAGTGACACAAAAGAGATCTTCAGGTCCCCGGAACTTTTCGATAGGGTTGCCTGACCTGCTCCACCAGCTTTTATTTCAATTAAACCCGCACATCCTCTTGCTTTTAAATTGTTCTGGATCAACTGGGTTTTTTCACTTTCAAAATTGTAAGAATGTCCTGCACTCAGGCTCAGGGAACCAAATGTATTGCCACCTTGTATACCTGCATCATTTTGTAGGATAACATGGCCATATGAATGACCACCACCTGCAAATAAAATAGTTGAGTTCAGGTTTTCGTTTCCCAGAATTATTGTGCTGCCCTCCTGGGTTAGAATAAGATATTCATCCACATACCACTCAGGGTTATCATTCTGGATCTTCACAAGGGATGAATTGAGATTCAGAGACTTTGAAAGATCAGACTGTGCAATAAATGATCCACAACACAAATCCCAATTGTTGGTATTCAGGATACCTGATTCAAGGTAAATGGAATTAATTCCAACCTTTAGAGTATCCACCAGGTTCCAGCTTCCCTGTCCCGAGAAGTACATATCCGATGTAAACTCAAGGCCAGCAGGGTCAATGAGGTTGTTCATTTCCTCAGACAGGAAGTGAATATCTTCGAAATAATTCAGTTTAACTACTGGTGATAAAGTAAGGGATCCCCATATCTCCAAAGGAAAGCTGCCTGTAATTATTGGATCATTTATAACATCACTCCAATCCATGCTGTGGCATTGGGCAGGTATATCTATGATCAGTGAGTGGCCAAGTTCTTTGAAGGAATCTTCATTAAAAACTACGTTGTCAAACTGAGAGGGTAATCCTCCAATCGTCGATTCCCAGTTTGACTCATCCGACCAGTTGCCTTCGTCACCAATCCAATAGAAAGTGTACCCTTGCCCGATTATTTCTGGAGAAATAAGAACAAAAAGTAAAATAAATATTCCGACCCTTAATAGTTTCCCTGACAACATGTAATGTTTTCTACCTAATTTTTTCGACATTAAAAAACAATGTCCATTTACTATAAAACGATAACCGACCTGATTTCGTTCCAAAAATACAAAAAGTAATGGACCTTCTCCGGACAACTTATAATTGACCTGATAATCAATTATTAATCATTTCTTGAGGGATTTTCTTTAACAATTTATCGTTCAAACTTGCCGGATTGTTCACTTATTATTTTTAGTACTTTTACACGCTTCACAGGAAAAATACAATCTTCAAATGAATGATTTGAAAGCAAAACTTAACGACAACATAATATTACGTTTTGGGATTCTAATTTTAATTGCTTCTGTACAGGCTGCTAATTATTACTTCTATGATGCGATTTCTCCACTTAAGAGAATGCTTGAAGACAATTTCAATTTTACAAATACTGATTTCGGGTTATTCGTATCGGCTTACTCCATTCCGAATATCTTTTTCCTTATGTGCATTTGGGGAGGTATTATTCTTGACAAAATAGGTATACGCCGAACAGGTTTCCTTTTTATTGTTTTAATGACGGCAGGTGCATTCTTAACTGCTTACGGTGCAAGTGATTATTACAGCAATGGCGGATTTGGTTTTACCCTTTTTAACTCATTTTTACCGGATTACTCTCCTCAGTTAAAAATGATGTTACTGGGCCGATTTTTATTCGGATTGGGAGCTGAAACCAGTATTGTGGTTGTTAGTAAGGTGATCGTAAAATGGTTTAAAGGCAAGGAACTTGCACTTGCATTTGGATTAAAAATAGGGATTGCTAGGTTGGGATCCTTTGCTGCTTTTTATTTCTCACCGATAATTGCAGAAAATTCCAGCCACTGGAACAATGCCATTTGGTTTGCTGCCATGCTGCTCGCTATAGCACTTTTGTTTTTCCTGGTGTATTCAATTTACGACATGAAATTCGACAAACAATTGCTTGATACAAGTAAAATGACTGAGGCAGCCAAATTCCACGTCAGCGACCTTGTTAGGCTTGTTACAAACAGGTCGTTCATATTTGTCACTTTATTATGCATGACTTTTTATTCAGCCGTTTTTCCTTTTCAATCCTTTGCTCCCGATTTCTTCCTGAATAAATTTGGCATGACCCAGACTATGAGTGGAAAGATATCATCACTTTTAGCCATTGGAACATTGTTTTTTACACCATTAGTTGGATTGCTTGTAGATAGAAAAGGGAAAAGTGCTTCATTGATGATTATTGGCTCATTAATGCTGGTAGGAATCCATCTATGCTTTGCATTCACTTATATATCCCCGGTATTTCTAATGATCATGCTGGGAATAGCCTTTTCTCTGGTTCCTGCTGCCATGTGGCCTTCTGTGGCAAAAATCGTTGCTGAAAAAAGAATAGGAAGTGCATATGGAACCATGTTTGCTATTCAAAATCTTGGGTTGTGGGCTTTCCCGCTACTTATCGGTATTGTCCTCGACAAAACAAATCCCGGCATAACACCTGAAATGGTAGCCGATGGACAGGCATCCTATAATTACAAATATGCTATCATCATGCTGGCAATGCTCGGAATATTTGGATTATTATTTGCGATTCTCCTGAAACGTGAAGATAAAGTTTCAGGCTACGGACTTGAGCTTCCAACAAACAAATGATCCATTATGTATTTTGTAAAGACACCTGCCTTCGCGAACCTATTTTATCCAGGACTGATCTGGAGAATTAAAGACACACAAAAAAATATTTACCTGACATTTGATGATGGTCCTGATGAAAAAGTCACCCCTGCCGTTTTAAGCCTTTTAGACAAATATCAGGCAAAAGCGACCTTTTTTTGTGTCGGGGAAAAAGTAAAACAGAATCCTGAGATCTATAATTCGATTATTGAAAAAGGACACCAAACAGGCAACCATTCCTACAATCATCTGAAAGGAAACAAATCATCAGTTACCGATTATCTCAACAATGTTAAAAAGGCTGCTGCACTCATTCAGTCTACACTTTTCAGGCCTCCCTATGGCAAAATCTCTCCCTATCAAATAAAACAATTAAGAAAAGATTACAAGATCATAATGTGGTCAGTATTGCCAGGCGATTTCGAGAGAAAGATTTCGAAAGAGGAAGTACTAAGTCGAAGTATTAAATATACCAAAAACGGAAGCATTATCGTTTTGCATGACAATAGTAAATTTTATGATAAAATGATGTTTGCACTGGAAGGAGTTCTTGAGCATTTTCAAAAGAAAGGGTATAAATTCAAAGCAATAACTGAAGAATTACTATAAAAATTCTCAAATTTGCATTTTAAACGTAACAATTGAGGTCAATTCAAACAATTATAAAACTGACGGTATTTTTGGCAATGGCTGTTCTCCTTGCCGAATGTGCTAATCCTGTCTCCCCTACCGGAGGGCCTAAAGATACCACCCCGCCTGGTCTTACAAAAGCAGAACCTCCGCTTCTTACAACAAATTTTTCGGAGGAGCGTGTGAGGATATGGTTTGATGAATTTGTCGAGTTGAAAGAGTTGAATCAACAACTGATCATAAGCCCTCCAATGGATGAAAAACCTGAGATCAGGATCAAAGGGAAATCTGTTGTTATTGAATTTCAGGAGGAACTTAAAGAAAATACCACTTACAACATTTTTTTCGGCGATGCAATTGTTGATCTTACCGAGAACAACCCCGTTTCCAACTTTCAATATGTCTTTTCAACAGGGGATGTTCTTGACTCTCTGACATTCAGGGGAAATGTATCGGATGCTTTTACATTTGAGCCGTCTGCAGGCTTAAATGTTATGCTTTATATCAACAACAACGATACCATTCCATTTGATTCCCTTCCCTTCTTTGTAAAACCTTACTACCTATCTAAAACAGATGAATTCGGGCATTTTCAATTCAACAACCTGTCCGACAAAGCCTACAAACTTTTTGTTCTGGAAGACGCTAATACAAATTTACTGTTCGACCTGATCACCGAAAGAATTGCTTTTTCCGACAGTTTGATCAAACCATACTACATCCCCCCTCCCCCTGAACCAGACACCCTTATATCTGCTGACAGCCTGCTTACTGATTCTCTTCAGATGGAGGTTGAGGTAAGAGATACCATTATCCGGGTTGAGCCTATTCACCATGATTCATTGCTTCATGATCCTGAGATAAATGATACTTTGGCCATTGATGATTTTGAGCCGGAGTTTGAAGAACCGGATCCTGTTTCCTTGTACATGTTCCAGGAATATGATTCCGTTCAGAAATTCCTTAAAGCAAGCGTGATCAATCCTTATAAGCTGCAGTTCATTTTTAAACGTCCGGCACTAAACCCGGAAATTCAAGCAATAAACATCGATCCTGAGCTTAACTGGAAACTTCAGGACATCAATAAAACAAGAGACACACTAACTTTCTGGATAAAGGAAAATATTTCTGACAGCCTGACTTTTGTAGTTTCAGATCAAGGGGAAATACTTGATACTGCAGAAGTAGCTTTAACTGTGAAGGAAAGGGGAAGGAAAAAGAAAGATCAAAAAGAAAGGATCGATAAATTGAATGTTAAGTTCGGTAAAAAGACAGAGTTGAATAAAGCCCTGAAATTACTGTTCAATTATCCTGTGAGATCCTATAATATTGTGGGAGCCATGCTTGTTGAAAATGGAGATACCCTTACACCCGATTTCCATTTTGCAGATTCTTTACAACTTTATGGGGAGATCAGGCATAAATGGTTGGAAGAAGCTGCCTATAACCTCATTATTCCTGATAGCGTATTTTTTGGCATTGGCGGACAATCACATGACACCTTACGTTTTAATCTTCAAACAAAGGCACTTTCGGATTATGGCAATTTGTATATAAACACATCAATTATACAGGAAGGAACCAATCATATTATCCAGCTTATCCAGGGAGAGTCTGTTCTTAAAGAAACAATAATTACAGAGAACACACGACTCGACTATGAATACCTGATTCCTGGTGACTACCGTTTGAAAGTAATTATCGACAGCAATAACAATGAAAAATGGGATACCGGACATTACATCCTTTCAAGGCAGCCCGAAAAGGTTATGTTCTTTGAGGAGATCATTACTATCCGGGCAAACTGGGATGTAGAAGAAGAATGGGAGATTTGAAAAACAACAGAATATTAAATGCATCATTGTAGCTTATTATTTTACTGTTAATCCACCTAACTAAAAAACACTCATGAAAAGCAATAAGCATCACCCCCCAATTACCGTTGAACAATCTTTCAATATGCCACTTCAGCCAGTATGGGATGCCCTTACCAACCATAAACAAATGATCCAATGGTTCTTTAACAACATTCCTGATTTTAAGTCGGAGGTTGGATTTAACACACGGTTTAAGGTTAGTTCAGGAAAAAGGATCTTTACCCATGTGTGGAGAATTCTTGAGGTGATTAACAACAAAAAGATCAAGTATCACTGGAGCTACGAAGAGTATGAAGGAGTTGGTTTCGTGATATTTGAGCTATTTGAAAAGGAAAATCAAACATTACTCCGGGTAACTAACGAAGGCCTTGAATCTTTTCCTGAAGATATTCCGGAGTTTTCAAGGGAAAGTTGCACACAAGGCTGGGAATACTTCATCCAAAATAACCTGAAAAAATTTCTTGATAATCCAAAACATGAACCCATAACCCGGAACACAGAACCCTTAACTACCTGAATGCCGCAATCAATAGCTCAATATCCTGGTAGGGCAATGTAAAATATTCACCGATGTAGGGTTTGGTTAGCGTTCCGTTAAAAAGATAGGTTCCTTGTCTCAATCCGTAGTCAAGACGAAGCATTTTTTCAACTCCGCCAATATCGCCAACCTTCAGTAATATTGGGGTAAAGAAATTGCTCAATGCATAACTTGCCGTATGGGGTATATTTGAGGCAATATTAGGAACACAATAGTGGGTTACATCGTGCTTTTTAAATACTGGTTCATTATGATTTGTGACCCTGGATGTTTCGAAACAGCCCCCCTGGTCAATACTAACATCAATTATAACCGAACCGAACTTCATGTTTTGAACCATCTCCTCTGTTACTAAGCAAGGAGTCATTCCTTCGGTAGAATGGACAGCCCCAATTGCAACATCAGCGGTTCGCAGGGCTTTGGAAAGGACTTTAGGCTGGATAATTGAAGTGAATATCCTGGTATCCATCATATTTTGCAACCTTCGCAATTTATAGATGGAATTATCAAATACCTTCACTGTTGCTCCCATTCCAAGTGCAGCACGTGCAGCGTATTCAGCAACTGTGCCTGATCCCAGTATAACAACCTCTGTAGGTGATATCCCGGGAAATCCTCCAATGAGTATGCCTTTTCCATATTCCGGATTTTGAAGGTATTCGTTAGCAATAAAAATGGATGCTGCTCCAACAATCTCACTCATCGACCGGATTATAGGAAATGATCCTTCTTTATCTTTCACAAACTCAAATCCGATGGCGGTGATTTTTTTGGCCATCAATTTTTCAAAATACTCGCGGCTTTGTCCTGCAAGATGCAGGGATGATAGTATTGTTTGACGGGATTTCATCAGCTCAACTTCATCAAAAGAAGGAGGTGCAACTTTCAATACGATATCTGCCTGGTAAACCTCTTCACGGGAATACACAATCTCAGCTCCTACTTCACTAAACTCTTCTTCCTTAAAATGGGCCAGTTTACCTGCATCCTTTTCAATTAAAATACGGTGGCCGTTGGCAACCAAAAGCCCAACTGCCTGTGGGGCAAGTGGTATACGACATTCCTGGAAAGAAATTTCCCTGGGTACACCAATGGTAAGATTGCTTTTTTTAACATCAAAATCCAGGATTTCCTCCTGGGGCAAAAGTTTTTCGCCATCCGAGTATTTTAAGAATCCGTTTTGTTCTGCCATGTTGAATTTTTGAGGGGTAGAAATCTGCTCTAAAAATATAAAACATAGGGATAAAACGCAAACGAATTTTTGCAGCCTCAAATTCCTGAAGGAAAAATATATGAAAATGCTAAAATGAGATCAGCCTGGAATTATCTGTCTCATTTACGGTTATTGTTACATTAACTGTATCGGCCGGCAAAAGGGTCTCAATGATCTCCGGCCATTCAAGAAAACAATAATCTCCACTAAAGAAGTAATCTTCATATCCAATGTCAAAAACCTCTTCGTGCTTTTTCACCCTGTAAAAATCGAAGTGGTTTACCTGGTCGTTGTCAATGGTACTGTATACATTCACAATGGCAAATGTAGGGCTGGAGATGACATCCTCAACTTGCAATACTTCACACAATGCCTTTATAAAGGTAGTTTTTCCTGCACCCATGTCTCCATACATTGCAAATATCCTGTTGTCGGGATATGCATGAAGAAGTGCATTTGCTACATCCCTTAACTGATCTGTACTTTTGCAAATAATTTCCATATTACTGTCAATCTCATCCAGTCTAATGGCTGAATTTTTTACTAATCAACTTATTAATCTATTTACAATTTCACCTATTTTCTAAATCACCGATTTAATAGTCCATCTATTTACCATTGATACCTCCCGATAGCTATCAGGATTAATTCCATTCAAACCTATTTCGCAGTTAACTCAATATAAGGAATCATCACTTCCTCCATAGAAATTCCGCCATGCTGGAACGTGTTCCTGTAATAATTAACATAATAGTTGTAGTTGTTGGGATAAGCGAAAAAATCATTTGTCCGGCAAAAAATATAAGACGAACTGACATTAAGCCGTGGAAGATAAATGTCATCCGGATTACGAACTTCATAAACCTCCTTTGCTTTATACTGCAATGATCTCCCGATTTTATACCTCAGGTTGGTATTGGTATTCCTGTCGCCAAGTACTTTCACAGGATCGCCTACCCGAACAGAACCATGATCTGTTGTGATCACCACATTTGCTTTCTTCTCACTTATGTAGTTCAGAATATCACGTAAAGGTGAGTGCTGAAACCACGACAGGCTAAGCGACCTGTAAGCGGGCTCATCATCAGCTAGTTCCCTGATGATCTCCATTTCAGTCCTGGCATGCGACAACATATCCACAAAATTATAGACAATGACATTCAGGTTGTTGTTCATGAGGTTCGGAAGATTATCCACCAATTTCCGTCCTACATTCAGATTTAAAACTTTGGTATAACTGGTTTTAATATTTTTTCCGTACCGCTTTAGGTATTCATCCAATAACTTATCCTCAAATTGATTTTTGGTCCCTTCCTCGTCCTCTCCAGTCCAATACTGGGGATATTTTCGTTGAATTTCAGCAGGCATCAGTCCTGAAAACATAGCATTACGTGCATATTGTGTAACAGTTGGTAATATGCTGAAAAATATCTCATCGTTTTTTACACGAAAGCCATCTTCAATTACAGGTTGGATAGTCTTCCACTGGTCGTAGCGAAGGTTATCAATTAAGATCAGAAATGTTGGCTTATGATCACTCAGGTTGGGAAACAATTTTTCTTTCAACAATGTATGGGACAATACAGGTCGGTTATCCGTTTTACCATTGATCCAATCGTAATAATTCCTTTCGATGAATTTAGAAAATACCTGGTTGGCTTCCGTTTTCTGCATGTTAAGTACTTCCTTGATACCGGGATCGTCTGACTTTTCAAGTTTTAATTCCCAGCGTACAAGTTGCTTGTAGATATCTGCCCATTCATGGTGGTCCAATCCCGGAGAAATTCGCATGCCTAATTGGCTGAATGCTTGCTGGTATTGAGTTGTGCTTTTTTCACTGCGCAGCTTTTTATCTTCCAGGTTCTTTTTTAGGCTCAGCAATATTTGTTTTGGGTTCACTGGTTTGATGAGATAATCTGCAATATTGGATCCAATGGCATCCTCCATAATGGTTTCTTCTTCACTCTTTGTTATCATCACCACTGGCAGATTCGGATAATCCACTTTGATCAGTTCCAGGGTTTCAATACCTGATAAGCCAGGCATTTGTTCATCAAGGAAAATAATATCATAAGGTGTACTTTTAACCATATCGAGTGCCTCCGAACCGTTGTTTGAAACATCCACCTGGTAACCTTTTTGTTCCAGGAATAAAATATGTGGCCTTAGCACATCAATTTCATCATCAACCCATAAAATGCTTATGTTCTCCATAAATGTAAATTTTAGTTTTTTGTGATTTATTTACTGACCTTCTCCAACAGTTCTTTGCTCATTGTCAGTTCAATGATCCGGGTATTTTACCCGCAACAGAGGGTAGAGTTTTACATAAAAGTACTTTTTCCTTATGTGAAATTCGATAATTAATAAACCGGTACAAAGGTATAAAGGGTTTTTTCAATATTTATTGTTTAGAAAAAAAAATCGCAGCCGAAGCTGCGATTCACTACAGGAAAAACCAACTATATTAAAGGGGCCTTTCCTCAATTGAGAGTGTTATTAATCAGGCATTGCCTTTCTATGTTGAAATTCGTCTAAAATTGAGTTGGTAAAAATACTTTCGTGCTTTCACAAAAACATCACTGTTTTCAGCGAAAAATAAAATTAGCGGAAAACAACTAGATGTTTGTTCTTGGTTCGAAGTTTGAAGTTCCGGGTATTGGATTTTGGATTTGGCAGGTAATATTATCTTTGTCAATAAAATTAATTAAACTTGATTCAGAACAAGCGCAAAATTATTAATGATCCTGTTTATGGGTTTATCAACATTCCCAGTGAACTTACTTTTGATATCATCGAACATCCCTGGTTTCAGCGCTTGAGAAGGATTAAACAACTTGGTCTTACCCATCTGGTTTATCCCGGAGCATTGCACACCAGGTTTCATCATTCCCTGGGAGCTATGCACCTCATGCAGGAGACATTGAATGCTTTGCGACGAAAAGGAAACAAAATAAATGATGAAGAACGTCAGGGAGCAATTATTGCCATCTTACTTCACGACATTGGACATGGGCCATTTTCACATGCACTGGAACATTCATTGATCAGTAACATTAATCATGAAATAATATCCAGGCACATGATGGATAAGCTTAACCAGGAATTTGATGGCAAACTGGAATTGGGTATAAAGATTTTCAATAACCAGTACACAAAGGTTTTTCTTTCTCAACTGGTTAGCAGCCAGCTTGATGTTGACCGGCTGGATTACCTTACCCGGGATAGTTTCTTCACTGGGGTTTCCGAAGGAGTTATCGGGACACAAAGAATTATTAAAATGCTGAATGTAGCAAACGGAAATCTCCTTGTGGAAGCTAAAGGGATTTATTCCATCGAAAAATTTATTGTGGCACGGAGGATCATGTACTGGCAGGTTTACCTTCATAAAGCTGTACTTTCGGCTGAAACCATGCTCATTAAAATTCTTGAGCGAGCAAAATACCTGAGCCAATCGGGCGAAAAACTTTTCGCAACTCCTGCACTTGCATTTTTCCTTGAAAATGAAATCAGCATTGTAGACCTGGAAGAAAATCCCGACGTATTAAAACATTTTGCCAAGCTGGATGATGTTGACATCTTATCTGCCATCAAAGTCTGGTCAAACCACAGCGACATCATACTCAGCCATCTTTGTAATGCTATAGTAAACAGGAAGTTGTTCAGGTGCGAAATTCAGCCTGAGCCTTTCGACTATTTTTATATCGAACAAACCCAGCAGCGGATCTCGGAAACAATGAAGATAACTCAGGAAGATCTGAAATATTTCTTTATCAGTGATACCACTTCAAACTATTTCTACAATTATGGAGCGGATACCATCAATATAATGACCAACGAAGGAAAAATCCTGGATCTGACCGAAGCTTCCGACCAGTTTACCAACTTTACTTCTTCAAAACCAGTAACCAAACATTTCATTTGTTATCCAAAGCTTGTTAATAATTAAGACAAAGGATTTCGAAACAGGATGAAATTTATTTACTTTTGTCACATCTTAATAATAAACAGCATTTTATGGAGTTTTCAGCCCGACAAATAGCAGAAATTATTGACGGAAAGATCATTGGAGATCCTGACTCAACAGTTTCCTATGTTTCAAAAATTGAAGAAGGAAAACCCGGTACCATCAGTTTTTTGGCCAATCCCAAATACAAACACTACATTTTTGAAACCAAAGCATCCATTGTACTTGTAAGCCAGGAAATAGAGATTGAGGAAAATGTTAATCCTACCCTTGTTGTTGTTGAGGATGCCTATTCTGCTTTTGCCAAATTGCTGGAAGTGTATAATACAATTAAACTCAATAAAACAGGAATTGCAGCCAATGCCTCCATTGATCCTGAGGCTAAAATTGGTAAGAATGTTTATATCGGTGAACTTGCAGTCATCAGTAAAAATGTTGTTATTGGCGATAATGCTAAGATTTACGGTCGGGTTTTTATTGGAGAAAACTCAAAAGTTGGAGCAAATACAACATTGTTTGCCGGCGTAAATATATATTCCGATATTGTTATCGGTAATAATTGCATCTTACATTCCGGAGCAGTTATCGGTAGTGATGGATTTGGATTTGCTCCCCAAGAAGACGGCAATTACAAAAAAATTGCACAGATTGGAAATGTTATTATCGAAGATGATGTTGAGATCGGGGCAAATACAACCATCGACAGGGCTACTATGGGTTCTACTATTATCTGTAAAGGAGTTAAGCTGGATAATCTCATTCAGATCGCGCATAATGTTGAGCTTGGAGAAAATACAGTAATCAGTGCACAGACCGGAATATCAGGATCCACAAAAATCGGGAAGAACTGTATGATTGGAGGTCAGGTTGGAATTGTAAATCATTTAACCATTGCTGATGAAGTTAAAATTGCAGCTCAATCCGGAATAGGAAAGAGTTTAACCAAAAAGGGTGAAATTGTGCAGGGATCACCTGCCTTTGACATCAGCACCTACAGGAAATCCTATGTTCATTTCCGCAACCTGCACAATATGAAACTGAAGATTGATGAACTGGAAAAGCGCATCAAAGAGCTGGAATAACGATTGCAACTTTCCATTGCATATTGAAATCAATGTAGTACCATCAAAATATTGAACGGTTATTTTCGTTCATGTGCCTGTCTTACCAAATGTTTCTTACTGTTATTGCTGTTCCCTGCCTGTTATGCATGGATCAATTGAGAATTAACAACTTTAATTATCGAAATATATTTATATTTGCCGCCGAACTATTATGAGCGAAAAACAAAAAACTATTTCAACTCCGGTTAGCGTTTCAGGTAGAGGTTTGCATACAGGTGTAGACGTTAACATAACTTTTAAGCCTGCCCCTGCCGGATCAGGAATATCTTTTCAACGAATTGATCTCGAAGGAAAGCCAATTATCCCGGCAAACTGTGATTATGTTGTGGAAACCAACCGGGGTACTACCCTTGAAGCTAATGGCGGACAGATATCTACAGTTGAGCACGTGATGGCCGCGTTGTGCGGTATGGGTATCGACAATGCAATTGTTGAGATCGACGGACTTGAAACCCCGATCAAAGATGGCAGTTCAAAGTATTTCACTGAAGCACTCCAATCTACAGAAATAGTTGAGCAAGAGGCCGATAAAAAATTCTTTGAGCTTGATAAAGTGCTTACTTATTCAGATCCTGATAACAAAGTTGAGCTCATGGCAATCCCAGCCGATGACTTTAAAGTGTCGGTCATGATCAACTTTGAAACTGAGGTCTTGTCAACGCAAAATGCGGTTTTGGAATCCATGGAAGATTTCAATACTGAGATTTCTAAATGCAGAACTTTTGTATTCCTGCACGAATTGGAGTTCCTTTTGCAAAACAACCTGATCAAAGGAGGAGATTTAAGCAATGCCATAGTGTTTGTTAACCGACAGGTATCGCAGGAAGAACTGGACAGACTGGCAAAATTATTTAATAAGCCTACAGTAAAAGTTTTGAACAAGGGAATATTAAACAACCTTGACCTTTATTTTGAAAATGAACCTGCCCGTCATAAATTATTGGATGTGGTCGGAGATCTTTCACTTACAGGAATTCCTATAAAGGCACATATCATTGCCAGAAGGCCGGGGCATAAAGCCAATGTTGAATTTGCAAAAATTATAAAACAATATATCGTGGAAAAAGAGAAAAACAGGTTTAATCCCCCATTTGATCTGTCGAAGAAACCCATCTTCGATATAAACGGGATTAAAAAAGTATTGCCGCACCGGCCTCCCTTTTTACTAGTAGACAAAATTATTGACATGGACGACCAGCACGTAATTGGTGTAAAAAACGTTACCATGAACGAAGATTTTTTTGTTGGACATTTTCCTGATGAACCCGTAATGCCAGGGGTTCTTCAAATTGAGGCCATGGCACAGGTTGGTGGAATCTTTACACTAAACACAGTTGAAGATCCTAAAAGCTACCTTACTTTTTTTCTTAAGATCGAGAATGTTAAATTCAGGAATAAAGTAGTTCCCGGTGATACCCTAGTATTCAGTTTAACACTTCTGTCTCCGATTCGTCGCGGATTATGTCATATGCGTGGAGTCGGCTATGTAAATAATAAACCGGTAATTGAAGCCGAAATGCTTGCCCAGATATCAAAAAAGCCAAACTCATAAAACCAAAAACATGAATCAACCACTAGCATATGTACATCCTCAGGCAAGGATCGCTAAAAATGCAGTTATTGAACCCTTTGTAAACATTGAAAGAAATGTTGAAATTGGTGAGGGCACCTGGGTAGGGTCCAATGTCACCATCATGGAGGGCGTTAAGATTGGCAAAAATTGCAAAGTCTTTCCGGGAGCTGTAATTGGTGCTATCCCACAGGACCTGAAGTACCAGGGTGAAGATACTATCGTGGAGATAGGCGACAACACAACCATCAGGGAATTTGTTACCATTAACAGAGGTACCAGTGAAAGCTGGAAAACTGTTATCGGCGAAGACTGCCTTTTAATGGCTTATGTTCATATTGCCCATGACTGTTTTATAGGCGATCATGTTATCCTCGGGAATGCTACCAATCTTGCAGGCCATATTCATATTGGCGACTGGGCCATTTTAGGAGGGATCTGTGCCGTGCATCAGTTCGTTAAAATCGGGGCTCATGTTTATATTGGCGGAGGATCACTCGTTCGTAAAGATGTACCGCCATTTACCAAAGCAGCAAGAGAACCACTTTCCTATGCAGGTGTAAATTCCATCGGCCTCAGACGTCGAGGGGTAAAAAACGAAACCATCAATGAAATCCAGGACATTTACCGTTACCTTTATGTAAAAAAAGGATTTAACGTAACACAGGCGGTTAGGTATATAGAGACCAACATGCCCAGTTCTCCTGAACGGGATGAGATCCTTTCTTTCATATCAAAATCAACTCGTGGAATCATGAAAGGGTACTCAAAAATTGCCGGGAATGCTCCATTGAATTTGTAGTCCATTTTACTATTTAAGCATTGCTCTACCCCGAATCGGGTAATCATTTGATTATTTCTCGAGTTCTCATCCTTAAAATTCTGATGGGTGATCATAAGCTATTCAGCGATCTTTATTATTTTTATTATGAACTACCAACCTTCCGTTATAAATCATTAATTTCGCAATCTCAATTTGTTTAATATAATTATTATATCATGGCATCAACTTCTGATTTCAGAAACGGACTAACTATAGAGATGAATCACGATCTTATGACTATCGTTGAATTCCAGCATGTAAAACCTGGGAAAGGACCTGCTTTTGTCAGGACCAAACTAAAAAGCCTTAAAACAGGCAGAGTGATACCACATACTTTTACTGCCGGGGTAAAAGTAGATGTCGCCCGTGTTGAAAGACGGCCATATCAGTACCTGTATAAAGACGATCTGGGACACTATTTCATGCACAGAGAAACTTATGAGCAGGTAACTATCCCTGAAGAAATTATAAGTGCCCCTCCATTCCTGAAGGAGGGACAGGATGTTGAAATATTGTTTCATGCCGATACGGAAACTCCATTAACCTGTGATATGCCGGCATATGTTGTACTTGAGATTACCTATACTGAGCCAGGTGAAAGAGGAAATACTGCTACCAACACACTTAAAGAAGCTACCGTAGAAACAGGAGCCACTGTAAAAGTTCCATTGTTTGTGAATGAAGGTGAAAAGATTAAAGTGGATACCAGGACAGGTGAATATTCTGAAAGAGTAAAAGAGTAAGGTTGATTTACGAAATACGATTTACGAAATACGAATTGAATTATTTCTTAAAAAGTTCAATTATAATTCATCATTCAAAATATAAATTTCCATAGTTCTTAAGGATGAAACTTTACAGACCGCATTCGCTTAAAGAGATTGCACAGATCATCCAGGCTGAAATGATCGGAGATCCTGAATTTGAGGTAAACGGGATCAATGAGATCCATATGGTTGAACCCGGAGACCTCACGTTTGTGGATCATCCCAAATATTACAATAAGGCTTTAAATTCAAACGCTACTACCATCCTCATCAATAAAAAGGTGAACTGCCCTTCAGGGAAGGCACTCCTCTTTTCTGAATCGCCATTTGATGATTACATGAAGCTGGTAAAAAGATTCAGACCTTTTGTGGCAGCCGTTAATATGGTTAGCGAGTCTGCTAATATTGGGGAAGGAACTATTATTCAACCAGGCGCTTTCGTAGGAAACAATGTCACCATTGGGAAAAACTGTATTGTACATGCAAATGCCAGTATTTATGACCATTGCATACTGGGGGACAATGTGACTGTTCATTCCGGAACCGTAATAGGAGCAGATGCTTTTTATTTTCAAAAAAGAGAAAAGGAAACGGTAAAGTTCGAATCCTGCGGTAGAGTAATTATTAAAGATAATGTGGAAATCGGAGCCTGTTGTACTATAGATAAAGGTGTTTCGGGTGATACTATTATTGACGAATACACCAAATTCGACAACCATATCCAGATAGGCCATGATACCTATGTAGGCAAACGTTGTTTATTTGCTTCCGCAGTTTTAATTGCAGGTGTAACTCGGATTGAAGATGATGTGATCCTTTGGGGTCAAGTAGCCATCAACAAGGACCTGGTAATCGGCAAAGGAGCTGTATTGCTTGGGACGTCAGCAGTTGGCAAAAACCTGGAAGGCGGAAAAACCTATTTTGGTGCTCCTGCAGTTGAAGCAAGGGAAAAATGGAAAGAACTTGCCTTGATCAGAAAACTTCCTGAAGTATTCGAAAAGCTGGACCAACTTACAAAAGATGCCTGAAAGGCAGGATTAACCATTCGAAAAATTTCTGAATAAACGGACGATTTAGCCAGGATTCATAATTAAATGCTTCACTGTTTTTTATGGTTTCAGCTATGTGTTGCTGTATCTGTTCAAGTATTTGGTTTTCCTTGCCAACAATAACTATTTCATGCTGAAAGCGGAAACTTCTGTAGTCAAAATTTGGTGATCCGATGGAAAATACTTCTTTATCAACCATCATCATTTTAGCATGCAGGTTATGAGGCATATAAAACAATTGTTGGATGCCGGCTTTATGAAGTGGTCCAAGGAAACGGTTTCTTAGCACATCCACCAGACCAACATCGCTGTTTTTTGGCATGATCACTTTTACATCCACTCCCCTTCTGGCAGCATCTGACAAGGCTTTACGGATATAAAAACTCGGGAGGAAATAAGGTGTTTCAATAACCACTTCCTTTGTAGCAGTTTTAATTAATTGGATGTACCTTTTTCTAATCCTCTGCTTGGTCAGGGATGGTATATCACGGATTATTTCACAGTTGCCGTGTGTAATTTTTCTTATCCGGATCATCTTTTCGAAACGGTACTTGTTAAACATCTCAAAATGCTGGAGAAATACTCTTTTAAACACCTGGGAAATATCAGATCTCATTCTGAGGATCGATTCGCGCCAGTTCAACGAATAATCAGTCAGGTTTGCTGATCCGATGTAACTGATCACATCATCGATAACTATCAACTTCCGGTGATTTCTTTTATGATTTCGGGTAAAAAAATCCCAAACGATCCGCAACTTTTGAAAATACCTCACCTCACCCCCATTGTTTTCAATCTCGCTAAAAAAATTTTTGGGAAGGCTGGTTCCCCATGAATCCATTAACAATTTTATCTCAACACCTTCATTGCTTTTTTTGGTAAGTGCATCCCGGAATTTAACCCCGATCAGGTCGTTGTTGAAACGGTAGGTCTCAAGATAAATGTATTTCTTAGCAAGGCCAATGTCATCCAGCATCGCATTGTAATACTTTAATGGATCATCAAATAGTTTATAACTGGATGTGCTTTCGATGGCCATAATTTAGCTTGTGAAAATAATTTGTACTAAAATAAAAAAAATCGGACATATTATTAACGCTTGATTAACAAAATTTGTTTGAAATATATGCATTGGAGCAACTTTTTAAGATTTTGCATGGCACCGAATGAAAGGGATAATTGAGTTTAGTGAAGAGCAAATGCTGGAAACAAGGGAAGATACCATCCATTATAAATCAAGCCTTCAGATATTAAGAATTGTAACTACAGAAATCGTTTCCACCACCGGTATCCCAGGTTATGCTTAATTTCTTTCACCAACCCTTTCCTAGCAATTGTTTTAGCTTTTGAATCATTGTGATTTCTGGAATAGATCAGTTGCACATTATAATCACCCCGTATGGTGAAAATTCTTCTTATGCGGGACGGCATTTTTCCGTCCATCACTTCATGAACAACATTTGGCAAGGCTTTCATCTCGTTTACGAATGTTCCGGAAGAATTAAAAACAGGAACAAAATCGATCAAACCGTCTAACCATTCATCAGCAATGGAATATGGAAGGTACTTCTTCTCAAAATAAAAAAGTTCTTCATTGATAAAGGAGGTGTATTGTTTGATCTTGTCAATGTCGTTTACTCCGATGTTTTGATAGTTTTCTTTGTATACTTTAATGCAATGCTGTACAGCAGTGAAGTTTAAATTTTTCTTCTCAATAATATAAGAAAATAAACCAACTATTATGACAATTATACCCGTAACTGTGGCTATATTGGCAACAATATCAGTAATCTTCAAAAACTCACTTGAAACCTCAGTCATGGGATTTAGTTTTAATTACATTTCCAAATTCCTCATGGTACAACACAATCATGATGTTATTAAAAAACTACCATAGGAAAATAAATTAAACAAATAACCACTTTCCACAAAATTACATACTTATTAATCAAAATGCATCGCTGTTTTCAGCTATTTTAAAAAATGGCTGGAAACAACTAGTTTTTGTAAAAATAATAATTCCATCACCTATTCTTCTGGCACATGCAAATTCCATACAACTCATGCTGTCCGCTAATTATGCCCTGGTAATGTATGATAAATTGCATATTTTTATCTTTAAGGCAATCCGTTACAGTTTCGGAATGTAATATCTTTGTATTAAAATCTTAAACATATCTTAAGCTGGTGTGTTTCTTACAGAATACATTAAAGACAGGATTATAAAACTTTTTCACTACAGTTTAGTATAAACCTACATAACCATATTGAGGTAAAGAAATAATGTCAGAATATTTAATAATATCGTCGGTCAGAAACGAGGAAGATCTTGTGGAGCAGACGATTCAAGCTGTATTGAAACAGACCAAAAGGCCGGTAGAATGGATCATTGTTAACGACGGGTCCACTGATAAAACTGCAGAAATCGTTAAAAAATATACCGATCAACACAAATGGATAAAACTTGTATCCATTGAAGACAGGGGATACTATTACCCAGGGACCGGAGTTGTAAATGTTGTTAAAAAAGGCCTTGAAAACATAACCCAAAACGGATGGGAATTTTTGGTAAAACTGGACTGTGATATTACGGTTGAAGAAGATTATTTCGAAAACCTGATAAAAGAGTTTCAGAAAAACGATAAACTTGGAATTGCAAGCGGTGCAGTATTTTTAAATACCGGCGAGGAACTGATCAAAGAAAAGTCCCAGTCCGACCATCCCTGGGGAGCATCAAAAGTATACCGTAAAACCTGTTTTGATGAAATTGGCGGATTAAAACCTATCCCCGGCTGGGATCTTGCTGATTTATTGTCGGCTCAAATGAAAGGATGGGAAACCCATTGTTTTGATGACTATAAAATTTTACATTACAGGGAATCAGGCTCCCGAAGAAGCGGTATCACAGAAGGAAAATTCTTATTAGGCAGGTTCCTGTTCAGGTACGGTTACAATGTGTTTTATGCCATTATAAAAGGATTATACAGAATCCCAGAAAGGCCTTATGTTATTGGTGGTCTTGGAATAATTGGAGGATATGTCTTTGCTTTTCTTAAAAATGAAGAAAGACTGTTCGATAAAGAAATGAGAAAGTTTTTGAGAAAAAAACAAGCTACCTATCTTAAACGTCACATAAAGTCTATATTTAGTTGATTCAATAACTGATCCTTTAATAATTACATATCCTTAAACGCTAAATGGAAAAAGTAGATTATTACGGTATTAAATTAAGCCTTCCCGATACAGAGGAATTTCTGAATGCCTGTTCAGATTTTGTAACAGAAAATTCAAACAAGCTGGTTTTCTTTATCAACGCCCATTGTTTTAACATTGCACAAAAAAATACAGACTACAAAAATGCACTTAACAGTTGCGATGTTCTCCTAAATGATGGAATAGGAATAAAAATTGGGGCCTTGATAAAGGGGATCAACCTGAAGGAAAACATGAACGGGACCGACCTTGTACCCAAAATCATGGCCTGGTCCCGCGACAAAAAAATCAAGGTTTACCTGCTTGGAAGTGAAGGTGATATTGCTTTTAAAGCCAAAGCACAGCTTGAAGAAAGGTTTCCGGGAATTTCCATTGTAGGTTACAGAAATGGTTTTTTTGATTTTGATGATGACCAGGAAATTTTAGATGATATCATAAAAAAGGGAACAGAACTATTAATTGTTGGTATGGGTGTTCCACGACAGGAGATGTGGCTGATAAAAAACCAGGATAAACTAACCAACGTTAAGATCAGTATAGCTGCGGGTGCGGTTTTGGATTTTATTTCCGGCAAGGTTTACCGTGCTCCTCTTTGGATGCAGAAAGCCGGTATCGAGTGGCTGTTCCGGTTATTGCAGGAACCAGCAAGACTTTTTAAAAGGTACTTCATTGGGATACCTGTTTTCTTTTATTACCTGTTAAAGTCGAAATAAATCTTTTATTTCCACCATTTTCTTATTCAAAGATAAATAGTAACTTTACAGAGTGTCAATCAATACTCTGAAATATAGAAGTAGTAGATCTGTCTTCAGAAGATGGGATATTTTACTTTTTCTATGTTCATTTTTCATTTCATATCATGCTGTTGCCCAAACTTTCCTTGACGAGGATTTCAGTTCAGGAGAAATGCCTCCACCCGGCTGGACCATAGACATTTTGCCTGCTCAGTGGACTTCCAGTAATACGTCCAATGCAGGAGGATCCGAACCTGAAGGCAGCCTAGGTTGGACCGACAGTATTGTAACCACCAGATTGATCTCTCCTACTGTTGATCTGTCAAATATCGAAACTGTCAATTTTCAGTTTAAACATTTATACGATGATTATGACGGTGAAGGACCGGCCGTTGGAATTGCAACACGATCCGGGAATAATGATTGGACAAGCGTCTGGGAGATACTCCCCCAGGGGAACATAGGACCAGAGACCATTGACCTGGAAATATCAAATGATGATGTCGGGCAATCCGACTTTCAAATTTGTGCGTATGTTCAGGGCAATCTCTGGAATTTAGATTTCTGGTATTTCGATGATTTTCGATTGTATAATCCGCGTGGATTAGAACTGACATTACTACTTGAAGGTGCAATGGTAGAAGGACAAATGTCGAACCATCTCAACACCCAGAACTACCTTCCTTTGGAACAACCATTTTCCGGTGATCCATGGTATTACAATGGTCCTGAAAGTGTAGAGCAGATCCCGGATACCGACATAACAGACTGGGTACTCGTGGAGCTCTGGAAGAAGGAAACCGGAGCTCAACCCGAATACACCCTCGCATTAAGGCAGGCAGGTTTTTTACTGCAAGACGGAAGAGTCACGGGAATGAACGGAAGCAGCTCTTTGGTATTTAGCTTGCCGGAGGAAGATAGTTTACACCTCTGGATTCACCACAGAAATCATTTTTCAGTAATGTCTTCACAGATGATTAGATTTGATGAAGAAGTTCCTGTTTATGACTTTACAAGCGGGTATAAATCTGCCATTTATGGGAAATACGCCATGAAGCAGATCAGTGGAGATAAATGGGTCATTATGGGTGGAGACGGTAACGTTGACGGCCAGATCAACAATGGTGACAAGTATGAAGTCTGGATGGAACAACAAGGAAATTCAGGTTACTATTCAGGTGATTTTAACATGGATGGAACTGTGGACCAGTTTGACCTCGATAAAATATGGGAAATTAATTCAGGTAGTTCACATTGGATACCTGATACGACTCACCTCCCCTTTCCTTGTGGCACTGATTTTATTGATCCCCGTGACGGACAAAATTACGAATCGGTTAAAATCGGAAACCAGTGCTGGATGGCAGAAAACCTAAACTACAATACGGGTGTTAACTGGTGTTACTACAACAGTTCTTCCTATTGTGATGTTTATGGCAGGCTATATGACTGGAACACCATTATGCAGGGTGAATCAGGAAGCAGCTCAGTCCCCAGCGGTGTCCAGGGTATTTGTCCGGAAGGCTGGCATATCCCAAGCTACGGCGAGTGGTGTATCCTGGCCCAGACTGTTGACTCTACCTTCGATTGTAACATAACAGGCTATAATGGAACCGATGGTGGCACCAAGCTAAAATCCACCTGGGGATGGAGCAGCGGAGGAAGCGGCACCAACGAATCCGGATTTAATGCACTTCCCGGAGGCTGTATGGGCATTTACCACTTTGACGACCTTTATTTGTTCACCTATATCTGGTCCACAACCGAAGATTATCCTGGTTATGCCTGGCTCATGAAACTAAATTACGGTCTTCCTACCGCCGGTCTGTTTTTTAGTGCAAAGTTCAGGGGGTATAGTGTTCGGTGTGTTAAAGATTAGACTCTTCTCTGTAATAAAATGGTCCTTTGTGTATTTTAATGCTATCATATATGTACCAAATCGATACTTTTATTTACTAATTTTGTTTTAAGGCTTACCAAAATATACTTCTATGAAAACCATTCTATATTCATTCATAGCAACATTTTTTTTAATCAACTTCTGCTTTAAATCATATGGGCAGAAATTCGATGATAAAGAACCTGTTAGAATAGGTTTCATTCTGGATGGGGAGAATCAGGCCTTTTATGAGCTTGAAAAATCTATTAAAAAAGAAATAGAGGTACTCGTTTCATCAAAGTTTAAAGATCTTACTTTTCCAACAAATAAAAGAGTTTTAGCAAATTTTAATGATTCGATTGCAACAATCGAAATTGACAGGTTATTAATTGACCCGGAAGTTGACATTATTATTGGAATCGGGACGATTGTAGCTGTGAATATCTCCAGAAGAGGGGATCTCAGTAAACCCACCATAGCAATTGGGATCATTAATCCAAGGTTCCAGGAAATTCCCTTAACCAGTGATCAAACTTCAGGGGTGGACAATTTTAACTATATAACACTTCCTTTTTCACCCAAACGTGATATGGAGGTTTTCAGCTCTATAATACAATTCAAAAATCTGGGTATCATGTTTTCGAAGAATATCCTGAACTCTATTCCAAAGGACAAATCGGCAAGGTATTATTTCGATAACTTAATCAAGGACATGGGATTTGAATACAAAATTATACCGGTAAGTATAGATAGTATGTCTTTTGAAAGTTCAATACCTGAAGGAATTGACGCTGTTTATACCGGGTTGTTTTTTGATTTTTCAGAAGATCAGATTAGAAACATTTATAAATCCATAAATGCAAAAAGATTGCCTTCATTTGCCTTAGGTGGTCAAGAATACGTAAAACTAGGTGCAATGGCTTCTGTATCGTCTGAACAAGTAGGTCAAAGAATAAGTCGCAGAACGGCACTTAATATTGAAAAAATACTGGATGAAAAAAATCCTAAAAATATACCCGTTATTGTAAAATATACCCAATCACTGGTCCTCAATCAGAGAACGATGAACCAGATAAATTTTTATCCTAACTGGGACATATTGTCAGAAGCTGAAGTATTGTTTGAAAACGAGTCGGTAAATCTTGAAGTTTTACGTTTCAAAGACGTTATTTATGAGGCAATTGAAAAAAACCTGGATTTAAAAGTTGCCAGCCTTGAACTTGAATCTGACTCAAAAGAAATAAATCTTGCACGAGCCAACCTCCTGCCTCAACTTGACATTAGTGCCTCGGGAGTATTAATAGATAAATACAGGGCAAGCAGTTCTTTAGGTCAAAATCCGGAAAGATCTGGTTATGGTACAGCTTCTTTATCCCAGTTGATATATTCTGCAAAGGCTTTTGCAAACCTGAAGATTCAGAAGCGTGTGTATGAAAGCATGGAATTCGGTTATCAAAGCACTGAAATGGACATTGTTCTGGATGTTTCTACAATATATTTAAATGTCCTTCAAGCCATTTCCATGGAAACCATTGCCCGGGAAAATCTTAAATCTTCACGGAAAAACCTCGAAATAGCCAGGATGCGTGAAAGTGTTGGTTACTCCGGCACTTCTGATGTTTATCGATGGGAAAGTAAAATCGCCAGTGATAAGATAGAGTTATTAAGCGCCAATGAAACCCGCAGGTTAACAGAATATGCATTAATGGAAATGCTTAACAGGCCTTTTGAACAAAGGTTTTCGACTGATGCAATTGACATTAATGATACAAGCATATTCGTAATGAGCGATGCCAGTATAAGTATGTATATTGATAATATGCAGAATAAAGAATTATTCAGGAATTTCTTAGTAGACGAAGCTTTATCCAATGTACCGGAACTTAAACAGCTGGATGCCGCGATTGCAGCCCAGGAAAGATATTTAACAGCAGCAAAAAGAAGCCATTTCCTTCCTGATGTTGGTATATCAGCTCAGGCTGATTATGATTTCTACCGTGGAGGTGAAGGAAGTACAGTTGATCCCATCGAAATACCTATCGATCCTGATGAACCTCCACTGGTTCTGGATATGTTCTCCGAACCGGAGGATTTTTCCTGGAATATAGGTGTTAATGCTACCCTTCCCATTTCACAAGGTGGTCGTCTACATATTGACAGACAACAAGCTGAAATAGAATTATTAAAATTGAAGGAAGACCGTTATAATATTTCAAGAAAATTTACCCGGCAAGTGGTTTCCCTGTTTGAAAGGGCAAGTTTATCCTACCCTAAAATAGAACTATCAGCCAGTGCAGCGGAGTATGCAATGAAAAGCTACAACATAGTTCAGGATTCATATTCACATGGAGTAGTTTCAATCACACAACTTCTTGACGCACAGCAAGCAGCGGTGCAAGCAAATTCATATGCTTCAATTTCCATATACACCTATCTCATCGATGTACTGGCACTTCAACGAGCAATGGGTAAATTTTTTATTTTGCATCCTCTTGAAGAAACCTCGGATTTCTTTTACAGGCTGGATGAATACATTTCTGATAATCAAAATAGTAACTCACAATAATTCATTCCTATGAAAAAGTTAAGGTATATTTTCGGATATTTAGTTATTCTGCTTTTAATATCCTGTTCAAACGAAGAACAATCAACTCAGGAATTAATCAGACCTGTCAGGTATCAGGAAGTTACAAACCTGGCTAAGGACCAGTCAAGAACACTTTCCGGTGTGTCGAAAGCTGCAATTGAATCTAACCTTAGTTTCAAAGTATCCGGAACCATTGAGAGTATAAAAGTAAAGGTTGGACAACAGGTTCGCAAAGGACAACTTATAGCCTCCATTGATCAAACAGATTACGAATTACAATATGAGCAGTCGCGTGCTGCTGAGAAGAGTGCCAAAGCACAGCGCGATCTTGCCAAGTCATCCTATCATAGGATTGAAACACTTTATGAAAACGGCAATGTATCTTTAAGCGAATACGAGCAATCCAAAACAACTTATGAATCTGCTAAAGAGCAGGTAAAACAGATTGATAAACAGACCGACCAACTTCGAAAGCAGATTTCATACACCAAATTGTATGCACCAATGGATGGAATTGTGGGACAGGTGCTTGCTGAAAGAAATGAAAATGTTTCCCAAGGCCAAACCATTGTTGAATTTAACTCCGGAAGTGACCTGGAAGTGGTAGTTGGAATGCCAGAAGCCTACATTTCGAGAATATCTGTAAATGAAGAAGTTAAGATTCAGTTTCCATCCCAACCTGATCTACACTATGAAGGAACAATAACAGAAGTTTCTTACAGTTCAGGACAGCAATCCTCAACATATCCTGTTACAGTAAAAATCTCCAATTCGGATGAATTTTTACGTCCTGGAATGACGGCTGATGTAAGTTTCAAAATTCACGGCGGTATTCTTGAAAATGCCATTTTCGTTCCAATTGTATCAGTAGCTCATGAAGAAGGGAGCAATTATATTTTTGTTCTTAAAAGACTTTCAGGTGATACAGCTATTGTGAATAAACAAAAAATTGAAGTAGGGAAAATTACGGATAATGGATTCGAAGTCCTCGCGGGAATAAATGAGGGACAATTTGTTGTCACTGCTGGTGTGAGTAAACTTACTGATGGAATGAAAGTTAAAGTATTGGATGGAGAAATTAATTAACACCCTAAATTACCATAATAAAGTAAATTATGTCAATAACACTACGAGCAATAAAGAATAACAGGGTTACCTTCATTTTAGTATTCATTGTTTTGTTTATGGGCATCATGGCCTTTAATAATATGCCTCGTGATGACATGCCCCCGTTTTTAATACGATTTGCTACAGTCGTTTCACAATTTCCAGGTGCCAGTCCTGAGCGGGTTGAAATGTTGGTTACTGATAAAATTGAAAAAGTAATTCAGGAAATACCTGAAGTGGATTATATTGCAAGTGAAAGCCGAACAGGGATATCTGTTATAACCATAGCCCTGAAAGAGGATGTAAATGAATTAAGACCGGTATTTGATGATATCAGGAGAAAAGTGGAATCGGCTCAATCTCAATTACCACAAGGAGTACATCCTGATGTTAATGACGAACTAGGTGATGTTTTTGGGATAATGCTAGGTTTGACTGGTGAAGGTTATTCGTATGCTGAACTGAAGGAAATAGCAGATGATATCAGGGACGACTTAATAAAACTCTCCAATTCAGCAAAAGTGGAAATAGCAGGCATACAGGAAGAACGGATATTCATTGATTATGACAATGCCCGACTTGCTGAAATGG
This sequence comes from uncultured Bacteroidales bacterium, assembly GCA_964421215.1. Lineage (GTDB taxonomy): Bacteria > Bacteroidota > Bacteroidia > Bacteroidales > JAADJA01 > JAADJA01. The sequence goes on along the minus strand of CAYQWA010000016.1, from coordinate 36,034 downwards.
GGCTTACTTCCAGCATGCTTCAAAATATTATTTCATCAACTAATATCATTTTTCCCGGCGGTAATATCAAACTTGAGAACGAACGTATCATCCTTGAACCAACAGGTAGTTTTGAGGAAATTGAAGATATTAAACAAACAATTATTTCATCTCAGGGTGGACAGCTAGCATATCTGGGGGATATCAGTAACATTTACAGGGGATATATAGAACCAAAGCGGAGTATAGTGCGTGTTAACGGAATGCCAGGCCTGGTAATTGGGATCTCTCTTAAAGAGGGGGGTAACATTATTGATCTGGGAGCTGAGGTTGATAAAAAGGTAGAACAATATAAATCTCATTATCCGATAGGAGTTGAAATTGAACGAGTGGCTTCTCAGGATATAGAAGTTGATAAACAGGTTAAAGACTTTATTAACAATCTTTTACAAGCTGTTATAGTCGTTTTGATTGTGATGCTTCTGTTTTTGGGATTCAGGACTGGGCTGGTTGTTGCCAGTCTTATTCCTGCTGCCATTATTATGACCTTATTTCTAATGCCTTATCTTGGAGTTGGATTAAATACAGTTTCCCTGGCATCTTTAATAATAGCACTGGGAATGTTGGTAGACAATGCCATCGTAATGTCCGAATCCATTATGGTAAAGATGGCAAGAGGAGTCAAAGCCATGGATGCCGCCCTGGAAGCGGCAAAAGAATTATTTGTTCCATTGTTGGTGGCTTCTCTTACTACAGCAGCAGCCTTTCTGGCTTTCTTCCTGGCTGAATCCGTAATGGGAGAAATAGTCGGTCCGATATTCATTGTGGTTGCAACAGCACTTTTGTCATCATGGTTATTGTCTCTTACTTTAATAACCATGTTGTGTGTATTCTTTTTGAAGGTAAAACCAAAAAAAGAAGGCCAATCCCGGTTTGATAGATTTAACAACTTATATGGGAAATTCTTACTGGGAAGTTTAAAGAGACCTATACTGGTTTTAGCCATTACCATTGTGGTTTTTATTATTTCCATATGGGGCATGGGATATGTTCCGGTAATATTTATGCCTGACTCTGAAAGACCCGTTGTAACAGCAAATATCGATTTACCATTAGGCACAGATATTACACTCACGGACAATATTGTTCAGGAATTAGAACAATATATCCATGACAGTTTGCTTGTACAAGGATCAGAAGAAAGAGGTGTTATTGATTGGTCCGTCTATATTGGTGAAGGCGCACCAAAATATGACCTTGGATATACCCCTCCGGAGTCAAGTCCGAATGCAGCACATATATTCATGAACACTACTTCAGGAGATGATAATCAATATGTGATCGACAAATTGGATTCTTATTGTTTTAGAAACTATCCTGAGATGTCAGCAAATGTTTCCAGGTTATTGATGGGAGGAGGGTCTGCCAATCCGATTGAAGTGAGGATAGCCGGTCAGGATGAAAAAATATTATATGCACTTGCTGAATCAACCAAATCTGTTCTGAATCAATTGCCAGGAACTAAAAATATTGATGATACCTGGGGAATGCAAACCAAAAAGTTTGTAGTCCATATCAACCAGGCCAAGGCAAAATTAGCAGGCATCTCCAGCCAGGATATTGCAGCCTCATTGCAGGCCATATTAACGGGTGCTGATGTTGGCCAGTTTCGTGAAGATGATAAAGTTATTCCAATTATCATGAGAAATACGCCAACCAACTTAAATAGTTTACAAAAGCTTGAAAGCTTAAATATTTATGCGCAATTATCAGGAGTGAATGTACCATTAAAACAAGTTGCCGACATTGAAATTGTCTGGCAGGCTTCAAAAATTCTTCGACGTGATTTAGATCGAACAATTACAGTAACATCTGATATTCAAGCTGGATATACAGCAAACGAAGTTACGGTGGCCTTAGGACCTGTGCTCGAAAATTTACAAAGGTCATGGCCTGTTGGGTATTCCTATGAACTGGGGGGCGAAGCCGAAGAAAGCTCTGAAGGAATGAATGCCGTAATGGAAAAACTCCCGCTTTCAGGATTTATTATTTTACTTCTTTTAGTTGGGCAATTTAACTCCATGAGAAAAGCAACGATTGTATTATTAACGATCCCATTGGGATTAATTGGTGTAACTTCAGGTTTGTTGATAACCAATTCGTATTATGGATTTATGACATTTCTCGGAGTAATTTCTCTTGCGGGAATTGTTATCAACAATGCTATTGTTTTACTTGATCGGATTAAGATAGAACTGGAAGAGAAAAAAAGATCTCATACGGATGCTATACTATTTGCAGCTAAACAACGCTTCAGGCCTATACTCCTTACAACCGCTACAACTTCATTGGGGCTTTTACCTCTTTGGCTGGGCGGAGGAATTATGTTTGAGCCCATGGCTATTGCCATTTTATTCGGATTGCTGTTCGCAACAACGATCACTTTGATATTTGTTCCGGTTTTGTACAAAATGTTTTTCAAAGTGAGTTATAAGGGATATAAACTGAAATCCAAATAAGCTAACTTTTATACCTGTATATCTTTATAGCTTGATTTTTACCTTTGAGCACCAAATCATCCACCAATTCAAAGGATGACTTGATTTGACTATCCAAATTTTTATAAAGCTTATGGGAAATGAGTAAACGAGCGTAATAATCGTTGCACTTGCTTTGTATCCGTGAAGCAGTATTCAATACATCACCGTGGTAAGCAAGTTCTTTTTTGATCTGACCTACTTCAACAACAGTAGCAAATCCTATATCAATTCCCGCCTTAAACTCTGGAACAAATCCATATTTGTCAATATAGTAATCTGACCGGGATAAAAGAATTTTGTCAATTTCAAACAAAAATTGGATACAATTCTTGTATTCAAATTCTTTCTTCACTTTCCAGGTCAATACCACTTCATCACCTACATACTGGTAAATAACAGCATGATATTTCAAAACAACATCCGTCAGTTCATAATAACAATCCTGGATAAGTTGACTGTACTTTATATGACCTAATCTTTCGGCATGTGTTGTTGAAGATTTTAGATCCATAAACAGGAAAATTCTCTCTTCTTCCTTTGGTTTGTGATATTTTCCCAATAAAAAATTCTTTAAAATTCCCTGCCCGAATTTTTCACTCACCTGAAGAACAAATAGTGCTGCAATACAGGCACCTCCCCAATAAATAAAATTCATCAGAAATCGAGAACTCAGAAGGTATTCCTTCAACTCAATCAATACATCCCGACTAAATAATGGAAGATTCAGTTCCAAATGAATAATATAGAGGATAGCTAGAGTAACAAAAAACAATATAAATCCCATATATATCGCTGTCCTGATAAGAATAGAAATACCAAAAGTTTTCTTTCGTACAATTTTGCTTAAATATAAAACATCAATGGTTCCCAGAATAGAAGCTCCTATAATGGTTGTTAGTACAACAGTTATTAATGTTAGCAAAAAGCTGTAAGTACTACCTCCAAATTCAGATTCAAATCCTAATAGGGCAGAATCGTACAACACTATAAATAAACTACACACTACCCAAAAACAGACTAAAAACAGAACCTTGTAAAAATTTGTCTTTTTCATCGGGAATATATCAGGATATCACAACTCACCTATTTTATATGTAAAAATACAAAATGTTTAATGTGGCAACTTTTATTAATGATGATATCATATCTATAATACCTATTTTTCATGGGAATTAAGGTTGTTAGGCTAAGGATTGAAAGTTATCCTGACCTCTCTAATACCTTAGTCCCTTTCTATCTAATATTGGATTCCTGAAATTTAATTAGTATATTTGTTACTCAATCCCTTCAAACTAAATACGCTAGTGTAATTTTTTTGACTTATAGAAAAGAGATAGGTGGATTATTTCAGTTCGGAGATTTCATTGCAATATTTAATATAAACCCACTTTTTTCACGCTTTTACTTTATAAATTTTCAAATTAACAAGTCATGAAAAAATGTAGCAATATTCGCAAGGCAGTCATTAAATTGATTATGCTGATTGCATTTTTATTTCTATTTACGGAACTAGTTAAAAGTGTTCCTTTAGCAGCTCCATTGCTTGACGGACCTGATGTCATTATGTGGTATGGAGACACTCAGAACTTCGGGCAGCATGGTGTTCCACAACGTTGGGTAAACCTGCTGGGGAACGTATCAGATGCTGATGGAGTTGACTCGCTATATTATACACTGAACGGAGGTCCGAAGGTTATGCTATCAATAGGTTCTGACGGCAGGAGGCTACAATCCTCAGGGGATTTTAATATCGATCTGGCTACCCAGGACCTGATAAATGGAGCCAATACAGTGATGATCATTGCCACCGACAACCTGGATAACAGGACAGAACATACTGTAACGGTAAATTATTCAAACACCAATGTATGGCCCCTTCCTTATGACATCGATTGGCAGTCCAAAGTTGCTGTCAATGAGGTTTCTCAGGCTGTTGATGGAAACTGGGAGGTAACTTCTGAAGGTATTCACACTGTTGTCACTGGTTATGACCGGCTGGTGGCTATTGGAGATACCACCTGGTTTGACTATGAGATCCTGGTACCCGTGACCATTCACAGCATGAGTGGCGGAGGTGGTGTTGGCGTATTGCTGCGTTGGATGGGGCATACGGATGATCCGGTAAGCTGTTCCCAACCGAAATGTGGCTGGCTCCCACTTGGTGCCATCTGCTGGTACAGAGGCAACAGGTTGGAAATATATGGAAACGATGGGGATATTCTTGCTACTCAAACTCGATCCTTGACCTTCGATACTACCTATATGTTCAGGGCACGAGTAGAAACCAACCCTGGTGTTGGTGGGCAATATAGCTTTAAGGTCTGGAAACAAAGTGAGTCGGAACCAATTGGATGGGATATTACGGCACAGGAATCATTAAGCGACCCTCAAAACGGTAGCCTAATGCTCATCAGCCATCATGGCGATGTTACCTATGGCAATCTTTCCATTACCGGTATACCCATCTCTGTTACCAATGTAAATGCACAAATCAGTGAGGGAGCCGATGGTGCAACCATCACATGGAATACTAATGTTCCTGCAAGTAGTCAGGTGGCCTATGGCCTTACAACAGGATATGAGTTGGACACGCTTTACGATGCCACTCTGATAACTTCTCATAGTATTGAACTAACTGGCCTGACACCAAATACAGAGTATCATTACCAGATCACCTCTGAAAACTCTGAAGGTGATGAAGCAATAACCGGTGATCTGACATTTATAACCGAGATATCGGACATTGTTTCTGACGATTTTCATCTGCCTCAGTTGAATGCCAGTTTGTGGACATTTGTTGATCCCGTAGGAGACTGTGACTACGAACTCGTTGGAAGTAACACTGCAGATGCCTGGCTGAACTTTTTAGTACCGGGCGGAACCGAACACCAGCTCTGGACAAGTGGTCTGAAAGTTCCACATGTGAGGCAAAGCTGTAACAATGCCAACTTTGAGGTGGAAGCAAAATTTGAATCAACACTGAACCTTCAATACCAGGAACAGGGTATTCTGGTGCGCCAGGATGATGACACTTTTATGCGTTTTGAATTTTATTGCAATGCTAGCGAAACAAAGGTTTATGTAGCCAGTTTTACACCCGGTGACCATACTACACACGCCAATACAGTTATTGGCAGTACTGGTATAGCGCCTTTATACATGAGGGTAAAACGCCAGAACGAGCAATGGACCATGACCCACTCCCTGGATGGTTCAACCTGGTCTCAGTCAGCCATCTTCAACTTTGATATCACAGTAACAGGAGTCGGTCCATATGCTGGTAATGCTGTTGGAGCATCAAGCCCGGCTCACACCGGATCCATCGATTACTTTTTTAATATTGAGAATCCTGTAATTCCCGAGGATTCAATCAATCCCAATATAGCAGTAATCACGTCTATACCACTGACCGATGCCCTTGTGGGACATTTATACAGCTATGACGTTGAAGCTGATGGTGATCCGGCACCGACCTATTCATTGCTGACAGCACCGGGAGGAATGACAATAAATAGCAATTCAGGTCTTATTGAATGGACACCTGCTGCCCCCGGCGATTTTGCTGTATCAGTGGAGGCAATCAATACCATTCCCTCAGCCGACACCCAGAATTTTGTGATCCACGTAATGGACTTCGATCCTGCAACCGAATTCGTTTCTGATGATTTCAATGATCCGGTACTGAATGAGACCATTTGGTCCTTCATTGATCCTCTTGGTGGTGGAGGTTATACTATGACAGGCTCATGTACTGATGATGCCTGGATCAATATCAGCGTTCCGGCAGGTTCATCACATGAACTATGGACCGACGGAATAATGGCACCCCACATATTGCAGGGAACCGGAAATGGCAATTTCGAGGTAGAAATCAAGTTTGAGTCTTCTGTTAGTGGTGCATTCCAGGAGCAAGGGATATTGATAAAACAAGACGACTCAAATTTCCTTCGATTTGAATTTTACAGCAGTGCAAGCAATACAAACGTATTGGCAGCTACTTTCGTCCCTGGTCCGTCAACATTTCCTCTTACCGATGATATTGTTTTCAATCAATCCATTGGATCCACAGGTATTGCTCCTTTGTACATGCGAGTAAACCGTAGCGGAGACCAATGGACACAATCCTATTCCACTGATGGTATCAATTGGGATCCCGGAGCATCATTCACTCATTCCATAAACGTATCAGCAGTTGGCACATATGCCGGAAATGCAGGTGGTAATCCAGCACATACCAGCTCTGTGGATTATTTTTTCAATACTGTTTTACCGGTATCAAATGAAGATGCACCCTGCACTGAATGGCTCGGAACCATTGACAGTAACTGGGGTAATAACGGTAACTGGACCATCAGCAAACCTGATCAATCCATGAGTGCTGTTATACCTGATGTTGGAGGTGCCAAAGGTGAATCCCCTGTCATAAACGGTTCCGCTGAAAGTTTGAATTTAATCGTAGAAAATGAAGCTACCGTGGAAATTGGTGTAAATGGTATGTTGACTGTTCATGGAATTTTCCAGAACAATGGCAGTTTAACAATTCATTCTGATGAAACGGGTACCGGTTCTTTCCTAGATTTGGGTTTAATAGCTGGAACTGGAACGGCAAATCTTGAGCGTTACCTTACAGAAGATCAATGGCATTATGTTTCAGCCCCTGTGGATGACCCAATAGCCGGAATATTCCTTGGAATGTACATGATGCAGTGGGATGAACCATCAGGAGAATGGTCATACATCACTGATCCTGATTATGTAATGAGTACAGATATGGAAGGTTTTGCCGTTTGGACAAATGATATTGGAACAGTCACTTTTTCCGGCGATTTGAATACAGGAACTAAATCCTTTAATGCTACCAATACTTCAGGAGCTACTCATAATAACCGGGGATTTTGTTTCACAGGTAATCCGTATCCTTCTGCTGTCAACTGGAACATCGATGACGGCAGCGGTTGGATCAGAACCGTAGGAAATATTGATCCTACTATTTACATCTGGAATGGAACAGTTGGCAATTATGGGGTATATGTCAAAGACAATTCTACTGGGACCAACGATGTGGATAGTATCATTCCTTCCCAACAGGGATTTTTCATCCATTGTTCTGAAGCTACCGGTTTTATTGCTGTTGATGACGGTGCCAGGTTACACCATTCGAAAGATGTTTTAAAAGAAAGCAAAATAACTTCTGATCCAATACTTAAATTAAAAGTGGCAGGAAATAATTTAGCTGATGAGTTACTAATTGTGTTCGATGAAAACTCAACCGCTGATTACGATAAGCGTTATGATGCATTGAAATTCAGGGGCGATGAAGTAGCTCCTCAGTTTTACTCCTTATCTAAAGATAATGTAGAATTGTCTGTAAATGCTTTCGCAAATGATGATAGCTATAAAATAATCCCGCTTGGACTGGAAGTCGGATCGTATGAAATTTACACACTTTCAGTTGAGAATATGATTGGGTTTGAGCCATTTGAAAAGATCTACCTTGAAGACCTAAAAACAGGGGCTATTACGAAAGTTGAAGCTGGAGTTTCTTACAGTTATACTGCAGGTCCTGAAGATGAACCTTTGAGGTTCCTCATTTACCTGGATGATGAGTTTGGAAGCCACAATAGTTTTATTGACTTTGCCTATATCTATTCCTTTGATAAAGCAATTTATGTTGAAATGTTGGAAAACATAAAGGGTAACATTATTATTTACAACATGCATGGACAGCAGGTTACCTCTACTACCACAAATGATCAATTTAACAGGTTTGTTTTAACAGAGGGTGGGAATTATGTTGTACGGGTTGTGAGTGAAAAGGGTATTGTTACGAAGAAGGTTTTGGTGAGGTAAAGGGATTGGATATTAAGTTTTGGGGATAATTATTTCCGGGTAAAAAAAATGCCCTGAAGTAGAATAAATTCACTTCAGGGCGCGTGAACCCGAGAGGAGTCGAACCCCTAACCTTCTGATCCGTAGTCAGACGCTCTATCCAATTGAGCTACGGGTCCATGTTGATTTACGAATTACGATTTTAGATTTACGATTTACGAAAAGCGATGTTCGTTTCAATATAAATCCAAAATTTAAAATCTACATTCTAAAACCGAATTGCGGGTGCAAATTTATAAATAATATTAAATGAATGGTCATTATATAACACAAAAATATTTTTCGTTTTGATTTCTCATATTTACTTGATACCTACCAATCCAATTCTACCAAAATCTGTGTAATCTGTGCAATCTGTGGTGAATATATACATTATCCCATTTTAATCCTAAATCAATTATTAAATAATTATTATCCAATCAAAGTACATTCTACACTAAATAATTTATTTTTGTTGGCATAAGATCAAATTCCATTGAATAAAAAAGTAAGAACAGCTAGGCTTTCAATTTTCTCCAACGTCTTCCTGATCGTTATTAAGCTAATAGCAGGCTTTTTAAGCGGTTCGGTAAGTATCCTTTCAGAGGCTATTCATTCTATGATGGACCTGATTGCTGCTATTATTGCATTTTTCTCAGTAAAGATCTCCAGCCAGCCTCCTGATGAGGATCACCCTTACGGACATGGAAAATTCGAAAATGTATCCGGGGTAATTGAAGGAATACTCATCCTTGTTGCTGCTGCATGGATAATATTCGAGTCGGTTCAAAAGTTTCTTCACAAGGAAGAAATTACATACCTCTGGCTTGGTATGATCGTTATGGCATTATCGGCGATCATTAATTTCTGGGTAAGTCATAAGCTTTACAAAGTTGCCAGAGAAACCGACTCCATTGCTTTAGAAGCCGATGCTCTCCACTTGAGGACTGATGTGTATACATCAGCAGGAGTTGCTGTAGGAATATTCCTTATCTGGATAACAGGCATGCATTTCCTTGATCCCATAATTGCTATTGCAGTTGCTCTTTTTATCGTAGTTGAAGCCTGGAAACTTATTAAAAATGCATACACCCCACTGCTGGATGTGAGTTTACCTGAAGAAGACATAGAAAAAATTCGGGATGTATTAAACAAATACATTGATAGGTGTTTTCAGTACCATCAGTTAAGAACACGAAAATCAGGACCGCATAAATATGTGGACTTTCACTTTGAAGTTCCTGATAATATGACCGTCCGCGATTCGCATGACTTATGTGATAAAATTGAACAAGAACTCAAAGAAACTGTTAAAAATCTTGACATAAACATTCACATTGAACCTTGCAGAGATGATAAAGCCTAGTTTTAAAGTTCCTGAAAAAGTAGACCGTATCATAACTAAATACTACCCAAAAGACGAAAAAGCATTTTACTTTTATTATACACACGTTGTTAAAGTAACAGAACTGGCCCTGCTCATCGCCAAACTTAATCCCAAAATAGAAATAAATAAAAAGTTTCTCATCAAGGGTTCTATGCTTCATGACATTGGTATCATCAAGACAAATGCTCCTGAAATAGGCTGCCATGGTAAACAACCGTACATATGTCATACCTACCTTGGAAGAGAAATGCTAGAAAAACACGGCATGAAAAAAGTGGCCCCGGTGTGTGAACGACACCTCGGAGTTGGCTTATCAAAAAAAGACATTAAAGACTCAGGATTTCCACTCCCTCATAAGGATATGCTTCCCATCACCATGGAAGAAAAGTTGATCTGCTATGCGGATAAGTTCTACTCCAAATCCAACAACCACTTGCTTGTACCTAAATCACTGGATAAAGTAAACAAAAAGATCAGTAAATACGGCAAGGATAAGATTCTGAGGTTTATGGAGATGACACAGTTGTTCGGGGTGGGTTTTTATGATTACTTAAAGGAAGATGGGAAGTAGTTAATTTTGTACTTAGTAGATAGTACTTAGAAATTAGAAAAACAGGTTGGTTTAGAAGACTTTTAATAATTTACTTCAATTTAAACTCACAATTATGACTCTTAAAGAAATACTAATTGAACTTGAAGCACTTGGAAGCGAAAAAGTACGAAAACAAAATACTAAAGCCGGTGCCGGAGATAATCAATATGGAGTAAAACTGGGCGATTTAAGAAAATTAGCGAAAAAGATTAAAACCAACCATGACCTGGCTTTATCCCTTTGGGAAACCGGGAATGTTGATGCTCGATTTTTAGCCATTTTATTAATGAAGCCCAATTTATTATCAACAGATCAACTTGATCAAATAGTTCGGTCAATGGAGTTTGTAAGGGTAGCCGACTGGATGAACTCTTATGTAATTAATCACCACCCGGAAAAGGAAAAAATGCGTTTGGAATGGCTCAGTTCGGATCATCCTATGGCAGCCCGTTGTGGATGGAGTTTAACTGCTGATAGGATAGTAAAAAACTCAGAAGGTCTTAATTTGCCGGCTCTGTTATCCCGGATAGAGGGTGAAATGGGAAATGCTGCTCCTGAGGTTCAATGGACCATGAACTTTGCGCTGGCCTATATCGGTATACATTTCCCTGAATACCGTGAACGTGCTGTGGCTATTGGAGAAAAATTAGGGATCTACAGTGATTATCCTGTGTCAAAAGGATGCACCTCTCCATTTGCACCTATCTGGATTGAGGAAATGGTTAGTCGTCAGGGGTAAGACTTTGATTGAAACATTGTCCAGAATTTTAGGCTTTATGACTTTCAACAGTTAATAGTTAAATGTTAATTGTTAGCTGTTGGCAATTTGATAGTCAAGATTATTCAAACGGTGCGGTTACAGTATCTGAGGCATTCATTAACGTGTGGGAGTCCTATGTGGGTGGGACCCTGAAGTTAATATACTTCAGGGTAAATTCGACTATACCATTCTACTGCGCCTGCGGCTTGTATAATTGTAGTCTCATTTAAATCCAAAACGGGAGCCAAATCTTGACGATTTGACCCCCGTTCACTATGCCATCACCGTAGTGGTTGGTTAGTGCCAGGTTACAGTTATTATGACCGCTCTTTCGTGTGATCGCCTTGCGGCTTTCTCCTTCCAGAGTCCGGATTGGTTTCCGATTACCGTTGCCGATTCTCTTCATCCATTCCATCACTTTTCACGTTCCCTGAAATATAATTTCCTTACGGTAGCTATTTTTCAGTTCAAAACTGTTCTTTAATCCGTTACCGGTTTAATAGACCTGTTCTCTGGCCCTTTCAAGCTGACTTGTTTTGCTTCCTCCCAATTGCTCAGGATTGGCTCCGCATGTCTGAATCGTCTCTTCCAAACCTTTGCAGGTTTTTCATTTTCGAACCACTTGATTTCAAGGCGGGTTAATTCCCGGCCGACAACCTAATGCCCGTCCTTTCATTTCCCCGGATCATTTTCCTTTCCGCTCCGAAGAGCTTCCTGTTCCCTGATCCCTGACGTTCCAAGCTAATCTTTTATCTCTCGCCTGGTATAAACAAAAGTAGGTCAAAACACGTCCGCTTGTCAAGTAAAAGAAGTATGTAGATATACACATGTTTTCCACAGGAGTTATTAACAATTGTTAGTAATGCTCTGGAAGCTTTAATTGGAAAGGATTTCAATTTGCCTCGAAATGGAATTCCCTCCATTATCAACTGCAGTAATTAGATATTTCCCTGCTTCAGGATGGATGGCGATCTGGTGATTTCGTTTGGTTGTCCCCAAGTATTTCTCATTCATATGCCAGTAAATTGTGGCAGATTCATCATGATGGGCTATTTCAAATACTATACTTTCCTCGGATCTATCCAAGTTAACAGGAATAAAGAACCTGGATCTTTCCCTCGGGTAAATAAATTCCATAGGTGATGACAGTGTAGCCATACACTCTGGTGAAAACACAGGCAGACTTTTATAGTAAGGATTGCTTTGTTTGTAATACCATTCCATTACCGGCGGTAACACAAACCAGCCCGTATGGATCATTGAAGCCGGATCATAACACTGTCCGTCTACTCTGTAGGTACCTGTACTATCCAAATGAACCAGTTCATGATAGGGGCAACTTTCTACATTTATTCCTGCCTGCGGAACATACATGGTATCAATTTCAGTGCAATACATGCCTGCCCGGTGTCCGCTATTTTTGCATATCGCCGCTTCAGTAAGCTCATCATAGGGTGGATCAAACCAATCTGATTCCGGCAAAAGATTAAACACATCAAACAAAATGGGTGCAGCACACTGTACTCCTGTTAATCCGGGACGACCTTCTCCATCGGCATTTCCAACCCACACAACGACAACATATTCTTTAGAAGTCCCAACAGCCCAGGCATCACGAAATCCAAAACTGGTGCCGGTCTTCCAGGCAATTTTTTGAGATGAAGAAAACACTTCCCATCCAGTCAATTCTTCAGGCCGGTTTACCTGTCGCATGGCTTCATATGCGAACCAAATGGATGATGCACCCAGGTTATAGTGTTTCTTTAAATTAACCGTAGGCTCAATAACCTTACCAGTATCATAAAGATAATAAGGAGGATGCCAGTCGGCTTCATCATATTGGCTGCTGTTGTCATAAAAGTTGGTTAAAGTCCTGCTAAAACTGCCATAAATGGAGGCAAGGTCCCACATCGTTGTTTCGGCTCCTCCCAGTATTAGCGATAGCCCATAATGGTCAGATGATCTATTCAGGGTGGTCATCCCAATGTTTTTTAACAGATCATGGAACGCAGGCACTCCATAGCTTTGAAGCATTTTTACTGCAGGAACATTCAAGGACCTGTACAGGGCTTTGTCTGCCGGAACAACACCTGCATATTTGCGATCAAAATTCATCGGCGTAAAACTGCCATAATTTGTCGGTACATCATGGATTAATGTTTTAGGGAGTATCAGTCCCTCATCCAGCATTGCAGCATATAACAAGGGTTTTAAAATACTTCCTGTACTACGGCGGGCAGGAATTATATCCACATCACATCCATGATCAGCTTTACTGTGCGCATTTGTATTTCCAATGTATGCAAGTACTTCGCCACTTCCCACTTTAACTACCAGGGCTGCAGCGTTATACACTTCATTGTGCTTTAATACATTGTGGTGTTTTTGTACCACTTCCGTCACATTCTTTTGCAGGAAATAATCAAGGGTAGTTTTTTGTTTTTCTCCTCTTGAATCCTGGTAAACCCTGGCAAGCAAATGAGGGGCACTTTGTCCCAATGGTAATGGTTTCCCGGGCAGAGGCTCCTCCAGGGCAAGTTCAAGGGTAATATCATCAATAAAGGATTTCTCATTCAGCCTGTTCAAAAGCAGATTCCTTTTCTTCAATAAGCTTTCCTGGTTTCTTCCGGGATGTATTAGTGAAGGAGCATTCGGCAATACGGCAAGAGTAGCTGCTTCAGCCCAGGACAGGTCATGGGCGGGTCTACCAAAATATCTCCATGAAGCAGCCTCGAGTCCAACAACATTACCTCCAAAAGGAGCATGTGAAGCATATAGCACAAAGATCTCACTTTTCGACAATGAAAGTTCAAGCCGCAAAGCCATTGCTATTTCAATCAATTTTTCTCTAATGGTCCGTGGCTTTCCTTTTCTTGACAACCTTATGGTTTGCATAGTAAGGGTGCTTCCACCACTGACAATTTCACCATTTTTGATATTCTGTTTAATAGCTCTGAGCAGGGAAAATAAGTTTACACCAGGATGTTTGTAGAAGTACCTGTCCTCAAACTCCAGTACTGCAGTTTTATAGTTTTCAGGAATGTTTTGGGATGAAGGGAATCGCCATTGTCCGTCTTCTGCAATCATAGCACCAAGCAAAAGTCCATTCCGGTCTTCAAGAACTGTTGATGTTGGATCAGAGAATAGAGGATCCGGCAGGGAGAAATAAAAAGCTATCCCCAGGACAGTAAGCATTACCACCCCGAATAGCTTAAGTTTCCTATGTTTAATTCTCATTCTCATTCTGATTTTCTCAATCTACTGTCTTCCGTCTTCCGTCTTCCATCTATTCCACCCCCGGCTCCACCACCTCAACCCACCTACCAGGAATCCTTGCATAAACAGTGTTATCATACATGGCTTCGCAAGAAACAGCTGGCAGGTAAAAACGCCCCTGGTAGGCTGCATGTAGCATTACTGTATATTTTCGGGTTTGGGAACCTATTCCAAAATGGGTATATACCCTGTCATCCCGAATGTCTCTGTAGCTCGGCCGGTCAGTTTCTTTAGCGAGCTCATAGCCGGCAAGCCGTGTATTAATTATTTCCCAACCAGACGGGAAGATCTGGGTAAGTGCCATGTTTGAATAATTTCCATAGATCATTGAGTTCTTTACTGTCACTTCAGCAATAAAATCGGTTCCCTGCTCTATTTTATCCGGTTCCAGGATCTTACCTGCCAAAGTTTTGTAAGTGACAATAATCCGCAGCTTGCTTTCTTCGGCAGTTTCCTCTCCGGCAACAGGAATTCCTTCCAGCATAAGGCGTGCATAAATAATGGACTCACCCTTGTTTTTCACTGAAACATTCCCTCCCTCAGTGCCGGGAATCTCAACAGGATATTGACTCAGCGGCAACTCTGTTCTTTTCGATCCTTTATTGATGTCGTTGATGTTAAAATCAAAAAACATCTGATCATCCACAAGCTCTCTATCACCGGCAAATTTTGCCAGGGCAACAAGTGAGAATGCCGTGGATTGCGTGCTGTACCAATACCCACTGCTTATCCTTTTTGATAATTCCAGGACAAGGGGTGTAGCTTTTTCCCTTTCATTCATAACAACGAGAGTTTCAAGGATCATGGCTTTATCCCTGACTGAGGATCCGAATGAACGGTTCATCCTGTCAAATTCGTTTGTTTGAAAATCAAGGTTAGCTGTTATCTCTTTTGCAATTTCAGGTTTTCCTGCCAGGGCATAAGCGGCTGCTAGTCTCCACTTTGCCAGGGTATTTAATCCGGATAGTTGCCTGAATCTGTTCATGCTGCTAAAGTCGGGAGAGCCAGCCAGTGCCAGTGTATACAACCTGTAAGCCTGCATCAGATGATAATAATGATAATACCTGTAATGGTCCTTGCTGTAATGGGTCCAGTTTTTGGCTGCCCTCTGCTGGTATTTGATCCATTTCTTTTTAAAACCTGGAGGAAGTGAATACCCCTTGGCTTCAGCTTCAAGCATAAAATGTCCTACATAACTCGAAACCCAATCATGGGCTTCTACTGCTGATGGCCAGTATCGAAATCCACCGTTGGATTTTTGCATTAATGACAAGCGTTCAATGGCAGCCCTAATGTTCTTACTGGTAAAATCCTTAAGCCGGTGGTCCATTTCCATAATATCTTCAAGAAATAATTGTGGAAATGCCGACGAAGTCGTTTGTTCCGAACAACCATATGGATACCTGATGAGGTACTTCAGCCTTTTACCAAAGTCAACCGGTGGTATATTGGATATCTCCAGTAAACCTTCATTGGTACCTTCCATTCCTACCGGCTCATATTCAACCTCCCATGATTTTCCGGGATCAATTATGGTTTCATGGTAGTTTGCCACCACAGGATTTGGATTTCTCACATCCAGTTCAATGTCGAAAGTGGCCTTTTCACTTCCGCTGGTAGCAACAATACTAACTTTTCCAATTCCAATCTTTTCGGCTACTTTGAGATCAAAATTGATGACCTGGTCGCCTGTATTATTGAAAGTCAGGTATTGAGTTGAAACCCCATTAAAACTTAATATATCGTTGACCTGTACCTCAACCTTTACCTTTTTTACTTTATCATCCATGGCAAACACAGTGATGGGAAGTTTTACTGATTCACCCGGGCCAAGTACACGTGGAAGGGTTCCCAGGATCATCAGCGGATTCTTCACAGGAGTGGTCTTCTGGGCATGGCCATAGGCACTTTTGTTTCCTGCAATTACCATGGTCCTTACCGATCCAACATACCGAGGCATTTTGAGTGTATGTGTTTGTGATTTACCATCCAGCTCAAAAGGACCCAGGAACATCACGACCGGCTTAAACCGGTTTGCCTTTGCTTCTGATTTACCAACTTCATCCTCTCCATCTCCACCAATGGCAAACAATTGTTCCATTTTGCCACCATATGCTCCCAGTACATGATCATAAATGTCCCATGTTTTAACTCCCAGCGCTTCCTTTGCATAAAACTTCTTCCATGGATCCGGAGTTTTAAAACGAGTCAGATCAAGCAATCCGTCATCTACCACTGCCAGTGTATAGGTCATCTTTTTGTTGTTCTTTTCTGAAATACGTACGGTAAACTCATTTTCCGGTTGAAGTTCATCCTCCATTGTTATTACAGGATACAGTATTGTTTCAGGATCTTTAACCTCCACCGGTTTTACACCATACAACCTGATGGGAAGATCATTTGCCGTTTGCGCATGGGGTTGTATATAAGTAATGTGAACATAAATATTAGGACACATTTTGTCTGTAACTTCAAAAGTGATACTCGCCTCCTTGTCATCAGTTTTTGGTTCAACCCAGTATGCATCCAGCACACCAGATCCGTTCTCAATGCTTAAAAGCGCCCTGCCCTCTCCGGAAACAGGAAAAGTAACAACTGCCTTATCCCCCACTTCATAGCTGTCTTTATCGGTATTGATACCGATCACTTTAGCTCCGTCAGGTTGACTGCGGTTGTCTCTGCTAACCCAGGAAGGCCAGTCCACATAAATAATTTGTGAGGAGCTGTGCTCACCATCCGGATCAACAATATGAACCAAATAGCGGCCCCAGTCGGGATATTCAACTTTAAAATCAAATTTCCCTTTGCCATTTCTGGTTTTGATCTCCTGTGTGGATATGATGTCATTGTAATACTTCCGAACATAATTTCCGATATTTTCATAGGAAACATCCCACCACCATCTCCAGTACATTTTAACAACAGTTACTTCCAGTTTATCTACATCCACCGAATTACCGTTTTTATCGACAGTAACAACCTCTGCAGTATAAACCGAATCAGTAATGTACTCATCTCCATAATTCCCTGTTTTAGGTAACTTCATTCCTACAAACCGTTCATATGGTGCATAATTCTTAGAGAAAAAATCAGTGCTAAAATCACCTCCCTCTTCAAAAGCCCTGACCATAAAGTTTGCTTTTAGCATACCCGGTGCATTGGAATAACTCCCAAGGTTGGATTTTACTTTTGCCTCCCCCATTGCACTTACCCGATCATCGAATATCACTTTATCTTCCGAGTAAAACTTCTTTGTCCTGTCTTCAAAAACGTAATCCTTGAAGTTATCGAATTTTGTTCTTGTTGTATTTAATGTTACTGTCACATTGGCTTTCAGGTTCCTTGCCGTTGCTCCGTGCAACCACTTAACTTTTAATGATCCGTATTCTTCTTCGTCTTCCGCAGAAAGAATTTCGGCGTCATATTCAAGATTCAGCTTCAGCCGGTTGGGTTTTACTGTTTCTATTCGGATGTTTTTATAAAACCTGCTGCCGCCAACATTTACTGTAGCACCCCACATTCCGGTTGGTGCATCCGCACTTGTTTTTGTGGTGAAATTGTAAAATCCGTTTATCCCGCTGGTTTTAACAATTCTTTTGACCAATTGTCCCTGAGGATTATTCAGTTCAAAGGTAACCGGATGGTTTTCCGGCAATACGTTGTTCTCATCCTCGAGAATAAAATTCAAATACAATGTATCACCCGGTCTCCAGACACCCCGTTCTCCATAAAGAAACCCTTTGATCCCTTTATTAACCACCTCTCCATTAACTTCAAACATGCTAAGTGATAAAGAACTGCCATCATCCAGTCGTAAATACCCACGTTCACTTCCTTTGGAGGCAACCAGTAAAAAAGGCTTTTTTTCCAGCTGAAAACGTGTAAAACCATTTACATCGGTCCTTGAGTTATCGATGACCTGCTGCTGGTAGTTAAACAAGTCCACCTCTACTCCTGCCTGAGGTTCGGTGGTCAGAAGGTCGGACACAGCCACAGTTAAACTTCGGTCGTTACCTTCTTTGGCAATAATACCAAGATTTGAGGCAAGTACGTTTCGCTTTACCCATCTGTTAGAATTGTAATACGAAACATGGCATGGATTGTCTCTCTCCTGCCATCTGTAACCTGGCGGTCTGTAGTAATAGTATGAATAATAATATTCATTATAATCCCATTCAGAATCATCTATTTCCTCTTCAACTTCAATTGAAGCAAGGTTTTCATCTGCATTATCTGTGCTTCCGGTACAATGGAACAATGAATAGGAATTCTTGAATGATAATTCCACCTGGTAAATGGCACCCGGATCATCTTTGATCAATTCCGCAAGGTCCACTGAAAAAGCATTCCACCGACCCAGGTCAAGTGCTGAGTTTTCATTGAGGTCGATCCGTTTTTTAAGAAGAGGCCTGCCAACTCTTTTCAGCTCGTTTGTTCCATCCAGTCTGTTCCGTTGCAGAAATTGCTGGATATTGTTTTCATATATTTTTACAACCAAAAAATCTACGGCCTTCAGGTTAACGGCTTCAAACGGAAATATGAGTCCTTCCGAATTGGGTACGATAACACCATCACCAAGCATTCGTACTGCCGGTTTAATGTCTTCAAATGACATTTCAAGTGAATAGGGCTCTTCCATTTTATACCCTGCTATATTCTTTATTCCGGTATGGATCTTTAAAGTTTGAATACCAAAAAGCCTTGACTTGGGAAATACTTTAACCACATTACTTTCAACAGTGTATTTCAGGTCATCTACATTTTCAAAGCGGACAATTCCTTTGAGGTTCTGCTCTTCTCTAATTGGATCCGAAAAATGAATAAGAACGTATTGTTCGGGTTGCTGAACTACACTGACATCAGCCACTTCAAACGATCCCAAAGAGGGTATTTTTATGGTGTCCTGTCCTTTGAATTCAATATCCAGGGGTTTGCCATCCCAAAAAAGAATCACCTGGCTTTCCTGTTCGGCCCTTATAATACTGTCAACAGTAAAGTGAAATTTTTTGGGATTGTCATCGAATTTCCAGTTAACCGGTAATTCCTTTATTCCTTGTTTTGCCGACATCAGCTTTTTTGCATCCAGATCCTCCATGTAATCGGCAGTGGAAATATATCCTTCAACATAATAATTTCCAAGGTCTTTTGTATCGTACGGGCTAAAACCGGTGGTATATACCTGGAAGGATTGTCCAACTATCTTGAACCGAAATTCAAAGGTGGACAAAGCTTTACTAACATTGAACAGCTTGTCCAAAGCAAGCTCAGCATGATAGGTCTTTTGGGAGGTCATGGACTCCTCAGGTTCAAAACGGAGGGTGTTTTTATCTTCCAGGTAAAGGTTTCCTATTATTTTTGGTGAAAACCGAAACAGATCCGAATCAATAAGGTCACCGGATCTGATTCCTTCAAGATCAAGATCATGGTGAAATTTTACTTTGATTGGATCCATTGAAGAAATTACACCCGATGTATAGGCACTTATGTAATTTCCGAATTCAGGATTGAATTCTTTTTCTTCCTGAGTTTTTTGAGTTCCGCAAGCGTTTAGTAGTAAAATGACTGCCAATGCCCAGGCAGACAAATAGAAATTCATTCTTTTCATGATGTAGTATTTTTAAGGTACGGGAAATGGTGAGTTATTTAATTAACCTTAAAAGTACAATTTCTATTGTGGAAGATTGGAAAGAAATTCTTATCCGTTGTAATATAAAATGGGTTTAAATAAGTTTTGAAATCAGTTAAATCGGTTGAATCAGTGTGCCAATAGATTCATTTATTTTCTTGCTAGAGAAATGGGACAATGATTTTTATGATTTATTATGATTAGTTATGATTTGGTTTGTGCATTAGTATATGTTCCAAGCTTTCTGATTACATATTTTTTAAATCGATCGGATCTATTTTTGTTCGAACACTTTTTCGCCGTTAAGATAGGTAGCCTGGACTTTCAGGTTGGGCAGTTGTTCAACTTCGACAGCCATGATGTCCTGATCCAACACTACAAAATCGGCAACTTTTCCTGATTCAATGCTTCCTTTCTGTTCTTCTTCAAAGGAGGATTGCGCAGCCCAAATGGTCACTCCTCTCAGGGCCTCTTCCCGGGTAAGTGCATTGTTCATTTGATAACCTTCCTCAGGCCACCCTTCAAGGTCTTTACGAGAAACAGCTGCATAAATAGTATACAAAGGATTTATGCTTTCAATGGGGAAATCTGTGCCAAGCGGAATCCATCCATTTTCATCCAAAAGCTTTTTAAATGCGTAGGCACCTTTTATCCTCTCTGCTCCCACTCTTTCCTCAGCCCAGTACATATCAGATGTTGCGTGTGTAGGTTGGACAGAGGGGATTACACTGTATTTTCCGAACAATTTAAAGTCGTCAGGATGGACGATCTGTGCATGTTCAATCCTCCATCTCAGGTCATTTTTCCCCTCCAGGAATTCTGCATAGGTTTCCAGTGCAAATCGGTTTCCCCCGTCACCAATTGCATGGGTATTTACCTGGTAATTATTATCCCTTGCTTTGTTACAAATATCATAATAAAAAGTTGCCTGATGCATAAACAGTCCGGTATTTCCAGGATCATCCGAATAGGGTTCGATCATTTTGGCTCCGCGAGATCCAAGGGCTCCATCAGCGTATAGTTTTATTGACCTCACAGTTAGGCGGTCGGTAATATAATGTCCATTCTGGACGAAATGTTCCATATTTTCATTGGAGGGTTCAAGCATGGCATATACCCTCATTTTCAGCGATCCTTCCTTGTGCATTTCATCCAATAAAAGCACTAGTTTCTTTGATAATCCGGCATCCGACACAGAAGTTAGCCCAACTTCAAAACATTTTTCCTGAGCTACTTCCAATGCTTTTCTGTTAAAGACCTCATCAGGTTCAGGAATTGCGTTCATTACCAGATCCATGGCAAGATCTATCAACACCCCTGTAGGCTGTCCGTTTTCCAATATTACTTCACCTCCAACTATAGATGTTTCGGCTGTAATTCCGGCGCGTTTTAAAGCTTCAGTGTTGACAATAGCCGCATGTCCATCGATACGAATAAGGTAAACAGGTTTATCAGGAAATACCTCATCTAAAAGTTCTTTAGTCGGAAATCTTTTATCTTCCCAGTCGTTCTGGTCCCATCCTCTTCCTTCCAGCCATTCCGAAGGATACTTTTCTGAATGTTCTTGCAGGCGTTGGATAACCTCCTCAAAAGATTTAGTACCGACCAGGTCAGCCCTGCTTATGAGGTTTGTTCCGTAACCGTAAAAGTGACAATGGGCATCATAAAATCCGGGATAGACAGAAAGTCCATTTGCATCTATGACAGCATCAGTAGAATAATTGCCAAGAATGGCATCATTTGTTCCTACTGCAACAAATTTACCATCCTTTACTGCAAAGGCCTGCTGAATGGTAAATGTATTGTCAACAGTGTATACCACTGCATTATGGACGATCAGATCGACCGGTTCCTTGGGAGATGAACATGCTATCATGGAGATAATAAGAAAAATTGAAATTGATTTAATGTACCTCATAATTGAATCTTGTTTGGGCAAAGATAGGGAGAAAAATAGTTCGAAGTTCTGAGTTCAGAGTTGTGAGTTGTGGAGTAAGGGTGGCGTAACACAAAATCCGGAACTCAAAACTCTTTATTTCCTTTTTCGTAATTTTGCAGCAGTACTAACAGCCCGGTCTGTCGCCATGAAGTAGAAGTTATTCACTTCACGGAGGAAAGTCGGGACAACACAGAGCACCGTACTTCCTAACGGGAAGGCTTTCTTTTTGATGCGCTAAGCGGTTATGAACCACTTAGCGCCTTCGGGGAGGGAGACAGCAAGTGCCACAGAAAATAACCGCCCCCCTGAAGTGAGCTTGCTCACTTCAGGGGGGTAAGGGTGAAAATGTGAGGTAAGAGCTCACACCATGAAGTGGTGACACTTCACGGGGGTAAACCTTACGGGTTGAAAGGCCATGTATACCGGGGCTTAAGGGCTGCTCGTCCAATCCCGGGGGGTTGGCTGCTACATCCTGATGGTGACATCAGGGGAAGATAAATGATGGACTACCCTGAAGTAGAACTTAGTTCACTTCAGGGTAAACAGAATCCCGCTTATGAGGCTGTTGGTGCTTTTTTAGTTGAAGTTCGAGGTTCTGAGTTTAGGGTGAAATGAATATTCTGATCATAATAAATCATCACGCAAGTGCGGGATGATAAAAGATCAGTGTACCATTTTAGATAAATCTGAAGTTTGAAAGGGGTGATAAGGGCTAATTGACCAACAGTGGATTCTTCACCTTTTCATTGAGTAAAGCATAATCCACCACTTCAATCATTTCATCCACATAATGGAACTTTAGTCCTTTTCGGTAGCTTTCTTTAATGTCCTCAATATCTTTTTTGTTTTCTATTGAAAGCAGAATATCGGTGATCTTAGCGCGTTTAGCAGCCAGCATTTTTTCCTTTACTCCACCAACCGGTAATACTTTTCCCCGTAAAGTAATCTCTCCTGTCATGGCAATCTTCTGTCTCACTTTTCTTTGAGTAAACGCAGAGGCTAAGGCTGTAAACATAGTCACTCCTGCCGAAGGGCCATCCTTAGGAGTTGCTCCTTCAGGCACATGGATATGAACATTCCAGTTTTTGAAAATATCGGGATCTAGGTTCAAAGAAGGTGCATGGGATTTGAGATACTCATAAGCGATTGTGGCTGATTCTTTCATCACATCACCCAGATTACCGGTTAAGGTTAAAGTGCCTTTTCCTTTGCTAAGGCTAACCTCAATAAAAAGGATTTCTCCGCCGACGGCAGTCCAGGCAAGGCCAGTAACAACGCCAGCTACATTATTGGACAACCCCTTTTCCTTTTGAAAACGGGGAGGACCCATTGCCACAGTCAGGTCTTCTGCTGAAACACTTTTATTGTAATCAATTTTATCTACAATGAATTTTACCTTTTTACGGATGATGGTGGCAATTTTCTTTTCCAGAGTTCGGACACCGGCTTCGCGTGTATAGTCTTCGATGATCTTTTCAAGGATCTTTTTTGTAAAAGACAGCTGGCTTTTTTTAATGCCATGTTCTTTTAGTTGTTTAGGAATGAGGTGACGTTTAGCGATCTCTGTCTTTTCTTCAAGCAAATACCCACTCAGATCAATAACCTCCATTCTGTCTACCAGGGCAGGATGAATTGTACTTAATGTATTGGCTGTTGCTATGAACATCACTTTTGAAAGGTCATATTCTACTTCCAGGTAATTATCGTGGAACGCATAATTCTGTTCAGGATCAAGAATCTCAAGCAAAGCAGCTTGAGGATCACCACTTATATTTGCTCCTAATACCTTGTCCACTTCATCGAGTACAAATACCGGATTGGATGATTTCACTTTTTTAAGGTTTTGCATGATCCTGCCGGGCAATGCACCAATGTATGTTTTCCTGTGTCCACGAAGTTCCGATTCATCCCTTACACCTCCAAGCGACATACGGATGTATTTTCTGTCAAGTGCCCTGGCAATGGATTTTCCAAGTGAGGTTTTTCCAACGCCTGGAGGGCCTACCAGACAAAGGATCGGTGCTTTCATATCGTTCTTTAGCTTTATCACTGCTAAGTGCTCAATGATCCGTTCCTTTACTTTTTCAAGGCCAAAATGGTCTTCATCCAGAATTTCCTCTGCCCTTTTCAGGTTAAAATTATCTTTGGTGAATTCATTCCAGGGAAGGTCAACAAAAAACTCCAGGTAGTTCAGCTGAACAGAAAAATCGGCTGCCTGGCTGTTCATTCGTTGCAATTTAGAAAGCTCTTTTTCAAAAACTTCAAAAACGTCCTTGGACCATTGTTTGGTAGCAGCTTTTTCTTTTAACTCATTGATGTCCTGTGTTCCGGGAGCATCTCCCAATTCCTCCTGTATGGTCTTCATCTGCTGGTGAAGGAAATAATCACGCTGCTGCTTATCCAGATCCACCTTTACTTTATCCTGAATCTGGTTCTTAAGTTCCAGTATCTGAAGTTCTTTGGTTAGAGAAGTAAGCACCATATTGGCACGCTCATGGAAATCAGAAACTTCCAGCAACCTTTGTTTTTCTTTAATATCAATGTTCAGGTTAGAAGAAACAAAGTTTACAAGGAATACTGGACTTTCAATGTTTTTTATTGCGAAAGCAGCGTCGGATGGAATATTTGGTGATTGCTTGATTATCTGGATTGAAAGATCCTTAAGGGAAGAGATCAGTGCATCAAATTCTTTGTCCTTTTCGATGTTTTCCAAAGGTTCGTACTGGGCTACCTTAGCTTTAAAATAAGGTTCTAATTGAAGCATTTCAAGCAACTGAAACCTTTTCTTTCCCTGGATGATAACTGTAGTATTTCCATCAGGCATCTGAAGGATCTTCACAATATTGGCAACTGTTCCGATCTTGTTCAAGTCGGCCATTTCCGGCTCTTCAACCTCCGCATCCTTTTGAGCCACAACACCAATAAGCTTTTTCTTTTTGTAGGAATCCTTGATCAGTTTAATGGATTTATCCCTGCCTACTGTTATGGGTATTACTACACCCGGAAACAGTACTGTATTGCGAAGTGGAAGAATAGGCAGTGAGTCAGGTATCTTCTCAGCATTAATCAACTCCTCGTCTTCTGAGGACATTAATGGAATAAATTCAGTTTCAGTATCGAGTAATTCGGAAATTGCGTACATTTTATTTAAAGCGTGCTCCATATTTCATAAAGTCAAGATGACAGATTTATCCGTAATAAACCTGTCATGGTCTTTAGATTTGTCAAAAACGTTAAATTCTCACCATAAAAACAGTGATCCATAGCATAGTCAAAGGACATGCCAAAATTAAAGATACCTGTTCTTGGCAGTAAGATCAAAAACATTGACAAGGATATCTTTTTCGACTTCATCAAATTCTTTTCCGCGACGGGCATACACAGCAGATGCTACTTTGATAGCTTTTTTGATATCATAGGCTTTAAAACCACTGGTACCTCCCCAAACAAAGGAAGGAATAAAGTTTCGCTGAAAGCCGGCACCGAATATATTGGCATTGACCCCAGCTACAGTACCTGTATTGAACATGGTATTAATCCCTGTTTTACTGTGGTCACCTAAAATAAGTCCGCAAAACTGCAATCCTGTATTAACAAAGGTTCTTTGAGGATAGCTCCACAGTTTCACATTGTCGTAGGAGTTTTTGAGGTTGGAATTGTTCGTATCTGCTCCAAGGTTACACCATTCACCGATTACAGAATTACCAAGGAATCCGTCATGTGCTTTGTTTGAATACCCGAAGAATACCGAGTTGTTGACTTCACCACCCACTTTTGAGTAAGGCCCAATGGTCGTTGGCCCATAGATCTTAGATGACATTTTCACAACAGCTTTTTCACACAAAGCAAATGGTCCGCGGATTACACAGCCTTCCATGATCTCTGTATCTTTACCAATGTAAATCGGCCCGTTAGAAGCATTAAGAATGGCAAATTCTACCTTTGCACCCTTCTCAACAAATATGTTTTCTTCATTGACCACACGGTTGGTGGCGCTTAACTTCTGGCTCTTGCGTCCTTTGGTTATCAGTTTGAAATCCTTTTCAATTGCACCACCATTTTTACTGAAGATATCCCATGGATCGCTTATCTTAAATACATCCAGTTTGGTTTCTACCTCATCAATACCCGAAATATCCATATCTCCAGAATCGTCAAGGTCTTCAGCATTGATATTCAAAGCAATAATGGTATCCGTTGAAACAAGGGTTTGATTAGGTTTCAGTTTAGTGATCTCTTCAACAAGCTCCTGAGTCGGACAAACAGAACCATTGATAAGGATGTTATGTTCTTCCTTAACGATGGGGTACTTAATACTCAAATAGGATTCAGTAAGTGTAGAAGTTTTAGTCTTGAGGAGCTTTTCCCATTTTTCACGAAGGGTTAAAATTCCAATCCTGATTTCTGCAACAGGCCTCATGAAGGTAAGAGGAAATAAGTTGCTCCTGTTCTGATCGTCGAATAAAATGTAATTCATATGGTGATTTGGCTATAAAACTATATTAAAGAACAAGTATACGTATTTTATCAATATATGTTGTAAAACAATGTTAATTGCACAAAAAAAGCCCCTACCTGCAGGTAAAAGGGCTCATGTTTTTTTAACTCCAAGGTGTTTCTATTAACCTTTCTTGTCATAGTGTTTTTGGTACCTGCTTTTAAATTTATCAACACGCCCTGCGGTATCAACAAACTTCATCTTTCCGGTAAAGAACGGATGTGACGTATGAGATATTTCAAGTTTGATGAGTGGATATTCGTTACCGTCTTCCCACTTAATTGTTTCTTTCGACTTCGCAGTTGATTTTGTCAGGAACTGATAATCGTTCGACATATCTTTGAATACTACGAAGTTATAATCTTTTGGATGAATTCCTTTTTTCATTACTAATTTCCTTTATTTTTTATCTCCGTTTTTATAACGGCTTATAAACAAATCTTTTGTTATGCTCGGATCATAAAATCGGGGTGCAAAAGTATACCTTTTTATTTAAAAATCAAAAAGAAAAGTAATTTTTTTAATTAATAAAATAATGAAAGTATAAAATGCCCAGCAGGGAGATAAGAATAATGGCAATAATTACATAAATCTGGAACCGAATTATAGATCGACTTTTATTTTTTCTTTCATTTTCTTCGGATATTTTTTTCATCAAGTGCCTGATCCTGATGAAGGCAGTATCTCCCTTGACTATGTAATCGTATGCACCGTTTCGCATGGTATCAACCGCTATGTTCACATCATCGGAGGCAGTAAGGAAAATAACCTGTGTATCGGGAAAACGCTTCTTAAGTTTTTTCAATATATCCATTCCAGTATAGTCCTTTTCCAGAAAGTAGTCGAGAAGAGCAATATCCGGTTTTTCATCCAGGCTGTGAATGGCCTCTTTGCCAGTATTGTAGGACTTAACATTTGTATAGCCCATCTTTTCCAGTTCTTTATTGATCAGGTTCAAATAAAGAATATCATCTTCAACAACAAATAGGGATTCCGGTCGTACCATTTTATTGATATTTAGTTTCTAGTTGTTTAATATAGCGCTAATTTACGATTAAAATTTCAACTGCAAACCGCAGTATTAGTTTTTAATAATTTTCTTCACCCTTGTATAATTTCCACTCACATGTCTTATAAAGTAGATTCCTGCATTTAATCCTCCAGTTTCAAATTGAATTACCTTTTCAAAACCAGTAGAGGACTGTTTATCAATCTTGTTACCAAACAAATCAACCAATTCAAAATGTTGCGGTTGATCTATCCTTCCTGAAGTGGTGACATACACTACATCCTCAACAGGATTTGGGTAAATATTAAATTCACTATGGTTTTTCATCTTTTGAACACTGTTGGTATGCTCAGTTCCTGCCAGTGTCAATGCACCTGTGTTTATAGGATCCAGCCAGGGTTTAAGACGGTTGGTATCAATATCTCCGTTTGACTCCCAGTGATACGAGAACTTGCCATAAAAATCTGGTTCATCCGGATTATTGCAGGAGGCTAAACCACCGGTCAGTGTACCAACAATGTGACCAGCCTCATTAAACAGTGGTGAGCCTGAGGATCCTCCTTCAGTAACTCCCCAGTTGTTTTGTGTTTCCACCCAGTAAACTTCCCAATGAGAAGGAAGCCCGTTGTTCTGCCATGCTGAAGTGACCAACTGCTCTGTATAGGTAGATATTTTTTTGATGTCCCCTCCGGGATGATGAATTGTCACACCGGATTCACTTTCATCCTCTGAAAGTGTCCATCCGTTGAAATAAACATTGTATGATTGCGGAATATTATCCATCAATTCCACAAGGTAGAAGTCCGAACCATCGTTGCCATGGGTTCCGTCCTGTGCGATTTTTGAACAACCAGTTAAAGATAATTCTGCAGGATAATTGTTGTTTTCACATTCATCCGATTCATAATTAAACGTAAAGATCCAGTTGGCCAGATCATCCGGTCCTGCATACTGCCCGAACTTATATGCGCAGTGATCAGCCGTTAACACATAGGGTGTATTGTCAAGACTTGTATTGTTCACAAGACTTCCTGTACACCAGTATCCATTCCCGTTTACCTTCACCTGTATCCTGATCACTCCTCTTTTTTCATCCTGCCAATTATCACCTTCAGGAGAACAGATAACGTTCACCTCGCAAAAATCACTGACATTCTCATAAAGGCTTTCAAAATTGCCATATACATGATTATAGGCATAGGTAATTTCAGAGATGGTAAACCATGATCCTGGATTAATATCGGAAGGAACATTCAATTCTAAAGTAACTCCATCACCATATACCAAACTTGTTGCAAATAAACCATTGGCCCTGTTGTTTATTGAAGAGTAGACTCCTTTTACCTGGTTTTGATTTTCATCGTAAAGGTAGAGCTCCACATTTTCTGGCAGCTTAAATCCGGTAAAGTATAGTCCACAAGCCAATGATCCTTCGAGGTGCAGCTTCACCCGCCATATCTTATTTCCGTTTTGATCATTTTCCCAGATACCACAATTCAGAGGGTTTAAATCCAATGGGATAAGTTTCGCAAAACGGAGGGGTTCATACTTATCTGTGAATTTTTCATCTTCAGCGATCAGTTTGTTAACATCGGGTGGAGATATATTATACCGCTGCAAAGAATTTGTAATAGTGGGATCTGAAAAACTTGCAGGGGCCCCGCCGTTGCTTAACTGGGCATTTGCCTGAAAACAGAAAATTCCAGACAGCAGAATGTAGAGGGTTACTCGGAAAATATTCATTGAGGAAAAATAATTGCTAATACCAGTATTTAAAATCTTCAATTCTCAAAAATAACAAAAATTACGAGAATCAACTTCATCCTGATACGCAAATCCCAGGGTTTTGTTAACAACAATTATTGTATTTTTGCACCCACATTAAAAAAGCAGGCATGTTAGAGAAATTAGAGGCTATATATCAACGATTTACTGATATAGGTGAACAAATGAACGATCCGGCAGTGGTTGGAGATATGAAAAAGTTCATCAAGCTGAACAAGGATTACAAAGATTTGCAGCCCATCGTTGATGCATACAAGGAATACAAAAATGTACTTGATAACCTGGATTCCACAAAGGAGATGTTGAAAACTGAAAAGGACGAGGAATTCAGGGAGATGGCCAAGCTGGAATTAAATGAACTTACATCAAGGAAAAATGAACTGGAAGAAGAAATCCGGGTAATGCTAATCCCTGCTGATCCGCAGGATAGTAAAAATGCTATTGTTGAGATAAGAGCCGGTACAGGCGGAGATGAAGCAAGTATTTTTGCAGGTGACCTTTACAGGATGTACACTAAATTTCTCGAGACCAAAAAATGGAAGATGGACCTGGTTGACCTGACAGAAGGAACTGTAGGAGGATTCAAAGAGATCATTTTTGAAGTAAAGGGTAAAGGCGTTTATGGACAGATGAAATATGAATCAGGAGTACACCGTGTGCAAAGGGTTCCAAAAACCGAAACACAGGGACGGGTTCATACTTCAGCAGCATCAGTTGTTGTATTGCCTGAAGCCGATGAATTTGATGTGGAGATCCTTCCAAATGATATCAGGAAAGACCTGTATTGCTCTTCAGGGCCAGGTGGTCAGTCAGTTAATACTACATATTCAGCAGTTCGCTTAACCCATATTCCAACCGGAATTGTAGCCACCTGTCAGGATCAGAAATCACAGATCAAAAACTATGATAAAGCGCTTTCTGTTCTGAGAACAAGGATCTATGAACTCGAATACCAGAAATACCTGGATGATGTCTCTTCCAAAAGGAAAACTATGGTTTCGACTGGTGACCGTTCTGCCAAGATCAGGACCTATAACTGGCCACAGGGAAGAGTTACCGACCACAGGATCAACCTCACCATGTACAATCTGCAAAATGTGATCGATGGCAATGTCCAGGAACTTATTGATCAATTGCAACTGGCCGAGAATGCGGAGAGATTGAAGGAGGATATTGCTGAATAGTTAGGTGGGAGTGACTAGGTGAATGAGTTAATAAGTAAATAGGTGGTAGGAATAGTAGGCAGTTGGCAGTTCGCAATAGGCAAAATGGATTCAACTATCGAATTACAAAAAATTACTATCAATTACAACTATTTACAAGATATTTCATCCACCGACTGGCGGACAAAATTAACCGATTAAAATTGCATTTTTATGACCAAAAATCAACTTTTTAAATTGATCCAGAAAAAAAAATCCTTTTTGTGCGTTGGACTAGATACGGACTTAAAAAAGATTCCACAGCATTTGCTGGAAAAGGAGGATCCGATGTTTGAATTCAACAAAGCCATCATTGATGCAACACAAGAATACACCATCGCATACAAACCCAACCTTGCCTTTTATGAAAGCCATGGAAGCAAAGGCTGGGTCGCCCTTGAAAAAACCATCAACTACCTGAATAAATTTGATGTGTTTACCATTGCTGATGCCAAGCGCGGTGATATAGGAAATACCTCCTCTCTGTATGCCCGGGCATTTTTTGAAAAGCTAAACTTTCACTCGGTAACGGTTGCTCCTTACATGGGAACCGATTCCGTTTCTCCTTTTCTGGGGTATGAAGGTAAATGGGTGATCCTCCTTGCGTTGACATCAAACAAGGGGGCATTTGATTTTCAGTTTATTGAGAACAAAGAAAACAATAAGAAATTATTCGAGGAGGTTTTGCAAACATCCTCAACATGGGGAAGTGCCAATAACATGATGTATGTGGTTGGTGCTACACAAGCAGAAATGCTTGCCGGCATCCGGAAGAACATCCCGGATCATTTTCTATTGGTACCTGGTGTTGGTGCCCAGGGTGGCAGCCTGCAGGAAGTAGCAAAATATGGATTAAATAATAAATGTGGCCTCATTGTAAATTCTTCAAGAGGAATTATTTATGCATCCACTGGAAAAGACTTCGCAGGATTAGCTGGAGAGAAAGCAAAAGAACTGCAAATCGAAATGGAAGAGATCCTGCAATCCAACAACCTTATTTAATGTCAAAAACAGCCCAATACTGGATTGATCATCTGAAACTTTCAAAACACCCCGAAGGTGGTTACTTTCGCGAAGTGTACCGGTCGGGCGAATTCATTAACAAGAAAGGGCTGCCGGGACGCTATTCCAGCTTCAGATCATTCTCAACAAGCATTTATTTCCTTTTAAAAAGTAATGAGTTTTCAGCTTTTCACCGATTAAAATCCGACGAGACCTGGCATTTTTACGAAGGTTCTCCACTGGTTCTTTACATCATATTACCCGATGGAAAACTGGCAACGGTAAAGATTGGAAAAGAACCCGGCAACAAAGAATTTCTTCAGTTCACCATACCTAAGAATTCATGGTTTGCAGCTCATCCGCTCACCAGTGGTTCTTACAGTTTGCTGGGATGTACCGTTTCGCCGGGTTTTGATTTTGACGACTTTGAATTAGGCAGGATGGAAGTACTTAGCAAAGCCTTTCCACAACACCAGAAATTAATCAGGAAATTCACATTGATCTAGATAATTTTCAATCCAACCTTCTGGTATTTTAACATTTATTGGGAAAAAATTTCATTCCTCCTTTCAACTTTTCTTTTGGAGGGATGTTATTAATGCAATTTTATAATCCACAGGAATCCATGAAAATAAAATTGCATAAAGCAGAAAACAGGGGGCATGTCCATCATGGCTGGTTGAATGCCTGGCATTCCTTCAGCTTTGCCAATTGCTATGATCCTGAGAAAATGCACTTCGGAGTACTGCGGGTTCTGAATGATGATATCATAGAGGGTGGCAAGGGATTCGGGACACATCCCCATAATAACATGGAGATCATAACCATTCCGATTTCAGGAGCACTTGAACACAAAGACAGTATGGACAACAGTTCAGTTATTGAAGCGGGAGATGTACAGGTGATGAGCGCCGGGACTGGCATTTTGCACAGCGAATTTAATCATAACAAAAATGAACAGGTAAAGCTTCTGCAGATCTGGGTTTTTCCAAACCAGAAAAATGTTGAGCCCCGGTATGACCAAATCTCGCTATCAGAAATCCGGAAAGAGAATGAGTTTTACCAGATACTGAGCCCCAATCCTGAAGACCAGGGGGTGTGGATCCATCAGAATGCGTGGTTTAACCT
>CAYQWA010000016.1:0-3343 GCA_964421215.1 uncultured Bacteroidales bacterium | reverse complement strand
GGCAAGAAAGTAACCGGCGAGCATAACGGAAACATTAGTCTGAAAGAAGGCAGTCTGGTTATAAAAGACAATAGGATCGAAAAAGGAAATTTTGTTATCGATATGACCAGCATCACGAACAATGACCTTGAAAGTGAAGAATACAATCAGAAACTGGTAGGGCACTTAAAGTCCGATGATTTTTTTGGTGTAGAGAATTTCCCCACAGCTAAACTGACAATTACCAAAGCAGGTGTATTCAAAAAAAATGTTGCTGAAGTAACCGGCGATTTGACCATTAAAGGAATTACTCATCCGATCTCCTTTACTGTATCATTAGAAGGAAGCACCTATAATACAAGCATCATTGTTGACCGTTCAAAATATGATGTACGTTATGGTTCAGGTTCATTCTTTGATAACCTGGGTGACAAAATGATTTACGATGATTTTACTATGGATGTAAAAATTGCACTAAGCAAATAAAACAAAAGCCATTAGGCATAAAGGCCGTTTCAATATCCTTTTGGTTTGCCTGTTATTTTTCAGCTGAACTGTTTCGTTCAGGCAAACATTCACAAGAGGTTGCAGAAGCGGCCTTTTCATAGTGTGAATGTAAAGCAGGATAAACCAAAGTGTAAGTCTTGCTCCCTTTCCAAGCTCAGAGCATCAATGAATCTGAGGACACTCTCACCCAGCGAAGTAAATCTAAGATTGAAATGTTTTTATGCACATTGATGCGGGTCTTTTAACGACAAAGTTACATTTTAGAACATTTGCTAATAATTTGTTCCCTTCAGCAACAAGAAACTCGCCACCGGGCAGGGATTGAAGCGGTACCCCGCCGAAGGATAGATTTAAATTTTTGTTTGTATAGCGGGGCTGACAGCGGAAGTCCCCGGTATGCTTACAAAAATAAAAGCTATACGAGGTGAGTATAGCGTAAAGCCCGTTAAGCCCGCCAAAATATAAAGCCTAGCAATACACTAAATAATGGTGTTTAAAGTGTCAGCTCCAAACAGGGCTTAGCAACTTTAAAACTTATAGGTAAGTGAATTGATGTTCATCCCTGCACCAACTGATGCAAAAACAACATGATCTCCCGAATTGACTTTATGTCCACCAAACTGTTTGTTCCTCACGAGGTCCAGTAATGTTGGGACTGTAGCCACGGAATTATTACCAAGCTTATGAATGCTCATAGGCATGATGTCCTCAGGCACTTCACGAATCTTGTACAAGCGGAACAAACGCTTTACGATCTCATGGTCCATTTTTTCATTGGCCTGGTGTATAAAGATCTTTTTGATGTGAGAAATATCAAGGCCTGCCTTATCCATACTTTCCTTCACAACGCCGGGAACATACTTTAGGGAGAATTCATAGATCTTCCGGCCATGCATTTTAATGTACCTGATCTTCGGATCTGCATCGGTGATGTTTGATTTCCCAAAATAAAGGTAGAAAGCTTCATCTTTTGTATAGGATTCAGCAGCAAAAGATAAGATACCACGCTGTTCTTCTTCCTCTACCCTTTCGAGGATGGTAGCCCCAGCTCCATCAGCGTAGATCATAGAATCACGGTCATGGGTATCAATTATCCGCGATAAAGTTTCTGTACCAACAACCAGGCATTTTTTTGCAATACCATTGCGCATGAATGAATCGGCATGAATTACACCCTGTATCCAGCCCGGACAACCAAATATAAGGTCGTAGGCAACACATTTCGGGTTGACAATACCCAGGTTATGCTTTACCCTGGCAGATATGCTTGGAAGGGTATCCATTTGAATGGTCCCTTTTTTAACATCACCAAAGTCGTGAGCGATGATAATCTGGTCAATTTCTTCCTTATCAATATTGGCATCGGCAATCGCCCGTTCAGCTGCCATAAATGCAATTTCTGAAGCATGCAGGTCATCCGATACCCATCGCCTTTCTGAAATACCAGTTATGGCATGGAATTTTTCCGAGATCTCATCATGCGACTGGTCGAACGCCACGCTGTTTGTATCGTAAAACTTTTTATCTGCAAAATCAGGATTGGTAACTATTTCAGTTGGAATATAGCTGCCTGTACCTGTAATTATAGTATTTACAAAACCCATTCTTTCAAAATAAATAGAACAAAACTTTAAGGCGGCAAAGGTATGCATAAGTAGATTGAATCTAAATAAAAAATGTCAAAAAAGTGCTAAATTTTATTTCTTCATCCTAAAAATGTTTTAATAACTTTACATTATAAATCAATTCAAATTAAAAATGAAAAAGCCACTAATACTAATTACATTACTACTTATGACCGTAGGGCTCTTCAGCCAAAAAGGAAGTTTTACTGTTGAAAAGCTTTGGGAAAGCCCAGATCTACTCACAACCTGTGAATCGGTTTGTTACGATGATAGTGAAAAAGTACTTTATGCTGCCTGTATCAATGGTAAACCACTGGATAAAGATGGAAACGGATTTATTGCAAAACTTTCGCTAACCGGGGATATAATGCTCCTTAAATGGACTGAAGGACTGAATGCTCCCAAAGGCATGGGAATTGCCAACAATAGCCTTTATGTAACTGACATCGACAGAGTGATTAAGTTCGAACTAAAATCCGGCAATATGATAAAAGAATACAAAGTTGAAGGAGCAGGATTTCTCAACGACATTGCAGTGGATAAAAACAACAATGTTTATATCACCGACATGTCATCCAATAATATCTATTGGATCCATAAGGATCAGATCAAGCTGTGGATTTCTGATGAAGCCTTTATCAAACCCAATGGCCTGAATGTGGAAGAAAACAAGCTGCTGGTTGGAACCAGAAATGGGATATACACCGTCGACCTTGAAGGCAAAAGTTTAAAACATTACATAAAAAATACCGGTGGAATCGACGGATTGGAGCCCTATGGCAATGGATTTTACATCATCTCCGACTGGTCAGGGAAAGTGCAGGTGGTCCATGCCGATAAAGAACCTGTTGTACTGTTTAACACCAGCGATAAAGGAATCAATGCTGCCGACATCCACTACCTGCCAGACAGGAACCTACTGCTTGTTCCAACGTTTTTTGATAATAGGGTGACTGCTTATTATGTTTTTGGTGAAAAGGGGAAATAAGTAAATAGTGAATAAGTAAATAGGTGAATAAGTCAGGAGGTAAATTGGTGAATAGTTAATTGTTTCTTTTAAAATGACAGAATGGAATGGCTGGTCGATCCTTTTTAATCCTTTCGAGGCTTTGTGTATTCTTTGTGAAGCTTTGTGAAATTTATGTAACACAAAGTTGCACAAAGGAACCTCAGAGTCTCCTATAGATTTGTCCAATCAGAAAAGATGATTAACTTTCATTGATTTTCTAATG
>CAYQWA010000015.1:107174-117323 GCA_964421215.1 uncultured Bacteroidales bacterium | reverse complement strand
CCTTAATTTTTGGTTGCCTGAATTCTCATTTGTGCAAAAATTCCCAAAATGAAACGTGAAAAAAACCAGTTTCCGGGTTAATTTTATACCCTAAATATTTAAACACAATGAATGTTTTTATAAATTCGCTGAAATCTTTGTTCTGAACATATTTGATTGTTAAATTTTTAAAAATATACCCAATGAAAAAATTATCTGATTACTTTCTGATCGCCCTAAGTGGCATATTTATTTTTTCTTGTTCGGCTCCGGTTGAAAAGGAAAAACAGAGTGAAGAAAAAGAGATTATTGGAAATCCGAATCTGCAATTAGATGGTGACCGGATGACACCAGAAGCCTTATGGGCATTTGGCCGTTTAAGTGGCCAGGAGGTTTCACCTGATGGACAAACAGTTTTATATGGTGTCTCTTATTATTCTGTTGAACAAAACAAAGGAAACAGGGAGCTGTACACTGTTGGCGTGAATGGTGAGAATCCAGTTCAGATTACCGAATCACACAAAAGTGAATTTAATGCCGTCTGGCGTCCTGATGGAGAAAAGATAGGATTTCTTTATTATGATGAGGGATCGGTTCAATTATGGGAAATGAATCCTGATGGTTCTGGCCGTACAAAGATATCCAACATTGAAGGAGGCATTACAGGCTTTAAGTATTCGCCTGATCAAACAAAAATATTATACACTGCTGAAGTTGCTATAGAAAATAAATTCCCTAAACTTTATGAAGGTTTGCCTAATGCTACCGGGAAGCTTATGGATGACCTGATGTACAGGCACTGGGATCACTGGGTTGAAAGTTACAGCCATGTTTTTTATGCTGATTATGATGGCAATAGTGTTAGTAATAGTGTAGATATTAATGAAGGTGAACCTTACCAGGCACCTATGACACCATGGGGAGGAATAGAGCAGGTTGACTGGAGTGTAGATTGTAAGTTTATTGCTTATACCTGTAAGAAGTTAATCGGAAAAGCAGCAACCCTTTCTACGAATTCTGATATTTATTTGTATTCCCTGGAATCTGGTGAAACCAAAAATCTTACTGAAGGAATGATGGGATTTGATATTGCATCTTTGTTCTCACCTGATGGGAAATACATGGCCTGGGAAAGTATGGAACGAGATGGTTATGAATCAGATCAAAACAGGCTGTTCTTAATGAACATGGAAACTGAAGAAAAGATCTATGCCTCAGAAGGTTTTGATCAAAATGTGGGAAGCCTGACCTGGTCAGCGGATAGCAAATCCATTTTCTTTACCAGCGATTGGCATGGCACCTTTCAGGTTTACAGGTATAATGTTGAAAATAAAACCATCGACAAACTGACTGACGGAATGCACGATATCAGAAGTGCTGTTCCTGCTGGTGACAAGTTAATTGCTTCAGTTAAATCCATGTCCATGCCAACAGAATTATTTGCCGTTAATCCGGGCGATGGAACAATGGAACAAATCACTTTTACCAATAAGGATCTACTTGGCCAGATCACCATGGGAAAAGTTGAAGAACGCTGGATGAAAACACATGATGGTGAAGACATGCTGACCATGATCATTTATCCACCGCATTTTGATCCTAATAAAAAATACCCGGCTTTGCTTTATTGTAAAGGCGGACCACAAGGACCTTTGAGCCAAAATTTTCATTACCGCTGGAACTACCAGATCATGGCAGCCAATGATTATATCATTGTAGCGCCCAACAGGAGAGGGGTTTCGGGTTTTGGACAGGCATGGCAGGAACAGATCAGTGGTGATTACCATGGTAAAAGCATGCAGGATTATTTAACGGCTATTGATGAAATGGCCAAAGAACCTTTTATTGATGAAACAAAACTTGGAGCGGTTGGTGCCAGTGCAGGTGGCTATGCAGTATTCTATCTTGCAGGCATTCACGAAGGCCGGTTCAGTGCATTTATCGCCCATGACGGAATATTCAATGAAGAAGCCCAATACCTTGAAACAGAAGAAATGTGGTTTGAGAACTGGGACAAAGGTGGTCCTTTCTGGGAAGAAGACAACGCTGTTGCAAAGGAAGTTTATGCACATTCTCCACATAAACTTATTCAAAACTGGGATACTCCTATTCTAATTATTCATGGTGAATTAGATTACCGGGTGGTATTTACCCAGGGCATGACTGCTTTCAACGGTGCGATACTTAGGGATGTTCCAGCTCAATACCTTCATTTTCCGGATGAAAACCACTGGGTGTTAAGACCACAGAACGGTATCCTTTGGCAGAGAACGTTTTTTGCATGGCTCGACAAGTGGCTCAAGTAGCTCGAAGTTATCCCCCCTTGGGGGGAGTGTGTGGCAAGTGTGATGGCAAGGGGGGATTTGTCCACACTTCAGTACGAAACCGTCAAATAGATATTATGTCAGATAACAAACGAATCGTCAAAGTAGTTGCTCTGATCATCGGAGGCCTTGCCCTTCTTTTCTTTGGTGCATTTATATTTGGTGAAGGATTACCTGATTTCAAAGAAATCGAAGATCCACAGCTGAAAACAATGCTATTGTTAATGGCCTTTGCAGCTTTTGGCTACTTTTTTAGTTTCTTCAAACCTAAAGAAGGCGGGATGGTTTTAACCTTTGCGGGTTTAGTACTGGGACTGAATATGCTTTACCATGATGGAGGTGATGATTTCATACCTTCTTTGATATATGGATTGCCTTTCCTGATTCCAGGTGTATTGTTATGGTGGATTGGGAAAGGTAAATAAAGTGGTAAAAAACACTTACTCTCTTGAGTGAAGCGCTACCCGGTTACCCTCTGTATCTAAAAACACACCGAAATTCCCATGTTCAGGGGAAATTTCTTTTTTGGGAATTACTACTTTTCCTCCAGCAGCTTCCGCTCTTGAAAGCTCGTTCACCAGATCACCGGAGAAAGCTGTAAAGTAGACCAGTAAACCATCTTTTGAAGGTTTGCAGGTTTCAGGATCATTGACCAAGGAACCAGACGATCCAACTTCATTTTCTTTCCAAGGGAACCATGCCATATCCACCGTTCCCAATTTCTCTCTTTGAAGATTATATCCCAGAACTGTTTCATAAAATTGTACAGCCCTTTCCATGTAGGAGACAGGTATTTCAAACCAACCTACTACATTGTGCTTTATTTCCATGGTGTTATGATTAATGTGATTATGAATTATAACACAGGACATGATAGAATGTTTGGCCTTTATTTCATAATTAAAAATATTAGTGGGATTGTAACAGGTTTATGTTCTAAACTATCCAACTAATTATTTTTTATACACCGAACACTGAATCCCTGGTTTTCTGTTTCATAACTTGAATATATATGGGGGTCATTAAGGGACATGTATCTGAAATAGACACCCGAGTCATAGGTGGTGGACCACCAGTAACCCCCTGAACCAAGAGAATAAAAAGTAGCAGAATTCTGACCTGATGCACGGCGCCCACCCGGCAGTAATGAAAGTCCATATTCATCTAGATCATCTCCGAAGATGACGGAGGTTGCATCCCATCGGGGATGTACTGTAGTAACACATTCTCCACCTATTGGAGAATTTACCTGCCTGCAGGATCTAAGCTTTCGTCCCAGGATATTGTCCCCTCCTATAAAGCTTATCAAGGATTCCCATTCTTCTTTAGAGGGCACATGCCAGCCTTCCGGGCAGAGACCTTTGGGATCATCTACTGCAAACCAGTTATACAGCGCTCCATATTTGTCTCTCCATGTAATATCATTCTCATACCACACATAAGCTCCGGTTGTAAGATCTTTCCATGCGTTACCATCTTCCACATTAGGTATGAGCGTTTCGTCATTATACCTGGTTGTTTTTAAATTTTCTTTCATCCAGCATTGATCACCTATTTGTACCGTTGGGTATTCATTGCCGTCAACGTCGGTAACTGTAGGTACTCCAGGACAAGCGTTGGTTGGATCTTCTAAAACTGTTGCAACCTGGGTTATTTCATCTGTAAGCTCATCAGTATCCTTTACCTGGAGTCTTATTGTATAAACACCTGGTTGGGGATAAGCATGAGAGGCAAGTTTTTCTGTAGTAAAATCTGAATCATAAGTGCCATCATCTTCCCAATCCCATCTCACTTTTAATTCCTCTATTGGATCCTCATTGTCCTGGCTAAGACTGGCATCCATAGTGAAATCCTCCATGGGGTACCCCTCCTCCGGCTCGATAGTAAATGCTGCTACAGGTGGGGAACCTATCGCTTCAGTTACTACAAGAGTCCTAGAAAATGTTTCCAGCTTATTCGCTACCGGAAAACCGCCTTCGAGTAATATTTCATACGTACCTGCTTCGGTATAAACATGTGTAACAATATCTTCTACTGTGTATTCTGTATCCCACAGCAAATCATCTTCTCCTGTATAATCAAAGTCCCATCTCAACGCAATATCATAAAATTTCTCCTTATTACCATCTTCATCAGCACTCTCACTATACGATGCCCCAGCGTCAAAAGTAAAGATAACATTTGTTGGGCCGGTATCGGGATTAATAGTGAAATAAATATCCATACTTGACCATGGTTCTCCCTTCTTATCACAATCTGTAGCAATACTGACTATTGCCAGGAAATAAACTAAATACCTGAATGTTTTTGTTTTCATAGCACAATGTTTTATAATAACATTTACTAGCGGGAGGTTTATATAAAGGTATAAATATAGTGAAATATTGAGATAATGCCATTATGTTTGAGGATTATGTGTTTAGGGAGAGTCGTGAAGAGGTTATGAGCTCTAAACTTTTAGCTATTGGCGAAAAGGGATCTTTTAGGACTTATAAAAGAACCTATCATACTTAATTGGATCATACTACAGCCAAGTAGACATGAACCATTAACAATAAATATCTGGAATGAACAACAAATCCCGATTACTTTCTTGAGTGAAGTGCCACACGATTACCTTCAGTATCCACAAAAACGGCGAAGTGTCCGTGTTCCGGAGAAATTTCTTTTTTGGGAATTAGTACTTTTCCACCAGCTTCTTCTACTTTAGAGAGTTCATTTACCAAGTCACCGGAGAAAGCTGTAAAGTAGACTAGTATACCATCTTTTGATGGTTTACAGGTTTCCGGATCATAAACCAGTGAACCAGAAGACCCAACTTCGTTTTCTTTCCAGGGGAACCATGCCATATCCAGGGAACCCATTTTTTCTCTTTGAAGACTGTATCCTAATACTGTTTCATAAAATTTTACAGCTCTTTCCATGTCGGTGACAGGAATTTCAAACCATCCAACTACATTATGTGTTACTTCCATGGTCATATATTTAATTTGAGTATGAATTATAACAAAAGCAATGGCTAATTGTTTGGGAGTATTCTAAGGATTGAATTTTTATTAACATAACAACACGGATGACTTCGTCCATGTCCTTATTCCAGAACTCCCATTTCTGATCCCTGGTATTTTATTTTGCAGAGTTGTGAGCAACAAGAAAAATGCAGATCGTATAATACTCTAAGAATCTTAATTATTTTTAATGCACCGTACACTTTGTCCCCACTTTCCTCCGCGAGTGTCCGTATTATTAAACCCGCCGCCACTACTCAGGCTGCGGTAGTAAGCACTATATGTTGTGTATTCAGTAGAAGTCCACCAGTAACCCGCTGAACCAATGCCACCGAAAGGTTGACCAAACATGGGCTCGCGCAATCCACCCGGAAGGGCTGAGAATCCGTAATCGTCTGTTCCATAGCTCCATGAACTTTCAATCCAGCGAGGATGCTCTGAAGTATTGCAATCTCCACCTAATTGTGAGTTTACCTGCCTGCAGGATTTAAGCTTGTTTCCGTTAGGTGTTACCGTTCCACCAATAAAATAAGTCAAGACTGTCCATTCCTCATCCGTTGGCACGTGCCAGTCAACAGGGCAGAGACCATGGGGATCATTTACAGCAAACCAATTGTACAAGGCGCCATAATCTTCTTTCCATGAAATTTCATTTTCATACCATACATAAGCTCCGGTTGTAAGATTTGCCCAACCAGCACCATCAGTAACATTTGGTATTGGTGTTCCGTCGCTGTATTTAGACGTTTTTAAATTTTCTTTCATCCAGCACTGGTCACCGATCAAAACTGTATTGTATATGTTGTCATCAATATCGCTAACTGCTGGTATGCCAGGGCAGGGCTCCTCCATGCTAGTTACTACCAGAAGATCCTCGGTTTCACCGGTTAACCCTCCTGAATCGCGAACCTTTAATTTAATTATGTAGATCCCCGGCTCAGTGTAAGTTCTTGTAAAAAATGGTTCGTCTGCGAAATCTCCATCGTAGTTTCCATCCCCATCCTTGTCCCACATAAATTCATGAAGCTCCAAACCGTCTTCTTCATCCCATGATAATGATCCATCCGCATAAAAACTTGTAATATTCTGAAATCCCTCTTCAGGTTCAATCGTAATAACTGCTACCGGTGGTTCATTTGTTTCTGGTGTAACAATGATATCTTTTTGAAATAAACCATGACCGTCACCTGTATGAGCTCCGGAAACTTTCAATAAAACAGTATACGTTTGATGAATGGTATATTGATGGCTAGTACTACTTTCTTCCAGCACTTCAGTATCCCAATCTGTATCATAATATCCCTTGTAATCAAAGTCCCATTGAAATTCTGCACATTCATAATTTTCCGGATTGCTCCCGTCCCTGTAGAATGATTCGCTTGCATCAAAACTAAAAGTTGTGGTTACTGGCCCGGTTTCAGGAGTGACTGTAAATGTTGGATGAAATGAAATATCTTCATCATTTACTGATTCTTCTTTCTCACATTTTAATGCAATGCATGAAATTGCAGTAAAAAAGATAAGATACCGAATGATTCTCGATTTCATAGGTAAACTATTTTAATGAACATTTTAGCGGAAGGTTTAATAGGGGTAAATATAGTGAATAAAAAGACTAATGTCAAATTGAGTCTTGGTGCAGGATGCCGTTTGTTGTCTGTTACTATTGGCTTTTAGCTATTGGCCCTTTGCCCTGGCAATTTCTTAACAACATCTTCATATTAAATTAATGTGGAGTACAACTGATATCCATACATTTGCACCAGAAAACAAAGACAACGGTCTTTGCGGAAATATAAGCGGTGGTGGCTCAGTTAAAGCAGACTGTCGCAATAAAAGATTCCTAAAAGGAACCTTTCTAATGGCTGGAATTTTCCGGCTTTTTTTGTTTAAGGCTCCCTGCATTGTCTTCAGATCAATATACGCTTATCTTAGTCATCCCTTTATTTTTTCAATTCATTTGTTGTTTAGGATCTTAATCTCAAACTTCTTACCTCGACCTCAGATTTACTCTCAACTACCTGGTTAAAATAATTGGAAGAGCTTGATGGTATGGCTCAGGTATTAATTTGTACCATGTTAGTTTTATAGCGGGGTATTATGTAAATGTTTACCAGCGATAAAAAGGAGATCAATCTCCATTGTTAAAATCCGATGGCGAGTTATTTAATAAACCTTTGAGATCAAAACCTCATATTAGGTTAATGCTCTATAACCATTACCTAATAATTTTGGTCTTTCCAAAATGATTGCCCTTTTATATCTGCCAATTAATACCATTGTAAGTAATTTAATGCCTATCCGACTTATTAATAAAATCCATTATGAAAAAGCTAATTATATATTGTGTTGTACTACTTACCGTTTCCATATCATGTAGTACAGAACCAGATCAGGAGACAATATCCGGTTTTACGGCTAATGAATG
The DNA here is from genome assembly GCA_964421215.1 of uncultured Bacteroidales bacterium. Lineage (GTDB taxonomy): Bacteria > Bacteroidota > Bacteroidia > Bacteroidales > JAADJA01 > JAADJA01. The sequence goes on along the minus strand of CAYQWA010000015.1, from coordinate 109,584 downwards.
TGAACAGGAGGCAATTGATAATGGGCATGTATTTTTTGAAGAAAATAAAAAAATGCTTTATGGAGGAAAAAACGACGAATGGCATTTTGATATCACCCATTGGTCGCTTCGTGAATGTCAATTGAACTATGGCCTGGGTCGTGAATATTTCAATGCTTTAATAGAACCTCAATATAGAAGTGTTAATGACAATGCTTCGAGTTATCAGCAAAATTCACGTGTTATTATTTTGAAAACAGAAGGTCAATACAAAGTTTACCCTATTCAATTGCTTCAGCAGCACGAGGTGATCAACGAAGTTTCGGATGGTGAACCTGTAATGGTTATTTACTGTATACTGGCCGATCTTGCTGCGGTATACTCCCGTACTTATTGCGATACCACTTTTACCTTTGCACTTTCGGGTTATACTTATTGGGACAATGATGTGTGGAATGGAATAAATGCGTTTGTACTTTGGGATCGGGAAACGGAAAGTTTGTGGTGGCCATTGATTGATCAGGCTGTTTCGGGTAAAATGCAAGATACCTGGCTGGAAAAACATGATGAATCGAAATGGTGGGAAACAACATGGGGTGACGTGGTTCAGAACTATCCCGGTGCTGTTGTTCTGAAATCCGGACAAACCATGGAGGTTCCAACCAACTGGCCCAGGTACAATGAAGTTAATTGTAATTAGAGGTTTCATTGATGCACTAATTAAACCAGTTTAGCCTGTATGAAAATTGTATTGTAAAAACAGGGCCACCAAAAATCATCTTAATCCTTAACAATTGTTTTAGGATTATTTAACCTCAGAATAATCCAGTTATTTTACCTTTGTGCCATAAAACCAAAGAAAAATTCTTTGAACAATTTTAGCGGCGATGGCCTAAAAGAGCAGATGGTCGCGACAGAGGGAATCCAATAGTGAACCTCATAAACGCTGGATCTTTCCGGCTTTTTTTGTTTAAAGTACTTAATTTCTGGTTCTTTGTTTGTTAGTTAATTTCATCTTTTCTCTGTCAAATAGCAGTGAATAATCTAAATTTATCCGTTTTTGATCTTACAATTCTAAAGTGAACCTACTGAAGGAGACAGGAATTGATTGGCCTGCCCACACACTTTGATAGGATCGGTGTGATCCTCCCTCTGAAACTCTTAACTAACAATTTAAAATTTTCTTTCCACAATCCATTGTTCAAATTCCCGTTAATTTAAAACAAGACTAAACGTCTTTTTTCTTTATTTCGCACTAAAATTCCATGGTATGAAATACCCATTATTTTTTCTGGTTTTACTTGTTTCATCAACTTTGTTTGCTGGGGATCCGGTGATACCAGTTACTGTTACTGACTCTGATACATCTTCCAACCCTGTAAAAGATGGCTTACTTTCAGATTCTACGAAATTTTGGAGCATTACTACCCAAGGTAGACTCGCACTAAACCAGGCATCCTTCACCAATTGGGCTGAGGGTGGTGAAAGTAACATTGCAGGAAATACATACGGAAATTTTAAGGCTAATTATTTAAAGGATAAGTTTAAGGCGGATAATTTTCTTGCGGTTGCCTACGGATTGACCTGGAATGAGGAGCAGGACATCAGAAAAATTGATGATAAGATTGATATTGGATCATCCATCGGTTATGAGGCATTTGAATATTGGTTCTATTCCTTTATGGTGAATTTGAAATCTCAATTCAGTCCAGGGTATAAATATCCTAATGATTCCACAGTGGTATCGCGTTTGTTTGCTCCGGCAACGCTATATATTTCTATGGGTATGGAATATAAGCCGGATAAAAATACTTCGGTTTTTATATCTCCGGCAAGTGGAAAGTTTCTTTTTGTGATGGACCAGGAATTAGCTAACAAGGGAGCATTTGGGGTTACACCTGCTGTTCTTGATACGCTTGGAAATGTACTCCAGCCAGGCCATAATTATAAGTCCAACTTTGGGATCAATGTTGTTTTTAACATCAACCGCGACCTGATGAAAAATGTGAACATGGATACCAAATTAAACCTTCACAATAATTACATGGATGAAACACTGGATAATCGCTGGAATTTTGATGTGGACTGGGAAACAGCTGTTAATTTTAAGATCAATAGTTTTCTTTCATCCATAATCTATCTTCATTTGATGTATGATCATGATATTCCCATTCCGACCTATGAGCATGTAGAAGGTGAAAAGGTTCAGGTAGGCTCAGGACCTAAATTGCAGGTGAAAGAGAATTTTGGAATAGGGGTGACGATTAAGGTGTAGTTTCTGCAACAAAAGATTTCTCCCTTCGATACTTCACTATATTTCGTGTTGTCAGTCGAAAAGAACTAAGTTTCAAACGGAAAAAGGAAAGGTGGGGGTGCGGGCAACCGCCGGCCCCCATAAAGGTAGTAAATAATAAAATTAATTTATTAAAAT
>CAYQWA010000015.1:92708-107164 GCA_964421215.1 uncultured Bacteroidales bacterium | reverse complement strand
ACAACTCAAATCCCTGCGGGTGCGCCCCCCCCCCCCCCCCCCCACCTTTCCTTTACTCATTAATCCAGTTCATTTCGAAGAAGCTTGCGACAGAGAAATCAAAATTTAGTCTTTAAAATCTCTCCTTATCGCTGCACTTCCTACCACATTCTCCTCTTTGAGAGAAAAACCTCACGCAAAGCATCACAATCCAACCTCCGAAAAGTGTACAATAAACTTCTAACCTCAAACTTTGAACTCCGAACTTTGAACTACTCCAACTCCTTCATCAAATTTCCCATTTCAATGGCAGCCATAGCGGCATCAAAACCTTTGTTGCCGGATTTAGTACCTGCTCTTTCAATGGCTTGTTCAAGACTATCGGTTGTTAAAACTCCAAAAATTACTGGAACTTCAGTTTCAAGGCTTGCCTGAGCTACGCCTTTGGCCACCTCATTGGATACATAGTCGAAGTGTGGTGTGGCGCCACGAATTACTGCTCCCAGACAGATCACCGCATTGTATTTGCCTGTCTTTGCCATTTTCTTTGCAATCAGAGGAATTTCGTAGGATCCGGGCGACCAGGCCATGTCAATGTTCTTTTCATCTGCATCATGCCTTTTTAGTGCATCAATTGCACCTCCTAATAATTTGCTGCTGATAAATTCATTGAATCGTCCTACAACAATTCCGAATTTGAGGCCTTTTGCTGTTAATTTTCCTTCCAATACGTTCATATGACTTTGTTTCTATGTGTTTGATATATTATTTATTTTTTTCAAATTTTGATAACATATTTTTTCCGGGAATAATGGAGTATTGGAATAATTGATGTTATTTTCAAATATTTACAACTAACAACTCCTTAATTTCATCCATTATTCCATTCTTCCAATTATACAATATTCATATATTCACTTCCTGCTTTGGCGGGATTTCTCCGCCAGCCGGCGGATCAACATTCACTCATTCTTTCATTCAAACATTCTACCTAAACTCCCAACATATGCCCCATCTTTTTCTTTTTCGTCGACAGGTAGTATTGGTTATTCTGGTTGTGATTGATCTCAATGGGAATTCGTTCTACAACCTTTAGTCCGAATCCATAAATTCCTGAGATTTTCTTTGGATTATTGGTCATGAGTCGAAGCGCTTTAACTCCTAGATCAGCAAGGATTTCAGCCCCGATACCATAATCCCTTAAATCAGCTGGAAATCCAAGTGCTTCATTGGCTTCTACTGTATCCATCCCGTTATCCTGAAGGTGATATGCCTTTAGTTTATTCATAAGTCCTATGCCACGACCTTCCTGACGCATGTAAAGAAGTATTCCGCTTCCTTCCTGGGAAATCCTTCGCAGGGCTTCATCCAACTGGTCACCACAATCGCATCGTTGTGATCCGAATACATCTCCGGTGAGGCATTCGGAATGCACCCTTGCAAGGACTGGCTCTTCCCCGTTTATTTCTCCAAGGACAAGAGCAATATGTTCTTCATTGTTGATCTTATCCCTGTATCCTACTGCTTTAAACATTCCATATTTCGTAGGAAGCATAACCTCTGACACCCGGTCAACCAGTTTTTCATGCCTTCTTCGGTAATCAATGAGGTCAGCAATGGTGATCAATTTAAGATCATGTTCTTTAACATATTCTTTAAGTTCGGGAACTCTGGCCATGGACCCATCTTCGTTCATGATCTCACAAATAACTCCTGCAGGATAAAATCCACCCAGCCTTGCCAGGTCAACCGCGGCCTCGGTATGACCAGCCCTGACCAATACTCCGCCTTTTTTGTATTCCAACGGAAATATATGACCGGGTTTGTTAAAGTCTTGCGGCCCGGAAGCACCATCAATGATCTTTCGTATGGTATATGCTCTTTCATGGGCTGAAATACCTGTTGTGGTATCGGCCGCATCCACAGAAACTGTAAAAGCCGTTTTGTGGGTATCGGTATTTTCCGTCACCATCATCCCGATCTGGAGTTCCCGAAGTCTGTCTTTGATGACCGGCATACAAATAAGTCCTCCTCCGAACTTCGCCATAAAGTTTATGGACTGGGGAGTGACTGCTTCAGCAGCCATGATCAGATCACCTTCGTTTTCACGGCGTTTGTCGTCCACCACAACGACCATCTTACCCTGTCGAATATCTTCTATTGCTTCTTCAATTGTATTAAATGCGCTCATACTTAATCAATAAAACCGTGTTTACTTAAATAATTGTAATTAATTTCCGACTTATTATTATCTGATTTGATATTCATGAATTTTTCAATGTATTTACCTGTAATATCACATTCGATATTTATAAGGTCACCCGTTTTCTTTTCCAGCAGAGTTGTTTCAGAAGCTGTATGAGGAATGATTGAAACATTAAAGTGATCCATACCGGCATTGGCAACAGTGAGGCTAACACCATCAAGTGCTACAGACCCTTTGTTAATGATGTACTTCAAGATATTCTCCACGGCTGAAACTGATAACCAGGTAGCATTGTCTTCTTTACGTTTTGAGATGACTTTGCCTGTACCATCAATGTGGCCGCTTACAATATGTCCTCCCATCCTGTCGCTAAGTTTTAAAGCCCGTTCAAGATTTACCCGGTCACCAGGAACAAAATCCTTCAGATTTGTCTTTCTCATGGTCTCTGCCATTACATCCACCTCAAAACTATCCGATTCAAATGAAGTTACCGTAAGGCATGTACCATTGGTGTTAATGCTATCACCCGTTTTAACATCAGATAATACTTTATTGGCGGAAATCTTAATCTTTGCGGAGATTTTCCCCCAATTTACTGATTGAACAGTTCCGATCTCTTCTACAATACCTGTGAACATATTATTCTATATACGATTCGATTAAAATATCCTCATCAAACCTTTGGATGTTAGCAATATTGAGTGTTATCGCATCATTGATCTTTTCAAAACCATCACCTCCAACTGGTGTAATTGCTGCTTCCCCTCCAACCATTTTTGGTGAAATAAATGAATAAACCTTGTCAACAATTCCTTCACGGATAGCTGAAAAGTTCAAAGTGCTGCCCCCCTCCAGCAATATGCTGTCAATTCCCAGCTTTCCAAGTTCCCTGATCAGGTATGTGAGGTTAACCCGTCCATTGATATCGGGGCAAACAATCACATCTGCTCCGGTGGAACTTAATCCTTGTAAAGAAGACTTGCTTGCATTGGGCGTCACAGCAATAATAGATTTAACGGTCTTCGTATTGAGAACCCTTGCTTTTAGTGGTGTTTTGCCAGACGAATCTACTATTATCCTTATTGGATGGCTTTTATCAATGTTCATTGATCTGTCCGTAAGGTAGGGGTCGTCTTTAATTACCGTATTTACCCCTACCATTATTGCAGAGTAACGGTGTCGTAACTCATGCACCCAGGCTCTTGATTTTTCATTTGAAATCCATTTGGAATCTCCTGTATAGGTCGATATTTTTCCATCTAGCGTCATGGCTGTTTTTAATGTACAAAATGGGACAGCAGTGTTTATGTACTTTATAAAAACCTCATTTACTTTTTCAATTTCCTTTTCGAGAATTCCCGATGAGACACTAAGGCCTGCTTTTGATAACCTGATGAGGCCGTTTCCCCTTACATTTTTATTAGGGTCCACCATACCAATGACTACTCTGCCAAATTCTTCCATGATGATGCGGTCGGTACAGGGTGGGGTTTTCCCCTGGTGGTTGCATGGTTCCATGGTAACGTACATGGTGGTTCCTTTAACATCTTCTGTTGCATTGTTGATGGCATTGATCTCCGCATGATTTTCTCCAAACCTGTGGTGATAACCTTCACCTATTATTTTCCCGTTTTTCACAATGACTGCACCAACAAGAGGATTAGGATTTACATATCCGTATCCTTTAAGCGATAGTTCAATCGCCCTTCTCATGAATTTTATGTCTTCGTTTTTTGCCATAAAAAAACCCCGTAAGTAAAACACTTCGGGGCATATATGTATTAATTATATACAGTTTAGTATAAAACATCTTCTCCTATCCAGACTTTAACTGTCGGTGCAGGAATTTCACCTGCTCAGCCATGAAGTGATTCTACTTCACGGGTCGCGGACTTTCACCGCCGGTCGGGAATTACACCCTGCCCCGAAGAAATTTTAACGTTGCAAAGATATTCTAATATTTTGGATTAATCATAGTTCGATTGAAATTTATAGGCTTTCTAAAGAGTAGTTTGGCGTAGAATGACTAATATAAATAAGAGTGACTAAAATGACTTGAATTTGGAAGTTGAAAATTAGTTGGCAGTCTGCAATTCACAGCAGGCAAAAGGTAATATGAGAGAAGTTTAATTACTATTGAACTACAATTAAGTACGTACGCCGGTTGGCGGACTAGTGACAATAAATGACGGGAGTAATTAGAATTCCGGGAATATTAACAAGAGTTCTACGACTTTGGTAGTGAGAAATAAAACTGACTGCCTTTGCCTTCAGTAGATTCAACCCATATCTCTCCATCATTCTTCTCAATAAACTCCTTGCAAAGGATCAAACCAAGTCCGGTTCCTTTTTCCTTATCCGTTCCAACGGTATGGAATTTAACATCCGGTTTAAAAAGTTTGTCTAAGTTTTTGGAAGAAATACCTACTCCGGTGTCTGAAATTTCTATTTCGACATGGTTGTTTTTGTCATAAGCATTTACCTCAATTTTTCCTTTATGAGGTGTAAACTTCACCGCATTTGAAACAAGGTTCAGAAGAACTGTGGAGATCATGTTTTTGTCAGCAAAAGCACTTACATCTTCTCCTATTTGAGAGTTCAAAGTAATCTTCTTGTTTTTAGCAATGGGCTTCAGAAGGGTAATCGCTTCATCCGACAATCTTGAAATGTCGATCTTTTCTTTGATGATTACCGCTTTACCCGATTGTGTACTTGCCCATGAGAGCAGGTTCTGCAACAATGAGTAGGTGTTTTCGGCTGAAGATTTTATTTGATTGATAAATTGTTTTCTCTCTTCATTGGTAAAGGTATCGTAATCATCAAGAAGAAGTTTGGATAATACGAGCAGGGAGTTAAATGGATTTTTCAGGTCATGAGCCACAATAGAGAAAAACTTGTCTTTAGTAGAGTTCGCTTCCTTAAGGTCGGCATTCAGTTTCTCAACATTCATTTGTTGTTCCTCAATTTCCTTATTCTTTAACGACAGTTGAATGTTCAGTTTCTGGTTTTGCTGATACCGTGAGTGAAAAATTATTGACAGAACAAAAGTTCCAAGTAAGATAAACAAAACAAAACCGATTATCAATTGCTGGTTCCTGATTTGTACAGTATTTAACTGGTCATCATGTCGTAGCTGCTGGTTCTCTTTTTCCTTTCGCTCAAGTTGGTATTTAGTCTGCAGTTCTTCAATGGTCTGCTGGCTCTCTGCCGAATTAATATTTTCTTTTCCTGAGATATAGGCTTTATAGGACGACAATGCTTTGGAGTGGTTACCAATTTTTTCGTAAATCTGTGACAGATGCAGATTGCAAATGTTTATCTGATACTTGAATTTAATTTCATCGGCAGCATTAAGGCCCTTTTTCATGAAACTCAGGGACTTATTGTAGTCTTCAACATTGTAATAGATCAATCCCATTTCGGTATAGGTGATGGACAGTAATTTTTTATCTCCGATTTCCTCTTTTAAAGCAAGTGAACTTTCCTGGTACTCCAGGGCTTGCAGATAGTCACCCTTTTTATTATATGCCTCACCGATTTTGCTTAATGTGTTTGCCACCAGCTTTACATCATTCAGCTGTTTGCAAATTTCTTCTGCCCTGAAATAGTATTCAAGCGCTTTGTCATATAATTGCTTGAAAAGATAGGTGTTACCAATGCTTAGGGTTAGATTTACAATTTCAGTAGTATTGTTTAATTGCATATAGATTTCAAGGCTCTTCCTATAATAATCAAAAGCCCGTTCATTTTTTCCCAGCTCTTCATAAATCTGGCCAATCCCTGCATACGAGCTTGCAATTCCTTCCTGGTTTCCTAAGTCTTCCCAGAATTTAAATGCCTCCTGGTTTTTATTCAGCGCTTCATCATATTCTCCCCAGTGTCCAAGTATTTTTGCTAATCCCCTCAGGGTAATCGCAACACCTTCGAAGTATTGATTTTTCTTAAATATGTCTAACGCCCGCTCATAATAATCTTTTGCTTCGATGTATTTACTCCAGTCGTAATAATTCGAAGCGATCATCCTCAAAGCTTCACCAGCAGATATTTCGTTGTTGTTTGTGTTGTGTATGCTGTAAAGCCTTGTTGAATATTCTATGGCTTTTTCGTAATTATCTAGATTATAGTAGGCTTTAGCCAGCAATTCAAGTGAACGAACAATATGTTCATCATCGCTTAATTCCTCTGCTAAGATCAATGACCTGGCCGCATATTCAACTTGTTTGTCGTATGAAAATTCAGCATTAAGGGTACTAAGCCTGAGGCAAATATCGATTTTGTGTTTTGGTGACAGGCTGTATGAAAGAGAGTTGTATAAGATATTTTCAAGGCTGTCGATCTCTGCTAATTTTACGGCAGAGGATTCAACAGGATTAGCATGTAATACCAACCCTGAAAGAATAAAAATATATGTTAAAATCTTTAATTTCACCCAACTCTTACTAATTGCAAATTAATTGCACCTTTCCTTTGAACGTAAATAAATTGGAATGGTTTGGGGATTTTACGTTTTTATATAGAATGTTTTTTGCAAGTGATCTTTTCGAAGGAGGTTAAACTGATTTCAGGGGGAGAAAACAGCCATACTTAATCGTTGGTTTATTTTCAGCCTTATTTCTGTAAGTCGCACATATATAATGTGTTGAATGATTTAAAGTTCCCAAACTTTAATTGCAAACTTGACAAAAAGGTTGGTTTCTTACTTAATATTTTAAACCTTCGGGATCCATCATTGGAACGAACCTAACAGGTAATACTTCTTTTCTTATAAGTTTACCTTTCTCCTTCTCCATTAATACAAGTTTTTGGTAATACTTTGGCCCAACAGGTATTATGATCCTTCCACCTTCAGCCAATTGGTTTATAAGAGGTTGAGGTATATGTGTGGGAGAGCAGGTAACGATTATTGCATCAAACGGACTCTTCTCAGGCCAACCCTGGTATCCGTCTCCTATTTTGATATACACATTATCAATTCCGATTCTATCGAGCAAAGCCACTGCTTTATTACCCAACGATGAAATAATTTCAATGGAAAATACACTGTCACATAGCTCAGCAAGCACAGCTGCCTGGTATCCGGAACCAGTACCCACTTCAAGTACTTTGTCCGAATTCTTCAAATCCAGGATCTCTGTCATATAGGCAACAATGTACGGTTGAGAAATGGTTTGCCCGTCATCAATGGGCAGGGGCCGGTCCGAATATGCCTGGTTTATAAATTTTTCAGGAACAAAAAGATGACGTTCTACAGCAAGCATGGCATTTATAACCGCCTTATTTTTTATTCCTCTAGCTTTTATTTGATACTGTACCATTTTTTTCCTTGCAGAAGCATAAGGATCACTATTTTGATCTTGCTGAATGCACCTGGTGGAATAAAATGAGATTGTCAAGATAAGGAAATATTTTATGTACCTTGCCCAATACATATAACAATGCATGCTGACTTTAAAAGGTTTAAAGATAGGAAATTTAAAATAATAATCCTACATAAGATCGATTTTTAATTGCTCGTTCAGATTAAAGCTTTTTCGGTGATAGGGGCTTATGCCATGTATTGAAATGGCCTTTTTGTGTTCTTTGGTTGGGTATCCCTTGTTTTTGTCCCATTTGTAAGCAGGGTGTTTTTGGTGAAGGTTATCCATGAACTCATCCCTGTAAGTTTTAGCCAATATTGAAGCGGCTGCAATGGAGTTAAATTTTCCATCCCCTTTTATTATGCACCTGTAATTGATGCCGGCATAGTCCTTAAACCGGTTTCCATCAACCAGAATAAGCTCCGGTACTGAGGTCAATTTATTTAATGCCCGGTGCATTGCTTCTATGGAGGCATTTAATATATTCAGCTCATCCACCTCTTCGGCTGAACAAAATTCTACTGCCCAGAACAATGCTTCTTTTTCAATCTCCTTCCTGAGAATGTCCCTTTTTGTTTTGTTTATCTGTTTAGAGTCATTAAGGATATCGTTGGAGTAGTTTTTAGGTAGTATTACAGCAGCTGCGAATACAGGCCCTGCCAGGCATCCTCTACCGGCTTCATCGCAACCGGCTTCCGTAAGATCTGGGGTATATGATTTCTTAAGCATGGCCTATTAAAAAAGCTTAAATGCAAATGCATAATTGTTTAGAATGATCAGCAGAATTAAAATGCCGAGGTATAATTCCGTCCAAAAAAACCTGCGCAGTCTGAAAAACAAACCTATGGTTACCACTGACATTGAAAGGTAAAGAATTGTTAAGTGGGTTTCTGCTGTTCTGCCAGAAAATAGAATACTGATCAATGCGATCAGAAAAAACAAGGAGGCAGACCAAAAACGCTTTCTTACACTAATTATGTTTTCCTGAAGATTTATGGAGATCCTTGAAAAAGCATTTAAGAACAATACGGATATCATGCCTGCAAGCACATAATCGAGTATGGAAAATGTTTTTACAGATTTTATCAGAGTTAATCTATTGAAATAGAGATAATAATCATCCATCTGGAGGTACCACATATCAAACCAGAAATAATAAGCCCAGATGAGAATATAGGGTGTGAAAAAACCAAACAGAACCAGGATCCATTCCCTCCATTTGTAGAGCCTGAAGCTAATGAATGTTAACCAGAGGAATACCAAAAAATAGATGGATGGAAAATAGAACAAGGAACTGATGGCGATTAATAGTCCCGAGTAAAATACTTTAGCATATGCTTCTTCTTCAGTATATATGGCAAAAGTATTGTAAAGAACAATAATTAGAATCAAAGTGGCAATGAGTGCCGGATGTACTGTTAACAATGATGGGTGAATACTCATTACCAGAATAAAAAACATGGCGGGGATCAATGAGTTTTTAGCTGAAAGTTCACGTATCTCAAGGGTGTAGTTAAAAACCAAAGCACCTAATAAAACCAATACAAAGGCCAGGATGGTTGATGCCAGAGCGTTCTGTCCAATCAAATTCATAACGACTGTGAACCCAGGGGCCAGGTACTCATAATTCACCGGTTCGGGTGCAATGGGTGAAAAAAATGCACCCAGCCAAAGAACCAGTTGCAGAACCAGTAAGAACAGGTATTGAATCAGGTAACTTTTTCTAAATGCCCTTATGATCATTTGGCCGTGCTGATTTTAAATAATTGCAATAATTAAAAGTGACTAAAATATTTAGAATGACTTGAATAATAGGAATTTAGCAGCTATTCAAATCTGAACTGTTACATTAGGTCTTTGCCCAGGTCCTTTCTGTAATATTTGCCTTCGAAATCAATTTTATCACATTGTGAATATGATTGTTTTAGTGACTCAGAAAGCGTTTCACCAAAGGAGCTTATGGCGATTACCCTGCCACCACTAGTTACTGTTTTATCCGTTTTAGCATCATGTGCAGTCCCGGCATGGAATAGAATACTGTTTTGTACTTTTTCCAATCCTGACATGACTTTGTTCTTTTCATAGCTTCCAGGGTATCCTCCCGACACAAGAAAAATTGCAGTGGAATACCTAGGGTCAATTTCAATTTCCCTTTTGTCGATATCTCTTTTATCAACCCCGATAAACAGGTCAAGTAAATCAGATTTAATTCTTGGGATTACTGATTCAGCTTCAGGATCACCCATCCTTACGTTGTATTCAATAACAAAAGGATCATTCTCAACCTTAATCAGTCCAAAAAAAATAAATCCTCTGTAATCGATTCCTTCAGTTTTAAGCCCGTTGATGGTTGGCTTAATGATGCGGTCTTCCACTTTTTTCATAAAAGTAGCATCAGCAAAAGGAACGGGAGAGATTGAACCCATTCCTCCTGTATTCAGGCCGGTGTCACCTTCACCAATCCGTTTATAATCTTTGGCCGAAGGAAGTATTTTATAGGAGTGACCATCCGTTAAAACAAAAACTGATAGTTCAATTCCACTTAAAAACTCTTCCACAACAACTTTGCTGGATGCTTCCCCAAACTTTTGTTGTTCGATCATCTCCCTCAACTCTGATTTTGCTTCAGTCATTGAATCAAGAATCAGAACTCCTTTACCTGCAGCCAGACCATCTGCTTTTAGAACATAAGGAGGATTTAACGATTCCAGGAAAGCATCTGCATCCGAGATTGTTTTTTTATCAAATGTTTTGAAATCAGCTGTGGGAATGTTGTATTTTTTCATGAACTGGTTTGCAAAATCCTTGCTACCTTCAAGCATGGCACCTGCTTTAACAGGTCCGATAACCGGGACGTTCTTTAATACATCATCCAGTAGAAAGTTGTCGTGAAAACCATCTACCAGCGGAGCTTCAGGTCCAACAACAACCATATGAATTTTATGGTCGATAATAAAACTCCTTACCTCATCGAGATCATCGATATTTAATTTTACATTCTCACCAACTTCTGATGTGCCGGCATTTCCGGGAGCAGTGTACAATTTCCCTAGCTTATCGCTTTGGGCAAGTTTCCAGGCAATGGCATGCTCCCTGCCGCCTGATCCAATTAAAAGTATATTCATGTTTAAGGAGTTCTTAAATTAAAAAAGTGCAAATTTAAACAACCTTTTAAATCCTGTGAATTTCCGCACCTAAATTTCTGAGCCTGGTATCTATGTTTTGATAACCACGGTCGATCTGTTCAATGTTATCTATGATGCTGGTTCCTTCTGCCGACATGGCTGCGATCAATAAAGCAACACCTGCCCGGATATCGGGTGAAGACATCCTGATTCCTCTCAACGAATAGGCTCTGTTCAAACCGATAACTGTTGCACGGTGCGGATCACATAAAATGATCTGTGCTCCCATATCGATTAGTTTGTCAACGAAGAACAACCTGCTTTCGAACATTTTCTGATGGATTAAAACACTCCCCTTTGCCTGTGTGGCAGTAACCAGCGCAATACTGATAAGGTCAGGAGTAAAGCCAGGCCAGGGTGCATCGGCAATGGTCATTATGGAGCCATCCATAAATGTTTCCACCTCGTAGGTTTCCTGTTCCGGGATAAAGAGGTCATCTCCTGTTTTTTCAATTTTTATCCCAAGCCGTTTAAACACTTCAGGAATTATGCCCAGAGCATTGTAGTTAACATCTTTTATGGTAATGGCAGATCGGGTCATTGCAGCCAAACCAATAAAACTGCCAATCTCGATCATATCAGGAAGCAGTTTATGTACCGTTCCGTTTAGTTCCTCAACTCCATCAATGATTAAAAGGTTTGATCCGACACCGGAGATTTTTGCCCCCATCCTGTTCAGCATTTCACATAACTGGAGTAGGTATGGTTCACAGGCCGCATTGAATATGGTTGTCCGGCCTTTTGCCAACACAGCTGCCATCACAATATTGGCTGTACCTGTAACTGATGCTTCATCGAGCAACATATAACAACCCGTCAATTTTGAAGCTTCGATGTTGTATCTCTTGTCCTTCAGACTGTAGTTAAGTTCAGCACCCAGTTTTTCAAAGCCGATAAAATGTGTGTCCAGTCTTCGCCTTCCTATTTTATCACCACCTGGCTGAGGCATGTATGCTTTATTAAACCTTGCCAGCAGCGGACCAATAATCATAATAGATCCCCTTAAACTACCTCCTTTAGTTATAAACTCTTCGGTTTTCAGATAATCTAGGTTTATGTTATCAGCTTTAAAGGTAAATGTTCCGGAGGATGGATTGTTTATTTTAACACCCAAATCCCCGAGCAAGTCGATGAGTTTATTTACATCGCGGATATCAGGTATGTTTTTAATGGTAACTTCTTCCGGTGTTAGCAGGGTAGCACAAAGTATCTGTAGTGCTTCATTTTTAGCACCTTGTGGGCTAATTTCTCCATGAAGGGCTTTGCCTCCTGTAATTTCAAATGATGCCATTTAGCAATTGAATATTTGTTGTTCTAAACCAACGAATTTAATCCAATTGCAGTGTAAAAATTAAAAATTTCTTAGAAGATACCCACAGAAAATTGTTACTATTTTTTTTTTAGTCGTAATTGTACCACAATGGAATATTGGTCAATATAAGATAAAATAATGCCACAGATTCACAGATAATTGTTCTAATCTGTGAATCTGTGGCTAATAAAATAACTTAAATGAATTTGAATAATGGAGTGTGGAATTTTTGCATTCATTCTGCTATTTTCAAAAAAAAAGGTCGAAGTTTTACTTCGACCTTTTTTGGTAACCACCTTTTTGTTTTTTCTTTTGATACCCTTTTGATTGTTTGCCTGTGGGGGCTGTTTTCTTTTTCTTATTTCGTGAAAGAATTTCGTTGGTAGTATTTAACCGTAATTCTTCACTTAATTCGAGGTTTCCTTTTGAAAGAGTTTTTAAATGCTCAAAAATTTGGTCGTCATCAACCGATTCACGATTCCACGCCAGGTAGGATTTTTTTAAATGGTTGGCTATGGCATGCACTAATGCATCTTTTTCAGGGCCATCATCAAATTCTTTTGCTTTATCAATAATTTTTGTCACATTAGAACCGTACATTTTGTACCTGATATTATTAGTGCTGTATTCCAAACTTTCTGGTTTTGCTTCAAGCATCTCTCTAGTTGGTGGAGGATAGGGTGAATCAACATCCAGCTCAAAATCAGCTATGTAAAACAAATGATCCCAGAGTTTATGACGGAAATCCCCACTGTCACGAATCTGTGGATTCATCTGTCCCATGATCTGAACAATAACTTTTGCAAATTTTGTTCTTTGCTCCTTGTCTTCAATGGTCTTTGCTAAATTCACAAGCTTCTGCACATTTCGGCCGTACTCACTGATCTTAAGCTTGTTCCTTGTTGTATTATATTCCATCATATCCATATTTCTAAGTATTAATCAGTTCCTTTAAACATTATTGTTTCCAGAAGATTGAGTCCGAAAAACCGGACTAAAAGGTAGTTCTAAATTTATTATTCGTAAAAGGTAATACGTTTAATTACAACGAATTTTGTGCTGCAAAAGTATCAATTATTTTGTTAACTGCACAAAATATTCAGGATTTACTAAAAATATTTTACCAGCATCTACCGGTTAATAAATTCATTTAATTCCTCTATGCTGGATTCAAAAGTAAACTCATCATTTACTTCGTAATAATTGTCGAGATCGTGGGTGTAATTGTAAGCTGCTTTTGCAAAATCAAGTTTTGTGTCTTCAAAATCAAACAGGCCCATAATTTGCTTTACCTGGGATACGTATAAACAGTTTGATTTCATAACTTGTTTAGCCACAGTCAGTCTTGTGTCCTCAAAATCCTTTGATGATATGGAATTCATTACATTATCGAACCGGTCATCTGACATGGGATAGTCACAGTTTGAATTGCCACTGTATCCTGTAGATGATTCAAAGCTTTCCTGGTACTCAATTTCTTCAACCGGTGCTTCTTCAGTTACTTCATTTGTTGTTGTAGTTGTGGTTATTACCGTTGTTGACTGATGGGATTCTGTTCCGCTTACAGCAACACCAGGAATAGAAACATTTATATCCAAATCCGCACTGGTTTCTCCATCATTGATGTCGATCTTCATGTTAAATCCATCGGCATTTGAGTTGACAGATTGTTCTGTTTCGGTGGTAACAGTTTGTGTTGTAATAACAGTTGAGCCGGAGGATACATCAGATCTTGATTGCACTTCTACTTCTACATCCTCGTCTGGTTCCACATAATAAACCTCCTCCGAAGATTCAGAATAAGCCGTTACATCAGCTTCCTCTTCAATGGGTTTCCAACTGCTGGCGGCAATCTTCCACTTTCCTTTTTTATTCTGTTTAACTACCCAGGTAACTGAGGATATATTTCCATCAGCATCTTTCCCTTGAATTGTTTTTTCAACAGAAGGGAGGTCCTTGTCCTCAAAAATGACCTTCACCTTTGCCCAGTCATGGTCCATTTCTACGTATTCAACACGGCTCATGGGCACTGAATTAATCTTCTTTCCATCCATAATTACGGTGAAATTGTATCCGTCTTCTGAGAAAAATGTAGCCAGGGGCTTTTGTGCATTGACAGAAAGACTCGTAAAAATGCTGATAAACAGTAAGGTTATCAGTTGATTAGTAAATTTCATATCTGAATATTTTATGAGAATGAATTAATTTAAACTACTACATGAGTACCGACCCAATTGTTACAAAAATAGAAATGAATTTTCACAAAAAAAGTACATGGCCTTATTTATAACCAGTATAAGTTATCCCAACGATATCATTGGATTCCTTTGCTGTTAAGCGGTTGAAAAACACTTGGAAATATTATGTTGATTTTTTTTGTGTGGATGTTTAAAAATTATATGTTTGTCGGTTCTAAT
>CAYQWA010000015.1:80984-92608 GCA_964421215.1 uncultured Bacteroidales bacterium | reverse complement strand
TATGTTGATTTTTTTTGTGTGGATGTTTAAAAATTATATGTTTGTCGGTTCTAATTTAACGATGATTTTATCATTGCAACTATTAAAATGTATAACACTTTTAATTAAGCCATTATGAATAATACAATTGGTATCAGGCTCGAGGATAAATATTTAATGGAGCGCAGGGTGGCTATCATCCCTAAACATGTAAAGAAACTTATTTCGGAAGAGGGGCTTGAAATCCTGGTTGAAGAATCACCTAAGCGGATTTTTACGCATGATGAATTTGAAGGAGCCGGTGCAAAAATTGTTACCGATCTCAGTCCTGCATCAGTTGTGTTCGGAGTGAAAGAGATGCCAATTGATTTTTTCGAAAATGAAAAGACCTATATCTTCTTTTCCCATGTTATTAAAGGGCAGCCCTACAACATGCCTATGTTGAAAAAGATGATGGAGAAAAAGGTGAACCTGATCGATTATGAAAGAGTAGCGGATGAGTCGGGCAGAAGGTTGATCTTTTTTGGAAGGTTTGCAGGTTTGGCCGGAATGATCAATTCATTATGGTCACTAGGACAGCGATTAAAAGAATCTGGAATGGAAACACCATTTGCCCGGATTAAACAATCGCACCAATACAACTCATTGGAAGAAGCGAAACAGGTGATCTCAGGAGTAGGCCAGGAAATAATTGAAAAAGGGCTACCCAAAGAATTAACACCTTTAACCATTGGCTTTACAGGGTATGGTAATGTTTCGAATGGAGCGCAGGAAATCGCTGCACTGCTTCCGATTAAGGAAATCTCACCTGCTGAACTTCTGGACCTGGAAAAGAGAAAGGATCTTCCAAACAATGTGTTATACAAGATAGTGTTTAAAGAGGAACATCTTTCAAAACTTAAAAGCGGGAACGAGGAATTTGAACTTGCAGATTATTATGCTCATCCTGAAAAATACGAAAGTGATTTTGAACAATATATACCACATATGACCATCCTGATGAACTGCATGTATTGGGATGACAGGTATCCAAGGATTGTTACAAAAGATTATCTCGAGAAACTTTATACGAACAATACTCCAAAACTTATTGTGATAGGTGATGTAACCTGCGATCCCGATGGTTCCATTGAATGTACCCATAAAGGAACAGAGATTGAAGACCCTGTGTTTGTTTACAATCCTTTTACCCGTGAACCAAGTATGGGATTTAAAGGAGAGGGTGTGCTTGTTATGGCGGTGGATATTCTTCCCAGTGAGCTTCCACGCGAATCCTCCATTGCCTTCAGCGATGCACTCATTAAATACATTAAACCAATAGCCATCACTGATTACACAAAAGATTTTGAATCACTGGATTTACCAGGACCGATTAAACGTGCAATGATCTTACATAAAGGTGAGTTAACACCGGAATTTAAATACATTGAGAATTATTTATAAAGCAGTGCAATGAAGAAAATTTTGGTATTGGGGGCAGGATTATCAACACCAAGTTTGATCAGTTATTTGCTGGAGAACTCACAGGAACATAACTGGCAGGTGTTGGTAGGTGATATTTCGGAAGAAATGGCTGCTCAAAGAATAAACGGGCATCCAAACGGAAAGGCTTTCAGGTTTGATGTTTTTGACGATGAACAACGGTCGGAGGAGATCAGGAATGCAGATATTGTGATTTCCATGTTACCGGCCCGGATGCATTTTCTGGTTGCAAGGTGTTGTGTGAAGTTCAAAAAGAACCTGGTAACGGCATCTTATGTTTCGAAAGAGATTAAAGAATTCCAGGCAGAAGCAAAAGAGAGTGGGATCATTTTACTTAATGAGATAGGACTTGATCCTGGGATTGACCACATGTCAGCAATGGACATCATCGACAGGATAAAATCTGAAGGAGGCAAACTAACTGCTTTCCGCTCTTCCACTGGTGGACTGGTTGCACCTAAATACGACAACAATCCATGGAATTATAAGTTTACCTGGAATCCAAGAAATGTTGTTATTGCAGGACAGGGCGGAGCACAGTTTATAAGTTACGATTCTTACAAACATATTCCTTACCATAAAGTTTTTACCCGGATTCAGAAGATACATGTCAATGGGTATGGGGAATTTGAGGTTTATCCCAACAGGGATTCCCTGAAATATCGTTCTGAGTATGGTATCGATGACATTCCCACCATGTTCAGAGGTACGATTCGCAGACCGGGATTCAGCAAAACCTGGAATGCACTGGTTCAGGTTGGAGCTACTGATGATTCTTATGTTGTTGAGCATTCGGAAGACCTGACATACAGGGAGTTTATCAATAGTTTTCTGAGGTATAAAAAAGGAAAAACAGTTGAGGAGAAATTCGCGGAATATGCAGGACTTGAACCCGATTCCTTTGATATGTACAAACTCAGATGGCTTGGCTTGTTTGATGATGAAAAAATAGGTATGAAAGATGCCACTCCTGCTAAGATCCTGCAAAAAAGTCTTGAGGAAAAATGGCAACTCGCTCCGGATGATAAGGATATGATTGTTATGCAGCACAGGTTTGAATATGAAATTGACAATAAATTGCACACAGTCGAATCATCCATGGTCGTTGAAGGCATTGACAACATACATACAGCGATGGCTCAGACGGTAGGATTACCTGCAGCGATGGCCACGAAACTTATATTAACTAGAGAGATAACAGCTACAGGGATTCAGTTGCCGACTAGAAAGACTATCTATCAGCCCGTATTGGCAGAACTAGAAAAACATGGTATTGCATTTAAGGAAAAAAATTCCTGAGAACTTTGCAATATCATACTATAATGGCCGGTTTATAATTCGGTTGAAAATTATCCTGAAATATTTTTTTTGATCTTTATATAATCATAATTTAGCTTTTTTAATTACTAATATTCAATCAGGATAAATATGAAAAAGGTTTTAATTCTAGGCGCCGGTTTGGTTGTAAAACCAATCGTCCGGTATCTCTTAAACAAAGGTTATCAGGTAACAGTTGCAACCCGTACAAAATCCAAGGCCGAAGCCATGATCGACGGTCACCCGGAAGGGACTGCATTGGCATGGACTGTGGATGACGAAGAAACGCTCGACAATCTGGTTGCAAACCATGATCTTACAGTAAGTTTATTGCCCTATGCCTACCATGTTATGGTCGCAAAAAAATGTTTGAAACACCACAAAAACATGGTTACGACTTCTTATGTCAGCAAGGAAATGAAGGCGTTGCATGAAGAGGCGAAAACAGAAGGTATAATTATTTTAAATGAGTTGGGGCTTGATCCCGGGATCGACCACATGTCGGCAATGCGGATCATCGATAATGTCCATGACAAAGGTGGTAAAATTGAGGAGTTTTACTCACTCTGTGGAGCGCTACCGGCACCGGAAGCCTGCGATAATCCATTCAACTATAAATTCTCCTGGAGCCCGAAAGGTGTGGTAATGGCCAGCAACAATGATGGTAATTATTTACGCTACGGTGAAAATATTTACATACCACCTCAGGATCTTTTCAAAAATCCCATGAAAACTAATTTCCCGGATGTTGGAAAACTTGAGATCTATCCCAACCGGGATTCCTTGCCTTATATCGATCTTTACGGTATTCCTGAAACTAAAACCATGTTCAGGGGTACATTCCGCCATCCCGGATGGTGTGAATCACTGGATGCCATAAAAGCACTGAAATTAATAACAAATGATAAATATGATTTTTCTGGTAAATCTTTTGCCGGAATGATTTCAATGTTAATGGGAAAAAATGGCACTTCAGACGTTAGATCTAAAACAGCTGAATTCCTTGGACTGGATAAGGAAAGTACCGCCATTAAGGCGATTGAATGGCTTGGCCTTTTTGAGGAAGAATCAATGAACAGGGGAGAAGATACACCATTTGAGATCACATCCGATGTTATGATCGATAAAATGATGATTGGCATGGAAGAACGTGATATGGTAGTAATGCAACATCTATTTCTGGCTTCTTATCCCGATGGCACAAAAGAAGTAGTCAAATCCAGCATGCTTGATTTCGGTACAATGGCAACTGATACTGCAGTAGCAAGGACAGTAGCACTACCTGCAGCTATGGGTGTTGAAATGATCCTAGAAGGCAAGATCGCCATTAATGGTGTTTTTATACCGGTTTTACCAGAAATCTATAATCCGATCCTGGACCAACTGGAAACAGTAGGAATTGAAATGATCGAAGAGTATGGTCTACCGGAATCTGAGATCCTGAAATAAGCAGGAATAGAATAGATAATTCTATTAAAAAGTGTTAAACCCACAGACCGACATTACGGTTTGTGGGTTTTTATTTAATTTTGAGCGGTTTACAATTTATGAATAAAAGTTAACGGTAATTATGGCAAAATATGGAAAATGGGTTGGACTTGGATTGGGCGCTGTACTTGTAGGTCCTTTGGGAGCTGTACTGGGTTTTGTATTTGGCTCCATGTTCGATGGTATGCAAAGCGGGACTTATGAATATAAAGGAGATGGTCAGCCCTACGGTAGGGGTGCTACCGGAACCACAAGAACGCGACCTGGAGATTTTATAGCCAGTATGGTTGTGTTGTCGGCTGCTGTTATGAAAGCCGATGGAAAAGTACTTAAATCTGAACTGGATTATGTAAAAAGGTTTTTTACACAGCAGTTTGGAGAGAAACTGGCTATTGAAAATATGCTGGTCTTACGGGAAGTACTTAAGCAAGATGTTAATGTACAACAGGTTTCTCAGCAGATAAGAAGTTTTATGGATCACGCGAGCAGGCTTCAGTTAGTCCATTATCTGTTTGGAATATCATCTGCAGATGGACATGTGCACACCAAGGAAGTGGATGAAATAAGAAGAATCAGTAATTTCCTTGGAATTCGAACACCCGATTTTGAATCCATAAAAGCCATGTTCTATAAAGATGTTTATTCATCTTATAAAATTTTGGAAACTACACCAGATGCGAGTGATGATGAAATGAAAAAAGCCTATCGTAAAATGGCCACCAAATACCATCCTGATAAAGTGAGTCATTTGGGAGAAGAGTTCCAGAAAGCTGCTAAGGAGAAGTTCCAGAAGGTACAGGCGGCGTATGAGCAGATCAAGAAGGAGCGGGGGATGAATTAATTAAAACCATATAAGATTGTCTTATATGCCCTTATATGCCTTACATGGTTCAGTGAATAAGTTTTTAATTAAAGTGCTGATAACTACTCCATCCTCACAATCTTAGGATAAAACATAGCCAGTACATTTACGAGATCTTTCTGCGCTTCCATCACTTTGAAGATGTCTTTATAGGCATTTGGTGATTCATCCACTGCGCCGCCTATAAGCTCCACTTCTTCTTTTTTCAGGATTTTGCTGAGTTGGGTTTTAGTGAAGGTTTGTTTGGCTTTTCTCCTGGATAAACGGCGGCCTGCTCCATGAGAAGCCGAGTTTAGTGCCAGCTCATTTCCTTTCCCTGAAACAATAAATGCCGGTGAAACCATATTACCGGGAATGATACCGATATCCCCAACATTGGCCGGAGTGGCTCCTTTACGGTGAATGATCAGCTCTTCTTTATCCGACAGTTTCTCCTTCCAGGCAAAATTGTGATGGTTTTCAATTGTTTTCAGTGCTTTTGATTTTAAGGCATCTGCCAGCTTCTGATGGATAATACGATGATTGGCTGCCGAGTAATCACCAGCAAGGTTCATGGCTTGCCAGTACTCCCGGCCCTCTTCCGAGTCAAGGTCGAGCCAGGCCAGTTGGGCTCCCTCTCCGCTCAGGTCAAGTTTACGTTTGGCAATGCTAGTATAATGCTGGGCAATTTTAGCTCCAAAATTTCTTGAACCGGAATGAGAGAGAATGGCAAAATACTTTCCCGGTTGTAAACCAAGGTCTTCTGTAAATTCTTCTACGATCATATATCCAACATCAACAAAATGATTTCCATGTCCAGAGGTCCCCAACTGATCATAAAAGGTCTTTTGTAAAGATTTCAGGAATTTGATCTCTTTCCATTCATTCCTTTCCATCAACTCATGATCCCCGATATCTTTGAATTCGCCAAACCCGAACCTGGTATTTTCAACAAGGACATCTTTAATCTTTTCACGCTTAGTTTGAAGAATTTTGGGTGAGTCCGGATAGACGGAAAGGCACATCCGGCAACCAATGTCCATACCAACACCATAAGGCATTACTGCATTGTAAGCTGCAACTACACCTCCTATGGGTAAGCCATAACCAACATGTGCGTCGGCCATTAAAGCTCCTTTGACGATCACAGGCATTTTCATTGCTGTAAACATCTGATGAAGAGCTTCAGGATCGATGTTCTCCTTGCCGTAAATAACAAAGTCAGATTGATGATCTTTGAATAATTTGGCTTTTTTGGTTTTCGCTTTTTGTGGAAGATCTTTACCGGAAAGTAATTTGGCCAGTTCACCGAATTGTTTGTGTTCAAGGTATTTGTCAGGGTCAAGCTTAAGGTCTTCCAGTATTCCCAGTGCATGGAGCTTCTGATCCCTGGAATAGTGCCTGGAAATCAGGTTCATCGCCAGCCGGATGGCTTTGTCCTCAACAAATCCCAGTTTGCGGATCTCCTTGCTTCTGACCTTGAGCTTTTTCATTTTCACAAAGTTAATTGAATTATCAAATTTGAAACTTGTGCTTACTGTGTTTGTTATATTTGACGAAATTTGTCCATTATTTATATGAATTTATGAAATACAACTTCGACGAGATAATTGACCGGAAAAATACCTCCTGTGTAAAATGGGATTATGCTGAAAAGTTTATAGGAGCCAAAGATCTTCTCCCCATGTGGGTGGCCGATATGGACTTTAAAACACCTGACTTTATTGTCAATGCAATAAATGAAAGAGCGTCCCATGAAATATACGGGTATACAGTACGACCTGATGGATATTATGAATCCATCATCAATTGGATTAACAAGAAGCACAATTGGAAACTGAAAAGGGATTGGATCATTTTTAGCCCAGGAATTGTTCCAGCCGTTAATATGGCGGTAATGGCCTATACAAATCCGGGTGATAAAATAATTGTCCAGCCACCGGTTTATTTCCCGTTCTTTTCAGCTGTAACAGATAACGGAAGGCAATTGGTTTATAATCAATTAAAGCTTCAGAATGGTCGTTATTACATGGATTTTGAAGATCTGGAGAAAAAGATCGATAAGCGGACAAAAATGATCATAATTTCAAATCCGCATAATCCCGGAGGAAGTGCATGGACCGTTGAGGAACTTAAACGATTGGGTGAGATTTGTGTTGAGAAAAATGTTCTGTTGGTTTCTGATGATATTCACAGTGACCTGGTTTTGCCACCATATAACCACACTATAGCTGCAACCATATCGCAGGAGATCTCTGATGTTTGCATCACTATGATGGCTCCCAGTAAGACGTTCAACCTTGCAGGGATGGCTACTTCTTCAGTAATTATTTCAAATCCGGAATTGAGAAATGAGTTTCAGGTTTTTCTCGACAGAGTGCATGTTGGAATGGGCAACCTTTTTGGTATGGTGGCTTCAGAAGCAGCCTATACTCATGGTGAAGAATGGTTGGGACAAATGCTCAACTATGTGAACGGAAACCTGGAGTATATGCAAAATTTTATTATTGATAATATTCCTGAAATTAAATTGATCAAGCCGGAAGCGACTTATATGGTCTGGCTTGATTTTAGGAACCTGAAAATGACCGATGAAGAATTAAAGGACTTTATTGTCCACAAAGCAAAATTGGGTCTGAATGATGGCCCTATGTTTGGTCCGGGTGGTTCAGGATTTCAGCGAATGAATGTAGCATGCCCCAGAAGTTTGGTTGAAGAAGCCATGGAAAGATTAAAGAAAGCTTTGAATAATATCTAATTAGTAATTTTAAATCCTAAAAAATGTCACATGCAAAATCCCAATTATTAATCATGTCCCGATGTGAAATCACCTTTTTGGATTTTAAAAAAAATTAGGATTTGGAATTTTATTTGAAATTATGATTTAGAAATTAGAAATTTTATTTTGAACAATTGAATCAGCAAGATGAAGAAAAATTGATAATAGAGCAATTCAGGAAGTACTATCCTGAGTTCCCTAAAGGGAAGCTGGTTAAATCAGAATCTCCGGATTTTATATTGAAAATAAATCCTAAAAGATCCATTGGAATTGAATTGACCAGGCTTGATGAAAAGGGTAAATCTGTAAAAGAAAAAATAGAAAGTACCATAAACAGAAAGGAATCGAAATTAAGTCTCTATAACAAAAATCAACTCAGATCATTATGGTTAATAATTCATACCGATGGGTTCAATGAGAATAAATTCTTCAACCTGTTTAACAAACTGAATCAGTGGAATTTTCCTTCGAAGTTTAACAGCGTTTTTTTATTCGACTTGTTTAGTAATAAAATCTATCCACTTGTTGTGAGGCCTTAGATAGCGATGTAATAAAATAATAAGAACATCACAAAACCTTGAATAAGGAGAATAGTCCTGCCTTTGACTGCCTGGTTATTTTCAACATTGGACGCTAAAAGATATTTGGTTAAATTTGACTGCCTTAAATTAACAGCCATGGACGACCAAATTGTAACACTTACCCGGTATACTTTTTATCATGAATACCTCATTGTAAAAAGTAAACTTGAATCAGAAGGAATAGAAGTAGTTCTTAGAGATGATTATTCAATCACCCTTGATCCCATGTTATCTAATGCTTCTGGCGGAATAAAACTTGAAGTGAAGGCAAGTCAGGCGGAAAAAGCGCTTGCTGTTCTTAAAACCATAGACCTGAGTAAATCGGAACAGGAAGGAGAAAAGCAACTTATGATCAGAAACAAGGAATACGAAAAGTCTTTTGGTGAATGCCCGAAATGCAACTCAGAGAACATCTACTCTGAAAAGCTTTTTACAATAAAATCATTGTTTGCCGGATTCAGGAAAACCGAACATTATTGTAAAGATTGCAGGCATATGTGGTTTCAGATAGCTGAAAAATAACCCTGAAGTACGATGCCTTCAGGGTTTAGTTTTGTATGATCGGATGATTTCTTATTTCATCAATTCCGCAAAGTGTTTGTAGAAATAAGGAATGGTTTCAATTCCATTAAAGAACTGGTTCAATGGATAATTTTCATTGGGTGAATGAATAGCATCCGATTCCAGTCCGAATCCCATAAGTACAGACTTAATTCCCAATACCTCTTCAAAAGTTGAAATGATTGGAATACTTCCTCCGCTACGTACCGGTACGGGTGTTTTTCCATATACATCTTCAAATGCTTTTTCTGCTGCTTTGTAGGCTGGTAAGTCAATGGGACAAACATAGCCATAACCACCATGGAGATATGAAACCTCACATTTTACCGAAGCAGGTGCAATGGATTCGAAATATTCTTTGAACTGAACTTCAATCTTTTTATGATCCTGGTTAGGGACTAACCGGGTTGAGATCTTAGCATAAGCTTTAGATGGGAGAACAGTTTTGGCTCCTTCACCGGTATAACCACCCCAGATACCACAAATATCAAATGAAGGCCTTATA
This sequence comes from uncultured Bacteroidales bacterium, assembly GCA_964421215.1. GTDB lineage: Bacteria > Bacteroidota > Bacteroidia > Bacteroidales > JAADJA01 > JAADJA01. The sequence goes on along the minus strand of CAYQWA010000015.1, from coordinate 83,075 downwards.
CCTGTTCTTTCCATGGTGGAAAATCCCTCTTCTCCTGCAACTTCTTTTACATCAAGGGCTTTTTTGTATTCGCCCAGATTAAAGGGAGCTTTTGCCAGCATGGCTCTTTCTTCTTCAGAAACTTCAATCACATCTTCATAAAATCCTGGAATCTGGATGACGCCTTTGTCATCGATCATTCCTGAGATCATTTTGCTGAGCACATTGACCGGATTGGCAACAGCTCCGCCAAAAATTCCTGAGTGGAGGTCACGATTAGGACCTGTAACTTCAACCTGCCAGTATGCAAGTCCCCTGAGGCCGGTTGTTATTGAGGGTGTATCTTCAGCAATCATACCGGTATCCGAAACAAGGATGATATCTGCATTCAGCATGTCTTTATGATCTGCACACCATTTTCCAAGACTTGGTGATCCAATTTCTTCTTCGCCTTCGATCATAAATTTAACATTGCATGGGAGTGATCCTGACTGGACCATGTATTCAAATGCTTTGGCATGCATAAATGCCTGGCCTTTATCATCATCAGCACCTCTTGCCCAGATCTTTCCGTTCCTGATCTCCGGCTCAAATGGTGGACTGTCCCACAAATCAATAGGATCAACCGGCATAACATCATAATGAGCATAAACCAAAACTGTTGGTAGTGAAGGGTCAATAATTTTTTCACCATAAACAACGGGATTGCCTTCTGTTGGCATGATCTCACACTTGTCAGCACCTGCTTTCAGGATCATATCTTTCCAGTATTCTGCTGCTTTAAGCATGTCCTCTTTGTGTTCAGACTGTGAACTGATAGATGGGATCCTAATCAGTCCGAATAATTCATCAAGAAATCTCTGTTTGTTTTCTTCGATGTACGATTTTAAATTTTCCATGTGTTATATTTTGATATTTGTTATTTCCAGTAGGGTGGCCAAAAATAATAATTCTTAATTAGGTGGAGTGCAATAAATTTTATTTTTGTGCTACTTTAATAACAATGCTAGAATGCTAAAATGCATGAAAGTTTGGATGAGTGCGGTTTGTATTTAAAAGTTTGGTTTTTACAAAATTAAAGAAATCCAGCAATGAATAAAATCAGGATAGCCATTAACGGTTTTGGACGAATTGGTCGGATGTTTCTACGAGTAGCTCACACTGTACCGAACTTCGATATTGTTGCCATCAATGATGTGATGGAGCCTTTTACCATGGCTCATTTGTTGAAATATGACTCGGTCCATAAAAAATTCAACGGTTCGGTTGAGTTTAATCATAACCACATCGAAGTAAACGGTAAGAAAATAAAGGTTTATACAGAAGAGGATCCAGGGAAATTACCCTGGAGAGCATTGGGCATTGATGTTGTTATAGAAGCTACCGGAAAGTTCACGAATAAAGACGATGCTTTAAAACATGTAAAAGTTGCAGGAGCGAAAAAAGTCATTATTTCAGCACCTGCCAAGGGAGAAAGTGATGGCGTGCAATACATTGTGCTAGGTGTAAATGACCATAAAATTGATAAAAGAGACCTGGTTATTTCCAATTCATCATGTACGACAAACAATGTTGCTCCAATGATGATGATCCTTGACAGGCACTGGGGGATTGAGAAAGCATTTATTACAACTGTCCATTCATATACCACAGACCAGAACATACTTGACGGGCCTCATGCCGATCTTCGTCGTGGACGCGCTGCTGCCTATTCAATAGTACCTACAACAACAGGTGCTGCGAAAGCGGTTACCAAAATATTTCCTCACCTGGCGAAAAACATTGGTGGTGCAGGAATTCGTGTCCCGGTTCCTGATGGTTCTTTAACCGATGTTACCTGTACTTTATCCAGGCCCACAAGTGCTGAAGAGATCAACGAAAAATTTAAGGAAGCCTCTGAAACGTATCTCAAAGGAATAATGGAATATACGGAAGATGCCATCGTTTCAATGGACGTGATTGGTAATTCACACTCAGCATTGTTTGATTCTCAGTTAACGGCAGTGCTTGGAGAAAGGAACAAACTTGTGAAAGTTGTTGCGTGGTATGATAACGAAGTGGGGTATTCCCACAGGCTTGTAGAGTTGATTGAGAAGTTTGTGTAGGGTAGTT
>CAYQWA010000015.1:28817-80884 GCA_964421215.1 uncultured Bacteroidales bacterium | reverse complement strand
AAAGCTTCATTTGTTAAACCTGAGTTTTGATTAATTGATTTTGTAAAACGTTCAATTGCTTTTTGGTATTTGCCATCGTCCATGAGTTGAACTCCTTTAGCAAAACTTTTATCAGGTTTTGGAGGTTTTTGAAAATTACCATTTAGTTTAAATATAACTACTGTATTGAACTGTACTCTGACAGGTTTCGACCTTTGGACTCCTGGTGACCACTTAGGCATTGACGATATAAGCCTGACTGTCTCTTCATCGCATCCACCTCCAATTCCTCTTAAAATCCTAACATCGTTAATAGATCCGTCTTTTTCAACAACGAATGTAACATAAACCCGACCCTGGATACCCTTTTTCCTGGCTTCAACCGGATACCTGATATTTTCACTAAGGTATTTCATCCTTTCTGCGTCTCCTCCTGGGTAATAGGGCATTTTTTCAACTAAGGTAAAAATGTTTTTATCGTAAGTTGTATCTGCCTGAATTATTTCGATTTGCGTTAATCCATCCAGTGCAACAAATAAAAGGAAACAGAAAAGTAAGATTCTTGATATCATAAAATAATGAATTATGGATTTTTATTGGCTAAGAAACGGCAATAAATGTACGAAATGTATTCTTTAAAATTCATCTAAATTTCTTTCCGGATTTGCAATACATCTAATTCTTTGCTATATTTATGGCTTATTACACTTTTCTTTATCGGAAGTCAACAGTACAAACTTTAACTTAAAATGAATTATTATGTCAGATAAAAAAGCAGACCTGGCCGGGCCAGGCATAAGTACCTATGAAGAGGTAGAAAAAATTCTTCCTGTAGATTATGAACCCTTGTTGCCACCTTTGAAAAGGATGGAAGCCTTGTACATGCTGAAGAACTATATTGAGGATAACATGGCAAAAGAACTAAACCTGCAAATGGTTCAGGTTCCATTAATCGTAAGTAAAGATAGTGGTGTAAATGATTACCTCGACCGGGACGGTTCCAGAACACCCATTGATTTTCCTTGTGGCCTTGGACTGGAAAAAAGGATTGAAGCACAGGTAGTTCAAGCAGCCACCAAATGGAAAAGAATGGCATTAAAACAGTTTGACTGTGCCGTTGGAGAAGGAATTAATACAGACATGCGGGCGGTGCGTAAGGATTATTTCCTTGATCATGACCATTCATCCTATGTTGATCAATGGGATTGGGAAAGGGTAATAACCGCCGATCAGCGTAACCTTGAATTCTTAAAAGACATTGTTAAAAAGATCTGGAAAGTACTATGGGGAGCAGGTCAAATGGTAAAGGAGCAGTTCCCGGAATTAAGAAACAGCAACTATCCAGACTTCCCGGAAGAATTAAAATTTCTCCACGCCGAAGAAATTCTTGATATGTACCCCGACCTGCCCAGAAAGCAAAGGGAATCGAAAGTCATCCAGGAATATCATCCTGCTATATTTATCATTGGTATAGGTTCTGTGCTGGATGATGGGTATCCTCACGAAATGCGCGCGGCCGACTACGATGATTGGATTACTCCGTCTGTTGTAAAAAACGGCAAACAAATGTATGGATTGAATGGTGATATTCTTGTATGGAATCCTGTTACAAAAAGAAGGCATGAATTGACCTCTATGGGAATAAGGGTAACAAAGGATAGCATGAAAAAACAGCTTGAAATTTCCAACCAACTTGACTTTCTTGATTTGCCTTACCACCAGGCTATATTAAATGATGAAATTCCTTTGAGTATAGGAGGTGGAATTGGACAGGCAAGAACGTACATGTATTTCTTACGGACTGCACATCTTGGAGAAGTAACGGTAAGCGTTTGGCCGGATCAGCTGAAGGAGATCTGTGTAAAGAAAAACATTCATGTACTGGAATAATAAAAGAAAATCCACAAAGTAGTTCAAATCTTCTTTGCGGATCTTTAGTCTTAATTTCTTTGTGCCTACTTATTAAAAGTTTTGAAACCGAAATATCCGGTTTAACAAACCTTTTTAATAAAATTAGTTGAGAAGTGTACTTTTCTTTTTACTTATGTACATTCCTCACAAACTCCTCGACTGCTGGCACACCACCCTGGTAAACCAGGTATCCGTTGTAGGGTTCACGTTCGGTGATCTCATCGTTGATGGGTTTAAGCATTAATTCTTTTACTTTTTCCGGGTCATCGGTTTGACCTAATACCCAACTAAGTTTAACCCAGGCGACTTCCGGTAACATATTTCCTAGTGGAATAATGCCTTTGGCCATCATATCACGGCCCGTATCGTAAACAAACATATGTACGTAACCCCAGATGGTTTGAAGGGTCATGTACATGTGAACACCCTTTTCATGAGCCCTTTCAATGGCCGGGTACAATTCTTTGTTTACATGGCCAAGCCCCGTTCCGACAATTATAATGCCTTTGTACCCTGCATCCACAAGCATATCAATAGTATCCGGCTTTATCCCGGGATAATAATACAACATGGTTACCTCATCACTGAAAAAGGGCAGGATGTTAACATTTCTGTCTTTCCTTCGTGGTTTGTAGTCCTTTTTTATCGGGATGATCTCTTTCCTGCTTACTCTTGCAATTGGTGTGTCTCCAATGCTTCTGAATGTAGAACGGTATGAGGAGTGCATCTTTCTTACTCTGGTTCCTTTGTGTAATAATCCATATTCATCGGAGGTAGGCCCGAACATACATACCATCACCTCGGCAATATCTGAATGTCCAGCAGTGTGCATGGCATGCATAAGGTTTAAGGCAGCATCTGAACTCGGCCTGTCGGAAGAACGTTGTGATCCTACAAGAACAATGGGTACAGGTGAATTTTGAATCATAAATGTTAGTGCAGCGCCAGTATGGTGCAGTGTATCTGTTCCGTGACCAATAACAATACCGTCAATCCCATTCTCAATTTCTTTGCCTATGGCTTTCGCTAATGAAATGTATTGTTTGGGGCCCATGTTTTCACTAAATACGGCAAATACTTTTTCAGTTTCCAGGTTGCAGATGTCAGCTAACTCCGGAACAGCGCCGTAGAGTTCTCCCGGTGAAAAGGCAGGAATTACTGCACCGGTGCGGTAATCAAGCCTGGATGCAATTGTTCCGCCTGTTCCAAAAAGTTTCACATTTGGTAATCCAGGAGTTACAGGGAATTCTTTTTCCGGTATTTTGTAATTGGCTTTTTTAAAACCGGTCTCTACCATTTTAGTAATGGTAGTAATGTCAATGCCTATGTTGTAACCGGTCTGGATCTTTACCACGATATGCTGGTCATCATCATTTTCAGCTCTGGGGAGTACTGTTCCGGAAAAAGGACCTCGTGTTGTTTCGATCTCGGCCTGCCCCCAAACACGTACATTGTATTTTTTCAGTATGGCTAAAGAATCGCCTTTATATCCCTGGAAATAATCTTGTGTCATTTATGGTGGATGTTGTTTGTTACGTAATTATTTAGATATTGTCATTTGCTTCGCGTCATTTGTCCGCCAACTGGCGGACGAATTTCATTGTAATTTTGCCTATTGCCTACAGCGTGTTTATTTCTTATTTAATCATTCAATCAATCATTCAATCATTCATTAATAATCGCCTCGTACAATTCCTTCATTGAAATATTTCCAAGCGCTTCATCCCGTAATTGACCCATGATCCAGTTACAACGGTTTTCCGGTGATTTATTTTTGCCGGTTTCTTCCCATTTTTTCTTAAGAAAAGGAATGTGGGTTAGTATTTCATTTTTCGGGATTCGTTTAAAATTGATACTTTCCAGCACTGAATTGAAATCCATCTTAGGGTATTCATAAAGAATAGGGAGCATGGAACTAGCAAGTTCTGCCTCAATTTTGTTTTCATTTAAATAGCGAAACAACGCATAAATTGATTTATAATTGAATGCATCTGCTGGTTTGTAATGACCCTCAACATATTTTAACCGATGACCAAGGAAAGTTCCTGCCACCACCGGATCGACTTTGTATTTCGCAACTAATTTTTCCAGTATAGGAAAGAGGTTTTTACTGAAGATATAGGTGTAGGTATCCTCCGGGATATTCCACTTTTTGAGTTTGTGATACCTGTCGATAATCTCAGTTGGCAATCCCTCTTTTAAACTTTCGATGTAATCATTTTCAAGTGGAAGAGGAGCTGTATCAGTGTCAGGATACATTCGGTCAGCACCTGGTAGCACACGTTCAAAAATGGTAGTACCATTTTTAAACGACTTCCTTGTTTCGTTAGGAATTCCTTCAAAAGCCATCCGACATCTTTCTTCAATTGTTTCAAGCGCGGTTTCAATGTCATCTTCAGGCCCCCAGAAGATAATTTGAGCATCTTCTTCCCCTGCGTCTAATATTCCAGAAATATTCTGAATGTCCTTTTTCCCAATTGTTGGCTCTAATTCTTCTGTATGAGCCATAAATGGTGGTTCAAGGCATGCTATTACCTTTAGTCGGTCTTTGATTTCATCAGCAAAGATTTTTCCAGGCTGGGTGAAATGCGATAGTGTACGCTTAAATCCCGGAAGGTTTACAGCATACGCTTTTTTGTTGTTTTTTAATGCTTCGAGTATTCTGGGATCATTTAAACGGTTTTTACCATTTAACTCTTTAGCCTTGATTTTCCATTTTTTAATGTCCTTAATTTTTTTCGTCAGGTTTTCCCTCACCTGAAGAAGAGCCCATTGCCTGAAGCTTTCGATATGAGTTAACTCAGGGATCCATTTGGTATGGGAAACACCTTTTATTTCAACCCTGGAACCTCCGCGGCAGCTAACGTTAACATCCTGTCGTCCGGCTCCAATACCAGTACGTACAAGGCCTGTACTACGGTTTAAAAACCGGATATAATCACACGCTTCCCTCACTTCATCCGGATTATTACAATCGGGATACGTTACCGTTTCAATAAGCGGCATGCCAAGGCGGTCAGTACGGTAAACCCGTGTATGGCCAATGTCTGATACCTCCCTGCACGAATCTTCTTCCAGACTTAATTGAATTAGCCTTATCTTTTTGTGTTTGAGGTATATTTCTCCTTCAACACCAATAATTCCTGTACGCTGGAATCCGGTTGGGATACTCCCGTCAAGGTATTGTTTACGCGTTATATGAACTTCGCCAACGATGTTCAGTTTAGATAACAAAGATATTCTGATCGCTATTTCAAGGGCTTCTCTATCGATGTGGAATGGAGGTGTATCATCAACTTCATAGGTACATGCAGTATCATTGGACAGATGATAAACGATCTCCTTCCTGGTTTTAAATTCCATCAGGGCTGTACCATCATATTCTCCAAGTTCGCTCAGAGTTGGTCTCATATGACGAATTACTTCCGCATCATAATCCTCAGGTTTCTGGTAAATTCCTGCCGGACATTTACAAAATAATTTATGTTTTGTTTTGAGTTGCTGATGTACTTCAAGGCCAGACATAAACCCTATCCTGTCATAATCCTTTTGTGTGGCTAGTTTACGGGAAACGTAACCTATAGCTTCCATGGTGGAATGATAATTTTCGGAAGCATTAAATTTCTTCTGCATACCTATTTCTTACTGTGTTTAAAAAAGACGGTCAAAAGTATGGATTTAAAATACATTTACAAGGACTGTGATCAAAAAAATTATTAGTATTTTTATACGCTTAACCATGTAGATATTATTTTCAAAATTTTAAACCGATTTTAATGAAGTTAAGATTGTCGCTTTACACCATTTTTATTTTGGCAAGCTTAAATTGTTTTGGACAAAAAACAAGTAATCCTTTCAACCCTGATAGCATCAATTTCCTAAATCAACATCCTGAATTTAGTAAGGATCGGATTCATTTTTTGCCTTTCCGTTCAATAAATTCAATTGCCCTAACCAGTCCTAATACATTTTACCTGAAAGGCGGACAGTTTTATGTAGATGGAATATCGCAATACAATGATTTTACATTTATTGATGGAATGCAGGTTGAGGATGGCAATGATTTCCCTTTATTGGCTATTGGGAACTACGAACACTTCAGGTTTGGGCAACCTGTTTATTATGGAAATACAAATTCAGGTAGTATTGGGATAGGAACAATTAATGAAGCTGAAAACCTTCAGTTTACTTTTGACGGAAGTAATACCCTATTTACCTCTATTAATGATTACCGGCTTGAACTAATGGCCAGTGGACCTGTTAAATTCAGTAAGAAAAAAAAGAGCCCTTTAAGATTGCCGGTTTCATTTACACTAGCTTCAACATTTAGATCGGTAAATGACCCAATTCCCAGTTGGGAAGAGAAGTATCAGGTAAAACCAGAGGTATATGAAGATTTGATTGAATATCCGTTAAGGTTTACCAATATATCGCCCGGGAATGCATTTTTTAGTTCTGAATTTATTACAGCCGAACGAATTGAAGAGCTTGGACATCATCAATATACCGGAAGGGAATCACTAAATACATTTATTAACCTTAATGTATTAACCCGGGGTTTAAGTATTTCTATAGGATCCTATATTAAGTATGATGAGGGAAGGGAGTTTGATTTTTCAAATGCTCTAATGAATGCCTCAAGAAATCCCGAATCGCTTATCAGGAATTTCGATAATTACCTCCGGATAGGACAACAGGTGGTGTTTGATAATGAGCTAAAGGTAAGCTATAAATTACTGCTTCAGTATTCCAATTATTACTATCAACGTCAGGATTCAAGGCATAAAGACCGGTTTTTTGATTATGGATACCTGGGAAAGTATCAAACCTGGAAAATGCCCACCTATGAATTGGGTTCCATTGAAGTTGACGGAGTAAATTATGACAATGTAAGCTTATTGAATTCATGGGATGCAGATACATCCTATACATTCCAGGATTTAAATTATAATCCTGAACTATCAAGATATACGGAAATGATCTATGAACTCTATCCTGAGCCGGGCAGTATAAATGAACCTTTTGGCTACTGGCGTAATGAAGATGACTTGAGGATAAGAGGGGGTCTGTTGAACGGTGACATGCCGCCGGCTTCATATGGTCTTTGGAATCAGCCCGGGACGATGACAGGATACTACCAGCGGATGAAGGAAAAAATGAGAGGAACTTTTATTTCTGAGATAGAATACAAGAACAATACCCTAACCTTTGGATTTGAATATCAAAACAAAACGGAAAGGTATTATATGCTTGACGCCAATGAGTTATGGGCAAGAATGCGTGGTGTTACCAATTTCCATATCATGGAACTGGATTTAAATTCACCTGTTCCTGTTTATGATGATCAGGGCTATTTCCAGGATACAGTCCTTTTTTATAGAAGTTACCAGGAGCAATCGCAATTTGATTTTGATAAAAACCTGCGGCAAAAATTAGGATTACCTCAAGATGGACTTGAGTTTATTTTAACCGATTCATACGATATGGTTAATAATACCATTGATTACTATGATAAAAACGGAGTGATGCATACCATCCAGGTAGATGAAGAATTGTACTCTATTGATATGTTTAATCCTTTTCATCTTATAGCCAGGGGAACGGTTAATTATGCAGGTTATGACTTTTCGGGTAATAAAACTACAGCCAAAGATGACGCATATGGTTTCTTTACCAATAGCCATATAGATCCTTACAGTCCATCCTATTTCTCGGTATTTCTTTCTGATAAATATATCTGGAAGTTCATTGATGCTGATATTGGAGTTCGTCTCGATTATTTTAATGCAAACCAACCTGTTTTGAAAGATCCTTATCTTTTGATGCCTGCTTATACGATAGGTGAAATTGATGAATTACAGGGAATGCAAGTTTTCCAACCCTCCGAGGTGGGAGATGATTATATTGTATATGTGGATAACTCTTACAATCCCAGCAAGATTATGGGGTACAGGAATGGCGATTCCTGGTATGATGAAGCAGGACAAATGGTTGAAGATCCTTCCATACTGGATGCCGGCTCTGGAGTTTCACCTTATTTAAAGTATCCGGATATTGATTGGGCCTATTCTCCTGAATGGGAACCTGATATGACTTTCAAAAGTTTTGAAGCGGTGGTTAACATTTTACCTCAGGTAAATTTAACAGGCAGAACAAAATATGGTAATGTTTACTTCAATTATAATACATTTAGCCGTAATCCATTTATTTATAATCGTTTCAGGCCAGACCAGTACTGGAACATTAATCTCGATCATAATATTATTGAAAATCCGGATTTAAAACCCACTTTAACACAAAAACTAATACTGGGTTTTAGCCCAAGAATACTTAAGAATTTATATGCGAATATCTGTTACTTTGGTATAAATCATGAGAAACTGTTAGTTATTGAAAGATTGACCGGTGCCTGGCCTAGAACTTATACTACTGTTAGAAACTATAACAGGAATATTCAATATGATAATTTTACCCTTGCGTTTAATTATCGGACTTCAATGGCTTCTGGATTGTTTGCCGGCTCCTCTTATACAAAATCTTTCATTTCTGAGTTCGATAGGGATTTAATGCTTATACCTGACTATATTATTAACTCTTACCTGACATTTAATTTTGGGTCAAACGGAGATTTTATTTTGCCGGGTGATAAACTTTTGTATGGACTGTTTTCCAATGTAAATATCGGACTGTTTCATCAATACCGAAGTGGTACACCCCTCCAGAAAATTGCCATCCCTATTCAGGAACATTTTTATACTCCGGACTATAATATAATTAACCTGAGGATTGAAAAAGGAGTTCACTTAAAGCAATATGATCTTTCAATCCGTGTTTATGCATTGGTTGAAAATTTATTCAACAGCAAGAACCTATTCTATGTTTACCCGGTATCCGGAGAACCTAATGATGATGGTTACCTTTCTTCACCTGAATATCAGCTTGAAATCAATGAACAAACAAATCCTGAGTCATATAGGTTGATGTATCAGCTTAAACTGAATAATCCGGCAAACTATGGTACACCGAGACTATTCAGGGCCGGATTAATCATAAATCTCTAAAAATTGAAATGTTTCGGTGGTTTATAAATATAGCCTCAATATTCATTTTTACCAGTCTTTTAGGGCAAGCTGATCAAGAATTAACTAAAGCAAAACAATTTCGGGTAGCGTTTTATAATGTGGAAAACCTATTCGATACCCATAACGACTCACTTACAAAAGATGAAGAATATTTGCCCGAAGGACAAAGACGCTGGGACAATAACAAATTCTATTCAAAACTGAATAACATTTACAAAGTTTTAATCGGTCTTGGGGAATGGCAACCAGCTGCCATTGTTGGATTATGCGAGGTGGAAAACCGTCATGTGCTTAATAAACTGATCTACAATACACCTTTAAAAGAAATTGATTACAAGATCATCCATTATGAATCTGCGGATAGAAGAGGTATTGACGTGGCTTTGTTATACCGGACCAGTTTGTTTGAACCTGATACATCCTATACGATCAAGGTAAACTTTGCCTCAAATCCGAAATCAAGAACACGGGATATTTTATATGTGAAGGGAGTGCTCGGAGGTGTTGATACCCTTCATGTTTTGATTAACCACTGGCCATCACGGTACGGTGGATATATGGCAAGCGAGTTCAAAAGGATTGATGCTGCCAAAACTTTAAAGAAAGTAACGGATTCCATATCTCAAACAGATTCCGGAGCCAGAATAATTATCATAGGTGATTTTAACGATGGACCACTTAGTGAAAGTATCCAAACAATCATTAAAGCTCAAATTGATACTATTCATTTAAGGGAGGATGGTCTGTATAATCTGATGACTGTCAGTTCTGGAATGGGTAGCAAAGGAACCCTGAAATATCAAGGGAACTGGGAGGTCTTTGATCAGATAATTGTGAGTGGATCTTTGTTAATGGAAAGAGGGAGATTGCAAGTGACATCTGATGGAGCCCGAATTTATACATCTGGTTATTTATTGGTAGATGATGAAAAATACACAGGGTTAAAACCTTACAGGACTTTCAATGGCATGAAGTACCAAGGAGGATTCAGTGACCACCTTCCTGTATTTATCGATTTACAGCTTCAATAGACTAATTGAAACGGATGGCTTTAACTGGTGTAATTTTTGTTATGATGAAGGTTGGAATAACGAGCATTAATGTGCATACAAGAAGCGTCCCAATGTTGATCAGCAGGTAATGTATAAACTGAAGGTTAACAGGAACTTCGGATACATAATAGGATTCCTGGTTAAGTGTAAGAATGCCGGTTTCCAGCTGCAAGAAAGATAATCCTAAAGCCAGGATATTTCCCCATACCATTCCAAGACCGATTATATAAACTGCGTTGTAAATAAAGATCATCCTCACCGACAGGTTTTTTGTGCCCAGGGCTTTCAGCGTACCTATCATATTGGTTTTTTCAAGGATAAGGATAAGCAGGGTAGAGATCATAGTAATTCCAGCAACCAGAACCATCAAAGCGATTATGATAATCACGTTCATATCATGCAATGCCAACCAATCGAAAATCTGAGGTTGAATATCTCTAATTGACTGTGCTTTCAGGTTATAACCTACCAAACCATTTACCAGTTCCTGAATAGCATCTATTCGATTGAAATCATCAATCAAGATCTCAAAACCGCCTACTTCATCATCCTTCCAATTGTTCAATTTCCTGATGTGCCCAATATCTCCAATCACATAAAGTTTGTCAAATTCTTCAAGTCCTGTTTCATAAATGCCGCTTATGGTAAATTTTCGTCCTCTGGGTTGCAGTTCATCATTGTTGATGAAATACATCCTCAGCGGATCGTCCACTTTCAGCTTTAACCTCGATGCAAGACTTCTTGAAATAATAACCTGGTTTGTAACATTGTTGTCGGCTACCTTGAACGTATTCCCTTCAATGATTTTATCATTAAAATAAGACCAGTCAAAATCACTTCCAATTCCTTTTAGCATCACCCCTTCAATCTGGTCTGCTGTTTTTAGAATGCCGGCTTTATTGGCATATACCTGGATATGACGGATATCGTCAATGGAATCGATGAGTGGATAGAATGGCTGGTGAGTGCTGATGGGGCTGGCTTCATAGGAAGAACTAACTTCATAGCTGGTAACCTGGATATGAGCACCAAATCCAATGACCTTATCACGGATCTCTTTCTGGAATCCTGTAACTATGGCCACGGACAGTATCATAACCGACAGGCCCAGCGCAACACTAAAAATGCCTAACCTGACGATGGGCTTGGAAAAGCTTGCTTTCCCTTTTAAAAACATTCTGCTGGCTATGAACAGTTCGAAATTCACACGGTGTTTTTTGCAAATGTAATTAAATTGAAACGTAAGTTTAATCAAAAACTATTTTAGGGAGAGCTCTCATTGTAATATTGATTTGCTATAAAGCGAATAAAAATAGCATAGCATAGATTTTTTTATATAAATTTGCCCCTTTATTTAACAGATGTAAATAAGCATGATAGATAAAGCTAAAGGAAGCGAAGATTTTGAGTCGACGAATTTTATTATCTTTCTATATCATTGGCGGAAACCATTAATCATCATCTCTGCCATAGCGTTTGTTGTATCAGTGTTGTTCTCCTTTCTCATTACTCCTAAATTTAAGTCAACAGTTATATTATACCCAACTTCATCCAGCTCTATCGCTAAAGCTTTATTGGCAGAAAATACCGGACCAAAGCAGGATGTTATGATGATCGGCGAAGAGGAGCAAACCGAACAAATGCTGCAGATCCTTGGTTCCAATAAGATCAGGGATAGAATTAGAGATAAATATGACCTTTACAACCATTATGGTATTGGTGAAAATGAGTCATATCGGAAAACGAAATTCATTCGTACTTACGAGGATAACATAGAGTTCCGCAGAACAGAATACATGGCAGTGAAAATTTCTGTTCTTGATAAAAACCCGGATACGGCTGCACTCATAGCCAATGACATCGCCGAACTTTTGGATTCAACAAAAAATGTAATGCAAAAGGAACGAGCCATGCGGGCTTTCAAGATTGTTGAAGCAGAATACCTGCAGCTGAAAAATGAGATTCAGACCATGGAAGATTCATTAACTGCCCTTAGAAAGTTGGGTGTTCATGATTATGAATCACAGGCTGAAATGATTAATCAACAGCTGGCCATTGAATTAGCTAAAGGAAATTCAAGGGGTATCAAAGCACTGGAAGAAAGATTGTCGAACCTTGCCCAATACGGAGGACCTTATGTTTCCATAAGGGACCAACTTGAACATGAGAAAAAGCAGCTTAGTGAAATAAAAGCTAAATACGAAGAGGCGAAAGTTGATGCCGAAGAAGTACTACCACAGAAGTTTGTGGTGGAAAGTGCATATCCGGCAGAAAAGAAATCATATCCTATTCGATGGATAATAGTTGTTGTTTCAACTTTTTCTGCATTTATGCTGGGTTTGCTGATTTTGGCAATATTAGATAGTCTATCAAGGTACAGTAAAAAAAAAAGGCTGAAGTCGACCTGAGTTTTCTCGATATTGAGAAAACACTGAATAAAGCTTATGGTTTTTTTGCATCGGGCCGGGATAGTAAGATTGAGGTTGAAAAACCACAAGCAGTCAGGGAATCTGATGACGAAATAGAAACAAGACAAGTAGCACCGGAAAAAGGACGGTCATTTTATAAAATAAGATTTAATATGGAAAGTCAGTTTTATCAAATAAACTTATTGCAACTGTTTCTGAAATGGAAGATACATCTGGCAATAATTATTGTTATTGCGGCTTTAATGGGTGCTTTCATAAGCAGCGACAAGGTAATCACACCTAAGTTTAGGTCAGAGGGTGTTATTTATCCCTCAAACATTTCTCCCTATTCGGACGAAAATGAAACAGAACAAATGTTGCAAATCCTCATGTCGAAAGACATCAGTGATAATGTTATCGATAGGTTTAATTTGTGGGATCACTACGAAATAAACAAGTCTGATAAGCACCATACAACCTATATGATGGATGAATACTGGCAGAATGTATCTATCTCAAAAACACCTAACGAAGCTGTAAGTATTGAGGTCATGGACGCAGATCCTCAAATGGCTTGTGACATGGTGAACGCAATGATTGAATTTTACGATTCTAAAGTAAGAATGCTTCATGAAGAAAAGTTCAGGGAAGTAGTTCAAATGTACAAAAGAGCACTGGATAAAAAGAAATTATACATTGATAGCTTAAACACAAGGTTGACTTTTCTTGGAACAGAATACGGCTTGATGGATTATGAAGCCCAGTCGGAACAAGTAACAAAAGGCCATCTTAAAACTATCGATGGTACTGGAGGGGCGTACGTCAGGGATAACGAAGTAAACAAACTAAAAGAGAACATTGAAAATAAGGGCGGTGAAATGCTTATCCTTCAAAATCTCATTGAGAAAGAAGCAGAAAAATTTACCGATATGAAGGATGAATACGAAAAAGCTTATATGGATTTCGACCGAAAGTTTACGTATTCCAGTTTGATCACCCAACCTTTTCCAGCAGATAAAAAAGCATACCCGATTCGTTGGCTTATTGTTGCAATTTCTGCCTTGTCAGCGTTTTTCCTTTCCTTTATTGTCATCGTTATAATTGAAAACTATAAAGGTATGGCTGTGAAAAAATCAAAATAAAGCACTAAAGTTTTTAAATTGACTGAAAAAAGCAAGCTCATATGGGTTTATCTGATAAGCGCACTGTTTATCGCTTTCAATACTTATCTGATTGTTAACCACAAAATGTGGGGATCACTGGCTCCGCTATTTCTTGTCATTGCTCTACTCTATTTCATCTCCATTGATAAAATAATTTTTCTTATTGCGTTACTAACACCAATTGCTATTAATATACAGGATAACGAGTTTGGTCTGGGGGTGTCACTCCCTACCGAGCCACTGATGTTTGGTGTGCTGGTATTTTTCTTTATAAAGTTATTGTATGAGGGGAAATATGATCAAAGAGTTCTCAGGCATCCCATTACCTTACTAATCTTTATAAACCTGATTTGGTTGTTGTTTACCAGTTTAACCAGTGAAATACCCCTGGTTTCTTTTAAGTTTTTGCTTTCGCGTCTGTGGTTCCTGATCCCGTTTTATTTCCTGATCATTTTAATGTTTAAAAAGCCCTCTAACATTAAGACATTTATTTGGCTATATGCAGCTGGTCTGATAGTGGTTGTTTTTTATACCCTTTACAATCATTCCATTCGTGGATTCGATGAAGAATCAGGCCATTGGGTCATGACACCTTTTTATAATGACCATACTGCATATGGGGCAATTCTGGCCATGTTTATTCCTCTTATTTTCGGATTGTCGTTTAATAAAAAAAATGGCCTGAGTACCCGTATGATAACTTTCAGTGTATGTGTTTTGTTTTTAATTGCCATTGTATTTTCATACAGCCGTGCAGCATGGTTAAGCCTGGCGATGGCCATAGTGGTTTTTGTTATTGTTAAACTACGAATTCGTTTTCAATGGGTGTTTATCACCGGAGTTGTCTTAATAAGTCTGTTTTTTGTTTTTCAACAACAAATATTCGACAGACTTGAAAAGAACCAGCAGGATTCATCCGCTAATTTTGTTGAACACATTCAATCCATAACCAACATTTCGAGTGATGCTTCTAACCTGGAACGGATTAACCGCTGGCAATCGGCTATCAGGATGTTCAGGGAACGACCCTTCTGGGGATGGGGACCCGGAACCTACCAGTTTTTATATGCCCCTTTCCAGCGATCAAAGGAAAAAACAATAATCAGTACCAACGCTGGTGACATGGGTAATGCTCATAGTGAATACATAGGTCCAATGGCCGAAAGCGGTGTATTTGGTATGCTTACCATGTTGCTGATCTTTATTTATTCAATTTATACGGGCCTGATGGTTTACAAAAAGGTGAAAGACAAAGAGCTGAAGATCATAAGCCTGTCGGTAGTAATTGGTTTGATTTCGTATTACTTGCATGGCTTCCTGAATAACTTTCTGGATTCAGATAAAGCGTCGGTTCCGGTTTGGGGATTTATTGCAATTTTAGTGGCAATAGATATTTACCACAATAATAATGAGGAAAATTCGTCTATAAAGGGTGAATTGAAAAGTAAATAATATCTTAAAATTCTATTAAATAGTGTAGATGATCAAATAATTTGTATATTTGCACCGTTCTTAATTCCTTATTAGTACACACTGTAGGTTCTCAAATTCAATGATGTAGCAGGAATAATAGATGTTGACAGGATTATAAGGAGAGTTAATTCAAACAATAAAAAGTTTCCCATAAAGAAATATTAGTTAGCGAAGTAAAGTTTCCGCCTTAATATTTTGAATTTCAAACAATAAAAATTTTTAATACATGTACGATATTATTGAGCTTAACGGTAAGCTTGTAGCTGATTTGAAAGACATTGCGAAAGAATTGGACATTAGCAAGTACGAAGGCTTAAAAAAACAAGACCTGATTTACAAGATTCTCGATCATCAGGCACTTAACCCAACTACCGAAATACTTGACAAAGAAAACAAAGAGGTTAAGGAGAAAAAAATGAGAGGCAAAAGAAAACGGGTTAAAAGAGACATTGAAAGAGTTGCCTCTACAGATAAAACCGGCAAGCCAGCTGAAAAACCAGAAAGTAAACCAGAAATTGCAAAGAAACCGGAATTTAAAATTCCCGAAAAACCTTCAAAATTGAGTAGTCTGGAAGGAGAAACCATTTCTGTTCCTCCTGAAAAAACTGAACAGATCCCAGTGGCTGAAAACAAACCGGAAATCAAACCGGAAATCAAACCTGAAATTAAACCTGAAATCAAACCGGAGAAAATAGAAAAGCCTGAAAAGTTTTCAAAACCTGAAAAACCACATGGTTTTGATAAGGGTAACAAACAAAAACCTCAGGAGAAGAAAAGGGATGAGTACTCCTTCGAATTTGAAGGATTGGTATCAAGTGAAGGAGTTCTTGAAATTATGCAGGATGGTTACGGTTTTCTTCGTTCCTCTGACTATAACTACCTGAACTCTCCTGATGATATTTATGTTTCTCAGTCACAAATTAAACTATTCGGACTAAAAACCGGTGATACCGTGAAAGGAAGCATCAGACCTCCAAAAAACGGCGAGAAGTATTTTCCACTTATTAAAGTAGAAAAGATTAATGGAAGAACACCTGAACAGGTACGTGACAGGATTCCATTCGACTTTTTAACACCGCTTTTCCCGGAAGCAAAATTCAAACTGACCGGTCATCGCGAAAGTTCAATCTCCTCACGGGTGATTGATATGTTTGCTCCAATTGGTAAAGGTCAGCGTGGTCTTATTGTAGCCCAACCAAAAACGGGTAAAACGGTATTGCTGAAAGAAGTAGCGAATGCTATAGCCGCTAACCATCCGGAAGCTTACCTGATCGTTCTTTTAATTGATGAACGGCCTGAGGAGGTTACCGATATGGAACGTTCGGTAAAAGCAGAAGTAATTGCTTCAACTTTCGACGAGCCCGCTGAAAGACATGTTAAAATTTCAAACCTTGTTCTTGAAAAAGCAAAACGGATGACAGAATGTGGTCATGACGTTGTTATCTTGCTTGATTCCATCACTCGACTTGCCAGGGCATACAATACCGTTGCTCCTGCATCAGGAAAAGTGCTTTCCGGTGGTGTTGAAGCCAATGCACTACAAAAGCCAAAACGTTTCTTCGGTGCTGCACGACAAATAGAAAATGGTGGTTCTTTAACCATTATTGCTACTGCCCTGATTGAAACAGGATCGAAAATGGACGAGGTGATCTTTGAGGAGTTTAAAGGAACTGGTAACATGGAGCTTCAACTCGACCGCAGACTTTCCAATAAGCGTATTTATCCTTCAATTGATATTGTCGCTTCCAGTACTAGAAGGGAAGACCTGCTTATTGATAAAGAGCAATTACAGCGGATCTGGATCTTGAGGAA
Organism: uncultured Bacteroidales bacterium; assembly: GCA_964421215.1. Taxonomy (GTDB): domain Bacteria; phylum Bacteroidota; class Bacteroidia; order Bacteroidales; family JAADJA01; genus JAADJA01. The sequence goes on along the minus strand of CAYQWA010000015.1, from coordinate 64,004 downwards.
CCACCTTGCTGATATGAATCCTCTTGAAGCAATGGAATTCCTGAAAGACAAGATGCGATTCACCGACACCAATGAAGAATTTTTAATCTCAATGAACGGTTAAAAGTATTTTAGATAAATTCAAGCCTTCCTTCAGGGAGGCTTTTTTTTTGATGAATCATCACTATGGTGTAGATAAGTGTCTGGCTGCAATGACTTCTACTAATGAACCAGATACCTTCCGTTGGCCTGAACACTGTAAGAGGGAAGGGTTTTTGAATACTCAAAATGGTCAAATCCTTTCTTTATATCTGTCCAAAGATTCAGTTTCTCCTGGTTGTTGTGATATTTAGATTTTAACCAATGCAAATTTGCGTCAGTAAGTTTGGTTGGAAATATGGCCATCGGAATCTTGTTTTGGCCGTTGTTTTTCGCTTCAACACAAAATACATAAAGCTCTTTAATGATATCGTCTGTTAACGGAATGCAGCCAATGGTAACGCAGGCGCCATGGATAAATATATCTCCACCTGGATTTGTTTTATCCCCTAAAACCCGATCGGATTTATTGGGGTAATTTATTCCGAGTGATAAATAGAAATTGCTACTGGGATTAAAACGGTCAATGTGGTAAAATCCTTCGGGGATCTGAAGATCACCTTGTTTTCTTTTTGGTCCTACCGTTCCGGAAGTCCGACAAATTTCATAGGTTTTGATTAATTTGAATTTGGACTCACCTTCATTCTTTCCCCAAAGCTCAAGTTCTTTTTCCATTTTAAATGCCCTGATATAAACTTGCAGCTCACTGATTCGAATGGTGTTTTTTTCTAATATGGTTTTTACTATTTGCTCCTTTTCTGAATAGGCGGTTCGGACTCTTGAGTATCTTTTCTGATCTTCCTTAAAATCTTTACCGGGAAGCAATAAGAGGAAGCCGACCAGAATGCAGGAAAGTGTTTTTTCTACCATAACAATTGAAAACGAGGATTAAAGAATAATTATTTTGAATAGAAGCAGAAGATATAAGAAAGCGATGAATAATATCAAAAGTTATCCTCACTAAAACGGATTGGTGTCGTTCCTCCGGAACTCAGGGAACATGTACCTATACCGGGAATCTAACGATTCCGGCTGTAAGATTTCCTGCCTCTGGCAGGATTAACCATTAAAATCCAGGATTAAAAGACATGTTTTTCATAGTTCTAACAAAATTTAAATCCCGGAAGTATGAAATATTATAGGGTGGGACTATTTTGAATAGAAGCAGAAGATATAAGAAAGCGATGAATAATATCAAAAGTTATCCTCACTAAAACGGATTGGTGTCGTTCCTCCGGAACTCAGGGAACATGTACCTATACCGGGAATCTAACGATTCCGGCTGTAAGATTTCCTGCCTCTGGCAGGATTAACCATTAAAATCCAGGATTAGAAAACATGTTTTTCATAGTTTCTAACAAAATTTAAATCCCGGAGGGATGAAATATTATAGGGTGGGATGTAAGTCCCACCTAAAAAGATAGATTAATCCAAAGTTCCAGAGCAACGAAATATTATGTAATTTTATAATCATTAACCAAAACATCCTTATTATGCCCGACACCTATTCTCAAATTTACTGTCATTATGTATTTACGCCTAAATATAGACAAGCTTTGATAAAACCTGAATTAGAAGTTATGCTTTATAGGTACATATCAGGTATTGTAAAAACCTAAACCAACAGATAATTAGAATAAATGGGATGCCTGATCATTGTCATTTACTAGTTCGATTACGTCCGGCAATGGCTCCTTCCAAATTTATTCAAACATTAAAAACAAATTCATCTGCTTGGATCAATAAAAACAATTTCCTGAATCATAAATTTAATTGGCAACGTGGAGGGGGCATTTTTTCAGTTAGTCACAGCCATATGCCTAATATAATCGATTATATTGATAATCAGAAAGAACATCATAAGAAATATAGTTTTAAATCGGAATATTTAAAACTATTGCGACATTACGGGATTGAGTTCAAAGAGGAATACCTGCTTGATTTTATTAATTCATGAATGAGTTATAATTTTATGAAGCTTCTGTTAACTTAAACCAACAGGTCATTATTTATGGTATAATATGGACCCGGGAATGGTCAAACGTTCAAATCCCGGCCCCTCAAAATAAACCTTCAGGTCGTCACTGCCACCTTTTTCAAAAAATGCAACTTCAATTTTATGAAATCCTTTTGCCAGGGCTATTTCTCCACTGGCTTCTTCCATACCATGTAAACCGTCATTGTCCACTATCAGGCTATCATCGATAAACAACTGACTTCCGTCATCCGATTCGGTATAAAATACATATACCCCATTTGCTGGTATGTTAATAAGTCCGGTAAACTGGAATCCATAATAATCAGTTTGAAGTCTGGATGAGAGATCAAAGTTTATAACTTCTTTTGTAAATACGGGTGTGATTTCAGAAAAATCCGGCAATGAATCCCACTCCCCTTCGTAATAATTGCAAATTAATCCCGGGATGGAATTATTGATCTCTAGTGCAGAAGAAGGTTCTACTTTGGTAATTTGTAAATAACTGGTATTACTAACCGGATTTCCTTCCCTGAAACACCGTGCTGCAAACATTGTGGTTTGTTTGATGGTGATTGAACTATTAGCTTCGGGGGAATTATGATCTGGAACAGTTCCATCAACAGTGTACTTTATTTCAACATTCTCCCTGTCTGATGTCGTCATCACAATTGCTGAATCAACAAATATTGCATGATCGGTCAGGATGACCGGTGGATTGCTGATGTCGGGAGTGCCTTCAACATCAAGAACCACAATAGTATTTATAGTATCAATATGGGTTTCTGGCAGTTGAACAATTAGAGCATCTTCCCTGCGGAAAACCTCACATTCCTTTTGTGAAGGATCTGCCAGAAACCAGGAGTTAACAGGTTTGTTATAAATTCCGGGAATTATTAACTCATGGTTTTCCGGCCAGTCAAATACATGAAGATATAGTCTTGTATTTCCATTGATGTTTTTTTGTGTGCAGCGACCAAAGTCCAGTGATTTAAACGGGCTTGCCATTGTTCCGTAAATCGCATCGCTGTTAACATCCATCCATTCCCCTATTTCTTTCAAACGGATCTTGCTTTCTTCCGGAAAGGTGCCATCAGGCTTTGGTCCAATATTTAACAGGAAGTTTCCACCTTTCGACGCAATGTCGGTAAGCTTCCTGATAAGATCAGTCGTGCTTTTCCAGTAGTCGTCATGTTTATTCCATCCCCAGTGATTATTCATGGTCATGCATGTTTCCCAGTAGATGCCTGGTAATCCTGTTGCAGGAATTTCCTGCTCCGGTGTACCGAAATCGCCGGCATAATCTCCTTCACGGGTCAATCCGGCCATGCCAGAACGTCCTTTATCTACCCTATTATTTATGATTATATCGGGCTGAAGGTTTCTGACATAATTGTAAAGATCCTTTCCATATTCATTTGTCCAGGTTTCTTCCCATTCACCATCAAACCATAACACACTGATATCTCCATAATTTTCAATCAATTCTTTTAATTGATTTCTCATGTACTCCATGTATATTTCAAAATCAGCGTCTTCGGCTGTACGGTCTGTTTCCCAGCTTCTTCTCGGCATATAATCGTAATGATGCCAGTCCATGATGGAATGGTACCAGCAGATTTTGATACCTTCTTTGCGGCAGGCAGTGGCAAGTTGATCAAGCAAGTCCTTTTTATATGGAGTCGACATGATATCAAATTCAGTGTACTTCGAATCGAATAAACAAAATCCATCATGATGTTTTGATGTAATGACAATGTATTTCATTCCTGCATCCTTAGCCATGCTTACCCAATCATCAGGGTTGTAATTCACTGGATTGAACTCATTGATCAATTGATCATAGGTATCCACCGGAATTTGAGCTGTGGTCCTGATCCATTCAGCATGGTGTGTTTCATCTTTCCATTCCCCTGCAGGAACAGCGTACAATCCCCAATGAATGAACATTCCAAAGCGTGCTTCTTCCCACCACTCCATGCGGGCGTCCCTGTCTTTATTTGATTCATTCAGGTAATTCACCTGGACTTGCTGACAGGAGTTTAATACAATCAGGGTAATAATTAAAATGGGCAATGCGCTGAATTTCTTCATGGTAAGGATTTTATGATTATTGTTTAATGATTTTTTTTCTGGCTGAATAATTTTTGCCATTCACATTCATAATATAAATTCCATTCTTTTGATCAGATAAATCGATCTGAATGGTTTCCTGTTTTGGGTTGGCCTTTTCTGTTGTATGTATCAGTTTCCCATAAATATCATAAACGGTGATCCTTTCTATATCTGCATAGTTTGCAATATGCAAGTTTACAACATCATAAAAAGGATTGGGGTAAACATCTATTTCATATTGAATGTTAGGTTCAGCAATGTAACTTATATCTCCCAGATTAAAAGTATAAAAAATGCTGCGTCCGAAATCTGAAAGGAATCCTTTTACATATAAACTGTCCATGTTCAGGATCTTCACATATCCTGTTCCCTGCGCAGGGTAGGCCCAATAACTCAGCCCCATATCTTCTGAATCGATTAGTTCAAGGGTATAACAACCATCTCCAAAATCGATGGTATCCATATACACCGTATTATTTTCCAGGTTATCCCAGTCAATAAGAACAGATCCGTGTACATCCCTTATCTGCAGGTGATAGCGGTAAGCCTGATTGTTCGTTTTTAACAATAGCATAAAGGGTTCATCCCAAAGATCCGGTAAAGAAAAGTCAGTGTAATAATAATTGTTATCAGGATATTCATCATCTTCTCCGTTTGGATGAGAGATCGATACCTGAAATACATTAGTTGAATCACCAAGCCAGAAGGAACTGAAGGAAACAGGAAGAGCAATCGTGTCGCTTAAATGGGGATCAATGCTCCCTGACCATTCAAAGGTTTGTTGGAAGCCTCCGGAAACTCCGTAATTAAAAAGAAGAGAAGTTAAGGGTTCTGTACCATTGTTTCGGATGATAACCTGTGGATCATAACATAAGGGATTTATTCGAGTGAATTCATCTGTGGTACTCGGACTAATCACATCATAAATTTCAGCATCTGTACTAAAATTTGAAGCCCCATACTGAATTAGGTGCATGCCTATAACATAGTTGCCGTTACCCATTCCCTGGTTGTTGGCAGGAACGGGAGTAATGGAATAATCCAGTGTGACCTCATCGTTGGTAATGTACTGTGTAATTTCAAAATCATGGTCATTTACAAGATCCCCCGGGCACCAGCCTTCTCTTGCGCCCGGCCAGGTGCCTCCCTGAGGAAATACAGGGTTTGATCCACAATCATGGTACTGAAATATATGCCAGTCGGCAATTTGCTGGCCATTCACCCACAGGTAATGTTCATTGTCTTTCCACTCGCAACAGTGAGGGTAGTTGCCCGTATTGCTATGATGCCCGTGTCCTGTCAGCCTTGTTTTTACTTTAAATTCTTCAGCATCGGGAAGCAGGGGTAGGGTAGTAGCTGAGAGGCTAATGTCATCATCAAGGTTTTTATAGCTGTAGGAGGCGTATCTTCCCCATACCCTGTCGATCTGTTTTACCTCCCTTGGCGGTGTACCTTCAATCATCTCAAATTTGAGGTCAATCAACTCCTGTTGATTTCCGGCTCTTAAGTCTACACTTCCCTGAAGTAAGGGTGCATAATCGGTTACATCAAATATCCATGTAAATCCTTCCGGGCCCAGATCCAGGTTTATACCATACGGGGTAATGAAGCGTCCGATCTCAAATTCTTCAAGGATTTCAAAAGGTTCTCCATAATAGGGCAGGTCTTCTTTGTATAGGATATCATCAGGATCATTCCAGATGGTATCGGTAATCAGACCGTTTTCATAAACATAGGTATCACCCGCCCTGTAAACTTCAATGGTATCCGTAGGTTGGGTAGGATTGCTCAGATCTTCAAACAGGATCAATTGAACCGGACTGATCTCAATATCTTCCGAGACAATTTCTTCGATAATATTGACACTTGATGATTCAAGCCTTTCAAACTGGATCCAGGGCCTGATATTGCTTTGATGAAATCCCAGGTAGATCTCAGAACCTCTCACCTGATGCCATTGTGGAAGTCCGAAACATTCGGCATGATGCCCATATTGTGAATGATCTGTAACAATATTTCCGGATCCTTCATTAAAATTAAAATAGGCCACCAGGTTTGGATCAGAAGCAGGATCTTCAATTTCCTGCCTGAAATGAGCCTTGATCTCCTCTGGTTCTAGTGCAACGTTGTAAATACGCAATTCATCGATCAGCATATCAGCATAACTGTCGTTAGCCCAATTGCTCCTGCCAATGTAGTTGATCTCTCTCGAGGTATCATCTGGCTGCTGCAATAATCCCAGATCAACATATTCTCCATTAATATATACCCAGGCCAAATGAGCCGTTAATCTTAATGTGACATGAACCCATTCATTCATAGGAATATCCTCTTCGAGTACAAAGGATTTGTTGGTATTGTCATTGTTAACATGAAAAGAAAGCTTTCCGCTGCTTGAGTTTGAAAGGACTACAATGACATTGTTTTGGTTTGCTCCATTCCCGAAATCCAGGATCCTGCTCCATGTATTGTTATTTCGTTTATAAAACCAGGCTTCAAACGTAAAATCAGAATTGAAATACACATCCGGAGGGAGTTTGAGGAAATCCATTTCACCATCAAGGTTCATGGCGAAGTTGTCACTCGCGGAGGAAATCCCGCAATTAAAACCAGGGTCATGTCCCCAAAACTCTGTATAACCTACATCCTCAGGTTGTGTAAAACTAAAATCAACAACAATATTAGATTGACCATCCCAATAAAATGGCGCGTAAAAGTTAAAGGAGTTCCAGTCATAATACTGGAAATCATAAGCATTGTAAAAAACTGTATCCAATGCATTTATTAATGTATCCGGAGTTAGTTCTTCAAGTGATGTATTAGCCATACGGATCATTAAGTGGTCCACATCTTCCATAAAAAGTAAAGAATTTAGCTTTAGACCAGTAATGTAACCTTCACTAAAACCAAGATCGGATAATTCATTCGCTCTCCATAAATACTGAGACCTGCCTGAATAATGAAGTGTTTGAAATAGATCATAATTATATTCTTCGGCCCATCCGACTTCAGCTATTTCAAGATTCAATGTATCCGGATAACTTACACTTGAATGCTGGTAATTGAACTGATCGTACAAAGGTTCATCAGAGATAAGAACCGAATCAGCAGCCTGATTATTAATGTATGTAAAACTGGGGTGATGGTATAAAGTAGAATCGTAATTCCCAGTGTGAACAAATACTTTGTTATAGGTAAGGTAATCCCATTCACCACATGGATACTGGTCATGCTGTGTTAAAGCATCACATTTTAAGGTATGGTGCATCAATATCTTTCTAAAGGATTTGTCCGTAGGGAACTCCCATGTTCCTCTTCTTGTTGTAATCGAGTCAAATGTCAGGGTTTGGACAACAATGGTATCTTGTGATAATAGTTGTGTGGTCATCAATATAGCAACCAGCAGGATCAGGCTTTTAATATATACATTCATCATATGATCAGCAGTTTTACAAGATTTCAAATATAGCACAGAAAATCCTTTGATTAAATGGTCTTGCTATAATTTCCCATTTTAAAGTAAATTCTAATGTTCAAAGAACTCCATAGAATGACCTTTAGTCGCTGTAACTGACTGAATAAGACTGTGGAAAAAAAATAGAAAGCGCGTTTGAAAAAATGCTTACTTTTACGCCTTCTAAATAAGAGACAGTCATATTGGTTATCTGTTCCATACAGTTCATAGTCTTGAAGAGTCAAATAAATTAGCAGAAAATATATGATAAAAAAGGTACTTGTGGCTAACAGGGGTGAGATTGCTGTGCGGGTAATGCGAACCTGCAGGGAAATGAACATCACCACTGTAGCGGTGTACTCCGATGCTGATCGGAATTCTATGCACGTTCGTTATGCCGATGAAGCATATTACATCGGTCCCTCACCTTCCAGTGAGAGTTATTTGAATATTGATAACATCATAAAAGCTGCAAAAAAATCCAGGACGGATGCCATTCATCCCGGATACGGATTTTTGTCTGAAAATGCTGAATTCTCCGACAGGTGTAAAAGTGAAGGGATTATATTTATAGGACCATCCGGTGATTCTATTTCCAATATGGGAGACAAGATCACTGCACGAAGAACAATTATCAAAGCAGGAGTGCCTGTTGTTCCGGGTACTACGGATCCGATTATTAAAGAAGATGATGCCATTAAAGTGATTTTAGATATCGGATTGCCAGTGATGATAAAAGCTTCAGCCGGTGGTGGTGGTAAAGGAATGCGTCTGGTTCATAAAAAAGAAGACATCATTTCCTCAATCCGTGCAGCTAAATCAGAAGCCCAGGCATCGTTTGGTAACGATGCAGTGTACATTGAGAAATACATTTCCTCACCACATCACATCGAGTTCCAGATTCTGGCCGATAACCATGGAAATGTTATTCATTTGTTTGAACGGGAGTGTTCTGTTCAACGAAGACACCAAAAAGTGATAGAGGAAACACCAAGTCCACTAATGACTCCAGAAATACGGGAAGAAATGGGGGAACATGCTGTGGCAGTGGCAAGAGCAGCAAAATATTCAGGAGCAGGAACTATCGAGTTTATCGTTGATGATAACCTGAATTACTATTTTCTGGAAATGAATACCCGATTGCAGGTAGAGCATCCGATTACTGAAAGAGTGGTTGGAATCGACCTCGTTAAAGAACAGATCAACATTGCCAATGATCTGAAATTAACCTACAAACAGGAAGAACTTGGACAAAACGGGCATGCACTTGAATGCCGGATTTATGCTGAAGACCCGGATAACAATTTTATGCCAAGTCCCGGATTGATACAACACATTTCCGAACCATTGGGATTTGGAGTGAGGCATGATGGTTATGTATATGAAGGTTATGAGATCCCTATATATTACGATCCGCTGATCTCGAAACTGATTGTTTGGGGCAAGACAAGAAAAGAGGCCATCTCCCGGATGCGGAGAGCTTTGTTTGCCTACAAGATCACAGGTGTGAAAACAAGCATAAAGTTCCTTGAACGGATCATGAATACACCTGATTTCGTTAATGGGAATTACAACACTCACTTTATTGAAAAAAACAAAAAATACCTTGAAGATGGCGATAAGTGCAAAGGTGATTGTAAAGCAATTGCGATAATTTCTGCCTTTATCGATTACAATAACCGTCTCGAGGAGGTTGATCCGGAATCTGGCGAATCAGGTGCTGTCAGCAGTTGGAAAAGAAGTGGAAGAAAAAGCGGCATGATGAGGTTATAACTTCTTCGAAATTCGATCCTTATGCTGGATTTAACAAAATTTCATCTTAAAAAATACAGTAATAAATAGAGAAAGGTAATAAAATGGCTCTTGAAGTAAATATTGACGGTCAATCAGTCAGCGTTGAACTTCTGAACAAAGAAGGCAATATACACCAGGTTTCAATCGATGGTAAAGTTTATAAAGTCGACCTGGTCATGGTTGAAAAAGGAGTATATTCCGTTATCTACAAAAATAAATCCTTCAATGTAGAACTTGCACCGGGGAAGGATCCAAAAACCTATACCATTAATACGCTTTATAACTCATACGAAGTTGATATTCTGGATGCGGAGGCTAAATACCTGAAAAGCCGCAAGGAGGATGATCTTGACGAAGGCGTAGTGATTTCCTCACCCATGCCGGGCAAAATTGTAAAAGTGCTGGTAAAAAAAGGAGATAAGGTAAAAGCAGGAGAAACAGTAATTATAGTCTCAGCCATGAAAATGGAAAGTGAATACAAAGTGAAAAAAGACAGGGTAATAAAAGAAGTAAAGGTAAAAGAAGGAGACACCATCGATGGTAACCAACCCCTGGTCGTTGTTGAATAAATTTAATCATTGAATTAAAAGATAACCATTATGTCATTAGAGGAAAAATTCAAAAAGTTTGAAGAAAGAGACAAATTAGCTGAATTTGGAGGTGGAAAAGAGAGGATTGAAAGGCAACATAAAGCCGGTAGAAAAACAGCTCGTGAACGCCTAGATGATTTGCTTGACAAAAATACTTTTGTTGAAGTTGATAAATTTGTAACACACAGGGCTACCGATTTCGGTATTGATAAGAATAAAATTCTTGGTGATGGAGTAGTTGCAGGATATGGTAAAATCGATGGAAGGCTGGTTTATGTATTTGCACAGGACTTTACTGTGTTTGGTGGAACACTCAGCAGGGCAAATGCAGACAAAATCATCAAGATCATGGATCTGGCCCTAAAAATGGGAGCCCCGGTAATCGGTCTTAATGATTCAGGTGGTGCCAGAATACAGGAAGGTGTAGAAAGCCTTGCGGGATATGCTGATATTTTCTACAGAAATACAATTTCTTCAGGTGTTATCCCTCAGATCTCGGCTGTACTCGGACCCTGTGCGGGTGGTGCAGTATACTCACCGGCCATTACCGATTTTATCATGATGGTGAAAAACACCAGTTACATGTTTGTTACCGGTCCTGATGTAATTAAAACGGTTACCCATGAAGAGGTTACCAAAGAGGATCTTGGAGGTGCTATTACGCATAACAGTAAAAGTGGTGTTGCCCACTTCGTAGCAGAAGATGATGAAAGAGCGATGATGATGTTAAGGGAATTGCTGAGTTTCATTCCTTCAAACAACATGGAGGATCCTCCAATGAAGCCCTGTACCGATGATATACACCGAGAGGATGAAAAACTACAAACTATTGTCCCGGAGGACCCTAACAAGCCATATGATATAAAGGAAATTATTACCACCGTTGTTGATGATCATAATTTCTTTGAGGTAATGCCTTATTATGCACAGAATATCATAATTGGTTTTGCGAGGTTTGGTGGACGGTCTGTGGGTATTGTTGCCAATCAACCTGCTAACCTTGCAGGAGTTCTGGATATCAATTCATCAGTAAAAGGGGCGAGATTTGTAAGATTCTGTGATGCATTTAATATTCCACTTGTAACATTTGTTGATGTGCCGGGATTTTTACCGGGAACAGCACAGGAGTTTGGTGGTATAATTAAACATGGAGCTAAATTACTTTACGCCTTTGCTGAGGCAACAGTTCCTAAGATTACCGTAATCACCAGAAAAGCTTACGGAGGTGCTTATGATGTTATGTCGAGCAAACACATCGGTGCAGATGTTAATTATGCGTATCCTACTTCAGAGATTGCCGTGATGGGACCTGAAGGTGCAGTAAATATCATATTCAGAGACAAGCTGAATGACAAGGACAAGAAAAAAGCAGTTGAAGAGTATAAGAAAACTTTTGCCAGCCCATATAAAGCAGCAGCATTAGGATATGTTGATGAGATTATTTATCCGAAACAAACAAGGTTTAAAATCGCACAAGCTTTGGATATGACACAGAACAAGTCAAAGTCGAATCCTCCTAAAAAGCATGGGAATATCCCATTGTAAGCTTATGCCTTTTCTGCGTTTTCGTTTTGGTATAAATTTTTATTCATTATAACTTTTTCTTCTTCTACCTGAGCAATAGCTTTGCTCAACACATCATTAAGTTTTTCAACCAATTCCGGAACTTCATCAAGGTTGATGTTGTCACGTGTATTGTTCTCAAGCCGTCGTATATCTTGTTTTATATCCTGAATTGCAAATATGTCAACAGATGATTTCAATCTATGTGCAAGCTTACTTACACCTTGCAGATCATCTTTTTTATAGCATTTATTCAATTCGTTTAAACTTTCAGGAGTTGCCTGGAGAAATATTTTTACCATCTGAAGAATTGCCTTTTTATCGCCACCAAGCATTTCGTTTAAGTTAGTCAGATCAAAAAGTTTTTTAGAATCCATTTATATTATTTTTAGGAGGATTATGAAATAATTGAATTATGTTTAGTCCATTTAGCAAGTTTTGTACCACTTGTGTAAATCGTTGTTTTATAAGTGTTTAGTTTAGCTGATTTTCTCTATTTGAAATATTTGATTTTAAATATGGAAAATACAACATAAAACTGTGTTATACCGGGCACCTCAAATTATCTTTTAACAGCCCTTTGTTTATAAATCAAATTTCATTGTTTTTAATCATTCGGTAAATTGTTGATTTACCGATATCAAGCTTTTTGGCAACTACCATTACGTTGTTGTTGTACTTCTGCAAGTAGTACTTGACGATTTTTCTGACATAGCCCTGCAAAGTATCTTCATCAAGCAGAAAGTCGCTTTTCGCATTGGTTGAATTATATGTAATGTGATCTTCTTCAATCTGGTTGGAATTAGTCATAACACATGATAATTCCATTACTGCTTTTAATTCCCTTACGTTACCAGGAAAAGTGTATTTTAGAAGCTTCTCCTGTGCTTTGGATGAGATCTCCAGTTTTGGAAGATTGTTTTCTTTACAAAAATCATCCACAAAAAATTTTGCCAGGATCAGGATGTCGTTTCCCCTGTACCTGAGTGGCGGAATCTCAATAGGCAAGCCAAGTAGTCGATAATAGAGGTCTTCCCTGAAATTCCCTTTTTGAACTTCTTTTGCAAGATTACGGTAGGTTGCAACCACCACCCGGGCGTCAAACTTAATAGAAGAAGTCCCTCCCACACGGGTTAATTCCTTTTCCTGTATAACCCTGAGGAGCTTGGCCTGCATGTTCATATCCATTTCCCCGATTTCATCCAGGAAAATAGTTCCTTTATTGGCAACTTCAAATTTACCAATTTTTCTGGAATTAGCACCGGTAAATGCTCCTTTTTCATGCCCGAAAAACTCACTTTCAATAAGCTCACTTGGAATAGCCGTTACGTTTATTGGCACAAATGAATATTTCGAACGTACAGAATTGTAATGGATGGCCTTGGCCACCAGTTCTTTACCAGTGCCTGTTTCTCCATAAATTGAGACGGTTATGTTCGTAAGGGTAGCTTTCTCAATTAGTCTAAATATTTGCTGAATTGCAGGGCTGTTTCCCCGAATTATTTTTTTGAATTCATATTTTTTACCGATTTCTTCTTTAAGAACATTGATCTCTTCTTTCAGTTCATTTCGTTCTTTAATGTTCTTAATGGTATTCCAAAGACGTTCCTTTGTATCCTCATCCTTAACGAAATAGTCGTAGGCACCGTCTTTCAGTAATCTGACTGCTGTAGCAACATCTTCCTGTCCTGATACTACAACAATGGGTATATCTGCATTGTATTCCTTCACTTTTTTGATTACTTCAAATCCTGACATATCAGGCAAAGAATAATCGAGCGAGATTAATGAAGGACCCTGATGAAGGTTTTTAACGCATTCCGCACCGGTCTCAAATTTCAATACTTCATTGTCCGGATTAAGGGACAAATGGTATTTCAACATCTCACCATATAGAGGATCATCTTCAACAACAAAGATTTTAAATGAATTCATCTAGTTGAATATTTGTTTCGAATTTACAACAATTTTAGCTTTTTCCCAAATTGAGAAAAATAACTTTTTCCCGGTTTTACCTTGCAATACCTGAATTGTTTTCGGTTTAACATGATGTATCGGGTAATGATTTGTCAAAAGTTATCTATTCAATAAGAGAATTTTAAAGTCTATTACGAAATTGCCTAACTGTTTGTTACATATTAATTTAAACAGTTATTGTCCTATTTGACAGGATTGTATATATTTCCCAATATTAGAGTGACTTAACAGAGGTTTACTTAGAGAAAATTATTCCAAATTTGGAAAACATTCCCAAAAGACATGAACTGATCTTGATTTTAAACCAGAAATTCATGAAGAAGGAAGGAAATCAATTTTCGACTCGGACTTTTTCAGGTTGGTTTGATAGAATAAAAAAAGCAACCGGTTTTTACCGGTTGCTTTGGGTGCGTCAACACCTATTTACTTTTATGCATCAATGTTTGCGTATTTTGCATTTTTCTCTATAAATTCACGTCTTGGAGGAACTTCATCACCCATAAGCATTGAGAAAGTCCTGTCTGCTTCAGCGCCATTTTCAATCGTGGCTTGCCTGAGAATACGATGAGCCGGATCCATGGTGGTACTCCAAAGTTGTTCTGCGTTCATTTCACCAAGACCTTTGTACCTTTGGATATGAATTCCTTTTTCGATGCCATTATCTGAAAACTCCTTAACGGTTTCATTTCGCTCCTCTTCTGTCCAGCAATACCTTGATTTACTGCCTTTTTTAATAAGATAAAAGGGAGGAGTTGCGATATAGACATATCCACTTTCAATAAGATCTTTCATGTACCTGTAGAAAAAGGTAAGGAGTAATGTAGCGATATGGCTTCCATCCACATCAGCATCCGTCATGATGATAATTTTGTGGTACCTCAGTTTTTCCAGGTTAAGCGCTTTACTGTCTTCTTCTGTTCCGATGGTAATTCCCAGGGCCGTAAACATGTTCCTGATCTCCTCGTTTTCAAAGATCTTATGTTGCATGGCCTTTTCTACATTCAGGATTTTACCACGTAATGGTAAAATAGCCTGGAACTTCCTGTCACGGCCTTGTTTTGCAGTTCCACCCGCGGAATCTCCCTCCACAAGGTAAATTTCACACAAAGCAGGATCTTTTTCAGAGCAGTCGGCAAGTTTTCCTGGTAAGCCAGTTGTTGAAAGAACATTTTTCCGTTGAACGAGTTCACGTGCTTTTCGTGCTGCATGGCGTGCTGTTGCAGCAAGGATCACTTTGTTTACGATTGTTTTTGCCTCCTTTGGATTTTCTTCAAGGTAATTTGAAAGGTGTTCGCTCACCATCTGGTCAACTGCACCCATAACTTCAGAGTTACCCAGTTTCGTTTTTGTTTGGCCTTCAAACTGCGGCTCTGCCACTTTAACAGAGATAATGGCTGTTAGTCCTTCACGAAAGTCATCCCCGCTGATGTCGAACTTGAGCTTGGCTGTCATCCCCGACTTTTCAGCATAGGATTTTAAAGTCCTGGTTAATCCTCTTCTGAATCCGGAAAGATGTGTTCCCCCTTCGTGTGTATTGATGTTATTCACATAGGAGTGCAGGTTTTCAGAAAAAGATGTATTATACTGCATAGCTATTTCGACTGGGATGTCATTTTTTTCACCTTCCATTGAAATAGCGTTGCTCATCAGTTTTTCACGAGTTGCGTCAAGATAATTGATAAAGTCGAGCAATCCTTGTTCAGAAAAATATGAGTCTGACATGAACTCTTCATTTTCATTTTTTTCTCTTTCATCGGTAAGTGAAAGTTTGATGCCTTTGTTAAGAAAAGCAAGTTCTCGCAACCTGGATGCTAAAATATCATAGTTGTAAACTGTTTCTGTGAATATGGTATCATCAGGTATAAAGTGGATGATGGTACCGGTTTTATCCGATTCACCGATAACCTTAACATCTTCTACAGGATTCCCCTTTTCGTATTGTTGAAAGAATACTTTTCCTTCCCGGTGAATAGTTGCCTTAAGGACATTTGAAAGGCCGTTAACACATGATACCCCAACACCATGCAAACCACCAGAAACTTTGTAGGATCCTTTATCAAATTTACCACCGGCATGCAATACGGTCATGACAACCTCCAATGCCGATCTGTTTTCTTTTTCGTGCATACCAGTAGGAATTCCCCTCCCATTATCAATAACAGAAATAGAGTTATCCTCATGGATAGTAACTTTTATTTCATCACAGTAACCGGCAAGGGATTCATCAATGGAATTGTCTACCACTTCATAAACAAGATGGTGTAATCCACGTGTACTAACATCGCCAATATACATAGCCGGCCTTTTCCTAACCGCTTCAAGGCCTTCAAGTACCTGAATGTTGTTTTCGTTATAATTCTTACGAGCTATGTTGTTTTTTTCTTCAGTCGTCATATCAACAAATTTTATGTCAAATTTAAGGATGCAAAATTAATTAAATGTAGGGACTTTATCGCTACGAAACAGCTTTAAAATCAATGTTTTTATTAACATTCTGTTGTTAAATATCAATAGGAAAATTCAAATATTTTTTGTAAAAAAATTAAGGAAATGCCCTGATGAAAATTAAACGAAAAAATTAAGAAAATATTGTCTCAATTTTATTGGCTGTCTCAATTTGAGTTATCTCGTAAGTTGTTGTTAATCAAAGTGTTCGTAATCATACTTTAAAATGTAGTGTTGGTTTACTCTGTTTCCGTGGAAATCAATCACCACTTCAGTCTCTACAACTTCATTATTTTCGTTGAATTTACGTTTGGCTTCGTTGTTAACTTCACCCTCCTGGTTTGTCTCCGTTTGTAAGACCGGATTACCATTTTCATCATATTCCAGCTTCGTAGTGTTTTTGCCAAGCTGGTTTTCTTCAATGATTTGAACCAGCTTTTCGTTTTCAAAGAAATATTCTGTTTTTGCCTTTAATTCGTCCTTGAGATTATACCTGAGCGTTTTTACCAGGTTGCCTTTTGAGTCAAATTTGTTGAAGAATTTTGAATCCTCCTGTTCAATGGTCCATTTTGAATGCTCAACGATATTACCCTCCTCATCATAATCATAGGATTCATCCAGCATCAATTCATCGTATTCATAAACTTTCCGTTGTTTTACTTTATCTTTTACATAATCGATGATCTCTCTGGCTTCTTCTTCATTGTAGGAGTCAATGGTTATTTTCTCAATCAATTTGCCTTCAGCATCCCGGTTATAATGAATTGTGTCTTTATCCCCATCCTGGTAATGTTTGTAGGCATTGGTGATCTCCCCTTTATCATTCCGTTTGTAGGATTTGTGCTCAGCAATGTCTTCATCGTTCAGGTATGTGAACTCCTCATGTAACCTGCCTTCCTCATCAAATTTATTGACATATTTTTCTTCAACTTCACCATCGGCATTGTACCTGATTTCAAGTGTTTGATTTCCGTCCTTGTTAAATTCAATGTAACTATACTTAATTCCTTTGGGCTTGTTTGAACCTGAACCCGCTAAATCATACTTGTAAATCGTTGTTGATTGGATTTTTTTGCTCATTGTTATTTTATATTATTTCAATCTGTAAGAATGCTTAATTTAGCTGCAAAATTATGTTTATTTTATGTAAATACAGTTTATAGTGATGGAATTCTATTCAATAAAATAGATAACATTAGTATTTAAAAATCAATCTTAAAAACAATTTAACATGAAACGGTCAATCTACTTAATTCTTTTATTTGCGATTTTAATTATGGCAAGTTGCGACCAACAAACGAAAATGGCGAAAATTACAACCGATCCTTACCCGGTAACCACTAAAGTAGAACAGGTGGATGATTACTTCGGAACAGAGGTTGCGGATCCTTACCGCTGGCTTGAGGACGATAATTCACAGGAAACTGCAGAATGGGTAACAGCTCAAAACAAGGTAACTTTTGGATACCTTGAACAGATCCCTTTCAGGGACAAGATCAAACAGAGGCTAGAACAGATCTGGGATTACCCAAAGTACGGTACCCCATTTAAGCAGGGAGATAATTATTTCTTCTTTAAGAATGACGGGATGCAAAATCAGTATGTGATGTATAAACGAACATCACTGGATGCTGAACCCGAGGTTTTTCTTGATCCAAACACTTTCTCCGAAGACGGAACAGTTGCCCTTGCCGGATTAGGATTCGACAAAGAAGGCAAATACATGGCTTACAGCATTTCAAAGTCAGGTTCCGACTGGAGCGAAATTTTTGTGATGGATGTTGAAACCCTTGAAAAACTGGAGGATCATCTGGAATGGATTAAATTTTCAGGAATGTCCTGGAAAGATGACGGATTTTTCTATAGCCGATATGATGCACCGGAAGACGGAGATGAACTTAAAGCTAAAAATGAATACCACAAGGTATATTTTCATAAACTGGGCACTTCACAGGATGAAGACGTATTAATCCATGAAAACCCGGATTTCCCCCTAAGGAATTGCTACGCCGGAACTACAGAAGACGAATCTTTTGTCTATCTGAGTGAATCTGAAGGAACCAGTGGAAACTCGTTGAAAGTAAAAAAACTTGATGATTCACAGAACGATTTTATAGTGATCATTGACGATTTTGAGAATGAATACAATGTAATTGATAACCTGGGTGATGAATTGCTGATAAAAACTAATGACGGATCACCCAAATGGCAGCTCGTGTTAGTGGATCCTGCCAATCCTGCTAAAGAAAACTGGAAAACAATTATTCCTGAAAAGGAAGAGGTGTTGCAGAGCATTTCCCTCATTGGTGGAAAAATTGTTGCAGAATATATGAAAGATGCAACAAGTGTTGCCTATATCTATGATTATGAAGGCAATTATATCGAAGACCTTAAAGTTCCCGGAATTGGAAGCCTCTCAGGATTAAGCGGGAAAAAAGAGGAGAATGAAGCCTTTTTCTCATACACTTCATTTACTTTTCCTTCGGCAGTTTATAAATACGACATCTCAACAAATGTATCAGAAGTTTATACACGTTCAGAAATAGATTTTGATGTAGATGCATTTGACACCAAGCAGGTATTTTATACCAGCAAGGATGGCACCAAAGTTCCTATGTTCCTGGTGTATAAGAAAGGTATTGAGCTGGATGGTACTAATCCTGTTTATCTATATGGATATGGGGGGTTTAACATCTCACTCACACCGAGTTTTAGTCTGGGTAGGCTGATTTTACTTGAAAACGGATTTGTATTCGCCATGGCTAACCTCAGAGGCGGCGGTGAATATGGTGAAGAGTGGCATGAAGCAGGAACCAAACTCCAAAAGCAAAATGTATTCGACGATTTTATTGCTGCTGCAGAATATCTTGTAGCAGAAAAATACACTTCTCCTGAGAAGATTGCCATCGCAGGAGGTTCTAACGGTGGGCTATTAGTTGGTGCTTGTATGATCCAGCGCCCTGATCTCTTTAAAGTAGCACTTCCCGCTGTGGGTGTTATGGATATGCTCCGATATCATAAGTTTACCATCGGTTGGGCATGGGCATCAGATTATGGCAGTAGTGAAGAATCCGAAGAAATGTTCAAATACCTTTACGGTTATTCTCCATTACATACTTTAAAGCCTGGTGTAGAATATCCTGCAACTATGATCACTACTGCTGATCATGATGACAGGGTAGTACCTGCACACAGCTTTAAGTTTGCAGCAACTTTACAGGAAATGCATACCGGAGAAAATCCAGTGCTTATCCGTATCGATGTTAAAGCCGGACACGGTGGAGGCAAACCAACTTCAAAGATCATTGAGGAATATGCTGATGAATGGGCATTTACCATGCATAATCTGGGCGTGGAACCTATATACGAGTAGTCGCTAATTTAAGGACAACTTGATCAAACATAAAGAGATGGTGTCAGAAAGAGGCCATCTCTTTTTTTTATAATTTTGCCCGCCTAAACAGTACGATCAGGTAGAAAATTTGAATAAAAAATTGAACAAGAAAGTTGTAATCGGTTTGTCGGGGGGCGTTGACTCCAGTGTGGCTGCATATCTTTTGAAGGAACAAGGATATGAGGTGGAAGGATTGTTTATGATTAACTGGAAGGACAGTAGTGTCACTTTACGGGGAGATTGTTCCTGGGAAGAGGATATCATTATTGCGCGACTTGTTGCAAAAAAACTGGACATCCCTTTGCATGTGGTTGACTCAAGTGATGACTATTTGAAAAATGTGGCCGATTATATGTTCAATGAATATGAGAAGGGAAGAACTCCCAATCCTGATGTTTTATGCAACCGGGAGATCAAATTTGATGTTTTTATAAAGAAAGTCAACGAAATTGGCGCCGACTATTTCGCCACAGGCCACTATTGCCGGAAAGAAGAAATAACACAGGAAGGAAAAACATACTACCGCTTGTTAGCCGGAACAGATCCTAACAAAGACCAGAGCTACTTTTTATGTCAATTGTCGCAGGATCAGTTAAAGAAGGCATTGTTTCCGGTTGGTGATATTGTAAAACCCAGGGTGCGGGAAATAGCCAAAGAGCTTGACCTTGCCTCAGCTGAAAAGAAGGACTCCCAAGGTATCTGCTTTGTTGGGAAGGTTGACCTGCCGACATTTCTTCAGCAAAAGTTAAAACCAAAAAAAGGAAAGATCATTGAAATTCCGAAGAAAGGAGTTCCTGATGAAGCGACAATATCAAACGATCTAAGCAACCAAAAGGATCAATTGGAGTTGCTTTGTTCTGAAAGAAAGTACAGGCCTGAAAATGGAAAAGTCGTTGGTGAGCATAATGGAGCCCATTTTTTTACAATCGGACAGCGTAAAGGTCTGGATGTAGGTGGAACACCTGAACCATTATTCGTAATCTCAACAGATATTGAAAAGAATGTGATCTATGTAGGACTGGGTAAAAAGCACCCGGGCCTTTATCGCAAAGGATTATTTATTCCCAAAAATGACATTCACTGGATAAGGCCGGACCTTCAGTTAAAAAATGGAGAAACCGGAAATTATTTGGTCAGGATAAGGTACCGCCAGGAACTTCAGGAAGCAAAAATTTTTAGTGAGGAAGATGGAATCTACATTGTTTTTGAAAGTGAACAACGGGGGATAACCTCCGGGCAGTTTGCAGCATGGTATAAGGGAGAGGAGTTGATAGGTTCTGGAGTGATTAAGTAAAGAACATGGAGTTCTGGACTAACAGCTAACAGCCAATAGCTAATGACCAATCTAATCTATTCATCAAATCCCGGTCGGATAAATGCTCTTGCATTTGGAAATTCTTTCTCTATATCTTTCCTGAGTTTTTCTAGCAAAACAAGCATGTCGAGAATGGTATTTTCTTCAGTGGGATAACTGTTTAAAAGACATCCCCAGGCAGCCAGTGAATGGTCAATTCCAAGAAGTGAAACTTTTGCTGAACCGTCTGAATCCCTTCTTTCGTCCCTCCATAATTCATCTCCTTCCTCCATGATTACTCCGTTCAATGCCCTCATGAGTTTTACGGAGATTTGAAATTGATACCACCTGATTACTGAAATGGCATCTTCAATCTCATCAATATTAATATTGGCCGTAGGGTTAACCGGATTGATGGTTAAACTCTTGTTGTGTTCATCAAAATTCATTGTGAATAAATGACTTGCTTCACTGAACCAACCTGATACAATATTGCTGTATTTTCTGGCTATTTTAGCCAATGGATGGCCTTCAGCATAGGCATGGCTTTTTTCATGAATCTGATCACCATTGGTTGTATCCAGGTCATCCAGGTTGATGTTTTGTTCCGCAGCAGCTTCATGCAACAACTCTTTAGTCAGCTTAAATGTTTCGGATAATTTGTTCCAGAATTGCTGATTTTCCATGAACCGGCTTTCATATTCTTCATTTTCTTCCTGTTCCAGCCTATACGACATACATTGTGTTGAAAAAGTGCAACGTTCACACCACCTGTCACAATAATTATAAATTCCTGAAATATAATTATCGTTTTCTACTTCTGTAAATATCTTCTCTTTATCCATTTAATTTATAGTGAATTTAAATTGCACTCCAGAAAATAAAAGTTGGCATTTAAATAATCTGATAATCAATGCAATCTGTTCTTTGTAAAATAAAAGTATCTATGTTAATTAATTATAAACTAATATTATTTTTAAATTAGCCCGTCTATTCATACGGAAGAATAGCAATAAAGATTACATTATTTTCAAATAGTTTTAAAAAATATTATACATGGAAAATATTGACTGGGGAGGATTACCTTTCGGTTATTTTAAAACGGATTACAACGTACGCTGTTATTACAGGAATGGAAAGTGGGGTGAGGTCGAAGTTTCATCATCTGAGTATGTGAATATTCATATCGCGGCCACTGCTCTTCATTATGGACAGGAATGTTTTGAGGGCATGAAGGTATTTCGTGGTAAAGATGGAAAAATCAGGGTTTTCAGGTGGGAAGAAAATGCTAAACGAATGCAACGTTCCTGTGAAGGCATTATGATGGCTGAGCCGCCACTTGAATTGTTTAAGGAGATGATGATCAAAGTGATCAAACTCAATGAGAAATTCATTCCGCCTCCGGGATTGGGTGCTGCTCTTTATCTTCGTCCTTTAACCATTGGTTCAGGACCGCAGGTAGGTGTTAAACCTGCTGAAGAATATATGTTTATGATTTTCGCCGGTCCGGTAGGTCCTTATTTTAAAGAAGGATTTAAACCGGTAAATGTCCAGATCGTTCGGGATTATGACCGTACAGCACCTCATGGTACTGGACACATCAAAGTTGGCGGTAATTATGCAGCCAGTCTGAAACCTGCCGACAGGGCAAAAAGTGAAGGCTTCTCAACCGTGATGTTCGTTGATGCCAAAGAAAACAAATACATCGATGAAGCTGGTCCTGCAAACTTCTTTGGTATAAAAGGTGACAAATACATTACACCGGATTCAAAAACTATTCTTCCTTCCATTACCAACATGAGTTTAAGGACACTTGCTGAAGATATGGGACTTACAGTGGAGCGCAGGCATGTTCTGGTAGAAGAGCTTGCCGGCTTTGAAGAGGCCGGTGCTTGCGGCACAGCAGCTGTAATTTCACCCATTGGAAGAATAGTTGACCGCGAAACCGGACAGGAATATATTTATAGAAATAACGAGGATGCCGGACCTATCTCAACAAAACTCTACAATACCCTCAAAGGAATTCAGGAAGGTCAGATAGAGGATAAGTTTGGGTGGAATATGATTATTGAATAGTACTTAGTACTTATTGTTTAGTACTTAGGCTTGCAGCTTATAAAAACATTGTGTGTTGAGGCATACAATGTTTTTTTGTTTCTGCTTCTTAACTTCTGTTAGTGGAAACAGATTCCGACCCGCCAACGGGCGAATCGGAATGACCATAGGTTTTATATACATACAATTTAAATCCATGTCGTTCTGACTGGAGTGAAGACTCAATAAAATACTGATCGACTTTGGTCTATTTTCCTGAAAAGATTTGAAATTTGAACGAAGAAAAGCTGGCAACAACCCAGAACCCAAAACTTTGAACTCGGAATCCGCCGGTTGGAGGACAGGCTTCGAACATCGAACGTTGAATTACCTCTGATGCAACCCACACTCCTTATGCTCAGGTAATTCCCACCACCAACGGCCGGCACGTAAGTCTTCATCAGCACCGATGGCACGTGTGCATGGTTGGCATCCAATGCTTGGGAAACCAGTGTCATGTAATTTATTATACGGTATGTTGTTTTCTTTGATAAATGCCCAGATCTGGTCTTCCGTCCAATTAATTAATGGATTGATCTTTACCCGACCATGGTTGTTTGCATCCAGTTCAACAAGTGCATTATCATTCCTTGTTACCGACTGGCTTTTCCTTAATCCTGTAATCCAGACATCAAAAGCTTCCAGTGCACGGTGAAGAGGTTGGATCTTACGAACCTGGCAACACAATTTCCTGTTCTCCACACTTTCGTAGAAAAGATTGATGCCCCATTTTTTAACCATGCTTTCCACCTTTTCAAAATCAGGGAATAAAACATCCATTTTGATATGGTACCTGCTATTGGTTCTTTCGATCAATTCATACGTTTCCGGGAAAAGACGGCCGGTATCCAGAGTGAATATTTTAGTATCCGGTGCAATGGAAACGATATAATGGGTCAATACCTGGTCTTCAGCTCCAAGGCTGGAGGCAAATGTTATATTGCCCTTAAATTCTTTAAGGAAATAGTTCAATACTTCACCAGTATCTTTCCCTTCGAACCGATTGTTCAGTTCTTGTATTTGATCCTTATGCATAATCGGTTGCAAATTTAAACTAAAAAATATAGTGTTGTCGGAAATTCATGCAGACTTATAAACAGCTGAACCTCCTGAACGCTAATTCATCATGATTTCTTTGATTTTACATTCTTTATGCATCCTTACACCTTTTTCAGTACGGGTAACACTGCAACATTCCACATAATAATCATGCTGGAATATCAGGTAATATCCATTGTCTGCAGCTTCTGTTAAAAACATTTCTTTTTCCTTCAGTGCTTCCAGAGGCTGAATGTCAACACTTGCAATGAATGGAATTGGAATGTTTGCTGAAGATGGTATTAAATCCGTCATAAAAACAAATACGTCATCATTATTTCTTATGACCGGGATGATAAGTCCTTGAGTATGGCCGTTCATCATTCTGAAAGAAATGGATTCAGTAAAATCACCTTCTTCTTCAATTAATGTCATTTTGCCTGCCTCCTTAAGGGGTGTAAAATTGATCTTGAAAAATGAACCAATCTCCCGTTTGTTAGGATTATTTGCCCATGTCCACTGTTCTTTAGAACAATAATGCATGGCATTTTTGAAAACAAGTTCTGGGTTTCCTTCTTCATCAAGTTTCACTGCTCCACCACAATGATCATCATGCAAGTGGGTAAAGACCACATCAGTAATATCATCAGGTGCATACCCATAAGATTTCAAAGACTGTTCAAGGTTTTCTTCTCCGAATAGATAACGAAATCCATAATATTTGTCAGACTGTTTTTTTCCCATCCCCGCATCAAAAAGGATCCTTCGTTCTCCATCATCCACAAGCAGGCAACGAGTTGTAATGTTTACCAGGTTGTTTTCATCTGGTTCGATCAATTTTTTCCAGATGGACTGAGGTACAACTCCAAAAGCTACACCACCATCCATTTTCCAGTTTTCTGTAATTATGGGATATATTTTCATGTGTCTCAATTTTTCTCAGAAAATTAGAATAAATACTAACTGTGCTATGTTGGTATTTAAGCTGCGAAAATTAACAAAATAATCGATTATAAATTAATTTTGGCTGATATAATTCAACCTATGAAAGTACATTTCATTGCTATCGGAGGCAGTGCCATGCACAACCTGGCCATTGCACTGGCCAAAAAGGGATATGAGGTTAGCGGATCGGATGATGAAATATTTGAACCCTCCCGGTCACGTTTAACAAAGTACGGAATTTTGCCCGACAGAGAAGGATGGTATGAGACTAACATCTCACCTGATCTTGATGCCATTATCCTTGGAATGCATGCAAAGGAAGATAATCCTGAACTTATAAAGGCGAAAGAGATGGGCCTGAAGATTTATTCCTATCCTGAATACCTTTATGAACAGGCAAAAAATAAAAAGAGGGTGGTTATTGGTGGTAGCCATGGAAAAACTACCATAACTTCAATGATACTGCATGTATTGCAATACCTCAATATTGAATGTGATTACATGGTGGGAGCTCAACTGGAAGGTTTTGAAGTGATGGTGAAAATTACTCCGGATGCACCTATTGTGGTTCTGGAGGGAGATGAATACCTGACCAGTCCTCTTGACCGGAGACCCAAGTTTCACCTTTATAAACCTGATATTGCACTGATCAGTGGTATTGCTTGGGACCATATCAATGTTTTCCCCACTTTTGAGAACTATGTTGACCAGTTTCGCATTTTTGCAAATCTGCTAACAAAAAATGGTTCATTGATCTATTGCGATGCAGATCCTGAAGTGAAAAAAATTGGTGAAGAACACAGGAGTGGAATTAAGAATTTTCCTTATTCTATTCCGGATCATGAAATCGTTAATGGGATTACCAATATCCTTCATAAACAAGAAAAAATTCCGTTAAAAATTTTCGGCGATCATAACCTGATGAACCTTAACGGTGCCCGACTGGTTTGTAACCAGCTCGGAATTTCTAATCAGGAATTCTACAAGGCCATTCAATCCTTTTCCGGCGCATCCAAGCGACTTGAGATTGTCGCAGAAAATGAATCAACCACCGTATTTAAAGATTTTGCACATTCTCCTTCAAAACTTGTGGCGACAACAAATGCAGTAAAGAAACAATTTGTAGATCGTCAGTTGGTTGCCTGCATTGAATTACACACTTATAGCAGCCTGAGTGAGAAGTTTCTGCCTCACTATAAAGGGTGCCTCGATAATGCGGATATAGCAATAGTTTATTTTAATCCGCACACCATTAAACTAAAACGATTACCGGAAATTACCAAGGATCAGGTTAAACAGGCCTTTCAAAATCCGGATATTGAAGTATACACTGACTCAACCAGGCTGCAGCAGGACCTCTTAAAAGTCAATTGGCAAAACAAAAACCTGCTGCTGATGAGCTCAGGTAATTTTGATGGTATTGATTTTAATGAGATGGGAGCAAAAGTTATTGGCGGTTTTAACTAAAAACAGTTAACGCAAAACCATTAACAAATTCTTACTCCTTTACCGGTAAAACATGAATTGCTTTTACAATCAGCTTTACTTCATCACCAGGTTTTAAGTCCAGGCTTTCACATGATTCAATGGTAAGTACTGAAGCCATTTCTGCAGCCTGGGTCACATCAAATTTAACCAGTGACATAATGGTTCCTTTTTTTACTGTTTTAACAGTTGCTTTGATCTGATTTCTTGCGCCGTAATTCATTGTATATTATTTTTAAAGTTCAACAATCAATAATTCTATTTAGAAGTTTTTATCAGTTTCCCATTCATAATTCTATCATTAATGAACAATGAATAGGGGTAGATTCCAGGCTTTACATTTTGTTCCTTGTTATCCTTTCCTAACCAGATGATCTCTTGCTTTCCCCCGCTTCTATATTCCCTTTTAAGGGTATAGACTTCTTTACCTTTCAGATCGAATATGGTCAGGTTCACACTTGTTGGCTCCGACAAATCAATATTAAATCGGACAACCTCTTCAAATGGGTTTGGGTAAATAAAAGGATCAGGATCACTATTTTGA
Organism: uncultured Bacteroidales bacterium; assembly: GCA_964421215.1. Taxonomy (GTDB): domain Bacteria; phylum Bacteroidota; class Bacteroidia; order Bacteroidales; family JAADJA01; genus JAADJA01. The sequence continues at coordinate 37,219 of CAYQWA010000015.1, read as the reverse complement.
CCGGGATTATACTTGTTGGACGAAGAGGGATTCAATATCTCTGTCATTACTTCTCCTGTTGCTTTTTCCGGTTCTATGCCCAGCAATTCACAAGCAGTTACAGCCATATCTGGAATCCGTCGGTATTGGTTATAAACGAAATTTGATTTAATTCCTTTTCCTGCTGCAAGGAACATAATATGACGGCATCCGTTGCATCCGCAACCATGTCCCTGGAAACCTCCATGTTGGTTATCATGCCTGCCATGATCATTGGTTACAATAAGCGTTGTATTGTCTGCATAAAAAGGATTAGCCTGTATCGTATTCCAGATAACACCGACAATACTATCGGCAATTTCTATAGATTTTGTGTAATTATACCAGTTTCCGCTATGTCCTCCATGGTCTACGTCGGCCAGGTATACAACCAATAACTGCGGATGGATATTATTTATTATAAAAGTTGTCTCATTACATACATCCTCATCCGAATTACCCACACTATGAAACTCTGGCCAGTATTCAGGCCCATAGTCGGGGTCAAAACTGGGCAGCCAAAGATTTTCGATATAAGGCAGCACATAGTAACAATTGCTGGCAGGTGAACCTGTTTGTTTTCTGAAGTATTCAAATAGTGTGGGTTTCTTAGCGTATTTAGTACTTGATCCATTATATACAGTATCGATAACATCTGTCCAGGTTCCACACCACAGTGCGGGTATAGCGCGGGAGGTATATGTAGTTGAATCGTTGTGAAATTCTTCAATGAGCGATCCTTCCTCCGCTATGTCAGACATAAATGGAACGTACTGCCTTGTTTGATCACCAAAAGTCTCAGTGTATCTGGCTCCGTCGATGATGACAATAACAACATTCCCTTCCTGTGAGAGAAGCTGACCAGAAAACAAAAGGAAAAGTCCTAACAGCAATGCAACCTTTTTGCGATTTATATCCATAATTCAAAATTCACCAATTCAACAAATATCATGACCAGCAAAGTACAAAATATTTTCTGCAATTTAAAATTGTTTCCAAATTATCAAGAAATAAGGATTCATTTTGATAAATAAACTGTATGGATTACTTTTGTCGTATAGATCCCAATTTGTGAGCAAAAAATCAACTAACAAAAAAATTAAATGTACTATGGATAAAATTACCGTAATTGGTGCCGGTAATGTTGGTGCTACATGTGCTAATGTTATCGCAATGAAAGACCTCGCCAGGGAAGTAGTAATGGTAGATGTAAAAGAAGGTGTTGCTGAAGGAAAAGCCCTCGACATCTGGCAAACCTCCTCAATATTAAACTTTAATACACGGGTTACCGGTGTTACTAATGACTACCTTAAAACCAAAGGTTCAGGAGTTATAGTAATTACTTCCGGTGTGCCTCGTAAGCCTGGAATGTCACGCGACGATTTGATCAAAACAAATGCAGGGATTGTAAAAGAGGTAACTGAAAAAGCAATCAAGTACTCGCCCGATGCCATCATTATTATTGTTTCTAATCCCCTGGATGTAATGACCTATGTTTCATACCTCGCTTCCAACAAACCTTCCACAAAGGTATTTGGTATGGCAGGTGAATTGGATACAGCCAGGTACCGTGCATTTATTGCCAGTGCACTGGATTGTTCTCCAAAAGATATTCTTTCATTATCACTTGGTGGGCATGGCGATACTATGGTTCCTTTACCAAGGTACACATCTGTTAATGGTATTCCGATTACTGAATTACTGGGCAAAGATGAGATGGATAAGATTGTTGAACGTACACGGTTTGGTGGTGGTGAACTGGTAAACCTTATGGGTACTTCTGCCTGGTACGCGCCTGGAGCTGCTGCCGCACAAATGGTTGAAGCTATCGTTGATGACCAACGAAGGATCTTCCCTGTATGTGCATGGTTGCAAGGAGAGTACGGTTTGAAGGACATTTATATGGGTGTGCCCGTTAAATTAGGAAAAACCGGGATCACTGAAATAATTGAAATTGACCTAAACAAAGATGAGAAAAAACTTCTGGTCGATTCAGCTACCGCCGTTAAAAAGGTAATGAAGGTGCTGGATGGAATGAAGATCTTTTAAATTGTGAAATTAACTGGCTTTACCAGGTTGCTGTAAAATGTGATTTAAGGAAAATCCAGGGCTTTATAATATTAAGAAGGCATTCATTTGGATGCCTTTTTGTATTTTAGTAAAGTCAAATCTTAATTATGAAAAAAATAGTTGTCTTAACTGGAGCAGGGATTAGTGCCGAAAGTGGTATTCAAACATTCAGGGATGGTGATGGTTTATGGAACAAATACCGTTTTGAAGATCTTGCCAGCCCGAATGCATGGGCACGGGATCCGGAGCTTGTGCTGGATTTTTACAACTGGCGACGGAAGATTGTGTTTGATGCAAAACCTAATCCGGGACACAAAGCCCTTGTTCGTCTTGAAGATAAATACGATGTGCAAATCATTACGCAAAATGTAGATGACCTTCATGAAAGGGCGGGATCAAGTAACATCCTGCATTTACATGGAGAAATTAAAAAAGCCAGAAGCACCGCTGACCCAAACCTGATTTATGATCTGGATCACTGGGAATTAAAGTTGGGTGATAAATGCGAAAAAGGATCTCAACTACGGCCCCACATTGTTTGGTTTGGAGAATCAGTACCCATGATAGAACCAGCTATGCAAATTGCTTCATCAGCAGATATATTCCTGGTGATCGGGACTTCAATGGTTGTTTATCCCGCGGCCAGCCTGATTGTATATGTCAGCCCTGCTGCTCCGAAGTACTATGTTGATCCTAAGGCTTTTCAGGTTGGAGGTGTTTCAAATCTTAAATCCATTAATAAAAAGGCTGGAGACGGCGTTCCGGATTTAGTGGATAAATTATTAGTTTTATAGCCTGAAAAAGAGCTGATTTTGTTAACGAAAGAAAAGTACATAGACGCTCATACACACACGGAAGGCAATGCTGATTGTGTTTCTGTTGTGAGTATCTTTCCCGATAAAGTAGAAACTATTAAAAAGGATAAATATTACAGCCTTGGATTACATCCATGGTTTATCCCGGAAAAAGGAGTTGGAAAATTATTGGAGAAAGTCGAGAAGGCCGCCAGAATGGAAGAGGTGGTCGCCATTGGAGAATGTGGCCTGGATAAACTCGCCTCAACATCTATGGAGATCCAACAGTTTGTTTTTGAAAAACATATTGAGATCGCTGAAAAGGTTCAAAAACCATTGATCATTCATTGTGTCCGTTCCTTTAATGAACTTGTCCAGATAAAAAACTTTTCCAATTCATCGGTGGAATGGGTGGTTCACGGGTTTAATAACAATCTCCAAATCGCTGATATGCTCATCAGGCATGAGATGTACCTTTCTTTTGGAAAAGCTTTATTGAATCCGGAATCAAATGCCAGCAAGGTGATAACCCAACTCGAAGACGAACTTTACCTGTTGGAAACCGACGACAGCGGACATGATATTTCAGAAATCTATAAAGCAGTAGAAGACCTTTTGGGTATGGACACAGATATCCTGAAACTGTCCATGATGACCAATTTCATCAATTGTTTTAAGATTTAATAATTTTGCCACAGATAAGGTTTACTTGAATCATTAGTCTGGCTTTAGTTTTCGAAAAAAAAATCCGGTAAAATTCGCACAAGGATTTGCAAAGACCGCGAAAAGCACCAGGGTCATGAACATGCCTTTGCGAACTTTGCTGTTCTTTAAAAACTTTACGTGAACCATTTAAGTATACCTTAAGAATTGCTTAACTGAGGTCTGTTTGAATTTTGTGATCAAAGGGAATCTTTCAAGGTGAAAATAGGATAGAAAAAATGGAAGAAAACTACTGGTTGACAAGAACCGAATTATTAATTGGCAAAGATGGTATTAATAAACTTGCCGGCAAACATGTATTAATTGCGGGTCTGGGAGGAGTCGGCGGATATGCTGCTGAGGCCATTTGCAGGGCAGGAGTGGGTGAGATGACCATTATTGATAGTGATGTTATCAATACCAGCAACCGAAACCGACAGCTGCTTGCAACAAAAAACAATGAAGGTATTGCAAAGGTATCACTTATGTCAGAAAGGCTTATGGACATCAATCCAGACTTAAAGCTTAATGCAACTAAGATTTACCTTAAAGACGAAAAGATTCTCGAAATTTTATCAGGGGAATTTGATTATGTTGTAGATGCAATCGATACCCTTTCACCCAAAATATTCTTTATTAAAAACTGCATTGAAAAGGGGCTTCCACTTGTAAGTTCCATGGGCTCCGGTGGCCGGCTGGATCCTTCACAGATAAGGACCGGTGATATTTCTGAATCCTATGGTTGCCAATTTGCACAGGTGGTGAGAAAAAAACTCCATGGCTGGGGGATAAGAACAGGTTTTAAAGTTGTTTATTCACCGGAAAAAGTTCCTAAACACGCCATCGTCATTACTGAGAATGAGGCCAACAAAAAATCAACCGTGGGAACGATTTCTTATATGCCGGCTATTTTTGGATTGACGGCTGCATCGGTGGTAATCAGGGATCTGATAGACTGATCTTTGGAGTCGTGAGATTATTCAAATGGATAAATTCTTTGTAGTAGAGGTTTGTGTTATTGTTTCACGCAAAGAAAAATAAGAACAGCAAAGTACGCCAAGAGCAAACTATTTCAATTTATTCTTTGTAATCTTTAAATTTTCTTTGCGAGTTTTGCGTGAAATTAAAAAACCTCCTTAAGGAATCTCCTGCCCCTCAACCCATGGTGCTCCTGCCTCCCAAAGTTTTCTTTCTAGTGCCGGCATGCGCACTGATTGCATTTGTTCCAGTGATAATTTAAAGATGCGGTATTCGTTTTGAACGATGTTCAGGCTTTCCCTGTGCATGGGAGTGGGGCCATAAGTGGTTCTGCATCCGGCAGAAGCTACGCGGAGCCTGCTTCGTAAAGCAGGGAATGTCTTTTCCCCTACCTGGTCTTTTGACTTTTTGCCGTAAAGTTTTTCTTCCATGGCAAGCAGATCCTGTTGAACATTATGAACAAGACTATCAAGTGTTGGATTACTAACCCTGCTTCCTGTTAATGCTTTTTGCATTCCCGTTGTTTTTTTGATCAATCGTTTTACGATCAATGTTGAAGCTGTAATTCCTGAATTGATTTGTTCAACTTCCTCCCTGTATTGCGCAAATTCTTCATAAGTTGACCCTTCCAGTGCACCCTGCCTTAAAGGTATTAACTCAAATTCCTCCGGACCGGAAAGTTCTGTAATGATTCCATCATTTTTTTTAACAAGAGTGACGGTATAAGTACCTGGTGTAGCTAATATTCCAGGGTAGACATAATCGGAATTTTTATAATTAATGTTTATGGCATTAACTGAAGAGTACCGTAAATCCCAGGCTACACGGTGAAAACCTTTAGTAACAGGACCATCAATTATTCGAATGACATTTCCTTCCAGGTCTTTGACGATCAGCTGAACCTTTGGAATAACCTGTCTGACTTCCGACTCTACAGCTTCCCAACCTGGAAAGGACACATTTTTATCCTCTTTTATTAATTTCTGTTCCTCTTCTTTTCTTTGTTCTTTTTGTGTTTTATAACTGTCCTTCAAGTAGTAAGTGAAGACAGCTCCATATGGAGGATTGGGGGCCGTATAAAAAGAGGCTCCTTGTGATCCCTTTTCACTGTATCCCAGCTTTTGTTTTTGTACATACCACCAGGTTTTATGTGTATTAAACAAAGTTGCTTCTTTTTCAAGTTTTTCTAAACTTACATCACGAAGGGCACTGTAGTCATCCAGAACAAAAAAGCTACGTCCGAATGATGCTCCTATAAGGTCGTTTTCTCTTTTCTGAATGGCCAGGTCACGGAATGGAATGGTTGGAAGTCCACCGCTGAATTTGATCCATTTATTTCCACCATCGATGGTAAAATAGATTCCGAACTCAGTTGCGGCAAACAATAATTCTGGTTTAACATGATCCTGAACAATTCGCCATACCAAAGTTCTGTCGGGAAGATCTCCTTTTAAGGAAGTCCACGATTGTCCTTTATCCGTACTTTTAAGCAAATAGGGATCAAGGTCTCCGAATTTATGGTTGTCGAGGGCGATGTATAAGGTGTTCTCGTCGAACAGGTCAGCCTTGATGTCATTAACATACGATGTTTCTGGTACTCCTGGTAATGAGCCCACCTCGATCTTTAGCCAGTTAGCTCCCCCGTCTTCTGTAACCTGAATTAACCCATCATCCGTTCCAATATAAATTAAACCTTCCTTTAAAGGTGATTCAGCAATAGAAGTGATGGTGTTGTAATTCGACATGGCATTAAAGTCCCATGGTGAATCCCAGCTCCAGGTTTTCTCCATAATAGGAAGTGTTATCCGTTCCTGGTTGCGTGTAAGATCTTCTGATATTGCTTCCCAGCTATCACCCCGGTTTTCTGATTTCCAGAGCCTTTGTGATGCAAAATAGATGCGTGTTGGAGAATGGGGGCTTACAAGTATGGGAGCATCCCAGTTGTTCCTTTCGTAATCTTCTCCAGGGCCGGGTTGAGGTTTTATATACACCTTTTCACCGGTAATTTTATCAACGCGGTGCAATTCGCCTTCCTGCGACTGGGCATACACAATGTTTGGATTACCGGGTTCAGTGGCTGGCTGATGACCATCACCACCCAACAAAACATACCAGTCGGCATTGTGGATCCCCTGCCTGCTGTCTGTCATTGATGGACCTCCTTGCGTGGCATTGTCCTGAGTCCCGCCGTATATGTTGTAAAAAGGTTCGGCATCATCCACTGCCAGCTTGTAGTACTGTGTGAGTGGAAGATTGGCCATGTAGCGCCAGTTTTGGGCTTCATCAAAGGATTCATAAAGGCCGCCATCTGTACCAACCAGTAAATAATCCGGATCATCCTTTCGAAATGCTATGGCATGGTTGTCAGAATGTTTATGCGTTTCTGTTAGTCGATTGAAGGTTTTTCCTCCGTCTTTGGATAGTTGAATCCTAACATCGCATAAATAGATTCTGTCGAAGTTGTGAGGACAGGCATATAATTCCTGGTAATAATGTGGGCCTGTTGCACCCGAAACTGCTTCTGATTGTTTGATCCATGTTTCTCCCCTATTTGTTGATTTAAATACACCTCCTGTCCTTCGGTCCAGCTCGATGGCTGCATAAAGGATGTCGGGCTCTTGAGGAGAAATAGCCAAACCGATCTTCCCCATGTTTGAAGTTGGTAGCCCACCTGTTAATTTTTTCCAGGTTTCTCCACCATCTGTAGATTTATGTAAACCTGTACCCGGACCACCGCCCATATAAGCAGCGATGTTGCGATGACGCTGCCAGGTGGCTGCGTAAAGCAGGTCAGGATCTCTCGGGTCGATAGCAATATCGGTAACGCCTATCCATTCATCATCCCCCAGTGTTTTATTCCAGCTTGTTCCGCCGTCAGTTGATTTATAAAGTCCTCTTTCATCTCCTTTGTTCCATAATGGACCCTGGGCGGCAACCCACATAATATCAGAGTTTTCGGGATGGATGATTATCTTAGAAATGTGTTGTGACTCCTTCAAACCCATATTTTTCCAGGACAATCCACCGTCCTCGCTCTTATAAATACCATCTCCATAGCCAACATGCCGGCCACCAATGTTCTCACCCGTTCCTACCCATACCACATGAGGATTGGCAGGATCAATGGTTATGCACCCGATAGAGTACGAAACCTGCCTGTCAAATAACGGAGTCCAGGTAGTTCCTGCGTTAACAGTTTTCCATACACCACCGGAGCCCACTCCAATGTACCATGTATTCTCATCTTCAGGATGAATAGCAATGTCAGCGATCCTACCTGACATAAATGCCGGACCAACATTCCTGAAGGCTAAGCCTGAGAAAGTTGAAGAAGATAAAAGCGTATCTGCAGGTGGTGATTTTTTTTGAGCGGAACTGTAATTTTGAACTGAAAGGAAAATAGCAATTACAAGGAGGGGATAAATATGCTGCTTCATAAATAATATTTTAGATCAATAACAAAAATGCAATGATTCTGTTCGAAATCAATAACTTTTGCTGTCGAAATTTTCAATGTTCCCAAAGGTAATGATTCTATGTAAAAATAATATGTAACTTTAATAACTTTAATCGATTGAATCTATAAAATAGCACACTGATTTTTTATGATTAATTAAGATTTGTTATGATCCATTAGATCAGTGTTTATCATAAATGATCAGTTTGATCAGTGTCCTATTATAACAAATTTATTTTCAAACCATCATTGAAAAAAATAAGGGACTTGCAGTAATTTTATCTAATTTTAAGAAATAGCAACATCTAAAGTAAACACTCTTGATCTTTAATCTAAGTTATAATGATTGATAAAACCTACCCCAGAATTCTGGAACGTGTGAT
>CAYQWA010000015.1:20264-28717 GCA_964421215.1 uncultured Bacteroidales bacterium | reverse complement strand
TGTTCCCTTTGGCCCTGATTAGATTTATTGTGAAAGTTTCCCTGGGGTGGCTTTCTTTGTTAACAGTAGGAAGCAATAAGAAAAGCAAGGCCGTTCATGATATGGTGGCCGGATCAGTGGTTATATACTTTGAGAAGTAAGGGTAGAGCAAGTTTTATTTAATTATGTTCTCAATGATTAATGCCTCCTTCAATTCCTCAAATGTGATCGGCTTAGCCAGGATATGTTTTTCCTTATCCAGCAAAAACATAGTAGGAGTAGCATAAATGTTATAATCGATGGCTGTCTGGCTGTCCCAACCCTTCAGGTCGGAAGCATTGATCCATTCAAACTTTTGTTCATCAAGAACTTTTCTCCATTCTGCATTGTCGTTGTCGATAGAGTAGGAGAATACCTGCATTTTGCGGGGATTGATGCTGCTTTTGCAAATGTTGTGGATTTTAGGAAGAATGTCTTTGCAATGGGAGCACCAGCTTGCCCAGAAGATGATCAGTGTATTATCCGAGTCAATTTCACTTAATGTAACCGGATTGTTGTTTTCATCTATCGTATGAATTTCCGGCGCTGGTTTTCCTACTGATAGTTCAGCGTATTTTTTCAAACGGGTTTGAAGGTCCGACTTACGCTCTTCATTTTCACATTGTTCAGGAGTATAGTTTTCAGCGATGTAATCAAGTACTTTGTCGAAATGGTATTTTTCAAATCCACCCACAAGGTAGTCCACAACAAATTCATACACCAGGCTGTTGTCCATGGCTTCATACATGATCTTATCCACTGCTTTTATAAATTCATCCTGAAGCTGGTCCTGATTTAAATTGGGATTGCTGTACAAAGTCAGGTACTCGATGGCAATGGTTGAATATACATTGCTTCGGATGAGCTCAATATCAGTAAAATCCACATGGTCAAAAAAATGTTCGATGGTATACTCACGCCTACCAAATTCATTGAGCTCCGGATCGTAAAAGTGTGGTTTTCTTTGTTTGATCACTCTGGTTACCCAGAGATCGGGATTGTCAGCTATCAAATTGTCAAAGAATGAAATATAAGCTTCCTGGGTTGAAATATATTTATGTTTTATGGATTCATAAAATGTATCATTCCTCGGATAATAATTCGCCAGAGGAGCCAGGAGATCAAATTTTCGCTGATTGTAATTTCCTTCTTTTAAAAAGCGGTAATAGACTTTGTTTTCTTTCGACTCAATAACGTTCAGACTGTCATAAAGAAAATCAGCCTGTGAGTTGATCTTGATGTTCTCACGGTTGCTAATAATGATATCGAAAAAAGTTTCCTTCGTTAAGAATATTCTGTACATGCCATTCGGATAGGAGTCTTTGATAGGGAAACGAAAGAAACCAGTTGCATCGGCAAGGGTTGTATCAAGAATGTTGTTTTTATCTCCGTAAAAATCAGCCAGGTAAATTTCATCTGCGATCAAACCTGAAATTGTAACTTCCAGAGTAGGATTTTGTCCCTGTGCAAACAAGATAGGAAATAATATTAGGGTCAATAATAGTTTTCTCATATCAATAAGTTAACCGGGCAAATTTAAGCATTTACAGGATTATATTTGATCATTAATTTGGTCAAGGATACTATTGAATATATTTATATTAGAAAATCTCGAACAACTTAGTGAGATTGATTAAATAAACTCGCCCCGGGCAGGGATTGAAGCGGTATAACGACGAAGGATGGCTTTATATTTTTGTTTGCATAGCGGGGCTGAGATCCGCGTGCGCTGAAGCTTTAGCGGAGGTGCACGGAAGACTCCGGTATGCTTACAAAAATAAAAGCAATACAAGGTGTATTTAGCGTAAAGCCCGTCTAAATATTATTAAAAAGAAAAGATTAGATAAAATGGAAAATGTAATTACCCTAATCAGGCACCTGGCTACTCAATGTTTCATTACCCACCATCACATCGTTTTTGTCTTGGTTGCTAACCTGAACATCCATATTAAAATCGGGTGATTTATAGCCTGCGGTTCCAGCATCGGAGGTCCACATGGATTTATCGGTAGAGTTTATGTCACCATCGCCGTTGGCATCTCCTCCAACCATACCGTATACGCCGGTATCCACCAATTTATATCCGAGGCTGCCACCGTATGCCTGATCAACGGAGGTGGAAAAGTCGTAGGTGTAAACACCTCCAACATCAACCGGTGAACTTGCCGAAAGTACCCCAAGATGATTTCTGTGCCAAACCACTACAAAAGGGTCATTGGTTAAAGCAGCGGTGAACTGTAAAACAGAAGATCCGTCGAGGCCTACTACATAGCCATCATTCAGCAGAAAAGCAGCTTGTTTTTCGGCTGATGTTGCTCCTGTAGCCAGTGATGCATCGGTAGCATCACGCAGATCGATCAAAATCCAGTCGACCACATTGGGAGGAATGCTGGCAACACTTTCTGTACCTGTATAATTCCAAGGTGTTGTATTGAATGGTTGGCTGAGAGGGATTTCTCCTCCACTCAGCAAATCAGTATTCATAGATCCGCTGCTATACGGGCCCTCGAGGTAAACCAGTACATCCAGGTCGATACCATGGATCACAACGGATATAGGTTGTTGAAATCCCTGGGTAAGTATAATATCTCCACTTGAATAGGTTTCAGTTGCTATTTCTCCAAGCGTCCAGCTTATGGATACATTAGCACCTTCATAATAATCGCCGGCTGATGAAACGACTTCAGGTGAAACAGACTGGGCGTAAAGAAAGAAAGGGAACAAAATCGCCATGAGAACTATTCCTGGATATTTCATGATTTTTTTGTTTTGAGGTTTAAATTATTGGATAAAAATAAATAATTTTAGGGCAAATTCAAAATTTTCGTGGTGCAAAAATTTGTACAGGAGATTTACAGGTAGAAAATTTAAAATATCAGGTATGTAAAATTGAATCAGATACTTTCCCGGTAACCGATTTCTTATAGATAAATATACAAAATCGAAATTATTATTCGTTTTATATAAGGAAGATGTAGGTATCTTTTTGAAAAACAGTTATTTATATATTTGGGTATGGAGTTTGATTAAATAGTGTAGTAATATAGTACCCGGATTTCGAAATTATGAATTAAGTAGGTAAAAATGCAAGTGGAAGTTAAAAGAAAAGATGTGAGGTTTGTGCCTGATCCGAGCAAAGTTATTGCACGATATAATTCCTATTCGGATGATCAGAATATCCGTATTATCCGTAACGTATTGGCCATGTCGGAGACTGATGTGGACATTGCTGTCAGCCAGGTGTTCAGAGGATATTCAAAGCGACACAGGAACATTTCTAAAGTATTTGAGAATCATTTCAATAAAATAAAATATGCTTTTGAACTGATGGGTGTTAATCCTGATTCATTAACACAAAATCAGAAAATGCTGATCGGATCCTATTTTACCATGGAGTATTCCATTGAGGCAGCAGCCTATTTTAATCCTTCAATAGTCGAGCATCCTGATCAGACTGAATTACAGCCCGGAGAAAAGCGTGTCATTTTAAGTTTCAGAGCAACCGGGGAAGGCCACATTTCTTCCATTGTTTTTCGCTCTGCTGTAATCGATAAGAACAACGAGTTAAGTTTTGAACCCAGAGGTACCATGCTGGAAGAGGCTGAAAATATCAGGCAGCATGTATACGACAAACAATCCTTCAAGGACAAGCTTGAAGAAATGAAGTTCTACGACAACACATTACCGCCTTCGGTTATCCTGGATAAACTGAATGATAGGTTTACCTACAGTGAATTGAAGCAATGCATTGAAGAGACCAAAAAAACCTATCCGTTCTCAGAAACAAAAACACTTACCCTTGAACAGATCATGTGGTTGGCTTCTTCACATTATGATATTGAGTTTTCAGTGGATACCTCCTTGTCAGAAAGGGTAATATTCCCCATTACCGATACAGAGCGAAACGGGATCGAAGATGCACGATTTGTTCGTTTTGTAGACGATGATGGAAGTGTAAAATATTTTGCAACCTATACCGCATATGATGGTTCGGTGATTATGCCAAAGCTGGTTGAAACAGAGAAATTCTATAATTTTAATATCTCTCCCATGCATGGTGATGTGGTCATGAATAAAGGAATGGCCCTTTTTCCAAGAAAAGTAAACGGCAAGTATGCCATGTTAGGCCGAATAGATGGTGTTTCCAATTACCTGTCGTTTTCGGATGATATCAAGGTTTGGCAACATGCGGAACTTATCCAGGAACCAAAATATCCATGGGAATTGATCAAAATCGGCAATTGCGGATCACCCATTGAAACTGATGAAGGATGGTTAATGATATCCCATGCAGTAGGACAAATGAGAGAATATGTACTTGGCGCCAGCCTTTTTGACCTTGATGATCCATCCAAAGAGATCGGAAGGTTAAAAACACCATTGATGATACCCAATACGGAGGAAAGAGAAGGGTATGTTCCCAATGTACTTTATTCTTGTGGCTCTTTGGTGAACAATAACGAGGTCATTATCCCTTACGCCATGTCGGATTCCATTTCCACTTATGCCTGCGTAAACCTGGCGGATCTGCTTTCAGTTTTGAAAAATCAATAACGCTTATATTATTATGAAAAAGCACAGGGCAACCGATTTTTCGCTTGCCCTTTTTTGTTTTTGCCACTAAATCAATAAGCCGCAAAGTATATTTGAGATTGCTTGTCTTTGCTTAGATAACTCTCAATGGTTTCTCTAATTGAGCTGGAGTTTTATAGCGCTGGTCCTGGGTATTTTTCACAGCAATATTTGAGATGACAAAAGCAAGTGAGCTTTCAGCACCCTGGTTGCGGTTTGGACCGTTGATCTGCAAGCCATCACAACAGCCGAATGTATCCGGATCAAACATGCTTACATGAAGATCGTTGTCTCCGATAAACCATTTCATGCTTTTTAACATCAGGTGGTAAAACCGGATGTTGTGTGTAAGGTCATAAGCCTTTTTGTATAGAAGGACCATTCCCATGGCATCAACCGGTTGCTGGTCGAATGTGGATTTGGTACTGCCTTTTTCAAACCATTTTTTGTTACCTACAATGGATAAATGTCCCTGCTTAAATAATTCCTTTGTCAAGAACTTCATGGATTCAAAAGCAACGGTTTTGGATTCATCAGAATGTAAAAACTCGCTGGCATGCAACAACCCAAGTGGTAAAATGGCATTATCATAACTGAGTTTTGACTCGAACCAATTCCATTGTTCAGATTTGTTGGTATTATAACTAAGGATCATTTTATCAGCCAGGCGGCTTACTCGTTCACCCATAACCTGGTCGGTCCTGAAAGTTTTCATATAATAGCTTATGCCAATGAGCGTATTGGCAATTCCACGAAGGCTTGTTAAGCTGTCAAAGTTTTCAGAAGCTTTAAGAAACATGCTTCGTGCAGACTGCAGGTATTCGTACCTTGGGCAATTATCAATAAGGTATCCTAAGGCCCACATAGCTCTGCCAAAACAGTCCTCAGAACCAGTTTCTTCCTGGGTAATCCTGTTGTATTGCAGGTGGTTTTTAAATGTCCCGTCAGGCTTTTGCATATAATGAATGAAGGATAGGTAGGTATCCATCATCCTGAACAATTTTTTCTTTTTGTTGGTTTTAAGGGCCATGGTTACCGCAATCAATGCCCGTGCATTATCATCCAGGTTGTAACCATCATTATAGTTAGGAAAGCTGAACTTCGAATGTTGAATGATCCCGGTGGTATCGGTTAATCGTTTGATGTGTTTGAAGGAAATATCCGGAAAATCGACAAATGCAAATTTTCCCCGGGAACTTGTATGCTTAAATCTGAGAAGCACATCATCAAACAGTTGGTTGTATTCCTGTCCTTTGACAGGCCAGATCATGGTTCTTCCGTATTCTGCAGCTGTTTTACGAAGTGTCTTTAATTTTTCAGGATCATCCAGTAACTCCATCAACACATCGGAAAGTTGTTCTGCATCTTTGAAATCAAATAATCTACCCCGTCCGTCTGCCAGAAGTTCCTGGGCATGCCAGAACGGAGTGGATATGGTTGCAGCTCCTGCACCCACCGAATAGGAGAGAGGTCCGCTTGTTATTTGTGCTTCATTCAGGTAAGGCGTTATGCAAAAATCACATGCCGACAAATAGAGGTTTAAGTCGGATTTGCTTATGAATTTATTTTCGAAATGAACATATTTACGAAGCTTCAGCTCATCAACCAGATTTTCAAGGTAATTCCTGTATTCTTCTCCGCTTATTTTGTTAATGACCGGATGCGTCTTACCCAGAATATGGTACCTTACATCAGGATGTTTTTTTACGATGAGAGGCAAAGCTTTAAGAACTGTTTCGATGCCCTTGTTCCTGTTCAGTAAACCAAAGGTTATGATTGTTCTGTTGCCATTAAGATTTAATTTCTTTTTCGAATCCACCGGATTGAGCTTAATATCTGGAACACCATGTTCAATAAGTGATATCTTATTTTCCGGTATTGAAAAAACAGTGGTCAGGATCTCAATACCCAGTTCGCTCATGGCAATCACTTTTTGAGATAGCCTGGCAATCTCCTGGATGATAAATTTCTGAGAAACCGATGGGTCTTTTAATATCGTATGTAGTGTGCTGACTATCGGAACCTTAATTTTATTCAGTAACGAAAGAACATAAACGCCGTCATCGCCTCCAAAAATATTATACTCATGCTGGAGAGAACATATGTCAGCATTATTGTTGATATAGTCCGCAGCCTCCATATAATCCTGCAGCTGATTGTCCCTGATTTCACATTTAACAAAATCAGGATAATCGTAGCTTCCTTCCGGATCATTCATGGCAACGATGAATCCTTTTCTATTGCCACTGTTCTGTGGTGTGATCATTGAGGTATAGACACTTCTTGTAAAGGTAGCAATACCACATTCACGGGGTGGATAGGTAGTAATGTATGCAGTCTTCATAATTCTCTTAATAAATTAATGATTTACTTTCGTTGGGTTAATCTTAAACAATAACCGAAACTGCGGGCTCAATTTTAAGTACACGGGTTTCAGATCTGTTTGTTAAAACCCTGTGCGTTTGTACGAGACATATCTAATAAAGATACATTTATAAAGGAATGATATCAAGTTATTATAAGAAAAGTTAGTGAAAGTTATTAAGACTGAGAAATCAGTTCCCAATTATTTATCATTAAAAACTCTTTAGTTAAACCAGAACCACACACTGGAATTTTCATTGCTGTTTATGTATATTTGCACGAATTACATTTTTATTTTGTGAAATTAAGCCTCTGAATCATGACAGCTAAAAAAAAGGACACAGGGCCTATCCCGGATTGGGTTCTGACAAAAATGGTCCAATATTGTTCTTACCAGGAAAGGAGCATGTTTGAAGTAAAGACCAAGTTGAAGACTTTCCATCTGCAGGATGGGATGGATGAAAAGATCATCATGTACCTGAAAAAGGAGAATTACCTGGATGAAGCCCGGTTTGCCAAGGTTTTTGCCAGTGGAAAGATCAGAATTAACAAATGGGGGAAAATAAAGATCTATGCTGCTTTGCAACAAAAACAGGTTCCGGAGTTTTTTATCCTTCAGGGCTTAAATGAGGTAAAAAAAGAAGAATATACCAATGTTCTTAAAGAAGTCATTGAATCAAAAAATAAGCTACTCAAAGATACAGATCCTGTAAAACGCAAACAAAAACTTGCTAAGTTTGCAACCGGAAAGGGCTTTGAATCCGACGAGGTTTGGAAGGTATTGAACAGCGAGGCATGGTAGCAGATATGCCAATTTGTTTTCCAATCAGATAAATAACGGATACCCGGAACATTAAAAGGGTGTGATCCTAAAATATAGTTTACAATTTATGATAGTAAAAGAGCAACTGAAAGATGCACGTGAGAGGCTTGATGCCTTGAGGAGGTTCCTTTGACATTGATAAAAAACTGAAGTTGATCGAGGAGGAAGAAAAACTTTCCCACCAACAGGATTTCTGGAATGATCCAAAAAAGGCCGAAGAAGTTCTGAAATCAATTAAAGCAAAGAAAAACTGGACAAATAAATTTACAGACGTCAAAAATTATTTTGACGACCTGGAAGTGTTATTCGACTTTTTTAATGATGGTGAGGCCACAGAAGCGGAACTGGACGAGCAATTTGAAAACACCATTAAGCGGATTGAGGATCTGGAGTTCATGAGAATGCTCAGCGGAGAAGAGGATAAATTAAATGCCATCCTTCAAATCAATCCGGGAGCAGGCGGCACAGAAAGCCAGGATTGGGCGATGATGCTCATGCGAATGTATATCCGTTGGGGGGAACGCAATAATTGCAAGGTGAAAGAATTGGATTTACAGGAGGCTGATGTAGCCGGGATAAAATCCGTTTCACTCGAATTTGAAGGCGACTTCGCCTTTGGTTACCTGAAAGGTGAAAACGGGGTACACCGGTTGGTCAGGTTGTCTCCATTTGATGC
>CAYQWA010000015.1:0-20164 GCA_964421215.1 uncultured Bacteroidales bacterium | reverse complement strand
GCCCAGGCTGAAATAGAAGGAAACAAAAAGAAGATCGAATGGGGATCTCAAATAAGGAATTATGTGATGCATCCATATAAAATGGTTAAAGACCTGCGTACCGGAGTTGAAACCGGGAATGTCCAGGCAGTAATGGATGGTGACCTTGATTCTTTCATTAAAGCCTTTCTTATGGAATTCGGGGGGTAAATCAATGGAGATAATTGATTTGCTACCGGACAGTTCCCGAAGAACAGCTGATATAGCCGTTAGTTTTATTGGTAATAACCCTGATTTTTTTCAGCAGATGCTGGATATTGCACTTAAGGATAGTGGTACACTATCTATGAGAGCTGCAAGGGTTGTAAACCTGGTTTCCGTTAATCATCCTCATTTGATTAGACCTCACATAAGCAGTTTTATCCCATCATTAAGCGAGTTTAAGACAGACGGCCTTAAAAGGGAACTGGCCAAAACCATCTGGCAAAGGAGCCTTGATATCGATGAAGAATCCATGGGGATATTGGTTGACACCTGCTTTTTCTGGTTAAAAGATCCATATGAAAAAGTAGCCATAAAGGTATATGCCATGGAGATCATCTATAAGATCTCCCAATTGTATCCTGAAATAAAAAATGAGTTGATCTCAACCGTTGAGAACATGATGCCGCGTTCTTCTTTTGGTATTAAATCGCGGGGGAGGAAGTTATTGAAGAAGTTGTACAGGGAGGTGGAAGGATGATGATTTAGCTGTAATCAATGACATTTGCGGCAGAAGGAGGTTGTCAAGTGGAATACAGTTAATGTCAAGTCATTTTTTTTTGATTCAAAAAAGGATTTAAAATCCGAGTTTAATATTCCGCACCTACGGAGCGGATTCTCACTTTTGTTAATTATTCTACCAATGTTTTGCACCTACGGTGCTTTGTTTAAGATTTTAAAAAGCTCCGTCAGGAGCTGAATGTGGGTAGAAAAAATAGCATTAAACAATTTTGTGCCGTAGGTACACTATTTTTTCAATTTGTTGGATTCAAGGAAAGCTTAATCTCCTCAGAAAGTAAGCTTCAACGAAACAAAATAATTATAGTTTCTGATCTCGGATAAACCAGATTTTTTACTATCTTAGCTACACTATAAACGGAAAGTATTCCACACCAATAATCAACAACCAGTTACGCACCATTATTTCTCCACAATCACAAATTCCGTCCTACGGTTCAGAGCCCGGCCTTCATCAGTAGCATTTGTGGCGACCGGCTTTGATTCCCCAAAACCTCTGTATTCCAACCTAGAGGAGCTAATTCCTTGTTCAACTAGATGATTTAAAACCGATTCGGACCGGCGTTCAGACAATAACTGGTTGTCCTGCAACGAACCTATATTATCAGTATGACCTTCGATACGGACTTTAATGGTTGGGTTATCTTTTAGAAATTGAGAAAATTCTTCAATAACCGTCATGGATTCCGGAGCTAATTCATACGAATTGAAAGCAAAATAAATGTCATTTAACCTGTAGGACATACCAACCTCGATGGGCTGCAATGACAACTCAACATCCAATGGTTTGGAAAATTTGGGATCAACTTTGGATATGTATTTGGATTCATTAACAAAGCCTTTCTGTTTGACCGTCATGACGTAATCGTTCCGAAATAGAACAGCAGCCACATATTCCCCGGTAATGGTATCGACCGGGATGTTGGTGATTTTCTTTGACTCCACATTTTTAAGTTCCACTTTCGTCTGTAGAAATCCTTCTTCTGTCCTTTTTTCAATTGCTCCTTTTACGAACAGAACCTTTTCCGGCCTTGCATCTTCATACAGGTCAAAATAATAGAGGTCCCAACCTCCCATGCCTTCAAACTTGTTGGAAGCAAAATATCCATAGTGCCCGTCAATGCTTACGAAAAAACCAACATCATCTTCATAGGAATTGATGGGATAGCCAATGTTCTCCGGCATGTTCCAGTTCCCGTTGGTATCCAGCTTGGAATAAAAAATGTCGTATCCTCCAAGGCCCATATGGCCATCAGAAGAAAAATATAAGGTCTGGCTATCCGTATGGATAAACGGAGACTTCTCATTCCCTGTGGTATTTATTGTTGGACCAAGATTTTCAGGATAGCCCCAGTTTCCATCAGCATCCCTGGTAGTTTTGTAAAGGTCGTATCCTCCGTATCCGGTATTTCGGTCACTTACGAAATAAAGTGTGTTCCCATCTGATGTGACTGATGGTTGAGACTCCCAGGTATCCTGGAGGTTTACTTCATCACCGATGCTTACAATTGGAGTCCACGTACCGAATTCCTTTTTTGAATAACAGATGTCGCAGTTATAATACCTTCTCCCAGTGGTGTATTTGCATAGCGTATAAAACAACTCTTTGTTATTAATGGTGAGGGTGGCACCCCCTTCATTGTCGTTGAGGTTAAAGGGGTGGGGCATGGCTGTTCCCCGTTTGAATTCACCATTGGTGCGTTGGCTTACCATAAACCTCTCTTTATATTTAACCTGGGGTGTCAGGTCATCCCGCCTTGGTGGTATCTTAATTTTACGGGTAAACAAAGCCAGTTCGTTGTCCGGTGAGATGATGGTAAGATATTCATCTTCATCCGTAGAAATGCCTGGTACCGGTTTTGGATTAAAAGGCACAGGATTGCTGAGTATTTCATCATAAAACCTTGAATACTCCAGAATGCTAACGGCCTCGTTATAATCTTCGTCGGACTTGATAAGGTCTACATCATTAAGAAACAGGGTAATGTAATCATAGGCTTTTTTGTATTCTTCAGCTCCATAGGCAATCCTTGCCAGATGGTAATATGCATAAATATCGTAATAGGGGCAAAGGTCAATCACCTTCAGAAAGTTGTTCCGCGCTTCAGCAAGGTTTTGACGAACATCATCAATGTAGATCAGGCCCAGTACAAAATAGGCATCCGTAAACTCAGGTTCGATATCAAGTGCATCATTCAGGTACATGATGCTTTCGGAGTAATTCCTTACCCTGAAGGCGCGGACGGCCCTGTCATAGGCTTTGTTTGCCCTTTTACTGGTTATTTCAAGGCAATCCGGGAATTCCTGTCCTTTAGTCAACCCGGGGAAGAACAGGCCTGAAAACAGCAATAGAAAAGCCAGGTACAATTTGATCGTACAATTTAATCTGCTAGCTGGATGAAAATCATGGATCGCCATATTTTTCTTTCCTGTCCTGCTATACAAGACAATAAAACATTTGATATGGGTGTAAGTAACGAAAATATGGAACAGATAATTTTACCGACCAAGAATCTTATCTGCTTCTTTTTGTGCTTTGTTCCTGATCAGTGAAGCTTCATTGTTTGCTTTCCTGACAAGTTCAATTGCTTTGTGTTCTGCTTCAGATTCTACCTTATTTGCCTGGTTATCTCCTTCTTTCCGCAATTGTTTGGCTGTTTCTTTAGCGGCAGCCTGTGCAAGGAATCCTTTGCTTTTCCCTTCATCCTCTACCTTCTTGGCTTGCTTATCCGCTTCATTCCTGATCTTTATAGCCGCTTCGCTTGCGTTCTTATTAAGGTTGTGCGCCTGGCGTTCAGCTTCCTGAATCAGGTTTTTTGCCTGCTTGTCAGCTTCATCCAGTATCTTTTGAGCCTTTTGTCTGGCTTCTTCACTGATCTCTTCTTTTTTCTTTTGAATTTCTTCTTTGACCTGATTTTTGACATCTTCCACAAGGTTTTTGCCGGTTTCCTTCAATGCTGTTTTAATTTCCGGATCCGACAAAGTGCCTCCAATAAGTACATCCATTGAAACGGTTTCTCCCATACTGAAATTGGTCCCTTTTGCATTGGCTTGTGAAACCAGGTTTTCAAGAACTGCATTGGCCTGATTGCCAAATTTATCCCTGGGTATATTTAGGTTCATCACGTAATCAATGCTTTTATCGATGCCTGTCCAACCGCCGATCTGGGCATTAAAATCCTTATGCTTCAGGTCGAAAGGCTCGATCAGGATTTTACCATCAACGAACTCAAACTGGAACAGTATCTTGTCGATGACCATTCGTTTGATCTCCTCAAACTTTAATGCATCACCAATTTTATTCAAAGTATTTACATCCTTAATAGTTACCCTGGTGGAATGGAGTTCTCCACCTCCGATCATAGTCTCATAAACAGGCATCATGTTCTGGTCAAGTCCGGATTTGAGGTTCATCTTTGTTGAAAATTTACCGGCGGTCTTTTTCGCAATTGGAGCATATTCTGAAATAACTCCGAATGTGTTGTAGGCTTTCTGTATGTCTATTTCATTGATGTTCAGATTGAAATCAAATCCGGGTTTTTCCGGCTCAACGGTACTGTACTCGCCGTTCACCACCATTTCACCCTCCAGCACATTCATGCTGAGGTTTTGCATGATCAACTTCTGGTCCTCAACGATAAGTTTCCCGCCTACGTTTTCCATAACCAGGCTGTCATAAATGAGTTTGTTAAATGAAGCCGACATGACAAAATCAATATTGGCCGGCACTTCAATAACAGTTAGTGATGTTGTATCTGCATCAGCTGTTTCAATAAGCTCTTCTGTTTCCTCAGATTCTGGCATCAGATCATTGATGTTCAGATAATCTGAACTGGTGGTAAACGATCCCTTTAATGGCTCATCTTTAAAAGAATAGGCCAGGTAATTTTCCACCCTTCCGTTGGCTGATATATCATTTTGTCCGATCTTTAAAATTAGAGAAGTCAGATCGAGGTATTGCGGTGAGAAATTCAGTTGCGCATTGCTTATAACAACGGGATCTTTTGTGTAAGAACTTTCATACTCAAAACCTTTAATTAACATGGATCCTAATGCCGTGAAGGATTCATAGTTTTCATTTTCAATATCCGATAATTTTCCCGCAAGGGTAACATCAGCAAGAAAAGTGCCCTTCATATCCTCACCTTCTTCAAGAGGGTAAAGATCTTTGATGGTTCCAAGATCCAGATTCCCTTTTATATGTCCTTTCATATCAGGATCAGATACCGGTGTTTTTACAAGTAGGTTGGCGTCAATGGGATTTTGTCCCAGTTCCATATGGAAGGCGGATACATCAACAACAGTGTTATCAGCATCACCTCCATCGCTGTATACTTTGGTCAAAATGTTCACATTACTCACAGCTTGTGGAAGATCCGGGTAGCTGAACTCGGCATCGTCAACTGAAAGATTCACACTAAAAGCCGGAATGGAATTTTCATTATAAATGCCTTTTACATGTCCGTCAATCCCCATCTCTCCTGAAGCCTGGACATTTTCAAAATCAGATGAATAGATGGCTGGTACCAAAGAAAGTATTTCTTTGAATTCAGTCTTCGGGGTTTCAAAGGTCATTACAATATTAATGTCTTCATTAACCATTGAAACAGAACCATCAAATTGAATGAGCAATTCATTTAAAAACAGGTTGTTTTTTTTCAGGGTATAGATCTCATTTTTGAGATCGGCATCTATATCGGCATTATAATCTGCATGAGTATGGCTCAGGTAGTTGACCTCTTCATAAGTCACATTGAGGTCATTGATAATTGTATTTGTTCCCAGAGTGGTGTTGTCGGCTGTAAGATCACCGGATAAACTGTGATCCACTCCAAATGCAGTCACATAAACACCCAGTTCCGCATCATCGTATATGATACTAGCATTCGTTACCCGGACCTGTTTAAGCGTGAGGACAAATTCATCTTCTCCGGTATCACCTGTTTGGCCCTCAACAGTTTCTTCTGATTCTACAGTAATATCGTAGTTGGTTGAACCATCTTCCAGAACCTTTACATTAATTTCCGGTGACTGTATAATTATTTTGCTGACTTCATAGTTTGATCCGCTGATAACGCTCATTAGGTTGAGGGTAACACTAATTTCGGGGATGTTAGCGAGCGTGACATCACTGAACTGGTCTTTTCCTGTGACCGTCAGATCTTTAATGCCAAGGCTGAAATTCGGAAAACTTTTAATTAAAGATAAGTTGATGGAACTGAAATCAACAGTTGCATTTACATTTTTGTTTATCTCCTCTTTGGCAAAGGCTGTTATCTTGCCTTCGAATACAATTGGCAATACCAATGCCAGCGCAATCAGCACTATGATCAGAATAGCCAGGATTTTAAATACCGTTTTCATACGTTAAATTTATTATATGTTCTTACCTTGTTGAAATACTATACAAATATAAACCATCTTGTGTATTTTCCGAATTAAAAGTGATTAAGAAGAAGGAACAATTAGAGCAATAGATTAAAAGGACATTTCAGGAAGGGAAGAGTTTCAATGAATTATCCTGTTGAAATGATTTTAGAAAGCAGAATTCTCTAAAACAATAGGAGGTTAACAGTTCAAATTTGACTAAAAGTAATAGTAAACCTGCTGCTATATTCTTGCAGCTTTATTCCTTAAATAGAGATCCATCAGGGTCATGGCTGCCATTGCTTCTACAATGGGAACTGCACGAGGGACAACACAAACGTCGTGTCGGCCTTTACCTTTAAGTGTGATTTGATTCCCGTCCTTATCCACGGATTCCTGATCTTGCATGAGGGTTGCTACAGGTTTGAATGCAGCCCTGAAATAAATATCCTGTCCGTTTGAAATACCACCCTGCACTCCTCCCGAGTAATTTGTTTCAGTGGTTATTTTAACATCAGTTGCAACGAACTTATCGTTTTGTTCAGATCCTTTAAGCTGTGCCGCTTTAAATCCCGAACCGATATCAAATCCTTTGACTGCATTGATGCTCAGGATCGCTTTGGCAAGCTCAGCCTCAAGTTTATCGTAAACGGGTTCACCCAGTCCTGTTGGTGTTCCTTTAATCACACAAGTAATAATTCCTCCGACCGTATCACCAATTTTTTTCAACTCGTTGAGCATAAAGATCATGGCTTCAGAAGTAATATCATCCGGACAACGAACGGGTGAAGATTCGGTTTTTGAAAGGTCAAGGTCTGTATATTCGGTATAAAGGGCTACTTCCCCTAATTGGGATACAAAACCTGTTATTTCAATGCCCAGTTGTTTCAGGTAAAGTTTTGCTATTGCTCCTACCACAACCCTTACAAGGGTTTCTCTTGCAGAAGCCCTGCCTCCTCCGCGGTGATCGCGGTGGCCATATTTCTGATCATAGGTGAAATCAGCATGAGATGGCCTGTAGGCTTTTTTCAGGTGATCATAATCCTTAGGGTTATGGTCTTTATTGTAAACGATGAATGAAATTGGTGTTCCTGTGGTTTTGTTTTCAAATATGCCAGATAAGAATTCAACCCGATCTTCTTCCTTTCTGGGTGATTCAAATCCAGGATGTGATGGTTTACGTCGTTGAAGCTCTGAATTGATAAGGTTTTGGTCAATCTCTAATCCAGCGGGACATCCGTCAATTACGCCTCCCATAGCTTTGCCATGCGATTCGCCGAACGAAGTAAGCCTGAAAGCTACTCCGATTGTATTTCCTGCCATGTCACTAGCGTTTAATGTATAATTCGATTTATTGGATTCTTCTGCAGTTGTATTAATTTGTTAATACATCAAATGAGTTTGCCTTTAGCTTTATACTGATATTGTAGTTTTCCGTTGCAATCTCACCCATAAAGTTGTTGTTCAGGTTCTTTAAATTGTAATGTTGAGGAACCAGAATGTTTATGTTTTTCTCTTCTTTGCTTTTATTAAAAACAACAATACCGGTCTTGTCGAAATATTTACGCGCATATACAAAAGTCTGGTCTTTCACTTGCAGGATTTCAAATCCACCATAGGTAAACTGAATGTTGTTTCTTCTAAGTTGAACCAGCTTTTTTGACACATTGCGGGTTTCCATTTCCATATCCTCCAGACCGTCAAATTTCATCATTCTCCTGTTGTCAGGATCGTTTGCTCCGGGCATTCCATATTCATCCCCATAATAAATTGTGGGTATTCCAGGGATAGTCATGTTAAAAGCCATCAGGCATTGCAATTTATTATAAGCAACGGGAGCACCTACTCCGATTTCACGTGTCCAGCCTGCAAGCTTTGTGTCTTCATCAAACTTTACTTGCCCACCCGCAAGAGATATAAACCTTGGCCTGTCCTGGTTTCCGGTAATGTAGCCCATTAGATTGTGTGATCCGTAATGATCAATGCTTTGTTGCAAAGATTCAGACAGCACAACAAACGAATCATTATCCCGTGCAAAGGTACCAACGGCTTTATCGTAAAGATTAAAGTCAAACTGGGCATCAAGCATGCCGGAGCATATATAGCTTCCGATAAGTTCCGGAGTTCCATAGGTTTCACCGATCTGGTATAGCCTTTTGTTCTCTGGTACAGCGATTTCCCTTTTTATTTTAGAGGTGAGTTCACGCCAGAAGATCTCAGGAATGTGTTTAGTGGCATCGTGCCTGAAACCATCAAGGTTAAATTCCCTGATCCAGTACAATGCAGAATCACTCATAACAGCTGTTACGTCCGGATTTTCCAGGTCGAGTGTCGGAAGAAAAGTGTCAAACCAGGTAGTGAGCCGTTGGTCATCCCATTTTTCCGTGTTCAATGTTCCATCGGGAAGGTACAGATCAGTAGCCCATTCCGGATGTTGCTGGTAAACAGGATGGAGTTCATGAACATGATTTGCTACATAATCAAGGATAACGTTCATGTTGTTCCGATGTGCTGTATTTATCAATTCCCTCAGCTCATCATCGGTCCCA
Organism: uncultured Bacteroidales bacterium; assembly: GCA_964421215.1. Taxonomy (GTDB): domain Bacteria; phylum Bacteroidota; class Bacteroidia; order Bacteroidales; family JAADJA01; genus JAADJA01. Next base: position 11,489 of record CAYQWA010000015.1, on the reverse strand, counting down.
AAACGGTCATCTACTTTGGAGGAAGAAATAGGCCAGTATCCATGGTAACCGGAAAACTTCGACCTGGGTTCAGGCCATAAACCGTAAGCTTCGTAGGGATTTTGTGCAATAGGGGATAGCCAGATGGTGTTGATGCCCAACTCCTCAAAATACCCATCGCTGATTTTTTGAGTAATGCCTGCCAGATCCCCCCCCAAATGATTGGCCTTAGGATTTATTTCAGGATCATTTACCGGATTATCATTAGCTGAATTTCCGTTGTTAAACCTGTCGACCAGCATAAAGTAAAATACAGTCGACTCCCAATCTGTTCGGCTTAATTCCATTGATGACTGAACAACTTTCCCATTTTCAAGTGGTATTAAGATATCATTGGAGATGCCGTATTCATTTTCAGCCCAGATCCTTATCCATGACCTTTTGTATTTTGCGGCTTCGCCGGGAATAGCCATGACCAGCATGTCTTTTTCAAGCAACAGTTTGTTCACCGGAAGCATAAAATTCTCCCAGAAAACATACACAATGGAAACATCATTGTTAATACCTATAGCGATGTTGGGATGCTCATATTTACTGGCAAACAAATAGGGTGTTTTTGATCTGTCGAGATTGCCAACCTCCATCACTGAATTGAATCCGCCAATGTTGTTATCCTGCATTACCGGATTTGTTGGATCCGGTTGTTCATTCCCATCCAGGATTAATAAATACTGGTATTTTCCAGGATCAAGGGTAAGGTCAATTTTCCATAAACCGTCTTCCATGTTCAGGTAGGTCAGGTTCCTGTTCCACCTGTTCATTTCACCGGTTATTTTTACTTCCTGATAAGTAACATCACCGGGATCGAATGTAAAGGTATACTTCACCTTGGGAGATTTCTTTAGCAGCAATGAATAGGCATAACCAGATGACCATACTTTCATTTCCATCATTTTAGGAAGGTTCGGACCGGGAGGATCAATTGTACAGGATTTACGCTCCATGTTAAAGTTTCCAGTGAGGCCTTCAGGAAAACTCACGGAGTCAATTGAGGCTACATTGGTGAAATAATCTAGCAGGATGATCTCTGTTGCACCGGGGTCCAGTTTAATCGGTGATGCCAGGCCGTGTATTTCAGAAGTTTCAGGATAGCTGTCATCAAATGTTCCTTCACAAGCGAAGAATACAGGAACAAGAAGAAGGAAAAAGTACTTTATCTTATTTGTCATTTTATGATAATTTTTGCTGTTTCACCCTTTGTTGTCACTATAAAATACAATCCCGGTTTCAGTACTGAAATATTAAGAATGCTTGAATTTTCCATTGTACTTATTGGAACTCCTGAAAAAGAATACAGTGTAAAACTTAGTGGTTTATCAAAGAAAAGCTTATCTCCGGTGGCAGGATTTGGATAAACATTGAATGAATTCATTCCGGATTGATATTCAATTGTACTGCTCAGTTCATTGCTATAGCCCGGAGTTGTATTCGTTAAATACATCCAGTTTTCCGAGCCATCCGGTTTTCGTCCCATGGAAACATCAGTGATCTGTTCCTGAAAAGTAATGGAATCAAGTAGATAATATCCAGTTATTTCACTGTCGAATAATCCTATTTCTTCACCGGACATATCCAGTTTGAAATTGGTATGGTATGCTCCCTGTTCAGGATCATCATCTGCCCATATCAAAACAAATTCACCGGGCTCAAGGGTCACATCCGGCAATTGCCATTTATCGGGATTGTCGATGTTGTCGGAAAGGTACTTTTCGCCCAACCAGACAGGGCCGTTATCATCATTGTAAATTTCTATCCAGTCATCAAATTCGTCGAATTCATCAGCAATTGTTGAATCGTTGGAAGCCATAAACTCATTAATGTATAGCTTAGGGTTCAAAGAGGCTGTGAGTTCAACAACATTAGGCTCGCAGGGGTAAGTAGAAGTGTTACCCGCATTGTCATTTGCTACGATCTGAAATTCCAGGGTGGTATTCATCTGAAAATTAGAAAGAACGGCACCGAATCGTTTATCACCGGCTTCCCCATCGAAATGATTACCATCATCAAACATCTGTTTTGTCAATGTACTTCCGCTGTTCACAGAATAGGAAACAAGAACCTCTGGAAATGCATCTTCATCTTCAACAAAAGCAGATATCACCAGGTCACCGCCTGGTGTAGGTTGATTATTTGTCAGGTATTTTATTACTGGAGGTATATCGTTCAACTCAAGCTGAAATGAGGCATTGGCCCTTCTGGTGTTTATGTAGGGGAAAATGCCATAATCAACATGTCCGCCAAGGTCTTCATAGTACGAATCGAGGTAATCATCCACATTGTAACCATAATCTAAGGGATAATAGGGATCATCTTCAACATAAGGCAGGTTAGTGATTTTGATCTGGTTGGCATATGCCTCAAACACTGTTGGAACAATATACTCGGTGATAAGCATATTAAAGTAAAACGAATACCGGTCTTTTAATTCCTGGTTTTCCATTACCCGGGTATACAAAGGCCTGACGTTGTCGCCGTGCTGCTGCCAATCATAAATATTTCTTTCACCCCAGTCGCGACCAATCCAGTCAATACCAAGCGTATTATCAAGGTCGTAATGTATGTATTCAAACTTACCTGTTTCTGTGTTATTGTATAAGTAGAAGTTGTTTTTATTGTAAATGTAGCCATCCCAGTTCCCGGTAAACACATCAATAGCGATTATTTTCAGATAATCATTGATATTGAATACTTTCTCGATCTCACAGGCGAATTCATTATCTGGAGTGTTGTTAAGCACATCGATGAAATGTGCAATATCAGAATAATCGTTTGCTGTTGTATTTGTTTTTAATGCATACACTTGTCTGTCACCATGCCACACTTTATACAGATCCGGATCACTTCCGAGGTAATCCAGATCAGCAGGCCATAGGCACTTGTACAAATTCCCATCATTGTTCCCGAACCTTGATTTTACAAACTCTTCATCTATATGTTCCACATTGATGTATAAACCATGGTAGTTGCCGTTAATGTAAAGTTCCACATGGTTCGATCTTGAACCAGCCAGCCCAAAATCACTGACCATGTCCCAGCAAAGTTTTGCACGAATAACAGAAGGATCATTATGCTCTCCGTTGAGGTTCAGTTTTTCCAGGCCATTCCATTTTCTGCCTGCCTCAAATTTGTTAAAGGATACTTTGAAGGATTTTTTTGCTGAATACCTGGATGTATTGCCCCTCAGCCTGAAGCCAATATTTTCAATTGTATCTGTGATGCTCCCATTGTTAAAAACAAAGGTTGCATGAAATTCCTGGTTGCTTTCTACATTTTCATACAACCAGACCAACGTATCGGGATTAACTGTGATATCGATCCGGGGAACGACATCGTCAACAAAAACCTCATCTTCAGGAAGAATGTTCGGTTGCGAAAACGCACATAAAGGCGTAAGAAACAGAACGGTAATAAAAGGGGACAAAATATATTTTATCATACTTCAAAAGTATAAAATATAGATGTATTAAGCCAAAATTATACGATTTATTGTTTGATGGCTGATGTTACGAAGGAAAAATCTTTCGAATTGAAAAACAGGAAAATCGCCCAGGATAAAGTTGAAAAATTAGTTTTGAATTATGAGTAAAACAAACTTCAATATGGGATTGTTAGGATTACAATGACTTCATTCTGGCATTGCTGTGAGCAATACGTGCTTTATTTCGTATCGCTGTTTTCTGAAAGGAACGGAAATGATAGCTAAGTCCCACCTAGAAATAGGTGAAATAATCAAAATCACCATTTAACACTGTAATATCGATTTTATCATTCTGGAATTGATGTACAGACATGTCAAGACCCAGGCTGATGTTTTCACTCACCTGGTAGGAGATTCTTGATCCCATGAAATAAACAAACTCAGGCACCCGGGCGTTATGTTCTGAAAGGATGGTTTCACCTTCAAGCGTTTCTATTTTTGACGAATTAAATACAAAATTTCCTATCCCTGCATATGCTTCCAGCTTAAACCTTTTAAGATTATCAGTACTCATCATTCGGACAAGGTTCAATCGCATATGGATGTTGTACTCATAGATTGAGGAAGAAAACTGAATATTCCTGTTGGCTCCTCTTAACTCTCCTTTAAGCAACTGACAGGATATGCCTAACTCAGGTGCCAGTTGTTTGGTAAGGATCACACCAAATGCCAGTCCGCTTTCATGTGTGAACTTGCCGGAGATGTTGTTGTCGTGAACACTTAGATCCCCAAAGTAAGATGATGATCCGGCATTGAAATTCAATTCCCAGTTTCTGATCAGAATATTACTGTGCTGTTCTACCCAGTTTTGTGAATTTATCGTTGCATGTATTCCAAGTATCGCTATAAACGTAAATAATATACAGATTTTTCTAGTCGTTATTGCTTTCATTGTCGTAGCTTTAATTTGTATAAATAGATGCTGGAAATGATTGAGCAATCAGTTTGCCATACTTGTACCAAAGTAGGAATCTTAGGTAGTTATGAAGCTACGTCGAAAAATAAAGGGTTATAAAATATTGGTAGTCAGGGATTAGGGTTAAATGATATCAAGATTATTGACATTGTGAAATAAACACATTTCTGAAATTTCAGAAAAAAAAATAAAAAAAAATGGGAAAATAAGAGAGAAAATTTACCAAAATGGGAAAAACCAGCAATTAATCTGCTGTAAATCCGAATGCGTCCATCATTTTATGAAACAGCTCCGTATTCTCATAAATTCCTCTGAAATTTTCAGATCCCGGTCCGTAAGCAAATACCGGAACCATAACGCCGGTATGTCCGCCTGAGGTAAACTTGCCTTTTAATTTACCACTGGCTACATCGCCATTGTTTAGTCCCATTCCGCCGGTTTCATGGTCTGCAGTTACAATTACCAGGGTGTTTCCGTCTTCTTTGGCAAATTCCAGGACTTCACCAATTGTTTGGTCGAAATCAAGCATTTCTTCCACAACAAATTCTGTGTCGTTGTCATGGGCCCCCAATCGATCTGTGATGCTTCTATCATTAGGAAAAATCCTTTCTCGTACTGATCGAGGACACTTATTGCAGTATTGGTGGATTTTAGAAGCATATCATTTCTTCCATCAGAGAAGCGGGGTGGGGCATCTTTGTAAAGCAAGCCACCAACTTTGCAGGTATTGGATAAGCCTTCAAAATCTTTAATGTCATAGATCATGGTATAACCATTCTCCGACAATTCCTTTGTAAGGTCCCTTTTGTCTTTCCTTGCGTTAAAATGGTCAAGGCCACCACCTATAAAAACTTCAATATCTGTGTTTAAAAAATCCAGGGCTATTTCTTCATACATATATCTCTTCTTCTGGTGTGCAATAAAAGAAGCCGGGGTTGCATGAGTTACCTGGCTTGTGGCAACAAGTCCTGTGGCTTTGCCATGTTTTTCAGCATGTTCCAGGATAGTTGTTCTAGGGATAGTATCCTTGTCAACTCCAATCGCATGGTTGTATGTCTTGTAACCTGTGGATATGGCTGTTCCACCTGCACCTGAGTCAGTGATGTAATCGGAAGAGGAATGGGTCTTTGAGAAGCCGATGTCTTTAAATTGCTCCAGGTTGAGTTTTCCTTTGTTGGCCGTCATCCCGGCATAAATTTGGGAAACACCCATACCATCACCGATCATCAGAATAATATTTTTTGGTTTCGAAGGCGATTGTTCTTTTTTGCTATCCTCCTGACTGCAAGCAATAAGCGTTATAAAGGCTATTGCAACAACTATAAAAGTTCTTTTCATTTAATTATTTTTTAAGTTCGATAATTAGCGCTGACTTCGGAGGCAATGTGAACGCATCCAGGTAGTTGACCGTTTCACCGGTGATTACATTTAAACCGTACTGATACCCTTCCAGGCATTCTGCTACTTTGTTGTAGTCTAGGGCTTTTAGTTCATTATTGCTGTTATTCAGCGCGATCATGATACAATCAGTATCATTGTACCTGAAAAAAATGTAGGTATTGTCTTCCGGAATAAAATGTTTCAGTTTTCCATAGTGGATCACGTCCTTGTCTTTTCTCCAGTCAAGTAATTTATGAAGGTAATCCCAGGCTTTGTTTTCCATAACGGCCCTGCCTTCCCTGGTGAATGCATTTCTGCTGTCCTCTTCCCATCCTCCCGGGAAATCCTTCCTGATGGAACCGTGTCCATCTTTTTCAACATTTGTCATTAACAGTTCTGTGCCATAATAAATGGTTGGTATTCCTCTAGTGGTTAACAATACCGCCATTCCCATTTTCCACTTGTCAAAATTTTCTTCCTGGGTAGTATAAAATCTTGCTAAATCATGATTATCAAGGAAGATCAGGTTTTTTTCAGGATTTGCGTACAAGTAGTCTTGAGCCAGCACATAATAGATCCTGGCAATACCGTCCGTCCATGAATCATTTTCCTTAAAAGCACTGTTCATGGCAAAGTACAAAGGGAAATCAGTAATGGATGGAATGTTTGAATTGTAACCATCCTTATTTCCGGCATCTTTCTGAAAATAGGCAGTGAATGACTCCTTTTGTAACCAGGCCTCTCCAACAATATTAAAGTTGGGGTATTCATCAAAGACTCTTTTTCCCCATTCAGAAATAAACTCTTTATAAGGATAAGGTTGGGTATCCACACGAATTCCATCAATCCCGGAATATTCAATCCACCAGATTGTATTTTGGATCAGGTAATTTGAAAGGATCTCATTCCTCTGATCCAGGTCGGCCATGTGTTTGTCAAACCATCCCCTCAGCATTTTATCTTTATCGTAATCTGAAGCATAGGGATCGATTACGGTGGATGCCCTGAAATTGGAAAAAGTGGTTTTGTCAAACTGATGTATCCAGTTGTGCATCGGAAGATCTTTTATAAACCAGTGATGAATGCTGCAATGATTAAAAATCATGTCCATCACCACCTTTAAACCCTTATCATGGGATGCATTAACAAGTTTCAGATAATCTTCATTGGTTCCGTACCTTGGATCAGTCTTATAAAAATCGGTGATGGCATAACCATGGTAAGAATATTCAGGGTTATTATTTTCGATCAGCGGATTGATCCACATGCCGGTAAAGCCGGTGTTACTAATATAATCCAAATGATTTATTATCCCCTCAATATCGCCACCGTGTCGTCCATTGGGGTTGTTCCTGTCGGCTTTTTCCAGCATCCCCGGCATATTGTCATTGGATGGATCTCCGTTTGAAAACCGGTCGGGCATAAGAAGATAAAGCACATCCGTTTTGTCGAATCCTTTGCGTAAAGCTGATCCAGCCTTTCTTTCCTTAATTTCGTAATCGTAAACAGCCACCTCTTTATTTTCCAGTATAAACTTAATTGGGAAAGAACCAGCTTTAAGATCAGACGACATCCTGAGCGAAACGAACATGTAATTTATGTTTTCAGTCCGTACCACATCCGTTATCGTAATTCCATCATATTCAATAACTGGATCTGTTTCACTGATGTTCTGTCCGTAGACCAGCAATTGAAGGTTGGGATCATTCATCCCGACCCACCAATTGGGAGGTTCTACTTTATCTATTTTAATATCCTGATCCTGGGCATTGATAACGAGAACTATAATTAATCCAATAAAAGAGAACAATAGTTTCATAATAAATATTATTTGGGTACCTGTGATGTATATTGTTGATTGATCATGCCGTTAACCTGTGAACCGGTACCAGAGTTCGGCAACCAGATATCGTTCTTATCCTGGTTGTCTACCTGAGCGTCAAGTGAAAAGTCCGAAGGATCATATCCGGTTGTACCTGCAGCATTTTCCCAATGGTTGGTTCTGTCCAGGTCGTCCACATTACCATCTGCATTGGCATCACCTCCTACCATGCCCCATACCCCGCTCGCAATTTCTTTGTAGCCTAAGGTGCCACCAAAAACCTGGCCGGCGGAGGTACTAAAATCATAACTGTACACGCCACCTGATTCGGTTAAGCCTGTTGAGGATAAGATAGCCAGGTGATCACGGTGCCAGATTACAAGGAACAAGCTGTTATCATAAGTGACCGGGAAGTCCAGGTCGAAGCTTCCGTCGATTCCTTTCACGGTACCATCGTTGAGCAGGAAAGCTGCTTTTCTGGCGATCCTGGTAGCTTCAGTAGCAGTAGCTGCAGAAGTAGCATCCCTGAGTTCAATAAGGATCCAGTCGACGATATTGGTGCCCGGGATAGATACAACCTGTTCTAAACCGGCATAATTCCATGTCGCCATGTTAAAGGGTTGGCTGAGTGGAATATTGCCCGTAATATTCAGGTCTGTATTCATAAGGGTTGTATTAAAAGGACCTTCAAGGAATACCTTAGGTGCAATGGTCAGTGTTGATTCTATGACCTGTACACTCCATCCAATACTGTCGGGCGAGTTGCCCGGTACGTTATCAGTTACGAATGCTTTCAGGCTATGATTTCCAACCAGTGAGGATCCGGGTTCAAACAGGTAACTGCTGTTACTGCCTACCGAAACACCATCAAGTTTCCAGTCATAAACAAGCTCGTCGTTTTCCATGTCGCTGGCAACAATACTGAAATTCTCAGAGTCACCAACATTCACCACCAGTTCTAATCCGGCTGGATTGTAGTCCGTTATTTCCGGTGCAGTATTAGGTAGAATGAAAACGCTGTTGGGTTCCATTCCAGAAACTGGCATAGGCCCGGAGATATAGGGTTCAAAGAAAGCATAAACGTAACTGAAGATTGGGTGGTCACCAGTTGGATTCAGGCTAGGAAATACTTCCGGAACAACCTGGGAGTCCTCTTCGCTGATATGAACAGATAATGCAAAACCAACTGGATTACCAAGATCAACCCACGGTATTGATATTTCAGTAAGGCCATTGGAAGCCCATCCCTCATAAGAAGAACCAATCGCTCCGTTACCGGGATAATTCCAATTGGTACCAGTCCAGTTATTCACTTGCATGGAACCTCCGCCTCCTTCAATGGCAACCTGATATTCCGGCAGGTAAGGATCAGTGAAATCCACCCTTCCCCATGAGCCGGTGGTCGCTCCGCTACCCGTCAGTTGGTCCGTATCGATATTTACAAATAAGTCGCCCGTATTAAGGTCCATATCGTAGAATCCGATGTAAAGGTTGCTTGCATCCCACGTAATGTATAGCGTATGGGATTGAGCTTCCATCAATTCAGATTCTGTTATAAAATCATCGATGCCGTCAATGATAACCGAGTGAGGTGTTATGCCTGTTGCAATGGAAAGGTCAGCGCTGCTGTTTGCAGCAATTATATTGCTATTCAGGTCATAAACATCGTTGACGATGAATTGTCCCTCATCTCCCGGAACGAAAGTTCCTGAAATACTGATGAGTACTTTATTCCACTCTGCCTGTCTTGTTGCCGATCCGATAGTATAGGAATTGCTGAAATTCTGAAGTGAATAGTTTGTAATGTTCTCCGCTGAAATTTCTTCAAGAGCTTCACTGAATGTTAAGATCACCTCATTATCAGAAAGTAATGCTGCAGGTGAATAGAGCTCTGGTGGAAATACATCCATATTTTCAGAAGCCAGAGAGTTCAACTCCGGAGCTGTAGTTCCGGTAAGAGGGGAAGTATAACCGGCAAATAAACGCATCAGGAATTTGTTGCTTCCATAAACTTCATCTCCTTTTACCAGGGTTCCCTCGAGTTCAAAATTGTGTGAACCTCCTCCATTCCCCAGTACCAGTGCAATGGTAGCTCCTGATGCTGAATTCCTGTACCCGCAATAAGAACCAAAATCTCCCCAAATCCTTTCAAGGTTGGATTGCCCGCTCCAGATAATATCAAGCAGGTCGGGTGTCCAGCCCGATTTTATATACCCGGTTTGTCCGAAGAAATTGTATTGTACATCAAGGAAATCATTTCCTGTTTCCAGGATAAAAGTCTTTTCAACACCCCATTGGTCAAGCGTTGCAACAACTGAGTCGCCAGATGATTCGTTGATGATAATGTTATATACACTGTGTTGCTGATTTGGCCAAACATCCGAAAGCGCAGCAAGGTGACTGTTCGTACCTTCATTATAGTCTCCATCTGTTTCCGACCAGTAGGCAACATCAGAGCTTACTACAGAATAAGCATCACCCAATCCGTTTTTGTAAAATACCCAGTTGGCTTTTCCCCCAATACCCTCAAACACCATAAATACCTTGTCGTTATGCATCACAAGTTCATCTCCTCCATCATGGTCAACATCAGATAAAAAGCAGCCAGTTGTAGTTAAATACTGGCCATCTGCCCAACGGGAAGCTTCGGTATACACGTTAGCATTTTTGATATGGGAAGAATACCGGTGTTCCCAGTCGGCCACTTCACCACTGGTATGCCATCCTGTTTCATGCAGGTTGATCATGAGGGTATACCATCCCAGCTGAGCCAGACTGTTGTCATTTACACTTGCCAGGAAAGTATAGGCATCGTTCCATACGGTGCCGTAGTCCCATTGTGGAGTGTGGAAATCGGAGTGGGATGGGGTAGAAGCCCAGTTGATGTACCAGCTGTTGTTGCTGCCACCGTAACCGTCTCCTCCTCCGAGAAGTCCGTAAGTTCCGTTTGTTATATTTGCTGTTACGCCGTTAAAATCAGAGTTCATAATGGCATCATCGAGTTTCCAGACATTTACTCCCGGGTAGTTATCGTGACAATACCAAAGTACATCTTCATAGTTATCCAGGAAGAAAGTACCATCATGTTCGTTCATTTCGGCTGCTACTTCCCAATCGGTACCGTATACACAGATGTTTCCAAAACCCATGGTGGCGATCTGGTTTTTAGCAGCATTGGCATCGTAATGCATGTTACCAACAAAAGTGTTGTTAATGGGGATAACACGAAGATCAATCCCCAATCCATTGCTCATCCAGTGGATCTTACGGTTATCGTAACCGTTGAGGTGTGGCCCGTCATCGAGGACAACTCCCCAAACACCATGTTGAGTCCAATTATCACCCAACCAGTCGATTACACCGGCATCAGGATAATTCCCCGGGGATAACCAAACCCTTTCCGGGATCCAGGCAACCCGTGGAGTATAGTTGTACATGTGATCCACCATTTGTGATTCGATGTAAACCGACCAGTCGTTCATATCATTGTTTAGAAATGGCATGATATGTTGCCCAAGGGCAGAGGTCATCATGGAAGCAAGGCCATTTGAAGCCATCGTTTCCAGCCAGTCGTTGAATTCAGGATTGTGCCATTCGGCTGCAGGCATCAAGGTTCCTGACATGTGGAAGTTACCTGGAATGCTGGTTGCTTCGTGAACCTGTAATACCTCATCAAAACCACTTCCGTCAAGTCCGCTGGTTCCTCCGGGGCTGCCATAAAATACTTCAGTATAGGTCAAACCCTGGTTACCATGATGAACAAAAGCACAGTTGCCTGAGTCCTTGGTACCGTTACCGGTAGCAATAAATTTATCGGCTGTTTTTCCATTTATCAATACAGTTATATGAACCAA
>CAYQWA010000014.1:0-129163 GCA_964421215.1 uncultured Bacteroidales bacterium | reverse complement strand
GAAGAACCTTTTGTTAATTTTATGAATTAAAACTTGGATAAGTCTTAGAATACACTAAGTTTACACAAAGCTTCACAAAGGGATAATAGAATGGGAAGTAGTTGGAACCTAGTATTTATTATATTAATCAAATTTTACTACTATAACACTTCCTGGTCTTACCTGTTTATTAACCAACGTTGTTTCTTCATTTCCAACTAAAACTGATAACTTTTTTCTATTCTTCTTAATAGAAATGTTGAACTTTTCACCAAAGGCATAAATATGATTCAGTTCAAAATGATCCCAATCATCAGGAAGTTGGGGTACAAATTCAAAACTCTTTAACCCAGCTGGTTTTATTCCTAAAAATCCCTCGGTAAAGATCCGACAATAAAGGGCGCTTTCAGCTGAAAGATGAGCCATATTCCCTTCAGGCCATGCCTCAACAACATAAGGAACATGAAATCCCAGTAACCGTGTTTGGGAATATGCCTGTAATTTTTCAATGGCTCTGTTTACAGCGCCGGCTTTAAATGCACCGATAAATGCATACAATGTGCCCCTGTCCCAGAAAAGATCAGGTTCTTCCAGGCTGGGATTGAATTCTACCCGAACACCATTATTTGTCCACAGTTTAGAAAATAACGCGTCTAGCGTACCTTCTTGTCTGTCATTAATTCCCATGACCAGTGGCAGACAAATCCAGTGACGAAGGTATTCATGGCCATCAAAATACCTGTAGGTATTTAAGCCTTCAATTGTTGCTCCGAAATAGTTATCGATGGCGTTTTTCAATTCTTTAGCCTGTACTTTGTATTGTTTTAGTTTTTGTGAGGAGATATTCAGTTCATTCCCAAGATCAATGGAATGAATCAGAGCACCGTAATAAAGTGAAGAAGTAGAAAGGTTGGCATCACCCGTAGGAATTCTTCCTTCCATTTCATCCGTATCGGAATTGATGGTGCCGTGTTCATTTTTTTGTCGGTCACAATAATCCAGGCTCCATTCGATCAATGGCCAGAGTTCTTTTGCAATTTCTTTGTTACCGGATGCCATTGCAAAGTGAGAAGCCCCGAATGCAATCATAGCTGCATCTCCACGGTCACCCCCACAGCAAGTTAATTCCCCGTTCATTTCAAAGGAAGACCAAAAATGACCATCACCTTCCGGGATGTTATTCAAAAAAACCTTGTAGGCATTCATGGCAGCAACATTCCCATTTTCATAACCCAGGTATGGGAAAAACGGCCCTGAATATTCAGCTTGATCGTTGGCCCAGACACCGGTATAATACCGACCTCCGCCGGGGGAATGAACAAGCCCCATGGAAGTTTTAAAAATGCTTTCAGCCGCTCGGATTTTAGAAAAATAAAACAGTTTATTCAATACAGGATCCGGTGTTTTTAATACAAGACCGGATCTCATGCTTTCCAAAAAAGAAATTCTTTCTGCAAGTATGTTGTCAGTTGAAGTAGTGATCTCTGGTTCATCATTAAGGTAGGCTGAAAAACAGATAGCAAATTCATAGCTTTCTCCCGGTTCAAGCATTATTTCTTGTTTTGCATCAGAAGTTACAGTCCGGGTATAATTCCCATAAAGTCCCTTTTGATTCTGCTCGAAAGTTGTATTTCCAAATAAAAGCTGCCGGGTTGAATCGGTGGTATTTGTTACTACCCACCTTTCCAGGAACAACCTTTCAGTCATTGAAGGAAGAAGTGTACGCCTCACTCCAATTCCATCCTGGGGGGCATGATAAAAATTCAACATTCCGTTAATTTCTACCGAATCCACAGGTCCCGGTTCAAATGTCCGGTTACCGGTTATTAATGAAGGAAGGACATTGTCCTTATAATCATCTTTCAGGTAGGCCCTGTACTTTCTCCACCCTGATTCAGTGGAATTGATAAAAACCCTGAGTTGCGGATAAATAATGTGGCGGGTCAAGCTCAATTTTTTGTTTTCATCGATGCTGTAATGAATAATCCCTGAAACCAGTTGACCACTCATTTCCATATTGTCTTCATGGGGTAGACGAGTTTCGTTGGTCAGATCCCAAACAATGGATTCCTGGTCATTGGTTTCCCAAAAGATTTCATCCTGGAAGTTTTTTGTTTCATTTTGGCCCATCAGATGAGTAAACATCAAAAGAGAAAACAACAGAAAGACAAGAATTTTTTTCATGATACCAGTAGTTTACTGCAAATCTAAAAAAAAGCCTGATGTAATGAATACACCAGGCTTTTGACTTTATTTAATTTGAATTATTTTATCACACCAAGTTCTTTACCTACTTTGGTAAATGCCGCAATGGCTTTGTCGAGGTGCTCTTTTTCATGACCTGCAGAAAGCTGTACCCTGATACGGGCTTCACCTTTAGGCACAACAGGATAATAGAACCCGATTACATAAATTCCTTCCTCGAGTAATTTGGCTGCCATGTCCTGTGAAAGTTTTGCATCATAAAGCATTACTGCGCAAATAGCTGACTTGGAAGGTTTGATATCAAATCCTGCCTCGGTCATATTTTTTATGAAATACTCAGAATTCCAGTGAAGTTTATCCTGTAGTTCGGTGGTTTCTGCCATCATATCAAACATTTCAATTCCGGCTCCGGTAGCAGCAGGGATCAAAGAATTTGAGAACAAATAAGGACGTGACTTCTGACGCAACATTTCGATGATCTCTTTTTTACCAGTTGTGAATCCACCAATTCCACCACCAAATGCTTTACCCAGCGTTCCTGTAATAATGTCAACTTCTCCACGGATATCAAACAATTCCGTTACTCCACGACCGGTTTTACCAACAACTCCAGCTGAATGGCATTCATCCACCATGATCAGAGCATCATACTTTTTGGCCAATTCATTGATCTTGTCCATTGGAGCAACATTTCCGTCCATTGAGAATACACCATCAGTTACAATGATCTTGAACCTGGCTGTTTCGGATGCTTCTTTAAGCTTTTCTTCCAAATCTACCATATCGGCATTTTTGTAACGGAAACGTTGTGCCTTACAAAGACGAACACCATCGATGATGGAAGCATGGTTTAACGAATCGGAAATGATTGCATCTTCAGCTGTTAATATTGGCTCAAACACACCACCATTGGCATCAAAACAAGCAGCATAAAGAATGGTGTCTTCTGTTCCAAAAAATTCGGCAATCTTTGCTTCCAGGGTTTTGTGAATATCCTGACATCCACAGATAAACCTTACCGAAGACATTCCAAATCCATGGCTATCAAGAGTTTCTTTTGCTGCCTTTACCAGACGAGGATGATTGGATAAACCAAGGTAATTGTTAGCACAAAAATTTAATACTTCCTGGCCGGTTGTTAATTTGATTTCGGCACGCTGAGGGGAAGTAATTATACGTTCTTTCTTGAACAACCCAGCATCTTCAATGTTCTTGAGCTCTGTTGCAAGATGATCTTTAATTTTTCCGTACATGTTGTTATTTTTTAAATTCTTACAATTATTTAATGCAATTTTTTACTTATTAATTTGGGCGAACAAATATATTATAAATTGATTTTAAACTTATTATAAATAGCGTCAATCAGATTCAATATATTTGTTGGTTCGCAAAAATATTTATTTTTGCCACAATATTGTGAATTAAATAACATTAAAATATCAAAGGATGAAATGAGCATAAATAAATTTAATCATTATCCTTATTTTGTAATGATTTAATTTTTTATGCGAAAGCGAAGCGGTTGCAGATGTTTATAAAATTTGTAATTGCTTTGTGTTTTAAAAAATTACAAAATTTATAAACAGATGAAAAACATACTCATTATCGGCTCTGTTGGGCAAATCGGCTCCGAGCTAACCATGGAATTAAGAAGACGTTACGGCAACGATCATGTGGTAGCCGGATTCCGTAGAACACAACCATCAGAGGAGTTGGCCAACTCCGGACCACTGGAGCGTGTGGATGCTACTGATGTGGAAAAACTGAATGAAGTGGTTAAAAAATACAAGATCGACACGATCTATAACCTGGCTGCTTTATTGTCATCCGTTGCAGAGGACAAACCACAGGCTGCATGGAACGTAGGTGTAAACGGTGTTTACAACGTACTTGAAATTGCCCGCGAACATGGGTGTGCTGTTTTCTTCCCAAGTTCTATCGGAGCTTTTGGTCCTTCAACTCCGTTGGATAATACCCCACAGGATACCATCCAAAGGCCATCCACTATGTACGGTGTAACCAAGGTTGCCGGAGAATTGCTAAGCGATTATTACCACAAAAGATTTGGTGTAGATACACGTGGTTTACGTTACCCTGGAATTATTTCCTACGTTACATTGCCTGGTGGTGGTACTACTGACTACGCTGTAGAAATATTCTACGATGCCATTAAAAACCGCAAATTCACCTGCCCATTGCCAAAAGGTGCTTTTTTGGATATGATGTACATGCCGGATGCACTGGATGCTGCCATTGACCTGATGGAAGCCGATCCTTCAAAACTGGTTCACAGAAATGCATTCAACGTAACCTCCATGAGTTTTGATCCAGAAATTCTGGCTGCAGAAGTGAAAAAACACATGCCTGATTTTGAAATGACTTATGATGTTGATCCTAAAAAAGAAGGTATTGCTGCCACATGGCCAAACAGCATGGATGATTCAGCTGCACGTGCTGAGTGGGGCTGGGATCCTAAATATAAATTACCGGAAATGGTAGCTGATATGATGGAAAAGATCAGTGCTAAGTTGGGGATTGATTACAAATAAAGAATTATTCAGATAAATGAGAAAGCCTGCCGGATATCCGGCAGGCTTTTTTTGTATGAAAAAAGCAAAAAGGGTTCCTTTTTCTCTTCCCAAAGGATAATATAAATAAGAGATAACAAGAGATTTCAGACAGCGATATTAAGTTTCATTGAGCAATTACACAATACTTTGATAGACCTTTAACAGGTGCCAATTCTAAAAAATCCATGTATGAATATTAAATCGAACAGCCTGTCCTTTTCTGTTTAAGCAATATATAGAAAAGGAGAGATTTCCTTATACACTTGTTTTTAACATAGAGATTGAAAAATTGATAATGATGATAAACAATGCCGATTGAAAATGATTGTTAACTTTATACCTCCAAACCAAACAAAACTGTGCATATAAAACCGTTGATTATGAAACCATCAAAATTTATAATACTAATATCATTTGTATTTCTTTCTTTTACTCTTGGAGATAGCAAAAGTGAATATTTAGTTGCTCGTGCAGCTTATTCGTTATGTACAATTGATTACAATCTAGATGAAAGTACTGATGTTATCATTGGCCATAACTATAATTCACAAACAAACTGGGGAGGAATTTCAATAATGGAAAATGACGGTGGAGGTTTTTTTGAGATTGACAGTTTCTTTCTATTTGACCATCATTATGATGTATTTGTTGAGTTTGTAGATAATAATAATTTCTATGATTTGATTACTCAATATTCTGAAAATGGACAACCTCGGATAGCAATTGTATATGATTTTGTTCAGAACCAAAATAATATACAATCTCTCCAAATGAGTTATACTGCGGATTTTATTGCTGTTGGAGATGTGTCAGAAAATGGTTCAATTGACATATTAGTTGCAAATAATAATGATTTCCTTTGGGGCATAATTTATAACGACGGAACAGGCAACTTCTCCCCCCCTGAATATTACGATTTAGCCTTCCCACCTGTTGATATTATCTGTGATGACCTGAATGATGATGGCAGGGATGATGTAGTAATTTATGGATCAAGTACAGAGATTTATTTTAGTACTGAATCAGGATTTCAACAACAATATCTGGGTTATACCTGGACAGGTGGTTGTACGGGTTTAATCTCCGATTTCGACAATGATAATGATAATGATATTCTCGTTGCAGGGTCGTATCTTGCAAATACAAACCGCATATATATGTTTGAAAATCTGGGCAATAACCAATTCTTTGAACATGATTATTTTGAGTTCTCACCTTTTTGCTCTTATGCACAAATTTCGGATTTTAATAATGATTCTTTGCCGGATATGGTATTTATTGATTTTGATAATGAAGGATTATATATTTATAATAATCTTGGAAATTTTCAACTGGAATTTGACCAGTTTATAAATGTTGAGAATTATAATGCAATGCTGAATAGAATTAAAAGTACTGATTTTGATAAAAATGGGTATAATGATATTGTAGGAGTAATCTACTCTCATTACCAAAAACCATCAAATGTGTATTTCCTTTTTAATAATGGTCAAGGAGGATTTCAAGAAAACCCAGTTACAAAAATCAAAAATCAAAAATCAAAAATCAAAAATCAAATTTTTTGTTATCCAAATCCTTTTAATGACAAAACAACAATCTCAATATGTTCAGATAACGATGAAATCCAAATATTAAAAATATATGATTTACAAGGAAAACTAATCAAAGCATTTATTGATAAAAATATCATTTCAGGTATGAATGAATTTATATGGAAAGGTAAAGACCTTAACGGAAAGGAGGTGCAACCAGGTATTTATCTTGTACGTCTGCAGGCTGGCAGGAATGTTTATACACAACGGGTGGTGTTTTTATAATAAATGCATGATCAATAAATAATTATTCATTAACAGGTTATTACCGGAAATGGGGAGTATGCTGCATCCTTGCCTGAAATTCGTTCAACAAACCAGAATTTGAAGCCATGGTACTGCACTGAGACTAGTGTCATTGAGAATCTGGATATAGAAGGTAAATTGTAACCAGCACAAACACATAGCTAAGGTTTCTCTCTTCGAAGAAGCTTTTTAATACAACACAATTTTTTTTATCTGGTGATTATCTCCGTTAATCAGTACCACAAAATACAATCTAGAAGAACATTGACCAGGGATCGTTATCTGGACTAGATAATCCGATTTTAAAATAGGCCTTATAGGGAATTCCTTTCCATACTGATCATAAACTTTAATTCTCGTTTCTGAATTAGCGTTTAATAATTCTATATAAAACATTCCAGTAGCAGGATTCGGCCATATATTAAATTCATCATGAACCTCAGTCTCTTCTGTTGAAAACACACCGTAATCACTGCAAACGGTTAAGGAGCTTGAATTCTCAAATCGATCAAAAGCGGGATTGCTTCCATAGTTAATAACAATCGGAATACCAATCGATGGCCAGAAATCATCAAAGTCCCAAAAATCAGGCTGGTCATTTAAATAATAAGATTTATCAAATAAAAAATTCGTCCCTGCGGGTTGAATGCTTCCTTTTATGTTGTTTCCATGTTCAAAATGATCCTCTCCTCTGAGGGTATAATTACCCATTAAAATTCCGGTATTTGTTATTTCATTGCCAACGAAGTTCTGGTTACTCGTAACAAGTGAATTAGTTTCTGTTATGATGATCCCATACAATTCAGCCCGGTTACGAAAAAATGTATTGTCTGGTCCGGAAGGGCCCCAATAATGATCAATAATGATGTTCTGGACAATGTTGCCTTCAAACAAATTGGCATATGCATAATGTCCGTGCAATGAAATGTCACCAGTATAGGCATGTAGAGGCTCGCTGCGATACGGATCCATAGAATAATTGTATGCAAAGACATTACCGTTGGCCCCCGTCTTTACCATCATGGCATGCCGTAAATGTTCGAAAATATTGTTTTCTATCAGACATTCACCGGAATGATGATTTACTGTAACACCGTAACCCCTCGTTCCTGATCCGTTGTACTCAAAAGCATGATGAATATAACATCCTGAAATTTCAATGTTTGTGCTTTGTTCGATATAAATATGGCTGCAAACGCTTTTAGAGCTTTCCACACCGCTAACCCAACAATTGGCTGCATAACTGAATAAAATATTGTAACCGGTTCCGCTGCTTATATTGTCCGATCTGGATATTTTCAAACATTCTATCCCGACATTAGTCCGTGGTATAACCGGCCTGATCTCAGGATTTAATGCTTCGTTGTATGAAATCCTGAGCGGATTTTCCAGTATTAGATAGTTTCCATTTATATCAGCTATTTTTAGGATCTGACCCACCGAATGTTCAGCCCAACCTGCGGGATTTGTATCCCAGCTTCCGTTATCCTGACGAATTTCAGCATAGCCGCCAATTGTAAAATTACCGGCATCCTCAACCAACAATTGCATCGACTCTTTTTCATAGCCTGATAAAACCTGAATAAAACCAGAGCTCTGGCTTTGCGAGACAGAAATGCTGTGCTTCGATTGGCCATTAAGGTTAAAAACCAGGTGTGTTGTTTTTGAAGAAGAGCCTCTAAGAATTGCATTATCAGGAATCACAATGGATTCATTAAACTTATAATTACCATCAGGAAACGAAATTACCCCGGGATTGCCGTTTAAGTCTTCAATGGCGGATTGAACCGATGAAGAATTATCAAATAAACCGGTATTATCTGCACCGTAATCGGTCAGGCTCAAAACCAGTTCCGGATCAGGTCTGGTTCCGTCAAAACCTGCATTTGTCCAATCAACAATACGTTCTGAGGGAATTACCTGAGCATACAATGGAAAAACAAAATACCAGAGTAATAGGATTATGAACAACTTTATTTTCAATCCGATTCGTTTTTAATACAACTATTATTCAATTCATTTACGATTGAAAAACATAAAAGGTTTTGGAGGGTAATAAAAGAATGGTCTATTTTAAATAAAATAAAAAGGTGGATAATTCGAAAGTTCAAAATTAAGAGGTTCACGCAAAGACTTTCAAGAAGCGCAAAGCACGCAAAGGATCAAACAACCTTTGCGTGCTTTGCGAATCTCTTTGCGAACTTTGCGTGAAATATTTTTTAGGACATCATCCCTCTTCGTGGCAGGTAATTATCTTCTGTCACCCAAAAACCTGAGTAGGAAAAGGAATAAGTTGATGAAGTCAAGATAAAGGGTAAGTGCACCCATGATCACCAGTTTTTTCGTTGTTTCAGCTCCGTATTGAATCCCTGCACCTATCCTTTTCAGCTTTTGTACATCATAGGCTGTAAGGCCGGTGAATATCAATACCCCAAGAATACTGATGACATAATCCATCGTACCGCTTTGCAGAAACATATTCACAACACTTGCGATAATGATCCCTATAAGACCCATGTACAGTATACTTCCTAATTTTGTCAGGTCGGTTTTGGTTGTGTAGCCAATAAATGACATTAAACCAAACATCCCTGCTGTTATAGCAAAGGTTTTAAACACCGAAGCTGAGGTATAAAGAAGCAATACAAAGCTTAAACTGGCTCCCATTAAAATGGAAAATGCCCCAAACATCAAGACCAGGGTACTGGCGGAAAATCTTTGAAAGCCCATTCCCATGGCCAGGACAAATCCTAAAGGTGCCAACATGACAATCCAGCCTAAAATTGTCATACCCCCTTCCATTGAATAAAGGGCAGAAATGAGTTGAGCAGAATTAGCTACATAAAAAGCTGTTACCGCAGTAATGGCCAAAGCAATGCCCATCCAGGCGAAAACATTGGCAATAAAGTTCTTTGCAAGGTCTTTGGACTCGACCTGGGTTTGTATTGTTTGATTGAAATTTCTGTCTGCAAACATGTCAGTAGTTGTTTAAATTTTTATTGATAGGGTGGTATGTCAAATATAGTGCCTGAAGTTTTGGTGAGGTTAAAATTGAGTGGGCAGTTGGCAATAAGCAGTTGGCAAAATGCTAAACAATAATTGAATTACAATAAATTACCATCAATTACGTGAAGCAAATGACCAATAATGACTTAAAGGCTAAAGATGCCAGAAGTTTCGAGTAGATTTAATGCCAGTTTAATGGAGCTTTGTTCCGATCAAATGAATAAATTCCTCTCTGGTTTCTTTACGTTTGAATGCACCGGTAAAATCCGAAGTGGTGGTCACTGAGTTTTGTTTTTGAACACCCCTCATCATCATACACAAATGCTGAGCTTCTATAACAACAGCCACCCCAAGTGGTTTTAAGGTATCGTTAATGCATTCCTTGATTTGGGAGGTGAGCCGTTCCTGTACCTGTAATCTTCTGGAAAAAGCTTCAACAACCCTGGCAATTTTGCTTAATCCGGTGATGTAACCGTTGGGGATATAGGCAACATGAGCTTTCCCAATGAAAGGGATCATATGATGTTCACACATCGAATAGATCTCAATGTCTTTTACTATCACCATTTCACGGTAATCCTCCTTGAACTTCGCTGAATTTAGAATTTCAACAGGATCCATCAAATAACCGTGTGTTAAGAACTGAATGGATTTGGCTACACGTTCAGGAGTTTTTACCAATCCTTCCCTTTCCGGGTTTTCACCAATTAGTTTTAATATGTTTTTATAATGACCGGCGAGTTGTTCAACGTTTTTATAATTGTACAGATCGATTTTTTCATAACCATCCAACTGGTTAATTTCCGCCATTTCTTTTAATCTGTCGTTTGTCATTTTAAGAATTATTAATTTCCAAAGTACTCGATGTAATTATTTTCTGTTTCAACCAGCTTCACACAATACAGGTCGGCTCCTTCCTTTTTTATTTCCGGTTCAATAACATCCCATATGGCAATGGCAATGTTCTCGGTTGATACAATTTTGTCTTTCATAAAATCCACCTCCAGGTTCAGGTTTTTGTGATCCATCTTTTCGATGACCTTTTTCCTGATAATCTCACTAAGGATTTTCAGGTTGATGACAAATCCTGTTTCCGGATTGACCTTTCCTTCCACGGTTACAAACAAGGTATAGTTATGGCCATGCCAGTTTGGATTTGAACATTTTCCAAAAACTTCAAGGTTTTTTTCATCCGACCAGTCTTTCCGGTAAAGCCGGTGAGCTGCATTAAACCTTTCCCTTCTTATTATTCGCATCTGGTTGAACTATTTAAAAATTGAACATCAAATGTATTGATTTTATTTCTCCTGCAATAGAAATAAACAAAAAATCCCTGCATACACAGGGATTTTTTGACTTTGGATAAGAATAAAATCAAACCAATCAATTAACCACTTGAATCTTCTTCACTACTTGTGAGCTACCAGCATTGATAGTTACGAAGTATAATCCACTCTCCAGGTTTTCAATTGAAATTTGTTCGGTTTGTGACAGGTTTGATGGGGCACCAATTGGAGTACTTATTACAACTTCACCAAGAATGTCAACTACATTGATCATTACATCTGATGTACTCAAGAGGCTATATTGAACATTAACAAAATCATTTGCCGGATTTGGATAAACATTTACTTCATCTTCTTCGATAAAGCTTACATCAAATCCGGTAGTTGATTCAGGCAATGGAATTAATTCTCCACCTGAAGCCAGCGCTACCCATAGTCCGAATCCAGGGCCATCGTTGTTGTTTATTGGATTCAGGAATCCGGAAGCTACGACTGTAATAGCTGCTCCATCCAATCCTAATGTCTGAAGTGGAGCACCGTAAGAAGCAACTGTTGTTGTTCCGGTTTCATCGCGAACTTCCAGTATATAATCTGCAGTACCTAATTCAAGGTATCCGGCATATTCTCCGTACATCATATTGTCGATGATTGTACCGGCACCAGCGCCTGTTTCAACAACATCTACAGTTGGAGCATCGGTTGAGCCATGGAATACTACTACATCTGTATTGCTTGACATTGTAGCTTCTTCTCTGCCCATTGCATTTACATAGATGTCGAAAGGCTGAACCGGATCATATCCTGATGCACTTACAATACCGTTAGCAACAAGTATATAAGTTTCACCATCTTCCAAAACATAGTTGTTTGACCAGATGGGATCGTTGGGATCCATGCTGTCAGGCCCTTTGATGTTGATGCGCAGGTTTACGCCTGAAGGAGCATCAATAAAAGGTGAGGCAGTTCTGAAGGTGAAATCATCCAGTAATAAAGTTTCATTTAACCAAACATCCACCATTTCAGCAGCTTCATCCGCAGAGTTATGAATAACCTGAACACGTGCTGTTCCAGCTTCGAAAACAGGTAACTCTACTAATTCACCACCAGTTGGTAAAGCAACCCATAATCCGAATCCGGGTCCGTTGCTGTTGTTGTCAGGATTAAAAAATCCGGAAGCAACAGTCACTATGGAAGCACCATTAAGGCCAAGTGTTGCCAAAGGAGCAGCATAGCTGATTACTGAGTTTTCACCACTTTCGTCACGAATATTCAGAATGTAATCATCAGTGGGCAATTCCAGGTATCCTGAAAAATCACTGTACATCAGATCGTCAATAATGGTTCCTGCACCTTTACCGATTTCAACAACATCTACTGTTGGAGCATCCGTTGAACCGTGGAATACAAGTACGTCTGTATTCGAAGCCATATTAGCTGATTCCTGACCCATTCCGTAGACATAAATGTCGAAGGGTTCTACAGGATCGTATCCTGTTGGGCTTACAATTCCGTTGGCAACCAACACATACGTTTCATCTGCTGCCAGGGTATAGTTTTGTGACCAGATCGGATTTTCAGGATTCATGCTGTCAGGTCCTTTGATACTGATGGTAAATTCTTCACCTGCAGGTGCATCGATAAAAGGAGATGCTGTTCTGAACATAAAGTTATCAATGAGCAAAATATCATTTAGCCATACATCCACCATTTCGGCAGCAGCATCAGCTGAATTGTGAATTACCTGAACACGTGCAGTTTCCATATCGTCGGTATCATCATGAATCGGAAGTGCAATTAAATCACCACCTGATGGTAAAGCAACCCAAAGACCAAATGCTTCACCCATGCTGTTGTTATCCGGATTCAGGAATCCTGAAGCAACTGTTACAAGAGCAGCTCCTTCCAAACCAAGAGTTGCAAGAGGAGCAGCATAGCTAACTACACTTGTTTCTCCTGTTTCATCAGTGATTGTTAAAACATAATCACCGGTTGGAAGTTCCAGGTATCCGGCAAAATCACCATACATAAGATCATTTACAATGGTTCCGGCACCGGCTCCAGTTTCTACAACGTCTACAGTTGGGGCATCAGTTGATCCGTGAAAAACAAGCACATCTGTATTGGTTGAATTCACCGCCATTTCTCTTCCCATACCATAAACCCAGATATCAAAGGGAGTAGCTGGTGAATATCCTGAAGGACTTACAATTCCGTTCGCAACAAGCACATAGGTTTCACCATCTTCCAAAACATAGTCAGTTGACCAGATCGGATTATCAGCACTTGTACTGTTCGGTCCCTGAATAGCAACATTTAAGTTGATTCCTGTTGGAACATCCACAAATGGAGTGGCTGTACGAAACATAAAGTTATCAATAAGCATTTCACCATTTAACCAAACATCTACCGTTTCGGCTGCCATATCCGCCGAATTGTGAATAATCTGAACACGGGCATTGCCAGGCGTAAAAACAGGCAATGGGATCATATCTCCACCTGATGGAAGAGCTACCCAAACTCCGAAGTCAGCATAAATATCGTTTGTGCTTAAAAATCCGGAAGCTACTGCAATTAAAGCCGCATTTTCCAAACCAAGTGTAGCAAGAGGAGCAGCATAAGAAATTATACCATCCTGTCCGCTTTGGTCTTTCACCTGTAAAATGTAGTCATCGGTTGGCAATTCAAGATATCCTGAAAAATCACCATAACCTAAATCATCAATTACATTGCCAGCACCTTTACCAATTTCATCTATATCCACCTGGGGAACATTGTTTGAACCATGAAATACCATTACATCCGTGTTTCCTGTTGCTGATGATTGCTCCTGACCCATTCCGTAAACATAAATATCAAAGGCTCTTTCAATGTCTGCATTTTTCACATCAACAATTCCATTGGCGATTAAAACATAAGTTTCACCATCGGAGAGTGTGTAACTCTGAGACCAAATAGGATTAGCCGGATCTCCTTCCTTGGGGGCAGTAATAGAAACAGTAAACTCAACTCCTGAAGGTGCATCGATAAATGGAGTTGCCGTTCTGAATTTGAAATCATCAATCAGTAAGATGTCGTTGAGCCATACATCAACAATTTCTGCTGCGGGATCAGCTGAATTGTGAATAACCTGAACTCTTGAGTCTGCATAGGCAGTAAAAGTTGAGGCTATCATTACGGCTAAAATTGTATACATTTTCCATAAAGTTTTCATAATTTTAAATTTTAAGTGTTATTAATTGTTTGAATTCTGACAATACAAACAGGAAGGATTTATTATTGTTCATCTTTTATAACTATTTGTTAAACATTAATAATTCAAGTTACTTGTGATTCACTGGAAAGAAAGGTTGCCAAATAACTTTGTGTTTCACTATTATCGGGCTTTTAGGGAAATTGACGTTCGTCAAACACCTTGAATTCGTTTAACAATTTATTAACTTAATGTTTAATATTTATTTATTTATAATGAACATTATGGGGATAAAGATTTAGATCAAAATGACAAAGTCATCCGTGAATTATCTGGCTTTTCTCAACAATTTTTCGACAAATTATTATAATTGTTTGTGGGCATTTAATCATAACCCTCAAATGGAAGTAAGAATCACCAGACAAAAGAATGATGCTATTATAGGATATGGCTTTCAGTTAAACAGTATTATCTGAAAATTTTTGGCTGGTTTTGGAAGTACTTTTCCAGGAAGGATTCTAACTGAATATGAATGGATGTATATAGATCCGCATTATTTATGGTAAGTATTTAGCTATAGTGGTAAGAATTGGGCCTGGAAAGCAATTTGCTGCCAGTCTTAAAGTACAAATAATGAAAGAGGAAGAAAAATATTTCGAACTATTATATCCAATGAGATCGAATGAAAAAAAACACAATCCTTCAGGACAATCAAGATAGGTAAAATGAAAAGCACCTACAAGCTTTATACTCGCAGGTGCTTTTTAATAGTATTACTAACCTAAATTTATGTTTATGAGCACCTTATTGTACGGTACAAAAAAAAATTAGTTCTGGAAATCCCTTAATTTTTCCATTAATTTTTTTCTGCTGAAGAAAATCCTGCTTTTGACAGTTCCAATGGATAGGTCAAGCGAGTCGGCAATTTCCTTGTATTTATACCCTTGAAAATGCATCTGGAAAGGTATTCTATGATCATCTTCCAGGTTTTCAATCACTTTTACAAGTTCACCATGATTGTACACTGATTCCGGAGAAGCCTTATCTGAAGAATTGGAATTGTTAAGGTAATACAAGTCTTTGGTGTTATCAATTACTGTACTAACTTTCGAATCCTTCCTGTACTTATTAATAAAGGTGTTTTTCATTATAGTATAAACCCATGCCTTTAAATTAGTAGCAGGATCGAATTTATCTATATTTGTGATTGCTTTCAGATAAGTATCCTGAATGAGGTCATCAGCATCCTCTTGGTTAGCAGTTAAAGAATAGGCAAAATATTGAAGTCGGTCTTTTAAATCGAGTAATTTGTGGTTGAATTCTATTGCTGTCATGTCATTAAATTTTTGAATTCTATCCTTGTTTAATTATTACAATGCAAAAATAAACACTTATAGACCAATTTTGCAAGTTATTTAGAATTAATTTAAATAACAAGAAGGAAAACAATCACAACTATCTGATTTATTGATTATTACAAAATGTTAAAAAAATGTTAAATGTTTAAATAAAAAATTTATTTATTAAACAAAGAAAAGTGTGGGTGGTGTTGGTCAGGATCAAAGGCGCTGATAGCGAAAGATTTAGCTTTTTGTAGATTTGTTCAATTGGGTTTTAAACTCCTGAAAGTGTTTAATGATTTCTACATTTGAGGGTAGTGGAATATTTACAGAACCTGCAAATTGTCCTGTAAGATAAAGGGTGGCCCCAGGGAATGACGAAGAACAGACCTCAACAAATGATTTGTATTTTTCTTCTGGTTGAGAGGTAACAATTGAGGTCAGCAAATAATTTATTTTTCTATCCTTATAAATTTGTTGAATGGATTCAATTGGAACAGATTCTCCTAAATAGATGATTTTGTTGTTGTTCTTTTTAATAAAGTACTGGTAAAAAAGTAAACCCAACTCATGGTATTCTCCTTCCGGTAGAAAAAGCAAGTATGAATCGGAATTGTTTTCCAGGTTCTGTACAATTCCATCGATAGCCACAATTAGTTTCTGCCTGATCAGGTTCGAAATAAAATGTTCCTGACCGGGGTTAATAGTACCCACCTGCCACAAAATTCCAATTTTTTCGAAAAAGGGATAGATTAACCTCAGGATTGTTTCTTCGAAACCAAAGTTAAGGACAGCAGTATTGAATATTTTATCAAATCTGCTTTCATCAAGATCGATCATGGCAATAACCAGACTTTCGATCTGGCTTTCTACATCTTTTTTGCTCTGGGATAAAGAGAGAATTTTTTCACTTATGGCTTTTTCAGAAAAATTGACAATGTTTGAAATTTTAAAACCGTTTCGGTTTAATATGGAAACGTTCAACAACCTTTTTAAATCTTCATCATCATAATACCTGATGTTTGTACAGGTTCTTTTAGGTTCCACCACATTGTACCGTTTTTCCCAAATACGTATTGTATGTGCTTTGATCCCGGTAAAGTTCTCAAGATCTTTTATTGAATAATTAGCCATATTCCAGTTTTGTGGGCTAAAGTTACTGAATGTCGCTGTTTAAACAAAAATCAATTCAAAAAGTTTAAACTTTCCTTTTGTTTTTTAAACAATTGCAAAAATAAAAAATTACCCTAATTTCGCCTGCAGGTAAAATTTGCCATGGCAGCATCGTACAAATCCATCTGGAAAATAAGTTATCCCATATTCTTAAGCCTTCTGGCTCAGCACGTTATTATTGTTGTTGATACAGCATTTTTAGGCCGTGTGGGAGAGATTGAACTCGGGGCAAGTGCCATTGGTGGATTATTTTATGTTTGTTTGTTCATTATTGGATTTGGGTTCGCTACTGGTGCCCAAATATTAATAGGACGGAGAAACGGAGAGAAGAATTATTCACAAATCGGCACCTTTGTAGATCACAGCATCTATTTCCTGCTGGTCCTCGCTACCCTTCTTGTTGCATTTACAGTATTATTCTCTGCTGATATAATGGGTTCCATTCTGTCTTCAGAAAACATTTTCAGGGAAAGCAAAAAATACATTGATATCCGGATCTGGGGACTTGTTTTTGCATTTATGAATATGGCCTTCCGGGCATTTTACATCGGAATAACAAAAACCCGGATACTGAGCTACAGTGCTACTATTATGGCCATCGTCAACATCAGCCTTGATTATATCTTAATATTCGGACATTTAGGCATAAAACCCATGGGTATTGAAGGAGCTGCCCTTGCTTCGGTAATTGCAGAAATCTCATCCGTAGTGTTTTTTATAATATTTACCCTGGTACAGGTAGACCTGAAAAAGTACTCTATGTTTAAATTTAAGGGTCTGAATTTGCAGGTTATCAGAAAAACCATGGATGTAGCTTTTTTCGTAATGCTTCAATACCTGGTTAGCATCATCAGCTGGTTTACTTTTTTCATGATCATTGAGCAAACAGGTGAAAGACCACTTGCTGTGTCAAACATTATTCGTGGATTGTACATGATCTTTACCATTCCTATTTTCAGTCTTGGTTCAGCTACAAACACTATTGTCAGCAATACCATAGGAGAAAAGAAGTTTGATCTGGTTTTGCCAACGATTTACAGATTAAGCAAGATCTCCTTTTTTACCATCCTTGTTTTTATTGCTTTTTCCCTGGTGTTTACCGAGCTGATGTTATCATTTTACACCAATGATCCACTTTTGATCGAAGCTGCTTACGGTCCGTTCTATGTAATTCTGGGTGTATTGCTATTGTTTTCAATATCTATAATCGTATTTAACGGTGTGGCTGGAACAGCAAATACCAGGATTTCGCTACTCATTGAAGTCATAGCCATTGTATTTTATCTGGGACTGGCTTACTACCTGGCAATAATATTAAAAACCACAACCGTCAACATCTGGATGTCGGAATTCCTTTATTTTTCATTGCTTGGGGTGATGTCAGTGATCTATCTGAAAAGAGGCAAATGGATGAATAAAGTGATCTGAAAATTGTTTGCCCGCAATTTCGCCTGAGAGATGTATATTTGCATGTTATTTATGAATAGTGAATACGAATGCCTAAGATATCTGTTGTAATTATAACGCTGAACGAGGAGAGAAACATCGGCCGCTGTATAAAGAGTGTTCAGGGAATTGCTGATGAGATCCTGGTGGTTGATTCGTTCTCCAGCGACAAAACGGAAGAGATTGTTGAAAGTCTGGGTGCAAAGTTTGTAAGACATCGGTTCGAAGATTTTGTTGAACAACACATTTATGCCGACCAACTTGCAGCACATGACCACATTTTAACCATTGATGCGGATGAAGAGGTAACAAAAGAACTGGCAGCTTCAATTATGGTGGTAAAGAAATACTGGAAGTGCGATGCCTATTTTATGAACAGGATGACTAATTACTGCGGCAAATGGATCAAACATTCAGGTTGGTACCCTGACAAGAAGTTAAGACTTTACGACAGGAGAAAAGGGAAATGGGTAGGCAAAAAAGTACATGAACGTTTTACAATGATCGAAGGATCCACTACCGGACATTTAAAAGGCGACTTAAAACACTATTCTTTTTATACAATTTCGCAACATGTGATACAGGCCAATAAATTTACTGATCTCACCGCTCAGGCAGCCTATGAGCAAGGAAAACGATCCAGTCTGTTGAAAATATTCTTCAACCCGATCTTCAAGTTTGTCAGGGATTATGTATTCAACTTCGGATTTCTTGATGGCTATTATGGATTTATTATCTGCCAGGTCTCAGCCAACGCCACCTTCCTGAAGTACATCAAGATCAGGCAACTGCAGAAAGGAACCCTGAAGTGAAGAAGGTATGTTTTGTAAATACCACTGGGTTTTGGGGTGGAGGTGAAAAGCTCCACCTTGAATATGCTTTAAAGTTCAGGGAAAAAGGACTTCATGTTACTCTGGCAGTTAGATCCGATGGACCCCTAAATAAAGAAGCTGAATCCGAAGGCTTCAAGTGTTTTTTTATAAATGCCGGCAACCTCTCCTTCCTCAATTTTTTAAAAGTCAACAAACTGGCTGCATACTTTCAAAAGGATAAGATCGATACCATTATTTATTCCTGTTCACAGGATTTTAAACTGGGAAGTCTTGCTGCAAAAAAAGCAGGAGTAAAAAATATTGTATACTTACGTGGATTGGCTGTTCCGGTTAAAAATACACCAATCAATAAGCATATATTAAAGAACATTGTTACCCACATTATTCCGAACTCTGAAGAAACCAACCGAATGGTGCTGAGCAATTTTGATTCCGCTGAAATTCAAAAGAAATCAAAAGTTGTTTACCATGGTATTGACCTGCAGGAGTACGATTCCCGATCAAAAGAAAAACTTGTAACTTCGAAAGAAATTCTGTTGGGAAATGCGGGACGATTAACCCTTCAAAAAGGACAGAAGTACCTTGTGGAAGTAGCTGAGGAATTAAAAAAACGTGGGTTAAAATTCAAGGTTCTAATTGCCGGGGAAGGTGAATTGAAAGAAGAATTGATTAAAACGATTGAAGAAAAAGATCTTTCAGGTGAAATTGAACTTCTGGGTTTTATTAAAGAAATGGAACGATTTTACCATACAATCGATGTTTTTTTGCTATCATCAGAATGGGAAGGATTTGGGTATGTGATTGTTGAAGCAATGGCAGCCGGCAAACCGGTAGTTGCTTTCAACAAGTCAAGTAATCCTGAAATAATTTCTGATGGCGAAAGTGGATTTCTGGTGGATTTTCCGGATGTAAACCAATTTGCGGATAAAATAGAAAAACTGATACGGGAAAGGTCTCTACGTGAGAAAATGGGTAAAGATGCCAGAAGATGGATTGAAAACAATTTCCAGCTTGATGATAAGATAACTGAGATTATTGCACTGCTCAGCGACTAAATAGTACCCGAAACATGAGGTACATATAATAAGCAACACATGGCAGAAACAATTCATAAGATCACTGAACAATGGTTAGTTCTTGTTAATCCCAATGCCGGAACAAGGAAAGGAGAAAAGGATTGGCTAGAAATTTCAAGGCACCTCATCGAAGCCAACATTAACTTCAGAGAGATCTTTACAAACCATAAAGAACACGCCATTGCGGTTACCAGCCGTCACATTAAAAAGGGATTCAGGAAGTTTATTGTTGTAGGTGGTGACGGCACATTGAATGAAGTGGTGAACGGTATCTTTTTACAAAAAAAGATCCCCACAGAGGAATTTATCATTGCAATGATCCCGGTAGGAACCGGCAATGATTGGTGCAGGATGTTCAGTGTTCCTTTTGATTACAAAGAAGCTGTTGCGCTGATCAAACAGCAAAAAACATTTATACAGGATATCGGCAAAATCAATTATTTCAGCTCAACCAAACAAAAGAGAAGATTCTTCATCAATGTTGCAGGGATGGGTTATGATGCCATTGTAGCAGAAAAAACGAACAGGGACAAAGCCCGTGGAAGAGGAGGGCCCATGGTTTATCTTAAAAACCTGTTTACAAGCCTGCTTTTTTACAAACATTCCAATACCGAAATATTCGTTGATAATGGTAAAGACGGTTGTTCATGTCAGACTTTTAGTTTAAGCGTGGGGATATGTAAATACAACGGAGGAGGGATGAAACAATTACCTGCCGCCATCCCTGATGATGGTCTCCTGGATATGACCCTGATCAAAAAACTTGGGAAGTTTACTGTTTTAAAAGAAGTTAAAAACTTGTTTGACGGATCATTTATCAATCATCCGAAAGTAAAAACCTTTACCGGTAAACATTTCAAAATTACTTCCACACCGAAAATTTTTCTTGAAGCAGACGGGGAATCACTAGGGCATTCTCCATTTGAATTTGAGATTATTCCAAAAAGCCTGAATGTGATCGTTGGAAAGTAAACCTAAACTCAGGTTTATATTATACTGTCCACTAATGCACACACGATGTAAACAGTCGAACACTTTTTTCAACCCCCCACCATTACTTAATGCGTAATACTGTGTTTTACAACCTTTTAGTTTATTTGGCACAAAACATGACTTTTTCAATGGATTATTCAGGACTATGCTTAGAAATTACCTCATATCTACTTTTCGTAATCTGTACAAGCAAAAAACGTATTCCCTGATTAATATATTCGGACTTGCTACCGGTATAGCCGGTTTTCTGATTATTTATATTTATATCTCGGATGAGCTGAGCTACGACAACCATCACCGGCAAGCCGAACAGATCTACCGCCTGGTTAATGTATATGATTTTGACGGTGTAGGAGAAAACTCAGCCAGTTGCCCTTTCCCGGTTGCCTTCACTCTTAAAAATGATTATCCCGGAATGATTACAAACGCTGTGAGGTTGTTCAATTTTCAGGCACCAAGAAGTTTTATAGAATACGAAGAGAACAAGTTCAATGAGAAACGATTTTATTTTGCCGACTCAACCTATTTCAGCATATTCGATCATAATTTTATCCGGGGAAATCCAAATTCTGCCCTTGAGGAAGATGGATCACTGGTAATTACAGAATCCACGGCAAAAAGATATTTCGGGGATGAAGACCCCATAGGCAAAACAATTCGTTTTGAAACGCAGGTAAACCTGAAAGTAACAGCGATAATCGAAGATGTTCCCGAATCCTCCCATTTTAAGTTTGACTTCCTTGGTTCAATGTCAACACTTAGAAAGGCATTTGGTGGCAGATTGCCTCAAACCTGGGTATGGAATCCTTGCTGGACCTACCTGTTACTGGATGAAACTGCAGATACTGAAATTCTGGAAGCCAAATTTCCGGAATTCATTCAAAAATATTTTTATGATGCGGAAAAAGACAATGTATCCATGTACCTTCAACCGCTTAAAGACATACACCTGAAATCTGCACTTGATTATGAACATGCAGCTAATAATGACATTACATCCATTTATGTTCTTTCCATTATTGCTGTCTTTTTGCTGTTGATCGCTATCATAAATTACATGAACCTTGCAACGGCCACATCTTCAGGAAGGACTAAAGAGATTGGCATGAAGAAAGTTACGGGTGCAAGCCGTGGACAGCTTATTCTTCAGTTTGTCGGTGAATCTATTTTTCTTTCCTACGTTGCTCTCGTCTTAGCCATGATTCTTATTGAACTGGTGTTGCCCTGGTTCAATAATTTTACCGGAAAACAGATGTCGATCAGCGACCTGAGTCAGTGGCACGATGTTGTTCTTGTAGCTGGGTTTGGGATTATAATTGGTTTTTTATCAGGCATCTATCCTGCTTTCTATTTATCAGCCTTTAAACCCATTGAAGTTTTAAAAAGCAAAATGAGACACGGAATTAAAACGGTCTCAGCCCGCAAGGTACTTGTTGTAACCCAGTTTACCATTTCCATATCCCTTATCATTGGAACCATTATTATCCGGGATCAATTGAATTTTATGCAAAACGCCGACCTTGGTTTCGATAAAGAAGACATTATTGTAATACCAATCAACCAAACACCTGTGGCCAGAGCTTATGACAGTTTCAAAGAAGAGCTTTTACAGAGTCCGTATATAAACAGTGTATCAGCGATGGATGATATATTTGGGGTGGCACATAACACCCATGAATTCAGGCCGGAAGGATTCCATGAGGAACAATGGCAATTTTATCCCGCCCTTGTTGTTCAGTATGATTTTCTTAAAAATTTCGACTTAAATCTTATTGCCGGAAGGGATTATAACGAAGCCAACAAAACCGATCCTGAAAGCGGTATCCTTATCAATGAAGCCATGGTAAATCATATGGGATGGGAAAGTCCACAGGAAGCTTTAGGGAAAAAATTCAAGTCACTGAACGGGAATGAAAGGGTAATTGGTGTATTTAACGACTTTCATCAAACATCTCTTCATGAAGCTGCGGGTCCTTTTGTTCTTAACATGAAGGAAAATCCTGCGGAAATTGCATGGTTCCTTAAATACATGACCGTTAAAATTAAAAATGGAAGTGATAAAGATGCCATTTCCTTTATTGAACAAAAATGGAAAGAGGTATCGCCTGACAGGCCTTTTGAATATTTCTATCTGAGTGATGAATTATCCAATCTATATAAAGACGAGGAAAATCTCAGCAAACTATCCTTCTTGTTTTCAATTATAATCATGTTTATAGCGGGCCTTGGCCTTTTGGGCCTCGTTTCCTACACCGCCGAACAGCGGACAAAAGAAATCGGAATACGAAAAGTACTTGGAGCTTCAACGATGAGCATAATAAGAATACTGACCAGGGAGTTTACAATGCTGGTATTGATTTCCAGTGTCCTGGCCTGGGCTGTTTCATGGCTTGTTATGGACGATTGGTTAAATCGTTTCACATACCAGACAACGATCCAATGGTATACTTTTCTTTTAGCAACAATATTTGCACTTATTATTGCACTGTTAATTTCCAGTTTACGTGCCTGGGTAGCATCACAAACTAAGCCGGTAATTACTTTAAAATACGAATGAGAAGAAAATGAAAACAACCAATTTAAATCATAAAATGAGATTATTTTCAACCCTGGTTGTCCTTTTGCTCGGGATCAACCTTTCTTTTGCATCAAACCTTGATTACAGGAATGAATTTAACCCTTCAAAAAAAAGGGATTCCAGTAAGAAGGATCCCTCCCAATACATCCAAAGGAGCTATACTTCTGCGAAATTGATAGAAAAGCCTCCAGTGGTTGACGGGATTTTTGATGAAAAAGCATGGAGTACGGTTGAATGGGAAGGAGAGTTTGTTCAGAGGGAACCTTACGAAGGAGCAGAGCCTACCCAAAAATCAGTTTTTAAAATCCTGTATGATGACCAGAACATTTATGTGGCCATAAAAGCATATGAAACGGAATTGGATAAAATTGAAAAAAGGATGAGCCGGCGGGATGACTTTGAAGGAGATTGGGTCGGGATAGCGTTTGACAGCTATAACGATAAACTCACTGCTTTTTCATTTGCTGTAAGTGTAGCAGGAGTGAAAAATGACCTGGTTGTAACCAATGAGGACAATATGGATGACACCTGGGATCCAGTCTGGTATGTTAAAACAGCCATTGTTGAAGATGGTTGGAATGCTGAAATGAGGATACCATTAACACAGATCCGTTTTGCAAAAAAAGAACATCATGTTTGGGGATTACAGGTTTTCCGTTGGATTTTCCGTGCTGAAGAGTTTTCGAACTGGCAACATGTTCCACAGGAATCATCCAGGTGGGTAAGCAAATTTGGAGAATTAAACGGGATACAGGGAATCACCCCAAAGAAAGAGGTTGAGTTGATCCCTTATATAATGGGGAATACCGAAAGATTCGAGAAAGAAGAAGGCAATCCTTTTGCTAATGGCAGGAAATACGGGTACTCGGCCGGACTGGATGGCAAGGTTGCTGTAACCAATGACCTCACTTTGAATTTTACAGTGAATCCGGATTTTGGCCAGGTGGAAGCAGATCCTTCAGAAGTAAACCTAACTGCTTTTGAAACCTTTTTCCAGGAAAAACGCCCATTTTTTATCGAAGGAAGCAACATTTATGATTATCAGATTACGGATGGAGACGGCCCCTTGTCGCAGGATAACCTTTTTTACTCAAGGAGGATTGGTCGAAGTCCACATCACTCTCCCGACACTCAGGACGGAGAATACATAGATGCTCCCGAACAAACAAGAATTTTAGGTGCTTTTAAGCTTTCCGGAAAAACCCGAAACGGCTGGTCAATTGGTGTAATGGAAAGCTTGGCAGCCAAAGAGCATGCTACCATTGATAATGAAGGAGTGTCCAGAGAGGAAGCCATCGAACCCTTGACCAACTACTTTAATGCAAGACTGCAAAAAGACATCGACAAAGGCAATACCATTGTGGGAGGAATGTTTACTGCTACAAACCGTGATATTGCAGATTCCTCTGTAGATTTCCTTAATAAATCGGCTTATACAGGAGGTTTGGATTTTACAAATTTCTGGAAAGACAAAAGCTATTTTTTCAATGTAAGCGGAGTTGTCAGTAAAGTGAACGGAACAAAAGAGTCCATAAGGGATCTGCAAGAATCATCACGAAGGTATTTTCAACGTCCCGATGCCACCCACCTGGAAGTGGACACTTCTCTAACATCGCTTACCGGACATGGCGGAACAGTTGCTGGTGGTAAGATAGGAGGTGGCCATTGGAGGTATGTGGGTTGGTTAACCTGGCGGTCACCTGGCCTGGAACTAAATGACATGGGCTACCTGCGTCAGGCCGATATGGTCCAACAAGTGTTATGGGCTCAGTACCGCATCTGGGAACCCTTTGGTATTTTTAGGAGCTTTAATATTAATTTTAATCAATGGTCAGGATATGATTTTTCAGGAACAAGAACATATATTGGTGGTAATTTTAACTTTCATACTCAGTTTAAAAACTACTGGTCCATGGGCTCAGGCCTTAACCGTGATTTTGGCAGTTTAAACAGATCGGAATTGAGAGGAGGTCCGGCACTCAAGTATCCCGGCGACTGGAACAACTGGATGTTCATCGAAAGCGATGAACGAAAAAAAATAGTGGCAGAATTATTTATGTTTAACAACTGGGGAGATAAAAGTAATTCACGGTTTTTTAATATCGGTGTTGAATTTACTTATCGTCCTCATGATGCTGTTTCCTTTTCTCTGGAACCTTCATACAGGGATGGACGAAGGGATTTGCACTATGTCGACACTTATGATTTTGAAGGAGAAGACAGGTATATCGTATCAACTCTTAATTCCGACATGCTCAGTGCAGATTTCAGGATAAACCTGAACCTTACTCCTGACATGACATTTCAATACTGGGGACAACCATTTGTTTTCTCCGGGAATTTCTCCAACTTTAAAAGAGTGACTAATCCTGACCATCATGATTATTACCAGCGCTATCATTTACTTTCCGGAGATGAGATTGGATTCGACAGTGAAAATGAAATCTATAATGTTGATGAAGACCTGGATGGATCAATTGATTACACGATTGACGATCCTAACTTCAATTTTTTTGAATTCCGTTCCAACCTGGTTTTCCGCTGGGAATACATTCCCGGCTCTACGGTTTATGTGGTATGGTCACAGGGCAGAACCGGAGATAATTCCTATGGACAATTTAACTTCAGGGACGATATCAACAGCCTGTATTCCATTGTACCCCATAATATTTTCCTGGTGAAGTTTTCATACCGGATAAGTCTGTGATGAATTAACCATTTAAACTTTTTAACATGATTAAAAACTATCTGCTCAGCCTCTACAGGAACATCTCCCGTAACAAGTTTTATTCTGTGCTCAATATTGTTGGATTATCCATTGGTATTTCAGCCGCGATATTCATTTTGCTTTATGTTCAGGATGAGCTTTCCTATGATAAATATAATGAAAAATACGAACGTATTCACCGTGTTGAGTCGGATTTTACCATAAGCGGCAAACATGATCTTTTTGCTATTGTACCCACCCCGATGGGTCCTGCACTTCAAATCGAATACCCGGAAATTGAAGCATTCTGCAGGTTATATGGAGCAGGTAATACCTTGTTCAGGGCGGGAGAAGTGGAATTTTACGAGGACTATGTCTACTTCGCCGATTCGACCATATTTGATATTTTTACTTATGAGCTTATTCAGGGAGATCCCAACTCCTGTCTTACTCTGGCCAAATCCATCGTTTTAACGGAAAAATTTGCCCAGCGGTATTTCGGCATGGAAGATCCAATGGGAAAAATGATCACATCCGGGAGTGGAAGAAGTTACCAGGTAACAGGTGTCATGAAAAACCAACCCAGCAACAGCCACATGAAGTTTGATGCACTTATTTCAGGGATGTCGATTGCTGAAGAGGTCGGAGTGGATGAATTCAACAGCCTGGAGCCAAATCGGTTCTGGAATATTGGAGTGTACACTTATGTTTTGCTGAAAGAAAACTCAAGTATGCAGAGCATCCATGACAAATTCGAACCATTTTACGATAAATACATGAAACCGGTAGGAGATCAGATCAATGCCAGTTTCAACCTGATGTCCACTCCTTTGGCTGATACGCACTTCCGCCAGGGATTGGGGGCTGAGCAACCTTCAGGGAACAAAGCATACATCATCATATTTTCAGCTGTAGCACTCTTTCTGTTATTAATTGCGGCCATTAATTACATGAACATGGCAACAGCACGATCAACAAAGCGGGCTAAAGAAGTGGGGATTAGGAAAGTCCATGGAGCTCATCGAAGTCAGTTGATCCGACAGTTTATCAGCGAGTCGGTGGCACTTTCAATTGCAGCGCTGTTGATAGCTATTCTTATTGTGACCCTACTAATGCCTGAGTTTAACCAAATATCAGGGAAAGAGCTTTCGTTCAGTCTGACCAATAATCCAATAATTTTTATTGAGATAGTTCTAATTACGCTAATCACAGGGATTATTTCAGGTAGCTATCCTGCTTTCTATCTTTCGTCATTTATCCCCGTAAGAGTATTGAAAGGTAATGTAAAACGCAGTGGGAAAAAAAGTGGTACCTTAAGGAGAGTACTTGTGGTCATTCAGTTTTTTATAGCCACATTTATGATCATTGGAACCATTGTCGTTTCTTCCCAAATACGCTTCATGAAGAACAAAGACCTGGGATTTGATAAACACAACCTGGTGACCATGGAAATCCAGGATACGACGTTTCGCAAAAAAATTGAATCCTTCAAAAAAGAACTCCTGAACAATCCTGATATTTCTGCAGTGAGCCAGTCAACAGGTGTACCAGGAAGGATCAACTGGATCCAGGTGTTAAAATTTGAGCAGAACGACCAGATGGTTGACCATACCACAATTCTAGCATTAACCGATTATGATTTTGCTGAAACCATTGGCCTCGAATTCATTCATGGCCGCAATTTCGACAGGAAGATGGGTACCGATTTCGATGAGGCCATTATCATCAACGAAACAGCAATGAAAGAATTTGGTTGGGAAGATGATCCGCTTGGAAAAAAGATACACTGGGGCTGGGAACTTGACGGTACAGGAGGCCAGGTTATGAAAGTCATTGGAGTTGTAAATGATTTCCATTTTAGATCTTTACACAACAAGATCGAACCGTTGGTCTTTTTTCTGCATGATGAATACAGAAGCCTCGTCACTTGCCGAATTAATGCTGAACGAAAGCAAGAAGCCCTGGCATTTATTGAAAGCAAATGGATTGAGTTTAATGCCAAACGGCCTTTCGATTATGAGTTTCTCGATGAATCCATGGATGAAATGTACCAGGCCGAAGAAAAGATCAGCTCCATCATTCAACTTGCCACAATCCTCACCATCTTTATAGCTTTATTAGGATTGTTAGGTTTATCATCATTTGTTACTGAACAACGTACAAAAGAAATAGGGATAAGAAAAATAGTTGGAGCTTCCGTACAAAACATATTAGGCTTGTTGTACAGGGAGTTTATCCTGCTTATTGGCATCGCATTCATCCTTGCTGTCCCTGTTGCTTACTGGAGGCTTGAAATTTGGCTGGAAACCAGTTTTATTTATCACCAGTCGATGCAGTGGACGTATTTTGTAATTGCAGGCATCATTTCATTTGTTATCGGATTGGGAACCATTAGTTATTATATACTTCGCGCAGCAGCAGGGAATCCAGTTGATGCAATTAAGTATGAATAATTGAAATCCGAATTACTAATATCTAATTTCTAAACAATTTTAAATTCTCAAAATATTTAATGTCCAAAACGGCTACCTCTGAACAGGTGACCGTTTTGCGTTTTTTGTCATTTGAATTTAGGATTTGGTTAAAAATTAGTAATTAGATATTAGAAATTTCAAATCATATCTTGTAAACATAAGCCCTGAACTTATCCAAATTTTCTCCTTGATCTTTATTTTAAGTTTATCTTTATGCCCGTCTGTTCAAAACAGGAAATGGAGAATTATGATTTTCAGGTTATTGCACCATTAACCTGGAGTATTCAGGAATGAAGCAAATATGTTCAGAAGTTACCTTAAAAGTCTTTACAGAAATATTGTTCGGAATAAGTTTTATACTTTTTTCAATGTTTTCGGCCTTGCTATTGGCTTAACTTCAGCTCTGCTAATTCTTCTCTTCATACAGGATGAATACAACTTCGACAAACATTATGAGGATCATGAACGGATTTACCGCCTTGAATCAGCTTTTACTGTAAACAATGATGTAGACAGGTATGCAACTTTCCCGGTTCCCCTTGGCCCGGCCCTAAAGAATTCAGTTCCAGATATTCAGCAAATGACCAGGGTGCATTTTGCCGGTGAAATGCTTGTTAAGTTTGAAGAGAATCAATTTTTTGAGTGGGATTTTGTGTATGCGGATTCCACGGTCTTTAATGTTTTTTCTCACCAGTTTATTGTAGGCAACCCGGGCCAAAGCCTTACCGAACCCAACAGTATTGTGCTTACAGAATCAACTGCTTTTCGTTATTTCGGCGAAAGCAACACAATCGGACAGATACTGACAGATGGAAAAAACAACTCCTACATTGTTACTGGGATAATTAAAGATTTGCCTCAAAACACACATTTAAAATACAATGCTCTGATTTCCATGTCCACTAAACCAGAGGATTACAGCATCACCAAGGCAAGCAGGTTCTGGCGAACGGTTTTATATACTTACATTAAAATTAATAAACAGTCTAGCATTGAGGATGTACATACCAAGTTTCTTGATTACTATCTTCAAAATATGGAGCCGCTGGGGAAAAGATTCAATGTGAGCTTTGAGCTGCTTTCAACGCCATTAAAGGATACTCATTTTCGTGAAGGATTGCTATCCGAAAGACCAACGGGTAACAAATCATACATAATTATCTTCTCAGCCATTGCCCTTTTCGTGTTGTTGATAGCATCCATAAATTATATGAATATGGCCACAGCGCGGTCGGCCAACCGGTCCAAAGAAGTAGGGATCAGAAAAGTACTTGGTGCCGACAAGGGACAGTTGATCAGGCAATTTCTTAACGAGTCCTTTTTTATGGCCCTCATTGCCCTGGTTTTTGCATTACTATTCGTATGGCTTCTGTTGTCGAATTTCAATGAATTTACGGGAAAACAAATCCCGCTTAACCTGGCGCAAAATGTATGGGTATTGGCCGGTATTTCTGCGATAACACTAATTACAGGTCTTATTTCCGGTAGCTATCCTGCATTTTACATGTCCTCCTTTTCACCTGTGCTGGTGTTAAAGGGAAGTGTCAGCAAATCAGGTAGAAGCAGCAGATTTTTAAGAAAGTTGCTTGTAGCCATTCAATTCTTTATTGCTGTATTTATGATCATTTCAACATTTATTGTTTCAGGACAGCTGAAATTCCTGGAAGATAAAGACCTGGGGTATGATAAAAGCAATATGATCATAGTAGAAATTGATGACGAAAACTTCAAGTCTAAAGTCAATACATTTAAAAATGAAATACTTCAGAATCCTTCTGTAATTTCTGTTACCAATTCAACAGGAGTACCAAGCATAACACGTTGGATGAGGTCAATGAAGGTTGAAAGTGATGAGGGAATGCTAGATGAATCTTTATTTTACATCGAAACAGATTATGATTTTACAGCAGCTTATGATCTTAGAGTAAGCCAGGGCAGAAGTTTTAGCAAATCCATGGGAACAGATAGCCTTGAAGCTGTATTGATCAATGAAACAACAGCTTACAAACTGGGATGGGTACAGGATCCAATTGGAAAAAGAATTCATTACGGATTTAATCAGGATGGAACTGGTGGCCGTATGTTAAAAGTAATTGGCGTTATTGATGATTTTAATTTCGAATCCTTACATACTGCCATTGAACCAATTATCCTTTTTATCCAGGAAACACCAGGTGAACTGCTTAGTATAAAATTTCAGGGTGACAATATAGAAGAAACCATTGCTTTCCTAGAAAATAAATGGGACGATTTCGGCCCTGCCTACCCATTTCGGTATGAATACCTTGAAGAACGCCTTGACAATATGTATACCTCAGACAACAAAATGGGGACCATCACAAGAATCGGTTCCCTGATAACCATCCTGCTTGCTTTATTGGGATTGTTGGGACTATCTTCTTTTATTGCAGAACAAAAAACAAAGGAAGTCGGGATCAGAAAAGTACATGGTGCCACTTTGGGTAATATTCTTGCACTCCTCTACAAAGACTTTGTTTTCCTATTCCTGATGGCATTTCTTGTTGCGGCGCCACTGGCATGGTGGAGACTCAGCATCTGGCTGGAAACTGAATTTTCATACCAGGTGGAAGTCAGGTGGACAGTATTCCTTTACGCCGGACTGCTTGCAATAATTATCGGTATTGCAACCATTAGTTTCTTTATCGTCCGAACTGCTTTGGGTAATCCTGTAGAGGCAATTAAGCATGAATAACAGGTGAGGACTATCCACATTTTACCTCAACATTATAACAGGGACAAGATTTAATCATTCACAAGCATGATCCAATTCCGTGGATAATAAAAACCACGGCTTTACACCGGGGCTGAACAATTCTAACCTTAGTATATTATGTGCTTGTAATGAATCTTCTACCTCTATTTAAAAGCCTTTTCTAGCAAACCATCCCCTTTTAGGGACAGCCTGTCAAAATAGTCAGGGACTTCTTTGCCGGTGAGTTTATCCACATGGAGTTTAGCAAGATACTGGCCTAGCATAAAACCCTGACCGCGTAATCCAATAAACAATCCATGGTCAACATCCACAACCATCCTGGGTTCCACATAATAACCTGCCCAAACAGCCTGGAATCCAACGGATGAAAGTTCAGGGATCCAGTTAACGAAAACCTCAGACGCAATTTCAAGAAACTCCTGGGAATTGATCTTAAGGTTTTTATCAGTTTCAGGCGGTTCAACAGCAGGTGAAGCACAACCAATAATCTGTCCGGTTTCAGCAAGTTGCTGGCCATATACGGCAGTAAAACCTTTGTACCGCCTCCGGTCGATGATCATAGGTAATGGTGCACCATTATGTCCTAGCATTGGTAAACGTCTTGTAATAAAAGCCTGATGTTTTACAGGATAGATGCCGGTTTCAATACCTATTTTTTTAGCATACCGGTCACCATCAGGGCCAAGTGCATTGATAAAATGTTCTGTTTCAAATTCGATGTAATGTTTATTATGATCCTGAACTAAAACAAAAAATTTCTTTCCTTCTTTACGGATATCAATCATTTGGCAGTCCTCGAAGATCTTTCCACCATTTTGAAGCCCGATCCTTCGAATAAGGTCAATCACCCTTCCAGGTGTTGCCTGCCAGCAATTTTTTGTAACAAGTGCAGAGACATAGGTATCCAGACCAGGATTCATATGGGAGGATATCTCTTTCCTGAAATCTTTCGGTTCTATCATGTATGCATCCGACCAGGCCATAGAAGCTTCAAGTGCCTTGTACATGATTTGGTCATGAGCAAATGTAACGTAGTTAATGGCTCTGAAATCAATGTTGCTTACATCCTGCAGGTCTTTAAAAATCTGAAGGTTCTGTTCTGCAATATCTGAAAGTTCAGGCAAACTGAAATTCGGCCTGCCACCTGCTATGTTCCTCCATGAAGCTCCACGTCCAAAATTGAACATTACCGGCTCCATACCAGCTTCTGCCAGATAACGGAACAATGCAGAACCACCAATTCCACCTCCTCCAACAAGTGATTTCACTTTTATTTTCTGAATGGATTTTCCATTGGTAGATACCGTTATCTTTTCATGAATATTTTTCGGGTAAAGCTCTCCCATGTTGATCTGGTTGGATAAGGGCCCTCTAGGAGTGGCTTCTCCTACAACGGATATACCATGGTTTCTTATGGTTTGCTTTAACCTGGGAATACATCGTTTACCCCTGCATGCACCCATACCCAGTCTTGTTGTATGTTTTATTTCATCCACAGAAATAAAATTCCTGTTTCCAACAACTTTAAGGATCTCATCCAGTTTTACGTCATCGCAATGGCAAACATATGTTTCAGATGCAATCTCTTCTGCACTTTTAAACCTGACCTTTTCAGGGTATTTATCTTTGATAATAAACCCTCTGACATCAACCAGGGCTTTACCTTCAAGATTGGTTGCCTGTACCCGGGCAATATTGGTTTTATTTTTCTTCTTCAGGATCTTCATGATGACTCCTTCACCAAGTATTTCCCCGTTGTTGTCCACAAGATGTACTTCTTCACCTTCATGAGCTTCATATTCAATGGGAAGGAACAGCCAGTTTTTCTTCAGGTTGTATCCAAAGATTGCCAGGCCCGGACACTGGTATACACAATCCATAC
Organism: uncultured Bacteroidales bacterium; assembly: GCA_964421215.1. GTDB lineage: Bacteria > Bacteroidota > Bacteroidia > Bacteroidales > JAADJA01 > JAADJA01. The sequence goes on along the minus strand of CAYQWA010000014.1, from coordinate 95,853 downwards.
AACCCACACATTTTTCAAAATCTATCCTGGGTACCGTGCTGGTTGATGTTTTGGTAATGGCTCCGTGCTTGCATGAAAATTCGCAGGGATTACAGGCAAATCCATAAAGGCAATCGATCTGAACAAACGGCTTTTCGAACATTCGCTCTTTTGAGGGTACAAATGGTTCTTCAATCACCCTGAAAGGATGCTGTTGAGAGTCGATGTATTCTTTTGATACGGACAGATATTCATCATAGTGGTAACGCAAGCCCATCTCCTGGAAGATCTCATAAGCTACCTGTTTTCCCCTTAATACAGCACTTGTCCCCTCTCCTATCCTTATCGAATCTCCTGCTCCATAGCATTTTCTGCCAAATATTTCATTGCCTTTAATGAGCAGTTGATCATCCGGTACAAGTCCGGTACAGATATTAATAGCATCAATCCCATCAATGATCTTTTCCGTTCCCGGAATTGGTTTAAAGTTTTCGCATTCTGCCACAACAGCACCAGTAATACCGGTTTTATCTTTATTAGGAATCGCTTTTAAAAGTATATGAGAAAGAATCACAGGAATGCCCAATCGTCTTACGCGGTTAGCCTGAACAGGAAATCCTCCTTCATTTTCTTGAGCTTCAATGATTGCTTTTACATTTGCACCACCCTGCATAAGCTGGTAAGAAGTGAGGTATCCGATATTACCTGCGCCAACGGTCAATACATCTTTACCCAGTAAAGTAAATTCATTGTTCATCATTTTCTGAACAACCGCAGCCGTATAAACGCCAGGAAGGTCATCGTTTTCAAAGGTGGGCATAAAAGGAACAGCCCCTGTGGCAATCACCAGGTATTCGCAATCAACAAAGTAGATCTCTCCCGATTCAATGTTTTTTACTGCAATACGGTTCCCTTCCAGTATATCCCAAACAGTCGAATTGAGAAAAATGCCGGTATGGTCATCACCTGCAAGTGTTTCTGCAATATCAAAACCTCGCATTCCGCCAAATTTTTTCTCCTTTTCAAAAAAGAAGAACTGATGGGTTTGCATGGTAAATTGTCCGCCGATCTTGTCATTGTTATCAATAACAATATTGTCGATCTCTTTTTTATTGAGTTCCTCCCGAACAGCCAAGCCTGCTGGGCCTGCACCAATAATGGCCACTGTGGTTTTAAACACATCAACGGCCTTTTCCTTGTTTACGCTTACAGCTTCCGGTGTATAGTCCCTGGGAATTTCAGTGACTTCCTTAATTTCATCTACCTTGGTGATACAGATTCTTTTAATCTCGCCATCAACAAGCATCTCACAGGCCCCACATTTACCAATGCCACATTCCAGGCTTCGGTTACGGTCTTTCAGACTATGGCTGTGAACCGGAAAACCAGACTGATGTAGAGCAGCAGCAATGGTAAATCCTTGCTCTCCATGAACAGTCTGACCGTTATACTTAAACTTTATTGCCCCGACTTCAGGAACATTGAGTATGGGATGATTTTCTATCTTAAACATTGTATTTCACTTTTATACTGGATGATATACTATTTTAAACGGAGCGCAAATTTATGGTTTGTTAATTAATTAACAACTAAATTTTTCATTCTTATATGTAATTCAGAATGGGTACAAATAAATTCAGTTGGCAATAGGCAGTTAGCAATCATTACCTTTGCCAACTGCATACTGCAAATTGCCTACTTTCAACCATGTCCACAACTGTACGCCAATTGCACGCCACCGAACACCAGGCCCCTAATGTTAAGAAATGTTAAATGTTAACATCCTGTTATTCATGACCTTGGGATTCATGGCATAGTATTGGAAAAATTGGCTTTCTCAGGAAACATCAATTTGAATAATAAAGAATTAAGAATGGTTTATATAATTATTTGATCTTAATGATTCTAAAAATTTGTTTTCATCAGGTCATTTGATTGTCAATAATATAAATCAACCTGAATGTCAATAAATGACGCTAGCCAGTTGGCTGGCAAATGACATCGAAGAAAATGTCAAATAATTAATTACCAGATTATCTAAAGACACTTTTTATTATGGGAATGGACAGAGCCATAGAAAAGAAGAAATGGACAACTAAAAAGATATTGAATATTTCCGCCATTAGCTTGTTTGTCTTGTTTCTTCTTTATCTCCTGTTTTTCAGGGACAAAAGAAGTAAACTTTACGTTGTTAAATCACAGATTACCATAGCATCCGTATTGGCTGATAAATTCCAGGAGTTTATACCTGTTGATGGAATTGTATTTCCACGAAATACCATTTATATCGATGCTGTACAGGGTGGATTTGTGGAAAAAGTGTATGTTGAAGACGGTGCCTTATTGGAAAAGGGTGATACCATCATGAAACTTTCCAATGCAAATATGGAGTTAAGCCTGATGGAACAGGAAACCCGAATTTTCGAGGCCATTAACAACCTTCAAAGCACCAGGTTGGGACTGGAACAAAACAAGTTTTACCGGCAGCAGGAAATTGTTCAGCTTGAATATCAGATCGACCAGGCAAAAATCGATTTTAACCGCAAGGAAAAACTATTTGACGAAGAAGTTATTTCCACCAAGGAATTTGAAGATGCAAAGCGTGAAAACGATTTTACACTTAAACAACTTGCTATATCCATCGAATTACAAAAGCTGGATTCAATCAATGCGGTGAATCGAAGCAGGCAAATTGGCATCACCATTGACCGAATGGGGGAAAACCTTGATATGCTCAGGGCAAACCTTGAGAATCTGTATATTAAAGCTCCGAACAACGGACAACTTTCCTCATTCAGTGTTGAAATTGGTGAAACAAAATCCGCAGGGGAACACCTCGGACAGATCGATATGCTGGATGGGTTTAAGCTCCAGGCCAACATCGACGAAAGGTACATCTCAAGGGTTTATATTGGCCAGGCAGCAGAATTTGATTTCGCCGGAAAAACATATTCCCTGAGTATTAAGAAAATATATACTGACGTTACCAACGGATCCTTCCAGGTTGACCTCTACTTCGACGGAGAACAGCCGGATCATATTAAACGAGGCCAAACCCTGCAATTAAGGCTTTCATTCAGCAGTTCCACAGATGCGGTAATTGTAAAACGTGGCGGATTTTTCCAGGAAACTGGAGGGAACTGGATCTACATTGTGGATCCCTCAGGGGACTTTGCAATTAAAAGGAAAATTAGAATTGGACGCCAGAACACAAGTTTTTATGAAGTAATGGAAGGATTGGAACCAGGAGAACAAGTGATCATTTCATCCTATGACTCCTTCGGCTCAAAAGAAAAACTGGTGTTTAAGTAGCCCTGGAGTTTTAATAAAAAAACAAAAGACAACTATACATTTAAGCATTCAATCATTCACGCATTTAACAAACAACTAATAACATATAACTTTCAACCATGATCAGAACAGTAAATTTAACAAAAGTATTCCGTACTGATGAGGTGGAAACAACTGCATTAAACGAAGTTTCATTTGAAATCAAACAAGGTGAATTTGTAGCAGTTATGGGCCCTTCAGGATGTGGAAAATCAACTTTGCTCAACATTTTAGGGTTGCTTGACAATCCCTCAGGCGGTGAATATTATTTCCTCGAAAATGAAGTAGCCGGCCATTCCGAAAAACAAAGGGCAAGGCTTCGTAAAGAGAACATCGGGTTTGTTTTTCAGAATTTTAATCTGATTGATGAACTCAACGTTTTTGAAAATGTGGAATTACCCCTGATTTATCTGGGGATGAAAAGTTCCGAAAGAAAACAAAGAGTAGAAGAAGTGTTGGAATACATGAAGATCAGCCACAGGAAAAAACACTTCCCGCTGCAATTATCCGGAGGACAGCAACAAAGGGTAGCAGTAGCAAGAGCAGTTGTCGCCAAGCCTAAACTTATCCTTGCAGATGAGCCTACAGGAAACCTCGACTCCGCACATGGAGAAGAGGTAATGAATATGCTGGAAGAATTAAATCAGAATGGGACAACCCTGATAATCGTCACACATTCACAGCGTGATGCCGAGTATGCTCAGCGGATTGTTCGCCTGTTCGATGGCCAGATCATAAATGAAAACATTAAAGGGAGGGTAAATACGGTAAAAATATAACTGATTGGTTTCACTTATCCTAAATACCCTGAAATCAAGAGGCTTATACAGTGGTATAATCAGGAATAAAATTCTTCAAAGCATTTTTTTATTTGATATTAAACAAACATCAATTTCAAAATAAACATCATGAAAAAACTCACAATCATTTTATCATTTGCACTTTTAATCCCGGCAGCGATATACGCTGGAGGCGATTCAGAAAAAGACGCCATTATCAAAGTCATTCAAACTTCATACATTGATGGCTTACAAAACAAAGGCTCTGTTGAAGACATTAATGCAGGGTTCCACCCGGGATTTGAACTGTTGGGTGTTAACAACAACGCTTTAACCAAATGGCCTATTTACAGCTGGGTACAATACCATGAAAACAAATTAAAAGATGATCCGTCACCTGTAAAGAATGAAGAAAGAGTAACCGCAAAATTTCCAATAATTGATGTAACAGGCAATGCTGCTGTAGTAAAGCTGGAATACTTTAAAGGGAAGAAGCATGTTTACACCGATTATTTGGCTCTTTACAAATTTGAAGAGGGTTGGAAGATCGTGAACAAGATCTATTATAAGCACGAGGAAAAGAAAGAGAAGTAGGGTTGAGTATTTGAATATTGATGGTCATTAATTGTCATTGATAGTCATTGAAACAAGCATATATTAACACATTTTCAATTCACTACTATTAAAACGCAAATGACCATCAATGATGCGCAAAGCGCGAATGACAAAAAATGACTCACAGCTACGAAATTAAAACAATTAACTAAGAACTAAGAACCATGAGAGAAGTCGTAATCCTTATACCCGATATTGAGCCTGAACAAAATGTAGAGATTGAAGTGAGCATCAACGGCAAAAAAAGAACCAGTTATTACAAAGTTGAGCTGCTCAACTGGGAAATGAATGAAGTTCCGCCAAAAGATAAAGTAACCGTTCTCAAACACTTTATAAAAGAAAAGGAAAGAGACTGGGAACTGGTTGAGATTGGTGCTCCGGACGACGGCAACATACCATTAATGTTCAGGAAAAAACAAACCGCTTGATTTTTTCAATTCGATAATGTTTCGGAACTACATACAGGTTGCCATCAGGTTCATACTGAGAAATAAACTTTATGCCCTGATCAACATTTTCGGACTGGCCTTCGGCATGGCGCTTAGTTTGCTCATGTTCAATTATGTTTACACGGAACTATCTTACGATACATTTCATGAACACAGGAATTCCATTTACAGAATAAACTTAGCCGATGAAAGTGTCGGGAATAACGAAGGAATATCAGCCGTTACAACTGCAGCAATCGGGCCTTCCCTGATCGAAGATTTTCCTGAGGTGGATAATATGGTTCGCTTTTCATCACGCAAAAGTGGATTTTTTACATGGCAGGAAAGGAATTATGATCAAACAGGATTGGTTTATGCTGACTCGTCGTTGTTCAAAGTATTTTCGTTCAAATTACTAACGGGCAATTCTAAAACTGCACTGGTTGAGCCATTTTCCATTGTCCTGACAGAATCTACTGCCCAAAAGATTTTCGGACAAACGGATATTGCAGGCCAAATTATCAGGTATAACAATGAATACGACTATAAAGTAACAGGTGTGGTAGAAGATCCGCCAGGTAATTCACAATTGAAGTTCAATGCCCTTTTCTCATTTTCAACTTTGTATAGCCTGCCTGACACTTACCTCGACTGGAACGGTGGCCACGATTATTACACCTACATTAAACTGAATCAAAATGCTTCCATTGAAGATTTAAACAGAAAACTTCCAGCCTTTACCAATAAGCATATAAACGAGAGGGTTGGAACAGAATGGATCCTTTATCCTGAGCCTTTACTAAACATTCATTTACATTCTGACACCTATGCAGACCTGCCTACTAAAGGAAGCCTATCAAAGATTTATAACTTTTCTTTGCTCTCTGTTTTCATCTTATTAATTGCCTGCATTAACTTTATCAACCTGTCTACTGCCCAATCCATAAAAAGAGCAAGAGAAGTTGGATTGCGCAAAGTTGTCGGAGCTACAAAAAAGCAATTGATTTCCCAATTTCTGGGAGAATCACTGTTGTTATCAGCAATATCCCTGACTTTCTCATTTGTATTAATTGAATTGTTTGAACCAGCATTCAACCAGATATTAGGAACCAATTTCCACTTTTTTGCTCAGGCCGACTTCATTCTTGTGGCAATAATGATTCTGGTTCCCGCATTCACAGGCTTTGCTGCAGGAAGTATACCTGCTTTTTATATATCACGGTTCCAACCAGCCATTAGCATAAAAGGGATTAACATAAAAAAGGGCAAACCAGTGCTTCGTAATGCCCTGGTGGTTTTCCAGTTCCTGATCTCAACAGTAATCATTGTTTCAACCCTTGTTATTTACAGCCAGATACAATTCATGCAGGGAAAAGGACTGGGATTTAACAAAGATAATGTGGTTGTCGTGGAGTTGACCAGTGAGTTGGCCATGAAAAATGTGGATTTACTGAAAAACTCCTTTCAGAACATCACTGGTGTTGAGGCTGTTGCAGCTTCCACATCTTTCCCAGGCAGGGGATTAACCAGAAACGGTTACCTGCCTGAGGGAAATGAACAATGGAAAATGTGCCATGTAATGGACGTGGATTGTGAATACCTTCCATTGATGAATATTAAAGTCATTAGCGGAAGAAACTTTCTGGATGGATATGCGGGCGACGAAACCTCATATATTATTAACGAAACACTGGCAAAACAGTTAGGCTGGCAGGATGCCATTGGTAAAACTATTTTTCGTGGAGGAGATCATAAGGTAATAGGAGTGGTTGAAGATTTTCATTTTTCCTCATTGCATCATAAGATCGAACCATTGATCATCACCAACAAACCCTGGGATTATTATTACCTCCTCTCCGTAAAAGTGCATCCGGAAAGTACTACCGGAATAGTTGAAAGCCTGGAAAGCAAATGGAAAGAAAATATTCCATCAGATCCATTTGAATATACATTTCTCGCACCGGAAATCGAAAGAAACTACATGGATGAATCAAAAACGGGTATGGCCTTTGTTTACCTGTCAATCATCTCCATAATCATTGCATCCCTGGGATTATTTGCACAGGCAGCCTACAATGTAGAGCAAAAGAAAAAGGAGATAGGAATTCGTAAAGTTGCAGGTGCTTCATTGCAGAATATTTTGGTTACCATCACTGGCAATTTCGCGAAAATTGTGGTGGTTGCCAATGTCATCGGCTGGCCGGTAGCATGGTATATTATGAATAATTGGTTGAGCCAGTTTGCTTTTCATATTAATGTTCAGTGGTGGATTTTTGGTATTGTTCTGCTATTGTCATTGCTAATCACTTCAGCAACAGTCTTCTCCAATGCCTGGAAAGCAGCAACCAATAATCCTGTGGAGGCTTTAAAGTATGAATAGATGAGCTAAAAGGTCAAAGGACTATCAATTAATCACAACATAACTTTTGTTCAACAATGCTGAGAAACTATCTGATAATTGCTTTTAGGAATTTATACCGGCAGAAAGGATATTCCTTTATAAATATTTCCGGACTTGCCATAGGCCTGGCGGCTTTTATCCTGATTGTACTTCATATCAACCACGAGCTTAGTTATGATAAATTCCATAGCAAAGCCGACCGCATCTACAGGATCTGTGTTGATGGAATGGTGGCAGGAGATGCATTAAATGTGGCTGTTTCTGCGGGACCTACTGGGGAAACTATGGTAAAAGACATACCACAGATCATTAAATCCGTCAGGATAGATGAATTTCCGCAAAGTATTCATTTCTCAAGCGGTGATAGAAACTTTTACCAGGAAGGATTGTTATTCGTCGATTCTACCTTCTTTGAAATTTTTTCTTTCGAATTGTTGAGAGGCCATCCTGCAAAAGTCCTTGTTGAACCCTACACACTTGTGTTAACAGAAACAACTGCAGAAAAATATTTTGGCGAAGAAGATCCCATCGGAAAATCACTCAAATTAAATGACAGAACGAATTACACTGTAACAGGAGTTGTAGCGGATCCTCCTATAAATTCACATTTCGGATTTGAGGTTCTTGCGTCCTTTACTTCCCAGATAGAGTCAAACGGAATAGAAGCCTATTCCAACTGGGGATCACTTGGCCTTTACACCTATGTGCTACTTGCAGAGAATTCAATGCCTGAAGAAGCAGAGAAAAGTTTCCCTGACCTTTACATGAAGTATATGGATGATCTCAGCACCCTTGAAAACATTACATTCGAACCCCGGTTACAGCCCATTACTAAAATACATCTGCATTCAAACCTGATGGCAGAATTAGAGACTAACAGTGATATTAGTTATGTTTATGCGTTCCTTGCCATAGCTGTTTTTATTCTTCTTATTGCCTGCATTAATTTTATGAACCTCTCCACAGCCCGATCGATTAAAAGAGCAAGAGAGGTCGGATTGCGCAAGGTTGTGGGAGCTTACAAAAAACAGCTGATTGCCCAATTCCTTGGTGAGTCCATGATCCTTACATTTTTGGGATTAATCTTTGCTCTGATACTGGTTGAAATATCACTGCCGGTTTTTAACCACTTGCTTGATAAAGATCTCGCGTTAAACTTATTTACAGATGGAAGGGTTCTATTATCGCTTGTGGGATTAACCATTGTGGTTGGAGCAATTGCCGGGAGTTATCCGGCCTTTTACCTGTCTGCATTTCAACCGGTAAAAGTATTAAAAGGAACCTCCTCAAAAGGAGATAAAAAATCATCCGTAAGAAACGTGCTTGTCATCGTACAATTTGCCATTTCTATATTTCTGATCATTTGTACAGGATTTGTTTTCCATCAGCTGAAATACCTCCAGGATAAAAAGCTCGGCTTTACCAAAGAAAATGTGGTTGTTATCCCGATGAGGGGAGAGCGATTAAACAACAATGCTCATGATATTAAAAATGAATTCCGAAACCTGTCCTGTGTTAAAAATGTGGCTTCCTCAAGGTTTGTCCCTGGCCGCGACATGGATGGCTCAGGGTTTATCCCGGAAGGCTATGACGAAACAAATCCCATAATTATTTTTAATAATCAGGTAGATTTTGACTACATAAAAACCATGGAAATGGAAATTGTTGAAGGCCGTGATTTTTCCAGGGAATATTCAACAGACAGCCTCGCAGTGGTTATAAATGAGACCCTGGTTAAAAAACTTGGCTGGGAAGAACCACTGGGTAAAGTCATTACAGGATTTGGTCGTAACGAACCCTTTGACCTTAAAATAGTAGGCGTGGTGAAAGATTTTCATTTCAGGTCATTGCATGATGTTATTGAACCCAGCCTGATGTTTATTAGTGAAAATAACTCCAGGTTTGTAAATGTTCGTTTACAGCCAGGCAATGTATTCGATCAGATAAAAACCCTAAAAGCAAAATGGGAAGATCTGGAACCCACCATGCCTTTTGATTACTATTTTCTGGATGAAGATTTTAACAACCAGTACACGGCCGAACAACGGATAGGTAAAATATTCATCTATTTCACACTGATTGCAATTCTAATTGCCTGCCTGGGATTGTTTGGGCTGGCTTCCTACAATGCAGAACAAAAAACCAGGGAAATCGGAATACGGAAAGCCCTTGGTTCATCGGTGCAGAATATCGTCATCATGCTTTCGAAACAGTTCACAAAATGGGTGTTGATTGCAAATGTTATTGCATGGCCTGTTGCCTGGTATTTTCTTGGAGAGTGGCTTGGAAATTTTGCTTACAGCATTCAACTGATCGATAAATGGTGGATCTTTTTGGGAGCGGCACTCTTGGCAATATTAATTGCTCTGCTAACCATTTCGTACCAGGCCATTAAAGCAGCTATAATAAATCCTGTTGAAGCCATTAAATATGAATAAACAATTTACAACTATGAAGAATATTTTGATTGTTGTGTTTGTCTTAGCTTTTATCCCCAATTTAACATTTGGGCAGAAAGAAGTAAAAAAAGAGCTGAATAAATTAATAACCGAATGGCACAATGCAGCAGCAGATGTTGACCAGAAATCGTATTTTGATTTTATAGATGATGATGGAATATACATCGGAACTGATTCGACTGAAATATGGACCAAACAGGAATTTTTCGATTGGTCAACTCCTCATTTTAGTAAAAAGAAAACCTGGAGTTTTAAAGCCAATGACCGGAACATATATCTTTCAGAGGACAAACAGTTTGCCTGGTTCGACGAAGTGGTGGATTTTGGTGGAGGAACATTACGTGGATCGGGAATATTAATCAATAGTGGTAGTCGATGGAGAATCGTTCATTATGTGCTTTCAGTTCCTGTACCAAATGAAAAGTTTAAAGACGTTATGGGAGTAATAAACAATGAACAGGAGGACACCAAAATAGAAAAATGATTACTGTAACAATTGATACACATAAGCGTCATTATAGAAACTAAAAATTTGAACCGTGAAAATTGAAATGAATCCCAACGAAATGGTAGTGAAAGCAAGCGATAGCAGCTACCTCTCCAACGGAGATACAATTAAAGGAAAGCTCATTCTCACAACACAACGTATATATTTTAAGACTGAGGCCAACGGGAAAGAATGCAGGGATGTTGAAATCTACCCCAACAATATCAAAGAAGTGATGTACTTCAAAAACCGCCCTATATTACCAACAGGTTTGAAAATCATTACAAAAGACGGAACCGAAAATAGATTTCTCATTAAAAACCGGGCTAGCTGGAATTCGATGATTGTGCAGATGTGTTAAGGATGAAAGGTTTGGGGTTCGGGTTCCGAGTTTCGGGTTTTGGGTTTACTTATCCAGCCATTTTTTGAAATTCTGTACTTTTTCTCTGGCCACAATGGCATCCATTTCATCGTTGTGTTTTAACTCAATTTTCAACCGGCTATTGGAATAAGAAATGATGTCGTCGATAGCTACCAGGGAAACAAGGTATTTCCTGTTTATCCGGAAAAATTTGTTTGGATCAACCAGATTTTCCAACTGCTCAACTGAATAATCAATCACGTAATTCCTGTCATCAGAAGTGTGTAAATAAGTAGCCTTTTCCAGGCTGTAAAAATAGAGGATGTTTTCCACCTGAATGGATTTAATCCTTTCACCCACTTTTACTACAAATCGTTGTTTGTAATTGTCGGTAAGCATATTAAGTACATTGTCAAATATTGCCTGTGAATTCACCACCGGTTGTTGCCCCCTGATCCGTTTGAATTTATCTATGGCAGTGGAAAGTTCTTCAAAATCTATGGGTTTTAACAAATAATCGATACTGTTTACTTTAAAAGCTTTTATGGCGTATTCATTAAATGCTGTTGTAAAAATAATGGGGCATGGGACAAGTGTTTCCTCAAATATTTCAAAACTTAACCCGTCAGCTAATTGAATATCAAAAAAGGCCAGGTCAGGCTGTGGATTTGTATTGAACCATTCCACACTTTTTTTTACAGATTCAAGCCTGGTCAGGATCTCAATGGTACCGTCATATTTTTTTATCAGGTCGGATAAATGATCGGCAGCCAGTTTTTCATCTTCAATGATCACTACCTTCATGATGTTTTGTTTTGATTAATGGAAGTTGTACAATAAATGATTTATCGGTCTGAGTGATGATCACTTTTTTGTCAGAAAGGAAGGCATAACGGTCCTTGATTGTTTCCAGTCCAACCCCTCCTGATTCTTTAATGGCTACCTTTGGTTGCAGGTTATTTTCTACCCATACATAATCATCCTTTTCATAGATTTTTATGACCAATGGATTCTCTTCAGAAACTTCATTGTGCTTTATGGCATTCTCTATTAACAATTGCATGGATACCGGGACTATGTATTTATCATTTGTTCCGTTGGCCGTGATGTTTACCTGCAAACTCTTATCATGCCTGATCTTTTGCAGAAAAATATATTTCTCTGAGAAATTGATTTCTTCTTTCAGGCTTACCACTTCATTTTCCTTATGCTCAAGGACATACCGGTAAACTTCCGAAAGTTGTTTTATAAATTTTGCTGCCTGGTCCTGGTCTTTATATACAAGTGAGGTTAAAGAATTCAAACTATTGAATAAAAAATGCGGATTGATCTGGTTCTTCAGTGCTTTGTACTGGAATTTTATACTGTCTTTTTGAAGTCTTTCTTCATTTACAGCTGACTCCCGCCAGGCTTGAAAAAATCCTATGGACAAAAAGGTAGCCACAATAATGAAGGTAATTCCCAATTGTATGATCATGGCAAATCTGCTGTTCAATAACATGAAAGAAACGCTTTGGCCCCAAATCAAAACATACCAGATATAATTCACAACCACAATGGCAATGACCGTATAAACAAACATAAGCACCAAACTCACCCACAAAGTTTTTACGGGTTCTTTGTTAATATCATAATATTTGTAAATGATGTGGCTTAATCCTTCATTCCCCTTCCACAATGCAGTTCCGATCATAGCAGAGTAGGCAGTAACAGTCATCAGTTTTTTCAGAGAAAAGATGATATCATGCTGGAACATAAACCAGGCAAAATTCCCGATTAAAATTACGATCAGGATATCTCGTACATGTCCCCAAACAACGCTCCGGGACTTATTGACTGTTTTCTTCATTGAAAACTTCTTTACTCTTTTGAACCGCAATTGTTAGTGAGTAACGTCTGGTTTCTTTCACCGCCCCATGTTGGAGATAAAACATGTTCAGGTTTATGGGCCCTGAATTTTTCATGTGCGGTATTAAACAACGGACATGCTTTTGCTGGTCCTCCGCCAAAAGCTTCCGGAGTATGAAGCACATTCATTCCAAGAAGATAATATACCCTGGGATTTTCCACATTGTATTCCTTAGCTTTTCCCAGTGATTCATTTGCTTTCATTGAATAGGTCATACCCCTGCCCGCAGGATCGATTTGTATCTTTCCCTGGTACAACAAGGCTTGTAAGACATGGATCTCCGATTCATCAGGATAAATGATCAATGCCTTGTCGATATAAGTCTGGGCTTTATCCAGGTATTCATCTTTTTTGCCATTATCATTGTTTACAAAACTCATGTTTACATAGCAAAGTGCTGCATAATACAAAGGATGCCACTGATCTGATTCAGCATTGGCAATCCTTTCAAAACTGTTGGCCAGATTTTGAAAGTCATTTGCATTTCGTGCCATTTTAAAGGATTTCTTTTGCTTTACCATGACCATCATATATTCACTCTCATCCTGTGCAAAGGATCCTGCCATAAAAGCCATCATTGTTATCAGAAGTAGTGCTTTCCTCATTTCAAATAGTTTTTAATGTTAAACTCCATTTAATTACCAAAATTATTCCAATTTTTTTATATTGAAATAAATACACCCAGAAACACGAAACGTTTTGCTCCGGGTTTAATTTCATACGATTCATAATTACCACTGCTGTCCGGATTAAGGCTGTAGCGGTAACCGAAAGTCTGTTCCAGTCCTAAAATATTTCCTACTGAAAAATATACGATTGTAAAATTGTCCCACAAGGAGGTGAGGTAGCTTATGTTAAAACTCAGGTCGTTGTAAGTCTTTGTCCGGTCAGCAAGGTATTCGGGATTTTCCGGATTGTAATAAGGCCTTCCGCTTGCAAACTTATAAGTCAATCCTACCTGTGATGCGATTTTAGGGATAAAATGTTTGTAAACTACTGATAGGTTATGGTCAGAGACAAAAATGGGTGTAGCCGTTGAAAGAAAATCCTGATAATTGCGTTCTGTATCTATATACGAATAGGAGATCCAATAGTCGATGTTGTTCATTGAGTTATCACGCCAGAACAGATCTATCCCTCTTGCATACCCGGTGCCATTGTTGTTGTATGATGCCGGATCAGGCTTATACAGGCTGTCATATTTCACAAGTCGGTCGTAATCTTTATAATAGGCTTCTATTCTAAAGGTTCTTTTGTTCTTGACCAATTGATAGTTCAACATAAAATGTTTTGCTGATTCAAAATTTAAATTATCGGTAAAAAGTAGATAGTTCTTTTGAGGAGATTGGTAAAAATTACCATACGCGAAGGATACCTGGCTATTGTCACCGGTTTTGTATGCGAGCGAAACTCTTGGAGCCAGGCTGGAGCGATTGATGTAACCGGAATGTTCACTCCTTAACCCAGCCCTTACTGCAAAATGTTTACTCACTTTCCATTCACTTTCGGCAAAGGCCGAAACAATATTGTCCGAAAATTCACTCTTAACATCCACAGTCAGGTCCTGATTCTTATAACCCTGAGAGTAATTCCTGGTCCAAAGGTCACCACCAAATTTGATTTGAATGTCATCACTTAATAAATAGGTCATGTTATAACGAAGTTGTGAATTCATTGTGTTTTCTTTAACCTTATCGCCTGCAACATTAAAATTATCAGCATTATAGGTAAAGGAGATCCCTCCGTTTGAAATAAGTTTTTCACCGTGCATATCACGGTAAGTAGCATTGATATATGCGTTATCATCTTTTAACTCCACGGTGTTGGTACTGCTTACATCATAATAGCCCGGGTACTTCAATTTGCTTTTTCCTGAGCCTGCCTGCCCATAAACTTTTATCATTCCGTCTTTATCCGTTTTTTGTCTGAACGTTAACGTACTGCCTATGCCGTTTGGAGATTCCTTCCAGTCGAATTCCTGGTTGATCAGTGCGAAGTAAGGGCCGAGGTTAAAATAATCGGCCGAAAGTGCCAGGGAAGTTTTGTCCCACTTTTTGGTGTGGGCTGCTCCTGCGCCAACGCTCATAAAGGATAAACTGGTTACTGACTCTGTTGGAAGATCATTGGTTTGAAGGATTAGGGCTGATGACAGTGCCTGTCCATATTCCGCAGAATATCCTCCTGAACTAAAAATGGTCCCTTTAAAAAGAAAGGGTGAAAAACGCCCCCTTGATGGAATGTCCGGCATGGTCGATTCATAGGGATTATCTACGATCATTCCGTCGATGAAGGTTTGGGTTTCATAACTGTCACCTCCACGAACAAAAAGCTTTCCCTCCTCCCCTACTGTTTGAGTTCCGGGCAAGGTATTTATCGCTGAAGGAATATCTGCCAATCCACCAGCCGTAGTAACGATATCAAGAGGTTTGAAAATGACCGCCTTCTTTTCATCGCTTGCTTCAAATGAGCCTGCAGTGATAACCACTGCACCAAGACTGCTACTGCTTTCTTTTAGTTCGATATCATTTACAATGTTGGTTTTCTTGATGTCGAACTCCTGCTTATAGGTTTTATAGCCCACAAAACTTGCAATTAAAACCTGTTTTCCTGTCAGAGAGGTTAAAATCTTAAAATCGCCTTCCACATCAGAAGTGGCTCCGTCATAGGTTCCATCAAAATAAATATTGACACCTACAAGGGGTTCTCCCTTGCGATCAGTTACTTTTCCTGAGATTTCCACCTGAGCGGATAAAAATTGAAATAATGCTATAAATATAAGTATCAGATAAAATTTCATTTCCATTTAAATTGTTTGCAAATATTCATTGTATCCTGTCTGTTTCGAAAAAATACTTACTGAACTGTTAAAAAACAGAGAAGAACCGTAAAAGGCTTTTGCAAATCTATAAGTGGGAGAAGATATGGTCTTGTTTAATCTTGCTAATTATCCAATAAGTTGGAACAATTATAAATTATGAATAAAATATTGGAGGTCAACATCATGGAAATACAAGCCTGTCAAGCAACTTATTACTCTTTGAAGCTGTCATTAATTAACTACAAGTATACCGGTTGGTTGTATATTATCCCGCAATGCACTACTTTTACTTCTCCCGTTTACATCATGTTCGATCAATAATTAAATCCAAATATTTTAAACACATCACTATGTATTTTCACAAGAAGTTATCAAGTTTTTTAAGTCCTTCAATAAGCGTGTTCTTATTGGGACTAATCGGTATTGTTGTTTCATGTACACCAACTGAAAAGTATGAAACCGTTAAATCTACCGATGAAAATGGCTATACGTACGAATACGTAAAAAACGATCCAGCCAAGGCAAGGATCTATACCCTTGAAAACGGGTTAAAGGTTTACCTGAGTCACAACGCAGATGAGCCCCGGGTGGCAACCCTTATTGGCGTAAGGGCAGGTTCAACGTCTGATCCTGCTGAAACCACAGGGCTTGCTCACTATTTCGAGCACATGATGTTCAAAGGAACAGATGAGATTGGTACGCTGGACTGGGAAAACGAAAAAGCTGTTTTAGATCAGATTTCTGATTTATTTGAAGAGCACCGGGCACTGGATGATGCAGAAAAGAAAAAAGAGATCTATGCACAAATCGACAGTTTATCACAGGTAGCTGCATCTTATGTTGCACCAAATGAATACGACAAACTGGTGTCAAGTCTCGGAGCAAAAAGGACCAACGCAGGAACCTCCTATGAGTCAACAATGTACATCAACGACATTCCGTCCAATGAGTTTGAAAAATGGTTAAAGCTGGAGAGCGAACGGTTTGATGACATGATATTAAGGCTTTTCCATACAGAGCTGGAAACCGTATATGAAGAGTTTAATATGTACCAGGATATGGACCGGTCACGAGCAAACAAAGCCTTATTCGCAAGTCTTTTCCCCACTCATCCGTATGGCAGGTCAGTAATTGGTTTACCCGAACATTTAAAGAATCCTTCTCTGGTAAATATTTATGAATTTGCAGATACCTGGTACCGCCCCAATAACATGGCCATGGCCATTGCGGGGGACATCAACCCTGACGACGCCATTGTTCTGATTGACCAGTATTTCGGAAAACTGGAGCCAAATCCTAACCTTCCTGTTATTGAACAGCCTGTTGAAGAACCCATTGCCGAACCTGTTGAAAAAGAGGTTGTAGGTCCGGATGCGGAATCCTTATCACTTGCTTTCCGTTTTGACGGTGGAAATGATGAGACAGCCCATTTGGTATCCATCATCGAAATGATCCTCTCTAACAGCCAGGCTGGTCTTATTGACATCAACCTCAACCAAAAACAAAAAGTATTGCGCGCAGGCTCCTACAGCTATTTTATGAGAGACTATGGAATGCATATGTTTTATGGAAGCCCACGTGAAGGACAAAGCCTCGAAGAAGTAAAAGATTTGCTGCTTGCCGAACTGGAAAAAGTGAAAAATGGTGAATTTGATGACTGGATGATCGAAGCCATTATCAATGACATCAGGCTTATGGACATCCGAAGGGATGAAAGTAACTTTTCACGGGCTTTTAGCTATCTGAATACATTCATCATGAATAAACCCTACAGTTACCGGGTAGGCTATATCGATGACATGGAAAAGATCACCAAGGAACAGGTCATCGAATTTGCCAAAGCAAATTATGCTGATAACTATGTAGTAGTTTACAAAAGAACCGGAGAAAATACCGACCTGGTGAAAGTTGAAAAACCAACCATTACCCCGCTTGAGATAAACCGTGAAGATCAATCTGAATATTATAAAGAGTATATGGCAATTGAGGCTGAAACCATAAAGCCTGCTTTTGTTGACTTCAAGGAAAAAATTACTACCGGTAAATTAAACTCAGGTATTGAGGTAAGTTACATACACAACACCACCAATGAACTGTTTAACCTGCAGTACATCATTGATATGGGCAAAAACCACAACCTGATGTTACCACTGGCATTTAATTATTTGCCATATCTGGGAACTGAAACCTATTCACCGGAAGAACTTCAGAAAGAGTTTTTTAAGTACGGTTTATCAATGGATGTTTATACAGCTGAAGACCGTTGTTACGTATACATGTCCGGTTTACAGAAATCCTTCGACAAAGGTGTAGAATTGCTGGAACACATTCTGGCCAACGCAACACCTGACCAGCAAGCTTATAACGACTATGTTGATGGTATTATGAAAAAGCGGAGTGATGCTAAACTCAATAAAAATACCATTTTGTGGAACCGTTTGTTCGATTATGGAAAATACGGACCTGTCAACCCAAAGACCAACATCATTTCAGAGGAAGAACTTAAAACCATTGATCCTACTCAACTCACTGACCTGATCAAGGATATTTACTCATACAAACACCGCATGTTCTACTATGGCAGTGAAGAATTTGCATCGGTTACTCCTGTTATTGATAAATTTCATAATGTTCCGGAGGAGTTAAAAGAATACCCGGAACCCAAAAAATTTGTGGAACAGGAAACCAGTGATAATACGGTTTATTTTGTGGACTATGATATGAGTCAGGTGAATGTGATCCTGCTGGCCAAAGGCCCTTCATTTGATAAAAACCTGATGCCACCCGCACGTTTGTTCGGTGAATATTTTGGTGGTGGACTGTCAAGCATCGTTTTCCAGGAGATCAGGGAAGCCCGCGGACTGGCCTATTCAGCATTTTCAGCTTTTGCCACACCACAAAAGCTTGATCAGTCTCATTATATTTACGGGTTTGTTGGAACACAATCCGATAAATTGAAAGAGGCAACAGATGCTTTGTTAGGCTTAATGAACGATATGCCTAAAGCTCAGAAACAATTTGACCTGGCAAAAGAATCCATCATGAAAAAGATTGAAACTGAGCGGATCATAAAAACAAACATCTTCTGGACGCACCAAACCAATCTTGATCGTGGTATTGATTATGATATGCGACAAGACATCTACGACTATGTTAATTCTGTTGATATGGAAACATTTAACAGCTTCTTTGAGGAGTACATTAAAAACAACAGTTATTCCATTCTCATCCTTGGAAATAAAAATGAAGTAGACATGAATGTACTAGGCCAATTGGGCACAGTTAAGGAGTTGACGCTGGAAGAGATTTTTAACTACTAATTAAGTATTGAATAGGACACTGATCCCGCATTTGCGGGATGATCTTTTATAATTTGTTATGATTTTTTTCCTAATCATAATAAATCAGTTCTATCAGTCAGATCAGTGTCCTATTTATTCTTATCCTAAAAATACTAAGTAGGTGCAGGATATCATTTTTCCAGTATTCCGTCAATAGAATGTTGTCCTGACACTATCTATGCGCTTATTCTTTCTCAACAATTCTTAACGCAGCCCTGATCCCATCAGCGGCACTTGACATGATGCCTCCAGCATAACCGCTACCTTCTCCAATGATGAACAGGTTATCAAAACTTTCTGCCAGGCCGTTTTCATGCCGGACCACCTGTATGGGTGAGGAGGTCTTGCTTTCAAGTCCAAGTAAAATACCCTGATCATATCCTTCTAACTTTCTGCTGAAGTCCGTCAACCCTTTCTGCATTGCACTGACAACAAGTGGTGGCAGCATTTCCCAAAGGGGGGCCGGAAGCAATCCAAGAGGATAACTTGAATTCACCGGAATAGTTGTAGGTTTCTGTGAGATAAAATCACGGATAGTACAGAAGGGAGCAGCATATCCATTAGAAAATTCATAAAAAGAGGCTTCCAGTTTTTCAAGTTCATCCAGTGCTTCAATTGGTGAAACAGTTCGTCCGGCAAGTTGGTCAGGATGAAGAGCCGCCACACATGCAGCGTTAGCGAAAGCCCCGTTTCGCTGGTAATAACTCATTCCGTTCACAATGTTGGTGTGGTTATAAGCTGTAGCCGGAACAACTTTACCACCTGGACACATGCAAAAGGTATATACCTGATGTTTGTTATCCGCTTTTGAGGAAAGCCGGTATTCCGCAGCTTTAACACCGGGTAGTGAAGCGATGCCCCATTGTGCCTGGTTGATTATTTCCTGCTTGTGTTCTGCACGACTGCCGATGGCAAAGTTTTTTGTCCGAAAGGGCACACCTTTGTTCATCAACATCCGGTATGTTTCATAAGCCGAATGGCCTGGAGCAATTAAAAAGTAATCGCCCTGAAGTTCTCCACCTGAGGTAATGGCCTCTTTAACATTTCCGTTTGTTATGTTAAGGTCTGTCAACATGGTTTCAAACAATAAGGTTCCACCATCCCGTTTAAAGTCATCTCTAAGGTTCTTTACAATCTTTTTCAAATTGTCAGTGCCAAGGTGAGGATGGGTCATGTAGGCGATCTCTTTTGGTCCGCCAGCTGCAATATAGGTCGACAGAATAAATTCTTTTTCTTTTGAAACGCGCTTTGATCGGGCTGTTAATTTGCCATCCGAAAAGGTTCCGGCCCCTCCTTCCCCAAAAGCATAATTACCTATTGGATTAAACACACCCTCTTTTTCAAATTTGTTGATCTCTACTGCCCGCTTATCTACTTCAACACCTCTTTCTATCAATACAACATCAAAGCCGGATTTTTGCAAAACATAGGCAGCAAAAAACCCAGCAGGGCCACATCCTGTAACAATAATTCGTTTATTTCTCTTTTTGTAATTGAGGTGTAGAACATCTTTCGTTACCGGCAGTTCCCCCTTGATAGAATCAGAAGTGACTCCCGCCTTTATTCTCCAAAGTATATTCCCCTTCTTCCTGGCATCAAGGCTTTTGTTAATGAGCTTGTATGAAAATTCTTTAAGGCCAAGTTTTTTTGACAGGTAGTATTTCAGGTCTTCCTCAGTATAAGAAGTTGGCAGATTTATTTCTATTTCTTTATAGCCCATTTTGAAGATGAATATTACCTGACAATAAAAGTAAGGCTTTTAAAGGATAATTCTATTTCGCTAACCAATTGGAAGGATTAAGCAGGGTTTTTCCTTTCCATAATTCAAAATGAAGTTCAGTTTTGGACTCTTTTTTATCGGTAAATATTTTTCCCAGTTCGTCTTTTGTATTCACCTTTTGTCCTTTCTGAACGTACACTTCCACCAGGTTGGAATATACCGAGAGGTATTCGCCATGCCTGATCATTACTACATAGTTATAATTAGGGATGCTGATGACACGGGTTATTTCTCCGCCAAAGATCGCACGGGCTTTCATGCCTTGGTCGGTAAGAATATCGATCCCATTGTTCTTTGTTTTAACCCGTTTTAGAACGGGATGGGCATGTTCTCCAAATGTACTTGATATTATTCCCTTTTCAAGGGGCCAGGGTAGGCCGCCTTTGTTTTCTTCAAAACCTGCTGACAATTGCATTTCTGCAGGTGTTAAAGCAAATACCCCTGATTTTGTTGTTCCCGTTTTTTCTGCTGCCAGCCTGATCTCTTCAGCAATGATCTTTTCGATTTCCTTTTGCAACTTTTTTGCAGCTTTTTCTTTTTCCCTGATGGTTTTCGCAAGCTCTTTTTCTTTCCTGTTCAGTGTAGAATAAACAGAATTTTGCTGAGAACGGGCACCAGCAAGCTCGGCAACCTCCTCTTTAAGGGTGGTTACCAATTCAAGCTTCTCTTTTTTGTAGGCTTCAAGCTCATCGATGGATGAATTGATCTCCTCCTGTGTTTTTACAATTAAGTCAGCCTGAGTTTTACGGTAATTGGCATACTGTTGAAAATATTTGATCCTGCGATAAGCCTGGTTAAAATCAGATGCTGCGAAAATATACATCAGGCGATCAAATGAGCTTTTATTTTTATAAGCATAATAGATCATTTTTGCGTATTCATCCTTCAGGTTTTCCATGTCCTTTTTCAGGTCATTGATAATTTCATTGTTCAATTGGATTTGATCATCAGTAGTCTTGATCTGATCGTTCATATTCTGAATCAGCTTTTCACGTGAAGCGATCTGTTGCTTTAGGATAATCAGTTGATTCAATGTGGTTTTTTTTGATTTTTTGGTTTCCTCCAAAAGTTGGGAATTGTACTGGATCTCTTCCTCGATCTTTTTCTTGTTGTTCTGTAGTTCTTTCTTTTTATCCTGAGCATGGACAGATGTTGCCATAAGAAAGGCAATAAGAACAATGAAAAACTTTCCGGCCGCGTCCACTTTCATATACCCCGATTAAAGGTTTTCTCAAAAATAGATTATTAATAAATACGATCGTATTTGGAACTTATTTTAAATGGAAGTTGTTGTGAACTGTTCAAAGTGATTTTTGAATAAAATACATCCACCAGGATCTTCTTGTCGGCAGTAATATCATACATTATATGGTGCGGGAAAAGTTGGTCTTCGAGAGCACGGAAATCGCCATAAAACGCGTCCAGTTTCTGGCTTTCCTTGGTGAACTCCTTGATCTTCATTTTAGTGATCTTAAAGGTTTCCGGACTCAGAAAAATATTCTGAATGTAAACCCTTTCATCATCTTCCCTGTTCCTAACATATTTTTTCAGCTTGCTTCTGCCGGCAGTAACCAGGTGGTATTCCTTGCTGTCGTAAGTGGCCCTGAATTTTCCCTCTTCATAATAGGTAAGGTCATTTCCAATAAGGATGGACTGAAGGACATCATAGTCTACGTTGGTACCTAAAAACTGGTTCACAACCTTGTAATCACCGGTAAAATATGTTTTGTTAATTCGGTTGATAAACTTAACGCTGTCGGTGGTTATGAGAAGTCGGGCCATCTCAATTCCCAGTGCAGGGGAAAAACTAACCCATATGGCGCTGTCTTTTCTCATGCGCAATTGTCCCCTGAATGAGGTCTTTTTCTTGTCAACCACCATGTCGAGAGAAAACTTGGCTGAAAACCACTCAAAATCAAGTTGATTTTCTTTAAGTTTTGAAAAAAGATAATCGGCTCCCTGTTCTTTCAGCGGTTCTTTAACAGCCTGTCTGGTGGATTTACACGAATAAAAAGAAAAGGACAATGAGAAAATAAGTGCAAACAGAAAAAACTTCCTATGATATATTTTCCAAAAGAGAACTTGTTTCATCCTGAATTATTCGTGTAATTTTTTATCCTCAATTTTCTTGTCCAGCAGATCGGATCCTTTGCCTGCTTCTTTGGCCCTTATCCAGTATTCAATAGCCGTTTCCTTTTCGTTCAGTTTCCAGTATATATCCCCAAGGTGTTCAAGGATAACAGGGTTGTTTTCAGCACCATTCATAATGGCCTTTTCTATCCAGGTTTTGGCTTCATCATAATAACCCATTTTATAAAGAATCCAGCCATATGTATCCTGATTTGAAGAAGAGTTTGGTTTTAATTCTGTGGCGCGCTTAGCCATCTTTGCAGCTTTTTCCAGATTTTCTCCCCGGAGTGCTAGATAATAGGCATAATTGTTCAGAACATAATCGTGGTTTGCATTGAGCATAAGGACCTTCTCATAGGCTTCATCCGATTTGCTGTGATCCTCTAACTGGTTATATGCATCCCCGAGGTATGCATAAAACTGGGCAAGCAAAAGGTTATTGTTCACCACATAATATACACCTTGTTCAAGTGTGCCGATGCAATCTTCCCACTTTTTCTTCTGGTACAAGGCTCCACCGGCAAAAAGATATGGAATAGGTTGTTCAGGAAAGAGTTCAATGGCTCTTTGACTTTCATCAAGCATGGATTCATTGTCTTGCAACTCGGAATTGGAAAATAACAATTGTTCCCAAACCAGGTATTTGCTGCTATCCAATTCAATAACACGGCGGAAAGCGTCCCTTGCATTTTCAAACTGCTGATCCTGATATAGAAAGTCACCATACATTGAAAACGATTTAGGATCGTCGGGGTGAACGTCAATAAGTATTTCAGCCAGTTCAAAAGCCTCATCCTTTAATTCATCGTACATTTCATTAACAGTGTAATACTGAATTAATATCTGGATCTTTGAATCAATGTCCAGGTTAGGATTTTCAAAGCCAAGTTTCAGCTCCTCAAGGGCTTTTTCATTATTGCCTTTGTTTTTATGATAATCGGCTAATGAAATATGGACATAGGGATCGTTTTCATTTATTTCTGCAATTTTTTCATAGGCCTCAAGAGCTTTTTCTTCAAAACCATGCTTCATGCATATTTCAGCCAGAATTGCATAGTATTTTGTTTCAAGCGGAAAAGCACTGATCAATGCTTCCACTTCTTCGATGGCCTTACTGACTTTGTTTTCCTGAACATATATCCCCTGTTTTTTTAGGGAATATTCTTCAGTGATCCCGGCTTTTTCTTCCAGTTTATCATAAACTTTTATGGCTTCCATTGGTTTACCTGCATACAGGTATGAAACTGCTAACTGATTGTTGTATTCAGGATGATTGGGTTTTAATTCAACGACCTTTTCAAATACCTCAACGGCCTCATCAAAATCTTCTACAGCCTGCAACAATCCTCCATAAAAAAGTAAATAGTACACATTTTCCCTGTCGGTTTCTGCAGCCATCATGGCATATTGTAAAGCCGTTTCAATATTACTTTGCCGGGTATAAATTTTGGCCAGTTCATACATGGATGCATCATCAGCAGGATCAAGTTCCAGGCATTTTATAAACAATGTGGCAGCCTCATCATAGTTTCCTAAAACCTTTTGTTTATTCGCATCGATAAAAACCGAAGAATTATCTGCCGGATTTTTCTGTCCATTTTCTTTTGCTACAGAATTTCCGGTTTGAGTAGTTTTGCACGACACCATGGCCAGCATCACAATAAACAGAAGTACATGTATTTTTTTTAACATTTGATTTGTGTTCATCAGTATAAAGGCTGTTTCTTTACTATTTTGTTCCTGTGCTTCCAAATCCTCCGGCCCCTCTTGAGGAATCTGCAAGTTCATCCACTTCCACCCATTCGGCTTTTTCATGCCTTGAAATAACCATTTGTGCTATTCTTTCTCCGTCATCCACAACAAATTCATCATTTGAAATGTTTGCAAGTGGAATCTTAATCTCCCCTCTGTAATCTGCATCAATTGTGCCAGGAGCATTCAGGTGAGTAATTCCTTTGTTTATGGCAAGTCCACTACGGGGTCTGATCTGTGCTTCGTATCCAACTGGAAGTTCAATAAATAATCCTGTAGGAATCAAATCCCGCTCCAGTGGTTTTAATACAACAGGTTCAACAAGATTTGCCCTGATATCCATCCCTGCCGAAGCACCGGTTTCGTATTCAGGAAGACTGTGCTTGCTTTTGTTGACAATTTTAATTTTCACCTGTTTGTTGTATTATTTGATCCTAAAGCGGAAATACACAACGACCATTGTTTTTATTCCACGCCTTAACTTTCAACTTTTTAAGGAACGCAAAAGTACATAAAAAAGTCCATGAGCTTCGTTAAATGTTGTTAATGAGAGAGTGTTAGGCTTTACGAAATTTGAAATTCAGCTGAAAGTAAATGGCATGACTTTGCTGTGTTACTGTGTTCCCGAAAATCCACGTTTCTCCTGAAAATAAGCCAGGGATAAAAATGAGATAAAAAGCACTGAATTCAAAAGGTAGCCAAGAAATACATTTTCTGGTTTTAAGTATTGGCTTATGGCAAACAAGGCAATAGCTACAAAGACATAGGTGCCAATCTTTTTCAGATCGTATCGTATGGGATAGTATTTCCTCCCCAGAAAATAAGACATCACCATCATTACAAAATAACAGGCAAAATGTGCCCAGGCAGAACCAAGATATCCAAGGACCGGAATCAGTAAAACGTTTAGTACAATAGTTACCAAAGCGCCTGAGATCGCAATGTAAGCGCCGAACTTTGTTAAATTGTTTAACTTATACCAAACTGAAAGGTTGTAGAATATACCAAGGAACAAATTCGCCATCAAAATGATGGGAACAATATGTAATCCTTCATGAAAATCAGAACCTATAAAATATTTTACAACATCTATATAAAGCATAACACCCAGAAAGATCAGAAGGCCAAAGATCACGAAGTATTTCATGACATCTGCATAGATCTGTTTAGCATTGCTTTGTTTGGCCTGGGCAAAGAAAAACGGCTCTGCGGCATACCTGAATACCTGGGTAAACAAGGTCATCAGAACAGCAAGCTTAAAACTTGCACCGTATATCCCCACATTGTCAAGGGCAGTTTCGCTATCTGGCAGCAAATACTTTAACAGGATTTTATCCACGTGTTCATTGGCCATTCCTGCAAGCCCGACAATTAGCAGTGGGTACGAATAATTCAGCATTTTGAACAACAGTGAATTATCAAACCTTAACTTAACACTGAATATGTCTGGCAACAACAAAAGCAAAGTAACTCCTGTAGCAGCAAGGTTTGCTATGAACGCATATCCAATCCCCACATTTTTATCATAAACCGCATTAAAAACCGATTCAGGGTTATTTTCAATAAGAAGAGGACAAAGGCCTAAAAAGAAAAAGTTCAATCCAACATTAACCGATACGTTAACAATTTTTATCATAGCAAACCTGCCTGGTCTTTGCTGTTGCCTTAGTCGGGCAAAAGGGATGGATGTAAAGGCATCAATTCCGACGATCAATGCAAAATACACGATGTACTCTACATTAGCAGAATATTGAATCAAACCGGCAACTGAACCTGCATTTGAAATAACAAGAACGATAAATAGAAACGATGTAAAGAACAAAGAGAGCAGAGTTGTAGTATAGACTTTGTCTTTGTCAGTCTGGCTTTCGGCAAACCTGAAATAAGCAGTTTCCATACCGTAGGTCAACAGAACAAGCAAAAATGCCACATATGCATAAAGTTCTGTTACCATCCCGTATTCGCCAAGCCCAAATACGCGGGTATAAAAAGGAGTAAGCAACAGGTAATTCATCAGCCGGGGAACAATGGTCCCAATACCGTAAACTGCTGTTTGCCCTGCAAGTTGTTTTAGTGGATTCAAATCAGAACGTTATAAACGTTGTGACAAATGTAAATATTTTGAACGATTATTGAGAGACCTTTCAAAATACCTGTCATTGCTTATTTATATTGTTTAAAAATAGGGCGATATTTTTGGAAAAATTACGAATAGCTTTAAATTAGCAAATCCTTTACTAGAAAGAATTTTATTATTCAGGTCAAATAAATAAAAAGCACCATGATTTTCAAAAACAAGAAATTACTGCTAATTGCAATGCTATTTGGTATTGTAAATTTGGCATTTGCACAACAATACTTTGTTGGCAATAATCAGGATCCTCAAGGTTTTTCCATCACAGAGGATAAAGGAAGTTCGATGACTATCGTTTATTCCACTTCTGAATTTTCAATGATTGATGTGCCTGTTGACGGCCAATTGCTCAAATCAATTAAAACACCGGGAATTTTTCTTCCGAATGATGCCGGAGCTCCTGATCTGCCAGGAACGGGGCGTTATGTAGCAATACCTCAGGGAGCCGATGTACAGGTTAACCTTTTGAGCCTGGAACAAATAACTTACGAAAACATTGAAATGGCACCTGCTCCTGTGATACCCCTGGACACGGATTCAGGACCGCTGGTTTATTCAAAAAACAAGGCCATTTTTTCAAAAGATGCATTTTACCCGGAAAACATTGTTTCTATGGAACAAAACCTGAAAATCAGGGGTGTAGATGTAATAATGCTGGGTGTATCACCTTTCCAGTACAATCCGGTAACAAAAGAACTAATTGTTTATTCCCATATCGAGTTCGAACTGCAGATCAATGGCGGAAATGGACAGATCGGTGAAAACCGTTTAAGAAACCGTTGGTGGGATCCCATTATAAAGGATGCGGTTTTAAATCCCGAAGCCCTTCCAGAAGTTGATTTTGGCTATAAACCGGGTACTGCTGAAACTCCCGATTATGAATACATAATCATCACTCCAGATGATCCTGTATTTCTTGCCTGGGCGGATTCCATTAAAACCTGGCGTACCTTACAGGGAATTTTCACCGGCGTTGTGACAACCACGGAAATCGGAGGAAATACAACAACAGCTATTGAAACCTATGTTGACAATGCCTATAATACATGGGATTCTCCACCTGCCGCGGTTCTTTTATTGGGAGATTACGGTACCAGCACAAGCGGTATCAACTCCTACATCTATCCTCATCCGGGTGGGTGGCCTGATTTTGTATCAGATAACCGATTTGCCGACGTAGATGGTGATGACCTTCCTGAGGTTGTTTTTGCCAGGATCACAGGAAATAATTATGCACAGCTGGAGGTCATGATCACCAAATTCCTCGACTACGAGCGGAATCCACCAACCGCAGCAGATTTCTACGACCATCCCATTACTGCACTTGGCTGGCAAACAGAACGCTGGTTCCAGATCTGTTCTGAAACTGTCGGAGGATATTTTAAACATGTTCATGGTAAAGATCCTGTTCGGATCAATGCAATTTATAGTGGTACCCCTGGATCTGTTTGGTCCACTGCTACAAATACGACTACTGTTGTGAATTACTTCGGCCCAAGCGGATTAGGGTATATCCCTGCAACACCAGCAGAACTCGGAGGATTTTCAGGAGGTACAGGCCAACACGTGGTAGCAGCCATAAACTCAGGGTCCTTCTTACTTCAACATCGCGACCATGGCTCATACAGTGGATGGGGAGAACCTGATTTCACTTCAACTACCATTAATTCGTTAACCAATGTTGACAACAAATTACCATTTATATTTTCCATAAACTGTCAAACCGGTGCATTTCACAATACTTCCGAATGTTTTGCTGAAAAATTTCACAGGCATACCTATGGCGGAGAAAATAGTGGAGCTCTTGGTATAATTGCTGCCACAGAGGTTTCTTATTCATTTGTAAATGACACATATGTTTGGGGGCTTTTTGATAATATGTGGACTGATTTTATGCCTGACTATGGTACAACACCTTCATCAAGAGATGTTCTGCCGGCATTTGGAAATGCTGCCGGAAAACACTTTTTGTATCAGTCATCATGGCCGTATAACACAAGCAACAAACAAATTACTTACAGGCTTTTTCATCATCACGGTGATGCCTTTTCGACAGTCTATGCTGAAGTACCTCAGAACCTGACTGTAAATCACAATGCTGCCATGTTAAGCGGAATAGCAAGTTTTGGAGTAACTGCTAATGTGGGTTCATTTATCGCATTAACGGTTAACGGTTCCATTATTGGAACTGCAACAGGAACCGGATCAGAAGTCATGATCACCATCCCACCACAGAATCCTGGTGATGTTATGGTTGTTACTGTTACCAAACAAAATTATTACAGGTATTCCTCGGAAGTAGATATCATTCCTCCTTCAGGACCTTACGTTTCCTACCATTCCAATGTTATCAATGATATGTATGGAAACAACAACGGAGAACCTGATTATTATGAATCCCTGCTGATGCATCTGACCCTTGAAAACCAGGGAAGCGCTCCGGCATATAATGTAAATACTGTATTGTCATCGTCCGATGGATACATTACCATTACCGACAACAGTGAATATTTCGGTACAATTGTAAATGGTTCAGCGTCAACAGTAAATGATGCTTTTGGTTTTGAAGTGGCGGGCAATATTCCCGATCAACATGAAGTTGTTTTTGATCTTGAAATAACAGGCGATGCCGATGATGTCTGGAATTCATCATTCAGCATTCTGGTAAATGCTCCTGAATTAACAACAGGGAATCTTACGATAGATGATGCCTCAGGAAACGGCAATGGTAAGCTTGATCCGGGAGAAACTGCGGACCTGATCATCGAAACTTCCAATACCGGTCACAGTGACTCCCCGGTAGCCCTGGGTGATCTTTCCACCGGAAGTCCGTATGTAACGATTAACAGCGGGCCTTATAATTTTGGTGTTATGCCGTTTGGATCCGCTGATTATGCAGTCTTTAATGTTTCGGTTCATCCCTCTGCACCCATTGGCACAAGCGTGACCTTTAATTATTATGTAACAGCAGGTAGTTATTCTGCATCCGACATTTACAATTCTGTTGTTGGTCAGGTTCCTGTACTGATCATTGATATGGATCCTAACAACAGTTCCGCTACTGAAATGGAAACAGCACTTAATGTGCTGTCTGTACCTTATGACATCTATACATCAATCCCGGCTGAACTTGACCTGTACACATCTGTATTTGTTTGCCTGGGAATTTACAGTACGAACCATGTGTTAACGAGCACTGAAGGCCAACAATTAGCAGATTATGTGAACAGCGGGGGTTACATTTATATGGAAGGTGGAGATACATGGTATTACGATACTCAAACTGCTGTACATGCCCTGTTTAATATTGATGCTCAGGCTGACGGCACCAGTGATATGGGCACAGTTCTGGGACAGGCAGGTACAATAACCGATGGCATGACGTTTAATTACAGTGGAGAAAACAGCTGGATGGATCATATTGAACCCATCGCTCCTGCTGTTTCTATATTCCAGAATCAATCTCCTTTGTATGGATGTGGTGTAGCATATGATGCAGGTACCTACAGAACAATTGGTTCGTCATTTGAATTCGGAGGATTGGATGATGGAACATCTCCATCAACAAAAACCGAATTGATGAACCAGTATTTAACATTTTTCGGCATAACAGGAACTCCGCTTTTACCACCAGATATTTCAATCAATCCCTTGTCGTTTAATGTAACACTTGCTCCAGATGAGCAATCAACTGAGATTATGACCATTTCCAATAGTGGGGAACAGAATTTGAGTTTCTCCATTTCAACAGGTTCAAAGAGTCCTGTAAAAGGGAAGATGGCTCAGAACCTCAGCCAAAAACAAAAGCAAGCCTTACGTGATCAGCCCTGGGTACAATCAGGCACAAATGAACTTGATTCAGGTTCAGGCTATCCTAATAATTACGTATTGCCACCAATAGGTAATTATGGACAAAACGAAAACAAAGGCGAAGAAACATTTGGAAGCTGGGACGGAGGCACCTGGTCCGGAGGTCTGCGTGACAGGGGTAACATTTATCATGTCACCACGGATGTTACTTTAGAAGAAATCCGTTTTTACCTTGATATTACCTCCACAACTGAACTGTATTTCGTTGTTTACGAAGGAACAGCAGTAACAGGTAGTTTCACAAAAATCGCAGAATCCTATGTCGCCAGTTCCGGTACAGGAACCGGTTGGTATTCTTCAGGGGCTATGAATGTACAACTCCTGTCTGGATCCTATTACTACATCGCAACAAGCTGGTCGGGTACCGCCACTTACGGAAGGGGAACAGAAACTGTTCCTATAACCACTTCCTTTGGTTCATTGCAAACCGGGATTCCAGGTAATATCGCTGGGTATCCGCCTGCTGCTACAGGAACCAACAGTTATACTGCTGTATCGCCCTATTATCAAACCATTGTTACTTCTTCAGGCCCGGTTTTCAACTGGCTTGTACCCAGCCCGCTTTCAGGAAGTATAGCAGGATCCGGCACATTTGATGTAGATGTACTGTTTGATGCTACAGGGCTTACCAATGGTACTTATATCAAAGATTTAATTGTTTCGAGTAATGATCCGGACCAACCAACAATTGTTATTCCATGTACACTTAATGTACATCAGGGAATAAGCCTTGATGCAAAAGTGATCCTTGAAGGTCCCTTTGCTTCCGGAGAGATGTTTCCTCTGATCAATTTGTTTGGTATGTTGCCTTTGAATCAGCCTTATAATACAACTCCATGGAATTATAACGGAACAGAGAGTGTGGGAGCCATCCCCAGTACAGACCTTATCGACTGGGTGCTTATTGAATTGCGTGAAACACCTGGAGATGCCTCTACAGCAACACCTGCAACGGTTGTTGCAAGGAAAGCTGCTTTCTTACACAAAAACGGAACGATTGTAGACCTTGATGGTGTATCCTATCCCGAATTTGGTGTTACGGTTAGTGATAATCTGTTCGTAGTGGTGTATCACAGAAATCACCTTGGTGTATTATCGGCATATCCTGCTGCTGTTGCAGGTAGTCAATACTATTACGATTTTAGTGATGGAGAAGGTAAAGTTTACGGTGGATTTAATGCACATGTACCTATCACAACAGGCATTTGGGGGATGGCAGCTGGAGATGGAAATGCTGACGGTGAAGTGGATAATGAAGACAAGAATGAGATTTGGGAAACAAATGTAGGCAGCTTTGACTATGTGCCTGGTGATTTTGATATGAACGGCCAGGTGGACAACATGGACATTCAGCTCAAGTGGCACTCTAATGCCGGAAGGTGTTCTCATATCGTGAAGTAATATAGTTCTATATAAAGATAAAGAGTGGTCTGTGTCATCAAGCCGCTCTTTTTTTTGTGCTTGACCTTGGCCAGGATTTTCAATAACTTAGCATTGATATTCATATCATTAAATAAAGAATTGCATAATTAATGTAAATTCGCCCCAAAGAAAAATAACGATGCCTGTAGAAATAGAACGCAAATTCCTTGTTACTGGTGATGGTTATAGAAATAATGCTGAAGTTACGATGATCTACCAGGGCTTCCTCAGTGTGGACATGGAAAGAGTTGTAAGAGTAAGGATTAGTGGAGATTCGGCGAAAATAACGATCAAGGGAAAAAGCAACGGAATAACCCGACCAGAATTTGAATATTCAATTCCTGTTGAGGACGCAAAGGTTATTGTAAATGAACTGTGCATAAAACCAATCATCAGAAAAAACAGATATAGGATTGAAATTGATGAGCTTGTGTGGGAAGTGGATGAGTTTTTTGATAAAAATAAAGGGCTGGTTATAGCAGAGGTTGAACTTCCTGATGAGAATTACGAATTTAAACTTCCCGATTGGATTGGAAAGGAAGTTACCGGGGATATAAAATATTACAATGCAA
Organism: uncultured Bacteroidales bacterium; assembly: GCA_964421215.1. Taxonomy (GTDB): domain Bacteria; phylum Bacteroidota; class Bacteroidia; order Bacteroidales; family JAADJA01; genus JAADJA01. Next base: position 63,286 of record CAYQWA010000014.1, on the reverse strand, counting down.
ATTTGATTGAAAACCCCTATGAAAACTGGTAATTCAAACCATTTTTGCCCTTGTTAAAATATTGTTAAATCAATTTTTTTTTAATTTCTTGTAACCTATTTAAAATACTTTTGTTTAAACACACATCAGGTTTGATTCATGAGGTTCTTTTTTTCTATCTTATTTTTTTGCTTCACGATATTTGTATATAGTCAGGCTCAAAATTACATTGTTAATGAAGATGGACTGTGGAGTACGCTTGAAGTACATTGTATGCCAACGGGCAACAATTATTCAACCTACCACATGAAATTCGACGGAGATACGGTAATTAACGATCTGACTTATAAAAAAATGTGGCAATGCACTGAAGAGTCGCTGGACAATTGGTACAGTTGGGGATTTATCAGGGAAAATGAAAATGGAGAAGTTTTTACATTACCCCCCGACTATATCGAAGGAAAAGTTTACGATTTTGGTGTGTCTGTGGGTGACTCCATAGAAGCAAGAAACCTGTACTTAAATTCAGACACATTGTATTATTTAGTTACAAGTGTCGACTCCGTTCTTTTACTTGATGGATATAGAAAACAAATAACTCTCTACGAATACAAAAACGACAAAGAGGAAATTTGGGTTGAAGGATTAGGCAGCTGGTACGGTATTTTAAACAGCGGCAATAATTCGTATGGCGGCGGGGCTTGTGGCAGTTATTCAGCGCTGTGTTATGAAGAAGGAGGAACCCTGGTTTACCAGGATCCTGAATACAGCACCTGTCATTTTAACCAGCTTGTTTCAATGGCAGAAAATGAGTTTTCGGTCGTTAAAATTTACCCGAATCCAGCGCAAAATATTTTGCACATTGATTTCGAAAGCAATGATATTACTGACTTTGAGGGTGAAGTGAAGATCATCAATTCACTAGGCGCAAAAATATTTGAAAAAAAGTTAGGATTTTATAAAAATGTATTATATTTGCACAAGGTCGATAGAGGAATACATTTTATTTTTTTAACTAATAGTGATAACAACTATCCTCCATATAAATTAATAGTTGATTAATTTTTTCATAATTCGATTCTTTTGGGTTTGGCGGGGTCCGCAATCGCGGAATCCGTTTTTTTATGTCCTCACGTGACAATTTATCTTTCCAGAATTTATACTTTTATGCCCCGAACATTTAAATTTTATGGCAGAACATTTAAAGGAACTCTATACCTCGAGAGTATCTGATTTTAAAGAGAAATTACGTAAATCAGAACGGTTTATACGAAACATCTCGTTATTAAGATTACTTGATTTTATCCTGGCCTTTGTGGCAGTTTATTACTTTGCTCAAAAGAATTTTGTTCCCGGAATAGCCATCAGTCTTTTTATTTCAATTGCTATTTTCCTACTGCTTATCCGGATTCATTCCAAAGCTATTTTACAACGAAACCTTCACAAGGCCTACCTTAAAATTAACAAAGAAGAACTCGAGGCTGTATCAGGGACTTTTTCAAGTTTCCGTAACGGAGAGGAGTTTGAAGATCCAACCCACAGGTATACCTCCGATCTCGATATTTTCGGACACGGTTCTATCTTTCAATTCCTCAACAGAGCCTGCACAGAAACAGGGTATAAAAAGCTTTCATCAAAGTTGTCAAATCCTTCAAATAAAACAGAAGAGATCCTGGATAACCAGCAAACCATTGCAGAACTTTGTGAAAAACTGGAATGGAGGCAAAAATTTCAGGCCATTGGTGTTGCTTTTAAAGAAGGGCCTGATGACCGCAAAAAAATAGAAGATTGGACAGTCAGCGAACCCCAGTTTGCAAATTTTATTTTCAGGTTACTGGTTTTCCTGATCCCCCCTGTCACAGTTTTTATGATCGTTTTGAATGTTTTTGGAAATATAACCTTCCAGATGTTGATTTTGTACCTTATGATTCCCTGGACCATCTCCGGGATGTTTGCCATTCGAATCAGCAGAAAGCACCGTGAAGTGGGACATACTTCCGATATGCTTACCAAGTATGCCATGCTGCTCAAAGAAATTGAAAGCTTTGAACCTTCTTCCTCAAAGTTGCAGAAATTGAAAAAAGAAGTATATGGCATAAATCAATCTGCCGGCTCAAGTATAAAAGCTTTATCCGCTATATTAACAGCGCTGGATAACCGCCTGAACTTCGTTTCATGGACATTGTTAAACGGTCTTCTGCTTTGGGATATCTTGCAAATGATCCGGCTGGAAGCCTGGCAAAAAAAACACAAAGATGATGTTTTTAACTGGTTCAATGTAGTTTCAGAAGTTGATGCCTTGTGCAGTTTTGCAAACTTTAAGTTTAATCAGGAAGATGCCGTTTTCCCTGAACTTCTAATTTCGGAACATGAAATAAAGGCAGAACAAACAGGGCATCCTCTAATCAATCGGGCAACCAGAGTAGATAATGATATCCTTCTTAAAGAGGGTGAGATTATCATCATCACCGGGGCAAATATGGCAGGGAAAAGTACCTACCTAAGAACCATTGGTGTAAATATGATATTAGCCATGTGCGGTTCGGTGGTTTGTGCGAAGTCGTTTGCATTTAAGCCGGTTACAATTTTTACAAGTATCCGCACCAAGGATTCCCTTGTGGAAAACGAATCTTACTTTTATGCTGAGTTAAAGCGGTTAAAAGCAATAATTGACGCTCTTCGTAATGGTGAAAAGCTGTTCATTATTCTTGATGAGATCCTGAAAGGAACCAATTCAAAGGATAAACATTCAGGTTCAGAAGCATTGCTTAAACAGCTGATCACATTTAAAGCAAGCGGCATCGTAGCTACACATGATGTTTTACTGGGTAAACTCGCAGAAAAATTCCCCGATAGCCTTAGAAACCATTGTTTTGAAGTGGACATTGAAGGAAATCAGCTTAACTTTGACTACCTGCTCAGGGAAGGCGTATCAAAAAACATGAATGCCACCATTTTAATGCGGGAAATGGGAATTACCATTTGATAATACTATAATTCAGAAACTTCGGCAAGAGGTAATGTGATGATAAATGTTGTACCTTTTTCTTCCTCCGATTCAAAGGAGATGGAACCGTTGGAGTTTTCGATAATGTTTTTCACCAAAGCCAAGCCAAGTCCCATCCCACCGGATTTAGTTGTGAAATTCGGATAAAATACCTTTGACTTCTGGTCTTCAGGAATTCCCTTTCCGTTATCGGTAACCTGAACAATATGATTATCCTCTACTGTTTTAAGGTCTATTGCAATAATACCGCTTCCGGGTTCAGGAATTGCCTGGATGGAATTTTTTATCAAATTATTAAACACCCGCAGGAGCTGTTCCTTATCAGCAAAAACATAATGGTTGGAGGTAACCTTAAATTCGAATTCTATTTTCGTCGCTTCTTTAAAAATACCAATGGAATTGGAAATGATCTCTGAAAGTTCAATCACAGCCAGTCTTGTCCGCGGCATTTTAGCGAAATCTGAAAACTCACTGGCAATAATGGAAAGCGAGTCGATTTGTTCGATGATGGTATTAGTAAATCGTTGTAGCCGTTCTTCCCAGTCTGGTGTTTTTTCGTCCCATGCTTTTTGGAGGTATTGAACACTCAGTTTCATGGGAGTCAACGGATTTTTAATTTCATGGGCAATCTGTTTGGCCATTTCCCGCCATGCACTTTCCCTTTCCGATTTAGCCAGCAACTCTGCACTTTGAGCCAATTCTTCTACCTTACGGTTGTATTCAGCGACAAGGCTGCCGATCTCATCCTGACGCTTCCATTCAATTTTCTGGTCAATTTTACCCAGCTTTAATTTGCTGATCTTTTGCTTGATAAGTTCCACCGGTTTTGTAATATAATTAGAAATAATGAGTGCAATGTATATGGAAAAGGCAATCAGGATCACATAAACATTGACAAAGGCAACCAGGAAGGTTGAAATCTCATTGGTTAACTCATCCTGCTTAGCAAAGTATGGAAGATTCAAATAGGCAATAAGTTTATTGTCGTCGTTCCGGAATGGCAGGTAGGCAGAAAGGTAGGAATATTCGCCGATTTTCTCTTCCTGAATAAACAGCGATTTTTTATATCCCTGTATATTTACAAAAGCAGTGGAGTTTATCATCTCCGATTTCAAGCCTTTATTAAATACTTCCGGCCTTGAAGTGGCAAGTAATCTTCCGTCCAACGCATACAGGTTTATATCGGAGAAAAACACCAGCGAAAACTTGTACAGAAGATTAGACAGATAGCTTTCCATTTCCCTGGGTAGGTTCTCCTCACTGGCCAGCTTATGTTCCATTTCGATCAGGACACTGTGTGATTTTTCACTAAGAATGGAAAGGTTTTTATTGTTGTTGATGGTAACCAGATAATAAAGGGAACCAGCGCCAACAAATAAAAAGGAAACCACGATCAAAGCCGTGACCGATAATTGAAGGCGTTTTTTAAATCCGAATTGGCTGAACTTTATTTCAACCGGACTTTTTAGAATTATAAACAGCAGAAAAGCAAGCAGTCCATAAAATATGGAGATGTATGAGAATGGAGCAGCAAAATCAATAAATCCGGGTGTTTTAATACTTATTATCACAACATTGTTCTCATCCTCCGGATAAAAAAGGTGGCTGTATCCGTCCCTGTCAAAATAATGAACATTTACACTTTCCAGGTTATAATGACCAAGCTTTGTAGCAAAAAAGAAACGGCCGAACCGGGAAATCAAAGTTCCTTTTTCGTACCTTGCGTAGGAATAGTCGGACCATTTTATTTCCGACTCCTCTTCACTGTCGCGAAGCAATTCCGGATAACCTAATCCCTTAGGTATATTTTTGCTGAAAATTTCCACAAATAAATTTACGGGAGCAAAGTCACATTGGAGTTCAATAATTCCTAAATAATTGTCTTCCAAATAATCGTAGTCAATGAAATAAAGATTATCAGTATCGGTCTTTTCTCCATACTCTGTAATATCCGAATAAAAGAAATCAAAGCAATTCACAATGATGTCATCGGGTTGAATGTCCAGGACCCTTGTGGAGTCACATAAAGTCAATAATACATCGTATTTCGAGAAGTAAGAGGTGAAATAATTTCGATGCAGGTAACTGGTTACATTTTCCAGATCTTCATACTCTTCAAAAGGATAGGCTTTTAACAAAGTGTTAAATGTTGTGTCAGACTGAATGTCTTCACTGATGTTCTGAAAATTATATTCCAACACCGGGTCTTCCCTGCCAGCCAGATTTTGAGCCATTACCAATCGATTCGCCTTTTCTTTATTTGCAACACTCATATCCAGCGAAAAAGTAGTAAACATGGAAAAAAGCAAAATTATAGCCAGGGTGGTTGAAAACCGTATGTTCTGATGACTAAAACGATCGATGTAAACAAAAGCTAGAAAATAAGCAAAAAGGAACACATTATGGTATCCCCCTGAATTATAATAATTATTGTACAGAATAAAAGAGAAAACAAGGAACACAAACAATATCAGTATCAACAAATACTTGTTAGAGAAGGTTCTTACAACAAAAAGAATTGGTTTAAACGTTAGCAGGAAAAAGGAAAAGATAAGCAGGCCAAAACATAAAAAACCCAGAATGCTAAAAAAAGTGATGCTTGTAATATTTGCTAAATCAAAGGAAATTGTAGAATTATAAACAAGCCCGTCAAAGGTTAAATACAGTATATGAAAAGCAAAATAAATGGCAAAAAGCAGAAGGAAGGAGAAAATTGATTTTTTCGTTTGTGAACGTGAAACTGAGATCTTATTGAAGTTGAAATAATGAAAGGAAGCATAAGAAATCGCCAGCAAACTAAACAGGTTCAATAGCATGTCGCCCAAAGAAGCAGAAAACATGGAACTGGCATAATACTCAGGATCAAACAAAGGACTGCTATGAACAAAGGAAGGAAATTCAAAATAGAGAATAAGGACACGGATGATCAGGACATCAATAACAAAACAAATAAAGAGAAAAGATTTGTATCGGAAAAACCCATTTAATAATACATACCAGTGATACAATGAAGCAATCAACAGAACAAATGCAAGAATAAATGCAAGTGCAAGAAATATCCTGGTCCCAGAAGGGAGACTGTCAAGGGCTGTGGTATCAAGGCTGAACAACAGATCACCCTCTGAATTATAAATCTCGTTTTCTGATTGACCTGGAACAATTTCTATTTCATCCTGCAGGTGAACAAAAGATGCAAACTCATTATTCAGGTAATCATTTTCATATGAATATGCATTTTTAATTTTTATCAATCCAATTAGCAGAAAATCCTTAACCTCTGATTTTCTGAGGTCATACCACCCGTTGTATATTTTTCTGAAATTATTATTGAAAACACTGTCCAGCTCAAGAACATGAAGCTTAACATTATTATCCGACCAGAAGATCAAACTGTCAGATTTATAAATACAAATTGTAAAGTGATCTGAATCCGAATTTTTGACATAATTTGATAATTCTTCAAAACTCAGGGTAGAATCTGAACCTGAAAAAAGCGCACTGGTTTTTTGCAGTACCTCATCCATTTTTTTTTCTTCGTCGATCAAGTCTGACTGAAATCTTTGAACAAGGTTTTTATCGGAAATCAGGTTGGAATGAAAGTTTGTGAACAAAAAAGCAAGTAAAGTAACCAGAAGGGCCAAAAAAAGTAAAAAAACAGCTTTCCTTTTGATTAACAACCTGTTATCCATTTTTGTGCGATTAAGTGCCTGAATATTAAATAATAAAAACGACTTAAATTAAAGCTTTCTGCCGGCGTTTTAAGGCCTGTTACAACAGATGTATTGATATATGGCAATCGTTTGATACAGCCCTTAAAATTAGCTATTTTTTAACTTCAGGACATAGATCAAACTCGAATAATTATTTTTTGAGCTCGCGATCCAATTTGATTTCAAACCCGTAAAAAATGCCTTCATGTAATTGTTCTTTCCAGATTTGTATTTTTCGCTTAACAGACTCACATAATAGGAATCAAATTTCATGGGAAATGTTTTCAGCAGATCGAAATTGAGATCTAAAAATAGTTTCTTTATGTCCGATTTTTTAAAATGATACAAATGCCGGGGCAAATCATATGCCGCCCAAAATTCATTATAATGTTTTGCATCATAAGATTCTGGATTTGGAACTGCTACAACTAAAATGCCATTTTCAGAGAGCATGCCGGAAATTTGCCTAACATTCTCTTTTAAGGGGTAAATGTGCTCAAGCACATGCCACAATGTAATTACTTCAAATTTTTTATCAGAACTCTTTAGTGGCTCCAGGGAATTGTAAACATCTATACCGAATTGAGCTCTGACAGAATTCCTGGCTTGATCTCCAGGTTCAACACCGGTAACCTCAAAACCGTTTTTTGCCAATACGGAAAGAAAATGACCCGTACCGCAGCCAATATCGAGGGCAGATCCTCCCCTTACAAACTTCTTTATAAGCCTTACTTTTTTTGATAAGGAATAATTACGAACCAGTTTATATATTCTGCTGATAATTCCCTGATCCGTATTCGAATGTGAAATGTATTCTTCCGATTTATAATATTGAGCACTTTTGGATTCCTCCGGCCGGGGATTCGTAAAAAGGAATTTGCAATTTGTACATTCGGAAATTGTAAAAGGTTCTCCGGTTAAAAAATGGTCCCTGGTTTCAACAAAAGGAACAAAGCCTTGAGAATCGCACAAAGGGCAAGATGTTATTTTTTCCATTGAATTGAATGTTTCACGTGAAACAATGGTTAACGTCCAAGGTAAACGGTTAATACTGAAATATCTGCAGGTGAGACTCCTGCAATTCTGGAAGCCTGGCCAAGTGTTAATGGTTTTAGTTTGCTTAGTTTCTCGCGAGCTTCATAGGATAGTGATGGCAATTGAAAATAATCAAAGTCGCTTGACAACTTTAGATCGTTCAATTTATCAATCTTCCCAGCCAGTTCCTTTTCTTTTTCGATGTAGCCGCCATATTTTATCTGAATTTCCACTTCTTCCATAACCTCCTCTTTTAATTCAGGATTCATGGAATTAACAAAGTTTTCTAGCTGTGGCAATGTTTCATACAGATCGGTTAATGACAATTGAGGACGTAATAATATATTAGCAAGCTTTCCCTTTTGGGCCATAGGAGATGTACCTCTTCTATCAAAAAGTTCATTCACATCATCCGGAATTATACTTGTTTGAAGGAGGTATTTTTTTAACCGGCCTATTAAATCCAGCTTCTCCTCAACCTTGTTCATCCTTTCCTCAGATGCCAATCCAATCTCCTGAGATTTTTTCGTCAGACGTAAATCCGCGTTGTTTTGCCTGAGTAGTATGCGGTATTCTGCACGAGAAGTAAACATCCTGTATGGCTCATCCACACCTTTTGTGATCAGATCATCCACCAGAACGCCAATGTAAGACTCAGACCGTCCAAGTATAAAAGGTTCTTTTTCATTATTTTTCAAATGAGCATTTATTCCAGCCATCAGGCCTTGAGCTGCTGCTTCTTCATAGCCTGTTGTACCATTGATCTGGCCGGCAAAATAAAGATTTGAGATCAGTTTTGTTTCTAAGGTATAATTCAATTGAACAGGAGGAAAGTAATCGTATTCAATAGCATACCCTGGCCTAAATATTTTTGCATTTTCGAATCCTGGAATTTTTTGCAACGCTTTGTACTGAACATGATCGGGTAATGAGGAGGAAAAGCCATTAATGTAATATTCTATGGTATTCCAGCCTTCCGGTTCAACAAACAACTGGTGCCTTGTATTATCTGCAAACCTGTCAATCTTATCTTCTATGGATGGGCAATACCGAGGTCCAGTACCTTCAATTCTTCCATTGAACATAGGAGATTCATGAAATCCTGTTTTAAGTACATCATGCACAACGTCATTCGTATAAGCCAGGTAACAACTCCTTTGCTTTTCTAAATTGGGCGTATTTGTAAAACTAAACTTACCAGGTGCTTCATCACCAGGTTGTTCATCCAGCTTCTCAAAATCAATTGTTCTTCCATCCACACGAACAGGAGTTCCAGTTTTCATTCGTTTAGCTTCAAAACCTAACTCTATTAATTCTTCGGTAATTCCCTGGGAAGCCTTCTCCCCTATTCTGCCTCCTCCAAACTTTTTACTTCCTATATGTATGGTACCATTCAGGAATGTTCCATTTGTAAGTATAACCGCTTTAGAATAAATCTCGTGTCCCATTGAAGTTTTAACTCCATGAATTCTATTCTCCTTAGAAATCAGTCCTACCACCATATCCTGCCAGAAATCAAGGTTTGGAGTTCGCTCCAACATTTCGCGCCATTCCATAGAAAAAAGCATACGGTCGCTTTGGGCTCTGGGGCTCCACATTGCAGGTCCCTTGGATTTATTGAGCATCCGAAATTGTATCATCGTTTTATCAGTTACAATTCCCGAATACCCTCCTAAGGCATCGATTTCCCTAACAATCTGGCCTTTTGCAATTCCTCCCATAGCAGGATTGCATGACATCTGTGCAACATTCCCCATATTCATCGTAATGAGCAATACTGAAGATCCCATATTAGCAGCGGCAGCGGCAGCTTCACTACCAGCATGACCAGCCCCTACAACTATTATGTCATATTCTTTAAACACTTAAAATTGTTTCACGTGAAACACTCTCTATGAAATTTCGGGCAGCAAAGATAAATAATAATCCTCTTTGGCACGCATCGTCAGGGATTGCTTTTTCGTTTTGTCTTTATACCCTGACAGATGAAGGATACCATGTATCATTACCCTGTGAAGTTCATCAACAAAAGAAACATTGAATTGTTTAGCATTTTCTTTTACCCTGTCGATGCTTATGTAAATATCGCCGGAGATATTATGTGGCGTTTCGGAGAAATCAAATGTAATGATATCCGTTAATGTATCGTGGTCCAGATGCTCTTTGTTCATCTGGTGTAAGAAATCATCGGAACAGAATATAAAATTAATGCTTCCATAACTTTTTTCTTCATTAGCTATGGAAGCATTTAACCAAATTCTTAACCTCTTTTTTTCTCTTAAGATAAACTTTATACCTTCTGAGAAGAAAAGGATGGATGAATTGCTCACTATGTTTTCTAGTCTTACTTAGTTACTTTTTGCGAAGTATCCTTATAGACCTGAAATTTTTCCGCCCGGTCAACAGAAGTTTCTATGTTTATTCCAGTGGTTTTAAATCCCAAATCTATTTGATTTCCCTTTTCATTAAACTTCACGTTGTCAGTTAATGATTTAATGAGGAAAATCCCTCGCCCAGGAAATTCTTTATCTTTTCCATCATCCTTTAAATCAGGAATGGCTTGGTGGTTAAAACCATTTCCATCATCTTTAATGGAAAATGTAACTCCTGCTGAGGTTTTTTGAAAATCAACTATGATAATCTTTTTAGGATCGTTTTGATTTCCATGCGTCAAGGCGTTTTCAAACGCTTCTGTGACGGCTACGCTGATACACCCAAGATAACTGTGGTTGAGGTTATGGGCATCGCAGACTTCTTCGATAAGCCGCTCAAGTTGGTTAAGACTTGCCGGCTCAGACTTTAGTCTAATAGTTTTTTGTTCTTGTGTCATCGTTCTAATAATTCTTCAAAATTAAAAAAGTACTGATCAACTTTATTTTTGTAAAATGGTGATAGTGAAGGTGAAATTGGTTGGAGTAATTCCACTTCACTTGTTCGTACCTTTTTATACTTGAAAAAATCTTCAGGGTTTCGTAAAAATACACTTTTTCCTTCATTCGACTCTCTTTTTTCTTCTTTTTCTCTTTCCAACTCGGCTTTTTCTGATTTTAGAAGTCGTGTAAGTATCTGTTTTTGACGCATTAACATCTCCTCTGTCAGCATTTTGTTCACCAGCTCTGTTTCTGTCTTTTCCATGTCGTCAGCTATTCTTTTTATCTCTTTAGCTGCTCCAAATTGCCCCTCCTTCTCCAATTGGTCTGACATTTTTCTTAATTCATTGCGAATGTATTCCTGTTCAGCAGCAGTACGGGCCAGTTGCTCACTCATTTTTGATCCCTTACCTGTTTGATTGCCACCAGGTTCGTTCCCACCTTTTTGCTTACCTTTTTTTAAGGCTTCTATCTGCTTATTTAATTCCTCCTGCATCTTTCTCAATGATTTCATAGCATTTTTTCCCGGTCCGGGTTGAGACATTCCAGGCTTTTTCATCCCAGGATTTTTACATGAACTATTACTAGGCATTGACATGGCAGACATCATCTGTTCCAGTGACTCTGACAACATCAAAGCCAGGTTATTAATAGAAGTTAAGACAAACTGTTGTCTGCCTGCAGCTTGCTCAGGCCGGTGATCGTTAAGGCTTTTGATTGATCGTTCAATGTTCTTATTAATTTCCGAAATTTCCTTGTTTACAAACGGTTCAATCATAATTTGCCGCTTACTCAATGCAAACAATGAATCTTCTACAATTTCCAGATCGTCTTTAATCTTTTTCTGTTCCTGAACCAGTGACGTATACTGGGGGTCAATTCTATTTATTTCTTTTACCTGGTCTATAAGTGTTTCCTGATCAAAGGAAAGTTGGATCAGATTTTCTAAAATATCCCTTAAAGCATCCAGGTCTTCAACCATTCCTTCGCTGATCATTTCCTGTTGCATCTGGAATAAGGACTCAGCCATTTCTTTCATCTTTTGACCAGCATTCTTTTGTGATTCAGAGGCTTTTTTTCTGTTATTCTTTTCCAGCTGCTCCATACTCTCGTCCATCTCTTCATCAATGGCTTCTTGCTCTTCTTCCATTTTATCAAATTCAGCAGGATCCTCAAGTTCCTTATTCATCTCATCCAGCTTGCCCATATCCTTCTTCAAATCTTCAAACTTCTCTGCAATTTCCTTTTGCTCATTTAATTTCTCTTCTTCCGACTTATCCTTGTTCAGGGTTTCTTCACCAGCTTGTTTTTGTTCTTCAGCCAGTTCATTTAGTTTTTCAATGGTTTCGTTCAATTTCTCCTCAAACTCTAATTGTTTGAACAATTCCAGGTTTCTATCCAACATTTTTTCCAGCTCTTCATTGGATAACTTCATGTCGTCGAGTTTTTCCTGAATTTTATCCTTATTAACCTCTTCCAGGAGTTCTTCAAGTTCTTTAAATAATTTTTTCAACTCTTCATTTTCCATTAACTGCTCAAACAGTTCTTCCAGTTTCTTTTGTTTGTCGAGAATTTCTTCATTCACTTCACGGTATTGTTGTTCTTTAAGAGATTTTTGCTCATTGCTTTTTTTCAATTTGTCAAAGCTGTTCTGTAATTCATTTTGTTTCTCCAGTAGTTGTTTTATTTGTTCTTTATCTTCCCAGTTAAGTTCTTTCTTGTCGACCAGTTTTTTAGTAATTCTGTCAACCTCTTCCTGCATTTTTTGCACCTCATCAATGGCGTTTTCAAACTCTTCCTTTATTTTTTCATTCTCGTCTTCCTTATGTTTTTTTATGTCTTCCAAGGAAGGCAGGGTATAAGATAAAACCTGGGATTTTGAAGACTTGCTTCCATTTATCCTGTCATTATCCCAAACCTCAAAATAGTAGGTTACTCTTTGTCCTTCGTCGATTTGGTATTCAGCAAGATCAATTGAATGGAAATATTGTTGTGAACTTATATTCGGGTTAATGGGTACAGTATCTGAGTTCATCAGATATCCGTTTTCTCCATACATTTTAAAAGTAAGGAGGTTAAATCCATAATCATCCTTAATATTTCCTTTAAAATACAAACGCTTGTCAAACACTGAATCACGGTGTTCCTCTGCTATAACGGTTGGATAAAGGTCAGGTATTACTGAAATGTCGTATATTAATGAATCCAAACCTTTCAGGTATTCATTTTCAGAAATGATGGAATAGGTTACGTTATCAAAAAATTGCTCTGTATATTTGAAAGCTGATTGCCCAACTGTTTGAAGTGTTTCCACCTTGCCATCAAAGTCCATGGTAATGCTATTGGTATTTTTTGTGAGGAAATGCCATCCAATATTTGATCCGGTCGGAACGCTTAAATCTCCGCTGTTTTTTATAACCTCATCCACCCTGCCGGTATATTCCGGATATTCAACCGAAACTTCAAAATCAAGAATTAAGGGTTTTGGAAGAACAGTAAGGTCATATTCTTTTGTTTTGTACTGTCCGGCAACCAGGGTAAATTTTGTATTATTTTGAACATTAACAAACCTGTGCTGAAACCTTACTGGTGATTCCTTGACGCACTTTATTCTGTTTTGTCCGGTTTGAAGGTATACGAATTCCGGAACTTCTTCGCCTTCAATATAGATTTCCAAAAAGAAGTCATCGTGCTGAACCACACTCAAATCATCATTCATGATTAAGATCTGATAGGGTAGGGGCTTTTCGAACTCACTTCCATGGTTAACCAAACGATTAGCGGGCTCAGTAATCATTCCGGGGGAAATCACCAGGATTAGTCCAATAAGGATGACGGGGATCACAGGGTATTTTAAATACTTTTTATTTAACGACAGATCGATTGCAGATTGAAAAGGTACAGGATTAAGTTTTGAGATCTTTTGGTCAATGCTTGCCAATAATAAATCCGATTCTTTTCTTTCTTCTTCAAGAAGTCTTTTTAACTGTAAAGCATTTAATAATTTATCACTCACATCACTAAAATGCTTTCCGATAATTTCTGCGGCTTCATCATGGCTGATCACCTTGCCCAGTTTGAACAATTTAAGGAGAGGAACCACTATATACCTGGCAATAACAATTGCATTGGCCAGGATATATGCATAAAATATCGCAGTTCGTATACCGGTATCAAAATGACCAAAATACTCAGCTATATTTACAAGAAGAAAAAAAATCAAAACCAGTGCGATGCAATATATGGCACCCCTAATCAGTTGATTTTTATAATACTTTCTTATAAATCGGTCGAGTTTCCGAATTAATATGTAATATTGATCTGCCAAATGAACGAAGTGTTTTACTTACTGAATTAAACGGAATCGATTGAAAATATATTTTGTTTCCGCGAAGCAAAGATAAACATCAGTCAGAAATGATAAAATATTTAAAACGAACCCGGATATTCACATTACTAACAACGCTTATTTTAACGATATGTTTGATCGGCTCAACATCTGTGGCTCAGGCAGTTTTTCAATTTGACGAAAACCATAAATGTTCACGTACTAAACGTTTTCAATCTTACAAAAACCAAAAAGACATTATTCAGACCCCTTTGTTGCATGATTATGATGTTAAATTTTATCATTTCAACCTGGACATTGAGAACAACACTACCTATTTGCAAGGCAATGTAAAATACATTGCGGAAGTGAAAACCGAGGAGCTGGATACTTTCGCTTTTGAGCTCATCGATGACATGGTCCTGGATTCCATTCTGATAAACAATACATTAACTGATTATTACAGGTCTGACAATGAGGTGTTTTCAATTCTCTCATCGGCGATCACACAGGGCCAGCAATTCACGGCTCAAATCTATTACCATGGCACTCCTCCTGAGGGTGAATTTTTTAATGGTGTTACACTGGCCTACGATTCAACCTGGAACAAATCTGTTGTTTGGACTTTATCGGAACCTTTTAATGCCCGTCAATGGTGGCCTACCAAACAGGTTCTGACAGATAAGGCAGACTCGGTATGGGTATTTTTAACAACAAGTTCAGATAACATGGCTGGCTCTGTTGGTATGCTCACCAATGTGGTCAACTTGCCAAATAATAAGGTCAGGTACGAATGGAAATCGAATTATCCCATCGCTTATTATCTGATATCCTATGCGGTGGCGGAGTACCAGGACTACAGCATCTATGCAAAGCCTCAAGAAATGGCCGGAGATTCAATACTGGTGCAGAATTTTGTATACAATACTCCTGGATGTCTGGAGTACCACAAGGGGGAGCTTGACCGGACTTCAACACTCATTGAACTTTTCTCTGACCTATATACTTTGTACCCGTTTTACGAAGAGAAGTATGGACATTGTATTACCATGCTTTCTGGTGGAATGGAACATCAAACCATGACCACCATCGGTACTCCGTTTGCCCTGGGATTGGTATCTCATGAACTGGCACATATGTGGTTTGGCGACAATGTTACCTGTGCTACCTGGAGTGATATATGGGTCAATGAAGGATTTGCGACTTATTCGGATTATCTAGCCCACGAAAAAGTAGCGGCTAGCATTTATGCGCCAAAATGGTTAAAAGGCGCTCACAATTATGTAACATCCATTTCGGATGGCAGTGTTTACGTACCACCAGAAGAAGTTGAATACGGGAACGAAAACAGGATCTTCAGCAGCAGGCTGACTTATTTTAAGGGCGCATTGGTTTTGCATATGGTCCGTTACGAATTGAACAATGATGAACTGTTTTTTCAGGCTTTTAAAAACTTTCAGGTTCAGTTCAAAGATAGTGTGGCCACCAGCCAGGATTTTATTGATGTTTTAAACAGCACAACCGGTCAGGATTTTACTGAATTTTTTAACCAGTGGTTTTTTGGCGAAGGATTTCCTCTTTACAATATTGACTGGGCTTATTCGGATAATGTACTTGAGATCATATCGGAGCAGAGTGCATCAGTTCCGGAGGTGACTCCCTTTTTTGAAATGGATTTGCCTGTTAAGATCTTTTTTGATGACAATACCGACACCACCATTGCTATTGAACATACGCAACCTTTGGTAACAAAAACTGTCAATATTAATACGGGTGTTGACAGCATTCAGATAGATCCGGAGCTCTGGGTTTTAAAACAAGTGGAAAGTATTAATAACATTCCCGAACTTTCAGGGATAATTGATATTTTGGCATTTCCAAACCCGGTAGTTGATGTCCTTCATATACAATCTGATTATAACAGAGCATTTACAGGATCCATCGTTGATTTGAATGGTGAAACAATGCTTACATTTGCCACCGAAAATTTTAATTCACATATTAATCTTGAATCCTTTGAATCAGGAGTGTACTTTTTAATCATTGAATCCGACAAAGGAAAAACAATTGAAAAAATAGTTAAACATTAAAAATCAAAAACCATGAAACATTTATTACTTTCGATCTTTGTTGTTGCTTTCGGGATGATGAGCATAGCACAACATCATCATGATCACGATGAATTGACCTGCAGCAAAGCAAGATTTTTTAAAGAGCATTTTAAACAGTCGAAAGACGTACCTCAAACACCACTTTTGTTCGATTATGATGTAAAACATTATTTCATCGATATAGAAGTTTCCAATTCATCTGTCTTTGTTTCAGGTGAAGTGACTTTTAACGCTGAAGTTGTTGTTGCCGAACTCGACACATTTGCTTTTGAATTACTTGACGATTTAACAGTGAGCGAAGTTCTATTTAATGGAGTCTCAGAATCATTTTATCAGGCAGGAGATGAGGGGTTTGTATTAGTGTCAAATCCTGTTTCTCAGGGCGAGATGTTTACAGTTAAAATAGTTTACAGCGGCGCTCCACCATCAGGAGGGTTTTTTACAGGGATTTCAACATCTTACGACTCATGGGGTAAAAACGTAACCTGGACTTTATCTGAACCTTTCGCTGCACGCGACTGGTGGCCAACAAAACAGGTGCTTGAAGATAAAGCCGATTCAGTATGGATTTATCTGACCACTTCCGATGCCAATATGGCCGGATCAAACGGATTGCTTACAGATGTCGTAAATCTTCCTGATAACAAAGTAAGGTATGAATGGAAGTCGAATTACCCCATTGCCTACTACCTGATTTCCTTTGCTGTTAGCGAATACCAGGAATACAATATTTATGCATACCCGGCAGGAATGGGTGGTGATCCGCTTTTGATCCAGAATTTCATTTACGACGTTCCTGGTTGCCTTGAATATTACCAGGATGGAATCGACCAGACAGTAGAAATGGTCGAACTTTTTTCAGACCTGTATACACTTTATCCCTTTCATGAAGAAAAATACGGCCATTGTTTAACAGATTTGGGTGGTGGTATGGAACATCAGACCATGAGTACAATGGGTGGATTTTCATTTGGTCTTGTCGCCCACGAACTTGGGCACATGTGGTTCGGCGATAATGTTACCTGCGCCACATGGAGTGATATCTGGGTAAACGAAGGTTTTGCAACTTATACCGACTACCTGGCCAATGAGTTTATCCTTGGTGAGGCAGCTGCCAACAACAAAATGAACGGGATCCACAATTCAGTGATGAGTGAACCGGATGGAAGTGTTTTTGTTCCTGAGGATGAAGTAACCTATGACAATGTTTGGAGAATATTCAATGGTCGCCTTTCTTACAACAAAGGGGCAGCTATCATTCATATGATCCGTTTTGAGCTTCAGGATGATGATCTGTTTTTCCAGGTTCTCCAGAATTTCCAGGAAGAGTATGTTGATGACGTAGCTACCGGCCTTGACTTTATGAATGTACTGAATGAAACCTCCGGAATGGACTTCACCCAGTTTTTCGATCAATGGTATTTCGGAGAAGGATACCCAACCTATAACATCAGCTGGAGCCAGGATGATGCTTACCTTTACCTTGAAATAGAACAAACTGTGTCAGCAGCTTCAGTAACACCTGTTTTCGAAATGCTTATGGAATACAAATTCCATTTTTACAGCGGAGGAGATACCACAGTTCAGCTCTACCAGACCGATAATGTAAACTCTTTTATGTTACCTATTACTGAAGATATCGGACTGATCCAGATCGACCCGGATAACTGGGTGTTAAATAAAACCGGTTCCATTTCGACCAACGTTATAGATTCAGCTAATCCCGCTTTCTTTACATTCGGGCCAAACCCTGCAAATGATTACCTTCACATGGAGTTTAAGAATTCCATCGGAACTGAAAATACCATCGATATATACAGCTTATCCGGTGCGTTGGTAAAAACTGTTAAAACAGATGATATTCATTTGAACCTGAATATTGAAGATATACAATCAGGCAATTACCTGATCAATGTTTCGAACGGAGACAATGAGTTTTCAAGGAAATTTGTTAAGGTAGACTAATACTAAGATGTTGATTAATATTATGTTTCACGCAAAGGGCGCTAAGTAAAGTGCAAAGAGCGCAAAAGATAATATTTCAGATTTTATACTTTGCGACCTTTGTTTAACTTTGTATTCTTTGCGTGAACCATTTAAAACGGACTTTACGGTTATCCACCCCTTTAAAATCTAAAGCTGTAGTTTATATAGGGAATTCCAGGAAATAAGCTTACCTGTTTCAATACTTTATCAGGAGGATTGGTTGAGCTTGAATAATAGTCGTACTGGTTATCGATATAAACAAAAAAGGCATTTTGCCTGAAATAGGCATTGTAAATACCAACACTCCAGGTTCGTTCTCCCCATTTAAGCTTTTTATGAAAATTGAATCCAAGGTCCAGTCTGTGGTAGGCAGGCAGGCGGTAATTGTTCCTGTTCTCTACATTTTCGATGTAGGGTAGTTCACTGATATAGTAATATCCACCACCATAACCGAGGTAATTATTATAATTATCCAGGGACAGGTATTTATCAAAAGGAAGGGTAACAGCGTTGCCAGAACCGTAAACCCAGGCAGCTCCGATATCAAACTTTTCATTTTTCTTCCAGGAAACCACCACTGAAACATCATGGCGGCGGTCATACCTGTACGGATATCTTTCTTCGCCAACCTCATCAAACTGTCGCTCCGACCAGGACAGGGTATATCCGACCCATCCAGTTACCTGTCCAAGGTTCTTTTTAAACAAGAACTCTGCCCCATAACTCCATCCATCGCCTGTTGTAATCAGGCTTTGCCATGTATCATTTGCACTGAAATAGTTTGCTCCGGGTTTATAAGTGATCAGGTTGTGCATCCATTTATAAAATCCTTCAACCTGTACCTCATAGCTTTCATTAATGTTGTAAACAGAGCCTATAGCTACCTGGTCCGATTCCATAGGCTCTATATTTTCAGTAACCGGCACCCATAAATCGGTTGGAAGGCCAATGGAAGTATTGGACAACAGATGTATGTACTGGCTCATTTTAGCATATGACGCCTTAACCGACCATTTTTCTGAAATCAAATACCTGGCTGAAATCCTCGGCTGGACGGATGTATAGAATTTATCACCAACTTTAAAACCTGACAAATGTAAACCAATGTTCGTTTTGAATCTTGTTCTGATATTAATGTCATCTTCGATGTAAACATCAATTTCGTGGGCAAAGATTTTGGTATTTCCAAAGGTAGTATCGATATCGTTGTTGAAAGAGTCTTCAGTGGAAACAGAATAAGCATTTACACCCGGATTAAAGGTGTGGTAAATGTTGCTGGCTCCGAACCGAATATAATGCGAAGTGTTGGGAACGTAATCAAAATCAATACTTCCGGCAACGTCATCAATTCCGGAAAAATATTCAAATTGAAAATCCTCTTTAAAATCATCGTCTTCGTATTTGAATTGTTCACTTACAATAAACTTGTACCTGCTGTAAGAGGCCCTGGCATTGGCAAACAACTTGTTGTTGAACATGTAGTTCCAGCGAAGTGATGTTGTAATGTTTCCCCAACGTAAACCAAATTTATTCTTGTCATAATACTGCCCACCCGTATATTCGTCTTTTGCATAGGCTTTATCGTTACCCATATAAGAACTCAAATACAACCGGCTTTTATCGGAAAATTTATGATTGACTTTTGCGTTGAGGTCATAAAAGTAATAGCCGCCATTGGTCTTATACCCTTCTTGTTTATTGGCTAACCTTATAAAGGGTTGTGCAAGAATATCAATGTATGTTCTTCTGCCGGATACTATAAAGGAGGTTTGGTCCTTTACGATGGGCCCTTCAAGGGTTAGTTTTGTGGCAATTAAGCCAACGGATCCTTCCCCATGAAATTCTTTGGAATTACCCTCTTTCATCCGGATGTCCAGTACAGAAGACAGCCTTCCGCCATACCTTGCCGGAAATCCACCTTTAACAAGCTTTACCGTGTTCAATGCATCAGCGTTAAATACGGAAAAGAACCCGAACAGGTGATTGGCATTGTATACAGGTACCCCATCAAGCAGGATTAAATTTTGATCCGGACCTCCTCCCCTGACATACAATCCGCTTGTTCCCTCACTTCCGGATTGTACTCCGGGTAACAATTGTATGGTTTTAATAATATCGATCTCACCCATAAAAACAGGCAGCGATTTCACAACCTGTATGGGCAATTCCGTTACACTCATTTGAGAACTTTTAACCGAGTTTTCTATTCTGTTGCCCTCCACAACAACCTCCTCTAATTCAACGGAAGGCTTTAAGGCAACATTAATGGTTGTATCCCGGGATAAATCGAGGTTGATCTCAATGGTTTGATAACCCACAAACGAATACCTGAGGGCCATTTCACCAGTTCCCTGGGTAAAGCTGTAAAAACCATAATTGTTGGTTGTTGTGCCCTGGTAGGTTTTACCGTTAAACACATTGGCCCCAAGTAGTTTTTCACCACTTGCCTGGTCTTCAATGTATCCTGAAATGGTAACATTCTGTGAAACAGAAACCAGTGGCAACATCACCAGCAGGAATGGCATTAGGATTCTATAAATCAATTTTGTCATTACACCTTTTAAAGTTATAATCCGGCAATTTTTCATCTCACTTCGCTCAACATTCATGCATTAGTATCCAACTTCATAACTGTACTCAAAAGAAACCGTATCACCGCTGAATCCACCAAAAACACCATAGCCGTTTTCTATGTTGGAATAGATCAATACGGGTTCGGAAAACGGATTATCCGTTCCCCCTGATTCGAAATACTGGCTTCTTGATTTATCGTATTTATAAAAATCTTCGTTTAATGAGCTGAAACTTATTGAGTAGATGACTGTACTTGTGTCTGTTATTCCCTGGCCGTAGTCAATGTAGTAGTGATCGAAAAAGATATTAAAGTTTATAGTCACTTCATCCCCGTTGGTAAGCAGATCATTCCAAACGAGGTATTCCTCCGATTTATCATAAAAATAATCATCACTGTCCTCCACATCAATAAATTGGCGGTATGTTATTGGTTGTCCTGTTTCATCGAAAAATGTTTGGAAACAATCGAGCCGGTAGAAGTTTTCTTCACCTGGAGGATCCTTGTATTTTAATACACCTGAAAAACTAAGGAATGTATAATACTCATCTCCATCCCATACCATGCTGGTATCAAAACTTAAAATAGGTACAGGATCAGGTATGGAAGTAGTGGCCTGAACGGAAGGAAAACCGGATTTCGCCACCTCAACTTTGTAGGATTGGTTAAGTTCCGGAAAAAATCCTGGAGCTGCGTAATAGCCATTTTCCTCTTCTTCAAGATCAAAAAGAAACTGGCTACCCTTATACAATTTTGCAGATGCCCCCTGAATAAATGGAAGGTTGTTGCTGCCTTCATTCTCAAATACATGGTAGCTTTGGCTGATATTAATTTTGAATACGCTGTCAGGATTAATGATCCCGTTGATAACAAGCTTGGGCTCCTTTTGTGGTAGCTCGTCATCCAGGATCTTGGTACACGAAAACAAAAGTGAAACCGAAAAAATGAAGAGAAATACATTTTGACGTCTGAATAAAATCATATAAGTTGAATAATTACGATGTTGGATTAAAGAGTGCTTTTTTAAACTTAAAGTTGCCTTGAATATTGCTTTTCTAGCAATAAAAATTTCAATTCATTTCACTGACAGGTACTTTGACCGTGTGAATAATTCAGATTATCTTTGCGGCCTAAAATTAATTCAAAATGAGTAATAAAGAAATTCGTGTTCGTTTTGCGCCATCTCCGACAGGTCCGTTGCACATTGGAGGTGTTAGAACAGCCTTGTACAACTACCTTTTTGCCAGGAAAAACAAGGGCAAAATGATACTTAGAATAGAAGATACGGATCAAAACCGATTTGTGGAAGGGGCAGAGGAATACATCCTGAAATCGCTGGAATGGTGTGGAATTGAATTCGATGAAGGTGTTCACAAAGGAGGCCCACATGAGCCTTACCGGCAATCAGAACGCAAAGAAATATATAAACAATATGCTGAGGAACTGATCCAATCAGGGCATGCTTACTATGCTTTTGATACAGCAGAAGAACTGGACGAACTTCGTAAAAGACTGGAAGCAGAAAAGGCATCCAATACAAGTTATAGCGCTTCTTCACGGGAAAGTATGAAAAATTCAATCGCCTTATCCGTGCAAGAAGTAAAAACAAAGATCGAATCGGGTGAGCCTTATGTGATCCGGTACAAAATGCCGGAAAATGAGTTAGTGAACTTCAATGACATTATCCGGGGTGCAGTTTCAGTAAATACCTTTACACTGGATGATAAAGTGCTTTTTAAGTCGGATGGGATGCCAACATACCATCTAGCCAATGTGGTGGATGACCATTTAATGGAGATCTCCCATGTGATCAGGGGTGAAGAATGGCTGCCCTCCCTGCCGTTGCACATCCTATTATACAATGCATTTAAGTGGGAAGCTCCTGAATTCGCTCATATGCCATTAACCCTAAAACCGGATGGCAAAGGGAAGCTCAGCAAGCGTGACGGTGACCGCCTGGGATTTCCGGTATTTCCAATGGAGTGGAAAAATCCAGCAACAGGAGAAGTTTCCTCGGGTTACCTCGAGTCGGGTTATTTCCCTGAGGCATTCATCAATATCCTTGCTTTTTTAGGATGGAATCCAGGTACTGAGCAGGAAGTTTTTTCCATGGATGAACTGATTGAAAGTTTTACCTTAGGAAGGGTAGGGAAGGCCGGATCCAGGTTTGACCCCGAAAAGGCAAAATGGTACAACCATCAATACTTATTGCAAAAGAGCGATGAAAAAATAGCTCAATTGTTCCAGGTGGTTTTAAAAGAAAACGGGATCGAGGCATCAGATGAGTTTGTAAGCAAGGTGGTGAGCCTGGTGAAAGAGCGGGTAAACTTTGTTGAAGAGATCTGGGATCAGGCTTGTTTCTTTTTTGTTGCACCGGATTCTTACGATGCAAAAATGGTTAAAAAACGCTGGAAAGAGCATACTCCTCAGATCCTTCAGGAATTGGCCGGTAAACTTAATACCCTCAATGATTATTCTGCTGAACAAATTGAAGGCACCATTAAAGCCTTCCTTGAAGAGAAAGAGCTTGGGATGGGCCAGGTAATGACGGCAGTAAGATTAGCGCTTGTAGGCTCCGGAATGGGCCCTGGGGTGATGGATATTATGGCACTGCTCGGTAAGGAGGAGGTAAATCGTAGAATTGAAACAGCAATAATTAAAATAACCCGCTAAGCGGTTAAAAACAGAATATGCAATTAGGAGATAGTTCTCTATTGTAAGTTTGGATTTTGGAATTTTGAACATTGGAATTTAACTAAAGTTATGTCAACAATCTCAATCGAAGGAATGGAATTCCATGCATTTCATGGATGTTTTAAGGAAGAGCAAATTACCGGTAACTCTTTTGTGGTAGATATTTTTATGGAAACAGATACTTCAAAGGCAGAGTATTCCGATAATCTTGAGGAAACCATTAACTATGCCGATGTGTATGAGCTGATCAGAAAGGAAATGGCAATAAAAGCCAAATTGATTGAACATGTTGGACGAAGAATTATTGATGTTGTACTAAAAGCGTATCCTCAAATAGCCTTTGTTGAAGTTAAGGTCGCCAAATTAAATCCTCCGGTAGGAGGGAGGGTGCATAGTGTTTGTGTAACCCTTGATAATCTGGGTGATGAGTGATCGTAATAATAACCAGCAAGCCGATTCGAAAGGTGCATCGGCTAAGCGGTTTAAAACCGCTAAGCCAATCGGTAGGATCGTTGAACACAGCAAATGCCCCAAATGCGGAAACGAATTCCATTGCTCCACCTCCTCCAAATGCTGGTGTTTCGAATACGATGTTCCGGCAGATACTATGGAGCAGCTCCAGCAGGAATTTGATGGATGTTTATGCCCTGATTGTTTGAGAGAATATACACGGTATCAGATTAACGGCTAATCGGTTACAAACCGCTAGGCCAATTCCTGAGTAGATGAGAACCCGAAAAATGATTTCGCTGAAATATTTTTGCATTTTGAAGATTAAACGTCTAATTTTGCATTTTAAATTGGTCTCGTGGCCGAGTGGCTTAGGCGGTGGTCTGCAAAACCATTTACAGCGGTTCGAATCCGCTCGAGACCTCTGAGAATGAGGCAATTTTGAAACAATTGTCTCATTTTTTGGCTTATAGCAAAGGATAAGTCTAATAATTGAAGCTCCAGATTTCAATGTTTTTGGCAAAATGTGTACTAATTGTGTACTAATTTTTAAGCAATGTCAAAAACAAATTGTACAATTAATGTTGTCCAAAAGGATTATACCAGGAAGGACAAAACCAGGAATATATTTCTTAGAATTACTATTGATCGAAGACATAAATATTTTCGATTAAATATTTATGCAAATCCCAATCATTTCAAATCAGGAATCATATCTAAGGCAGATCCATATCATGATGATAAAAACAACCTAATAGAACACTATAGGCTAAAAGCACAAAAGATAATTCATACTTTCCGGATCACCGACCAATTAATAACCTTTGATAGGTTTAGGCAGGAATTTGAATCCAACCATATAAACAAAGATTCCTTTTATGAATTTGTACAAGACCAGATACAGCTTTTAGATGGAAAGCTAACCAAAGGAACCCTCAAAAACTATAATGATCAGGTTAATAAAATGAGAGAATTCAAATCGGATTTGTCATTCTCAGAAATTGACTTACGATTTATTTATAGATATGAGCAATACCTTATCAATACACGAAACAATAATAAAAACACAGTTGTCAAGTCAATAATCTTCATCAAACAAATCTTAAACAAAGCTGTTGCACAAAATATTATCGAAGAAAACCCAATTCATGACTATAAGCTCAAAAGAATAGTTGGAGAACGTGAATTTCTTTCCGTAGAAGAGCTTCGTAAACTGGAAGAGTTATATTCGAAAGAAACTTTAAAGAAAAACAGGCAAAATGTGTTGAAATACTTTTTGTTTAGCTGTTATACCGGACTTCGATACCAGGATGTTAAAAATCTCCGATTCAAAGACATCAAAGAAGGAAGTTTAATTTCAATACAAATGGGAAAAACAAAAGAGTTCGTAAATATCCCATTAACAAAGAAAGCGAAGAACCTTGTTCCGGAGAAAGGATTTGAATATCAACCTGTATTTAATGTTTTAACTGATCAACCAACAAACCGTTACTTAAAGGATATTATCAAAGAAGTCAAAATAAACAAGAAAATTAGCTTTCACTGTGCCAGGCACACTTTTGCGACTATTTCAAAGTCAATGGGAATTGATTATGATGTGATCAGCAAGATCCTTGGCCATACTGATATCAAAACAACGAAGATCTACACAAAATATGAGATGGATTATTTAAACTCGGAGATGGAAAAGTGGGGTAAATAAACTAAAACTACGTTTTAGTAATCATTCTGTGATAATACATTTATCACTCCAACACGCTATCATTGTGGTTTTGGAAATTTATTAAACAGTTGTTTTTAGATTGAGGTGAACTAGATGTCATATTAAAGCAATTATCAGGACCACAGTAAACTCCTACTACACTATAAAAATCACTCAATACAAAAGTCTTTCCAATAGGATAATCAGATTCATTTTAAAACAACAACTAGGATTCTATAAGATTCTGCTACAATTTCTGCGCTTTTCATTCATTTTCTCCTCTTTAACTTGGCTGGCAGTCAAGAGGTCATCGGTTCGACTCCGATATGCTCCACACAGAAAATCTAGCAGTTATGTTTATCTGAAATGTAACTGCTTTTTATTTGATACACGATTTGATACACATTTATATTTCCATCTACCTTGTTTATAAACAAGTATTCAAAATGCTCAAATATTTGGGCTAACAAACCACCTTTTGTAGATGGTTAATTTTTAATCCCATATATCTTATCTAGTGGTTTTCAGCTATGAAAAATTTTGGTGGTTTTCAGGGATTGACTTTTAATTATGGGTATAGTAGATTTATACCCCCAAAAAAATAAACTTAAAGTTCTTAAAAACAATAAGAATCTAACAATAAATAATAGTTAAACGTATTCGACTATTGTATGGAATAAATGGATATAGCAGTATTTCCATTTTCTACTAAACTTTGCAAATATTTAGAACCTATATTTTTTGCGTAATAAATATCTTGAAGAAAGGAGGTGTCTCTTAATTAATAGATCACAATTTATTCATTAGAAGAAGTCTGAAGAGAAATTCAGATTATATATAAATCATCAAAACCAAAAAAATGAAAAAAACTATTTTATCAATTCTCCTTGGTGTCTTGCTTTCAGTTGGATATTCCCAAGACACTTCTAATTTTTATACAATCAAAGCCACATGGGATACTTATTTTGATTCTATAATCGAGATTAGAGGTTTAGACAGTATGCAAGGAACAGGTTACAATCCATATATGAGAAAAGCAGATTATTGGGAACCTAAGTTGTATCCACATGGTGACTTTTCAATATGGTACAATGGAGTTTCTAACTATCTGAACGAATTTATCGAAAATGGTGATAACACAAGTGATGTACTAGACTGGAAACTAATTGGTCCCGATAGGATGCCTGAAGATGGTTATCAGATGAATCCTGGCAATAATGAAAATAGTATTAAAGGTCTTGGTCAAATACATTACATTGAATTTGATCCGAGATATGCCCCACCAATAAATAGCAAAATGTTTGCATGCTCCCCAGCTGGCGGCTTATTTGTATCAGATAATGGTGGAGAGTCCTGGACAAATGGTGGAACAGACCTGGAGTTACCGATTTCTGGTGTTTCATCTATCGCAATTGATGAACATAATCCCGATGACAATTGGTTCATTACAACTGGTTGTGCAGAAGGTATGCCTGGCCATTTATGGTGGCAAAATGCTATTGGTGTATGGAGAACCACAAATGGGGGAGAGGATTGGGAATATATCGGATTAAACGAGACATTAGGAGGGAATAAGATACATCAAATGCGAAAAATAATCTCGATTCCTACTGATCCCGGAAAAGTACATTTATTTGTTGTAACGAACAAAGGTCTCTATGAATGTGAAGATGCATTAGTGCCATTTCCAGTTTGGGAAGAAGTATGTTCAGGAAATTTTTATGACATTGAGGTGCATCCGGATCCATCGACCAACCTAATCTATGCATCCGGTACTGGCTCTACTTCGGTTAGGGTTATAGATTATCAGGCGAATCCAACTGAATGTAATTTTCTGCCAAATCTTGATTTTCTACCCGATCCAACGGATAACACCTCTAATCGACGAATTACAATCGAATTTTCTCCAGCTGCTCCTGAATATCTATTTATCGTCGTTAGTTTTAACATGATGTGGGATCCGGAGCTAAATAATGATTGGAATAGTAGATTATTTAGATATGACCTTGTAAATGATGTTTATGTAGATAAAGGTGCTTTACCTATTCAAGAAGGAGCCACCGTTTGTAATGCCGGTGTAAATCCTGAACGTGGTTTAGGGTGGGCAATTGCACCAATGAAAGTGGGTGAAAAATTATGGATGGTA
This sequence comes from uncultured Bacteroidales bacterium, assembly GCA_964421215.1. Classification (GTDB taxonomy): domain Bacteria; phylum Bacteroidota; class Bacteroidia; order Bacteroidales; family JAADJA01; genus JAADJA01. Next base: position 35,696 of record CAYQWA010000014.1, on the reverse strand, counting down.
CACGGAAACACTGCACCGATTTATGCGGCTTCCGACTTGTTGGATGAGGGATTTTGTACTTGGAGTCTTATAACTGCTGAACACTATTTCGATATGGAAATCCATGTTGATCAACACTTCATGGAAATAGTGACGGAAGGTGAAGATCTCGTTTTATGGGTAGGAAATGACGGGGGTGTTTATAAAACTGTTCTTGACCATACAAATCCCTCAGAAAATTATGATTGGCAGGAGATGAACAATGGTCTTGCTGTAGCTACAGTTTATGATATTGCCACTTCTAAAGAGAATAGGAATGTTTTATTAAGTGGTCAACATGATAATGGATCAAACATCTATGAATTGAGAGAAGACAAAACCTGGGCAGAAAGACATGTTCAAAGTGGTGATGGTTTTAAACCGGATATGGACAATACCACTGGACAAAATATGTATGTTACTGCTCAGCATTTTTCCTGTAGATATTCCGAAGATGGAGGTGAAAACTTTTCCTTTTTCACACCTAAACCAGAAAATGTTCCGAATTGGAGAACATATTTTACTATTAATCCTGGGAATCCATCTGAAATCTTGGTTTGTGGGAATGAATTAAAACGAGAAAATACAAATAATTGGAATACTAAGAAATGGGGACTTAAAAAATTCGTTAATGGTGAATGGGAAAGGTGGGAAAGGTTTGAAAATCAAATTGAAATTGTTGACAATACAGAATGGGATGATCCATCAACGTGGAGAATCGAAATTAGTGAAACTAATCCGAACATTATTTACGTCATTTGGAGAGGAGGCAAGGGAGATGAACCCACTATACCATTAAGAGTGTTTAAATCCAATACGGGGGGTGGAACCGGAGCAAATGATTGGGTTGACTTAGGAGCATTTGAGGGTACAACTGGTTGGATGACGGATATTGCCATTGATTATGATAATCCGGACCATTTTTATGTTGCTCAGGAAAATTATATCTATTTCTGCAATAGTGAGAATTCAGGAACTCCAATTTGGACTGAATATAATAATTTCCCAGCCAATCAAAGCTACAAAATTTATGCATTGGGATTTGTAAATGGAAGTTCAGATAAATCTCTTTACGTAGGAACGAACTACGGACTTTTCTATATCAATGAAAACCTGGTAGAATTCGAAAACGTTAGCGGAAACCTTCCACATGTTCCAATTAGGGATCTTGAAATCAATTCTGGCAAAAAAACCATTGCTGTCGGAACCTTTGGACGTGGAGTTTGGGAAGCAGATCTACCATGTAATTATAATCCGGTACCTGAGATTATTGAAGGTGTAGTAAATTATGAGTTGGAGCACCATGCTTATTCAGATATAGTGATTAATTCAGGCGGTGTTTTAAATATTACTGGTACATTATTCATGGGTGAAGGTAGAAGTATAAAAGTTAAAAGAGGTGGCTTACTTGTTATTGATGGAGGAACAATAAGCAATGAGTGTGCAGGGATGTGGCAAGGCATTCAGGTTTGGGGCGATCCAACTAAAGCTCATACCTTTCCTAACCAGGGAAAGGTAATAATTCGAAATGAAGGCCGTATTGAAATGGCTAAATATGGTATTAGAACTGTTAAGGTGGATGGTAGTGGACAAGAAGAAATCGAGTTTGTAGATCTTAAATACTCAGGAGGTATAGTCAATATTGTAAATGCAGACTTTCATAATAACTTTAACAGTATCCTATTTTATAGATATCCGGCCGCAGGATTTTCATATGAAAGTGGGAATTTTATATATTCAAGTGATTTTACGATAGATATCAATTACCCTATAGAACAAGGTGAAGTTACCTTCATTTCAATGCGTGAAATCGATAAAGTAAGATTAAACGGAAATAATTTTTCTAACAATAGCAAGATTTACCAATATGGAACAGGTATTAAAAGTTTTAATTCTACTTTCTTTGTAGATGGGCTTTGTCTTGGAGGAAATCCTTGTGAAGAATGGGAATATGGTGAATTCTTCAACCTAAACTATGGGATCTATTCAACAGCTAGTTCTTCCATATATTATACGGATATAAGACATACCAAAATTAATGATACGTATTATGGGATTTATTGCGGTTCGCTATCTAATGCAAGAATCACAAGCAATGAATTCTTTTTCTATAAAGACAGCCCGGTGGATTCCTGGGGTTTATATCTCGATTCTTCTACCGGTTACCATGTTGAAGATAATGAATTTATTAATGTTTATGGAGCTCAGTATTGGGGTATAGGTATAATCATTAACGATTCTCGTGAACCAATGAATGAGATATACAACAACTACTTTGAAAAACTACGTATTGGTACATCTGCTCAAAATTGCAATAGGAGTATTTTACAACAAGATGGATTAAAAATACGATGTAACAACTATGTGATGAACAATAGGGATATATATGTAACGGCAGAACCGGGATGTGTTCTGCCAGGAATTTCATATAATCAAGGAGCTCCAGGCGCAACGGACATGCAAGCTGGTAATACATTTAGCTTGCATAATACTTTTCCCCTAGTAGGTCCTGAATTTAGCGATTACGAAAACATTGACCTTTTAGATGCACAGATAACATATTATCATCATTTTCATGAACCAGTAAATATCGTCCCGGAGTATCGTTCCCCCGAACCATTTATTATTCTAGAAAATGAAGGTACATTTTATGAAAAGACACAAAGTTGTCCATCTGGTATTTCCGGGGAAAGTGGAGGAAGCGCTGGGGGTGATCATCGTGAAGGAATGGCAGAGAATAAAATTGCGGCAGACAGTGTTCAAAGTATATTTTTGGAACTTATTGATGGTGGAAATACTGTTTTGTTAGAGCAGCAAGTATTGCAAAGTATGCCTCCTGAAGCCTATGAAGTTTATATGAGTTTATCGAACAAATCACCTTACTTGAGTGACTCGGTTTTGATAGCTGCTCTTGAGAAAGAAGATGTATTGCCAAATGTACTGATCAAAGACATCCTTGTTGCCAATCCCCAATCAGCAAAATCACAAGAAGTGATGGATAAGGTTGAAGAAAAATCTCAACCTTTTACGCAAGAGATGCTTGCTGAAATTTTGTTAGGTAAATATATGGTGGCAGCCAAGGAAAAACTGGAAGCTCAGAGAGGGATGTATAATCATAAACGTGCAATGGCCTTAAACAATCTAAAACGTTACTACCTTGCTGATACCATAAATGTAAATAGTTTTGACAGCCTAATAGTATTACTTGAAGAAGAGGCAGGATTACACGAAAAGTATGAATTGGTTTTTAGCTATATAAAGAATAATCAATTTACAGAAGCTATGGATGTATTTGGTATGATACCGACTCAATATATTTTGGATGGACAGCAGCAGAATTTCTATGACGATTTGATAAATTACCTCGAAGTTGTGGAAGAACTACACATAGCCGATACTGGTATTTATGGTTTGACTGAAATCCAGAAAGAAATCCTGATAGAAATGGCTGATAATAATCAAACAAATGCAGCTGCTTATTCTAGGAACATACTGGTACATCTTGGTGAGTATGATTATTCAGAACCGGTACTGATGCCAGATGATGGGATGAAGTCAAACTCTATTAATGAAACAAAGAAGGTAGCCCCCAAATCCTTTTCTAAAGTAAATATTTATCCAAATCCTGCTGATGAATATATAGTCATCGATTTGTTGATAGGTAATGTGGAAGGTGCAAGAGTTGATATTTATGATATCCAGGGAAGGCAAATTAAAACCTTTAATATAGATGGGCAAAAACAACAGCAGATACTTTCAGTGAAAGATATCCCAACTGGGGTATATCTTATTCGAACTTATTGCGGGGGAAAGACAATTGGTGTGGAAAAGGCAACTATAAAGAGATAATATTTATTAAAGAAACCGGATTATTGAAAATCCGGTTTCCTTTATTATATTTGTAATATGAAGATCATTCTTATTACAATTTTATTCTATTGTTCAATATTGTTATCTGCACAAGAACCAATATACTTTAATGAGATTTATTCTGATAGCATCTTAGGTATTGAGGGATTTTCAATAATTGACAACGGGCAGGAGTACGTCGGATATGCATCTATCTGGGATATAACTAGTCCACAGCGACTTGTTTTCTTTAAAATGAATTATTATGGGGAGATACTGAATTGGAAAATTTTAGACGAACCAAATCATAATTATTATCCTGGAAATGTCGGTGGTGCTATGAAGTTAATGTCGGATAGTAATTATTGTATTGGTTATCATTTATCAATAAGTGGAGTTTCTTATGGCCGATTAATGAAATTGGATACAGACCTTGATACAATCTGGACTCAATATTACTCACCGGAATATAATAATGTAATTATAAATGCTACAGAAGTCCAGGACGGGTTTCTATTAACGGGATGGGTTTGGTATGATGAATCAAGCTATTCTGATGCCATATTATTAAAAACAGATGAAAATGGAAATTATCTGTGGCACCAGACCTATGGTGATGAGTGGGCTGAACATGGTCAGAATGTAATCCAAACACCAGATGGTGGATACTTGATAGGTGGCTATTTCTGGAAACCAGGAATTGATCACTCGCTGGATGCTATGGTAGTAAAAACTGACAGCTTAGGAAACGAACAATGGACTCATTATTATGGCAATCCTGAAGTAGATGATGATATGGCTTTTGTTGAATTGGCAGATGACGGGAATTACTTAATCGCAATGATTTACGGTGAATATATATATTCTTCAGATAATAGAATTGGGAAGTTTGTGATATATAATATTGATTCAGTTGGCAATATTATTGAGGAAAGAAAATATGGAGATGTCAGGCTTGATAGGTACATTAAAAACTTTAAAAAAATAAATAGCGGTTATATGTGCACTGGTTTTTCCTATATTACAGATTCCGTAGCTTCGGCAAATTTTACTGGTTGGTCTTTAAAATTGGATAATAATTTGGACAGTGTTTGGATCCATGACTATTATTATTTTTCTAATTTGTGGGATGTAAATTACCTTAATGATGTATCAATAACTAGTGACAATGGATATATTGCCATCGGCCAGGCAAATGAAACTTCAACTCACGCCAACATGTGGATCATAAAGTTAGACAGCATGGGCTGTGATACACCGGGGTGTGCAACTGGGGTACAGGTTTTTGAACTAACTCAAATGGAAGGAAAAGAACTAAAGGTTTGGCCAAATCCTACAAGAGGAGAATTCTTTATACAAGGTTCAGAACTCTCTGTTGAAGGAGATAAGTGCTTTAGAATTTATAATTTACAAGGAGTTAAAGTTGAAGAAATTAATGTGCCTATGAATTCAGAAAGTATACAGGTTAATGTTTCTAGTTATCCAAATGGAATGTTTTACCTTCAGTATATTCATTCAAATCGTGTTTTTTGGACTGGAAAGTTCATTAAGAATTAAAATATAATTATCTTCAAACAAGGCCTGGAAAAATAGATAAAAAGGGGGGTATACATAAAAGTACTAACTCATGCAAATCAAAAGCTAATCTTAGTTCGGTGACTTGTGCCTGTTACAAGCTTGTGCCAAAAACTACTCTTAAAATGTTTTGGGTTATTTATGCCTATTAAGTAGAACAAATATCTATAAACCAAAAGAATTTCAGTTAAAGTTACTTTACTTTATGTTTAACAATTACCTCCAGATCACTTCAGGAAAGTAAATTTGTGAATCACACCTAAATCAAAGATTGCAATCCTATAATTTTTTTTCTAGTGGTTTTCTGGAAATTCCGCCTAAACTGAGCACCTAATTCCGTGTGAAAGTGAACACCACTTTCCGCCGCAAACTGAACACCTGATTCCGCGCCAAAGTGAGCACCCCATTCCGGGGCAAAGTGAGCACCCGTAAAAAAAGGATTTACTGAACTATTGAAGTCATAACTTCGAGCTGTTAATCGATTAAAACAGTAGAAGTTATGGCCAACAAAACAATAGTTATGAGTAAATTAAGAAGAGTATTACAACTTTATTTGCAAGGCAAAAGCAAGCTATTCATTAGTAATTATCTTGAGCTTTCACGCAATACAGTCAATAAGTACCTGTTGCGCACGCAGCAAACGGATACCTCCATTGAAGATCTTTGTAAGCTAAGTGATGTTGAACTGGATAAATTGTTCATGGTCCAGCCTCAAAAGCAGCCCAGTGACAAGTTTAAAACCATGTACAAGTTCTTTCCCCATGTAGAGAAGGAAATTAAAAAACCAGGCATAACCATTCATCTGCTGTGGAAGGAGTATATCCAAAAACATCCGGATGGAATAAGAACCACCAGCTTTTATGAACACTATAAGAGATGGAGTAAAAGGTCTAATCCAGTGATGCACATTCAGCACAAAGCAGGAGATAAAATGTATGTGGACTATGCTGGAAAGAAACCTAACCTGGTTGATAAAGAAACCGGAGAGGTAAAGCAGGTTGAGTTTTTTGTTGCCATTTTAGGTGCCAGTCAGCATACCTATGCAGAGGCCACCATGAGCCAGGGCAAACAGGATTTTATTACCTCGGTAGAAAATGCTCTTCACTTCTATGGTGGAGTTCCTGCAGCCATTGTTCCTGATAACTTAAAATCTGCTGTTACCAAAAGTAATCGCTATGAACCCACACTGAACGATACCTTTTATGATTTTGCCGAACATTATGCGACAACTATTCTTCCGGCCCGAGTTTATAAACCCCGTGACAAATCCCTTGTGGAAGGGGCAGTAAAAATACTTTATACGCGTATTTACAGTGTTATCCAAAAGAATACTTACTTCGATCTTAAATCTTTAAATAAAGCGATCTGGCAGGCTTTAAAGGCACACAATGACACAAACCTCAGTGGCCGGTCTTACTCACGATACCAGCTATTTAAAGAGGTAGAGCAAAAAGAACTATCGCCCTTGCCGTTGCATCGATATGAACTCAAACAACAGTCTTTTGCTACAGTTATGCAGAATGGCCATGTTTGCCTCGGGCAGGATAAACATTATTACAGTGTTCCCTACCACTATATCCGAAAGAAAGTAAAATTGCTTTACTCTTCGCGCCAGGTAGAGATCTACCACAAATATAATCGTATAGCAGTACACAAAAGGGTTAAAAGCTCTTATCACTATACTACTGAAAAACAACACCTGGCTTCTACCCATAAATTTATGACCGAATGGACTCCTGAGCGTTTTATCAACTGGGCTGGAAGTATTGACCCTAATGTAAAACTGCTTATCAGTCACATCCTGCAAAAGAAGCAGCATCCCGAGCAGGCCTACAAAAGCTGTATGGGTGTTTTATCCCTGGAAAAGAAAGTGGGCAAAGAACGTCTTGTTAATGCCTGTAAAAGAGCCCTGGATTATAATATCTACAATTACAAAATTGTCCTAAACATATTGGAGAAAGGATTGGACAAAATGCCGGATGAACCCTTGAACAACAAAGACCTACCCAAGCACCAGAATATTAGAGGAAAAGATTATTATCAATAAAATCAAAATAACATGAATGAAACAACACTATCAAAAATGAAGCAAATGAAGCTCTACGGTATGTATGGAGCTTTTTGTACAGCTATCGAAACCGGCAAAACAGATGATTATACCCTGGATGAATTTACTGCACTGTTAACTGAAGCAGAATGGGATGACCGTCAAAACCGGAAGATTGCCCGTGGCATTAAAAATGCAAAATTCCACTACAATGCCTCCATGGAAAAAATGATCTATGATCCGGTTAGGAATATCGACAAAACCAAGTTGATCCGTCTTGCTGAATGCACCTACATCGACAAGGCAGAGGATATCCTGATTACCGGCAGTACCGGGGCAGGCAAAAGCTATGTTGCTTCTGCCTTAGGTTACCAAGCCTGCATTGAAGGGTATCGTGTAAACTACTTCAATATCACAAAACTGTTCACCAAACTAAAAATGGCTAAAGCTGACGGCTCACACCTTAAAGAAATGGCTCGCCTTGAACGCCAACACCTATTGATCCTTGATGACTTTGGGCTTCAGGCCCTGGACCCTCAGAATAGGCTGACCCTGCTGGAAATCATTGAAGACAGACACAACAAGGGTTCTGTAATCATCACATCACAGCTCCCGGTGAACCAGTGGTATGAAATCATTGGTGAAAAAACTGTGGCTGATGCAATTATGGACCGGGTAGTGCATAGTGCACATCGTATTGAATTAAAAGGGGAATCGATGAGAAGAAAGAGACCTGTATACAATCAGTCAGAGGAAAATATTATGAATAAGAAATAGAAACGGAAAAAATTAATTATTTTTGATATGAAAAATTGGTTTGGTAATGTTCTTTTTTTACTTAAAAATGACTGCTCACTTTTAGCCGGAATGGACTGCTCAGTTTAAAACGGAATGGGGTGCTCAATATACGCGGAATATGCAGCTACTACCATAATCCTGAAAGGACAGCTATTATAGAAGACAATGAATTTAAAGCTAATCTGCGGTCCATATACTTGAGTGGTGTACTGGAATCCTTGGTAACCGGGAATGTTTTTAATCCCTGGGATGGAACAATACCTGTTGATGAGGACAGTTATTGTATGTACCTGGACCATTGTACCGATTATACTGTTGAATACAACAATTTCTATTATGCAGGATCTGAACCTGATCCAACGGGTATAGGATTGATAATTAATAACTCGGGACAGTATTATAACGAGATCTATAATAACACTTTCATTAACTTGGAATATGCAACTTTAGCACAGGGAAACAATAAAAGCGGAGATCCAGATGTTGGTCTTATTGTGAAGTGTAATGATTATGAATACAATGACCATGACATTGCAGTAACCTCGGATGATGTGCCGCTTCCCGGGATTGCCAGAAACCAAGGAGCTGAAGGGCCGCATACTATGCAAGCAGGAAATAGATTTAGTCTGAACGATAATGGCATTCATGAAAGTGATTACAGTACCATTAGGGATGCACTAATCAATTATTTCCATCATGATCCGGAAGATTCTGAAGAACCGAGGGTAAGGCCTGAATTTTATTCAACAGATTACATTACTCCACTTAATCAAGGAACAAAATTTAAAAAGAGTGAAAGCTGCCAGCCCCATTCTTCTGGAGGCAGTAGTGGGACAGGCAGGGACGAACAAAGGGAAAAAATAGCTACCAATGAATTCAAGGCCGACAGTACACTAGCCATATTAACAGCCCTTGTAGATGGAGGTAATACCCAACTGCTGGAACAGGAAGTATTGCAGAGCATGCCTCCTGATGCCTATGATCTCTATATGAGCCTGATGGGGAAATCACCCTATTTAAGTGATTCGGTTATGATCTCAGCCATAGAAAAAGAGAATGTATTGCCCAATGTTCTGATAAAGGATATCCTGGTAGCCAATCCCCAGGCAGCTAAATCCAACGAAGTGATGGAAAAAGTGGATGAAAAATCCAACCCGATGACACCGGAGATGATTGCTGAGATACTATTGGGTAAATATTTTGTGGCAGCTAAAGAAAAGCTGGAATCACAATTGGCATATTACAGGCATGAACGTTCTACCGCATTAAAATTCCTGAAACAGTCCTATAGGTTCGATACAGTAAACTCATGGGCACATGACAGCCTGGTATATTTACTGGAGTCAGAACTGGGATTAAAAGAGAAGTTTGAACTGGTATTTGCCTATGCAGAAAAGGACAACTGGACAGGGGCAATAAACCTACTGAATTCACTGCCGGCACAATATTCATTCAATTCCTATCAACAGGAATTATACGATGACTATAGTGATTTTATTAGTATTATGTATGATCTGTCCCAGGCAGGAACAGGAGTAGAAGGATTAACTGATCTACAGAAAGCAACCTTGATGCAACTGGCCGATAATACCAGGAACATTGCAGGGGCTTATGCCAGGAATATATTGATTGAAACCGATAACTATCCTTATCTGGAACCAGTAATATTACCGGAAGAAGGAATGAAGAGTGCCAATATTATATTTGATTTACCGGATCCAAAAACCTTCACCCCGGAATATGTAAAGGTTTACCCCAATCCAGCGAAGGATTATGTTATCGTGGAACTCATGAAGGGCAATGTAGATGGAGCTACCATAAAAGTATTCGACAACCAGGGTAGGCCGGTAAAAGTAATTGAGATGCCTGGCAAGCAACAACATTATGTATTACCAATTGATGATCTTGAAACAGGTATTTATTACCTCAAAATAGAAATGAATGGTAAGACAATAGAGAGCAAAAAGATCAACAAGATTAAATAGCAAGAAAAAGGCAGCCGGAAAACTAAAAGTCCGGTTGCCTTTTGTATATTTGTATGACTATGAAACAACCAATAACAATAATAATTATACTTCTGCTCCCGACCTTAATCTTATCACAAGAGCCGGTTTACTTCAACAATGTATACCAGCATGGTAATAACTTTGCCATTGGGATGACTATCCTGGAGACAGATGATGGTTATGTAGGTTATGGTGGAACAGAAGATCCAGGGAACATAGGACAAATGTTATTGTTGTATAAAATTAGTCTAAATGGTGAAGAGTTAATCTGGAAGTCGTTTGGTGAGGATTATCATAGTTACTATTATGGAAATGTTGGAGGGGCTATGATCAAAACAAACGATGGGAATTTTGCCTTGGCATGCCATTACAGTTCCGGTAATCCAACTTATGCATCTTTAATTAAATTAAATACAATTTTAGACACTGTGTGGGAAAAAAATTACAATCCAGAATATCAAACAGTTACTGTTAACTGCTCTCAAACCAGCGACAGTGGATATATTTTAACAGGTTGGGTATGGTTGTCTGAAGAGGCATGGTCTGATGTATTATTAATGAAAGTAGACAGCCTTGGTAATTACCAATGGCACCAGCTGTTTGATGATAACCTGGCTGAGAAAGGTTCAAATGTAATTCAAACACCAGATGGTGGGTTTTTAATAGGTGGGTATACATTTGATCCAACTACATATCATTCCCTGGATGCGATGGTTATAAAAACAGATAGTTTAGGCAATGAAGAGTGGACGGAATATTATGGTAACCCTTGGGTAGATGATGATATGGCTCATGTAATGTTGGCTGATGATGGGAACTATCTAGTGCTTACTGTTTATGGTGAATGGGAGGTTTCCCCAACTTCAAGAACAGGAAGAATATTCATGATAAAGTTAGATAATAATGGAAATACTATTTGGCAAGAGAAGATTGGTCCTAAAGACAGGAATGTATATTTGAAAAATTTGAGGTTAGCCCAGGATGAAGATTTGATTGTTGCAGGTTGGGTATACAACGATACAGTAAGTGAATTTATATATGAAGGATTATTATACAAATTTGATCAGCAAGGAGATAGTATATGGATGAGGAACTATTATTATTACCACAATCAATATGATATAAATAGGTTTTATGATGTTTGTCCAACAACAGATAATGGATACATTGCAATTGGAAAAGCAAGACCTGATCAAGGAGGAAATAGTGAGGAATTGTGGATAATAAAAGTGGATAGCATGGGTTGTGATACACCGGGGTGTGCTACGGGGGTACAGGTTTTTGAAGTTCCGGAAAGTAAAAAAACCGAACTTATAGTTTGGCCAAATCCTACAAATGGAGAGTTCGAAGTTTGGTGTTCGAAGTTCGAAGTTAAAGGAGAAAGAACCATAAAGGTTTATAATTCACAGGGAATAAAAGTTGAGGAAATTAAAGTACCAGAGAATTCAGAAAGTATGCAGATTGATGTATCCCACTTTCCTAATGGATTATATTACCTTCAGTACATTCATACAAACCATGTTCTTCAAACAACAAAGTTCATAAAGAACTAACTAATGATGTTTCTGGTTGCCATTTGTATATTTGTATGATCATGAAGCATTCGGTATTCTTAATAATACTTCTTCTATCGATCGAAGCCCTAGCACAAGAACCTGTATATTTCAATAATATATATCAGCATGATAATAACTTTGAATAAAAGAAGACAGGACTACCTGGATTCGAGACTTCAAAAAATGGTTTCATGAAACCATTTTTTGATCTAACTTTGAAATGAAATTAATGGCAAAATCACACTTAAGAAATGACTTTAATAAATGTCCTTCTGTTGCTGACGATTTACAGAGTAAATAAAATCTTTGTAACAGGTGGTTCACAGGCATCATTAATAGACTGCAATTCAAATTTGGAGGTAAATACATATAGTCTAAACAACACAATTGGTCTAACCTATGATCAAAATAGTCTAGTGTTTTGCAGTGGACATGAATCCGGGTCTGAATATGATCTTAGGGCGTTTAATATTATTGATGGTAGCCTTGTTTACTATGAACACAATAATTATGGAATTGGTTATAGACTAGATTATAACACTAATAGCGAAGAAGTTCTATCAGCAAACTTCAGAGAATGTTACATGGCTGTATTTAATAATACATGTATTGAGGAGAAAATTTGGCATACAGGTGGTAGATATTATGATGGATGTTCAAATGAAGATGGATCAGTACTATATTTCATACAAAAATTTTTTAGTGGGGGAGCAGATATTGGACATGATAATTTTAATGCTCACATAATAGCTTATAATATTGAATCTGATGAATTTACAAGCATTGAACTTGGCAGTAAACTAAGTGATATTGATTTTAACAGGGAAAACAATAAGATTGTTGTCTCATCAATTGGGAATAACAGTATTTTCATTATAGATGCTAACGATTATTTAGACATTATTGAAGTATCTGAAGTTACAAAACCATATTCAATTGAATCCAGTGATGGGGACTTTGTATATATTGGTGGATTTGAAGAAATATATTTCCTAGATATCTCTAATCAGACATTATTTAGCCCTCTCTCAATAACTGGAGGAGATATAATATCTGATTTAGTTGTTGATAATGATTTGAATAGTTTATATGTAGGGGGTGGCTATAACATTACAACAGTTGATGTAGAGAATATAAATAATCCATTGATTGTTAATACGACAAATATTTACGGTACAAAAACAAATATGCATTTAATTAAAGAGGATGAGGATATTTACAAACTTGCTATGATTGCAGGTTCGAGTAATTTTGTAATTCTTGATCTTTTGAACTATCAGTATATTACTCACAGTAATATTCTTAATACATGTTACTCCCCATTAGAGAGAAAAATCTATGGAGAAAAATCTGAAACTGAGGTGTTCGTTTTTGATCTAGAAGGAACACAAATTTCACAAATTACTACACCGATTTTAGTATTAGCTGATATTACATATAATAATATTAATAATTCAGTATATGTTGCAGGAAGTTCAGATGATAGCAAAACCCTAACAATAAGTTCTATTGATTGCAGTTCCGAGGAAATAACTACTACAGTATCATTTAATGAGAATGGAGCATCGGAGAATGTAATGGCTGAAACCTCAAATAATAGGATTGTAAATGTAAATGGCTATTTAAGTAATATTTCAACCTTTAAAGCGCTAACCGACAACCTCCCCCTCAAAACTGGTTGGAACTGGCTATCCTTCCCAAGGATGCAAAGATATTCTAATGAACCTGTCCAAACATCCACCGTTCTATCACGGATAGATATTTTCCCGGTTAATTTGAGTATAGAGTTTAAAGATGAATATAATGAATTTTTTACTTATGTTTATGATCCGGATTTTGTTCCACCGTGGCAGGGACAATTAAGTGAACTGCAAAGTACCCTTGGTTATAAACTAAATATTGAATTATTCGAAGGTCCTACTCCGAACATTGACCTTCATGGTGCAGTTCTTGACCCGGCAACTGAAATTACTATATTCCCCGGATCAAATATTGAAAACTGGAAAGGATATTTTATTGACTATCCCCAGGAAGTTGAAGATTGTATACCTGCAGCAGTTATGAACGATTTATATGTCATAAAAACTCAACGGTGGACCATGTTCAAGCTTGGAACAAATACATGGTTTACTCATGGTCGAAAAACTCCTCTTAAGTATGGAGACATGGTAATTTTTAAAACCAATAGTGAGCATACGTTTTCCTGGATAAGTAGTGAAGAGATAAAAGAAGAATCATCTATTCCTCAAACAGAGTATTTCACATATGAAGAACAATCTGATTATCTCCCAGTTTATGTTGAATTTGACCAGACATCGGATGTTCAGGAAATCGCTATTAAAGCAAATGGTGAAGTAAAAGGTGCCGCCGTAAGGGAACAGGGTGATACGATAGTACAGGTTAGTGCATATCTGGAAGGAGTACCTTCAAATACTCCGCTTGAATTTGAAACCTATAATGGGTATAAATCAGAATCAATTACTAAAGGAGATTATTTGGTTTATGATCAAAAACTAAATGAGAATGTAAAAAGAACCATATACGCAGGAGAGGATGTCGACGCACAACTGGTATCATTTAAAGTAACAAACACTAACGATAATATCCCCGAGATTAATAATGTTTCATGTATTCCAAATCCTTTTACATATGAAACAACATTATCATTTCATTTAACAGAATTACAATACATAGAGGTAGAGATATATAACATTCATGGAACAAAGATTAAAACATTAATGGCAGGGGAGTTTTCTGAAGGTAGGTACAGCACTATATGGTGTGGTGACGATGATTTTGGAAAATCAGTTCTAGAAGGAGTCTACATGATTCAAATCACAACGAAAAACGGTAATTCCTATACTGATAAAATTGTCTTGATCAAGTAGTGATAATATTGAAAAGTTTAAAACTCACATACAGGCTTTGTTTAAATAATTACCAAATGGTAGCAGGAAGTTTCTGTTCCTATCTAAGAAATTATATTTCTACAAAAGATTTACTTCTGATTGGTTTTATTATTTTATTTGCTTGCAATGATTGGATTTCTGACTTTTCTAGGAGAATTCTTTCATTTGCTATAATCCTATTTATTTCTATTGGAATTTCCACAGCATCAATCATAACCGTTATTCAGAGTGGAACTGGTGATTACACCACCATCCAGGAAGCTTATGACAATGCAAACAGCGGTGACACTATATTGGTTTACCCAGGTGTTTATTACGAAAACGTAGATATAAGTAATACATACAAGGACATTACCTTGGGCAGCTTGTTTTTAACTACCCAAAATGAGGAATTTATTCATTCCACGATTATTGATGGGAATCATACAGGCTCATGCCTGGCGATTAGAAACACCCTGGATTCAGAAATCAATGTGGTCGGATTTACCCTTGAACATGGATCCGGTTATAATAATGGTAGCGGAGGAGGAATATATATTAAATACGCTAATCCAACAATTAAGTACTGTTTGATTCAATACAACACAGCCACATCGGGTGCAGGTATATCAATGATGTTTTCAACTACCACCCTTGCTGGAAACACAATAAGGTACAATCACTCATACTCAGGCGCAGGTGGTATAAATTGTATTTATGAAGCGATACCGATCTTTGATCAAAATAACCTGAATAATATTTACCTGAATTATGCTACATTTGCTTCAGATATAGCGACAAATAATTATTCACCTCCCCTTGAGATATATGTTGATACATTTAGTGTATACAATCCGGATTACCAATTTATCATGTCGATTGATGAAATGGGTCATCCAATAGATGATATCTCAATAAATATCTTAAACAATAAAATCGATCTGGTAAATTCTGACCTGTTTGTCAATCCTACCATTGGGAGTGATTCAAACGACGGTTTATCATTTGAGGCCCCATTAAAAACAATTTCCCATGCATTGTTATTAATTGCATCTGATAGTTTAAGCTCGAATACTATCTATTTAAGTAATGGAACATATTCACCTAATACGAACAACGAAAAATTTGCTTTTGGGGCAAAAAGCTATGTTTCAATTCAGGGTGAGAGCATGGATAGCACAATTTTAAGCGCAGATACATTATCAGCACTTCTGACCTGTTATCCATATTTAAAGAATTTTTCACTTAAAAATGTGACTCTGGAAAACGGATACGGCCACAGCCCTACTGCGGGGATTTATTTCAATTTAACAGAGAACGTTAAGTTTAACAATGTAATACTTAGAAATTGCCATTATTCAAGTTACCCTGGAATAAGACTGGGAAATTGTAAAAGTTCATACTTTTCGAATTTTACATTAACTAATATTTCAGGCGGAACCGCATTTAATGTTTCTAACAACGAAGGGGGTATTAATTATTTATCTATGATTAACTGTGAAGTCAGTAATTGCAGGCCTGATTCAGATCCTGAGACAGGAAGGGGAGGGGGTATTCAAATAGGTGTACCTTACTTCTCAGATGGAAGTATAAAAGGAGCAATTATCAATTTGCGATTATCAAACAATCAACTGTATAATGATGAAATTTGGGGGATTTCGGGGGCATGGTCAGGACTTGGAGTTGGGAATAATACGGAAGTTACCCTAATAAATGCAACAATAAATGGCAATGTAACTGAGAATGATGATTTTGGAGCTGCTATCGTTGTTGGTGGAGCATCAAAACTGGATATTTACAATTCGATATTTTATGGTGACTCAATTTATGAATTAGGTCTTGGAACATCCGTTGCATCTCCTGCAACTACAACAGCAAATGTTTGCTATTCCAATTTAGAAGGAGGTGAGTCGTTTGTTAATAATTGGTATAATCAATACACCCTCAACTGGCTGGAAGGCAATATCAATTCAGATCCCATGTGGGATACCAGTTCAGCCACTCCTTACGCTTTACCATGGAATTCCCCTTGTGTCGACGCTGGCGTGCCAATGTACGAATCCGGTATGGATTATCCTTATATCAAACTTGAAAATGAGAAAATAGTTCTTTATAAAATTGATGGGGATACCCTTCATCTGCCTTCAACTGACCTTGCTGGTAATCCAAGAATCTTCAACGAAAGAATAGACATGGGGGCCTATGAGTTCCAGGATACAGGGACAAGGATTAAAGAGCTGTCCCTGCATAACATAAAAGAATCCACTATTGATGTTTATCCTAATCCTTTTTATACCAATACCTATATAACCTTTAAGCATGAAGAAAAAGCATATGTACAAGCCATCATTTATGACCTTGCCGGTAAACCTGTAAAAAAACTCATGGATGCCCAAGTATCCTCTGGAGAATATACTATGATATGGGATGGAGATAAAGATTTAGGAGTGCAAACTGAACCAGGAACATATATATTGTCAATTTCTGTCGCTGGGCAGAAGATTGGAAGTGCAAAAATTGTTAAGACAAAGTTTCTTAAGTAAATCCGTAAGTAAACATAGGTTTATAACAACCAGTTCAGTAGTAATAATTCAACCTTTACAAATAGTGGTCTGTTTGGTTTTAATGGGGATTTCAATAATGTAAATAGTCAGCAACAATTTGACTTTTAAAGAGGCTGTATATATTTTAAAAAAGAAACTCATAAATAATGACTATGTTTTTACATTTACAAAATCCACAGCCTACAACTTAAAAGTTTTAAATAGAGTTACTTATCAAAATCAACATGCGTAAAATGCAAAGTTATTTTTGTAAAAAAAGCTTGTAAAACCTCAGCTATGTTTTTTATATTGGATATCTGCTTTTAATATTCTACTTTTTTACAATTTTTACTTTTTTTACATTTACTTTAACCTTCTAATTAAAGGTTTAATATGGCTTTGTAAAAGTGTAAATATAAATAGCTTGGTTGCTAGTATTTATGAATAGAACGTATTGAAAGGGTAATATGGCATATTTTTGCCAAAACTGAATGCCATAATAAAATATGAAGAGTAAACCTGGAAGGGATGGAAGGGATAGGTTAACCGGAAAAAAAGTTTTGATTGATTTAGATTACGTTCAGACTTCGTCTGAGATCTCAATCTTTAAATTCAACAGTTCCTCGTCATCGAGAAAATCTGAAGCTTTAATAGTATAGGTTGCACCAATATAATTTCTGTACTCCTTAGCTTTTGAATCGAAATACTGTTTATTCCAAACAGTCTTAAGTTTGCCTGGTTCTGTTAGATCAGATTCTTTTTTCGGAAACTCAAACCGGTGAACTTTTGAGGCTTTTAAGTTAAAATCATCTGTCAGGGTGTTTTTAATTTCCGTAAAAGAAATGTCGCGTGTGGTATAGGGTCGTAGTTCAGGACCAATAATTTTGGGTGTAGCTTCAAACTCCAAAATTTTATGATCAAAAAACATCTCCTTTGCCCACTCCTTCATCGCCCTCAAGGCCATTTTAAGAGACTTCTTTTTTAACTCTAAAAGTGCCTGGGTTTCCAATTCCTCATATGGAAACCAGAATCGTGTCTTTTTTGTGGCAAAAGTTAATTCATGTTCATGTTTAAGGTAATGGAGAAAGGCTGGAAGCTCTTCTTTCATTTTTGGCAACAGGTCCGGATCTAATTTGCTTTTGTCAATAGGAGGAACATGCAAAATAAAGAACCGGTTTTCATCCTCATCAATATTCACAAAGGTTAACCGGTTTGTTGTCATAAAAAAGCTGGCAAAAAAAGCAACCTTAACCCTGGGAAGGTTTTTCTCATTGATCGAAGTAATGGGAGTTGTGGAAAGTGATTTGATATACTCCAAGGCTTTATCATTAATAAGAACTTCATCCATCAGCAAAACATTAGATAATAAATATTCATTAAAACTGTCTTCAATATCTTTATTGGAAACGATTGCAGCATTATCTTGGAATATTTCATTTAAAAACCAAAGGAAAGTACTCTTACCTGTACCCTTTTCTTTACTATAAAGTACAGTAATTGGTAGTTTTTGTACTGGTTGTGTGTATTTCAAACAGAGTAAGTCAAGTAATAAATTGTACTTGTTATTATATTTATTGTTTGAAATGTGTTCAAGAAAAAACTTAATATTATCCCAATTTCCGGTAGCAAGTTTATGAGAAGTTGGGTGATATAGGTTGTATTCCAAACCATCAATTATCTTTTTATAATCTTTATCATGGCCAGGTATATTTGTAAATCCGGTATAACGTTTAATAAGCTGGAAAGTATTTTTTATCCCTTTTCCTTTTTCATAATCTTCTCGGATCTCCGGTTTACTCCATTTAACAATTCCTTTCTTTTTTATTTCGATCAACTCATTGTTTCGGTTAAGGCCGGCTGTTGTTTTGGTTACTTCCCTCCAGTACTCAACTCCAACCCTGATATATTCATTAAGCTCTTTATGAAATAAAATATCCAGTGATCCAATTTCATTTCCTTTGTATTCGTTCCCAAAAAAATAAAACGGTCTTTCCTGGATAAATTCAAAAAAGTGGTAGTAAAAATTTGTCGGGCAACCTGTATGATCAGTATTGAGCCAGAAATATTCCTGTAGGTTTCTTTTAGTCAATTTCTCCAGGTTTTTCGTTGTGAAATAAGAGGAAGCTTTCTCAAGCTTCAGTAAATCATTATTTATACTTTCCGGATCTTCAACATGCTCATAAAGATCATCCAATCCTTTGGCTTCTTCAGCAAACTCTTCATGGATATGGGTAAAGAAATAATTCAAACAAGGTTCCTCAGATTCATTTTCATCTTTCTTTGGTTTTTTTAATCTGGATTTATAATTGAAACATGCCAGCTTGAAGTTTAGAACTGCACTTTCAAAACTGATAAGTCTTTGGGAATAATCCTTTTTAGAATTGTTTTTGAAATCAAAATTCACAACACGAACATCGGAATCAAATATTAAGTTCAGGTTTTTAACATTACAGTCTTGTACTATAGAAATGATATCAGGATGCAGCTTCTTTGATCCTTTTTTTTCAATAAACATATGTATACCTGGAATCCCAACAATATCCAGTCCGAAATGATCCCCATAGATTGACTTAAACTCACCTTCAACAATATGTAGGCTTTCTATGCTTTCTTTATTTCGGATTTTATTAAGCGTATTTTGAGGAATGAATATTTTAATTCCGGATCCTGAAGGACTCTTATACTTAAAATTATCATACGGTTCTGCTAATCGTATTCTGGAATAAAAGTTTAATCCCTTTTTGGTTTCAGAATAATGTACTCCAGCATTATAGATTGAAGGATAAAAGATATGAATATTTCCCTCCGAATCATCACTTAGATAATGTTGTTTAGACTTTGATCGATTCAGGCCTGGTAGATCTACATTCGTTTCAATTTTGTTAGGGAAATATTCGAAAGTATAGTTTTCGGCCAGTATGTCCAGGTACTTTAATCTTTTATCTGAATTTTGCATTAAATGAAATAAAATTGGCTAATTGAGAAAAATTAAAGGCTCTGCCTCCCAACAGAGCCTTACCTTGAATAAGGATTTAAAATTGAAGCTCCTTAAATCAATGTTGTGGCACATTATTGACCTAAGTAATCGTTTATTGCTGATTCAGGGATTAATCCATCTTTTGTACTCCTAATCATTCCCTTTTCAACTAGTTTTTTTATTGTTGCATGTGCTTTCCCCAATGACTTGGAAACCTGATTTATGGTAAAGACTTTTTCCGGTTGTTTGGAGGATTTTTCCTTATCATATTCCATTAAAGCAGTTTTAATTGTGTTTGATAATTCCTTCTTTGTGGTTAAAATTATTTCTGACATATCTAAAAATATTTTAATTATTTACTTATTATTACACAAATAATGTTTAATTTTAGAGAACAAGAGTATAATATTTTGCAATCATGTGCGATATATTAGAATATCAATTGTAATTTATTGTTAACATATGTATGTTGAAAAGATAAAGCAGGCTTGTAACCAGCAAAATATGTCGATAAGAGAACTTAGTGAAAAAATCGGTATGTCTTTCTCAGGTCTTTATGCGGCACTGAATAACGATACGTTAAAAGTTAATACACTTTTAAAAATTGGCAAGGTACTTCAGTTATCCGTTAATGATTTTTTTGGAGAACGAAAAACAATAAATCTATTAAAGAATAATACCTTTCTTGACAATTATGAGTTTGATTTGATAGTTGTACTCAGTAACAGATATAGTAAATTCACTGAGAAGATAAGTTTCTTTAAAGATTATTTTATATGGTTTATAATGGACGAAATAGCCAACGGTTTTAAACCGAAATATCCTAAAAATATTAAAGAGACCCACTGTAGCTTAATAACAGCAGATAAACTTAAAGAGCTTGAAGGTTTATTACCTAAATTGCAAAATATTCCTTTCAGTAAATGGGATACTGAAGATGCTAATTTAATTTTAGATTCGTGGATACTATTTGGCTTCTATTTTCCTATATTTGAGAAAAACTTCATGAATATTATGGAGTATCTGGAAGATGATATGATAAAGAATGAAGAAATAATTAATTTCTGGGAAATATGGAAGGAAGTACAAAGATTGTCGTAGTGTGTTCTAATTGTGTACTAATTGAATAATTCAAAAACATTGAAATGCCTATTAATACAGGCCATACAGAGCAAATTAGTAAGAGTTCGCTCGAGACCTCAGAATAAATGAAATCCCATAATATGTTAACAATTACGGGATTTTTAATTTTATGATTTTGAGTTGTTTTATGGGTCTCAATTACTGCCTGCCTAAAAACAAAAAAGCCTCATCCGCCAGCTGGCGGACAGGGCTTCTATATAAATTCTAAAACTATCTTACTTAAACCCTTTAAAGATCACCTCAAACCAGGCGTCCAGCCTTTCATCGGTAAGTTCGGGTTCCTGGTCTTCATTAAGAGGCAATCCAAAGAACATATCATCCTTAACACCTTCTGAGTCAGTAAAACTATAACCATCTGTTGGCCAGTGGCCAATTATATTTGTTTCCCTTTTTTCAAATTCTTCCTGTAAAATACCAAGGCCATCCACAAAATGGTTGGGATACAGTACCTGGTCGCCAAGTCCAAAGAAAGCAACTGTTTTGGATTTCATATCAAGATTATCGAGTTTTTTAAAAAACTCGTTCCATTTGTTCGAATCGTCAGCATCTTCCCAAACGTGGGAACCTACCGTTGAGCCGCCTACTATCCAGTTATCGAATCCTGAAAGGTCGTCAGGTGTAATATCAATAATTGATCTTCTGACCACTTTATCATCGCTTAATTTCTTGGCAATCGTTTTGGATATATGTTCAACATTTCCTTCTTCGGGCCAGTATATCAGTAATATTTTTTTCATGTTTAATCAATTTTATTTAATCGCGGCAAAGATATGAAATTGTGGTCTATTATTTCCATAAGAAAATCAACAACTGATCAGGAACTGGCATTCTTTTTTTTCAAGTGATAATTGCAGGCATCTGCTATTGATTCACAGATGGGTGTGTATTGAAAGTTGATTATGGAAGCCAGTTTTTCGCCTGAATACAAATAAAAATTATTTGCTGTTCGTGCTGTTTCCCTGGTAACCAATGGATTTTTTCCTGTAATAAATGACCTGGCTTTTTCAACTCTCCAGTACAGTTCACTCATCCATTTGCCAGCTTCATACCTGGGAGGTAATTTTTCAAGGGAATCAGCAATAAAGCCAAAAAGATCTTTGTAGGCCAGGTTTTCAGCAGATACAATAAACCGTTTCCCTGTGATATCTGAACCCATAAGCTGAACCATGGCATTTACAACATCCCTCACATCCACAAAACCATTAATCCCGGGAGTATAAAACTTCAGTCCTTTTTCAACCGTTGCAATCAGGCGTGTGGAACCGCTATTGATCTCCCCGGGCCCCAAAATAATTGAGGGATTAATGATAACTGCATTCAGTCCTTCTTCAATTCCACGCCAAACCTCCCGTTCAGCGCCATATTTACTAATGGCATAGTTGGAATTTCTACGGGAGGCTTTCCATACCACATTCTCGTCAATTACTTCATTGTTATCGGCTCTTCCAATGGCTGCAATGGAACTAACATGACAAAGCTTTCTGATGTTTTTATTAATGCAAGCATTAACCAGGTTGGCTGTTCCTTTTACATTGACCACCTCCATTCGTTTTTCATCCCCCGGCTGAAATGATACAATGGCGGCTGCATGGTAAACATCCATTACACCTTCAAGAGCTTCTTCCAAAGAATATACATCCGTGACGTCTGCCTCCACCCATTCAATAGTATCCCCGACAGACTGAAAGTCTTTCCGGTAAAAATCAAATACCCTTGAAATAATATCAAATGAGGCACTCTTACGTTTTATCGCCCTGACCTTTTTTCCAGCCTGTAAAAGAGAAAAAATAAGATGTGATCCCAGAAATCCTGTTCCACCCGTTACCAGTATCATGATGCAAAACTAAAAAAAAGAATGGATGCCAGTCTTGAACTTCAACCCATATCCAATGAATTTGTATTTTTGTTCCAGCATCAGATGCAATTGGAATTATCCATCTTAATGTGTTTGAAAATTTATGTTTATCTAATCTTCTACTTAAATGAAAAAATTGGTCTTTATTTTAGCCGGAATATTATTGCTGTCCTTTTCATCCAATGCCCAGAAAGGCAAAGAATTAATCATCGGTGTTGGTGGTTCCTTGTCCAGTGTCTGGATCCAGAATCAGAATTTCTATGGTGAACCCGAAATTGAATATGCCGCAAAAATGGGTTATGCCGGAAGTTTTAACCTTGGATACAATTTTACTGAAAATATTAGCGTAATCACAGAATTACAATATTCACTGCAGGGACAAAAATATGATGGTAAGCAAAACTTTAATGGGAATAATTATGACGTTACACGCGACATTTCCCTAACCTACTTTAATGTTCCCCTGTTTTTTAAATATGCATTTGGAACAGCTGATACCAAGTTCCGCTTCATGATCGGGCCACAGATTGGTATTCTTATGGATGCAACACAGGAGTACCTGCGCGATGGAGAAAGAATACAAACAGTTATTGAAACTAATGATTTTGAATTTGTAACGGACGAGCCCGATATTAAAGACAGGTTTGAAAGCAACGACATCGGCCTGGCATTTGACGTTGGGGCAGATATTCATGTTTCAGATCAGTTTTATATCAGTCCAGGATTCAGGATAAATTATGGTTTTAATGACATAAACGCAGAGACATTCCGGTTAAATGATATAGATGGAGAATACACCCCTTCACATAATTTTGTAGGTGGGTTGTATATTAGCATTAATTATAAAATTGATGTGGAAGGATACAGCCAGAGAAGCTTCTGATAGATCAACAGAGCTGCATTAATTACCCGGAAACAACAAATCCTTGTATTCATACATTAGCCTTTCCAGATCTACAAATACGTTGATGACCAGGTAGGTTCCGAATCCTATCAAAACTATACCTACCAAGCGGTTCATCAGGGTCATTATCCTTGCAGTAACAAATTTTTTGATCTGGTTTGAAATATAGCATTTTAATAAATCGGTCCCGAAAATAGTACCCAGAGCACCTCCCAGGAAAAGATAAATGGCCTTGCTGTCAACCCCAAAATTTGCACTAATGGAAACAACAATGGTGATCCAGATAAACCACATACCAGGATTTAAAGCATTAAGAACAAATCCTTTTATGATGTAAATATAAAATTTGGAAGGAGGATTGATTGCACTGGAAGGATCAGCACTATCTTGTGACTGCCCCTTTACCACCCTGGTAAAGGTATATGTTCCAAAAATTACAAGGATAATTCCACCAATGACACTAAAATATATGTTTTGCCTGGGATCGGATCCTAAAATTTGAGATGCACCAAAATAACAAAGGATGAGGGCAAACAGGTCGCTCAGGAATATACCAAGAGCAAGCAGGACTCCCCTTTTAAACCCCCTGTGAATACTGGTTTGGATCAGAGCAAAAAATGCCGGTCCCAGTAGCACAGCAAAGGTCAAACCCAAAAGAACGCCTTGTAATAATGGACCCATTTATTCTTTAATTGTTATAGTTTATCTGTTTGAGTTAAAGAAATTTAGAATTCTTTAACTCAAATTCAGTTGCTGGTATAATTAACTTTTAACTTTATATTTTTCGATGTATTCCTGCCATTCGGTTAACAAATGGTTTTTTAATACCCTGGGGAACTTGTTAGCACCACCTTCTTTCCCTTTTGCTTTCATCCATTGTGAAAAAACACTGGTGGGTAAAACATCCACAAACACTTCCTTAATGGCTTCAATCCTTTCAACTCTGTAATCATCGTTCAAAATTTTCAAATATTCGTCAATCTTCGATCTGGCCACAAAAGGATCAAGGGTGTCATCACAACCCAGATACCACTGGTGGGCAAACAATGAATCATATTTTATCCCGGCAACGCCAAATTCCCTGATCTCAACATTCAATTCATTTTCAAGCATTTCGATGGCACGTGACATATTATCCAGTGACAAATGCTCACCACAAATGCTCAGAAAATGTTTTGTTCTTCCGGTAATAACAATCTCTGAATTTTCCTTCGATGTAAATTTTACAACATCACCAATCAGGTAACGCCATGATCCTGAACAGGTAGACATCAACAGGGCATATTCTATGTTCTCCTTAATATCTTTTATGGTCAATACTTCCGGGTTGCTGCGTATATTTCCTTCCCAGTCAAAGTTTCTGTCGTTAAACGGAACAAACTCATAAAAAATGCAATTATCCAGGATCATTTGCATGGAGTTGCTTTCCATCCCATTCTGAAAGGCAATATATCCTTCAGAAGCCAGGTAGGATTCCTGGTACAACACCTTTTTGCCAAAAAGCTTTTCAAAACTTTTAGCATAGGGTACGAAACTTACGCCGCTATGAACATATACCGAAAGGTTCGGCCAGACATCATGTATGTTGGATACGTTGTAATGATCAATTATTTTTTCCAGAATGATCTGGATCCATGCCGGCACACCAACAATGACCCCAATGTCCCAGTTTTTGGCTAATCTGACAATTTCATCCAGTTTGGTGGACCACTCCCTTTCTTTTGAGATCCTCTTCCCGGGCTTATAAAAATGCTGAAACCAAAAAGGAAGATTGCCTGCTGAAATTCCGGAAAGGTCACCTTCGTGATACGTACCGTTGTATTGCAAGTGGGTACTACCGCCAATCATCAGTATTCCCTTTTGATAAAATTCAAGGGGAAAGTCATAATTCACCGTTGAAACCAACTGACGGATGCTGGCTCTTCTGATGGCCCTTATCATGTCGCCTGTAACCGGTATTTGTTTACTTGAGGCTTCAGAAGTTCCTGAGGTTAAAGCAAAATACTTTACCCTGCCAGGCCAGGAAACAAAGGCTTCACCGTTCAAAGCACGATACCACCATTTCCTGAACATGAGGTTGTAATCATAAATAGGAACCTTTTGCTGGAAAGCACTTACAGGGTCAGCTTTTCTGGATATCTCTGAATAATTATAAAACTCCCCAAAGGAGGTAAACTGGGCCTTTTTTAACAGCTTTTTCAGGGTCCTTACCTGAGTTTGGTAAGGATCAGTTTGTTTCCTTTTCTTCTGGTCGATCGGAATCTTCCTGAGTTCGTACGCCTTTTTTATGATTGACCCTAATATCGGCATTCAGAATAATTTAAATTCAGCGGCTAAAATATAAAATAACAGTGAAATGAAGGCTTAAAATTTTGTGACCATTGAAAAGGAAAGAGAGTGCCTGAAGAAATTCGTAATTTTATAACCACAGAAAAACGACAACAATGAAAATGGTTATAAAACTTTTGATTGCCTGTATAATTTGTCTTGTAAGTGTAATACTCCTCTATGTTCTTGGTGTATTGATCTATTCAACACTTTCAGAATTTAAGCCCGGCCAAACCCAAAACTTAAAAAACAATAACAAAGGGCTTGATGCCATCCCGGATAGTACTTCACTGAGTATTCTTATCTGGAACATTGGTTATGCCGGATTGGGTAAGGAGATTGACTTTTTTTATGAAGGAGGCAAAATGGTCCGGCCAGACCGTGAGCAGAATACCAACTATTTCTATGGAATTAAAAACTATATTTCAAGTTGTGATACGATTGACTTCCTGCTTTTTCAAGAGATTGATTTTAACTCAAAACGAAGTTATAAGACCAATCAGTTTCAGGCCATTTCTGATTTAAAAAACTCTCTGAATGCATTTTCAGCAATCAATTATAAAGCGGGGTATGTTCCCGTTCCATGGACAGAACCCATGGGCAAAGTTGATGGTGGTATGGCTACCTTTTCCAGGTATAAGCCTTCAGAATGTGAAAGAATATCTACACCGGGTTCCTATTCCTGGCCCAAAAGCCTGTTTATGCTAAAACGGTGTTTCTTGAAGTCAGTTTATTCCCTTTCCTCTGATAAAAACTTAATTATTTACAACATTCACAATTCAGCTTTTGATGATGCCGATGAATTAAGGGAGCAAGAATTAAATGCACTTAAAACGCTGATCACCGACGATTACAGCAAAGGACATTATGTTGTTATTGGGGGTGACTGGAACCAAAATCCACCCGGCTGGAAGGTTACAAGCAGTAAAAAATACAAGCTAAAAAAGGTTTGGCCAATTTCGGAAAGCTATTTACCTGAGGGCTGGAACTGGGCTTTTGACCCGCATTTGCCGACTAACCGTGATGTGACTAAGCCTTTTAATATAGATGCTACCACTTGTAGTATTCTGGATTATTTTGTAACTTCACCCAATGTTGAGATTATCCAGGTTAAAACCAATGACCTGGAATTTGAACACTCGGATCATCAGCCGGTAATATTAACCTTTAAACTAAAATAAATGGGTTATTATGGATTTGGTTTAGGCATGAAAAAAAGTCCAAGAAAACCAAAAAAATTTCTGGGAAAAAGAACCGGGCTTTTCGACCAGCAAGTAAAAGATGATCTTATGGCCAGGCATGAAGGGGATAATGAACCAATTGAAGTGCCTAAACCTGACTCGTCAAGTCCAGGACGAATAACAGAAAACCGAAAAAATATGTTTCTGAAAGGAATTTCAGACAATACTTTTAAGCACCTCGCCTTTTTACTGGCAGCATTGGTTTTGATTGCGGTAATTATTCGGCTATCGCAGGTGTTTGAACTAATTACCTTGTAAGTATCATTTTCCTCTTGACATTCAATCCTTTACCTGTAAGGGAAAAATAATATACCCCTGGAGAAATCTGGAAATCAGATGCATCAAAATGTTCAATGTATTTTCCGAATCCTCTGTATTCATTGTTGATCAGGGTTGTGATCTCAGTCCCCATCATATCAAATACCTTTAAAGTAACATTGCCTGGTTCGTTCACTTTAAAAGCAATGACTGTACTTTCGTTGAAAGGATTAGGATAGTTGGGGCCCATTTCAGCAACAGGCACCATAGCAGGTTCTTCCAGACCAGTGGAAATTACAGCATCCACATCAATGATAGCCGTCCAGACACTCAGTTGTCCGTTATGTAACCTTGTCCAGATCGGTCGAACGACATTGTTGTGCGAAGAAACACAATTATAATCACCAAAGAAGACATTGGAGGAGGGGACAAATGGCTCTTCGCTAACTTTAAAGTTAGTGAATGTGTCACCTCCATCGGTGGATACTGCCATATAGACGTCAGTATTGCTGTCGTTGTATTCCCTTCTGTCGTACCACACAAACCATAAATAACCGGTTACCTGGTCGACGGACATCCATGTGAAGAACTGGTGCCTGCCGGGAGGATCATCATTTACACGAACAGGTGAGCTCCATGTATCTCCTCCATCAGTTGATTTTGCCAGCCAAACATCAGTGTCACTGGCTCCATTCCCCTGGTCGGTCCAGTTAACATAAATGGTCCCATGGTTGGGCCCACCACTTAAATCACAAACTGTAATTGGTAAGCCATTACACCTCATAATTCCTGGTATATTGTAATTCCATCCACCGGGAAACGGATCAATGAATATATCTTCGTCGAGCCAGGTTTCTCCCTGATCAAGAGAACGGTCAAAGACAAGGCCTGCAGGTCCAGCCCACGCAACATAAATTTCTCCATTGGGTCCCACAGCCGGAACTGCACCTTCTGTTGTATTGTCATCATCGATGCAATCACCGTTCACTTCATTGATTCTTAAGGCCGGACTCCATGTTTCTCCCTCATCAGTTGATTTTGAAAAAAGAATACTGCTGGAATCATTGGGATTTGAACTGCCGTAATCATCAAACTGGGTCCAGGTAACATACATATTGTTGTTTGTCCAGTCAACAATAGCCCATTCCTTATCCTGAGCTTTTGTTCCATTCAAGCCCATATAGGATCCATCGTTCCAGGTAACACCAAAGTCGGTTGATTTCTGACACACTATCCGGTCGATCCAGCTTCCAGCCGGTGGATAAGACAAATGAAAGAAATAATAATTTTCCGCCGTGTCGACGATGGTCACCGGATCTCCCCAAACGCCATTTGTTGAGGAAGTTAGAGTACTTACTGTCCAGGTATACCCTCCATCATTGGAATAAAACAAATTGTTGATGTTTGCCCCCGCAATCAGTTTATCCGTATTTTTTGGATTAATATAGATGGATGGTTCTTCAGGAGAATTTGAAGAACTGATCATTACATTTTGATGCTGGGCGGCCAGATAAGCCATCCCTAAAAAGGTCAATACAAAACACGCGATGATTTTTTTCATTGGTCCTTATTTTTTTACAAAGATACGATTGATCTATAGTTAAGACAATATCAATGTGCAATTCGTTGGATTCGTTTTGTAAAACAAATGAAACAGGAACTTTATCCTGATTTAGTCAGCCATTATTTCAAAATACTCAAATGTTATAAGGGATACAAGCGGGTCCAGGTCAGTCTTGTGATACTCGCGCAGGTTGGAAATATCTCCTGATTCGTTATAATTAAAAACAAGCTCAGTTATAATAAACTCTTTTAGATCTTCGTCGATGCTTTTGTATTGCACCATAAAAGGTTTAAGATCTTCCGTGTAATAAAAATCAACCCTGGTATTTCCGTCCGAGTTAATATAATTCCAATTTATAGAGATAGATTTTACCATGCCATTCGAACAATATTCATAGCTAACGGTCTTAACATTTGGAGCGTATTTGTTGTATGTCTTCTCCTTGATCCTGTTATTGTCATCGTATTTAAAATCTATAGTTTGTGGGAATTCAGAACCTCCTGATTTTTTTGTAATGCGCATCAAATTTCCGGAACCGTCAGTAACATATTCCAGTTTTTGAATTTCTTTACCCTTGCTATTGTACTTTACTAATTTAGGTGTTTTCGAAACCGGATCAGGTTCAACCGCAAAACTGTATTTGGTTTTGTATTTTCCTGATTCCTTTCGCTGAACAACCTCCTTTTTGACAATTAAGTTATCATCGTATTCATAGTTGATTCTTTTGTGGTTGCTGAAATTCAAATCCAAACGTTGTGTTTCACTTATCCTTCCGTCATGTACAACATTCAAAAACTTTTCCGTTATGTTGTGATGTTTGAGTTCAATAATCTCAGTAGGAATACTGTCAGTGAATTTCCACAAATAATGTATATTCTTGCCAGTGAAGAACCATTCCAGTTCAAAGTCATTTTTGTTTTGTAAGTCAGGAGAATGTTTGAATTCCATAAAGGGTACCATATCCCGGTCATACATTCTTATGAGAACTGGATTTTCTTTGTTTTTCAGTGATGGAAAAAAGTCAAAATCAATGTTGTCATACACCTCTTTTCGCCAGTAATAGTCAGAATCATAAATCAATTTGTCCAGAGAATAATAGTCGTCGAAATGTTGTGATTCCACTACATTGTATAGAGGTGAATAATATTCTTTTGCAGCCTCGTTGGTACAAAATACTGTGGATGTTTTCTGTTCAACAACCAGCACGTATTTATTGGTAATGCTTTGAAAAACAATGGTATTGGTAATATTTTCGAAGGTGTTTAAGCCATTCTGTGCTGAAATTTGCAGCACAAATGGTATTGATATGAGGATTAAAATCAATCTTTTCATGGGTTGTATTAATATTAGGTTTGAGTGATTAAATGTGTACTGAATAATTAGTTTGAATTTTGATTAAATACAAGCACTAAAGTAAGAAAGTTTTTTTATTTGTGTACTTTAGTCATCCAAATTTTGAACATGAAAAAACTTCAACTCCACTGGCAAATCCTAATTGCTCTGATTGTTGCAATTGTATATGGCATTGTTTTTCCAACCGATTATGCCATCAGGGAAAGTTCATATAAAACATTTACCCGGGGTGGTACGGATAAATTAGTGGTTGAACAATTAAAGCCATTAGAAGGAAAGGTTTACAATTCAAAAGAAGCTTTTGAAGCAGAAGTTCAAAATATTCTCGGTGAAAAGGTATACAAAAATAACAGCCAAACCATTTTAAAAGCTGCCTATAAAAACGATCCTGTTCGTGCCATATCATGGATGGGCGATATTTTCCTAAGGGCATTAAAAATGCTAATCATCCCATTGATTTTAAGTTCTCTTATTTCAGGGATTACTAACATTGGCAGCGGAGCGAATCTTGGTAGACTTGGTTTGAAAACCTTCGGGTATTATATCATGACCAGTCTGTTTGCCATTGTGACTGGATTGTTCCTGGTAAATCTTATTAAGCCAGGTGTCGGAGCTGACCTTAATTTAAGTGCTACCGTTGAAGGCCTGGAAGAAAAACAAAGGTCCTTCGAAGAGATCCTTATCGACATCGTACCCGATAACATATTCCAGGCATTCAATGAAAACCAGATGTTATCCATCATATTCTTTGCTATTCTTTTTGGTTTCTTTATCACTAAAGTGGAGAACAAACACCGTCTTTCTCTTAAGAATGCGTTTAATGCCATTTTCGAGGTGATGATGAAGATCACTATGTTTGTGATAAAATTTACTCCACTTGGTATCCTTGGAATAGTTGCCAAAACGGTGGCCGACCAGGACGATCTGATGGGATTGCTTTCCAGCATGGGTTTATACATGGGTACGGTTGTAGCTGCCCTTTTGATCCATTTTCTGATCACCCTACCACTCATTACAAAATATATTGGAAAGGCACATCCCTTCCGGCATATGAAGAACATGGCAACACCGTTGTTTACAGCCTTTTCAACTTCCTCCTCCGGGGCTACACTGCCGCTTACCATGACGGCTGTTGAAAACAACTCAGGGGTATCAAACAAAGTTACCAGTTTTACCCTGCCACTGGGAGCCACCATCAATATGGACGGAACAGCACTTTATGAGTGTGTGGCTGCCATGTTTATCGCTCAGGCCTATGGTGCTGATATTTCTATCCTGGGACAGGTGATCATTGTGCTAACTGCTTTACTCGCCTCCATTGGCGCTGCTGCTATTCCAATGGCCGGACTTGTTATGATCACAGTTATCCTGACTGCAGTAAATCTGCCACTGGAAGGAATAGGCCTGATACTTGCCGTTGACCGTATTCTTGACATGTTCAGAACGGCAACCAATGTATGGAGTGATAGCTGTGGTGCGGTGGTGATTGCGAAATCTGAAGGTGAAAAACTGAATGTGTAAATTCCAATATTTTAAGCTCAAAATTCCAACTCCTCAATGAACCCATTGGAATTTGGAATTTTTATTATTGGAATTTTTCACTCTAAATCAAACTCAACCCTAAACGTTGTCCCTTGCCCGTGTTTGCTTTTGCAGAATAGTTCTCCACCCATAAATTCTACATATTTTTTGGCAACGGAGAGCCCTGTTTTGTCTGTTTGCCTGTCGTGGAGCTGAGGTTTGTCAAAAAGGGTTTCCAGGGCTTTTTCACTCATACCTGGCCCCTGGTCACTGATCTCAATAACCGCTTTGTTTTCTTTTTTGAAGAGGTCGATGATGATTGTTTTATTGGAAGGAGAAAATTTGATTGCGTTGGAAAGCAGGTTATCAATGATCAGGTATATAAAATTTTTATCTGCATGAATGGATAATGGTTCAAGTTTTAGGTCAAAGTGAATTTTCTTCAGGCTTAAGGTATACTTGAAACTTTCTTCGATCTGGATAAGCATTTCTTCAAGGTCAACCACCTCCGGATTCAATTTGTCCCTTTGCAATTCAATGATATCAATATCCAGGGTTTGGTTGATCAGGCTGTTCATTCGCCTTAAACTACTATGGATCAGGGTAAGGTATTCGTTTTGTTTATGAGTAAGTTCTTCGATATCATTTTCCAATAGGTCTGCCACACATAAGCTGCTGGTAAGTGGATTTCTTATTCCATGCGATACAACACTGATCAGCCGGTTTTTTTCTTCGTTCAGGCGGATAAGTTGTTCGTTTGTTTTTTCAAGTTCTGCCTTCTTCTCAAGAATGTTCCTGTGCTGCTCTTCAATTTCATTCTTTTGTTTCTGGATCTTCATGTAACTTTTAGCAAGTTTTCCTTCCAGTTCATTCATCTCCCTGATCCGCCTGATCACTTTTTTCAGAACACCCATGGTAACTTCAGGCTTGTTTACCATAACTCTGGCAAAACTCTCCTGATCGAGCTCATACAGCACTGTGGCTTCGTCAGCTGTAACTGTTGCCGACCGTGATTCTTTGTCAAACAGTGCAAATTCCCCGAAAACCTGTCCGGGTTTTAGTCTTGACAAAACATGATTACCATCATGCACACGAACGCTGCCACTTTTTAAAATGTACATTGCATCGCCTTCATCTCCCTTTTTAAAAATGGTTTGACCTCCCCGGCACTTTATCTCGGTAAGCTGGTCAGCAATTTCTGAGAGATCAATATCATCAACCTCAGAAAAAATTCTGACATTCTTAAGAAGTTGAAGGAGTTCATCTTTAAGGATAATATCGGAAGCAGAGCTCATAAAATGGTAATCAAATTTTCCCTGTTTTTGTTAACGACAAATATGAGGAAAAATTACACACCCATAAGCTAAAAAATGTTAAAGGTAGTTGAGTATTCATCCGGAGACCTGCACAGCAGGCAGGTTACCGGATGAAATTATGATTAGTTTTTATTAAAACCTTTAATGGCTTTTTCCAAACTGTCAATTACTTTCTTATTCACTTTTCGGGGTTGTTCCTGTTTAACAGCTTTCAGAACCTTTAATGATTGCTGGCCAAATTCATTCAATCCGGCCGGATTGTTATCGTAATTATAACTTCCAATACACCATTCAAGTTTAGAAGAAATTTCTGTGTATTCTTCGTTTTTTAGTTTTTGAAAAGCACCAATTGCCTCTTCACAACTTTTCCGTAGTTTTTCGTTTACTTCGTTCATTATTCTCTAGTTTAAATAATTAATTTTCAAATTTTAAATTACCTGTGATATCCTTTTGTAGCTAGCTCAAAAATATCAGCGCGCGAAAATAGACGATTTAGGTATCGGAAAAGTTAAATAATTATTAAAATATGCTTGATATATTTGGTGAATAACTTCAACTGCCTGATTGCTATAAAATCATATACATTTTTACCTTTGCAAAAAATTGAAATTGGTTTAAAATTCTAAAAACTTCTTTGAATGATCATTTTCTTCACAAAATCCAAAAACGTATGTTATGCAGTAGGTAGTTCCACACAACCTAAGTCTGATGATATCACCAAACTTAAGTGGTTATTTGGTAATGCCGTATATGTTGACTCAGAAATCATGGACGGATATTTCGTTGGCCCAAGGAAAGAGATGATCACACCCTGGAGTACCAACGCTGTGGAAATCACCCAGAATATGGGTATAGAAGGGATAAGCCGGATAGAAGAATTTATCAAAGTAGCAGATGCTGATTCCGATTATGATCCCATGCTTCAAAATGTCTACCAGGGATTAAACCAGGAAGTTTTTACCATCAATAAAATGCCTGATCCGGTAATTCCTGTTGAGAACATTGAAGAATATAATCAGCAGGAAGGCCTTGCTCTTAGTCCGGATGAAGTTGAATATTTGGAGAACCTGAGCAAACGCCTTGGCCGCAAACTGACCGACAGTGAGGTGTTTGGCTTTTCACAAGTGAATTCAGAACATTGCCGTCATAAAATATTTAATGGCAATTTCCACATTGATGGAAAAGAAATGCCGGAAACGCTTTTCAGCATGATTAAGAAAACCTCAAAAGTACACCCTAACAGGCTTGTATCAGCTTACAAGGACAATGTTGCATTTGTGGAAGGGCCATCTGTTGAACAGTTCGCCCCGGAAACTCAGGATAAGCCCGATTTCTTCGATATCAAAGACATTGATACAGTAATTTCATTAAAAGCAGAAACCCATAACTTCCCAACCACTGTAGAGCCTTTTAATGGTGCTGCCACAGGAACCGGAGGTGAAATCCGTGACCGGATGGCAGGAGGAAAAGCCAGCCTGCCTCTTTCAGGAACTGCAGTTTATATGACGTCCTGGTCTCGTACAGAAGGAGGCCGAACATGGGAAAAAAACACAGAACCCAGACCATGGCTGTATCAAACGCCTGAAGAAATATTGATTAAAGCATCAAATGGTGCCAGCGATTTTGGAAATAAATTCGGACAACCGCTGATCTGCGGAAGTGTGCTCACTTTCGAACATTTTACACCACAGAAAAAGTACGGCTATGACAAGGTGATCATGCTGGCAGGAGGGATAGGCTTCGGGAAAAAAGAAGACAGCCTGAAAGACGAGCCAGGTAAAGGAGACCGTATCATTGTAATGGGAGGTGATAACTACCGTATCGGAATGGGTGGTGGTGCAGTTTCTTCTGTAGCCACTGGTGAATTCGACAACACCATCGAGCTGAATGCAGTGCAACGATCAAATCCTGAAATGCAAAAAAGAGTACTGAATGCAATACGTGCGCTTGCTGAAT
>CAYQWA010000013.1:0-133763 GCA_964421215.1 uncultured Bacteroidales bacterium | reverse complement strand
GAATCTTTGTGTAATAGCTATAACACAAAGTTCACCAAGTAGACACAAAGCAACACGGAGAAAAAACTTCATTTCTAATTTATGTTGAATACTATATTTCATCATTAATCAATCGTTCTCTTACTATGGATTATAGCTTTTTCCACACTTTCCCTTGAGGGGACCTTTGAAAGTTCTGCTACGATCCTTGGAGGTACTTCCCGGTTTGGATCCCCTTTCAATACCCATAAGTTTATCCTGTTATAAATATATCTGGAATACCGTTTAAGATCATTTAATGCCAGAATGATCACTGGAAAAAATACCAGGATGAATCCAGTTCCTACCAGTACACCATATGCAAGTGCAACGGCCATTGGGACGAGGAACTGAGCCTGGAAGCTGTTTTCAAGAATGATTGGATATAATCCAACTGAAGTTGTAATGGTTGTTAACACAATGGCCCTGAAACGGGCAAGCCCGGTTTCATACACAGCCTTTTTAACAGGCATACCCTCCTTCAGGAATCTATTGTACCGCGATAGAAATACAACTGCGTCATTAATGATCACACCGGATAAGGCCAGCATCCCCCAGACACTGAGTAATGATACCTGTACACCTTCCACCCCGTGGCCCCATATTGCTCCAAGCCATGCAAGGGGTATCATTGCAACGATGATCAAACCCTGGGAGAGGGATTTAAAATGCAGTATGATTAACAGGAACATGATAAGAAAAGCAGGCAGGAAATACTTCCGTATCTGAGCCATGGTCTCATCGCTGTCTTTCTTCTGCCCCAGATATGCTACATCAACACCAGGATACCTGCTTAATAAATCCGGAACGATCTCTGTTTCGATTTTTTCCTGTATCGGTACCACCGGTGTGTCGTAACTGGCTACATCAGCATCAATTCTGATTTCCCTGGCGCTGTTGTAATGTTTAATGCTAACAGGCCCCCGTTCGATATTATAGGAAGCAAGTTCAGAAAGAGGATATTCACCAACCGGTGTTTTAACACGCATGGCTTCAAGCTGGCCAATGTTGATGCGGTCGGTTTTTGGATACCTGACCCAAACCCTCAGCTCATCTTTACCGTGTTGCAGACGTTGTGCCTGTCCACCGAAAAATCCCTGCCTGACCTGGCCAGTAAGACTGGCCTGCGAAAAACCAAGGAAATAGGCAAGTGGTTTTAATTTTAGCTGTACTTCCCTCATCCCTGATGGATTTACATCCGTAACATTGCTTACATCTTCAATCTGTTTTAAGCTTTGGATCAGTTCTTCCTTGGCACCGTTGAGCAATTCTTCATCTCTTCCCAACAAACTAACAGAAATAGGGGTTCCAAAAGTATGCCTACCCTGAATGGAAAATTTTTCTGTTTCAGGAAGTTCACCGGTTTTCTGACGTACACGGCTGACGATTTCATAACTGGATGTGCCGCTCTTTTCCAGGTTACGGAGCAATACGAAGATATTACCCGCATGAGAGCCTCGTTCCTGCCCATTGAAAGCACCACCTGTTGAAAGGAAAGTATAGTTTACAAAGTCAACTGTATCATTCAGTTCATCTTTTAGTTCTGCATTTACCTCCCAAATAGCATCTTCAACTTTTTTCAGTGTTTCGAGTGTCTGAGCCTCTCCGGATCCAGGCTTATAAGCGATGTCAACATTAAACTGGTCGAACGGAATGGCCGGGAAAAAAGTAGCTTTGATAATTCCTCCCTGAAACAACCCACTTGTTATTAGAACCAGGAATATGGGAGCAAACATGGCAACATACCTCCACTTAATAATAAACTTAAGCGATTTGCCATAGATCCTGTTGCGCATAAAATTCAGTGCGCTATCGAGGGTATCACGAATTTTTTTACCAATATTCTGCCTGACATTTCTTCTTAACACCCGCTTACTGCCCAGGTGGGCCGGAAGAACAAAAAAGGCTTCAAGCAGTGAAAAAGCAAGACTAAAGACAACAACGAAGGCCATTTCATACATAAACTCCATGCGGCCTTTAATGAAAAACAAAGCGGAAAAAACAACTATGGTGGTCGTTACGGATGTCAGCACAGCCGGCATAACTTCCATGGTGCCATCCAGTGCTGCCTTCATGGGAGATTTACCCTTTTCGAAATGTGTATATATGTTTTCAGCTATCACAATCCCATCATCCACAAGAATACCAATCACAAGGATCATCCCAAACAAGGAGATCATGTTGACCGTAACCCCATAAAAAATTCCAAGGATAAACATGGCCCCGAATGATGCCGGGATCCCGATGGCCACCCAGATAGAAAGTCTTAAGCTTAGAAACAAACCAAGGGTAATAAAAATAAGTAACAATCCAATGCCGCCATTGCTGTACAATAGGTTCAGACGGGCTTTCAGCATCTCCAGAAAATCGTAAGTAACATGCAATTTAGCATCAGTATGTGTTTCATTCCAGTCATCGGCATAATCGTTACAAAACTCCGAAATGGCGGTAAGATCCTCTTCGGGCAATTTAAATACCTGTACCGATACACTTGGTTTTTTATTCATGAGTGATGTGCTGGCTACATCAGCGAACTTCATTGAGACTGAGCCAACATCTCCAATCCTTAAATAGCTGCCATCAGGATTTCCCCTTATGATGATCTGTTCCAATTCCTCTGGTTTTACCGTCCGGTAACGGCTTCTGATCATGATCTCTTCTTTGTCTGATCTGATCTGCCCGCCAGACATATCCTGGTTGTTCAGCGTGATGGCCCGGGATACTTCATCAAAAGTAAGGTTGTACCGGCGAAGGTTTTCTTCAGAAATCTCCACGGAAATTTCAAGATCAGGAAATCCTCCAAGGGTAATTTGAGACATTATTCCTGAATTATACAGGTCATACTCGATCTCATTGGCATATTCCTTTAAGGAAATCATGTCAGCATCACCGGAAAGGCCCATGAATATCGCGAAAGTAGAAGACCTTTGTTTGTTCACAATTGGTTTTTCCGCATCAACAGGGAATGAGGTAATTCCATCCACTGCATTCTTCACCTCCATTAAGGTCTCGTCGATGTCGTATTCCCCGGTGATCTCCACCCTGACACTTGTCATGTTCTCAGAAGAAGTACTGGTTACTTCCTTTATTCCTGCAATTCCACGAAGGGCTTCTTCAACCCTGACCGTCACACCCTCTTCCATTTCCTTGGGTGCGGCTCCGGGGTAAAATACCGAAATGTTGATGTACTTCTCTGACAGCTCCGGGAAGAATGACCGGTTCATGGAAAAGAAGCTGATCATTCCGATACCAAGTATTATAAAAAGTATAATGTTGGCGTAAAACGGAAAGCGTATAAATATGGAAACTAGTTTTTTCATGTTACTGGAGTATTTCTGCATTAAATCCTTCTTTGGCATTTACCAGGGGTTCAACTACAAGGTCGACCCCTTCAGGTAAGCCAGTGATAAAAGCAGTGGTTTCATTGGTTTTTAAAATATCAACCCTGTTTTCTTTCAGCTTGCCTTCTTCAACGGTAAAAACCCTGTCTTTTCTGAATACAGCATTACGGGGAATTTCCATACAATTGTTCAGCGTTTTGGTGGCAAATTCTGCCCTCAGGTATTGCCCCTGGTAAAGCTGTTTACCAGGTTCTGAATAAAGGCTGACATAAATAGTAATGGATTGTGAACTGGGATCCATAAACTCCGATTTACGAACTACTTTACCGTTCCAGTGCACATGCTTGTCTTTTGTACTCACAGTAACGGGATCGTTGATGTTTATCCAGTAGGCATCTTCAATTCTCACAGGAACCTCAAGTTCTAGTTTATCTGTCCGTATCATGGAAGCTATACGGCTTCCGGGATTGGCGACAGATCCGGGCTCCAGGTAGACGGCTGTAAAAGTCCCGTTAAAAGGAGCATACAGTTTATATTTCTCCAACCTGACTTCAGCACTGATGATATTGTAATAGTCATTTGTAATGTTGCGGCTTGCCAGAAATACTTTTTCTTTGTCGGAGCTGATCATTGGTAAATCGGGCAAATGTTCGTCAATATTAATGGAGTTAAAGAAGTCCTGGTATTTCTGAAAGCTCTCCGGAAAGTCGATCCGAATGTCAGGCAGGATACCGGCAAGGCTGTTCATAAACTTGCTTTTGCTTGCTTTCAGGTTGTTCTTGGCTTCATCATCAAAAACATGAACAATGAGGTCTCCCTTTGAAAATTTTGTCCCTTCTTTTAATATGACATCACCTGGTAGGATCTGTCCCTGCACTTCTGCACTCAGGTCAACAGTTTGTTGAGAAGAAAGCCTTCCTGTTTCAGCAATATTTGCAGTGTGGGTCGCGTATTCAACTTTGCTGGTTTTTACGTACAGTTTAATGGCTTCTTTCTGTTTTTCCTCGGGAGACTCTGCCATACCGGAAAACATTCCATTTAGCGCAAAACCTGCTGCCAGAATAATTGCAATTGCAATGATGTTTACAAATAATTTTCTCCAGTTCATAATATGGAATTTATGATGTGTATTTTCAAGTTTGTTATGCCAGGTTAAAATTAAAGAGCAGACAAAATTAGCTAATTATAGTTCTTGAATTTATGTTCAATAGCTTATTTATACCTTAATGTTTTATCACCTGCTAAAACGTACCGGCAAAGATTAAAAAGAATACCAATTAGGAAACATCAAAAAGTTCCGAATTGTTGATTTTAATTGACGAAATGAAGGGGAAATTATTTCAACTTAACAGAAAGATTTTTCTAGATCAATGTCAGGATCTTTTCAAGTCCGGCTTTGTCATCTTCATCAAACGAGTTCAAATCTTTACTGTCCACATCAAGAACACCGATTATTTCGCCTGCTTTATCTTTTAAGGGTACCACAATTTCCGAATTGGATCTGGAATCACAGGCAATGTGCCCTGGGAATTTGTGTACATCCTGAACAAGGACTGTTTCTTTGCTGTTGATCCCTGCCCAGCATACACCTGTGTCCTTTTTAAGCTTGATACAGGCAACCGGTCCCTGGTACGGCCCAACGATCAATTCACCTTTGTCAAGTAAATAAAATCCTGTCCAGAAATAATAGTCAAATTTATGGTGTAACACCGCCACAATCGTTGCCATACAAGCGATGGGATTGTCGTGCGGTTTGGTTAACTCTTCAAGTTGCTTGTATATCCTTTCGTATCTGCCTGCTTTATTTTTCATATTTAACTATCTAAAGCTTCTGTGAAATAATTCTTCTTACCCCCCTTTCATCGCACTTTCTTACGCACTCCCCCTTTGGGGGGATGGGGGATAATGTAGACCTTTGAGCAACGAACTGGGAATTAATAGGTTTTTGTCATATTTGACGGTATGCAAAGAATATAATCCGCAACGTTTTTGCTTTCTTTTTCAAGTTTCGTAATGTCGTCTTGTTCAACAGATGCAATTGTTACTATTTTTAATGTTGGGTTTGCTTCTTTCAGGTACCACATTATACCCTCATAATCATTGGAATGGTAAGTCCCGTTGTAATGGATAAATGTTTTTCCTGCCTCCCAGTTCTGAAGAATAAAATAAGCCATAGTGGCATCCTTGATGGCCTGTGCCTTTGGCAGGTTTTCATTTACATGGTCGCCTCCCATGCCTCCCATCATTTCTAGCATAGCTTGGTATCCTTTTAATTCCGGATCGTAGGCCACTGGTAAAGGAGCAATGAATTTTTTAGCATCCAGGCTAAGCTCATTAAGTCCTTCAAATCCTTTCTTATGCACAATGGATGCATATCGGCGTGGAACATTGGTAGCTATAAAATCCAGTTCCTTTTCTTTAGCGAATTCAACCAGGGGTTTATAATCGGTGGAGTAGTTGTTCCATAACCTGGCTTCTTTCTCAAAACTTTTTTGTTTGATCAATCCGTCCAGATATTCATTCATGATCAACTGATTGTCTGCTTCAAACATTTCAGCCCCAAGGACCAGTTTGTCCTGTTTTTCAGCATAAAGGTCCTGCGTCACCTCCAACTGCATCCAGTGGATTACCGGGTTGTTGTGCAATTCCCCGAAAAGGACTACATCTGCCTCTACAAGTTCTTTAAACATTGCTTTATACTTAACCTTTCCCCCTTTAGAGGAATAAATCCTGTATGCTTCTTTTTTATTCGTCATCGACAAGAGCATTACTGCTACCAGAACCAGAC
Organism: uncultured Bacteroidales bacterium; assembly: GCA_964421215.1. Lineage (GTDB taxonomy): Bacteria > Bacteroidota > Bacteroidia > Bacteroidales > JAADJA01 > JAADJA01. The sequence continues at coordinate 127,616 of CAYQWA010000013.1, read as the reverse complement.
TGATCTTACCTAAAATTCTCATATTATAGTGATTTTACAATTTGTACTCTTACATCTTCTTCGATAGGGATCGCCTGACCGTCTTTTCCAATTCTAACAAACACCATTTCCGTGGAACATACCGAATCTTCATGGTGTTCACGAAAGTTAACCTTCCGGGCTTCAACGAGAATTTTCAAAGAGCTTTTACCCACTCCAAGGATTTTTCCGTAGATTTTAATGTGTTGTTTGACCTTAACCGGTTTTTTGAACAGAACCTCATCAATCTTTAAAGTAATCATGTTGGATGTACAGCACTTTGAGCATGCATAACTACCTCCTGCTTCATCCATCCATGCCAACAAAGCACCTCCAAAAAGGTTATCATTAACTCCGATGTCACTGGTTTTGCAAATCTTAGTCGAGATCAATTCCATATTTTATTTTTTTAGTTCTTCTGCATGAAACATGAGTGGAAGGAGATTGTTTATACCATCTGAAACTAAAACTTTTCCGGTTTCGCCCTGCATAATAACGCGAATGCTGTTTTCATGGCGGTGTTCTGTTTCAGCCATTACCTGCCTGCAGGATCCACAAGGGGTTACCGGCTCATTGATATCAAAGTCTACCGCTGATGCGGTAATCGCCACAGCTTTAACAGCAACCTCCGGAAAATTGGCAGAGGCATAAAACAGTGCCACCCTTTCTGCACATAAACCGGATGGATAGGCTACATTTTCCTGGTTATTGCCAATGATAATCTCTCCATTTTCAAGCAATACAGCAGAGCCAACTTTGTAAGCAGAATATGGTGCATATGCATCCTTTATTGCTTGATTAGCAGCCTGAAGAAGGTCTTTATCTGACTGTTGCAATTCATCTGGGCTATCGTAAATCTGGAAATGAAGGTTTAAATCAAGTTGTTCCATCGTAAGAGTTTGTGGAAGCGAATTTACGAAATTCCTGATAAAAGACAGGGTTATTCCTCTTTTACGCCGAACAAAAGGTAAGCATTAAAAAATGCATAAAGGGTAACGCCCATCTGAGTTTCAAGGGTATCTTCAACAAGCATTGATATGATCATGGTGATCCAAAACATAAAATACATGTACTTGTCAAACTTCTTCAGTTTTAAAGCAGGATAGATCAGGGACAGTAAAAACCATAAAAATCCTATTATTCCGAACGTCACAAAAACAGCCAGGAACTGATTATGTGAACGGTGGCGCCATTCCTTTTTTAGAACGGAGTCCATCTCCTGGTACTTATCAATAAAAGCCTGGTTTATGTCACCCGTACCCACACCGATCCAAAAATTATCCTTGATAATGGCCAGGGAGACTTTCCAGAACTCGAATCGCTGAATGATGGAATGTCCGCCGGGATTTCCGTTTTGCTTAACGATCTGATATTCCCACAACAGCCGGTAAAATCTTGTGTTTATGCTGAATCGCTTGGTATAGAAATAATTAGCAATGCCCTTTTCAATGTTTGAAATATCTTCCTCATTGAGCTGGATTACACCATCAGCATCTTTTCTAAGGTCCTTGCTGTTAAGGTACCGCATTAATGTATATTTGATTTCCTGGTTGCGCAGGTCATTTCCATCGTAATCAAGCTTACTTCTTTTGTTCCATTCCGACCTCATTTCTTCTTCACAAATATAAAGTCCTACATAGCTTCCGTTTTCAACCGGAAGGTTAATGGTATCGTGATAGTAAGCATTACCCTGTGGAGTATACTGTTCCAGATTTGCAAGATCATTCTTATGCGGAACAAGAAAATTGCTCACCGTAACATCGATGTAATGACCCAATGAAAAAGGAAGGGCGAAAATAACGATCAGTATGCTTAATTTCAGGTTGATTTGTTTTGCCCTGAATAATATCCTTATCAACAAGACATAACCTGCCACTATGAGGATGATGTATCCGGTAACCGATTCGATGAGAATCAGAAATACAGCAAGCCAAAGGATCGTCCCCACAAAAAGAACCTGAAAGAACCTTTTCCCAGGATAATTAATAAAGGCAAAATATCCAGCCAGAAAGATGGCAAGACAGACATTTAAACTCAGCCTGATATGGGAAATAAATGGCGAAAGATCCCTGAAATTACTCACATCACCAAACAGGTAAACTCCAAAACTAATGAGGGATGAAATCACCACTGCGGCCACATAAAATAAAAGTATTTGATTTGTTTTAACCTTGCTGAGCGGTTTTGTTGTGGCAAATACAATGGGCAAAAACAGCAGCGGCAATTTTACCCGAATATCCTTAAATGCGTACTGGAAATCACTCGAATAAAACAATCCTAATAGATGAAGAAAATAAAAGGAAATCAGTACAAGGGCTGCTTTATTGCTTAGCAGTAGTTTTAGCTTCTCACGGTATTTGCCATCAATTAACCAGATGCCCAAAACAGAAAACTGGCCTACACTCAGTCCGAACCGTGACAGAGGCAGGCTGATCACCATCAACAAAATGGAGATGAAATAAACGAGCTCAAAATTGTTCTTAAGCAACCTGTAAATGTACATTCCGGGATAAACTGGTAAAGTTTATGATTAGTTCGATTTCGTTTCCTCCGACTCTCCATCGAGGATAGCCAGGTAATTATCTTTCTCTGTGATCAGTTCGATGGCTTTTGCAATTTCTTCATCGGTGGACAGTGAAGCAACGATTTTCCCTTTTTGATAGTAATAACGGGAAATGATCTCCATTTTTAACAGCTCTTTTAATTCATCCTGGTGCTTAATGATATCGTCCTGTTTATTATCTTTCACCTCATTCACCAATGCAAAATACTCATCCGAGATGGCATCGAAATAGTTTTCTTTTTCAGCGGCTTTTTTGAATTTTTCAAGGGTTTCTTCGCAACGGGTAGTGTAATCGTAGCCTTTATCGCTGATGTATTCCTTAAAATCATCAAACAGCTGTTCTGAAATTTCAAATTTCTCAGGGGAATCAATTTCAGGAGTATTCTGTTCAAACTGAGTAGCGTACGTAAAGAATAAAAATTTCGTTATCAATGATGCAGATATTTTACTTAAGGTCCTGTCTTCAACAGCTATATCCGGCTCAATACCATGACCATCATACACTGTACGTCCGTTTCGTGTTTTGTAGGCCGTGATCAGGGAATCAGGAATCTTACCACTGTCTCCGTTTTCATCTTTTTTCGAATAGTCAATCTCCTGGATACACCTTCCGCTTGGAATATAGTACTTGGCAACAGTAATTTTTGCCTGTGCATTGTAGGATAGTGGAATAACATTCTGAACAAGTCCTTTTCCAAAGGTTTGCTGGCCGACAACGATCCCCCGGTCAAGATCCTGAATTGCACCTGCAACGATTTCGGATGCTGACGCACTTGAATTATTAACCAATACAACAAGAGGAATTTCCGTATCAATCGGTGGATTCGAGGTACGGTAGGAATTGTTTTTTGAGGGAAGTTTGCCTTTGGTACTGACAACATGTTCTCCTTTGTCAACAAATATATTGGTAATATTCACCGCTTCCTGAAGGAGGCCGCCACCATTATTTCTTAAGTCAAGAATAATTCCCGATAATTCATTTTCCTTTTTTAATTCCAGGAAAGCGTCCTTCACTTCATTTCCGGCATTTTGAGTAAAGCCTGTTAATTTGATATAGCCAACTCCAGACTCCAGCATTCCGTAATAAGGAATGTTATCAATCTTTACATTTTGTCTTGTCAGTTCTTTTTCGATGGATTCTTCAACACCAGGCCGTTTGATCAAAACAGTAACTGTGGTTCCCGGTTGTCCTTTTAAAAGTGTGCTTATATCGCCGGTGGATTTACCGGCAACAGATTTGCCGTCAACCTCCAATATTTCATCACCGGCTTGTAATCCGTGTTTATGAGCAGGTTTATCCTCATAAGGTTCGGTAACAATAATTTTATCGTCCTGTTTATGAATGAGAGCACCAATGCCACCGTATTGCCCTGTGGTTATAAATTTGAAATCTTCTACTTCAGATTCTGAAATATAGATGGTATACGGATCAAGTGATTTCAACATTCCGTCTATCCCTGATTTCATGAGATCACCAGGGCTCAGTTCATCCACATAGTTTTTATCAAGCTCTTTGTACAGGGTGGTATAGATATCGAGGTTTTTGGCAACTTCGAAATTGCTGTTGTTCTGACCAACAACAATTGTAGTACTACAAAATAGGATCAGGGTAATAATTAATCTATACAAGTTGGTTGTTTTGCGTTTCATATCAATAATCGTTTAAATAAGGAACCTGTATTATGGAACAGGATCATAACCACTGCCGCCCCAAGGATGACAGGACAGGAATCGTTTAAGGGTTAACCATCCACCCTTAAAGGGACCGTGCTTTTGAATTGCCTCCACCCCGTATGAAGAACATGTAGGCGTATACCTGCATGTGGGTAAAAAGTAGGGAGATATTGCACCTTTATAAAACCGGATCAAAAAAATAAAAATTTTACCTAAAGCTTTCTTCATACCTACTTTGTAAACGTTGTAAAATTAATATTATTTTTTTCTCTATATCCTTATAATCAGCAATCTGGGAAGAGGTGTAAACAAAGGCTATTGAACATCCTACCTTATGCTCCAACAAAAAGTTACGGAAAGGAATTTTATTTAATCGGTAAGCTTCTCTGATCCTTCGTTTTAACAAGTTCCGGACAACAGCTTTTCTAATCTTTTTTTTCGATATTGAGATCAATATACTGGCCGGAGAAATATCTTCTGGATTTGTTAACCAGATTACAAGAAATGGATCAAGGTAAAAGCTTTCCCCTTCTGAAAACAACCGGTCGATTATCTTTTTGCTTTTTAATCGCTCGTCTTTTCCAAAGGTATACATAGGTGATCAGAAGTGCGCAAAAATTAAGATGGCGTTACTTCTTTTTATTGTTTTTCAGCAAATATTGTTCAATGGCAACAGTCATTGAAAGGGCTGTTTTTGTCGGGGCTCCAATATCAACTTTCAATCCCGCCTCTTTAACGGCTTTATGTGTTGTTGGGCCAAATGCGCCAATAAGTGTATGATTCTGTTTGAATTCAGGAAAATTCTTAAACAAAGATTTTACGCCAGCAGGACTAAAGAACACAAGCAGATCATAACCTTCAATCTCGATGTCGGAAAGATCACTTGCCAGTGTTTTGTAGATAATGGCTTTGCTGTAGTTGATCTTGTTTTCATCAAGGCTCTTAATCAGGCTCATCTTGTGGATATCGGAACAAGGCATCAAAAATTTCTCGTCTTTGTGCTTGATAATGATCTCCATTAAATCTTTAAAATTCTGATGTCCCTGGAAGATTTTCCTTTTTCTGTATTGTACATATTTCTGAAGATAAAATGCAGTGGCTTCAGAAATACAAAAATATTTCATCGTGTCAGGAATCTCAACCCGCATATCTTTAGCTATTCTGAAAAAGTGGTCTACGGCATTTCTGCTGGTAAAAATTACAGCGGTATGGTCCTGGATGTAGACTTTATCTTTACGGAAATCACTTGCAGTTACCCCCTGAACTTTTATAAATTTCCTGAAGTCAACATTAACTTTGTGTTTGTTCACCAGATCGTTGTAGGGTGATTTCTCTAGGTCGGACGGACGTGGTTGCGATACCAGAATATTTTTTATTTTCAACTTCAATTCCCCCTATATTTTAACTAAAATTTATAAAAAAATCTTATTAAATCCTAATCTAAGTAACTCATAACCAACTTTATAAGCACTAAAATAGGTGTAAATTCGAAGGTGCAAAGATATAAAAATCTATTGAACAAAGAAAATTTTGTGAAAGATAAACTTAAAACGGCCAGACGGATAATCCTGTAAATAAATGCTATAGCCCAAATGCCAAGAGCTACATATACCATTTCGATGGAAGGCATATAAACAGCAATAACCAGCACAGGAAATAGGATGCTGCCAATGGTTATATTAAAAATAAAATTGGTAAGCGGGTATTGAAGATAGACGACAGGATTTTTAAAGACAAGGCCAACGAAGGCATTCAAAAGGTTTTTAATGATCCAGCCAACAATCACTGCCAGCATGATCAGGGAGAAAAACTTAAAGCTCTTTAAACCAAAAAGATCCAGTGGGTAGATCCTTGTAAACAAAAGGTAAAGTAACAGGGAAGTGGAAATCAGGTAAATGATCATAAGTGCAATGCTGATCCTTTCCTTGAAAAGATTGCCTTCCCTTTCAAGCATACCCTGAAACCGGATTCCAAACAAGGATTTGTAGACCTGTTTTAACCTTTTGGCATAAAACAGCCTTATCCAAGCAAATACGATCAAACCCACAAGAAAATGGATGGCAATCCAGTCTTCATTTCCACCAGGATTCTTATCGTAAGTTGGCTGATTAACCTGAAGCTGGTGCTCCTTAAATATGGATTCGATCTTTGTTGGCTTAGTAACATTAAGGGTTGAGTCGATAACAGCAGTGTCTCCCGAAACCATAATGGTGTCTTGAGGAGCCAAATTTATAGTATAAGAGCCTGAAACTGAATCTACAAGAGAACTGTCTACGTCAAGAATAGTCTGCTGCACACGAATAGAAATTTAGAACAAATTTAAATATATTTCTTTAGCTTTAAGTGTATATTTGTGTCGATAGCAAATGTAGTAATCATCAATAAAACAACTTATATGTTTAATTTCATTTTATTCGGTCCTCCAGGATCAGGAAAAGGAACCCAGTCCATAAAAATTGCAGAAAAATACAATCTTGCTCACATTTCAACAGGAGATATTTTCCGTAAAAATATTCGTGAAAAAACACCACTAGGATTAAAAGTACAGTCCATTATTGAAAAGGGGGAACTTGTACCGGATGAACTTTTGGTGGAGATCCTTGAAGATGCCATGAACAGTTTCGAAGGCATTGAAGGTTTTGTATTTGATGGATTCCCAAGAACCATTCAACAGGCCGATGACCTCTCTGTACTGTTAAACAAAAGAAACGACAGCGTTTCACTGGTGCTTGCCCTTGATGTTAACGATGATGAAATTATCGGCAGGTTGCTTAAACGTGCAGAACTGGAAGGGCGTAAAGATGATACCAAAGAGGTGATCGAAAACAGGATCGGTGTATACAACAGCCAAACTCAACCTCTTATCGACTATTACAAAGAAAAAGGAAAATTTACCTCGGTAAATGGTATTGGTGGTATTGATGAAATTTTCAATTCCATTTGTGAAAAGATTGACGAGGTAAAATAAATTTAATCAGATGAATACTTCCGACTACTATGTGAAAGTATTCGGTAGAAATTACCAGTATATCCCAAATGTCGCGGTTTCTAACCGTGGCATTTTTTTTTGATATAACTTTCAGGTGAAAGTTATGGTGAACTGTATAGCTAACCGGATATAATTTTATTAAGTCTGGTCACCTGTCTCCATCACACATAGCCTGGCTTCAGACTCGCAACTGTGAATTGACTTGACACAAAACATTACTTTATTAAGCCTGCTTTGTTAATCAAGCTGTCTTGAGACCGTTACCGTCGTATCCTCATTAAAGAACACTTCAAAACCCATTTTCCTAAACACAGCGATCATCGCTTTATTGTCCTTGGTGGTTTCAGCACTCAAGCGTTTTATACCAGCCTCTTTGGCTATCTCAACACAATAGGAGGTTAAGATCTGTCCCAGGTCCTTATGTTGCCAGTCGTCTGTGATCAGTACTGCATATTCTGCAATTTCAACATCGGGATCAGCGATCAAACGGCCTACACCGATCAGCTTTTTCTGACCTTCTGATTCCACTTCAGCAACTATGGCAACTTCACGATCATAGTCAATAAAACAGAATTGAGTGGCCACTTCATGAGAATCAAAATAAAAATCATACCTGAACCTTGAGTAGATGGATTGCTTTGAACTGCTACTCAGCATTTCAAGCCAAAGAGGTTCATCTTCAGGTTTGATTGGCCGTAAGGTTATTTTGGTGCCATCGCTTAAAGTAGCAGGTTTTATTAACCGTTCAGGATATGGCCTCAATATAAGATGCGAATACTCCCGGGCTTCCTTACCCAGCATATCCTGGTCAACCACAATCCTGGCATCCAATGCCATAACATCATCGGTTGTAACGATAAGCGGATTAATATCAAGTTCTTCTATCTCAGGATAATCAGCTGCAAGGTAGGATAAGCGAATGATCACTTCGATCAGTTTATCGATGTATTTAGGTTTACTTCCACGGTATCCAACAAGCAAAGGATATATTTGAAGCGATTTTAACATTTGATGTGCCAGTTGTTCATTTAAGGGTGGAAACTCCAGGCGCTGATCTTTGAATAGTTCAGCTGTGATCCCTCCCATACCCACGAGCATAATCGTACCAAATACCGGATCTTTCTTGATACCTAATATCAACTCAACAGATTCTTTTGATTTGATCATTTTCTGAACGGTGATCCCTTCAATGGTTGCATCGGGCTCAAGCCGTGAAATGGTTTCAAACATATTATTATAGGTTGCACGAGCCATCTCTTCATTTTCAATATTCAATGCTACACCACCCACGTCTGATTTATGGATAATGTCGGGAGATGAAATTTTAAAAACAACCGGATACCCTTTTTTCTCAGCAATTTTTACTGCATGATCTTCGTTCGATGCAAGCTCCGGATGTGTTGTTGCAATTCCATAATCATTGATCAGCATTTTAGAATCATCCTCTGATAATATTTTCGATTTAGGAAAGATCTCTTTCAGGTATTTTTTTCTGAGGTCATCGCGGTTATAGCTAAATGACAGCGGTACTTCTTTAGGTGTTTCGAAAAGTAATTCAAGATTTTTTGAATACTTCGATAAAGTCATGATAGCCCGAATGGCCTGTTCCGGGGTTTCATAGGAAGCTATTCCTGCTTTATTAAAAATCTGTGCCCCATCACGCATGCTGGCACCGCCTAACCAGGCGGCCATTATCGGCTTTGTGGAACTTCCTGCCAGGGCTGCTATTGCTTTTGCAGTTTCTGTTGGCTTAGTCATAGCCTGTGGCGTAAGAATAACAAGTACTGCATCAACATTTTTATCCTGAAGAACGATCTCAGTAGCTTTTGTAAACCTTTCAGGGGTCGCATCTCCTAAAACATCCACCGGATTATTATGTGACCAGAATGGTGGAAGGAGTTGGTTTAGTTTAAGAATGGATTCATCTGAAAGTTGAACCAGCTCACCTCCAAGAGAGATGAGTGCATCAGTGGCCATAACTCCGGGTCCACCTGCATTGGTAACAATAGCCAATCCATTTCCTTTAGGAGCACGTTTCCTTCCGATCAGGTCAGTAAAGTCAAAAATATTTCCAATGTCATACACCCTGGATATTCCTGCACGACGGAATACAGCATCATATATAATATCTTCCGATGCCATTGCACCGGTATGTGATGCAGCAGCTTTTGCTGACTCAGGAAAACGACCGGATTTGTAAACAATAATCGGTTTTTTTCGGGCAAATGCACGGGCTGCAGACATAAAGGCTCTTGCATTCTGAATCGATTCCACATACAAAACAATGGATTTTGTATTGGGATCCTGACCAAAATAGTCAATCAAATCACCAAAATTCACATCCATGGAATTACCTATGGAAACAAAATAAGAAAAACCAATGTTGGCTTCAAATGCCCAGTCGAGAACAGAAGTACCCAGAGCACCGGATTGTGAAATAAAAGCGACATGGCCCTTTTTGGGCATACCTGCTGCAAAACTCACGTTCATGCTTAATCCCGGAATGATCATTCCCAGACAATTGGGTCCAATAACACGCATTTCAGGATATTTGCGGACTTCTTCTTTTACCTGTTTTTCAAGTTTTGCTCCATCTTCACCTACTTCTTTAAATCCTGCCGACATAATGACAACTCCATTTATTCCTGCTTCACCACATTCTTTGATGATCTGTGGAACAAAACTGGCTGCAGTCATTATCACAGCAAGATCGGGAGTTTTTGGTAAACTTTTTACATCAGGGAAACATGGTATACCTAATACAGCTTCTCGTTTTGGATTTACAGGATAAACAACACCATTGTAACCTCCTCCAATGAGGTTTCTTAAGGTCATTCCACCAACACTGCTTCTGTCATTGGAAACTCCAATCAGGGCTATCCGTTTTGGCCTGAAGATTTTATCTAACTTCTTTATGGGCATTATTAATACTATTTATTTTTACGATCAATTACCTATTGTTTATTAATTCACAAAAGTAGTATCTTATTTTTATCTTTCTGCTTATTTAGAGTGTGAATAAATTAACAATATGATTTGACAAAATGGCAAAATATCATACATTTGCCTTCAATTTTTTTTATTTAATTAAATATAAAACATACAATTATGGATCACGGACCGGCAGTAAAACTGGACAAAGATTATGCTTCCAGAAAAAAAGCAAAACTAGGAGTCTGGTTATTTATTTTTTACTCTCTGGTATATGCAGGATTTGTATATATCGGGGTATTCCAGTACGAGCTCATGGGTAAAATTGTACTTGGACAACAAAACCTTGCAGTTGTATATGGTATTGGACTGATTGTTTTTGCCATTGTGCTGGGATTGATTTACCACTGGTTTTGTTCATCATTTGAAAACAAAATGAATTTTGCAAACGAAATGAATAAGGAGGAGCAGTCATGATTTATGGAATAGAACCTTTAGTAATTATAATCTTTTTATTTTTTGTTGCGGCCGTATTGTTTCTGTCATTTTATTTTGCAAGGAAAACAAAATCCGCATCCGGTTATTATGCAGCCGGAGGTAAAATCCATTGGGGTGTAAATGGTATTGCTTTTGCCGGGGACTATCTCTCTGCTGCATCATTTTTAGGGATTTGTGGTATGATCGCATTTGTCGGTTATGACGGCTTCCTGTATTCTATTGGATATCTGGCAGGTTGGGTAGTAGCGCTTTTCCTCGTGGCAGAACCACTGAAAAGGCTTGGTAAATTTACGTTTACAGATGCCCTTGATTCCAGATTCAATTCAAAAGCAATTCAATTGACAGCGGCCATCAGTACATTGATCGTGTCTTTATTCTATCTCATTCCACAGATGGTTGGTGCAGGAGCCCTTGTAAAACCCTTGTTGGGATTTGACCATTATGTTGGTGTGCTCATAGTCGGAGCGATTGTAATATTTATTGTTGCTACCGCCGGTATGACATCCACCACCTATGTTCAGTTTATAAAAGGCGGTCTGCTAATCATTTTCTCTATCATCCTTTCAGTTTATATTTTTAACAACGGGCTGACCCTGAATCCTGATCATGAAAGACAGTCATATCACGATTTTATTACCCTTTCACCTGTGGTTGAAAATGGAAAGGTAACTGACGCAGGAGGCAGTTATAATGTCATGTCACAGCAGGAAGTAAAAGGAAATACTTTTGTTAAGCTCCAAAAGGACGGCATTGACAGATGGTTCCAACTGTCAGCAGAAAATGAAAGTCCGGTTCTCACCGAAATGTTGTCCATCACTGAAAACAATGGTGCAAAGTTATACAACGGTGAACCAAAAGAAAATGCTAAATTTTTCCAGGTAGGACATTTAAGTAAGATAATTTTAAATGGTAAAGAAGTTGAAAAGACAGGCCCCCTTGGACCTTTTAAATATCTTTCAACCATTGATAAAAGTGAAGTAGTGCGTTTCGTCAGCGAGAAATTTAAAGATGGAGAAACTTCCGTTAATGTATTTTACCAGAAGAAAACCTCAGGGAAAAAATTTATGACTCCAGGTTTAAAATTTAAGATAGGTGAGGGAACCAATGTCTGGGAAAAGTTGAATTTTATTTCCCTGATGATTGCTCTCTTCTTGGGTACATCAGCGCTTCCACACATTCTCATTCGCTATTATACAGTACCTAGTCAGAAAGCAGCCAGAAAATCCACCATCGTTGCTATTGGAGCCATTGGTGCATTCTATATTCTCACCCTTTTTATGGGTATGGGTGCTTCGGTCAACGGTGTGCTTGATGTGGAGTCAAGTAATATGTCCGGACCTCTGCTTGCCCGTGCATTCGGTATAGGTTTGTTTTCTATTATTTCCGCCATTGCATTTGCAACAATCCTTGGTACAGTGAGTGGGCTAATTGTTGCATCCTCGGGCGCCATTGCACATGACTTTGTTAATAAATTTTTAAATAAAAAATTGTCTGACAAGGCACAAGTGAAAGCAGGCAGATGGGCAGCATTCGGTGTTGGTATTGTGGCTATGGTACTGGGTATAACTTTCAAAGGAATGAATGTTTCGTTTCTTGTAGGATGGGCATTTGCTGTGGCAGCATCCGCCAACCTTCCTGCAATTCTTATGCTTCTTTTCTGGAAAAAAACAACAGCCAAAGGTATTGCATGGTCTATTGTGGTTGGTATTGTTACCGCGCTCGGACTCATACTCACTTCCCCATCAATGTTCCAGCATTTTGGAGCTGATAAAGCCGATGCATTACACAGACTTGACAATCCAGCGATCATTTCTTTCACACTTGCACTTCTTACATTAATCGTAGTATCTCTTATTACACAGAAAGACAATGTGAACAAGAGAACAATGGAACAAGTGGATGCAGATTAAAATAATTTAACACATATATTAAAGCCGTCTCATTATTTGGGACGGCTTTTTTTCATTACTTTTGGATTGGTACAAAGTCAACCTAAAAGTTCTATGAGAATTCAGTATTGTTCTGATTTACACCTTGAGTTTGGTGAAAACAACCAATACTTAACAGAAAAGCCGCTTCAGGTTAGCGGTGAAGTATTGTTATTGGCCGGAGATATTGTTCCGCTTCATGATGAGTATTTTAACGACCCTTTTTTTGATTTTATTTCTGATCATTACAAGCAAGTTTTCTGGGTACCAGGAAATCACGAATTTTACGACAAGGATATCGCTGAATTTAGCAATTCATACAATATTCAAGTAAGGGATAATATCAATATTGTAAATAATGTTGCTTTGATTTATGAAGGCATACGATTCGTTTTTAGCACCTTATGGACAAAAATCAATACCATCAATGAAAGAAATATTGAACAAGGTGTTGCTGATTTTACAAACATCTTAAACAAGAATAAAAAACTCAAAACAAAAGAATACAACATATTACACAACGAAGGATTTGAGTTTATTCAACAAGCCGTAAAAGAATTGCATGAAAAAACGATTGTAGTGAGCCATCATATGCCATCACATTTGTGCAACTCTCCTGAACATATAAACAGCTCTATCAACGCGGCATTTTGTGTTGATTTAACCGATTTTATTGAGTCTAGCAATGTTAATTTCTGGATTTACGGTCATAGCCATTTTAATCAAAAACCTTTGTATATTGGAAATACGATTCTGCTAACTAATCAGTTGGGTATTGTGCAGAGTAATGAGCACAAAAGTTTTAAGCGGAATGCCTATTTTTCGATTTGAATAAATACCAATTAAGTGCTTAATCGAAAATCGATACTGAGTTTGTTCTGATATGCTGAAAGTTGAGACAGCACTTTTTTTAGAATAGAAATTTCGATATCCAGTAAATCTTTTGCATTTACCATATTCGATAAGGGTAAGTTGTTATCCAATAGTTTAATATGGTTTTTGAAACGAAGTTTCATTAAAAAGTTGTAGGCGAAAATAATTTCATCGATAGTCCTTGTTTCAATTATGTTCTTTGACTTTAATGCGTTTAACCTCTCAATTGTGTTCGTTACCCATATATTATTTTGAAGGGAATAGATTCTAGCAAACATGATAATATGACTAATACTATCTTTTAAATTAATCCTTTCTGCATTACTTTCCGATCGAATGTTACCTGTAGAAATGTTTTGAGTTTTAGTTTTAAAGCTATTGAAAGCAAGAAGATACAGAAAAACCGATTGTTGCAAAATCAAAGCATTGATCGTTTTCCTTAATCGTTCTGCAAACTCTTCGCTGCCATATACATTTCTGAAATCGAAGAAAATTATCGCATCGAGGAGATTCTGAGGTTCGGGAGTTATTATCCAGTTTGTAAAATACTTTTCCCAGATGCTTATTGGTTTGTTCCACTGTGTATTTTTTGCCATCACATTGCCCTTGCAATACGAATAACCTACATGATTTAATGAGTCGCAAACCATCTCACCCAGTTGATGGAAATATTTTGTCACCAAAGCTTCTTTATCTGCAGGGACATCTTCGTATATGATAGCATTGTCCTGGTCAGTAAATAAACTTTCTTCTTTTCTACCTTCGCTGCCCAAGCATATAAAAGAGAAATCTACTGGTGGCTCACCTAGTTTACTTATCGATAATTCAATAATTCTTTTAATAACCGAATCGGAAAATGAGGTAGTAAGATTGGTAATATGTTTAATAAATATGTCGCTGTTTATCAGTGGTTTTATAAATAGCTGATATGAATTGTAACAATGCCTTAATTCATCGCTTGTATTTGCCTTACCTGCTTTGTCAATGAAAAGTGAGAGAGAGTTGGTGAAATTCTTATAGATTGCTTTTGTACTAAAAATGCCATTAATCGTATTGGTTTCATCAATCACAACCAGGTGGTTAATATTTTTCTCTTCGCAGGTGTTAATTGCATCTATGACAGGAGTATCCGGACTAGTATAAACAACTGGGGAACTCATGATTAAATAGACGGGATTGTCCAGGTTCAGTTTTAAGGATAGCACCCGTTTTTGAATGTCGTCATTCGAAATTATCCCGATGTAATCACTTTCATTTTTTGTAACCAATAAACAATCGGTTTTCTGCGTCGACAATATTCTAACTGCTTCACCTATTGTTGACTCTATATCTACTGAATAAAAAGGGATAATATAATCCTTAATGTCTTGCTCAAGTAAAAAACTAGTTGATTTTAAATCTGTAATCAGGTTATCGTACTGTGTTTTCTCTTTTTCTTGCGCAGTTATGTCTTCTATTATCCCATCACAAACCAAATGTCTAGGATCTTCGGTATCAATTACTACAAGGGACACAGCAACAATTGAACTGTTTTTGTTTTGAGGATTTATTGTAATAATTCTATTTTTTATGTAGCCATTGGCTAAAAGGTATTTTCTGAGGCTCTTTCTTTCTTCCGGATCAGCCAACAGTTTCAGGATATTTACATCAGATAGTTCGTCAAAGCTCTCAAATCCAAGAATTCGGATGGCTGTTTCGTTGGCAAACAAAATTTTACCTTTTGTATCGAATCTTACTTTAAAAAAGCCCAGGTTTAAAGTACTAATCAATTTTTGATATTCGAGGTTGGAAATGGTCTGATTCCAATCGATACTTATGTCTCTAACAATAAATATATCCACCATATTACCAAAGAACATGGCTGTTGATGTGGTAACAAGCACCTCCACAAATCCACCGCTTTTCTTTTTAAGATTTAACTCGAATTGCCCCTCTTTAATTACAGGATTCTTTAAGAAAATATCGATGATATCGTTATTGTTATTCTCACTAATTATTTCATCGAGCGAACAATGGATGAGTTCGGTAGATTCGTAACCTATCATTTTATTTAACACGGCATTGGCAAAGCTGATTTTGCCGTCAACAACCATCAATAAACCTTCGGTTGCCGCCTCAACAAGAGTTCTGTATTTTTCTTTGGATTCGTTTAAATCGTTTTCCGCTTCAATTCTTTTGCGTTCAATGTTCAGACTTTGTTTGATAATATAAAATAGCAGTAGGGCAGTTAATATGGATATGCCAACAGATATCCATAGCAATCTTCTGGTAAGGGCCGAAATCTCTGTCTTAACATCTTCAATATATACACCTGTACCGATAACCCAGTTCCAGGGTTTAAAGATCTTTACAAAGGATAACTTTGGAACAATGTGAAGGGAGTCATCTTTCCATTGCCACATGTAATTCACATAACCCTGATCCGATTCTTTAACTGTTTCAACACATTCAACAAACAATTTTTTCCCATGCGGATCAGTGAAATTGGATAGATCTTTCCCATTGAGGTCGGTCCTGAAGGGATGCATGACCATATTCGGAAAGGTATCGGTTATCCAAAAATAATCCTTGTTTTCATCGCCATAGCGTAAGAACTCAATTCTCGATATCGCATTTTTCTGTGCTTCTTCATGAGTAAGTAGCCCGATTCTCTCTTCGGTTTCAAACTCTGAAAGAATACTCCATGCTGTGTTGGTAAGCTCCTGAATCATTTCCCGCTTTCCATTCATAATATTTTGCTGGAAACGTGGGATAATTATTAAGAAAATTGTTAGAATAAACAATAAAATTGTTAGAATTGTTGGAAGTAATATTCTCAGATAGAACCTTTTCATACTTGTCAAAACCAGAATTACATCACTTGTAGCATAAAGTTAGCTTAAAGGCACAAATTGTCTGCATGCAGTAACAAATACCACTTAAACAAATGTAAGCAATTCTTTTTTCAATAATGACTCACAAAGTAAACAGGTAGGAGATTCTTTATTTTTCCCTGACCTGAATAGGTGTGCAGGAATAACTTAAACTATAATGTTATTAATCATTCGTAATATCATTATTTAATTTTAGATGAAATAAAAAAGACATCCCTGTTGAGGGATGTCTTTTTACTTTCAAAATATTTATTATCGTTTCACTTCTACTTTTGCACCGGAGATGATCTCATCAACCACTCCTGGATCAAGCAATGTAGAGGTATCACCCAGGTTAGATGCATCACCTTCTCCAATTTTACGAAGGATACGACGCATGATCTTACCTGAACGTGTCTTAGGCAATCCACTAACCAATTGAATCATATCTGGTTTTGCAATTGGTCCGATAACCTTTGTAACGGTAGCTCTGATCTCAGCTTCAATGGTTTCCAGTTCAGCATCTGACAGTTCTTCACAGGTTACATAAGCATAAATACCAGCACCTTTGATTTCATGAGGATAACCAACAACAGCTGATTCGTTAACTTTTGGATGCTGATTGATGGCATCTTCAACTTCTGCGGTACCAATCCTATGACCTGACACATTGATAACATCATCAATACGGCCAATAATACGGTAATACCCTTCTTCATCACGTTTTGCCCCGTCACCGGTCAGGTATAATCCTTTAAATGTAGAGAAGTAGGTTTGGTAGCAACGCTGATGGTCACCATATGTTGTACGCAGCATACCGGGCCATGGGAATTTAATACACAAAATACCTTCAACGCTGTTTCCTTTCAGTTCTTTTCCTTCCGGATCAACAAGAATGGGTTGAATACCAGGTAAAGGCAAGGTTGCAAATGAAGGTTTGGTAGGAGTGATCCCTGCCAAAGGAGTGATCATAATACCACCGGTTTCAGTTTGCCACCATGTATCCACAATCGGGCAACGTCCTTCGCCAACTATATCATGATACCATCTCCAGGCTTCTTCATTAATTGGTTCCCCAACCGTACCCAGAACCTTTAATGAACTACGGTCATATTTTGTAACTGCTTCTTCACCAAAAGGAACAAGTGCCCTGATAGCTGTAGGAGCAGTATAAAACTGGTTTACTTTATATTTCTCCACCACTTGCCAGAACCTTCCTGCATCCGGCCATGTTGGAACACCTTCAAACATGATGCTGGTAGCACCTGTCAATAGTGGTCCATAAACAATGTAAGAGTGACCTGTCACCCAGCCAATATCTGCCGTGCACCAATAGACGTCCCCATCATTGTATTGGAATACATTTTTGAATGTATATTCTGCAAAAACCATATAGCCACCCGTGGTATGTACAACACCTTTGGGTTTTCCGGTAGATCCTGAAGTATAGAGGATAAAGAGTGTATCTTCGGAATCCATCACTTCAGCTTTGTTTTCACTGTCAACGTCAGCAATCAGGTCGTGCCACCATATGTCACGGCCATCAACCCAATTAATATCTTCGCCAGTACGTTTGTAAACAATTGTAGTTTTAACAGAAGGACAAGATTCCAGTGCATTATCTACAATGCCTTTAAGAGGAATACTTTTGGTTCCCCTATAACCACCATCGGATGTAACAACAATGTTTGATTCGGCATCATTGATCCTGTCGGCCAGTGCATTCGCAGAGAATCCTGCAAATACGATGGAGTGAATTGCACCAATCCTGGCACAAGCAAGCATAGCAATTGCCAATTCAGGAATCATAGGAAGGTATAAAGCAATCCTGTCGCCTTTTTTTGCACCAGCTTTTTTCAGTGCATTGGCAAACTCTTTTACTTTTTCAAAGAGCTCACCATAAGTAAGCTTAACTTCCTTCTCTTTTGGATCATTGGGTTCCCAGATAATAGCAACCTGGTCTTTACGCTGGAACATGTTCCTTTCGAAAATGTTCTCAGTAATGTTAAGTTTTCCGTTAACGAACCAGTTTACATCAGGAGCATCTTTGCCATCGAAGGACCAATCAAGTACCTGGTCCCATTTTTTTTGCCAGTAGTGGCTTTCTGCAATGTTAGCCCAAAAGCCATCCGGGTCAGCAACACTATCTCTGTATTTTTCGAGATATTCGGCAAAGCTTGTGATTTTATTTGTCATAGCTTAATGTTTAAATTTTAATATAATATTGTTAATACACTTTTTCAATTATTAAAAGAAATAAAACACACCAATGAGGAATCTAAAGTTGGCCACTTCTTGCGAGTCCTGTACAACTCCTTTTTCATCGGGTGTACCATAAGCGGCTACCGTATATTCGATTTCGGGTGCAACCCGGAATTTCCCGCTGTTATATACTACCCTTGGTGAAACTCGGTAGGCATAATCGATATTGCTTCCGCGGGAGTAGTTTAATCCACCAATGGTTTCATCCGCTCCCTGGTTCTGGGTATATCCACCAAATAATCCGAACTGCCATTCTTTTCCGTTGGTATGAAGATCAATCCAGGTCGACATGGTACCAGTTGGAGTATAGGTAATGTTGGTTGTTCTTTGGAGGGTATTGTCGTTGTGTTCAAAAGACTCAACAATATATTCATGCTCAGCATAACCGCCAATGTTTGTCATTCCATACATCATTTCGCCTAATACACCGTACAGTTTTACGGTTACAGGGTCGCTCTTTATTTTTAAGTAAGAGAAAAAACTGGTTCCTGTAACGGTTTCATCTGTCTTGTATACAATCGGGCTAAGTTCAAATTCGCCAGCATATGTGTTTGTGATAGACTGTCGTGGCACAAGTGTTTTATAGTTGACACCGGCACCAAACAGAACATGATCACATTGGTATTCGATATGGAAATTAGCCTCCGGCATACCGGCATTGATAATGTAACTCGTACTTCCCCCAATTGGACCACCGTCCTTAAAATCTACCTGCTCTGCCAATGTAGCAACAGCTTTCACTTTCCCAAACTTTTTTGTGAACCTGATTTGAGGATTTCTTGCGAAAGGTTGAAAAGGAGTTCCCGTATTAAATGAAACAGTGCCCGGGAAACAAGATGTAACAAACATGGGGTGCCAGAATTGTCCGACCAAAAGTTCTGATTTTTCCCAGCTTAATTTCACAAAAGCATGCCTCAGCCTGAATCCGTTGATGTCCGATCCGATGTTGCCAAAAAATGCCCCTTCAATTAATCCTGAAGTTTTAGCACCTAAAGCATCGGGGCCTGTGATTGCACCTTTAAGTCTTGTTTGGATGGATAAAATATTAAACTTGCTTGCATCATTGATGTCTTCGCCATTAAAATCAAGTTCTTCATTTTTTGGGTAAAGGAGAAAATGACCGTCACGAGCATCAGCAGTTTGCCTGGAATCATAAAAGATATCATTCTTCACAAATCCACTGAATTTTATACCAAACTTCTTATCGTCCTGTGCATTGATAACAAGAGGTAAAATCACTACCAAAAGGATCAGAATTTTTTTCATTTGTTTTATTTGTTTTATTTGTTTTGAAGCCGTGTAAAGTGCTTTTGTTATTTAGTTAACAAACACGGATGGCAAATTTAAAATAAATTTCAAATCGGCAAAATAGCTGACTCTAATTTATTAACAGTCTAAATATAATATGTAATTGTTCTTAATAAGATAGCATTGTTAATTTTTTAACAACTAATCTTGGTAAACTCAAAAAGCCTGTCTAATTTCGCCGCTTCAAATGTGATTCTTATGAAGGTTTTTGTACTCAATTGTGGCAGTTCATCCATCAAATACCAATTGATAGAAATGCCCGAACAGGAGGTTCTGGCAAAAGGACTTGTTGAAAAGATCGGGTTGGAAGGATCTGCTGTTATTCATTCTCCTGGAGAGGGTGAGAAAGTAAAGTTTGAAAAAAGTATTCCTGACCATACGGTGGGGATAAAAACTATAATTGAGATCCTGACCAATAAGGAGGTAGGAGTTCTGAAAAATGTTAATGAAATCCAGGCTGTTGGACACCGGGTGGTTCATGGCGGTGAAGATTTTAGTGGTAGTGTACCCATCACCCCTGAAGTGATTAAAGCCATGGAAAGAAACATTGACCTAGCTCCATTGCACAACCCACCAAACCTTCAAGGGATATATGCCATCAATGAATTGTTGCCGGATGTACCTCAGGTGGGAGTTTTTGACACAGCATTTCATCAAACCATGCCACAGCATGCCTATATGTACGGACTGCCATACCGTTTGTATGAAAAATATAAGATCCGTCGTTATGGTTTTCATGGAACCAGCCATAAATATGTTGCGCAGAAAGCATGTGAATTTTTGGGAATAGACATTAAAGAAACTAAGATCGTCACCTGTCATTTAGGGAATGGTTCATCCATTGCTGCAGTTAAAAACGGACAATCAACGGATACCTCCATGGGGCTTACTCCACTTGAAGGACTGATCATGGGAACCCGGATGGGTGATATTGATGCAGGTGCACTGCTTTATGTTGCCGCCAAAGAAGACCTGAGCATCGACCAGATGAACAAACTCATCAATAAAGAAAGCGGTGTTTATGGCATTTCAGGAATTTCTCCTGATATGAGGGAACTTGAGAAGGCAGCTGCAGAGGGCAATGACAGAGCTCAACTTGCTCTTGATATGTTCCATTACCGGGTAAAGAAATACGTCGGTGCTTATGCTGCTGCAATGGGTGGTGTTGATGTAATCGTATTCACAGGAGGAATAGGTGAGAATGGGGATGAAACCCGTGAAGAGATCTGTAAAGGATTTGAATACCTCGGACTTGAATTTGACCATGATACAAACAAAGGCCTGAGATCAACAGCGACAGATATTTCAAAGGGAAACTCCAAAGTAAAAGTCGTGGTGATGCCTACCAATGAGGAACTGGCGATTGCATTGGACACGTTTGATTTATTGAGATAGAACGCAGATGACGCAGATTTAGCTGATTTACACAGATACTAAAACTCAGAACCTGGCTAAATTAATGGTTAAAGCCATAATAGTATGAAAATTTATTTCCCCGGGCTAAAGCCCGGGGCAAAATCCTTACCATATTTCTGAGTCCAGAACCCAGAACTCTAAACTCTGAACTAAAAACTAAAACTTCGTGATCAATTTAACATTCAACTGCCGCGGTGTAAGATAGTTGGGAACCGCATACTGCCGGCCATAAATATCGGTAGTCCACAGATACGAAACGGTATTGTTTACCTGTAGCAGGTTCAACACTTCCAATGTAACCCACATGGATTCAAAGAAGCGGAAAGGGCTTTTTGGTCCGAAACGGGTTAACTCTCCAACAATCTCTTTGGAAAATCCAATATCAACCCGTCGATAAAATGGCATCTTCAAAGTATGCTGGTACTTGGGTGATTTTGGTGGTCCAAAAGGCAGACTGCTGCCAAAGAGAAGTGTCAGAGACATTTTATAGGATGGATTTTTTGGAAGGTAATCCTGGAAAAACATACTGAAGTTTACACGTTGGTCAGTGGGTCTTGGAATGAAACCCGGATCTATTTCTTCACCCGCATCGTTGATGTAATTATCATTGTAAATATTCTCCTGGGTACTCATAACCGACAAGCTGGCCCATGATTCAATACCTTTAACAAACTCACCGTTTACTTTAAGGTCGATACCGGCTGCATAACCGTAAGAACGGTCAAACGAATAATACCTTATCCTTACATTGTCGACAAGGTAAGGAACCATATTGTCGAGGTACTTATAATAGATCTCACTAACAAACTTAAAGCTGCGGTCCCAGGCCCTGAAGTTCCAGTCGCTGGCAGCCACAAAGTGGATAGAGGATTGTGCTTTTTGGTCTGGGTTGATGGTACCGTCAAGATCTTTTAATTCTTTATAAAAAGGCGGTTGGTAATACAGACCTGCTGAAAACCTGAAAAGAACGTCCTTTTCCCATTCTGGCTTAAAGGACAATGTTGCTCTTGGACTAACAACGATCTGCTTATTAAAGTCCCAGTAGTTTGCACGAACACCGGCCGTTAGTACAAATTTTGAGCTATCAGGATCAATGCCCCATGTATTCTGTAGGAAAGCAGTATACCTGTTGGAGGATATGGATGTATTTGTCCTGATAAGATCATAGATTTCAAAAGGTATATATGGCTGCGATAGGGGATCAATGTACCCGATAGAATCTGAAGGCCTTGGCGATGAAAAACCTGCAGAATCAATGAGGATCCATTCGTTCATTTCATCGGTAATTTCTTCATGCTGGTATTTTAGGCCCCACTGCAATAAACTGTTGTTCAACTCAACTGTTCCTTTGTGTGCAAGGTTGTATACATAAACATCCATGCGGTTTCGGGCATGGGTTAATTCCCCTCCTACAGATTGTGCTTCAACCACATTTCCGAAATTTTCACTGGCCAGATCCGACTCAATGTCCCCGATCCAGTATTGTCCGAGCAGGTCATAAGTTTCACTTTCTCTTGAGTTGTATCCCGATGCAATTAACTTCAGCCTTGTCTTTTTGTTTGGTTTGTAGGTAGTTGTCAGCCCTCCCAGGTAAGTTAAGTACTGGTCCACTTCCTGGCCATCGTAGTAAATGGTCAATCGTTTAGCCTGGTTCCAGGTTCCGAAATCGGTTTCCCGGCTTTCAGGAATGAGTTGGTATTTATTGCTGGCAATGTTACCTAAAAACGATAATTCGATTTTACTGGAGAGGTCATAAGTAAACAATCCCTGTATATCGGTAAAGCTAGGTTTATAATCCCCTCGTGTTTCTAACGCATTGAGGATGTACTGATTGGTTTTATAACGGGCACCAAGCAGGTAGGTAAACCGGCTGGAATCCATGGTTCCTTCCAGGTGGATAGAGCCACCCAGCAAACTGGCAGAGAAAGATCCTCCGAATTCATTGGGTTTACGGTATTGCAGATCGAGGACAGAGGACATCTTATCGCCGTATTTCGCATCAAATCCTCCGGCAGAAAATAAGAGCGATGAAACAAGGTCGGAGTTAACAAAACTAAGTCCCTCCTGCTGACCTGACCGAATAAGGAAAGGCCTGTATATTTCTATGTCATTTACATAAACCAGGTTTTCATCAAAATTACCTCCTCTTACCGAATATTGGGAGCTTAATTCATTGCTTGATGCAACACCAGGTTGTGTCTTAATAAGGGTGGATATACCATCTGATGCAGATACTACATTAAAAGCCAGTTTAGGATCGATCCGTTGAAGGTTGCTGGTTCGTATCTGGTCATCCTGGACTTCAAACTGAGGAAGATTGGTGGTTTCTCTTCGAAGGACTTTATTGATCTGTTTTTCTTCTCCGGGAGAAAGATTTATCTGCTCTACTTCCATTTGATATCCCACAAAACTAAAGGCAATAATAACTTCAGTGTTAGCAGGAACCGTAAGTTTGTACCGGCCTTTTGCGTCGGTAGATGTGCCACCTGGCAAGCCTGAGATCGCAACATTCACCAATTCCAGCGCTTTGCCCCTTTCATCCTTTACCTTGCCAGTTACAAGTGCCCTTTCCTGTGCCGTTGCTGTAAAAACAATCCCTACAATTATGATCAATAAAATATACCTCATGAATTCATTCACCCGTTTTATCTTTCCATCCCGACATCATATTAATTGGCCGGAAAAACAATTAATCTCCCCGCCGCAAGCGGCAGGGAATAAAACCCTCTTAGATCCCGACTTGCTTTGAAGTCGGGATCAGTTCGACTTAATGATTTTAATGCGTCTGCGACTTTCAAAATCAAAGTCTCACTGATTTAAGCTTTACAACGATTAATTATAAAACTTAGTACTCAACAAAAGAATTGCAAATATCAGTTTTTTTCTCGTTTAAACTTACCTTCTTTCCAGGCTTTTATAAATTGAGCCCAGGCAAAGGGGTTTAAGATGGAGATGGGTTGGGTTTGTCCGATGTAATACAGCCGGTCCTGGTGCAACTGCATGGAGTTCTTGAAATTCATGCTTCCATCCATGGGATAATTTTCAGCTAGTTCTCTTATTTTTGAGGCTTCAAGGTTTTTTCGTGCCCTCTCATAATCATCATCAGGCACATCAAACGAAAGAAAGGCTTCCTTAAATTCTTCCCGGGAAGGCCAGGGATAAATTACTGTTTGAGGTAACAATACAGTGTCGGAAGGCATAACCTGTATAAGAGAATAACGGTCGCCAGTGATGGTATCAGGTATAATAAAGTCAACATTTTTATGGCCTACCGCTGAAAAAACAATGGTGTCATGCTTTCTGGCGACAAAAGAAAAATACCCGTAATAGTCGGCAACTGTTCCGCGCCAGGTATTTTTGATAACGATATTGGTGAAAGAAACCGGAGAGATGCTATCGCCCGTAACAACAATCCCTGAAAACTGTACATATTTTTCATCATCTTGCGCCTGGGCAAATGTAGTTGCAAACAGGCCAATCCAAAAGATAAAAAATAAGAGAGTTTTATTCAAAATCATTACCCGCAAAATTATGCTTTATAACCAAACGGCTGAGTTAATTTATGTTAACGAATTCTTTTTCAATTTCTTTTGCCACTTTGGTTGAAAAAAAAATGCTGTTACCCCAAAAGGCAACAGCATTCAATATCTTTTCAAACAGGACTATTTATAAAATCCCTTTTCCTTAGCTTCTTTTAATGCGGCAGAAATTCCTTTTTTATTGATTGTACGAATACCTGCTGCTGAAACTTTTAAGGTAACATATTTTTCCTCTTCAGGGATGAAGAATTTTTTCTTCTGAAGGTTTGGATAAAATCTTCTTTTGGTCCTATTGTTAGCATGAGATACATGGTTTCCCACCATCATCTTCTTACCTGTTATCTGACATACATTCGCCATGACTATTTTCTTTACAGATTATTATTTTCTCAAAAAGGAGTGCAAAGAACGGAAATCTTTTTTAATAAGTCAAAAGATTTTACATAAATTTCAAATATTCTTTATTCCTGTCAGGGAACTATTTACGAATCTTCTCCCAAAAATATAATAAATCCAAGTTTGACGCCTATGGTATTAATTACATCTCTGTAATTATCTTCATTGTCTTCCTTGTCTTTCATTGTAAACGAATTGTAGCCTATCAAAACATCGAAAGTGATTTTGTCACTGACTGGTGCAGCGATACCTACTCCACCCCCATAAATCATAATGCTAGATTTGTAGGTTGTTGTTTCACCCTGTTCGGGATCATATTTATTGTTCATTCCACCAAATGATCCATTTACTTCAAAAAAGGGCATTGCTTTTTCAGCAGGGAAATAATACCTGACAAAAGGTCCTCCTGCAAACATGGTAGTGATGGATTTGGAATCTGATCCGCCATTCTTCGTAGTTGAAGTCATTAGGCTAACATCAACACCGAAAACAAAGTTATCCGTGACAAAATAACCAAACTTTGGCAAAAGGTTTATACTGCTTGTTTTGTCAGGATCATGTTCCTCAAATCCAGCGGCATCACTTTTAGTTGTCCAACTGGAAAATCCTACCCCCATCAAATCCGAACCTGCTCCTGCAATATTTAAAGATGATGAGAGTCCGGAAAGCCAGTTTCCCTTATTTGTTTGTGCCTGTGTAGCAGCCAGGCTACAAATACAAAATGCACTGATAAACAAAAGTAATTTTTTCATGATAATTGTGTATTCGTTTTGCCTACTCTTTAGTTTTTCGGCTGGCACTCCCTACTCTATTTCGGATTTTCAGGGAACTCCATATATATTTACATTCACATAGTTTTCAAATCCTAAACTCAATCTCCCGCAATGAATTTGCTATTTCATGAGTAATGATAATGGCCAGAATGGTATCAAGGAAAAGTCCGGCTCCAAATAAATACAATTTGGAATCTCTTTTATTGTGAACTTCTAATTTCTCAATTTTATAGGCTTGGATATTATGAAATCGTTGGTCATCGGATTGAATAATGACATTTGCATTTACAGGCAGTTCATAACATTGCATCATTGCTTTCAAAACCGTGTAATTCAATGCATTTCCATTATAAAATACTTCAGCATGTGAAGCATCCATTATCACCATGGATTTTTGTTTTCCTGGTGGATTTGTAAAATACATTTTATTTATTCCAAAACCCATAAATATACCAGTAAGCCTCAGTCCGCTATTTCTAAAGGCAATACTCAGGCTATCTTCTAAATTAGGTATGTTAGGATTTTCCAGGCTTTTTTCAGTAAATTCATTGTAAACATCATCATATTCAAGGTGGGGTGCAACCTCATATCCTTTATATATTCCCTGTACAAATGAACTGTCCTTCATAAAAACCGATACTCTTCTGTTGAGTCGAATTTCGTCAAGCCCATCCGCACCAACACATGAGTATTTAGGGGTGGATTTATCAATAACAGATCCCAGCCCAAAACCGATTACCGAACAACTGCTGAATAAAACTTCTGTAATTGCCAAATACAGGAGAATCCTTAAGCTATATATCCATCTTGTTTTCATGTGGCTTTATTTTATATTGTATTGAAAGACCGGCCTGCCATGTCCAAAAGTCATTATTATGATCAATTTGCTTACATATTCCAATGGCTGGCCATACTGACCATACCCTGTTTTCTGTATTTCCTGAAAAAATTAAATTCATCCCAAGGGCAGACTTGATTTCTTCATCATCACTTCTAAAATTATAGTACGGACTTATCGAAATACCAGCATGTTTCTTTGCAAGCACCGAATAGATAATGGCCGGGTTAAGCTGGAATGGATACCTGATTAATTCACCAATATGAATTCCCAATGGGAAATAAAGGGCAAATTTTTGATTTCGTGTGCTAATCTTATAAGAAATCTCAAAATAACTTGATGATCTTTCATGCTCAGCATAAACAAGTTCCAGGGGTAAATAAGCCCTTGCAATGAAAAATTTCAGATCAATTATATCCGTTAAACCAAGATCAAATGAAAATCCATAATAGCTCAGAATGTTATCATTATATTCGGATTCAGGGGCATATTCTGAAGAATAAATCCCGGATAAACTTAGCTCTCTGAATTTTTTGCTTTCAGGGTCCTGGAAAATTAATCGATCCTGGGCAGTAGCAAAATTGACAGAAAATGTAAGGATACAGACTGATAATATCCAGTCCCAGTGACCTTTGACAACTTTCGAATTGATATATGTTATTTTCGTTAACATGGCTCACCAGGTTATCTGTTCAGGTTTCGTGGATTAACATTATAGGCTAACCCTACATTAATAAAGATTCCGGAAAGGTTGATCCCCGGCAGATCATTTCCGTCCAATGCGGAACTGTAAACCGCATAAGACACATCCGGATCAAAATACCTGTACCCTACCCTGAAATGATATACTATGTATCCATGACCGGCTTCGAAACCGATGGAAGCAGAAGATGCAAATCCGTTGCCGTGTCCTTCAGAACTAAAATTACGCCATGAGTGATTAAATTTTGCTGTAGTTTCTCCGTAACCGGCACTTAGGGTCAGATTAGGATAAAAGCTCTTTTTGGTGTTCTTGATATAATAAGAGAAAGCCACCTGGTAAATTCCGGTTTTTGTTCTCAATGAGGTCAGCGCATCATCAATGGGATTAAAATAATTTAACCAATAATCCATAGGGTATTTGAAAAACGTTTTGCTATACAAATATTGTAAGTCAAATCCAATGGAAAAATGATCAGATGTACGTATCATAAATCCCAAATCAATGACATTCCCCCAATTTCTTATTGCTGACCTTCTTATATTTTTCCCTTCAGATGTCATCTCTTTTTTGAGGTCTTTCAAATAATCACACCAGTCATTTAAACCTAAAGTGGAATACCCCAAAGAAGTTCGGAAAAGAGTTACGGAGTATTTGTCAATTGTTGATTTATCAGATTGGCTGTTGCATGGAATAACAATAGCTATCCATAAGAGACAGATCAATGTAATTTTGGCGGTTTGATAATAAACAATATTGTCCATCTTTATTCTTTCTTTAGGGTCAGCTTTTTCAAGTCAAGGTTTTTAGGAATACCCTGAGGGAACCTGCTATATTTTTTAAAATCCAGAAGTGTATTCTCCCTAGGGTATTTAAGAATATTTGCTTCACCTGTTTCCATGAGTGTTATGGTACTTCCCATTAAAAATGTTGGAATGGCCAGGATCATAAATCCACCATATCCATAGGCAGCTGTGGCAATAATATTGGGTAGAATAAAAAGGCCTGTCATTAAACCGTACGTCCCTGCCTGGTTTTGATGTGTAGATAGCTTTGCGCTTTTTAGTGTTGATGTTTTCAAACAATGTACATCAAAATCCCGTACCAGTACATACATGGAATCGTATTGTAGGGCAAGCAATTCTCCACTTACTTTATGAATCGAATTAAAAGAATCATTAAGCATTTCAACTTCAAGTTCCACCCAGCTGCCAAATGTGTTTGTTTCGATCTCCGCAGGTCTGGTCTGGTATTGATACGGAACATAAATTGACTGACATCCGGTTGTAAGAATAAGAACCAGGATCACGCCTATAATTTTTCTATTTTTTGACATATCTGCTCCCCCAGAATTTATCTTCCATCGAAGGTTCAACATCTTTGAAATCAGGTGCTACCATCCGCATATACAGTTTAGGAAAAGTGAACATAAGGGCAGCCATTTTTAAATTCTCTTCGGCTAACCATTCATCCCTCATCCACTCCAGGTAGTAGCCTTTGGATTCAATAAACATTTCAAAGTTTTCGCCTTCAGGAAGGTTATACATAAGTTCATACCTTTCACCCGGAAAGGTGACCAGAGGTTTTATTGTATCGTGTAAAAGTGTACAAACATCATCATCGACCTCCATATCTCCTTTTACGAAAGCCGGCTTGATTCTTTCAGGTGTCACCTCACCATCGATCTTTGCCAATGCCAGATAATCGATCCTCCACAATCCTTTTGTAAGTCTTAATCTCAGGTTTATATTTTCTGATATGGATTTTGGTAAATTTACAAGATGTACATCGGCCGCAATTGGTCCCATTTCATCAATTTCATTAACCTTTTCCCATCTTCCATTTTCATTTTCCATTAGCACCTCAATGCTACCTAACAGGTCCCAAACATCCTTTACCCTTTTTTCCAAATCTTTATCACCACTTTCTATTCTGGCTGCGTAAGATCCGGCTTGTGTACCCATGTAAGCCATACCCTGGTAAAAAAGGAAGGTGGTCATAAGGGTTTGCCGTGAGCCGATTATTAGACCATATTCTTCAGATGTAACTTTCTTAAACGAAAATTCGATGAACTCTCTTTTGGCCAGATTTCTTGAGTCAGCCATACTAAAGCGTTCAGTATGATCCATATTAGCAACCAGACTTAGGCAATCACCTTCTTCTGCAATACAACTCGCTGGAGAACTAATGTGTGAAGTTTTAAAAAACCTGCCATCCTTTGTTGCAAATACTCTTTCATCATTCTTCACAGGAAAAGCAAGCAAATCCGCATACCTGATAACGTGCGTTTCAAGTGCTTCGTTGGTTAGCCTGATGTTCATGTAGGGTTTTCCTTTTTTAGCCCAATAAAGCATATCAATATCCTTTTTCTCAAAAACCTTAAGAATGCTTGAGGAAAAACCTTCAGCCATAAGCAATGTATCTTCACCGTCATAAGCATAAAAAGTCGGACAGGATCCGAAACAGGCTTTCGGATCGATAATGCAAAACATGGATAAAAGTCCGAATGGAACGCCAACAATGGTGATGGCTGATAAATTACCGGACATGTTGTCCAGTGAGTTTGTTTCGATCAGGGCAATGTCTTTTTCCATGATCCGGAAAGTGGTGTCGAAGACATTGCTTCCATCATGCAGTTTTCTTGCTCCCTGAACAACAATTTTTCTATCATGATCAAAGAGGTTTCCGTTACCGGTTAACAAAGATAAATTTTCATTATAATGCCAGCTTTGTAACAGATACAGGCTACCTTCCTTTGTATGAACTTTCATGTAGTCAGCTTGTGGGTTTAATCCCCCATACGAACTTACGCTGCTGAATTCCCTGATATTTTTAGTTGGACCGCAACTCAAAATGACAAACAATAAGAGGACAGTAGATAACAGAATCTTTAATAGAACTAGGTATTGTTTATTCATGCCAGTTTGTTTTGTAATCATTTGAATTTCATCCAAATATACGTTCATATCCTGGCCAAAAAAACCATGCTTTAAAATTCAAGTATCAGTTTTTGGGGAAGTCTAGTTAACTGGTGAATTTGGTAATGTCTTATTAGGGTTATTAGCAAATTCATGCAAATCCCTCAATCACAATTAAGGAAAAATGCAAATTTTATATTCAGGATTATTAGATATTGCAAAAAATACTATCTTTGAATAAATCCCCCAGGTCATGAACAGCCAGGAACTTTTGTTTCAGCAGGTTAAACAAATCTTGCCCAGCCACCTCTCCCTTGTTGATGAACTTTCAGAACTGCTAAAAATTAGCTATGACAGTGCCTACCGTCGAATCCGGGGAGAAAAGGAGCTTTCCATTGGGGAAATGGAGAAAATTAGCAAGAGGTTTGAAATTTCTATTGATAGTTTATTTAACCTGAAATCCAGCAATGTGATATTTAAGCACAACCCTGTTGTTCCTCCTGATTTTGGAGTAAAACATTGGTTAGGAATAGTTTTGCGGGACCTGAAAAAGATAAAGGAAGCCCATGTTAATGAGATCATTTATGGGGCAAAAGATCCGCCCCTCTTCCATTATTTCCAGTTTTCAGAAATAGCAGCATTTAAGATGTTTTTCTGGGAGAAGACCTTGTTTCAGTTCCCACAACATGCTGACAAAAAATTTGCAATTGCAGATTTCGATTCTGAAATAAAGAAAACAGGTGAACAAATACTGGCCACTTCATTAAAAATTCCCACCACAGAAATCTGGAATGAAGATACTTTTAATATCACCTTCAGCCAGATCAAGCACTACTGGATCTCCGGCCTTTTTGAGGATAAAGAGGATGTTTTCCTGTTGTGCGAAAAACTTTATACCTGGATCAACCACATCAGAAAGCAAGCGGAATTAGGATTTAAGTTTTTGTATGGCACAGAACCAAATGGCATTGAAGGTTCATACCGTTTTTATGAAAATGAGGTGGTTTTGAATGACAATACCATTCTGATCAAATCGGATAAATTTAATGCAACTTATTTAACCTATAACGTTCTGAGTTTGCTTATCACCACCAATCCCGAATTTTGCGAAGGGATCAGCAATTATTTTAAAGGGATCCTTAAAGAATCTGTTTTAATAAGTTCGGTAAATGCACGTGAACGCAACCGGTTTTTTAACAAATTACTCGATAAAATTGACACCTTCCGGGAAACCATTAAATAGTATTGTTGTTATATCACTGTAAGGTTTCGTTTCAATATTCTACTAAAGGTACATTCAATAAGTAGACTATATTTGAAGAATTAATTTCAGTGATTTCAAAGTGCTCAATATTAAAAGTTTATTAAGTTGTTTAATGATTGTTCCTCTGATCGCCGGGAATGAAGTTAATCACAAAACCAGAATTAACGGTGTTAACCTGGTGTCGGCTGTTTATGAAAGCGATCCGGGCAACATTCAATCGGTTGAGAACATCAATGCGAATTGGGTATCTCTTTGTCCCTGGGCATTTATGACTCCGGGAGATCCTAATATTTATTACAACACGGTGGACAATTTCTGGGGGGACCGCCCTGAGAACATGAAGCTTATAATCCAGGAGGCTAAGAACAGAAACCTGAAAGTTTTGTTAAAACCACATGTGTGGGTAAACGGGCATGGATGGCCGGGAGATTATGACCTGAATGAAACAGGCTGGTACTTCTGGGAGAAAAATTATGCTTCCTTTGTTTTGGACCTGGCTAAATTCGCTGAAGAGAATGAAGTGGAGATGTATTGCATTGGTGTGGAATTTAAAACAGCCATTCAAAAAAGGAAAGATTTCTGGCCGGAATTAATTGACCGGGTCAGGGAAGTTTACTCCGGGGAATTGATCTATGCTGCGAACTGGGATAACTTTCGCAACATCAACTTTTGGGACAAACTGGATTACATTGGGATCGATGCATATTTCCCTTTATTAAACGAGAAAATTCCTGACAAAGAAAAACTCAAAAAGAAGTGGAACAATCAAATTCCCGGGATAGAAAAATGTTATTCGAAATATCAAAAACAGGTTATTTTAACAGAATACGGTTACCGAAGTACTAACAAAACCGCATGGCGGCAGTGGGAGATTGAAAATACAAGTACTGATGTTGGTGTAAACCTGGAAGCACAGGTAAATGCCTACGAAGCACTTTATGAATCGATATGGGACAAAGAATGGCTGGCAGGAGGATTTATCTGGAAATGGTTTACCGATAATGATTTAGCAGGAGGTCATCAACATTCGGGGTATACCCCACAAAACAAACCGGTTGAAAAAACCATAAAAAAATGGTATTCGAAATGAAATATATGACTCCTGTTTCCAGCATCTTGTTGTCGGTAGTATTGCTATGGTTTTGCACAAAAAGCCCCGATGAGCCTGAAGTCATATCATCCAATCAATTAAAAATGAACGGCGTGAGTTTTGCGGCACCTAACTATGAGTTTGGCAGTTCGGAACTTGATCCGGTGAAAGAACTGAATGCTAACTACGTTTGTCTTATGCCATTTGCTTTTGGGCAACCAGGAAGCCCTGAATTGACCTTTGACAGAGAATTTCAATGGTGGGGAGAAAAAACCGAAGGTATACTTGCTTCCATTGAATTTGCAAGGGACAGAGGATTAAAGATACTGCTTAAACCGCATGTGTGGTTCTGGCACGGCAGTTTTACCGGGGATTTCTCCCTTGAAAATGAGGAGGACTGGCAAATTTTCGAATCAAATTATGAAAATTACATTATGCATTTTGCGAAGCTTGCCGACTCAGCAGGTATTGAATTGTTTTGTATGGGTGTGGAGTTTGAAAATTTCGTGGAACAACGTCCGCAATTCTGGAATAATCTAATTCAGAAAGTAAGAACCGTATATGACGGGGATCTTACCTACGCGGCCAACTGGGATAACTTTAAGGACATTGGCTTCTGGCAAAACCTTGACTACATTGGCATCGATGCCTATTTCCCTGTTTCACCAAATAAAACCCCTAACCTGTTTTCTCTGCTGAACGGATGGGATAATCATTTTGCTTCCATTAAAAACATGCATGAACAATACAACAAACCTGTGCTTTTTACCGAGTTCGGTTATAAGAGCATTGACTTTACAGGCAAGGAACCCTGGGATCCTGAAGACGGAGACGTAAATCTTACTGCCCAGAAAAATGCCTATAAAGCTGTTTTTAAAAAGTTTTGGGACAAACCCTGGTTTGCCGGTGGATTTTTATGGAAATGGTACGCCAACCATAGTGATGTCGGAGGGATAGACAACAAAGACTATACTCCGCAGAACAAACCGGTTCAGGAGATTATATACAAACATTTTTCAAAATAAAAAAATACTATGAAAGCAATACATGTTCTGATTTTTTCGCTACTGATCCTGTTCATTAGTCACTCAACTTATTCACAGCAGCCTGATCATTCAGAATGGGACAAACTGCTGAAACAATTCGTAAATGAAAAAGGTGAGGTTGATTACCAAAGTTTTCGCTTGAATCAGCAATCATTGGATACATACCTGAAACTTTTATCTGGAAATCCTCCGCAAGAATCTTGGAGCGACAATGAACAACTTTCATTCTGGATCAATGCTTACAATGCCTTTACTATTTCCCTGATCCTGAGACATTATCCCTTAAAGAGCATTATGGACATTGAAAAGGCCTGGGAGGTAAGGTTTATTTCCATTGGGAATACCAAATATACCTTAAATGAAATCGAACACGAGGTCATTCGCAAAAAATTTGACGAACCAAGGATACATTTTGTGTTGGTCTGTGCAGCTATTTCATGCCCGGTATTGCTGAACGAAGCTTATTTCCCTGATCGTCTGGAAAAACAAATGCAAAAACAAACAATCCAGTTTATTAATGACTTTTCAAGGAACAGTATAAAATCAGGGAATGCAAAGGTGTCACAGTTGTTCAACTGGTATAAAGATGACTTTACAAAGCAGGGTACGGTGATCGATTATCTTAACCGATATTCTGAAACCAAACTGAACCCGGATGCCAACTTAAGTTTTATGGAATACGACTGGGGCTTAAATGAAAGTAAGTAAGGAATAACTGGTTCATTTACCTGAATTCTCAAAACAAATAATCCAATTGCAAACCGTATATGAAGTTGTATAGTTTGTAAAACTCGTGGATGGAAAAAAGTGAATGAGATACCCTGATACCAAAAAGTAAATTATTAGCTTTTAGGCGGTTTATTGGAAACTTTGCGGCTCCTACCCAGGAAACATCCAATTCCCTGAATTGCGATATTTCGGGAGTTCCATTTCTATTGTTCAATTCATCGAGTGCAAGCCTGGAAGAGAACATTTTTGCAACAGAAAAGCCAGTCTCAAAGATCCGGTATTTTTTATAGGGCCTGTAAATATATCCCAATACAAGCGGCAGTTCAACATAATTTAACTTTAAAATTTCATAACTGATAACAGTCTGATCATTGATAAATTCATAAATGCTCCCTTTCCTGACGTACCTCAGTTCCATGGATGTATAAAAATGATCACTTAATTGTCGTTTCACAAAAGCTCCTCCCGACAATCCACCGGTTCCCCATATCTCTCCACTTGAGCCGCTCCAGTATTGACTGTCCTGGCCTTCGATATGAATACCGTTGGCATTTATAATCAAACCTGAAGTAAAAATGTTGTTTTGTGAATAAATTGAACCTGAAATAATAAATACAATACCGCTGAGCAACAGGTAAGATCTCATATAAACCGTTTGATCGTTCAATAACGTTAACAAAAAGGATAAATTATATTTCAGGGTTCAAGAATGATTTTTTTCATGATCTTGCCATCCCTGTTAGCCAGACCAAAGGAGAGATCTATAAATACGTCGGTGACGAAGCCATCATAACCTGGAAGCAGAAAAACGCCATAAAACTAAATAATTGTCTCGAGTGTTTTTTCCTTTCCAAAGAAAGAATTCATAGCAGGGAGAACTATTATTTGTCAAAATACGGTATTGTGCCCGAATTCAAAGCAGGACTGCATGGCGGAACAGCAATCACAGGTGAGTTGGGTTATTCCCGACGGGAAATTGCCTTTATGGGGGATGTGCTCAATACCACTGCCCGTATTGAAGAGGCTTGTAAAACATACGAGAAAGACTTGCTGGTTTCAAAAGACCTGATCAATCAGTTGAATGGTATGGAGCAATATGACCTCCAGGAAATAGGAAGCGTTAAATTAAGGGGTAAAGAGCAGGAAATCACACTTCTTGCAGTAAACCGCTCGAAAATCTAAATAAAAAATAGAAAATCATCCTTACCGGTCTTCATACTTTCTTTCTCCAGTTAAAATGAGTTCTTGCATACCATTTTCATCAGGAGGAACAACACTTTCGTATTGATTGTTATATGTAGTGTAAGGATTGTAGGCCCGGTTGAAGTCTATCTCAACTGTATTTTGCCCTTCTGAAATCTCCAGTTCAACATATCGGCCATTTGAGTTGGTTTCTGATCCATTGCTATTATCCTTAAAAGGAACAAATAATTGATTCGGGTTATCTGACATTTCCGGAAAGCTACTATTCTGAAACACCGATAAAGTGTACATTTTATTTTTCAGTTCAAACATAATGGTGCCGTATTTCATGACCTGTTTTTCACCACCCTTTGAAGTAGTTAACATTACCGGTACATTATCTTCAAAAATTGTTAACTGGGCAGTGACTCTGTAACTTTCATCAACATCATAGTATTTTAATGACTCGAAGGTTTCCATGTCGCTGGGAGATAAGGGAGATTCTTCAGGATTGCTAAAAAGCTGGTCTTTTGCAGATCTCTCCTGGTTAATGACTGAAATATAGTTTGCCTGGTCATCATTACTCTCCTGACCAAGAACCTGTAAAACAGAAAAAACAAATGCAATGGTTAATAATAACGAAGTAGTATTTTTCATAATAATGCTTGTATACGATTAGTTTATAAAACATTTCTTTGTATACATTGTTCAGTTCTTAATATTCTTTATGATTTCTAACCATATATTTAAATAGTATACATATATAGATCAAAGATGGAAAGGCTACGACGGTTGCTACTTTTATTAATCTGCCTTAATACGTTTGCGTTAACATCTTTCGCTTATGAATCGGAAGTAGATAGTTTACTGAAAGAGATAAGTTCAAATCCGAATGACAGTCTTCTTTTGGAAACATTTCTGGATGAGATCTACAAAACCGTGTATAATGATACCGAAACAGCATTGCATTATTCCAAAGAAGGATTAAAAATAGCTCAACAGGAAAATAATTATAAAATGATTGCCCGGCTTAATATGCAGATAGGGATTTCGTACGATCTAAAAGGAATGTATGATTCAGCATTTATAAAATATGAGGAAGGGCTTGCCATTGCTGAAGTAAATAATTACACAGAGATAAAAGGAGATTTGTATAACAATTATAGCATAACTCTGGCTGTTATCGGGAAGTTTGATGAATCCATCAATTACGCTATAAAAGCACTTGATATATACGAAAAATCCGGTGACAGTGCACGGATAGCAAAAATATACAATAACCTGGGGTCCAGGTATTCAGATATGAAACAAAGCGAAAAAGCACTGGAGTATTACTTGCTGGCTGCCGAGATTAACAAAGACAGGGGAGACGATTACAGGTTGGCCCATAATTATGGAAATATCGGTTTGCTCTACTACGATTTATTGAAAGATTACGAAGCCCTTAGCTATTTTAAGATGTCAATTGCTCTGCAGGATACGCTTGCCAATAAAATGGATTTTTCCATTGCTTTGCATAATCTTGCACTGGCCTATAATCGCTTAGGCATGTATGATGAAGCCCTATATCACGAAAACAAAGCCTTAAGGCTCTCAACCGAACTGGATGATGATTTGGGTATCATCAGTTCCTTAAATGGATTGGCTGCCATATATGATAATCAGGGCTTTTCGGATAAAGCTCTGCAATACTTGAATCAATCTGAAGAAATTGCCAATAAGCTAGGTGCCAGGTATTACCTGATTAAAATTTACGAAAAAAAGGCAAGTCTTTTTGCCCGGACCAATAGTTTCGAACAAGCTTTTATTTACAACCAAAAATACAGCACGCTAAAAGATTCGATCCTTACCATTGAAAAAGATAAAGCTTTAAGTAAAATTGATCAGTATGAAAATGAAAAACAGGAAAAGGAAATCGAATTGCTGACCCTGGATGCTGAAGTCCAGAAATTAAACATAAAACGACAGAAAATCATCAGGAATTCCATTTCAGCTGTAGGACTGCTGATACTCATTCTTGCAATTGGCATATTTCACAGGTACAGGTACGTTCGAAAAACCAGGAATGAACTTTCCATAAAAAACAAACAGATTCATGATGAAAAAGAGCGGTCGGATGAGTTACTGCTGAATATTCTCCCTGCCGAAACTGCTGAAGAATTAAAGAACAAAGGCAGTTCCCGGGCCCGGCACTTCGACAAGGTTACGGTTATGTTCACTGATTTTAAAGGCTTTACCTCAATGGCCGAACAATTGTCACCCCAGGAGCTTGTGGATGAAATTGACTACTGTTTCAAACATTTCGATGAGATCATATCAAAACACAACATTGAAAAAATTAAAACCATAGGTGATGCTTATATGTGTGCGGGAGGGTTACCTGTAGTTAATGATACAAATCCGGTGGATGTTGTGCGTGCCGCTTTGGAAATTCAACTTTTTATGAATCAATTGAAAGCAAAGAAACAAAGTGAAGAAAAGCCGTTTTTTGAATTACGAATCGGAATCCATACAGGTCCGGTTATAGCTGGTATTGTGGGCATTAAAAAATTTCAGTACGATATTTGGGGCGATACGGTTAATATTGCAGCTCGAATGGAATCCAGTTGTGAAGTGGACAGGGTAAATATTTCTCAAACGACCTATGAAAACATCAAAGATCAGTATGAATGTTATCATCGCGGTAAAATCGAAGCAAAAGGTAAAGGAGAGATTGACATGTACTTTGTAAAGAACAAAAAAGACAATGCTAGCGCCTGATGCTTACCTTAATGGATCCTGGTATTTCATTTTCTGAAACCAACACAAGATACCCTCCGCCACCTGCTCCTGATAACTTCCAGCCAAGTGCTTTCTCTTTGTATTTATGGATCATTTCCAATACTTCTTCATTGACCATATTCGGGAACATGGCCACCTGAGCCTCAAAGGATTTCCTGAAACTTTCCCCGAATAAACCAACATCCTTTTTATTAATAGCTTCCCATACATTGTCGGCAGCATCGGCAAGATCTTTGGCATTGGATTCATTTATAACTGTATTGCCCAGAACATCATAACCTCCCATTCGAGGCGATAAAGGAATAAAGTAAAGACGGCTTTCAATCCAACTCAGAATGTCTTCGTCCAGGCATTTGTCAATTGATTGGGGCCAGTAATCTCCTTCATAATACATTTTATTGAGCCCGGGGAATACAATCCCGATGGAATCCTGTGAACCGCTGATCTCTTTTTTACCGGGAGGATTTTCAAAACTAAACAGGACCTTTGCCAGTTTCTCCGGATCATCGTCAGGCAAACTGTATCCCCAGATTTCGATGGCTTTATTTCTGGTACTGGATGACATTCCGCTTCTGTTGTTAAAATCATAGTCCGGTTCAATGGAAATGGTAATCACCGATCCGGGAAAATGTTTTGATACAAAAGGTTGGTCCAGCCAGCCACCGGCAAGGTCGAGCCGGAATGGAACAATACTTTTCGACCTAATGCTGGTTGTGGACCGTTCAGGAAGATCTTCTTTAGGGATACGATGGCTCACTTTAAATTCAATGCCCAGTTCCCTGCACAATTCTTTCTTTGCATCTCCTTCACCGTCTTCATTAACAAAAAAGATGTCAGGTTTAAGCTCTTTCAGTTCGTCCATGAAATCAATATTCCCGGAACCTTTATTGATCCATGCCTCTTTTACATACTTAAGCGATTTAAGCATATACAATCGCTCGTTCTCGTTATAGGTGGTTTTCCTGTTTTTTAAATTAAAAATAGTTTTGTCGGATCCCAGACCAACATAAACATCACCAAAACCTGCCGCTTCTTCAAAAAATGCAATGTGGCCGCTATGCAATAAATCAAAACATCCACTGACAAAAACCTTTTTTCTAGCCATAGTTATGAATAATCAATTATCAGCAAAAATAAAAAAATGTACCATTTAGCAATTGCGGGTCTAAAGAAGTTCTATATTCTGGCGATTTTATATATTTGCATCAGATACATATTTCAATTTAAAATTTCCATAAAAACCATATGACGAGGTACTGTCTTGCGCTGGATTTGAAAAACGATCCTGCAAAAATCCAGGAATACAAACAATACCATAAAAAGATCTGGCCTGAGATCACAAAAAGCATCAGGGATGCGGGAATTGAGGTTATGGAGATCTATTTAACTGGTAATCGTCTTTTTATGATCATAGAGGTGAAAGAGAATTTCTCATTTGAATCCAAAGCAAAAATGGATGCTAAAAATCCAAAGGTGCAACAATGGGAAAAGCTAATGTGGGAATACCAGAAAGCCTTACCAATGGCAAAACCCGGGGAGAAATGGAAATTGATGGACCGGATTTTTAGTCTGGCTGATCAATAACAAATGTTAATCTGATTCGAAAACTAAATTATTAAATCCATGAACCATTCAAAACCAAAAATTGTATCTACTTTACCAGGTCAACGCATTGTTTCCCTTGATGTTTTAAGAGGATTCGCCGTACTCGGTATTCTCATCATGAACATTCAGACCTTTTCCATGATCGGGGCTGCATATATAAATCCAACTGCTTTCGGCGATTTGACCGGACTGAACAAATGGATCTGGATCCTGAGTGATCTGTTTGCATCAGCAAAGTTCATGAGCATCTTTTCAATGCTTTTCGGAGCAGGAATTGTATTGTTTACCGAACGCGCTCTAAGTAAGGGAAGAAAGGCGGGGCCTTTGCATTATCGAAGGAATTTCTGGCTTTTTCTTTTCGGTATGGCTCACGCTTATCTGATCTGGTATGGAGATATCCTGGTATGCTACAGCCTTTGTGGATTCCTGGTATTTCTTTTCAGGAAAAAGAAGCCGGGAACATTACTTATAATCGGGAGTGTGTTTTATATTGTTCCTATTATCTTACTAACCTTTACCGGCATGACCGTACAGCATTGGCCTGAAGAATCCTACAACCAAAACATGCAAAGCTGGCTACCCGCTGCAGAAAAAGTAGAGGCTGAAATTATTGCCATGCAGGGAAGCTGGATACAACAAATGGAAATAAGGGCACCCGGAGCATTGTTTTTGCAAACCTTCCTGTTCTTCTGGCAATCCTTTTGGCGTGTTGTGTCCATGATGCTGCTCGGAATGGCGCTTTATAAATGGGGAATTCTTTCTGCTGAAAAGTCTAAGCAGTTTTATATAAAAATGGTTGCAATATGCCTTTCAATAGGATACATCATTACTGGAACAGGGATCTATCAAAATTTCAAAGTAGATTGGATCATGGATTTTTCAATGTTTCTAGGATCCATTTTTAACTATGTAGGAAGTGTTCTTATTGCGCTGGGTTATACCGCTGTGATCATGCTGATCGTTAAATCCGTAAGATTTACAGGATTCAAAAATATTTTATCAAGTGTGGGGAAAATGG
Source organism: uncultured Bacteroidales bacterium (assembly GCA_964421215.1). Classification (GTDB taxonomy): domain Bacteria; phylum Bacteroidota; class Bacteroidia; order Bacteroidales; family JAADJA01; genus JAADJA01. Next base: position 86,425 of record CAYQWA010000013.1, on the reverse strand, counting down.
CCTTTACCAATTATATCCTCATGTCGGTGATTTGTGGTTTTATATTTTACGGACACGGGCTGGGGTTATTTGGCCAGGTTGAACGATCAATACAGATCCTTATTGTATTTGCAGTATGGATCATAATTCTTGTACTATCTCCTCTTTGGTTAAAACATTATTTATATGGCCCTCTGGAATGGTTATGGCGTGTGCTTACCTATTGGAAAAGGCAGCCGTTCAGACGGTAGAGGTATTCTATCCCAATATTATTTATTAAAAGGTGAATAGATAATGTTAATATAAGGCGGGCTAAACGGGCTTTACGATATATCCACCTTGCATAGCTTTTATTTTTGTAAGCATAGCGGGGGCTTCCGTTGTCAGCCCCGCTATACAAACAAAAATATAAAGCCATTCATCGGCGGGATACCGCTCCAATCCCTGCCCGGGGCGAGTTTCATTAAGAAACAAATGTCAATAGTTCACCAATATTCTATTAATATAACACTAGTGAGTCAGTACAAAATTTATTTACATCTATTAAATGGCTCACCCCCCGGTAGGGATAGGAGCGATAGCTGGCGGCATGGACTGTGGATTTTTTGCTGACGTATCGGGGCTGACAGAGGAAGACCCCGGTATGGCATTGCAAAACACCACAGTCCAAACGGCACTAAAGCGGATAGCCCGTTAAACCGGCCATAATATTATTACTAAAAACCTTTGAGAGATCTTACTTACTCACCAAACTACCGGTTTTAAAGGTATAATACCGCTGAACCATATAACTGTATGTAACAACAATAACAGTAGTAATCACTTTCGCTACGGTCGGCCAGATGAACATATACTCCACGAAAAGTTTAAGCAATACATAGTTCAGTAATATTGCACCCAACACAGTCACAGCATAACGAAATACTTGTACCCGTCCGCGAATGGGTGAACTGGTAAAGGTTATGTACCTGGCTAACAGGAAACCTGTGGTGAAGGTAATAGGAAAAACAAATAGGAAAGCAGCAATGTGAGGGCTAATGGCTACAAAACCAAAATCCACAATCTGTTTGGCCAGGATATAATTATAAAACACGAAATATAGAAAAATATCAAGCAGGGTATTAAACCCACCGGTTACTCCGTAACGAAAAGTCTCCGGAGGGATCACCTTTTGAAAAGGTGTATAAAACCAGGAGATAATGTCCTGGATTATTTCAGTTAACTGCCTTCTCATTTGATTTGTGAAATACTAATGAATGATCCTTTTTGATTATTGAGAATACAATGAATAATAGTTTTCAAACATTCCGGATGCCCTGTCGAATATTTCGTCCAGCTCATACTTGTTGGAATCATTCATGATCATCTGAAGGATGGCCATTCCCTGCCGTTTATCAAACTCATACTTTTTTGCATTTTTACCGGTAAACCTGAAATAAAAATCAAGCTGCTCGGAGGCATGATCCAGCATAGTGGAGTAGATGGCACTTCCTGTTTCCTTATCTCCAATTTTACAGTATCCATCTGCAATGGGTAAAGAGAAATAGTCAAAAGGAACTTTATGATCGGGTACTTCTTCCAGGCATTTATCCATGACCAGTTTTGCCTGTTCATATTTCCCTTCTTTAATTAATCCATCAGCAAGCCTGTTAAAATTGATCCGCAAATTCATACACATTCTTCGGTTCGTTTCATCAAGAAATACATCTGGATCATTAATGTTCCCGAATTCATACATATTCATTATGTTATCAAACATCTGGTCGGTGCCTTCACGTCCCAGCTGATTATCATTTCTTACTGTTTTTATGGGTATCAGCCTGTAGGTTAATCCTTCCACCTGGAAATAATCTTCCAGACCAACATAAGAACTCATTCCTGTTGTTGAAGCAAAGTATACCGGCCGCTCCCAATTGTTCGATGCAAGCAGGTCCAAAACCATCAGGTGGTTTTTAGTAAGGCCGGAACCTCTTAATGTCCATTTAATTTCATCTACGATCAGATGAGCGTCCTCAGGATTAACAGTACCGGTCTTAACAACCCGGGCTGAATCAATGGTAATTTTCACTTTTTTCGTAGGGAAATATTCCAGTGAACCAATCCGTGTCTGCATGATCAGCCTGTCCGGATTGTTTTTCAGGATATCAAACAGCTGTTTCAATTCCACATGGCCGGTAATTTTTTCATTTTCAATAAAGTAGGTATAGTTTCTTGTTCCGTCCTTGTACTGATCCCAGGGTAAACTAAAAGGAACAGGATCGGATTCATAAGCTTTCCTTTTCATTTGCTCAACATACCATTCGGTATTTAAAAGGCTTAAGTTAACCACCCTGACATCAGTACGGATTCCTTCCACTTCCTGTGCATACCACAATGGGAATGTATCATTATCGCCATTGGTAAACAAAATAGCGTTTGGTGCACAGGAATTGAGGTAATTGTTAGCAATGGCTAATCCGGAATACCTGTTTGAACGGTCATGATCATCCCAGCCTTCTTTGGCCATGATACCAGGCACCAGGATCAGGCTTACACCAGACACAACCCAAACAGTAATTTTCTGATCCATCTTCGATCTTAACAGATCAAACAATCCATAAACCCCAAGACCGATCCAAATGGCAAAGGCATAAAAGGAAGCGGCATAGGCATAATCCCTTTCCCTGGGTTGCGGAGAATGCTGGTTCAGATAGACTACAATCGCAAGCCCAGTCATCAAAAACAAAAGGCCCACCACAAGGAAATTGTTTTTGTCTTTTCTAAACTGATAGACCAAACCGAATAGACCAAGCAATAGTGGCAGCAGATAAAACTTGTTGTGTGCTTCTGTTTTCAGGCTTTCAGGTGTGTCAAGGACCGGGCCAAGCCTGGTATTATCAATAAAAGGAATACCGGATATCCAGTTTCCGCTTTTCCTGTCTGACATGCCCTGGTTGTCGTCCTGCCGTCCGGCGAAATTCCACATAAAATACCTGAAATACATATGATTGATCTGGTACCTGAAAAAATACCTCAGGTTTTCCTGGAATGTGGGCTTTTGAATCGTCTTTGGTTCACCATAATCATCCGTGGTTTGGATACTAATTCCCTTGAAGTCGCTCCATACTTTGTAATCATCAATGTACCTCTGTTCGGTATGGTTCCACATCCTCGGAAAGATGGTGGTAAACTGAGGATCGTAAACCGGTTTTACCCCTTCGTTTTTATTGATAACAACGTATTTCCCTTTTTCCGTATCCTTCCTGTAAACAGGATTTCCGTCTTTTCTGTCCACAACAGGTGCATTAAAGTACTGGCCGTGGGAAATGGGCCAGTCGCCGTATTGTTCACGTTTTAGGTAGGATAAAAGACTAATGGCATCTTCAGGATTGTTTTCATCGATGGGTGTATTTGCATTGGATCTGATGATCAAAAGGAAAAAAGAGGAATATCCGATCAAAATGAATGTTAATCCCCACAAGGCTGTATTGAGTAAAGTTTTTGAATTTTTCCGTGAATAACGGATGCCCAAAGCAATGCCACCTATAACAACCAGAAAGTATAATATGGTGCCGACGTTAAAAGGCAACCCCATTGAATTCACAAAAAAGAGTTCAAAATACCCTGCAAGGTTTACAATCCATGGGATTATTCCATTCATGATTATTCCCAACAGAATAATTGAAACAATAAATGTCACGATCATTCCTTTGTAATTGGTCTTTTCGTATTTTCTGAAATAATAAACAAATGCAATAGCAGGTATGGCCAGGAGATTTAGAAGGTGGACACCAATTGACAAACCCATCATAAAAGCAATAAAAATCAACCACCGGGCGGAATGTGCTTCATCCGCCTTATCATCCCACTTTAATATTGCCCAGAAAACCAGGGCTGTAAAGAAGGAGGACATGGCATATACTTCACCTTCAACAGCTGAAAACCAGAATGAATCAGAAAATGTATAGGTCAGCGAACCTATTGCTGCACTGGCAAAGACTGCATACATTTTACCTTCACTCATTTCACCAGAGCGTAAAGCCAGTTTCTTTCCAAGAAGGGTAAGTGTCCAGAACAAAAATAAAATGGTAAAGCTGCTGGAAAATGCAGACATGAGGTTAACCATTTTAGCAACATTGGCCGTATCGCCAAAGGCAAACATGCTGAAAAACCGGCCGATCATTTGAAACAAAGGTGCCCCCGGAGGATGGCCTACCTGAAGTTTGTAGGCAGTGGCAATGTACTCTCCACAGTCCCAGAAACTGGCTGTAGGTTCAAGGGTCAAAATGTATACAATTGAAGCCAGGGCAAAAATGATCCAGCCAAGGATGTTGTTAAGTTTGTTGTATGAATTCATGCCGAATTTCTTTGCAGAATTAAATGAATTTGCGAAGTTATTAAATAACAATTGAGTATAATGTTAAATATCCATAAATCATGAAAGCGATTAATCAAATATGGATCTGGTACTTTGGTTGAGTTAAAGGCTTATGGTCAAATACGAAATCATAGCAAATCATAAACAATCATCCTGCAAGTGCGGGATCATTATTCGATTTAAATGATACACTGATTTGACTGATAAAACTGAGTTTTTATGATCCTATTACGTTATCATAATGAATCATAACAAATCATAAAGATAAGTGTCCTATTCAATTAAGAAACAAGGACTTTCCCGGTCATCTCTTCAGGAATTTCCATACCCATCATGGTAAGCAATGTTGGAGCAACATCAGCAAGAATACCGTTCTCTATTTTTGCAAATCGTTCCGATACAAGAATACATGGCACCGGGTTCAAGGAGTGAGCTGTATTTGGAGAACCGTCCTTATTAACAGCATTGTCAGCGTTGCCATGGTCGGCAATGATCATCACATCATAACCATTTTTTCGTGCGGCATCCACTACCTCACCCACACATTGGTCAACAGCAGCTACAGCCTTCATAATTGATTTGTAAATACCGGTATGCCCGACCATATCGCCATTTGCAAAGTTCAGGCAGACGAAATCCGCTTCTTTATTATACAGCTCTTCAACAATGGCATCCTTCACCAGAAAGGCACTCATTTCAGGCTGGAGATCATACGTTGCCACTTTTGGTGATGGAATAAGGATTCTTTTTTCATTTTCAAACTCTTCTTCCCTGCCTCCTGAAAAGAAAAAGGTAACATGGGCATATTTTTCAGTTTCAGCGATCCGGATTTGATTTTTGCCTTCTTTTGAAACCAGCTCCCCAAGTGTATTTTGGACATTGTCTTTTCCATAAACTACATTTATGCCTTTAAAGGTATCATCATAATTCGTGAGGGTATAATATTTCAAAGGAATGGTTTTCATCTCATGTTCAGGAAAATCCTGTTGAGTTAAGGCGGTCGTGATCTGCCTCAGCCTATCGGTCCGGAAATTAAAACAGATAACCACATCATCTTCACGAATGGTTCCCAGGGGTTGATCTTTTTCATCAACAACTACAATAGGCTTGATAAATTCGTCGGTTACTTCATTTTGATATGACTCCTGAATAGCCAGTAAAATATCCTTTGTCTTTTTGCCTTTTCCTGACACCAGTACATCGTAACCTTCTTTTATTCTTTCCCAGCGTTTATCACGGTCCATAGTGTAATATCTTCCGGATAAAGAGGCAATAACACCGTTTGAAGTATCCAGGTGTTTTTGTAAATCAGTTACATAACCCAAACCGCTTCGGGGATCTGTATCCCGGCCATCGGTAAGAGCATGGATGTATACTTTTTCAAGGCCATAATCCTTTGTAATGTCGCATAGTTTATACAGGTGTGTATCCATGGAGTGAACACCACCATCGGAAACAAGCCCTATAAAATGAACACTTTTATTGTTTTCCCTGGCATAAGAGAAAGCCTCCACCAGCTTTTCATTCTCTGAAATGCTGTTGTCCTTTACTGCCATGTTGATCTTTACCAGGTCCTGGTAAACAATTCGTCCTGCCCCGATATTCAAATGGCCCACCTCTGAATTTCCCATCTGGCCTTCAGGAAGGCCAACATTTTTACCACTGGTTAACAAATAAGAGTTTGGATAGTTTTGCACCAGTTTATCCATGTTGGGGGTATCTCCGTTGTAAATTACATCCGATTGGGAGTTGTTCCCGATTCCCCACCCGTCAAGGATCATCAATAGTGTTTTTTTGCTATTTATAGTTGTCATGTACTTTTCTGTATTGGAATACTTAAATCGTGACAAAAATAGAAGGATATTCCTTATAAATAGAAATGGATAGGTTAAAAGTGTATTAAGTATGTGGGGTTGAAAAGAATTTAAAGTGTCTAAAGTACTTAAAGTGCCTGGAGTATATTAGAGTTACTGGAGTTGAGATGATCCTTAACTTGCCGCAGTATCAAATGTAAGCAGGTTGAATCACAGGGTTTCTCCCTACGACACTTTACAATGTTCGTGTCTCCGGTCGAAATGACCGGGGTGATTGAGTTTGCGGGAAGAGAAGTGCCTTGGCTTTTCGAAGAAGCTTACGACTGAGAAATCAATTTTCGATGAATTATTAAATCAATTTAAATGGCCTTTCAGGAGAATCCTTGCTAAATGATAATTATAAGTACTTATAATTCTAGCTCACTTTAAGTACTTTTTAAGGAATATTTGCCATTATTATTTTTAAATGCAGAAAAATCGATATTTTTGCAGGCGATAAAAATGAGAGAACATTGGGTAATCCCTGACATACACGGTTGTGCCAACACCCTCAAGGCGCTGATAGAAGATATGATCAAGCCATCGAAACACGATTGGCTGTATTTTCTTGGTGATTACATCGACAGAGGTCCATCTTCAAAAGAAGTAATTGACTACCTGATGCATCTGCAGAGAGAAGATTATAACCTTCGATTGTTGCTGGGAAATCATGAGGACTACCTCCTTAAGTCAGTTATTGATGAAAAAAACCTGAAAAGTGTTCTGGGGATCAAGCAAAAAAACAAGCGAAAAAAAGAGTGGCTTTTCCACGGAGGAAAGCAAACCCTTGAAAGTTTTGGTGTTACAGATCTGAAGCTTTTCCCTGAAGAGTATCTTGAATGGATGAGAAACCTGGAATATTATATCGAACTGGATAAGTTTATTCTGGTTCATGCTGGCTTAAATTTCAGAGAAGAAGATCCTTTTGCCGATAAAGAATCAATGTTATGGGTAAGGGATTATGAAATTGAAAGTTCCAAAATAGAATACAAACGTATCATTCATGGCCATGTGCCGGTAAGCCTTGAATTTATTGACCTGAGTATCAAAAACAGATCCTACAAATTTATCGACCTGGATAATGGATGCTACATGACTAACCGTGAAGGTTTCGGGAACCTCATCGCCCTTGAGCTTAACACTATGGAATACAAGGTACAGTACAACCTGGATTTATAATCTGATCTTATTTACAAATTTTTTTATCTGACACTCCTGTTACGTGAATCCCATTCAAATTGGTGCATTAACCAACCTTAACCGACCATAAGTTGTCATAAAGAAAGAAAGCAGTAATAAAATTATTTGTAATTTTACACTGTAAAGTACAAATCACCTCTGCGTACAATAATTGAGGTAATTAGCTTGTTCTATTTACCTGGTTCAAAATAAGAGCTCAAAGATTTACTCACATGAAAAGACTAATTTTAGCAATTTCTGTACTGGCATTTTTAGCTTGTTCCTGCAGATCTGGTAAAGACTTGAATATTTATGTAGACCATAGCAAGGAAAAAAACAAGTATCAAACAGCTTCCTCCAAGAAGAAATACAAATCAGCGAAAAAATGTCCCAGTTGGAAAAAAGGCAAATGATCTTTTTTATAAAACCGAATAAGTGAATGTCGGGTATCCTTTTTCTCCCTGGTCGTTGTAGAAGCGTACAAACCTGAGTTTGAAGTACACCCCCTCTCTGTTCTTAATGATGTAATTCCAGTGTTCATGGATTTGGTATGAAAAGGATCCTCCTCCTGTTGGATCACCGTCCAGGTATTTCCAGTCATACCCTATAGCATCCCTGTTGGTTGTAAACGAAAGTTCCCGGGCATGTTCATAATCAATATTTTCATAGGATGTAATTGAATCCATGGTAACTTCAACTGCATCATAATTGGACAAAACACCTGTAAGTATATATGGATAGGGCTCCCCTTCTGTGGTGTATAGGAGGGTAGTATACATGGTAAACAAAATGTCCCATTCATTGGTCCCGGGTTCCAGTGCCAGTGTTTCACCACCATTTTCAAATGTGAAATTAATGTATCTCCTGTCCTGATCCCGTGCTATAAAATATTCATTCATTTCCGAACCATCCAGATTTGCATATTGGAATCTGTACCCCATTGCATTTACCTCTGAAAAAACAATTTTTTTAAAGCCTCTGTAATTCCCGACATGGTCAAGTCCGCGATCCAACACATAAACATAATCCAGGTATAAAGTATCTGTACCGGTGATTTCCAGCCAGTTTCCGATTGCAGTAGAATCCGGGTTGCCGTCCGACTTATCGAATTTCCAGTCCAGGCCAACAGTATCAGTAACAGCGTCAAATTCTTTTAATCCTGAGTTAGCGGCCATCATAAAGGCAGAAGTATTCAACAAGATATGCCATGAACTGTCAGCGCATTCAAAGGCCAGGTCCCAGTCGCTTTTATCATTGGAAGAAACAATCTCATTTGTTCCCAGATCGAAAAATACCTGGTACTGGTAATACTGGTTCATTTCAATGGTAGTGGTATTTTCAGGAAAAGAGGGCATTGGATCATCCTCCTTAAAACAGGAAGTCAAGACAACCAATATAACGGATAATACTATAAGATTTCTGGCCATACTTAGAACTTATTAAAACTATAGGATACTTTAATAAACCAGGAACGTCCGTATCCGATGGTTGAACCTCCCGGTCCTCCGGTATGAACACCTCCTGTTACACTTTGAGTTGACGGCACGCTAACCACATCAAACAGATTTTTTATCCCTGCAGTAACAATAAGTGCATGGTTAAAAAAGTTTCTGTTAAAGGTCAGGTCCATGGTATGGTAATCCCCGAAAAGACCGGTTACAATCTCACCGTCTAAATTTTCGTAAAACTCCTGAAGTTCTCCTGTATACTTGTAATACAGTGAAATTCCAGAGTTGATCTTCCTGAAATTATAGGATATGCTGGTATTGATATCGGTACTGTATAGGAATTTATCCCAGTCAGGTTCATTTTCCCTGATAATGCTTTTCCGTCCGGTTTCTGAAAGGCCGACTTTCCACTCAAAATAAGGATAAAGGTTATAAAACATTTCAAGCTGGAAACCCTGGGAGGAGTAGTTATATATGTTAGCATAGGAATACAGTCCATCAGAAGTCCCTATTCTAACCAGTTGAATTGAATTATTCACATTATTGTAAAACAGGTCAACATCGTACCCATATGTTGTTTTACCCTTTTCTTTTTTGAAACCCAGGGCAAAAATAATATGGTGGCTGTCTTCAGCTTTCAATTCGGAATTACCCTGGACATTGTGATTTACATCCACAAAATAAAGGTACAATTCCTTTAATGACGGTGCCCTGAATCCACGGGCATAGGAACTTCTGAGCATATAATATTCACCAATGTCCCATTTCAGGTTAAATGAATACACAAGAGGTGCATCGTATTTGGTATTGTAGATGAACCGGGCTCCCGGTTGAATGGTAATTGATGGCAACGGATTGTACTTCAGACTCAGGTAAGCCGCATAATCGCCAATTTGTTTATCACCGCCCAGCCTCACTCCTGAACCTGATTCTACATTAACATCCAATCCCAACTGATAATTGAACTTACTTTCCAGTGTACTTTTGCTTAATTCAGCCCTGAAGATCAAAGCATCAAACCTGGTTGTATCCTGATCTCCTGCATTTTCTGAAAGTACTTTGTCCAGGGTGTGAAGGTTCTTAAAATAGGTGTTTCGCTGCCTGTTGTAGATGGAATATGCACCTTGTAATTTCACAAACCGGTGTTCGCCGATCTTTGTTTGAAAATCAAGGCTGTTTGTAAATCTTATGGTTGTAAAATAGCTGTCCAGGGCAAAATACGGTGAAATTACATCTCCTTTGTTAAGCAGCAACTGATTAAACATCCTGCTGGAATATTTGATTTTGTAACCTGGGGTCCTGTATACATAATATCCACTAAAAGTATATTGACGTTTCGGTTTCCAGAACATGGAACGTTTTGTCTCATCCAGTGAATATCCATCCGAGAAATTCCTTCCACCTGAGAATCCAAAAATGCTTTTTCCTCTGCTCAAGGATGCCGACCCATTAAAATTGTAATTCCCTACCGATTCCACATATGTTTTAACATTGGCTGTTAGGGGTACGTTAACATTTTCTGAAGTTAGCAGGTTAACGACACCAGCAAGTGCATTGCTTCCATAGACCACTGACATCGGGCCTTCAATAATTTCAATATGATCGATATTATTTACAGTCAACTGGCCAAGGTCAATTTCACCATTCAGCCGGCCTATCACCGGTATACCATCCACAAGGTATTTTATATGCTGGCCTCCCAATCCCCGAATACTCATGTTGGAGCCGAAAATACCATTCTGTCCTACCCTCACTCCAAGTTCATGCGTGAGGATCTCACCCAGGTTGGTAGCTCCTTTTTGTTCAATTTGGTTTACACCGATTACTTTGATTTTATAGATGGATTTGTCAATGGTTTGGGGAGAATACTGGGCCGTAACTACCACCTCATTCATATTAAATATGGCCGGAGTCAATTCAAATGTAAATTTTTCACCGGGAATAATGGTATCGTACAAAGTCTCATACCCAACAAATGAAACCGCAATTACGGAATTTTGATTGACAGAATTAATGGTTTCTCCGTTCTCATCAGTTATAGCATGTAATTGATCCCCGTTTTCGATGGATTCAAAACATACATGAGCGAAAGGAACCTTCTCTCCCGTCTTTTCGTCGATAATGGTAATAGTTGCCTGCTGGCCAAATATAGGATACATAGCCAACAGAACAACCATTAACAATCCATATTTATAATAAAAACTGGTATTCATTATTTATTCTGGAGAACAACTTTCTTAGTGTAACTACTTTGTCCTGAACGGATGCTAAGAATGTAGAGCCCGGGATTCAGGTCATCCAGGTTTATCCTGTTATTCTGAATTACATTTTCAGTCCTGAATACCGTTTTTCCGGTAATGTCCAATATGGTAATTTCATCAGCTGTTTCGCTTCCAACTGCTTCAATTACCAGATAATCGGTAGCCGGGTTAGGATAGGCCAGGTACTGGCTATCCTTTGCAATGGAATTAACATTGGAAGGGCTAACCACTGATTTTTCAAAAACGACATTACCAATGGTATAATCAAATTTATTAAAAACCAGTTTATAGACATTCGTTTCTCTGTCGCTTACAAAAAAAGCAACTGAATCATGAATGTCATAACTGAAGGTATTCATATTAAACTCTTTCCAATCGTGGCCTATGGAAACTTTCGATGAATCGAAAGGTGTTGTAAACCACTCATCAAAGTTTGGATCAACCTGATCAAAACGATTGGCCGGAACATTGACGTTATTGATCACTCCGGTTACAGGGTAAGGTACTCCACCATCAAGGATTCCCATGTATTTGGTGAATAAAATATCCCAGGAATCTGAAGCTGGCTCCCTGTCAAGTATTTCCTGATTCTGGATGGAATAGTAGAGAAAGTTTTTATCTGCCTGAGCACTGCAGTCAACAACTTCTGAAACTTCATTTGAACCGTCGAGATCAGCATACTTAAAATAAAATGTACCAGCAATGGAGTGTTTTCTTTCCATCCACATTTTCTTAGCACTACCATCACTAAATTTTATGATATATAGTGAGTCACCAATTAAATCGTGTGTAATTGAATTGTACTTGCACCACCCATAGTCCGGATGTCCAAGTTCGTTTCGATTAAATGCTCCCTCTTCCCACTGTTCAGTGGAGTTATAAAGTACAGTCCAGGTTGATAATCCCGTTGTATCTAGGGTTGACCACCCTGACGTATCATCCAGGGGGTAGGTATAAAGTTCAACGCCATTTCCATCATTGGTTATAATACCTGCTGAAAATGGGTTTGTAAAAAAAGCAATGTCCCAATTGGTTCTTTCCACAGAATGGATCTCTCCGTTGGCCATGCTGTAATAAATATCGTTGGCATAACCTCCACCCATCAGGACTGAGTCGCTTTCAGTTAAAATGTTTCCGTTTGTCTGATTTACCATTAAAACAAATAATACTGCTATTGCAAATTGATAGATTGACTTCATTTGTATAATATTTAAATTGATAAAAATTGTTTAAAACGATGATACATACTGTGTTATTGACCAGAACTGATAAATACAGCATGCAATAAATAAAATTTAATCCTGGGAAAATATTAGCTTACGGGAGGGCCCCGAAGTACTTTGTCGTAAATGTATTCTGATGTAATGAGGTCGAAAAGGTACCTCGAATAAATTGTGTTTTCGAAAAGATGCAGATTTACCTGTCCGGTAATGGAAAGCAAATCATTTTTAACATCATCGGTTGTATAAATAGTAATGGCACCTTTATCTGGTTGAATACTTTTCTTGGATTTCTGATCAACCGTTTTGGTCGCCTGAAGTTGCCAGAAACTAATGTTATTCTTGTAAATGTGTACCTGGTGGAATTCAACGACCACTCCGATAAGCATACAAAATACTGCAATAACAACGTGGCTTATTCCAAATATTTTAAATACTTTCTTTACCATTAGCTACAAAATCGACCGTTCTTCAAACGCCACAAATATAGGTATTTTTGGTATTCTTATACCTAAAAACCTAATTCATAATCATTCTAAAAACGCAAGGTAGAGATAAGGCATGCCTTGTCTCTAAAACCACAAAGAAATTTCATTTAAGATCTTGTATCGATCATCAGTTCCAGGAGTTTTATACCTGCATCCGAAATTACCGATCCTGGTCCGAAAACTGCAAGGACTCCTGTTTTATAAAGGAAGTCGTAATCCTGTGCAGGAATTACTCCACCTACGATAACTATGATGTCTTCCCTACCCTGCTTTTTCAGCTCACTGATCACCTGAGGTACCAGTGTTTTGTGTCCGGCAGCAAGACTGGAAACTCCAAGTATATGAACGTCATTTTCAACTGCCTGTCTTGCAGCCTCCTCGGGGGTTTGAAAAAGTGGCCCGATATCCACATCAAAGCCAATATCAGCAAAACCTGTGGAAACTACCTTCGCACCACGGTCATGACCATCCTGTCCCATTTTGGCCACCATGATCCTTGGTCGCCGACCTTCCACGTCTGCAAACTTATCAGCAAGTTCACAAGCCTTTTTAAAACTCTCATCATCCTGACTTTCTGAAGAATACACTCCAGATATGGCTTTAATTTCAGCTTTGTATCTTCCAAAAATGGATTCCATAGCATCTGATATCTCTCCTAAACTTGCCCTCTTTTGTGCAGCATCAACTGCCAGCTCCAGAAGGTTACCTTCACCAGTTTCACTGGCTTTGGTTATCGCTTTAAGGGCAGCTTTCACTTCCTCCTCATTTCTGTTTTTTCTTAACTCATTCAATCGTTTGATTTGGGCTTCCCTAACAGCAGTGTTGTCTACTTCAAGTGTATCAATAGGATCTTCTTTTTCCAGGCGGTATTTGTTTACTCCGACAATGGTGTCTTTATAGGAATCTATCCTGGCTTGTTTCCTGGCCGATGCTTCTTCAATCCTCATCTTAGGGATTCCTGTCTCAATGGCTTTGGCCATACCTCCCAGTTCTTCAATTTCCTGAATGTGTTTCCAGGCTTTATGTGCTATTTCATTGGTGAGGGTTTCAACATAATATGAGCCGGCCCAGGGATCAACACTGCGGCAAACGTTGGTTTCTTCCTGGATATAGATCTGCGTATTTCTTGCAATCCTTGCAGAAAAATCTGTAGGAAGAGCAATGGCCTCATCAAGTGCATTGGTATGAAGGGATTGGGTGTGGCCAAGCACGGCTCCCATGGCTTCTACACATGTACGGGCTACATTATTAAATGGATCCTGTTCGGTTAAGCTCCACCCTGAAGTCTGGCAATGGGTACGCAATGCCAGCGATTTTGGATTTTTCGGATTGAATTGTTTTACAATCTTTGCCCAGAGCATCCTGGCTGCCCTCATTTTGGCAATTTCCATAAAATGGTTCATTCCTATCCCCCAAAAGAAGGAAAGACGTGGGGCAAAGGAATCAATGTCCATTCCAGCATTTACGCCGGCTCTCAGATATTCCAGCCCGTCGGCAAGGGTGTAAGCCAGCTCGATATCGGCGGTTGCACCAGCTTCCTGCATGTGGTAACCACTGATAGAGATTGAATTGAACCTTGGCATTTTTTTCGATGTGAATTCGAAAATATCCGCAATAATCTTCATGGAAGGCAATGGAGGATATATATAAGTATTCCTTACCATAAATTCCTTAAGGATATCATTTTGAATGGTCCCGGTCATTTGTTCGTAAGAAACACCCTGTTCCAGTGCAGCCACAATATAAAAGGCCAGTACAGGAATAACAGCTCCGTTCATGGTCATGGATACCGACATTTTATCCAGTGGGATCTGATCAAACAAAACGTTCATATCCAGAATAGAGTCAACAGCAACACCTGCTTTTCCTACATCCCCTTCAACCCTCTGATGATCAGAATCGTACCCACGGTGTGTGGCCAGGTCGAATGCTATGGACAATCCTTTTTGTCCGGATGCTAAATTCCTGCGGTAAAATGCATTTGATTCCTCAGCTGTCGAAAAACCAGCATATTGACGAATTGTCCATGGGCGCATAACATACATCGTGGAGTATGGTCCTCTCAGATATGGCGGCAATCCGGCAGCATAGCCAAGATGTTCCATATTTTCCAGGTCGGCTTTTGTATAAACTCCTTTTACGGATATACGTTCCGCCGTTTGCCAATCCCTGGAAATGTTGTTGCTCTGTTCCCAGGTTTTAATATCAACAGATTCCTGTGAACCGGAATTGATGTTTATATTGTGAAAATTGGGTTTCATATGTTGTTGTATTGTTTTCGTTGTAAATAATTTGGGTGGTAGAGTCAAGGCATGCCTTGTCTATACGATCATCAATTAATCCTTATCAATTTTTAATAATTCCTGGAATTTGTTCAATGTTTCCAGAACATTTGAACGCATATGGATAAAATATTCAATGCCCTTTTGTTTCAGATCGTCAATTATAGCTTTAGGATAACCTGCAATAACAATTATTGCATTATCATTTAACAGGTTTTTCAGTTTTGGTGCAATGTCGCCATATTCGTCATCTGAGCTACAGATCACCGCAATATCAGCACCGGCATTTTTGAAGGCAGTTGCAGCCTCTTCTACAGAATTGAATCCATTGTTGTCAATAATTTCATAACCGGCACATCCGAAAAAGTTGCCTGTAAACTGAGCTCTTGCACGTCTCATCGCCAGGTTGCCCATGGTTACCAGAAATACTTTCGGACGTTGAACATTCTCGGCATATTTATCCGTTTGATGGCGTAACTGTTCAAACGCCATGGCTCCCCGGTAAGGAAGCAATACCTCTACATCCTTGTTTTCCTGATTGTTTTTCTTATGTGAAAATGCTTTTTCGTTAACTTCACCTTCAATGAATTCAGTGGTATTGGGGTATTGATTGGTTCCCAGCAGAATCTCTTTTCTGGTGGCAATATCCATATCGCGTTGTTGGGCAGTTTCTTTTATTCTTTCCTGGATAAATCCTGCCTTGAATGCTTCAAGAAACCCACCTTTTTCCTGGACTTCAAGGAAAAGTTTCCAGGCTTCGCTGGCAATGGAATTTGTAAGATTCTCAATGTAATAGGATCCTGCTGCAGGATCAGCCACTTTGTCAAGGTAAGATTCTTCTTTTAAAAGGAGTTGCTGATTTCTAGCAATTCTTTCTGAGAATTCCGTGGATTCTTCAAATACTGAATTAAATGGGTTTATAGTAAGCGAATCCGATCCGGCTGTAATTCCTGACATGGCTTCTGTGGTAGTACGAAGCATATTAACATAGGCGTCATACATGGTTTTGTTCCAGTCACTGGTTACAGAGTGAATGTTCATCCTGGTTTTAGAATCATTGCAAGGACCGTAGGCTTTAACAATAAATGCCCATAATCTTCTGGCGGCTCTCAACTTGGCAATTTCCATGAAATAATCTGATCCTATGGCAAACTGAAATTTTAAACGTGGTGCTACCTGATTAATGGATAATCCACGCTCGGTTAGTTGTGTAAGATAATTTGCTCCTTGTGCCAGGCCATAAGCCAACTCCTGTACTAACGATGATCCTGAGTTATGAATGTAACTACCGTTGATGGTGATTACCTTGAAATTAGGTAGATGCTCAGCTGTTTCAATCATCTGTTTTGCAAGGTCAAAAGAGGCTTCAGCAGAAACCGGGAATTTTCCTTTTAATACAAACTGGCCCAATGGATCAAAATCAACAGATCCATAAATCTTATCAAGTTCTCGGTTGTATTTTTTAACCAGTTGCTCTACATGTTGAACAACTTTGAGGGAATTATGATAGCAAACAAAATTCAATTCAACTGCATCAGCATATATATTTTCACAGAGTTTTTCAACCTCATCAATGGTCGGATCGAATTTCCCGTCAGAAATAAATCCAAGGGAAGTTACCCCTTTCATTAAAATGTCCAGCGCTTTCTTATTGGCTTTTTCAATGTCATCGACGAAAATATCCTGCCTGATAAACCAGGTGTTATCTGTGTTAGTTCCTCTTGTATAAGGAAATTCATTTGGCAGGCTATCCAGATGCTCAAGTTCCGACAGGTCCTCAGAAGTATAATAGGGTTTTACCCTAAAACCTTCCTTTGTTTTCCAAACCAGCTTTTTATCATAGTCGGCACCTTTCAGGTCCGTCTTGATTTTATCTTCCCACTCCTGAACCGATATAGGAGGGAATTCATTAAACAGCTGCTCTTTTTTATCTGTATTATCCATTTTCAATATTTATGTTGCTACTAACAATCTTAGAAAATCCCGGCAAAATTACAGTTAAATTTCTGAAAGAAACAAGTTTATTGTTAATTAATTAACAAAAACAAATCAAGAGGGAAAAGGATAGTAATCAAAAGGTTAATTGTGGTATGATCACCAAGGAATAGACCGATGTATAAATTAAATAGGTTTATTGCTTAATAATTTTATGAAGCAGAATCCCACCAGAACTGTTGGTCATACGTAACATATACATTCCTGTTGTTAATCCCTCAAGGTCCAGACTCATATCAATCTCATCCGAATTAGCATTTTCAAGGGATTGTTGCAATATCCTGTTTCCGGAAGCATCAAACAACTCCATAGTAAGACTGGTGTTTTCAGCCGCAAACCGGATTTGGATATTCAACTCTTGTTTCACAGGATTGGGCCAGACATTATAGGATTTAAGGTTTTCAAATCCTTCGTTTATGTATTCAACAGAATTAACAGTAACGGGTACTTGCTGGATATCTTCAGTAATTAATGTATTAAGATTTACGTACCCGACTTCAATGTGGTCATCAAATGAAACATCGGGCTGCAGAATCACACCAAAACGTTCACCAGGGAATATCCATAAAGAATCTGAATTTTCTACCTCCGGTAAAGGCCTCCCGTCGGAAGACACTATCATTGCATTTAATCCCTGAGGAAAGATCAGCCTGTTGGCGTAATTACCTATGTTTGCGAGTCTGAGATAGCAAACCTGATCCTGGTCAAAGGTAATATGCATGCTTGAGTCAATAAGTTGGTCCTCCGACTTTCCATTTATTAAAAAATACTGGGGATTGTATTCAGGTAGGCTTACAGGCATTAACATTAAGGTATCGCTGTAGGTATGATTAAAAACCGAATCGGAGTGCCAATCCTGATCCACTTCCGACATCATCCAGTTGACATCTAAATCATATACATATCCGTTATCCCATGTTACATTCTCTCCTGAAGAAGGTTTCACTACGATCATGCCATACATACCACCCTGTACATGAATAGCGGAAACAACATGGCAGTGATATATATAGGTTCCGGGATGAGGAACTTTGAATTTATAAAACCCATGCTCCTGGTGATGGACAGCAAAGGATAAGTGAGGAACACCATCGTTTTGCTGGTTTACATCCAGGCCATGCAAATGAATGGTGTGAGGAGCACCCTGCGACATGTTCCAGAGGTCAAGATGAACACTGTCTCCTTCGTTAAAGAAAAGTGTAGGATTTGGAAGTTCTACCCATGCCGCCAGGTTTTCAGTAAATCCCATAACCCTTACCTGTGATCCGTTCCACATAGGGTATTCCCCGAAATTCCGAGCGATTAATTGTTTATCCAGAACCTGTGCCATCATTATAAATGGTACCTGCAATAAGATAACAACTATAAATATCTTATTATTCATCGATCACAATTGTTAAAAACATACCGTTGGGATAATAATTTGCACCACTAACAGCCACAAGGTTATGGTCATGAACCGGATACTCACCCGGTTTATCGGGTATAAGTCTGAGCACAAGTGTTTCCATGCTGTATACAGGGAAAGTATCTTTACTTCTACCTGTGTGATTCGGGAATTTGCTGGAATAAATGATATCACAGTGATAGCCGTGAAAATGCATGGAATGGACTGATTGCCCTGTGTTTGCAATATTAATTATAATAGTTTCGCCAACATTACCGGTCACTTTCGCCACTGGATCCTGATTGATACCGGGATTGCTCCTTCCGTTGATGGTAAAGACATCTGGATAATATTCCGTCCAATCCGGATCATACCCCGTTGGTATCATTTGATTCCATTCAGCATTATGTTCTTTAAGGTTCCAGTAAAACTGCCTCTCCGTATAATCATTGACCACAATCATTCCGGCCAGACCCATATACCTGTATCTGGGGTAGTCATGGGCATCATAATATATATATACACCGGGTTCTTCAAATTCAATGCTCACTGTAATTTCTTCACCGGGAAATACGGTTTCATTTTCCACATAGCCATCAAGGCAAAATACATGGTCAATACTATCATTATTGAATACCGTTAGATGAAGAACATCATCAAGACTGAGCGAAATGATCTGATTTTGAACCTCAAAATCAGGACTGCTGTTAAAGGCAAGGCAGGAAAAGGTTGTGGAATCATAGGTAGAGGTGTATCCCCGGTTGATATAAAGGCTGGCATCAATAGTTTCGCCTTTTAAGGGAAGGCTTGAAACGGATACCACAATCACAAGAACTAATAACCCAAGTTTTTTTTGCATTTCTTAAATATAAAACAACCCCGAATGACTCCGGGGTTTAATAATTATATTCATAAACAATCTTAGTGAACTATAACTTTTTTCCTTTCAATCACTCCCTGAGAATTGGAAATGGTAAAGAAATAAAAACCCGGTTCAAAATCCCTCATATCGATTTTGCGAGAGTCTTTTGATGAGATGGATTCACTTGAAATTAGTTGTCCGTTAACATTAATGATGGAAAGAACATTTTCTCCTTCAGATAAAGATTCAACGGTTGTCCAATCGTTGGCAGGGTTCGGATAAACATTCATTCCTTCAGAAACAGCAGTCTGGCTAAGACCGGTAACATCCCCAGAATGAATTGTAAATGTTAAAGTATCAGATGCCATAGGAGTTTTTGTATCATAAACTCTGAATACAACAGTTCCGGTTGCTGCATGGTCCCATGGGTTTAATGTAATTTTCAAATAACCATTAAGGGTATCGGAAATAGCCATCATTTCTCCACTTTCAGGAATTCCAACATAACATCCGCCAAAATCACAAAGTGTATATTCCCAAACATCCGGGAAATCAATATACAACCTTTCCCAGGCCAGGGTAAGTTCGCCGCCTGTCATATTGATCATATCAACTTTATGGTTAACATAACTATTCAGCGGGCTGGTTTGCTCATAACTATCTGTCGGGTCAAAAACAAAATGTTGCTGTCCGAAAGTATAAAGGCATGTGAGGGTGAAGATTAGTACTAAAGTGTAAATTTTTTTCATCTGTGTTTTTTAATAGTCCATTTAATAAATAAGCAGTTCGCGGGCGAAATTATTTATAATGATTCTTAATAAGAAATATTTAGCATTTTTTTAACATTTCTGCTTAATTCTATCATATGTATCCGAAATGGATAGATATGAGATCATAAAAATCCTTAAAAACTAACATCAAATTCATATATGGGATGATAATATTGATAAAGTGGGGAATTTTTAATAATTTTGCAAACCTTTTTAAAATAACAACTTACATTATGGATAAAGTAAAGGTATTGTTTATCACCCAAGAAATAATTCCCTACCTGCCAGAATCACATATGGGCACCATTTGCCGCTACCTTCCCCAGGGGACTCAGGAAAAAGGACGAGAGATCAGAACATTTATGCCCCGCTTTGGTAACATTAACGAAAGAAGGAACCAATTGCATGAAGTCATCAGGCTATCAGGGATGAACCTTATCATTGATGACAATGATCATCCTCTTATCATTAAAGTGGCTTCTATTCAGCAGGCCAGGATGCAGGTATATTTCATTGATAATGAAGACTATTTCCAAAGAAAATTTACTTTAAGGGGTAAAAATGATGCCTTTTTCGAGGACAACGATGAAAGAGCCATTTTCTTTTCCAGAGGAGTATTGGAAACGGTTAAAAAGTTAGGCTGGCCGCCTGATATCGTTCATTGTCACGGTTGGATGACAAGCCTTGTTCCTGTTTACATTAAAAAGGCGTTCAAAGACAATCCCCTTTTCAGTGATACAAAAGTTATCTATTCTTTATACAACGATGGATTCGAAGAAAATCTGAATCCTGATTTCGCCAGGAAAATTAAACTGGACGGCATTACCAATAAGGACCTGACATTATACCAGGATGCCAATTACAAGAGCCTTATGAAAGCTGCCATCGAATTCTCTGATGCAATTGTTCAGGGAGAAGAATCCATTGATGCTGACATTGATTCCTTCATTAAGGACTCCGGTAAACCTACCTTGGGATATCAGTCAATGGATAACTATATCGCCACATACAACGATTTTTACAACAAAGTTTTAGAACGGGAATAATAAGTAGAGAAAATTTAAGTTAGTTTAATCATTACTTAAATACGGAAAGATTGAAAGCAAGAGTAAGGAACTATTCTATATCCAGTTTATTATCACTGATATTGATCCTGATAATAATTTCATGCAGTAAAAAACCTGATACCATAGGTTTAAACCTGGTTGATGCAAACAAACCAACGGTTGGATTCGATACAACAATCAACATTTTCGCTTATTCAACTCTTGATGATTCTGTAATTTCAGATGAAACAAGTGTAAACCTGTTGGGAAGTTATTACTCAGAAACATTTGGAAGAAGCAATGCGAGTATTTATACACATCTCAGGCTTTCTGCCCTGGCTCATGACTGGGGAGCTAATCCTGTGGCTGACTCGGTTGTGCTAAAAATGGTATACAGTGGTGCATACGGTAACTTAAACACCCTGCAAACTGTTCGGGTATACAGGGTGTTGGAAGATTTTACAGACACAGCTTCATATTCTTCCAATACTTACTTACATACAGCAACTGCAGAACTTGGAGTGCACTCTTTTTATCCTGACACCTCAAAGATCACGGTGATTGATTCTCTTGGAGGTGAACCGGATACCTCTTTAATCCGTGCTGAACTCAGGATTCCACTTTATAACTCATTTGCTGATCTAATGTTTATCCTTGATACGAACAATACAGGTTCTAGCCAGGATTTTATTGATTATTTCAAAGGGATACAGATAAAGCCGGATGATGTTAACGCCCCAGGAGATGGAGCAATCCTTTATTTTGATTTGCTGGACGGACGTTCCGAACTAACCATCCATTATAAAAACGACACAGCTGATTCTCTTAAATTCGATTACCTGATCAACCTGAACAGTGCCCGCGTTGGCAGGTACAAGCATGAATACGAATTAAGTACCGATCCCGATTTCATCAATATGATTCTTAATGGGGACACAACCCTGGGTACAGAGAAACTGTATTTACAAGCCATGGGTGGGGTTAAAACCAACCTTCGTTTTCCCGGACTTCAATCATGGCTGGATTCAACAAACAGGATAATAAATGAAGCAAAGCTCATTATTAACCTAACAGATGACAATACGGAATACCCACCATCTACGAGTCTAATCCTCTTCAAATACAAGGAAGATGGAGGTTTTGATTTTTTACCTGATCAGGTTCAGGGGGATAATTATTTTGATGGAGATTATGATGAAGAAACCAACTCGTATCAATTCAGGATTTCCTTACATGCGCAGGATCTGATCCTTGGGGAACCCGATCATGGCCTTGGACTCTTTACAAATGCAAAATCCATCAGGGGAACAGAAATGATCCTACATGGAACGGATTCAAATAATCCGGAAAGGATTCAGCTTCGCATTACCTATTCAGATGCGAATTAAGTTATAAATTTGTTTGTTGGATTCCCGATTAAACTTTTATATTTGCACGATTTCTTAAACCAAGCTTTATGTGTGGAATAGTAGGTTACGTAGGTAATAAACAAGCCTTTGATATTTTGATGAAAGGATTGTACCGTCTAGAATACAGGGGATACGACAGTGCAGGAATTGCCCTGTTAAACGGCAAGATGAACATGTATAAGACAGCAGGTAAAGTTTCTGATCTGGAAGAGCATATCAATAATAAAGATAAATCCGGAACCATAGGTATAGCACATACCCGTTGGGCAACTCATGGTGAACCAAATAATGTGAATGCCCACCCTCATCTTTCAGGCTCTGGTTCTCTGGCAATGATCCACAACGGCATCATTGAGAACTATGCCTCCATTAAAGAAGAATTGATCAACAGGGGCTATAAGTTCCAAAGTGATACGGATACTGAAGTTCTTATACAGCTTATTGAAGACATACAACTCAATGAAGAGGTACCGCTGGAAGAAGCAGTCAGAATTGCTTTGAACCAGGTGGTAGGTGCTTATGCCATTGTGATCGTTTCGAAGGACGAACCCGATATGCTTGTTGCTGCCCGTAAAGGGAGTCCGCTTGTTGTGGGAATTGGAACAGATGATTTTTTCCTTGCTTCAGATGCTGCTCCTATTGTGGAATACACCAAGGATGTGATCTACCTGAACGATGAAGAAATTGTTGTCTTGAAAAAAGGAGAAAAGGTTAAAATTAAAACCATTGAGAACAAGGTAAAAACACCCTACGTTCAAAAACTGGAACTTAACCTGACTCAACTGGAAAAAGGTGGTTTTGAGCATTTCATGCTGAAAGAAATATATGAACAGCCAAGTTCAATTCTTGACAGTATGCGGGGAAGGATCAACTCAAAAGATGGCACAGTAAAGCTTGGCGGAATAAGTGAATTCGAACAAAAACTTAAAAATGCCAACCGGATCATTATAATAGCTTGTGGAACTTCATGGCATGCAGGTCTGGTTGGAGAATACCTGTTTGAAGAACTGGCAAGAACACCGGTTGAGGTTGAATATGCTTCCGAGTTCAGGTACAGGAATCCTGTACTGACCGAGGATGACATTATCATTGCCATTTCCCAGTCAGGAGAAACTGCAGATACCCTGGCAGCCATTGAACTGGCCAAATCAAAAGGAGCCACGATTATTGGAATTTGTAACGTTGTAGGATCATCTATTGCACGTGCAACACATGCAGGCTCATATACCCATGCAGGCCCTGAAATCGGAGTGGCATCTACAAAAGCATTTACTGCCCAGGTAACTATCCTTACCCTTATGGCACTGCGGATTGCTGAGATGAAAGGAACCATTTCAAAATCAAGGTTCCATCAACTGCTGAACGAACTCGAAGCAATTCCAGAAAAAGCCAAAGAGACTTTACAGGTCGATGACCAGGTGAAGGAACTGGCAAAAATGTTTATTTATGCAAGGAACTTCCTTTATTTAGGACGGGGATACAATTTTCCTGTTGCAATGGAAGGTGCTCTGAAACTTAAAGAAATTTCATATATCCATGCTGAAGGTTACCCTGCTGCAGAAATGAAACATGGTCCCATTGCTTTGATCGATCGTGAAATGCCGGTTGTGGTAATCGCAACAAACAAAGGAACCTACGATAAGGTTATTTCTAATATCCAGGAAGTTAAGGCCCGAAAAGGAAAGATCATTGCCATTGTTACCAAAGGTGATAAAGCCGTTAAAGAACTTGCGGATTATATCCTTGAAGTACCTGAAACAGAGGAAATGCTGGTACCACTCATAGCAACCATACCTTTGCAACTGCTTTCATACCATATTGCAGTTATGCGGGAATGTAATGTGGACCAACCAAGAAACCTGGCGAAATCAGTTACAGTTGAATAACCCTGAAGTGAAACTACTTCAGGGTAGAATCACTTTAGGATCATATCATTTCAAGGAAAGAGGTAATTAGAATTAGATATTGCTCTTTATTTTATCCCAGTTCACAAGGTTCCAGAAGTCTGCAATGTATTCCGGCCTTTTGTTTCTTTTGTCAATGTAATACGCATGTTCCCAAACATCGCAGGTCAACAAAGGTGTTTGACCACTGGTTATAGGATTACCTGCATTGCTTTCCTGTGTGATCTCCAGTTTGCCATCTGCAGTTTTAACTAACCAGGCCCAGCCTGAACCAAATAAGGTAGCAGCTGCTTTAGAAAACTGTTCTTTAAAATCAGCAAATGAACCAAAGGATTCAACAATAGCATCTTGTACCGTTCCGATTGGTTCTCCACCACCATTTGGGGCAAGGCACTCCCAGTAAAAAGTATGGTTCCATACCTGTGCAGCGTTATTAAATACTCCGCCTGAGGAGGTCTTGATGATCTCTTCCAGTGAAGCAGTTTCAAATTGAGAACCTGGTACGAGGTTATTCAGATTATTGACGTAAGCCTGGTGATGTTTACCATAATGGTATTCCAGTGTTTCTTTAGATATGAATGGCTCCAGTGCACTCATGTCGTATGGTAATGGGGGTAATTCGAATGCCATGATATATACGTTTTATGGCCTATATGAAAGGGCCGGTTTACACTTTGATAAAATTACTAAAGTTTTATTCTGAAAGCAAACCGACTGCGGTGTTGAAAGCATCATCCATTTGATGGTATATTGGATAAAAACCATCATTGTCATATAAGTTTCTTCCGATATAAGCTTTAAGCAGGGTTTTGATCTTACGTTCTGAAAACTCGATTCCGCTTAAGTTTTTATCAACTCCATTATCGGCAGCATATTTCAAAAACTCATTAAACAAAACAGCGGTAACCACAAATTGTTTATCAAATTCATTAAAATTATTGTGCTCCTGGAGCTTGTTTCTTTCTTTGTCGGTGTATTCGAATGCAAACCTGAAAATCAGTCCTTTTCGAATTAGATTGTTGTAATAGGATAGTTGAGGATCATTTTCCATGACCACATATTCATCCGGCATAATCCCTCCACCTCCGTAAACTATTTTTCCTTCATCGGTAATGTACTTTATTGTATCATTCAGGGGCACACTGTCTTCTGTTTGCATTTCGCCGTTAAAGTAACGGTGAATGGATTCGCTATGATAATCATCAAATCCTGATTCTGCATCATAGGGTTTCTGAATGCACCGGCCTGTGGGTGTATAATACCTGGCAATGGTAAGCCTTAGGGCAGAACCGTCAAGAAAATCAAGTTGGCGTTGAACAAGACCCTTACCGAATGACCTTCTTCCAACGATGGTTCCCCTGTCGTTATCCTGGATTGCTCCTGCAACAATTTCACTGGCCGAAGCTGTTCCATCATTGATAAGGACGGCAACATCTGTTTTTTCTAAGCTCCCTCTCCTGGTAGCATAGAAAGATTCGCGCGGCTGGTTATGCCCTTCGGTGAATACAATCAGTTTATCTTTTACCAGAAATTCATCGGATATATCGATTGCAGCTTTGAGATAGCCACCTGTATTATCCCGCAGGTCAAGTATTAATTTCTGCATACCCTCCTCTTTGAGTTTGTCGATGGCATCCGCAAACTCTTCATAAGTGGTTGCTGAAAATTTACTCACTTTAACATAACCGATGCTATCATCAACCATATAGGCAATATCAATGCTGTAAGTCGGAATCACATCTCTGACAATCAGGAAGTCAAGTAATTCCGAAAAACCACGGCGGAAAACAGCTACAGTTACCTGAGTACCCCGTTTACCTTTAAGATGTTTCATTGCTCCCCTGTTGTTAATTCCAACACCGGCCACCAGGCTGTCGTTAACTGTAACAATACGATCGCCTGCCATTAGTCCTACTTTTTCAGATGGACCACCCGGAATAGTATGAATTACGGTTATGGAATCTTCAACAATGCGAAACTGAATGCCAATGCCCTCGAAGTTTCCAAGCAGGGGATCATTTACATCGTCAAATTCTTCTGCCGTGATATATTGTGAATGGGGATCTAAATTTTCAAGGATCCCGTTGATTCCTTCTTCTGTTAGACCCTCTTTGTTCAGGGAGTCAACATATTCCTGAACAATGTAATTCACCACATCATTCAGTTTGTTGTATTTCCCCATATTGATATTAAACATCTGAGGATGAACCGATACCGGGGATAATTTATATCCAAGAAAAATTCCGGCAATCAGGATCAGGGCAAATAAAATGGGCAGATATAGAGTGAGCTTATTTTTCAAATTCAATGCAGTTTAAGAGTTGGCAAAATTAGTTAAAATATTTGTTCTACCTAATTAGCCGTTGCCCCAGATGAGCTATAAGTACATTCACAGGAGAATTAATCAACAACGAACTGGTTTACCTGGTATCCTTGTTGCTTCAATAATTCCAACAATCCATCCTCACCAAATAAATGAGCATATCCAACCAAAACGAACTCCACTTCATCCGTTTCAAAATAGGATTGCAACTGTGGCAACCAGGAGTTGTTCCTTTCAAGGATCAGGTCAGTGTAAAGTTTTGGAAATTCAGATTTCATTTCTTCCAGGATTTCGACAAATTTTGTTTCTTCTCCTTCTTTCCAGGACTTCAGCATATCAAGAAGTTCTTTATCCATCTTATCGAAATCATTGAGGCTGTGCCTTACAAATTCATTTTCATTGCCGATTCCCATATTTACGATAAGATCCAGTTGTTTTTCAGTGGATTCGAGGTACAGGAGTGATTTTTCATCTTCGATGGCTTTATTGTGGTAGGTTACATCAACACCATCTGAAGTAATACCAAGCTTCTGAAAATGCACCATAGCCAGGGTTAATACAACCATCGAGGGTTTTAACATTTGTAGTTGGTTTAATGACAATCCCTGCTTTGAACATTCCTTGTCGAGGATATTGTAAACCTCCTCACTCAACTCTGTCTTAAGGGTCTTACCCTCAGTATACATTGCTTCTGCTAAAAGTTTCTGTTGAAAAGCTGGGCTTTCCAGTTTTGCAATGTCGGCTTCAAACACGAGGGTGGATGCTTTACTGTATGCCTCATCAAATTCAGATGGCAATGGGAAATCAGATGGCCTTAACAGATGAATTGTTCCTCCAAGGAAAATGGTTTTGTCTTCGCTTTTAATCTCCCAGACTGATGATTGGCCAAAGGATATGGTCGATACAAGAATTAAAAATCCTAAGAATATTTTGACTCTCTTCATGTTCAATGTATTTATCAATTGATCCATTCAATACTATGGACTAATTCGTTTTTCTGATTTTTTGTTTAGTACCAATTATAAAATACAGGATAGATCCAATAATTGGCAAAATAAGTACAATTAACACCCAAATCAATTTATTAGATCCGGTAAATTCATTTCTAACTATATCGATAATGGCTAAGATGGGTAATAATAAACTGGCAATAATAAAGAGAAAGACAATAATTTGCCAGGGTCCTAACATTCCAAGTAATTGCATATTTTATGATTATGAGATAAATAAATGGTTTCAGCATGTAACATTGTCCAATAAATGACAGCGCTAAGTTAACAAAAACAAAAAAGGACACCAACTAATTTGATGTCCTTTGGTACCCGAGGCCGGGGATCGTTCCGATAGCTATCGGAACGGCACTCCTAAAAGGAACTGGTTTTTGAGACCAGCGCGTCTACCATCCCGATAGTTATCGGGACCGCCAATCAGCCGTATCTGACCTTCAGTTTTTCAACCATTTCAGGATATTTTAACAAATTTTTGATATAATTCTTGCTCTTCATTTTCTTTATATGATCTTCTATTTTTCTTGCTTGAGCGTATTGTAAATCTTCAATTCTGAAAACTATTTCCCAGTCAGAAGCTTTTGCGGTAAAGCTGTTCGAATACTTTGTGGTTATGTGATCCTTATATCTGGCATTTAAATCATCACAACTTCCAATATAAAATGATCCAAGATATCTTGAATATAGGATATAAACCGTTGCCATTTTAGAAAGATTTCTAGTTTTGGTTTTGATAATCAATGTTTTTCCATTTTGCTTAAGTGAAGGATCACGAAGCTAAATAAAAAAGTTAGGGCAAGATATTCATTGATCTTGCCCTAACTTCTTAGTACCCGGAGCCGGGGTCGAACCGGCACTCCCGAAGGAACTGGTTTTTGAGACCAGCGCGTCTACCTATTCCGCCATCCGGGCATAACCTTTGAAACTTTCAGGGGTGCAAAATTAACCTCTTTTTTTGAAAAAAAAATACCCTTTTAAATATTTTTTGTTCTCAGGAGGTAATTTCATTTGAATAAATTCAAATAAATAGTAATTTCGCGGCCAGTTTTATAATCCGATATCTTTAAATCGATGGCAACAAAAGCACTGATCTTCTCCGGCAGGGCAACACATTATCTCGCTGAAAAAATTGCAAAAAGTTACGGCAGTCCGCTTGGCAATGTTGAGGTAACCGATTATTCTGATGGTGAATTCCAACCCTCCTTTGAAGAAAACATCAGGGGAAGGGATGTATTTATTGTACAAAGTACATTTGCACCGGCAGAAAATCTGCTTGAATTACTCATGCTGATCGATGCCGCCAGAAGAGCTTCTGCAAAAAGGATTGTAGCTGTTATTCCTTATTTCGGATTTGCACGTCAAGACCGAAAAGATAAACCAAGGGTATCGATAGCCTCCAAACTTGTTGCGAATCTATTAAATGCCGCAGGTGTTCAGCGTATTATTACAATCGACCTCCACGCTGATCAGATCCAGGGATTTTTTGATGTTCCGGTGGATCATGTGTATGCCTCCAATATATTTGTTCCCTATATTAAAAGCCTGGACCTGGAAAACCTAACCATGGCTTCTCCGGACACAGGTGGAACAAGAAGAGCCGGAGCTTATGCAAAATTCCTGAATACCGGACTTGTAATCGGATATAAACAAAGATCCAAACCCAACCAGGTCGATAAAATGGAACTGGTAGGTGATGTGGAAGGAAAAGATGTAATCCTGATTGATGATATTATTGACACCGCTGGATCAATCACTAAAGCTGGTGACCTGATCATGAACAGAGGTGCCAATAGTGTAAGGGCTATTTGTACGCATCCGGTCTTTTCTGGTGAGGCATATGACAGGATCAACAACTCTAAAATTCAGGAAGTTATTGTAACGGATACGCTTCCATTAAAGCAGGAATCAGAAAAAATCAAAGTGCTGTCAACTGCTGACCTCTTTGCTGAAGTGATTAGCCGAGCACTGAAAACGAAATCAATAAGTTCATTATACCAAATTAAAGGTGTATAATATTAACATAATTTTAAAACAATGAAAACAGTATCTATGAGCGGTTCTCTTCGTGAGAACGTAGGGAAAAAAGATGCCAAGAAAAACAGAAGGGAAGGTAATGTACCTTGTGTGTTGTACGGTGGAAAAGAACAAATTCACTTCTCCATGCCCGAAAAGGATTTTAAAAAAATAATCTTTACTCCGGAAGTTTATATTCTTAACATTGGCATTGATGGCAAAGAATACACTGCCATATTACAAGACATTCAGTACCATCCGGTAACTGATATAATTCTTCATGCTGACTTTCTGGAATTAATTTCTGGTAAACCGGTTATTATTGGCATTCCTTTAAAATTTGAAGGAAATCCTCCTGGTGTATTAAAAGGTGGAAGACTGGTTAAGAAGATCAGAAGACTTTTAGTAAAAGGATTGGTCGAAGACCTTCCGGAAAATATATTATTAGACATCAGCAAGCTTGAAATTGGAGATTCAATTAAAGTAGCTAACGTTAGCTTTAAAAACCTTGAATTTCTCGATCTCCCAGGTTCTGAGATCATTGGAGTGAAAACTGCTAGGGCCGTAGCTGAAGATGAGTTAGAAGATGAGGAGGAAGAAGGCGAAGAAGGAGCTGAAGGCGAAGCTAAACCAGAAGGTGAGGGAGCAAAACCTGAGGGTTCTGAAGGAGGCGAAGGTTAAAAATCTTCCTTATTAAAAATAATAAATTCCAAATCTCATCTCATGAGGTTTGGAATTTTTTTAATCTGGAAATTGTATTTTTGAAGTTGAATTGATCCCATGAAGTATTTAATCGTAGGTTTAGGAAACATCGGAGCAGAATATGCAGATACCCGGCACAACATCGGATTTGTGATTGCCGATGCACTGGCAGCCGAAGGAAAAACCTCCTTTTCTCCTGGTCGATACGGTGACATGGCTAAAATGAAATACAGGGCCAGGACATTTCTTATTCTCAAGCCTTCTACATATATGAACCTCAGCGGGAATGCAGTAAAATACTGGATGACCAAAGAGAAAATCCCCGTTGAAAACCTGATGGTCATTGTGGATGATATTGCACTACCAACAGGAACATTAAGATTAAAGGCCAAAGGAGGAGACGGCGGCCACAACGGACTCATAAGTATTATCGAACAGCTAGGCACTCAAAATTTTCCAAGGTTAAGAGTTGGTATTGGTGATGAGTTTTCCAAAGGGTACCAGGTAGATTTTGTCCTGGGTAGATGGACAGAGGCTGAAATTAAAGTCCTAACACCAAAAATCAAAACCGCTGTTGATATTATCAAAAGCTACTCAGCGATTGGTATTGCAAGGACTATGAATACTTTTAATACGCGGGAAGGAAAGAAGAAGGACGACGACGATTTACGGAAGTGATTTACGAAAGCGATTTACGAAGGTGATTTACGAAAACAGTAGGCAGTTGGCAAAAAACAAAAAATTACATCCGCCAACTGGCGGATAAATTACAACAAATTACGCCCAAAGGTAAATGATGTACAAAGTATAAATGACAATTAATTTCATCAGCCGGAAGGCTGATAAATTACCTTAAATTTTCCCACCCAAAACCACAGTCTTCTTAAATTTCTTAACATTTCCGTTTACATCAAAAGCTTCAAAATAAACAATATAGATTCCAAAGCCTGCCTTTTGATTGTCCTCCGTAATTCCATCCCATGAAAAGCTGCCTTCTGAACCCAGAAGTTCATTGTTTACCAGGTACCTTACAGGCCGGCCATTTGAGTCAAAAATAATTATTTGGGCCATATAACCTGCAGCCTCAAACTTATAATTAATTTGAGCTACATCACTATACCCATCATTGTTTGGAGAAAATATTTCAGGTTCGATAGTCACGTTCTGTTGTAAATCGGATTGTGCAATATATTGTGAGTTTTTATATCCGGGTGTTGCAAAACCCACCTGTGAAGAAGCAGAATGCCAGTTGGTTTCGTCGATGGAAGGCCTGCTAAAATTTATTCTTTCAAGAGAAACTCCATCAACTATGGTCAATAATGGATGATGCATCTCTTCATGGTATTCCATACCATCAATTATTCCTCCTGAACCCGATGCAAGAATAACCGTGCCTTCTTCATTGGTGTATTGAGGGAAAAAGGACATCTTTATAAATGCTTCCGGATTTTCTGTAAAATACTGATCCCTGATTTTTTGAGGATCAGGAGCCAGAACCAGGTATTCTTCAGGTAGCAATAGGTGATCACCATTTTGGATTTTTTTAAAAACCGTATCTATGTTTCCAAAATTATCTTTTTCAACATGGCCAAGTTTTAAATCACTTATGTTGAATATTTTCCCTGACCTGTTATAGATCTCGACAAAGTCTACTCCATCACCAACTGGATTGAATAACACCTCATTGATGACTACATCATTGTTCAGAGGTGGCTCATGCCTTCCAAAAATAAATGTATTTATTCCTCCCACCGGTACTCCCACACAACTTTTCAGATCGCTTCCAACATCAAGCTGGTAAATCTTTCTTGTCAAAATTTCAGTACCAAATTCTAACAAAACCTTGCTATTTATAGAATCCAATAATTGAACAGCATTTGGATTTCCCATACCATTGTCAACATTGTATAACATCGGATCAAAAAGGTTTTCACTGTCCATCATCTGATTAAAGCTAACCTCCAGGGAATTTTCCTCTTGAACAATAACTTTATATATTTCCGGTGAAAGTTGATTAGCTGCATCAACAGAATTAAGCTGACCCGGTGTCCCTCCCTTTTCCGACATTGTTACCATCCAGTTTTTCTCACCAGCACAAGGATAATAAGGGTCGACTTGCTCAATGGAATACCCCCCCTCGGAAAATTCATCACTGCCGTACCAGGAGGATGAATAATTTACTGCCGAAATGACTTCTCCGGTATTGTTAAGTAGTTTTAACTCCACACCGGAATTTGAAAGGCCCAGGGATGAAAATCCAACCACAATACCCAAAAGAGAAAACAGGAATTCTCCATCATCATCGGTAAAAATTATATATTCATCCGGGGGAATTACAAAATCAGGTATAGGTTTAATAACTGAACCAACCCAGAGTTCCCACCCCTTGACATTAATATGGTTGCTGGTTGTATTAAAAATTTCAATGTATTCATATTCAGGAAGGCCAACCGGAGGATGTGGATCTGCCATGATCTCATTGATAACAACATCAAAAGGTGCGGCTTCCGCCGGAAGAACAAAAGAATATGAATTTCCTTCATGGATGGCTTTTCCTGAGCAATCCAACAGGCTGTCCGTCAAGGTCAGTTCATACAATTCATTAATAAGGAATTCGCTTTCAAATTCAAGAATAACCTGATCAACAATCAGGTCATCGGTGAATGCCATTACGGGAGAATTAATTCCCTTATCAACCAGATAAGCAGAAAGGCCGGTAACTGAAGCACTATCCATTGTATGAGTAAATTTAATGCAAAGACTTTTATTTGATAAAACATCTATTGAAAAGATTTCCGGGTCACTAAAAGTAAATCCATTGGCAGAATTTCTACTTCCGGGTGTCCCTCCGTTTTCCGAAAAAGCTGCCCTCCAGTTGTCGAGGCCTGAGCAAGGATTCCCTGGATCAATTTGCTCCAGAGCCCATCCACCCTCCTGCTGGTCCTCATCCCTGTACCATTCTTTTGTATAATTAACTGCGTGGATCAAATTTCCTCCAGGATCTTTTAATATTACCAAACCTTCGTTGTTCAAAGAAAAGCCGGACAATCCCAAAACAGATCCAAAACTTACAAAATCATCAATTACGGATGTATTGACAATGATCAAAAAACTATCGGGTTCAATGATCATTTCAGGTATCACAATAGGATTTGCTGATTCGCGCGGTTTTAGGGTAAATTCTTTTAAATCAACTGATGTCTCCGTTGTATTGTACAATTCAAGATAATCCGCTTCAGGTAATCCAACAGGTACAGGGTTTACATCACACATTATTTCATTGATGAGAATTTCAAAGGGATTTACCGGAAAGGGAATAATGTACTCAAATTCTGTGACAGCCTCATCCAATACGTTACCTGCAAAATCTTCTATGTCAGTTACTGTTAATGTATAGGCTACCCCAGGGGAAAAACCCTGATCAAACTCGAGGAATACCTTTGTAAAATCGCTATCATTCCGCTGGGCAGTAAACGGATGACCTATGCCCAGGTTGACAGCATAATTTTGAATTTCTTCAGCGCTTAAGATTTGTATGTCTTCAGTAAATGAAATTTCCAGGCTTGAAGCAGAAAGAACATTTACAAATTCTATTTCAGGAGGGATGGTGTCCACATTGATTACATCCACGTAAAAATCATCAAAATAAAATTTACTGGAATTGCTTGAAGTATACTTACAATAAATTCCAAAGAAAGCTGTAGAGGTATATGAATAATCAAAGGCTGTTCCTTCTGAGGTAAATGTATATCCTCCTTCAGTATCAGAAAACAGTTCCCAATGACCTGAATTGTCATGTGTAACTTTAACCCGTAAAGCATTGGTTGAATTACCAGTAAAAGCATTCTGACCTCTGATCAAAGTGTCAATCTGATTCCCGGATTGTTTATACAAACCAATACTGTCGTTGGATCCGCCAAGCTGAACAAAATATCCGTTAAGGTTTGAAGCCAGGTCGATTTGGTCAGAAACCAGGTAAACCCGTGCATAATTATTGGCGGAAGTATTAAAGGATAGCTTTATCCAGAACCGCCATTCAGTTTGGTTAATTAATGAATTGGGAAGGACGAGAAAAGATGTATCAGCTCCTTCCGCTTCCAGTTTCAGGGAAGGTTTTAATTCAGGAGGAATTGCGCTGCTGTTTGAAATGGTAAAATCAGAAGTATCCCCTTCCCAAACCGGATCGCTTGTAAATGTACCATCTGAAAAATCATCGAATACCTGTCCGAAAACAGTGCTTCCAAAAAACAAACAGGCGGATAAAATTGTTATTGCAGACAACAATAACTGTTGAATTGAATTGGTCATGGTTAATCCCTTTCTATTTGAATCAATTTAATTAGTTTTGCACCCTTCAAAAGGAAAAGTAAAAATAATAAATATTTTCGTTAAAAACAGCTTTGAAGATTTACAAGGACATAGAGGACTTTAAAAAAAGCACCTGCGCTGTTGTAACGGTGGGTACATTTGACGGGCTTCATGTGGGTCACCAGAAGATCATCAAACGGATGACAGAAATCGCGGCCGAAAACAACGGAGAGACCATCCTTGTTACCTTTGACCCTCACCCTCGTCTTGTGTTGAATAATAACAGGGGAGAATTAAGATTTATAAATACTCAGAAAAGAAAATATAAACTCCTGGATTCTTTTGGAATCGACAACATGATCATTATTCCTTTTACTAAGGAGTTTGCGCAAACTTCTTCTGAAGAGTTTATCAAAAAATACCTCATTGAACAGATAGGTGTAAAAAAACTGATCGTTGGTTACGACCATCATTTTGGAAGAAACAGAGAAGGCAATTACAACAGATTACGAGGAATGGGAGAAACCCTGGGATTTGAGGTGGAAGAAATACCTGCTCAGTACGTTGATGATATTGCCGTTAGTTCTACAAAAATAAGAAAGGCACTTCAGGATGGCGATGTAAAGTCTGCCAACAAAATGCTGGGGTACAACTACAACATTTGTGGCCATGTGATTGAAGGAAACAAGATCGGACGTACCATCGGTTTCCCCACTGCCAATATCGATGTGGATGATGAATTTAAATTAATTGCCGCAGGTGGCGTATATGCCTGCCAGGTTGAAATTGATGGCAAAATGTACAGCGGGATGGGCAACATAGGTACCCGGCCGACAGTTGGCATTAACGGCCTTGTGACGGAAGTTCATATTTTTGATTTTGATGAGGACATTTATGGAAAAGAAATTGCTATATTTTTCCTTGACAGGATAAGGGATGAGAAAAAATTTGAGAATTTGGATGAATTGAAAAATCAACTTACATCCGACAGAGAATATACGCTATCATTATTTGAAGTCTAGGCCTACAGCTACTCTAATCTTGCCTTTTTGACTATTATCCCCACTTCCATAATCCCCGGCATCTCTACCTTTGGATATTTATTTTCAATTTCAAACTTTGTAATGCCAGGATCATAAAACTTTATAGCCTTTCTAATAGGAATATAAAGATCACATAGATCACCCATACATTCACTCAATTTATTGCCCTCCGGATCAAAATAATCAAGGGTATAATCAGTAGTTCGCATATCACCTGAAGGAGAATAGATGGTAAAGTTAATGAGCATTTCTTTGTATGGAACTTCTGGAATGTGACGGATATTAATATAAATATCATATTCCAGCTCAATATCCTCAATGTTTGCTTCAAATTCCAAAATATCAAAACGGTTCCAGCTGAGATTTTCGAATTTATGATACTCCTCGAAAACCTTGGTATCGCCGTTACATGCGGCAAAGAGGATCAATAGTACCGGTATTGCTTTTTTTATAAGTGATTGTAAATGGTCCATTTTCATAAAATTCTAATGTCTAATTTCTAATTGTCTAATTAATTCCCAAATCCAAATGATGAAAAGACAAAACAGATTCAAGCTCTCGATTGCTGGATTAGAACATTTGAATTTAGGTCATTGGGGTTTGTTTAGAAATTAGTTATTTGTAATTTCCTTTTGTTGTTTAGCCATTTCAACGCCTCCCGTTTACTCAGCCCGGCCAGGTTAGTCTCATTGTACTTCACATAGCCAATCACCCAATCTGCATCGGTTTTGGAGTATTCCCTCAAAATCCATCCAATGGCCTTATTGATAAAAAATTCCCGTGAACCGAACAGCCTTTCAATATAACTGGTTAACAAGGTCAGGTCCGTGTCCTTTTTATATTTCAATTGATAAAGCACGGCAGTACGCTGCAGCCAAATGTTTTGAGAGTCCATCCACTTTTCAGTATAGGGAACTATTATCGTTGGGAACCTTTTAAAATGTTCACCCACAAGATTTATAGCGATAAAGTCAACCGTATCCCACCATGATTTATTCTGGATCAAATATTCATACAAATCAACGCGGCATATTTCAGCTTTTTTTGCCACCTTGTTCAACAGGTCCATTGCAAAATACTGGTATTCCCTTTCGGGCTGTTCCCATGCCTCCTTTACCACTTCTTCGATTGTATCGTCATCCGGCAATCCACTGTTATTAAGAAAAGCCTTGCTGAGCTCTCTTCTTAAGGGGGATTTAATGCCAAAATATTCATATTGTCCTTTCATGTAATTTTTCATAAAACCGGCATTATGGACATCCCTGTTTTGCTCAAATTTTTCCTGAAGAGCGGAAAGGTAATTATTCATAAAGAAAGAAGTTTTAATTTTTCACAACTACAATTCTTTCTATCCCCAACGTTTCATTTCGTCTGGAATTATACCTGACGAAATAAGTTCCTTCAATCAACTCCCCTGGATTCCATATAACAACATCCTCATGGTCATTCACTTTATATCTATCTACCAGCTTCCCGGTTATATCATAAAAAGACAGCGTGCCGGGTTCATTGGTATTGATATTAAATTCCCCGTTGGAGGGATTGGGGTAAACATTAAATCCGGTTTTTTGCTTGTTTGCCGGTAAGCCAACAAAAGTCTCATCAGCAACGGCAATGGTATATTCACCTTTTTGAACATTCTCAACAAACAGTTTTCCAATGTTCCAGATTCCGATGACAGAAAAGTTAACAAATTGCCAGTCATGTGCCCTGTCGGGACGGTACATAATCAGTACAGAATCCGTTTGGCTGGTGATGATCCCATCATCCAGGTAAGCGTTCTTGTTGTACCAGAATACTCCGGTGGCGTTGAATCCTTCAGGGAAAATTCCGTCGATGATCCAGTAGCGGTAATCCGAAATGGTTAATCCTTGTATGGGGGTTTGTAAAGGATCAGGTGGAGCCCATTGATGGCCAATATAAACGAACGCAGAATCTGTTACCGACTGAACTTCAAGTTCCACAAATGTATCATCAAAGTTATAGTCATCTACTTCTTTAATAACTTCCCAATGTTCAGTTATGGCATCACTCTGTTTTTCATTATAGTCAGGAATAATAAAATCCGGTTCAAAAGGTACACTCACCACTTCAACGCCTGTTTCTCCGTCAAACATAACTTCCGCACTATGTTGCTGGTAGTTTTCGTCAAAAAAAGTAATTTCAATTTTATTAGCATTACCGATAAATTCAGGACCATGACGCTTTTGTTTCAGATAAAGGGTAACCTCAGGTTCAATGGGTGTGGTTTCCACTGTAAAAGAATCCACCGAATAATGGGGTGTACCCGAGTTCAGCACCCAGTTATCAAACCATGGTGCCATATCAATTCCGGTATGTGAAGTAAGAAAATCACGCATATCATAAGAAGAGGCATAATTGTATTTGAAATGTTCATTGTAGCCAGCCATGGCATCAAAGAATACATCATCTCCGAGGTAGCCTCGTAAGGAATGAGCTATTGTTGCACCACGGTCATAGGCGCTCATCCCGTAAGTGATCTCCTGTGGGATCTGGTTCAATGGAAAATAACTTCCATCTCTACCCGGGGTATGGCAAAACTGGATAACATCAGCATGCAGTTCACGCAGGTATTCTTTGTAAGTATCTTTCCCGTAAATAAATTCTCTGTACAAAGCTTCAGTAAATACGGCCCAACCTTCATTGAGCCACATTTCTTCAGCGCTTGAACAGGTCACGTTGTCGCCGAACCACATATGGGCAAGCTCATGGGTATAAAGTGATTCGCTTCCCAATGATCCATTAATTGATCCATGTGGATAGGCAATATTGGTAGCATGTTCCATGGCTCCAATTCCAGTACCAACGTACCCGATACGGTCCCACCTGTAAGGGCCATAACTATCTTCAAGAATAGCAGTGATCTCATGAAGTTTTGCAAAGGCATTGTCCACATTTGCAGAGTCGTTTGGCCTTACCCAAATCTCAATGGGAATATCTTCATCAACACCAGAATAGGTATCGGTCCAACGGGCATAATCACCTACAGCAACAGAGGCCAGGTAGGTAGGTATGGTTTGCTCAAGCGACCAAAAATATGTTTTTGTTCCGTCACCATTGTTTGTAACCGATTCAAGCAATCCACCGCATACAGCATCTTTTGTTTCTTCAACCGTTACATAAAGGTCATAGGTAGCTCTGTCCTGAAAATCATCTATGCACGGGAACCAGGTTTTACCCAGGTTATGAGGGATGGACTCGAATCCTACACCAAGGTTAAAACAGTATTGGCCAGCCCAATGGAAACCACCCCAGCCTTCATGGAATGGATGCCCATGGTAGGCCACGCTAATGGTTATTATATCCCCAAAATTTATTGGGGATAGCAATGGAATTGTGATAACCATATTTTCGTGAGTAAAATTGGGAATATTGGCACCATCCACCAGAACCCAGTCAACTGATAAATCCTGCAGCTCCAGTTTAACTTCTGTCAGGTTATCGATTTTTGAAGATAACAGTACGTCGGTCTGTCCGGTAAATTCCTGGTCGGTAAAATTAAAATCACTCAGGTAAATGGTATAGCTGATGGCATCAAGGGTATCACTCAACTGTGATTTTTGAAACGCCATTCCATGCGAACACCGTTGTTTTTGCGCAAATCCGGCTGATATGCAAAAAAACAAAACGATTGTGACAATGTATTTTGATTTCATTTTTATATTTTTTTGTGGTGGAGACAAGGCATACCTTGTCTCTACGTCACGTTATTGATTTAAAAAATATTTATGTTCAATGGTATTCCCATCGAATTCGAGGTATGAAAAATATTTGATCCAGTCTCCGATGCTGAAATATTTTGCTTTTCCATTTACATCAAGTACTGAGGGTTTATGAACGTGGCCGAATATAAAATAGTCAATTTCAGGATCTTGCTGAACCTGCTCCTGGCAATAGCCCTGAATACGTTCCAGGCCTGCCTGATTTACAGCTTCAAGGCCGGAATTGATATTGGCCACACGACTTTTGTTCGACCAGTACAATCCCAGGGCAGTTCCAACATCCGGATGCAACCATCTGAACAACCACTGGTTCACTTTATTCCGGAAAACCTTTTTTAGAAATTTGTAGCCGTTATCACCTTTACCCAAACCATCACCATGTCCCAAGAAAAACTTTTTCCCCATAATCTCTTTTGTGAGGGTATCAGGATAAATCTTGAAATTCAGCTCTTTTTCGAGGTAGTCAAATGCCCATACGTCATGATTTCCCCTGAAAAAATAAACCGGAATTCCGGAATCGGTAAGTTCTGCAAGTTTACCAAGCAACCTGACATATCCTTTTTGGATGACTGTTTTGTATTCGAACCAGAATTCAAAAAGGTCACCCATGATGTAGATCTCTATGGCATCCCCTTTTACTTCATCAACCCATTTCATCAGCTGCTCCTCTCTGGCCAGGCTTTGTTCACGGTCAGGCACTCCAAAATGACAATCGGAAATGAAATAAACTTTTTTGCTATTTATTGATTGTTCCAAGGTAAAAACTCAAAAGTTCAAATGTACATTATTTTTTCGCAATTTTAGTAAAACGCTGTCCATAACAGCATGTTTATACATGATTTTCTGGTCAGGGCTAATAAGGTAATAAAAAGGGAGTTCGTCAGGTACATTATAGCTTCTTTTGACCTCAGAATAAAATCCTGCCAGCTCGCTAACCTGCGGCCACGGTAATTTGTCGATCTTAACAGCTCCTTTCCATACCACTGCATTTTCATCAAGGGAAACGCCTAGTATTTCAACTCTGTTGCTTTTAAGTTCCTGGTAGCGCTGTATTAGTATTCGGTTATCCCTTCTAGATTGTGCATCCCAACCTGCCCAGAAATATACGATCACAAATTCTCCGGAATAACTTTTAAGAGAAACAGGTTCTCCGGCTGTATCATTAAGGATAATATCCGGTGGTCTTTTACCCCGACTTAGTTTTTCTTCTTTCACATACTCATCGAATACTTTGTTTTTGAGTTTCTTTACTCTCTGATGGTGATCCTGTGTGTGTTTATTACCAGAGTAAGTTATTTGAAGCATACTGTCTGTTAGGTGAAAATACCTGAAATCTTTCATCTCATCCAAAACTTCCTTGTTACCCATTTTTCGGTTAATTACCAGCAAAGTAGTAAGGGATCCTGCATGTTGCTGAATAAAGTCAATCACATATTGTTTGTGGTCCATAAAATACACTTTATAAAGTGAATCAACTTCATCTTTTATAGTAGTGTAATTTTTATCGCCTCGTGCTGAATTATAAACTGTTGCCAGAGAATCCATATTTTTTCTCACTGATGTTAATTGATTTTCGAACTCCCACAGAAGTTCCGAGCCAGGGGATCCGGTTACTGTATAGCCATCGTAAAATTTTTCAGAATTTGCCAGGACATAAACTTTATCCTCTTTATCAAGTTGAAGGATGATGTTGTTGTTTCCAGAAGTTTGAAGAATAAAAAATCCAGCTTCCTCAATATTGATATTAAATTCGAATTCTCCTTCATTGGAAATGGTGATTGAATCCAATGGAACAGACTTCATGGGTTCCATTTCGGATAAAAAAAGTTCCTGTCCAACGAGAGCCGGAAACTTTCCTGTTATTGAAACCGGGAAATTTTCCTGCTTTTGGGTGCATGAAGAAATTATGAGAGCTGCTAATAAGATGAAGACAAGATTTCTTGACATTGAAAAACAGTTTTCTGCAAAAGTACAAAATTGGAAGTTGGGTTTAGGATATTGATCACTTTACGAATGAACCAGTCGAACCATTTTAACAAATTTTAATTGCTGTGTTTTGAAGGTTTAAATTATTGTATTTACTTTTATCCGCACAATATTATGAGGTTATTCCCTAAATACATTTTACTTTTCTTAATCCTTATTAGCTACTCTGCCGATTGCCAGAATATGTTTGTACTGGAAAAACCCGGCCGTATGAGAAACTTTAAATACAAGGAAAAAGATTACATCCGTTTATCTATCATCTATAGTACAAAGGTCTCAGATACCAGTTTTTTGATCACTATAAAAAATCCTGCGGATTCTATTCTTACTGTTGCAGATACAACTATATCGAATAATGTCCTCCCTCAAAACGACACCATTCAACAAGTTTCAGTTGAGAAAATTAGCGATTCAACCCTGCACAGCTCAA
Source organism: uncultured Bacteroidales bacterium (assembly GCA_964421215.1). Taxonomy (GTDB): domain Bacteria; phylum Bacteroidota; class Bacteroidia; order Bacteroidales; family JAADJA01; genus JAADJA01. Next base: position 44,430 of record CAYQWA010000013.1, on the reverse strand, counting down.
TCCAATTCCATACTGATTCGATATTAGCAGGAACGATCACGAAAATCACCGATACAAGCCTTATTATCAACAGAGTATCTGAAGTGCATGTGAAAAACATATATAAGGTACACCGTAGTCGCTGGGGGTACTCCCTGTTGCAATCGTTGTTTCTTTCTTCGGGCCTTTTATATGTTTCCATTAATACAGTAAATGGTGTTATAAACAACGACAGTCCCGTAGTTCCGAAAGAAACACTCATTATCAGCGGCAGCCTCGTTGGTGCCGGATTATTGCTTACCCCATTAACAAAACAAAGGCACAAGATCGATAATGAATCTTGGCGCGTTACCATTCTGGATTTTACTTTCTAGAAAAATCCATTATTTATAATTATTCTAAAAAAGCATATATTTGTGTGCGAAAACCACTAATAATTGAGTTTAACTAAAAATTAAAACATGAAAAATTTGCAGATCCTGATTGTAATGATTGTGATGCTGTTTTTTATTTTTACAGCATTTACGTTTAAAGCTGAAGTTACAGAAATTCCTTCTATCCCTGGTGACAAAGTTGAAATCCCTGAAGACGTTCAGTCCATTATCGATAATTCCTGTTTTGGGTGTCATAATGTTGATTCCAAATCGGATGATGCAAAAGAGGCTCTGATGCTTGACAAACTGGATGATTTGTCTAAGGCAAAACTAGTTGGTAAGCTTGGTGAAATATCTGAAGTTGTGAAAAAAAATGAAATGCCACCTGAAAAATTTCTTACCAAGTATCCAGATAAGGCATTATCTTCTGACGACGCTACAAAACTTAAATCGTGGGCAGACAATACTGCTGAAGAACTACTTAAATAATGAGTAAGCAATTAAAAATTATTCTGCTGGTATTGTTGGGGATTTTTGTGGTGATACAAATAATTCCTTCTGAAAAACCAGCAAATGAACCCGTGGAAGGTTATGATTTCTTTGTGGCAAATGATGTACCTGAAGACATTGAAGGTTACTTAAGGACAGCTTGCTACGATTGCCATTCCCAGGAGGTAGTCTATCCATGGTATTCTCGTGTAGCTCCTGTAAAATGGCTAGTTAACAGGGATGTTCGGTTTGGTAGGGCAAATCTTGATTTTAGCAAATGGAACGGGCTAAACAAAAAGGATAAACTGACAAAAATTGGAGAAATTGGTGATGAAGTTAAAATGGGTTATATGCCAATGGGCATCTATATCCTGATGCATTCCGAGGCTGACCTAAGTCAGGAGGACAGGGAGAGAATCGTTGAATGGACAGAAACTTTTGCTGAACAGGTTTTTGAAGAATAACGTTCCCAAGTTACCGATTTCCGTCATTAGATACAAGAACTCATTTCTGGTTTCCAAACCCATGAAAAGTATGATTCAGGTGCTTATCCTTCTGGCTTTGATTTACCTCGGTATTTGTATAGTGGTTTACATTTACCAGGATGGTTTGCTGCTGTTTCCTTCGAAGGATGTTGGACACCCTCCTTCTCATTTGAACATTCAGGAGGTTTTGATACCGGTAAATGATGGAATAAAACTTCATTCCTGGTTTCTGGATAACAACAGTGAAAAGACGGTTTTATTCTTTCATGGTAATGCCGGGAATATATCCGACAGGATCAGCCAGATTGAAGTGTTCGACAAATTGCAACTTAATGCCTTAATGATCGATTACCGTGGATTCGGTAAAAGCGGCGGAAAAGTAAACAAAGAACAAGACTTGTTTGAAGATGGGAATGCAGCCTGGCTATTTTTAACAGAAGTAAAGGGCATTCCTCTATCAGACATTATTATCTGGGGCCGATCCCTCGGTGGAGCAATTGCATTGGATGTAGCACAAGACAAAGAAGTATCTGCCACAATCCTGGAATCCACCTTTTATTCCATGGACAAAATGGCCCGGAAACAGTTTTGGTTTTTACCTGTAAAGTTACTTTCCAGGTATCATTTAAGAAACGACCGAAAAATTGATCATTTAAGATCAAAGTTGCTGGTCATCCATAGCAGTCAGGATGAAATAATTCCTTATTCCCATGGAAGAGCATTATTTATCAAAGCTATAGGTACTAAAGAATTTCTTGAGATCAAAGGATCACATAACGAAGGTTTTCAGGATTCGATGAAAAGTTATTTCTCTGCGTTACAGAGCTTTTTGAAGAACTAAAATCCGATTATCAGATCTCAATTTTGCCAATCATCTCTTTTAAGGCCAGGGTCATTTTAGGTTCCACCATGGCAGCCGCATCGATAACGTCATCGTGCGAAATTTCAACGATCTTTCCTTCAACTCCCAGATCGGAAATAATTGAAACAGCAAATATTGGCAAGGCCATGTGACGTGCAACAATGGCTTCCGGAACTGTTGACATACCAACAGCATCGGCCCCCAGAATACGGATGTATTTGTACTCGGCAGGTGTTTCAAAAGTTGGTCCGCTTACAGCAGCATACACTCCAATATGATAATGGATATTGTGGTGCCTGGCTATCTTGGTAAAATTTCTGATGATCTTTTTATCATACGTCTCGCTCATGTCAGGAAAGCGGGGGCCCAGGTCTGCATCATTCTTTCCTAAAAGTGGATTATTGCCCATTAAGTTAATGTGGTCATTGATGATCATCATATCCCCTACTTCATAATCTGGGTTAACTCCTCCGGCAGCATTGGACAGAATTAGCAATTTGATCCCCAGGTATTTTAATACCCGTATTGGAAATGCCACTTCCTGCATGCTGTATCCTTCATAATAATGGAACCTGCCCTGCATGGCCACTACTCTTTTACCACCCAGCTTGCCAAAAATCAATTTTCCCTCATGCCCCTTTACAGTGGATACTGGAAAATTTGGAATTTCATTGTAAGGCAGGCTACCCGTCATTTCAATTTCATTGGTGAGCCCTCCCAGTCCGGTGCCCAGGACAATTCCGATTTCAGGTTCAAAATCAAATTTGCTTTTAATGTATGCGGTCGTTTGTTTTATTGCTGCCAACATAAGTTACTATTTGTTTATCAAAAGCCTCAGTGTCATCCCTGTGAAACCTTACTTCAATTGGGATATAACAGATCGGCAGGTTCTTTATTTGTTCTAAAATTCCTGGATGAATTAAACGAATCATATCCTTTTCAGTGGTTATGATGACCTTATTTTTTGTAAAAATAGTTTTAAATTTTTGAATGATCTGGTCGATGTCCTTGTCCTTGTAATCATGATGATCAGGGAACACAATTTTTTCAAGGGTAGTGCAACGTTCAGCAAGGTAGCGTTCAAAAGGATAAGGATTTGCTATTCCGCTGACCATCAAGATAGTTGAAAATCTACAGGTCTTCTCAGGTACATAATCCACTCCTGGGATCTGTGATAATTTACCGTGCCTGACGTAAGAAAAATAAAGGGTTTGGTGCTTTTTCGGTTTGATTAATTCTGTAGCTCTTCGCCTGGTAATGGGAGATAAAACTTTTGGTGATTTAGTAACAACGATTATATCTGCTCTTATCGCTCCTGACCTGAACTCCCTGAGGTTACCGGTTGGAAGGACATAATCGTTGGAGTACAACTGATAAAAATCTGTGAGTAAAATGGAGATACCCGGTTTAATCCATCGATGCTGAAAAGCATCATCCAGTAGAACAACATCAAGTTGCTCCGTTTCCTGCTTTAATTTGTTAACTCCGCGAACCCTCTTTTCGTCAACAGCAACATATACATCCTTATATTTGGTTTTGTATAGAAAAGGCTCATCGCCAATGGAATTATAGTTGCTTTCGTTATCTGCTAAAACAAATCCTTTTGTTTTCCTTTTATACCCCCTGCTGAGAATGGCAATTTTGTAGTTTTGCTTAAGGAGATTCGCCAGGTATTCGATATGAGGTGTTTTACCTATCCCCCCTACATTCAGATTGCCAACAGAAACAATCGGGAGGTCAAAAGATTTAGATTTCAGAATTTCCCAATCGAATAGTTTATTCCTGATCAACAGGATAATTCCATACAAAATGCTGAACGGAAATAATATGAACCTCAAAAAAGCCACAGGGTAAAATTACAAATAGATTTTGCTATTAAGCAAGGGTTCCGACAGATTTTTCATTTATTTTTACACGTAAATATTGTTAATATGCTACTATCGGATATTACCCGCTTTCTTGAAGAGATAGCACCAGTTCAACTTCAGGAATCCTATGACAATTCAGGACTTTTGATCGGAAATCCACAAAAGCCAATAAATCAAGCCCTTATCTCTCTTGATCTGACAGAAGACGTCCTGAAAGAAGCTATTGAAAAGAAGTGCAACCTTATCATATCGCATCATCCTGTTCTGTTTAAAGGATTGAAAAAAATAACAGGCAGTTCATCAGTTGAGAGAATTGTTGAAAAGGCAATTAAAAACGACATAGCCGTTTATGCATTGCACACCAACCTCGATAACATTGATTCCGGCGTTAATGCTATATTGTGTCAAAAACTAGGCATAAACAAAACTAAAATACTTGCACCTATCAAAGAATCACTTCGCAAACTTGTAACCTTTTGCCCGATTGATAATGCTGAAGATGTTAGAGCTGCGATTTTCGAAGCAGGTGCCGGCCATATAGGAAATTACGACAGTTGTAGTTTTAATGCCAGGGGCACCGGATCGTTCAGGGGTTCTGATGACACCAATCCTTATGTTGGTGAAAAGGGCAAACTACATTACGAAGAAGAAGTACGCATTGAAACTATTTTCCCGATGTACCTGGAAAAAAAGATTATCAGTGCGTTATTAAATGCTCATCCTTATGAGGAAGTGGCTTATGATATTTACTTTCTCGCTAATGAAAACAACAATTCAGGTGCGGGGATGATCGGAGAATTGGACAATGCTGTTTCTGAGGAAGATTTCCTGAATCATGTTAAACAGGTAACCAGTATGAGTTGTATCCGGCATTCCGAGTTCACCGGCAGATCCATCAAAAAAGTGGCAGTTTGTGGTGGTTCTGGAAGTTTTTTAATCCAAAACGCCATAGGAGCCGGAGCAGACATCTATTTAACCGGAGATATAAAATACCACGATTTTTTCCTGGCAGAAAATAAACTGGTCATTGCAGACATTGGTCATTATGAAAGCGAACAATTTGCAAAAGAATTAATTTATAGCTATTTAATCAAAAAATTTCCTAATTTTGCAGTCCAAATTTCGGAAGCAAACACTAACTCCGTTAATTACTTATAAGTTAATTAGTTATGGCAAAAACAGTGAAAGAAAAAGTGGTAAAAAAATCAAAAGCTAAATCCACTGAAAAAGCAGAAGAAGAAATTACGGTTGAACAAAAACTTATTGCGCTCTATAACCTTCAACAAACAGATACTCAAATTGACAAAATCAGGATTGTTCGTGGAGAATTACCTTTAGAAGTTCAGGACCTTGAAGACGAAATTGCCGGTTTGGAAACCAGGGTAAATAATTACAACGATGAATCTGAAATGTTGAACAAGCAGATTACTGACAAAGAAAATGCGATCAAGGAAAGCGAAAGCATGATCAAGAAGTATGAAAAGCAGCAGATGAATGTCAGGAACAACAGGGAGTATGATTCTTTATCGAAAGAAATTGAATTTCAAAACCTGGAAATCCAACTAAGTGAAAAAAGAATCAAAGAATTCACACATAAACTGGAACTGATAAAGGAAGAGATATCCAAATCAAATGAAGAGCTTACTGAAAGGCAAAGTGATCTGGATGTTAAGAAAGCTGAACTTAATGACATAGTTGCTGAAACGGAGAAGGAAGAAGATGATTTGGTTACCAATTCAACTAAGAATCAGGAATTGATCGAGGACAGATTGCTAACGGCATACCAACGGATCCGTAAAAATGCAAGGAATGGTCTGGCGGTAGTCCAGATTGAAAGGGATGCCTGCGGTGGTTGTTTTAATAAAATTCCTCCCCAACACCAGCTTGATATACGTATGCATAAAAAAATTATTGTTTGTGAATATTGCGGCCGCATCCTGGTTGATCCCGATATCGGAAAAACTGAAAGTGTTGAAAACTAAAAAAAAGTTTTAACGTACAAAAGAGGGGTTTGGAAACATTCCCCTCTTTTTTTTATTTTTAATCCCCTTAAACTGATGAAAAATGAATAGGCACCTGGTTTTTGTTGTTCTTTTATTTGTGGCTTTCCCTGCATGGAGCCAGTATTCATACGATTTTAACGAAAATTGCAAAGAGGCATATTCAGCAATTATCAGTTTAAAGTTTGAGGAAGGCCAAAAACTTATTGAAGAAGAAAAGTCAATTCATCCGGAAAACAACATTCCCTATTTACTTGAAAATTACATTCATTTTCTAAAGGTCTTTATTTCTGAGGAAGATGATCTTTTTGAGGAGCTTGACGATAAAAAGGATGACATCATCGATCGATTGAAAGATGGAGATGAAAACTCACCGTATTACAGATATGCACTCGCCCAGGTAAATTTACAGTCGGCAGTTGTCCGCACCAAATTTAAGGAATATGTATCAGCAACCTTTGAGATTAACAAAGCTTACAGGTTACTTGTAAAGAACAAAGAAGAGTTTCCTGAATTTCTGCCTCAATATGTAAACCTGGGTTTGCTTCATACCATGATAGGAACGATCCCGGATAACTACAATTGGGCTAAAAAAATGGTCGGAATATCAGGTACAATCGACCAGGGAACAGGCGAGATACTGAAAGTCCTTAATGTTGCTTTGAACGATGAAGATTACAGTCACTATAAAGGCGAATGCCTGTTTTATCTCAGTTTTATTCAATTGAACCTAATGTCGAGCAAAGACAAAACTTTTGAATACCTGGAAATTATAGAACAGGATCCGGAGAACCTGAAAAATCCCATGTCGGTTTATGCCCTGGCAAGGATTTATATGTCGAGTGGGATGAACGACAAAGCCATTGACTTACTTGTAAACAGACCTAAAGGATCTGAGTTTTATCCATTTCATTACCTGGATTATTTAACAGCACTCGCGAAACTTCACAGGCTTGACAAAGATGCTGATGATTATTTTCATCAATTTTTGTCCTCATTTAAAGGATCAAATTACATTAAGGATTCGTACCAAAAGTTAGCCTGGCATCATTTTGTTCAGGGCAGTGATAAAAAATACAATGAATACATGGCCATGATCATCGATAATGGGAACAATGTCGTAGATGCAGATAAACAAGCACAACGTTCAGCTGAAAAGGGGGAAGTCCAGAATTACCATTTGTTAAGGTCAAGGCTACTTTTCGACGGTGGATATTATATGGAAGCCTTAACGGAACTAACTTCAAGCACGAAGAACTATCTAGACGACAGCAAGGACTCACTGGAATACACCTACCGTATCGGACGAATTTATCACGGATGGGGAAAATCCGATGTGAGCATAACCTATTATGAGAAGACCATACAACTGGGAGCAACATCAGAATACTATTATGCCGCCAACTCTGCACTTAAACTTGGGAACATTTACGAAGAAAAGAAACAATATAAAAAAGCATTGTACTTTTACGAAAAGGCTCAATCCATGGAAAACAGGCAGTACAGGAACAGTATCAATCAGAAGGCCAAGGCCGGGATTAACAGGATTGAGAACAAATAGAAACTAATTACAATTTCTAATTTCTAAGTACTAATTTCTAACATCTAAATATTAATACCTAAATCCCAATGTCATCAACATATTATAGGTGGAGAACTTGTTCTTTGCCGGATCTGTAATTACGTTCTCTGATCCATAGAAATAATAGTCCTCTTTACTTGTGGTCTGCACATAGGCAAGGTCGAGGAAGAAGTTCTTGTCCCTGAAACCAAATCCACCTGAAAAGGTAATCTTCTCGCCGTCGTTGATGTCATTAGCAAAAGGGCTTGCATAATAACCTGCTCCACCCCTAACTGCGAAATGACCGAAGCGTAACTCTGTTCCCAAGCGGAAATTATGTGCTTTGGCGTAATTGCTTTTTATGGCATCATTTTCATTATAAAAACTGTATCCAGTGCTTCTCAACCTTGCAGATGTATAATCAACGTATTCGTATTCAGCACTGACCAGGGCCATCCGGGCAATGATAAAAGAAACACTACCCAATGCTTTCCAGGGAGTAGTTAACTGATAATCATAGTATCCGTCAGGAGTTCTTGAGAAATAAGAATCTCCGTTATCAAAATTCGTTGAATATTCCGAATGCCATTCGTCGGTCATGTTGTTGTACCATGTCGGAGAGTGAATAGCTGCACCAATTCTAAGGTAGTCTGTAGCTCTTACAATGGCTCCGAATTTCATATTAAATCCGCTACCTCTTGTTGTGAGGTAATCATAGATCTGTAGCTCATTGAAGTCAAAAATATCATCGTTCTCATCCAGCTCTGTATAGAGTGATTCCTGGAAATACCTGATGGTTGGAAAATTAAGAGATGCACCCAGGTACAATCTGTCATTAATGTTTGAACCAAGGGCAATGACCAGATCATTCATTGAACCTGAGGAATAGATCTCCTGACGTTGCAAAGCCTCTCCTGAAGGAACTGCTCCCTGATAAAGATCATTGTAGCCCGCAACTGTGTCAATCATATAAGTATGCCATGCGGGTGACAAATCATAAGTGTAAAAACCATCGTAATCATCATTAATGTCCCAATTATTGATTCCGTTTGCATTATCAGCTAACATATCGGTAATTGAGTTCGTAGGATTTACCCCCTCCATTATCATGCGATTGTTAAAATTATTCGTTCTGTTTATCCCAAAACCAAACTGAACATTTTTCACTATTGATCCTGATTTTGGTTTGCTTGTATATACCAATCCAGCATTACTGAAATTAAAATTGTGCTGGGTATCATAGTTTGAGTTACCGTAATAATCAGAATTTGTACGCCCGATAAAAAAGGAGGGTGTAAAAGAAAATTCAGACATCTTATACAATCCAAGTCCAGCCGGATTTGTAGAGATGGTTGAAAAATCAGCACCCAGGGAACCAAATGCTCCACCCATTGACAGGAACCTTGCTGTACCGCCCAAATCTGTTGTTGAGTAACGAAGTGCATCCACTTCATTTTGTGAATATCCTAAGGATATGGACACAGCTAGCGTAAGTATGGTTAATACAATCCTTTTCATTTGAAATAAGTTTTGTTGATTATTTAGGTTGAAATATTTTATTCAACCGTTCACAATTTACGATTACCTTTTGCCTCCTCTTGATGAACCACCACTTGAAGACCTGCTTCCAGACGAACGGCTTGAACTGCTGCTCGATCTTGAGGGTGACGAGTAAGAACGGTTACTTGAAGAAGACCTTGAAGGTGTATAGGATTTCCTGCTTCCGGAACTTGAGGGCCTGGAGTAGTTACTCCTGTTACTACCGGAGCTGGAAGGTTTGCTATAATTATTACTTGACCGTGAAGGCTGAGTATATTTCTTGGTGTTCGACCTGGATGGTTGTGAATACTTGTCTGTGGACCTCGTTGGTTGTTTAGTCCGACTTTGCGTATTGTACCTTGTGGGTTTACTGTACCTGTCGTTTGAGTTTGACTTGGGTTTTGTATAAACCTGGGTATTCTTTGTATTTCCAGACTTTGAACCGGAAGAATTGTTATCGCTTCTGTAAGTTGCCGGCTTTTGATATTGTTTGGTCGGCTGAGTGGTTCTACCTGTTTTAATACTTTCACCAGGCTGGTACCGTGATTTATTACCTGTAGTTGAAGCAGGTTTTTTGTAGGTATACCTTGGTTTAGCATCCTTAGAAGTATTGGATACATTGTTAGGTTTATCCGCAACTTTTCTTCTGGTCTGATTTGCAACAGGAGCACCTGTCACTCCTCCTTGTCCGGTCCGGGTCTTTGTATTTCCATCAACAACTTTGGCCCTATCTCCGGTTGGTGTTGTATTTATTTTCTTCACCTCCTGTCCGGGGGTACCTCCTTTGATTGTTCCGACATTACCGCTTCTGCTTCCAATATCTGAATTGGTTCCGATCGTTCCCCTGGTAACACCACCATTTAAAACAGGTTTGTTTCTTTCTGCATAAGCAGATCTTGAACCTGCCGATGAGCCTCCGTTAGTTCCAGTGCCACCTGACTGGTTGTTGGTACTGCTTCTGGAAGGCCTGTGTCCATAATAACTTCCGCCTGTTCCATAGTCATTGTAACCGTAATAGCCATAATAATTTGAACCATAGTATCCGTCCCAGTAGCCGTTCCAGTAACCGTGATTGTATCCGTACCAGTAACTGTTGTATGGATAATAGCCGTAATATGGATAATAATGCGGGTATCCCCAGCCATAGCCTCCCCATCCCCAACTCATACCAAAATAAAATGAGGGCATATACCAGTATGGGTTGTACCAGGGATCGTAATGAAAACCAACATAGCAAGGAGAATAATAACCAAATCCAGAATAAGGGCTGTAAAATCTGCTGATCCTGGCTGAGTAGGAGTAATCATAATAATCATCATAACCGCTGCTGTAATAATTATTGGTAACGTTTGTAGCGCCGTCTTCTCCTTCTATCACTTCGCTTTCTGAATAATAGGGCTCTTCTTCGTAGGAAACATATTCCCCGGCTTCATAGTCTACCAGATTCTCATCAGTAACAGCATTTTCGGATTCCGTATAATAATCCGGATCCGCCGTTTGTAAGTCTGTTGTTTCCTCTTTGACGTCCTCTGTTTGGGTAGAATAATAAACATCATCGTAGTTCGCAGTCTTTTTAGAACTGGAACAACTTGCCAGAATTAGCAAGGAAACTACTGCCATTGTTAGATATGTTTTCATTTTTAGCCCTCCTTCAGTTATATTTTTTATTTTTGTCGACTTTATTATTTCGATACAAATATATACAAACACTATACCACAATACAAGTTATGGCAAAAGATTTTCCTACACGTGAAGAGAATTACGCGCAATGGTATAACGATCTGGTTATCAAAGCAGATTTAGCGGAGAATTCAGCAGTAAGAGGATGTATGGTAATAAAACCCTATGGTTACGCCATTTGGGAGAAAATGCAATACAACCTGGATAAGATGTTTAAAGACACTGGTCATGCAAATGCATATTTCCCTCTGTTTATCCCAAAATCCTTCTTCAGCAAAGAAGCTGACCATGTTGAAGGATTTGCAAAAGAGTGTGCTGTGGTAACACATTACAGGCTGAAAAATTCACCGGATGGCAAGGGAGTTGTTGTTGACGAAGATGCCAAACTTGAGGAAGAGTTGATTGTTCGTCCAACCTCAGAAACAATCATTTGGGATACTTATAAGAAATGGATACAATCTTATCGTGATCTGCCGATCCTGGTAAACCAATGGGCCAATGTGGTAAGATGGGAAATGCGTACACGCCTGTTCCTTCGTACCGCTGAGTTCCTCTGGCAGGAAGGCCACACGGCACATGCTACAAAAGAAGAGGCAATTGAAGAAACGGAAAAAATTCTTGATGTTTATTCTACTTTTGCTGAAGAGTGGATGGCAATGCCTGTTTTAAAAGGGGTTAAATCGCCAAATGAACGGTTTGCCGGAGCTGTTGAAACTTATTGCATTGAAGCCCTTATGCAGGATGGCAAAGCATTGCAGGCAGGCACTTCTCATTTCCTGGGTCAGAATTTTGCCAAAGCTTTTGATGTCAAATTCCTTTCAAAAGAAAACAAACTGCAACATGTTTGGGCAACATCATGGGGTGTATCAACAAGATTAATGGGAGCCCTTATCATGGCACATTCTGATGATAAAGGACTTGTACTTCCTCCAAAACTCGCCCCCATTCAGGTGGCCATTGTACCTATTTACAGAAAGCCCGAACAACTTGAAGAAATTTCTGCTGTAGCTAATGGTATTAAACAAAAGCTTGAAGATCTGGGCATTTCGGTTAAGTATGACGACAGGGATACATTCAAGCCTGGTTGGAAGTTCTCTGAATACGAGTTCAAAGGAGTTCCTGTTCGTCTGGCCATCGGGCCACGCGACCTCGAAAACAAAACGGTTGAAGTCGCCAGAAGGGATACCCTTGAAAAAGAGATCCTTCAGCTCGAAAACATTGAAGTTAAGGTGAAGAATCTCCTTGAACAGATTCAAAAGAAACTTTACCAGAAAGCTTTAAACTTCAGGGAGAACAACACATTTGTTGCTGATACCTGGGATGAATTTAAAGACATCATTGAAAACAAAGGTGGATTTGTTATGGCACACTGGGATGGAACTTCAGAGACTGAAGATCAAATAAAAGATGCCACTAAAGCAACCATTCGCACAATCCCAATCGATGGAAGGTTTGAAGAGGGCAAATGTATTTTTTCCGGAAATCCATCAAAACAAAGAGTAGTTTTCGCCAGGGCATACTAGCCGTTGATAATTAGTTTTTTCATCTATTTCATTCTTTTTAAAACTTTACTTCTGATTTGAAGTATAAAAACCTGAAATCAGTTCTGTTTCAGGGCTGGCAACCCGAAATACGCAAAATGAAGGTAAAGTTTTTCATGTGTAACTTCTTAATTTTTATCGGATTAATCTATTCGAGTTTGGGAATTCCCAATGAAGCTCTAAATATTTCTGAAAATTTAAAAGCTCTTCCTGAAACTGAGTCAAAAATTGACACCCTCCTGCAAACAGCAAAAATACTTTGGTATTCCAATCCTGATCTTAGTATTGGAAACGCCAAATATGCCCATTTGCTTAGTACAAAACTTGAAGATGAAACCAGACAGGCTCAGGCTTTAAATATTATTGGAGCAGGGTATTATTTTCTTAATGCAATTGATTCCTCATTTTTTTATTTCAACAAAAGTTATAAGCTCAGTAAAAATTTGAACTACCTGGATGGCATAGCCAGATCCTCCAATAACCTTGGATTAGTTTATGATTATTTGGGGCATTATGATCAGGCAATTGATTATTATTACCAAAGCCTCGAGATTGAAAAAGAAAAAAACAACAAAGAAGGTATTGCATCAATATACCTGAACATTGGAAACATCCACTATTCATTACAGGAATACGACAAGGCGCTTGATTACATGACGAACAGTTTAAGAATGTACCAGGAGCTTAATAATAAATCCGGTATACTCAGGTGCTATACAAATATTGGTACAACATATTCCGACATTGGCATCCCCAGGAATGCCCTAACTTATGCCGAAAAAGCACTGAAACTAAGCAGGGATCTAGAGGATCCTGATCTTGAGATCTCCAATTTGAACAACATCGGCAAAATACATTTTAACCAAAAAAACTATTCAAAAGCTCTCGAATTTTATAACCAGTCCTATGAACTGGCCTTTCGTTATGATGACAATTGGTCTAAAGCAAATACCCTAAGAAACATCGGAGGGATCTACCTGGAAATGGAGGATTTCATCAGGGCAGGGACAAATTTTAAATCGGCCCTGGATGTTGCTGAACAAATTCAGGCCAATAGCCTGTTGGTAGAACTGCATTACGACTTTTTCAAATTGTATGAGGTACAGAATAATCATTCAATGGCTTTGAGTCACCATAAATCCTATACTAACATCAAGGATTCTTTATTTAATGCCGAAAGCAGAGGACAAATCGCTCGTATTGAAGCTTCCTATCAGCTCAAAAACAAGGATCAGCAACTTCAAATCATCCGACAGGAAAATGAAGTGAAGAACCTTAGAATAAAAACCCAGCAATATTTAATTTATACTTTTGCTGGACTTTTCCTTTGCATTATATTGTTCGTAATCTTTCATTATTTCCAAACCAGTTCCAACAGGAGGGCTAAAAAAGAAATTGAAAAAAATAATGCACAATTATCCGAACAGAAAATCCTGCTGGAAGAAACCATAAAGAAACTAAAAGAAAGTGAAGAAAAATACATTGCGCTAACCAACAGTATTCAAGAAGGCCTGATTATTATCCAGGACAAAAAGCTCGTTTACACCAACAAAACAATGTGTAAACTAATGGGATACAATTCTCCGGAAGACATGTTTGAACTGAAACCTGAGGAAGTAATTGCCTCGGAAGACCTTGCCAGGATATATAGACTTCATGAGGACCGGCTGGCAGGAAAAAATGTTCCTCAAAGCTATGAATTTAGTGTAAGGCATAAATCCGGAAAAAATATTGAAGTCAGCATTTGTGTTACCCTGACCAATTTACATGGAGTACAAACAATTTTTGGAACAGTTAAGGATATTTCCGGTACGAAACGGTATGAACAACAACTCATTAAGGAAAAAGCAATAGCTGAACAGGCTACTCTTTCTAAATCACTTTTCCTCGCGGGTATGAGCCATGAGATCCGGAATCATTTGAATGGTATCATTGGCATTGCAGATGTTTTGAGCGAAACAAAACTCGAAATCGAACAGGTTGAATATGTGGATGTCATCAAAAATTCCGGGAGTATTTTATTGAATATCATTAATGAAATTTTAGACCTGTCGAAAATAGAAGCCGGCCAGGTGAGCCTCGACAGAGAGATTTTCGAAGTTAATAAGGTGATTAAAGAAGTAATTTCATTGCATGAGATTAATGCAGTAAAAAACAAACTTTATCTTGTTTCAGAGATTGGAGATAAATTACCAAAATACCTTGAAGGTGACCCAACCCGTTTGTCACAGGTAATTACCAACCTTGTAAGTAACGCTCTTAAATTTACTGACAAAGGAGGCATTACCATCGGTGTAGAAGTATTGAATAAAACGAAAGAAAATATACAACTTAAATTTAACATAATAGATTCGGGAATTGGGATTTCAGAAGAGAGCCAGGACAAACTTTTCAAGCCTTTTTCGCAAACTCATGCTGCCGTCCAGAGAAAATCAGGAGGCACAGGATTAGGACTTGTCATCTGTAAAAAGATTGTAAACCTTATGAATGGTGAAATTGGTGTTGATTCGAAACTTGATAAAGGATCCAATTTCTGGTTTATTGCTAATTTTAGAATCCGAAAACAGAAAATACAAAACAAAAAACCCAAACAGGAGTCTGATAATTTATCAACCATGCAAACACACAACCACAAAATTTTGTTAGTTGAAGACAACCTGTTGAACCAGCATTTAACAGCCACTATCCTTGGAAAAGAAGGATATGAAACCGACATTGCCATGAACGGCCAGGAAGGCTTCGATATGTTTAAGAAGAAGTTTTATAATATCATCCTCATGGATATTCAAATGCCGGTAATGGATGGCATTGAAGCCACAAAGCGAATACGGGAGTTTGAGGCAACGAACTATAATTCCAAATCAACCATCATTGCTGTAACTGCGCATGCTAAGGTTACCGAAAAGGAAAAGCTATTTAATGCCGGGATGAACAATTACCTCAGCAAACCTTTTAAGGCTCACGATTTACTGGAAATGGTAAAGACCGTTAAAAACCAGGCCTAAAGCTTAGATTCAATTCTCTAAACAAAATCAATAAACAGTCTATTCCAATTATTATTCCAATGAGGGGGATCAAATCGGCATTGAATCTGGCATCCGCAGAATTTTATAATTTAGCCGCCAACAATTTTAACACTGATCTATAATGACTTCGCGGGAAGAAAAACTTAAGGCATTTGGCCGCTTGCTGGATATCATGGATGACCTTCGATCCAAATGTCCGTGGGATAAGGTTCAAACCTTTGATACACTCAGGCACTTAACCATAGAAGAAACCTATGAATTATCAGAATCAATCCTTGATAAGGATATTGATGGAATAAAAAAAGAACTTGGCGATTTGATGTTGCACCTGGTATTTTATGCAAAGGTCGGATCAGAAGATTCAAATTTCGATATTGGTGATGTGCTGAAATACATCAATGAGAAACTTGTATACCGCCATCCCCACATTTACGGTGAGGTGGAGGCAAACGATCCAAAAACAGTAAAAGACAACTGGGAAAAGATCAAACTGAAAGAAGGGCGATCGTCTGTGCTTTCAGGCGTACCGGTAGCCTTACCTCCACTTGTAAAAGCCTACCGCATCCAGGAAAAAGCAAAAGGCGTTGGCTTCGACTGGGAAAAACCTGAACAGGTATGGGAGAAAGTCATGGAAGAGCTCAATGAATTAAAATACGAAATTGAAACCGGCGGAGAAAAAGAAAAAGCCGAACATGAACTTGGTGATTTACTATTTGCCCTGGTAAACTATGCCCGGTTTATTGATGTGAATCCTGAAGACGCTCTGGAACGTACCAATAAAAAGTTCATCAGTAGGTTCCAGCACCTTGAAAGTAAAGCCATAGGAATGGGCAAATCGCTTAAAGACATGACCCTCGCTGAAATGGATGTATTTTGGGAGGAAGCGAAGAAGATGGAACAATAGCTGGTATGTTTGAGTTCCGGATTCCGGGTTCCGGGTTTTGGAGTGAAGTACGAATTGCATCTTATATGTCCTTATATGCCTTATATGGTTCAAAATAAACATACTAACAATACTCTTTACATAATAAAGATTATTCAGGGATTATTATCTCTTTTAATTCTCTTCGGATTTTCAATATCAATTTCTGCCCAGTCTGATTCTTTAACTAACCATTCCTCATTTAACGGGAAGTACCTGGCTTCCTACTGGCACGACACAAAATCAATTGTTTCACAACCGGCTCACTGGAAAGGAAAACAATGGGCAACGTTTGCCGGTATTGCTGGAGTTGGGGTTTTAACATATGCCTTCGATCAGGAAATATATGATATCGTTCAAAAAAACAAATCCCGTTCATCAGAAAACATAAGCAAATATTTTATTGAGCCATGGGGCAGTGGAGTGTATTCGTTACCATTACTTGCAGGATTATATATATCAGGAGATAAAGACAGCCGGCACAGGCAGGTAGCCTTAACAGGATTAAAGGCCTTTTTGTTAACCGGAGGTGCAACTTATTTTTTTAAATATACTTTTCACAGGCATCGGCCATCTGACGATTTCCCTCCCGATCCACGACGATTTGAGGGACCGTTCCCGCTTACCACCAACTTTACTGCTTTTCCGTCCGGTCACACAAGCGTAGCATTTGCAGTGGCTTCGGTGCTTGCATACGGGTATAAGGATAAACCCTGGATAGGCATTACATCTTATACCATTGCCAGCCTGGTAGGTATGTCAAGGATACATGATAATAAACATTGGGCAAGTGATATTGTAGGTGGCGCTACACTGGGAACTTTTATCGGAATTTCGCTCTGTAAAATCAACCTTAAAAATGTTGATGTGGGACCAGCTGCATTTTATGGTGGATACGGAATGCGTATAGGATATAGTTTTTAGCCGAATTAAAAACTTTGCATCTCTGCGAGAAATAAATTTACCCCAATGCTTTCTCGATGGAATCCCACAACCTTTCAGACGACTTTTGCCAGGTAAACTCCTTCCCTCTTTCCAGTCCTTTTTGGATCAGATTTTTTCTTAAAGACTCATCCTTTGACATTTGTAACATGGCATCACTTATGCTTTCTATGGAAAATGGATCCACAATTGATGCGGCACCACCGGCTACTTCCGGCATGGATGTTACATTAGAAGTAATCACAGGCGTCCCGCAATTGTATGCTTCAACGATTGGAATTCCGAAACCTTCGAAATAGGATACATAGGTCAAGGCTAATGCTGAAGCCAGCACTTTGTGTAAATCCTTCAATTCCAAACGTCCGGTGAAAACAACATCGTTACTGAATTTCAGATTTTCATAGGCTGCCTTTATTTCGGGTGTCCAATACATCTTCTCACCAACAACCACAAGTTTGATCCCTTGCTGGTCACTTTCCTTGAACCTGTCGAATGCTTCGAAAAGATTCACAAGATTTTTTCGTGGATTGAGGGCTCCAACAAAAACAAAATAGGGATTCCCTGAGGAGTATATTTCTTTGATCTTTGTTTTCTCAGGGCCACTCAAAGGTTGAAAGACTTCATTCGCCCCGTTAAACACAACATCAATTTTAGAAGGATCAACTTTGTACTGCTTTACAATATCATTTTTCGAATACTCTGATACCGTTGCAGTCCGGGTGGCTTTATGAGCATATTTGGGGAAAAAATGACGGTAATATTTCCTTTCAAAGTAAGGCAGGTCCTGTGGATAGTATTCGAAGTTTAAATCATGGAAAACATTTACCGACCTTATGTTTGAGGACAGGGAAAGGTAGCCATCCGGAGAGAAAAACAGATCCGGCTTTATTTTATTAAATACTCGCGGAATTGCAAATTCAAACCATAAGTAGTACAGGAAAGGATGGCGAGCCTGAGGTGGAGTAACTATGGGTTTTATGTTATCGGCAAAAATAAACTCATCACTGTACTGCCTGTCGAAGATAAAAACAAACTCATGTTCCGGGTGCTGAGTAGTAATCCGCTTAAGGTTCTCATAGGTAAACCAACCAATTCCTTCAAGCTTATTTTTGATAAGTAAACGCGTATTAACTGCAATCTTCAAAATAAAGGATGTTAAGATTAAATGCTACTTGAAGCAATTCCTCAATGTTTTATAATAAATTTGCACAAAATTAATTATTTGAATTAACAAACGACCATTTCTTTAAAGAGTCTGTATGCAAAAAAAATTCCTCACAAATCTGGGATTGCTTCTTTTCCTAAATTTACTGGTGAAGCCTTTCTGGGTTTTGGGAATTGACCGTGAGGTACAAAATGTTGTAGG
The DNA here is from genome assembly GCA_964421215.1 of uncultured Bacteroidales bacterium. Taxonomy (GTDB): domain Bacteria; phylum Bacteroidota; class Bacteroidia; order Bacteroidales; family JAADJA01; genus JAADJA01. Next base: position 25,795 of record CAYQWA010000013.1, on the reverse strand, counting down.
ATCAGGTGATTATGGGTTCTACTTCTCCATATTGAATTTTTCGTTCCTGTTTAACATATTGCTTGATCTTGGGATCACCAATTTCAATAACCGGAACATTGCTCAGAACCAGCAACTACTTAACAAACATTTTTCAAGTATAATAATTCTGAAACTACTCCTGGGAGTTGTTTATGTTATTATAACTTTCCTCATAGGATATTTTATCGGCTACGAAAGCAAACAATTTAAAATGCTGGCCTGGGTAGGATTCAATCAGTTTCTGCTTTCATTCATTCTCTACCTTAGATCAAATATATCAGGCCTTCTATTGTTTAAAACAGATTCCGTTCTTTCTGTACTTGACAGGTTATTAATGATACTATTTTGCGGTATCCTTCTTCGTGGAAATATAACAGAACAAAAATTTCAGATCGAATGGTTTGTTTATGCACAAACGGCCGCTTATTTAATGACTGTACTAATTGCCCTTACGATTGTAATTAAAAAAGCAGCTTTCAAAAAACTGAACTGGAATTGGCCATTTCTTATCATGATCGTGAAAAAAAGTGCACCTTTCGCATTGCTGGTCCTGCTTATGGCTCAATACAACCGCATCGACACCGTCTTTATCGAACGCTTATTACCAGGATCAACGGGTGAGCAACAGGCTGGTGTTTATGCTCAGGCTTATCGTTTGCTGGATGCAGCCAACATGATCGCCTTTTTGTTTTCTGTACTATTACTTCCGATCTTCTCCCGGATGATCAAACTTGGTCAATCTGTTGAAGGTATGGTGAAACTCTCGTTTTCCATATTATTTACGATAAGCTCGATTGCTGCCATTGCTTCCTACTTTTACAGTTCGGAGATAATGACCCTGCTCTACCCGATTCATGAACTGGAGAGTGAACTGGATTACACCTCACGTATTGAACAATCTGCCATTATCTTCCGTATGTTGATGTTTGGATTTATTGCCATATCAAGTGTATATGTTTTTGGGACTTTGCTCACTGCCAACGGTAGTTTAAAACAACTTAATATTGTTGCAGCTGCCGGTGTGGTTATAAGCATAGTGATTAACTATCTTCTTGTACCGAAATTACAGGCTACCGGTTCGGCCTATGCAAGTTTAAGTGCACAGTACATTACCAGTATTGCCCAGGTCGTTCTTGTCGTGTATCTTTTCAGGTTCAAAGCCAACTTTAAGTTCCTGATGGTTCTCGTGGCTTTTATTGCAGGTATGTTTCTGATGGGTCATTATTCAAAAGACCTACAGTTCAACTGGATTATTAATTTGCTCCTGTTCCTTTTTGCCTCCTTTGTATTCTCAGTGATTTTAAGGTTGTTGAACATTAAAGATTTTATCAGGATACTCAAATCCGAGAGGGAATAAGAATAAATTCCAATTTTCTAATACGCAAATTCCAATGTAATGATCCATATTTAATTCGCTTTTTATATCCAAACCCTGATTGGATTTTAGACATGTATGTACCGGATTAAAATTTATAAATTGGATTTTGGAATTTCCTGTATTGGAATTTAATCCTTTACATTTCAGCCATCAACTCCTCCGATATCTCAAGGTTATGAAAAACCTTCTGTATATCGTCTTCGTCTTCAAAAAGTTCAATGACTTTTAATATTTTCCTGGCATCTTCTGCTTCAAGTGTTACTGTATCATGAGGAATTCTTTGTAATTCGGCGCTTTCCGTTTCAACTCCAAGTTCTTCCAGCTTTTTCTGCATATTGCCAAAATCTTCCATTGCTGTTGTTATGGAGAAAAATCCCTCATCAAGTTCAATGTCTTCAGCACCGGCATCTATCATTTCCAGTTCAAACTCTTCTTCATCGAGTTCACCCTTTGGGATCGTAAAAATTCCTTTTCGGTCAAAAAGAAAGCTAAGCGAACCATTTGTTCCAAGGTTTCCTGAGTATTTATTAAAGATAGCCCGGACATTACTTACGGTTCTTTGCTGGTTATCGGTAGTACACTCAATATAAACAGCAATGCCATGTGAGAGATAACCTTCATATGTTAATTCAAGAAAGTTTGCCGCATCTTTATCTTTACCCTTGCTGATCGCCCTTTCGATATTGTCTTTCGGCATGCTGATCCCCTTTGCATTGGATATGGCAAGCCTTAGTCTTGGGTTAGCATCAGGATCCGGACCACCTTCCTTAACTGCGACGGTTATTTCCTTAACTACCTTGGAGAACATTTTTGACCGTTTGGCATCTGCTGCCCCCTTTTTCCTTTTTATCGTTGACCATTTACTGTGTCCTGACATAATAATAAGTATTTAGTAACTAGTAATTAGTATATAGACCAGAAGATCAACCCTACGAGGGTCGCCAACCCTCGTAGGGTTAATAAATATTTCCGGAAGTAAAATTATAAAATTTAGAGAAATTCATGGCAGAATTTCAACTAAAACCAACAAACCCCTCAAAGAACTAGTATCCTCGAGGGGTTTGAAAACGTTGGGTTAGATTTTAATTATAAATTTGTTAAGGTGATCCCGACCGTCCAAGGGTAGAGTTCCGGGCCTTTGTCTTCTTTAAACATTTCATTTATAGAATAGGTAGCAAAAAGGTTAACAAAACCCCATCCTATTCTCACTGTTGCATCAAACTTAAAGGGTTGCAGGTAGAAGTCGTCAAAGTTTTTTGCTTTGGAATAATCTGGCGAAGTAATAGCTACCCTTGCATCTTCGTATTCGCCTGTTGCAGGATTGTATTTCAGAAGACTGAAGTTTTTGTTTCTTTCATCGTAATATTTTTTAGTGTGTGATGAAAGTCTGGCACTTGCTACCATACCAGCTCCAATATGGAAACTGTTTTTGTTATGTTTGCTGTTGGTTTGAAATTCAAAAAGCAGTGGTACAGCCAGATTAAAGGTGGTCAGTTTTGATTTCCGGAGAGCAACACCCTCGTCAATATACCCTATGAGATAAGATGAATCGGAATTCAGACGGGTATCCTTGCTAAACCTGTAGTTGTGCCATTCCAGGCCCATTCCGGTTACCAATCCCCACTTTTGGTTTTTGGCAAGTGCAATATTCTGCTCAAAGAAATTAAGATAGGCAGCAACTGATTTTGTCATTCTCAGGTCCATGTATTCATATTCGGCAGGAAAACTCTGGCTGTTATCGGCATTCAAATAACCATTGAGTCCGATGTCGAATCCTGCCCAGTGTCCGTTAAATTTCGGCTTTTTACACCTGTTGTACCTAACGTTGCCTTCATCATCAATCTTTAGTTCCCGGTCACCAAATACAACCCTTACGGAATCATCGCCTTCGTAAACTTCTACTTTTACTTTGCCCACTTTTACTTTTACCGAATCGTAATAGTTTTTTGAATAAGCATCATAATTTTCAGATCCGTCATTTCCCGATTTTTGAACAGAGGATGAGGGATTACCATAAACATCGATATCAGCAGCCCCGCGTTTTTCACCGGTTAGCTCTTCCAGGGCTGTAACATTGGCATCTGCTGCGCCACTTACCTCATAAACTGTTTTTTTGGTTTCCAGGTTTTGAGCCTCCAGGCTGGATGCTCCGCTTGCAGAAAGAATATGCGTAGTTGCCTTTCCAGTGAGTTTAACATCCGAAGCACCTGACAATTCTGATTCAAGGTAATTTACATCTAATTCCATTTTGATGGTGGTAGCTCCACTGGCAAAAACCTTAAATTCTTCGCTTTTAACAGTAGATTCCAAATTTACATCTGATGCACCATGTCCATTGATCATTTTTATTTCCGGCATACTAATGTAAACATTCAATTTCGTGGGATTTTTTAAGGTAGAAGAGCTCATAAAAAGTACGCCGTTTTTCACTTTTGAACTGATCTTATCATGCAGGTTTTCATCAGCCTCCACCTTCACTTCCTGTTTTTCGGCAATCTTAATATATGCAGTTAATGCACCACCCACATCAACAGAATGAAAGGCAGGTAATTCCCTGAATTCGGTTGTCACCTTTTTATTCCCTTTCTCCTGCGCATTTATATCCTGCGCTGCGAATAATAAGATAACAAATAAGACGGTAATAATTTTTGTAGCATTCATGGTTTAAAAAAATTTCTAGTTTAACAAACAATTTGGGATAGGACGGACAGGGTTTCCAAAAAGTTACAGGTTTAATAGACGCTTTTTTTAATTCCTCGAATCAGATGACCATTTATACAATAATATTTTGGTTACATTTGCCGCGAGCGCGATTTAAATTCAGGTTATGATAAAAAATTACTGGTCTCTGATCATCGCATTGCTGTTGTTCATCAGTGCATGCGATACCAAATTACCTATTGATGAGTACGAAGAAACTCCCATTGTTTACTGTTTATTAAACATTAAAGACAGTGTACATTATGTTCGGGTTGACAAAGGATTTTTAACAGGTGACAATGCATACAATTATGTTCAAACCATGGATTCGGTAAGCTATCCTCCTGAAGACCTTGAAGTTAGTTTGGAGGAATATACCGACACCACTTTGCAGGTTAAAATCAGGGATATTTCATTTATTCATACACCTGATGTACCAAAAGATTCCGGCTTGTTTTACAATGAAAGGAACAATATTTATTCATCCAGGGCCATCCTTGATAAAACCATGAGCCGCTATTATGTATTGAAAATCAAAAATTCTGAAACCGGGCATATTGCAACGGCAGGGACCTACCTCATGGGGCATTACGATGTAAACAGTGAATTTACCGATATGAGAACAGAGAAACGAAACCTGTATGTTCCTGAATCAATTGATTACGAGTATGGAAGTTTGCATTACCTGCATTACGACGAACGGACCTTTCGCTTTTTGTACTATGAATATCCTTTGGATATGAGCGATACAATTAAAAAGTACCTGGATTGGAAACAATATTATGGATATCCAAAATCAACGCTTTCCGACTCACTGCAGTACAGCGATAACTTTTTTATTTTTCTTCGGGACAACATTGAAGAAGATCCCAATAAGATCCGTTTTCCTGTAGGAGTTGATAAAATGATAACCATTGCCAACGAGGAACTTCAGACTTACCTGTACAATTATAACCATCCTTACGATCCTCATTATAATCCCAGCTACACTAATGTGGAAAGCGGCCTGGGGATATTCTCATCAAGGTACCATTATACCTATCATGCTCAGTCGTTTACTGACCGAACCCGCGATTCAGTAGTAAACGGAAGGTATACCAAAAATCTTAATTTTCAATAAAAGGTAAATGCAGCTGATCATGAAAAAAACATATACGTTTACTTATACTCTTCCTTTAATCATTATTGTCCTGTTTGTATCATTATCCAATCCCTTAAACGGACAAAATGCCTCCATTAGAGGATTTGCACTTGAAGAGGAAACAGGTGAACCTGTAATTTTTACCAATGTGTATTTGTACAGGACTTCTTATGGTTCCACCACAGATGAATCGGGATATTTTAACATTTCTAACATACCCCCAGGCAGTTACGAACTTATGGTAACCAGCATCGGGTATGACACTTTGAGGCAGGATGTTTCATTGGCTGAAAACCAGATCATGAACCTGCAGTTGAAATTAGCAACTGCACAGGTCAGGCTTGAAGGTGTTAAAATTACAGCCAGGAGAGAAGAGTCGATGAATGAATCCAAAGTTTCCATCAACAGGATAACGCCTGAAAAAATTAAACAGCTTCCTACAGTGGGCGGGCAGGCTGATATTGCTCAATATCTGCAGGTATTACCAGGAGTAATATTCAGTGGTGACCAGGGAGGGATGTTGTACGTTAGAGGTGGGCCTCCTATTCAAAGCAAAGTGATCATCGACGGTATGACCATTTATAATCCTTTTCATTCCATCGGGTTGTTTTCTGTGTTCGAAACAGACATCATACGGAACATTGATATGTACACCGGAGGTTTTAACAGTGAATTTGGTGGCAGGATCTCTTCCATAATGGACATAACCACCAAAGATGGTAATAAGCGCAGGATATCCGGTAAAGCAGCTTTGAATACCATGAACTCAGGATTATTGATCGAAGGGCCGCTGGCATTTAAAAAAGAGAAAAATAAAAACGCACATTCTTCCTTTATTCTATCCGTAAAAAATGCCCACATCAAAGAATCATCCAAAGTATTGTATGATTACATTGATGAAGACGGGCTTCCTTATGAGTATACCGATATCTACGGCAAGCTTTCGTTTTATCCTTCCGATATGAGCAGGGTGAACATTTATGGTTTTAATTATACTGATCGGGTCTCCAATTACAAAGGACTGGCTGATTACAACTGGGACTCGTATGGGATAGGATCAAACTTTATCATCATTCCTGCAAGCTCCCAGGCAAAAATTACCGGATTTCTGGCCTACTCTGAATACCAGGTGAACATCGATGAAAACTTTAATCCTGACAGGTCCAGTGCCATCAGCAACATCAACATGGGAATCGATTTTAAATACTTCTTTGGCAAAGATGAATTGCACTACGGTTTGGATATGATTGGAGGGAAAACTGTTTATCAGTTTTTAAATTCGGAAAACAATGTCAAAGAAACACAGGACAATACTACCGAACTGGGGATATTTTTTAAGTATAAAAAGATGTTCGGCAGAATATTGATTGAACCCGGGCTTCGTTTTCAGCATTATGCATCCATGTCGCATCTGTCAATCGAACCAAGGTTTACTGCCAAATACAATATGCTGGATAACCTGCGGTTTAAATTCGCTGCAGGTAAATACTCTCAAAACCTGGTGGCGGCTGTTTCTGACAGGGACATTGCCAATTTGTTTTATGGTTTTGTTTCTGGTGTAACAAATCTCCCTTCAGAATTTAAAGGAGAAGACATAAAGAACAGTGTTCAGAAATCACAACATTTTATTGCCGGTATCGAATATGATTTTAAGGATCTGTTTACGGTTAATGTAGAAGGATACTTTATAAAATACCCACAGTTGGTAAATTACAACAGGGACAAGATCTATGAGGATACCGATGAGATAGCAGAGTTCAAACCTGATATTGTGAAGAAAACGTTTATCATTGAACAGGGAGAAGCCAAAGGTTTGGAATTTTTCATAAAAACGGAACGGGAGAGGTACAATTTCTGGATCATCTATTCTTATGCCTTTGTCGACCGCTTTTACGAAACAGCGGAGGGTGATATTGAAAGCTATAATCCTTATTTCGACAGAAGACATAACCTTAACCTGGTGGGTTCATATTTGTTCGGTCGTGGACATAGTTTTGCATTCAGTGTTAGATGGAATTATGGGACCGGTTTTCCATTTACACCCACACAACTTTTCTACGAACAAATTCCCCTTTCTGATGGTGTAAATTCTTCATACCTAAGTCCGAATGGGAACATGGGATTTCTATACGGTAACTGGAACGAAAAAAGATTACCCACTTATCACCGGCTGGATATCAGCCTGAAAAAGACCTATCATTTCGGGAAATATTCAAAACTGGAAGTAGATGCGAGCATAATCAATGTGTACAACCGGCAAAATATATTTTATGTCGACCGGAATACAAACCAGCGAATTGATCAGCTTCCCTTTTTACCAGGGTTAGGTGTGAATTTTTATTTCTAGTCATGTCAGCAATTTATCGACGAAATATTGGAAAATGATATCCCGCACCTACGGCGCGGATTCTAATTTCATCTCAATATTTTACCAACATCATGCACCTGACGGCGCATTATTACCTATAATACAATTTCTGTCTGGCTCCGTTAGGAGCTAAATATGGGTAGGTTTGATGAAACGAAACGATGCTGTGCCGTAGGTACACAATTTCTTAAAAATAAGAAATGTCAACTAAAAAAGCCGGCCGTTTTTTGGTTTAATTGACAAGATGGTACTACTCGGTGGTATTAGGATTTACCTTTCTTCCGAGGGATAAAACCCTTCCATTAATATTGTAAGCAATTACATTACCAGAAGTATCGTAAGCTTTTTCTACTTCTACTTCCCGGTCGGCCATCAAGTTATAACCTTCTATTGTATATTCAATGATTGACTTTTGTGATGAATTCCGGGTTCCAAATACTTTCTCAAAAGTGTTGGCAATAAACCTCCCGGTAAACGATTTCTGTTCCATGAGCTCTTGTCCTCCACGGATCAATTCATTCAGCGAGGAAAAATGTTCGTTTCGGGATTCAACACCTTCAGGATCAATCGATGCCAGGACTAAATCAATTTCAGTTATTGATTTGTTATCCACTTGCGTTATTGTGCTGCTCGAATAAATAAATGTTGTTTCCATTTCTTCAGAAATAGCAGGTCGCTTATGGAAATCTGAAAATTCATTACGAAATGAAATTGCCGGTTGAGCATCTATCACAAAGGAGTTTACATCTATTGGCTGGATATCCGCATTTAAAACTACTCCATCCCTGTTAAAATTCGTTGAAGAATTACCGCCATTAAAATAAACTCCCAGCAAGAGGAGAATAACCGCAGCAGCTGATAATGCATAAAGCATTTCATAACGGTAAAGAAGAAACACTCCTTTTTTCTTCAGGGATTCTTTGTCTTTAACTTCGACATTATCAGGGGTAAGAACTGCCTTTTTAAAAAGGTTGTATTCCAGTTTTGCATCAGGATTTAAGCTTAAGAATAAGTTCAGTTCTTCGATTTCATTTTCAGACAAGTCCCCTTCAACAGCAGCAACCATCCATTCCTCGTAATTATAGCTGTTGATCTGACCACTGGATTTATAGGTCTTTTTTTTAAGTGAGTTTTTGTCTTCAAATTGTTCTCCATCCTGCACCAGTGATAAAGTTTCAAAGGATTCAAACTCTTCTTTCAGATCAGGATTTGCCTCCAGGAAAACCATCAACTCAGCTACCTGTTCAGGCGCTAAGTTATTCTCGTAATAGTCGAGAAAATAGATTTCGTAGTTGTTCCTGTTGATGTTCATAACTAGTTCGAAGTTCTGAGTTCAAAGTTTTGTGTTTCGAGTTCTGAGTGAAAATTTTAGTCCCCGCATATGCGGGATTTCGCTACGCTCAACATTCTAATTATTCCAGTCATTTGCTTCGCGTAATTTGTAGTAATTTGCCCTTCGGGCGTAATTAATTGTAATTCGTTGTTCATTTTGCCTATTGCCAACTGCTAACTGCCTACTTAATTCTAGTCATTCTAATTATTCAAGTCATTTGTAGTCATTTGCTTCGCGTAATTAATAGTAATTCGTTGTTCATTCTGCCTACTGCAAACTTTCCCATCTTTCGTAAATCGTCTTCGTAATTCATCTTTCGTAAATCGTCATTCGTAAATCAAATAACCCGGTCCATACTCACCAGGTAATTCTTCATAAAGATCCTTGCCCTGTATATATAAACTTTCACCTGTGATTCATTTAAGTTTGTGATCTCTCCAATTTCTTTGTAGGAATACCCTTCGTAATCTCTTAGCATCAAAACTGATCGTTGAATTTCCGGCAATTTATCTGCAGCTTCATTCAATATTTCTTTCAGATCGGAGTAACTGCTATCATCGGAACGTTGAGGTTGAAAATGTTCTTCGTAGCTGCTTTTATGTTTCTCTTTTCTGATCATATCAATCATGGTGTGGTAAGCTGCCGTAAACAGGTAGGATTTGGATTTTGTGTTCGATATATCCCTGGCCTTCTCCCACATTTTGGCAAAGGCATCCTGTACGATGTCACGGGCATTCTCCTCATCTTTAATATTTTTCAGGATAAACCGATAAACACCGTCAGCATAAAGATCCACACACTGATTGTATTCTTTTACTGTCATTCAGAAATTTCTGCTGCGCCGTAATCCGCCAAATTAAATTTATCAAGGCTGATTCTAAAATACGACGGCCATCAATATGATTTGTTACAATCTAACAAATATAATCCGATTTCTTCTATTTTTGCGGATTATCTGAATTAAACTACTGTCCTATGATAACAATCGAAAAATTTGTATTTAATCCTTTCCAGGAGAACACATTTGTTCTATTTGATGAAACGAAAGAATGCCTTTTCATCGATCCGGGCTGTTATGAACAGGGAGAACAGGATTACCTGAAAAGTTACGTAGAATCCAATGAATTAAAACCGGTAAAACAGATCTATACCCATTGCCATGTTGACCATATCCTGGGTAATAATTTCATTGCCGACACCTATGGATTAAAGCCTGAAATTCATGAAGCCGGATTACCATTTCTTGTCAACGGACACCAACATGGCCAAATGTATGGATTTCAAATGGACCATAACACTGAACCCGAAACCTTTATTGAACATGACGACCTGATAAAGTTCGGAAACTCAGAACTTAAAGCAGTTTATACACCGGGCCATGTTGATGGCCACCTTTGTTTTATCAATAGTGATCAAAAGTTCGTGGTTACAGGAGATGTATTATTCCAGGACAGTATTGGCAGAACAGACTTCCCTACAGGAGATTTTGACCTGTTAATGAAGAGTATCCATGAACAGCTTTTTATCCTTGATGATGACTTCACAGTATACTGTGGACACGGACCGGAAACATCAATCGGATATGAGAAGGTGAACAATCCCTTTATCCGGTTTTAGGAAATTGAAAGCTAAGTCTAAACTTCCATTCTTCATAATTTTTAATTAAATTTTCAATAATCATTGCAGCGTTTGCATATTTCTGTTCGTACCTTTAATTGAACACATCACTTTGATGTAAAAAAATAATTTTAAGGATCTACGGTATTAATTAATGAAACAATTGAAAATTTATAAGCCCATGAAAAGATACATTATAGCCCTGCTTCTTTTTATCCCATTTTTCTTCCTTGTACCCGGATGTAAAAAAACAGGAGAAGACATTCCTCAAAAGGAACCCTATAAACAAAAGATATTCCTGGATGAAAAAGCCAAAGCAATCGTGGAAGCTGATAATACCTTTGGGATCAAACTATTCAAAAACCTGGTGGAAACCAGTGACGATGACCAGGAAAACATCATCATTTCACCCCTGAGTATTTCCGGAGCTCTTGGTATGACATATAACGGAGCTGACGGAGAAACCAAAGAAGCTATGGAAAACACTTTGGAGCTTCATGGGATGTCGGTACAGGAAATTGATGAAGGGTTTAAATCCATTATTGATGGGCTCACTTCAGTTGATCCGGATGTTACTTTGAACATACCAAACTCAATCTGGTACAGGGATGGTTTTTTTGTAGAACCGAATTTTATATATACCAACCAGGAATATTTTTATGCACAAACCCACCCATTAAATTTTAATGATCCGGCTTCCGTGGATATCATCAACAATTGGGTCGCTGAAAATACAAACCAAAAGATCACCACCATTCTAGATGAGATAAGTGCCCAAGCTGTTATGTTCTTGATCAATGCCGTATATTTTAACGGAACATGGGTATACGAATTTGATGAACAATACACACAGCCCGAAACGTTTTACCTTTCCAACGGAACCACCAAAGAAGTGGATATGATGAAACAAAATGCAACCCTGAGTTATTCGAACAACGAACTCTTCGAAGCAGTTGATCTTTATTACGGAAGAGGTAATTACAGCATGGTCATTATGCTTCCGAAAGAGGGAAACGAGCCTGAAGATATTATTTCTGAAATGGATCAGGATTCATGGATAATGTGGATGGATAACTTTGGTGAAGCCAATATTCAACTTACAATGCCCAAATTTAAATTACGGTATGAAAAACGGCTAAATCAGAACCTCATTGATCTGGGTATGGGTGTGGCCTTTAGTCCGGGACAAGCTGATTTTTCAAAAATTAATCCCGATTTCCAGCTGTTTATAAGTTTTGTCAGGCATAAAACGTTTGTTGATGTGAACGAAGAAGGAACAGAGGCTGCAGCAGTAACCATTGTTGGAATAGAACTAACAAGTGCTGAAGGAGGTGATACTCCTTATCATCTTAATGTAGACAAACCTTTTGTTTTTGCAATTAAAGAGCGCGACACGAAATCAATTATCTTTATGGGAAAAGTAATGGAACCTGAATATGAAGAAGATTAAATCAACGATATTGTTTATTGCCCTTCTAAGTGTAACACTGCTTATTATTATACCTTCCTGTAGTGATGTTGAAGTCAATTGCACCGAAGAATTCAGAACCGTCATTATTACTGTAACTGGCGATTCTTTAACCGACCATTACACCATCAGGGAAAAAACACTTGACACAATCAAGATCGGCAGGGATTATATATTTCCCGGATATGAAGGTTATCCTGTCCTTAACGACACTTACCAGCCAATGATTCAAAACAGTAGGGAAAACTTCCGCTTTGTAGGAGAAATAAACGATACAGTGGTTGTGAATGAGGAGTTTGTAATTGAAGCAGATCAATGCCATATTGAAAAGATCAGCGGGAAAGTACAGGTTGATCTTTGATGATTTATAACAGAAGAAATAAATACAATCATTAACAAATTTAAGAGACAGCGAAAGGATTGAAGCATAACAAGGAGGAAGTCGGCATAATTAAAAACTGCAGGTCCGGCCGACTTAAACACCAGGAAAAATTATACAAGCACTTTTATGGCTATGCCATGGGAATATGCCTCAGGTATGCTTATACAAAAACTGATGCTTCAGAGATCCTCAACGATAGCTTTTTAAAAGTATTTAAGAACATTAAAAAGTATGACGAAAAAAAGGCCTTCAGGCCATGGTTAAAAACTATAGTGGTAAATACAGCCATTGATTATTATAGGAAAAATGCGAAGTTCAGGGCAACACTGGAAATAGAGGAGGCAGAGCAAGAGGCGATTAATGTAGATCAAATTGATTCCTTAAACCTCGAAGACATCAAAAAGATCCTGGACCAATTGCCTGAAATGTACCGGCTGGTTTTTAATCTCTATGAAATTGAAGGTTACACGCACAAAGAGATCGCAAATAATTTAAAGATTGATGAAAGTACATCACGATCCTATTTAACCAGGGCAAAAAAGAAGCTCAGAAAACTGGTTGAAATTTTTTTTGAAATGCAAGATGAAAGAAAAATTCGAACATAAAATCACCGAAAGAATAAAAGAAGTTTTTTCTTCAGGACAGGTGGAATACAATCCACAAGACTGGGAAAAAATGAAAATGATGCTTCCGGCCAAAAGAAAAAAAGCTGTTGTTTTGCTGTGGACCTTTTCCAAAGTAGCAGCTGTTGTTCTTCTGTTTTTGGCAGGTTATTTTCTGTTTATGAACCGTAGTACTGAAAACGAAAACATTACTATAAATGAAAACAAGCAGATTTCTACATCAGACACACTTGATGAGAATCTGACCTTAAGTAGTATCAAAGACACCTCCAATTCTGTTTCTGAATTTGATGAAAGGGATCAAATCTCAATAATCGATAAACCATATCAAGTACAAGATGAAATACATGATAACCAAAAGGATAACAAGCTGATTGTTTCTGATAAAGAAATAGCGGTTGTCAGTAACGAAAATGAAAACCAATTGGAAATTATCACTCAGGCAGAGAAGAACATAACTATAGATACGGTGTCTGTTACAGATGATTTTCAGGGATCAGAATTGGCTGAAATAGATGCCCCGAACAATAATGTATCAACAGATACAAATAATAGCAGGAATCAAAACATTGTACCTCCTCAAATCTATTTTCCTCCATCAAAAAAGGAGAAGGACAAAATAAAGTTTGGGATTACACTAGCTTCTTTTACAAATTATTCACCCGAAGACATTACCCAATCAATGAACTATGGCGGAGGCCTGGCTGCAAACATACCAGTTAAGGGAAGGTTTTCTTTTAATCCCGGCCTGGTCCTGTCCAGCATAAACATGTCCTATGATGAAAGCAGCGAACATCTTAACAGTGATCAATATGAAGTCCTTACAACTTTCGGAGTAAATGAGCTTGCAGATGAAAATACAGGTGTTCAACCTACTGCAGTTCAACTTACCGGATTGGATATTCCGCTTAACTTTCAATACAAATTTCTTAAGCGGAAAAAAGGAAGTTATTTTATTGAAATGGGTGTTTCCAGCTTATTGTATTTATCTGAGAATTACACCTATTCATTTTCATACTTTCATCATTATGAGACCGAACCGGGAACATTGGCCACAGTTCTAAAAACAGTTGACCAGGAATCATCCATCCCGGCATTTAAGACCTTTGATTTTGCCAGGCTGTTGAATTTTTCAGTCGGCCTGGATTACCGTTTGAGCAATCGTTTTGATATGGTCATCAATCCCTATTTAAAATATCCTGTCAGTTCATTATCTGCAGCAGACCTGAAATTCGGATCCGGAGGACTGAAACTAAAATTTATGCTAATTCCTAAAAAATAAAAAACATCAATCAATGAAAAATCTCATATTCGTATTATCCGGTATTCTTGTGTCATGCTTCATTTCAAATGCCCAGGAAACCTCTATTGGAGTATTTGGAGGAATCAATTCATCTGGCATTAATGGAACATATTATGCGCATGGATACCAGACAACCATCAGGCAATATCAAATGAACACACAGTTTGGGATCCTTTTTTCCGTTTCATTATCTGACAGGTTAAGTCTTTTCAGCGACATGGGTTATTTTGCAAAAGGATTCAAATACGAACAGGATGAAGAAATGATTGGTTCTGCAAACTTTAACGGCACCAATGATTTTCAATACATAAATGTTCCATTGACATTAAAATTGGGTTTATTCAAAAACCAAAGGTTTTACACACGAACAGGCTTTTATATGTCGTATTTGTTATCAGCCAAAATCGATGATAAAATATCCTACCCTTATCCCGATGTTCCAACGGAAACCACAAATGAAAAAATAAATGAGAACATGAATAAATCAGTATTGGGTTTCGTTTCAGGTGTTGGGCTTGATATTCCTTTATCTGAAAAAATAAATATACTTCTTGATATCTCCTATCAACTGGACCTGACAAATGCCTTAAAAAACGAAACTCCCATATTTTATTGTGGATTCAAAGACGGGATCTACACAAATGTCAGCGATGCGAAAAACCGTTCCGTATTATTCTCCACCGGATTGTATTATAAGTTGAAATAAGGTTACCCGGGCAAGTTGGTTGAATCGGTGAATCAGTTGATCCCGATAGCTATCGAGAGGTTGAATAAATTAATTCGATTTATAGTTGCAATTAGCGGAAATCCGCGTAATTAGCGGTTAAACAAAGTTGAATCGGTTGAATCAGTCAAATCAGTGTACCATAAATCTGCGAAAATCAGCAAAATCCGCGTCATCTGCGTTCCATCAATCCCGCCGTCTCAATCCCATTCATACAATCAAAATGTTTCTTCGGGCATTTTTTATACCCCAGTTTACTGCACGGCCGGCATTTCAGGTTTTTCACCTCCAGAATGTATGATTTGTTTTCAAGTCCGGGCATATACGGGTACATCCCAAATTCAGGAATAGTATTTCCCCAGAAACTATAGATCTCTTTTTTGAAAGCTGCAGCGATATGCATCAGGCCAGTGTCGTTGGTAAAAATTTTGCCAGCCTGTTCCACCAGGGATGCAGACTGGTTCAGGTTGTACTTTCCACAGGCATTATAAACATGGTCTCCGGTAGTATTTTGAATCCGATCACCACACGCCTCATCTTCAGGCCCTCCCAAAAGAAGTACTGGTTGTTTAAGTTTTCTACAAATTTCAGTCACCTTTTCCTCAGGGTAAATTTTCGTATTGTGCTTTCCTCCGATGACCCAGCCTATGTATCCTTTATGAAACAGTTCCGGCAGGGTTTTCAGATCTACTTTGTCCTTTTCAGGAACAAAATAATCCAGTCCCTCCAGATCGTTCTTCACCCTGAACTTCTTTACTGCCTCAAAATAGCGGTCAACAATATGAATGTCAGGCAGGCGGTTGATCTTATAATTAACGATCAGCCATTTCTGCAGGTTGATCTTATTAAAGGTATAAGCTGGTTTCCGCAATTTGGAAATAACTCCTTTGGACCGGAAATTCTTATGAAGATCAACAATAAAATCATAACTCTCATTATACAGATCTTCAATTACATCATTAATTCTTTCTTCTATGGAATAAATTTTATCGATGTAGGGATTTGCCTCCAGTACAGGAACAAATTGCTTTTTGGTCAGGTAATGGATCTCTGTCCCTTCCAATTGTTTTTTCAGACATCGGACAAGCGGAGTGGTAAGAACGATATCACCAATTGATGAAAAACGTATGATGAGGATTTTTTTCAACCTTTGTTAATTTAGGAATACAAAAGTCGGATTTTTCCTATTTAGATTTGAATTTTTAACTCTAAATTTTATTGTAATGAAATATACTCTGGAATTCCTCCCCAAAATTAAACCACACTTTCAACTCACAATTTTGTTAGTTACAATTTTGTTACCTGTCAATCATCTATTGGAACCAATTGTATTTATAAAGTCATCCTGTACCAATTAACTCGAATCATAAATCAGTGAATTCCGAACTTCAAACATTATTACTTTTGCACCATGATTTTTACCGACACCCATACACACCTTTATCTGAATGCGTTCGATGAAGACAGGGACAAGGTTGTTAAGAAAGCCATCACGGAAAATGTGGAATGCATGCTGTTGCCAAACATTGACCGCGGATCGGTGGATGGATTGCTCAAATTATGCAACAAGTTTCCTGATAACTGCTTTCCGATGATGGGCCTTCATCCTACATCTGTAAAAGACAATTACAGAGAAGAACTTGAATCGGTTAAAGACTGGTTTGAAAAAGGAGATTTTATTGCAGTAGGTGAAATCGGTATTGACCTGTACTGGGATAAAACCTACCAAAAAGAACAGGAAGAGGCCTTTCGGTTTCAAATCGATCTGGCCATTGATAAAGACCTTCCAATAGTTATCCATTCAAGGGAATCCTTCGATGAGATTTTCCAGGTACTGGAGGATTACAGGAACACAGAGCTAAAAGGAGTTTTTCATTGTTTCACCGGAACAGCAAAGCAGGCCGGACTTGCCATCGAATTAGGATTTTACCTGGGTATAGGGGGTGTGGTAACCTTTAAGAATTCAGGACTCGACAAAGTTGTGGAAAATGTTGACATGGAGCATCTGTTACTTGAAACAGATTCACCATTTCTGGCTCCTATGCCATTTCGGGGAAAACGAAACGAAAGTTCATACATTAATCTAATAGCGAATAAAATTTCACAGATAAAGCAGATAAGCAAAGAAGAGGTGGCGGAGATTACGACACACAATGCTAAGAAGTTGTTTAATTTTTAATGTCTAATATCAAATTTCTAAATAAGCACGAAATCCAAAATGAATAAAATCCAAATCGGCAATAGTAACAAATTACGGTGTTTAGACTTTTTGAGATTTAGAATTTGGAATTTTTTTAGAAATTAGATATTAGAAATTAGGATTTTATTAAATTTTTATCATGACAGAACAACCATCCATATTAATACTAAACACAGGCGGAACCATCGGCATGGTGATGGATACTGAATCAGGCGCATTAAAGCCATTTAACTTTGATAACCTGTTTGACCAGTTACCAACGTTGAAGTTGTTTAATTACAAAATTGACAATTATTGTTTTGAACCTTTGATCGATTCTTCCAACATCAATCCGGAGAACTGGGCAAAAATTGCCGATGTTATACTTCAAAAATACGAGGATTATGATGGTTTTGTTATCCTTCATGGATCCGATACCATGGCCTACACAGCCTCTGCCCTCAGTTTTATGCTGCAAAATTTAAACAAGCCGGTTATCTTTACAGGTTCACAGCTTCCTCTTGGTATGATCCGAACCGATGGCAGGGAAAATTTACTTACAGCTGTTGAGATTGCAGCAGCCAAAGAAGACGAAACACCAATCGTTCCCGAGGTTTGTATCTATTTCGAAAATCAGCTTTTCCGTGGTAACCGGACCCACAAATTCAACGCTCAGAATTTTGAAGCATTTCGTTCATTTAATTATCCGGCACTTGCAGATGCAGGAGTTACCCTTGATTATCACAGAAATGTAATACATAAACCCAATTTCAAAAAGTTAAAGGTCTTTAAGAAACTATACACTAACATCTCTCTTTTAAAGCTGTTCCCTGGTATTTCAAAGGATACAGTCGAAGCAGTATTGAAGACCAAAAACTTAAAAGCTTTGATATTGGAAACTTATGGTTCAGGCAATGCTCCCAAAAGCGATTGGTTCATCAATTTATTAACCGAAGCAATAAATAAGGGACTAATTGTGTTTAATGTAACACAGTGTCAGGTTGGTAAGGTGGAAATGGGAAAATACGAAACAGCAATCCCATTGAAACATGCCGGAGTGATCAGTGGCAGGGATATTACCACCGAAGCTGCAATTGCCAAATTAATGTACTTATTGGGCAATTATCAAAACACTGTTGAAGTTAAGGAATTGCTAGGCAAATCCATCGTTGGAGAGATGACTACATAAATCAAAAAAAAAAGAGTCAGATTCTTTTAATATGAATTTTTTTGTACTTTAGCCACCTATTTTTAGTGAGAGCATTAAAGCCTTTACGACATACGAGGAGAGGTGACCGAGTGGCTGAAGGTGCACGCCTGGAAAGCGTGTGTACGCCAAAAGCGTACCGAGGGTTCGAATCCCTCTCTCTCCGCAGGTTTGAAAATAAATGGTAAAAAAATTATATTAAATATTAGTTACAAATCAATAACAATTACAATGAAAAAATTAATTGCCTTTTTGACTTTAGCAGGAATGCTAACTCTGGGAATTACAAACATGGTATTTGCTCAGGTAGAGACAACTGTTGAGGACACGTTAGCGGCTGCTAACGACACAACTATGGTTGCTGACACAAATGCTGTTGCTGCTGATGTACCGGAACAGCCAGTGGTTGATGAGCCGGTTGAAGAAGCTCCTGCTTCGTTTCATCAGATTTTGAAAGAAAAATTTATTGAAGGTAGCCCGGGATTTATGGGTATTGTACTTCTTACCCTGATCTTAGGTCTGGCATTGGCCATTGAAAGGATCATCTACCTGAATTTGTCAACTACCAACACCCAGAAATTACTCAACAAAGTTGAGACTTCACTGGAAAATGGTGGCATTGACGCTGCAAAAGAGGTTTGTAAAAACACACGCGGTCCGGTTGCAGGTATTTTCCTCCAGGGCCTCGACAGGTTCAATGAAGGACTTGAAGTAGTTGAAAAATCCATCATCTCCTACGGCGGTGTATTAATGGGCCGTTTGGAAAAAGGATTAAGCTGGGTAGCACTGTTCATCGCTCTGGCACCGATGCTCGGGTTTATGGGTACGGTAATCGGTATGATCCAGGCATTTGACAAAATTGCTGCTGTAGGTGATATCTCTCCTTCCATTGTTGCTGATGGTATTAAAGTAGCACTTTTAACAACTGTGTTTGGTCTTATCGTTGCTATTATTCTCCAGATTTTCTACAACTATCTTGTATCAAAAATTGATAGCCTTGTGAATGACATGGAAGATAGCTCAATCACTTTTGTTGACATTCTTGCTAAACACACAAAAAAATAATCAATTATGGGTAAGTCAGAAAAATTAATTTATAACATAACCAGGGTTCTCTTTATCCTTTTTGCCCTATCCGGTGTATTCTTCGTGGTATGGGTTTGGGTAGTTGGTGATAAAGAGATGGTAGCCAATCCTGATTTGGCATCATCCATTCTCAGCCCCTGGATCACCATTACTATAATTGGGCTGATATTCACAACACTGCTTGCTCTCGTAGGACCCATCCTCAACATGATTCAGAATCCGAAAAATGCGGTTAAAATGCTGATCATCGTTGGTGGTCTTGTGGTCATTGGATTTATTTGTTATTCACTTGCAAAGGATTCTTTTACAGCAATTCAGCTTGAAGAACTTAGGACCTCTACAGAAATAAGTAAATCAGTTGGAGCAGCGCTAATATTCACCTATATTGTAGGTGGCTTAGCAGTTGTGTCCATTATTTTCTCCGGTATTGCCGGATTATTCAAATAATTAAGAAATAAATTATGGCAAGACCAGTAAATGAAATAAACGCAGGTTCGATGGCGGATATCGCCTTCCTGCTCCTGATTTTCTTCCTGGTTACAACCACGATGGATATTGATACCGGTATCACCAGAAAGCTTCCTCCTCCTCCTCCCGAGGACATGGAAGACATCAAGGTGAAAGAAAGAAACATCTTTAAGGTGTTGGTCAACAAAAACGACAGGTTGATGTTGAACGGAAAACCCGGTGATATCAGTTTTCTCAAAGCACAGGCTAAAGAATTTCTACACAGTGGAAATTTAAATAATCCTGCTAGTGCTGATGATATGCCTGAGAAAAGAATGGTAAGTGTTGACCTTTTAGGAGGCGATATTTACATCTCTAAAGGTATCATCTCCATGAAAAACGACCGTGGTACATCTTACGATATGTATATCCAGGTACAAAATGAATTGGCTACAGCCATCCGGGAGCTTAGGGATGAACTTTCCAATCAGTTTTTTGGCATGAAGTTCAGCCAGCTTACTGATGAAGACAAACGAAAAGCTATTCAAAGAGCTGTACCAGTTGCTATTTCTGAAGCAGAACCAGAAGATATAGGAGGAAAATAACATGGCAAAATTTAGAAAAAAAGGAGGCAGAGGAACTCCCGGGATCTCAACAGCATCGTTGCCCGATATCATTTTTATGTTGCTTTTCTTCTTTATGGTAACAACTACCATGAGAGAATCTACCCTTCTGGTCAAGATTGCTCCTGCAAAGGCGACTGAAGTTCAGAAACTAGAAAAGAAGTCACTCGTTGACTTTATCTATATCGGCCCCCCAATCAAGAAAAAACTGGGTACCGATTCAAGGATCCAGCTAAACGACCAGTTTGCTACGGATATTAAAGAGATCCGTGAATTTGTCGAGCAGGGAAGATCTCAAAGGGATGAGGCTGACAGAAAACTTATTACCACTTCACTTAAAGTTCATAAGGATACCAGGATGGGTATCGTTACAGATGTGAAACAAGAACTGCGTGAAGTCGGAGCCTTTAAAATAAACTATTCAACCGCTAAAAAAGGCAGGGAAGAAAAGTAGTTTATTTTTACTAAAAAATCCAAACCCCTGAAGTGTACTTGTTCTACTTCAGGGGTTTTTTTATGGAATTTTCCAGGAATTGGCATCCTTATACTGTATCATTTAAAAAGTATAAATATGTCAAGAAAATCAAATGAGATCAGTGCCGGGTCAATGGCAGATATTGCTTTTCTGCTGTTGATCTTTTTTTTGGTTACTACCACAATGGACATTGATACTGGCATATCGAGGATATTGCCTCATATGCCCGATGGGCCACCCCCACCCGTGCCCGAAAGAAACGTCCTGAAGATACTGGTGAACAAAAACAACCGTATTATGGTGGAGGACAAAGAAATGGATATATGGCAGTTAAAAGACAAAGTGAAAGAATTTGTTCTTAATCCTTTTGAAGATCAAAATTTGGCAGAAAAGCGTATCAAAAACATCGAAGGGCTTGGAGAAGTAACAGTCTCCAAAGGGATCATTTCATTAAAGAACGACAGGGCAACATCCTACAAAACCTACATTCAAGTCCAGGACGAACTGGCCAAAGCCTATGCTGAGTTAAGGGATGATTTTGCTTCAAAACATTTCGGATTGAAATTCAGTCAGCTGAACGACAAAGCAAAAATAAAAGCAGTTCAGAAAGCCCTTCCCCTGGCAATATCAGAAGCAGAACCCGAAAATACAGGAGGACTATAATATGGCTAAATTCACAAAGAAAAACGGTAAACCAAGACCAGGATTTTCAACAGCAGCTTTGCCGGACATCATCTTTATGTTGCTGTTCTTTTTTATGGTAACAACTACCATGAAAGAATCTACTCTGCTTGTTAAGATCAAACCGCCCACAGCAACAGAAGTGCAGAAACTGGAAAAAAAATCACTGGTGGATTACATTTATATAGGAAGTCCAATGGATAAACGTCTTGGTACTGAACCCCGTATCCAGGTGAACGACCAGTTCATAAACGACCTATCTGAAATTCGAGTTTCCGTGGAACTGGGAAGACAACAAAGGCCGGAACATGAGCGGAAGTTGATCACAACATCCCTGAAGGTTGATGAAGAAACACAAATGGGGATCGTTACGGATGTAAAACAGGAATTGCGAAAATCGGGAGCCTTTAAGATCAATTATTCAACAGCAAGACGTTTAGCCCAGAAATAATTATTGCTCGTATTTAAATTGTTGACTTCTTTTTTGGATAAGGTACATAATAACAAATGTACCGGCTAAACTGGAAAAGACAAGCAATAGGCTTGGAGCCTCACCAAAGTCCTCATAATTCGTGGAGATCTTACCTATCTGGTAAAGGTATGAAACAATTACAGATATAGAGTTAAATACAAAATGTAATATAATGGGTATCCACAGGCTGCCCGTCCAGACGAAGATGTACCCAAATAGGATCCCCAGAACTGCTCTTGGTACAAAACCATAAAACTGCATATGAAATGCGCTGAATATTAATGCGGAAAAGAGAACGGCCAAATGGATGTTTTTAAATGTATCTTTAAAAATAGTCAGAATCACACCCCTGAACAACAGTTCTTCACCAATGGCTGCCATTAGCGCAATGATAAACAGGTTAACAACAAGGCCCCAAACGGAATTAACATGTAATAAGGCATCCGTTAAAAGTGCCGTTTGATCTTCCATATCACGCATCCAGTCTTCAATTATTTTTAGAAACTGAGGAAAAGCCATTTGCTCATTCCACCGCACAAGGGAATTGATAAACGGGATGGAAACAAAGATTAAAACAATGGAAAGAAAAACTGGAACCAGCCCGGGCCTAGTTTTAAGAGCCAGGGATTGCAGTGGTTTTCTGTTTTTGAGGTATGCGTAGATAAATGCAGGCAACACAAACAAGCCCACCTGACTGATGAATTGAATGTATTTCAAATAAGCCACCGTTTTTCCATCCGAATAATCATAGGTCTGTTCAAGGGTAAAAACCACATCCCAACCAAAAAAAGGAATAGCGATCACATAGCCGATGAGTGTGATGACTACCAAAAAAACAGCCATCAACAGTATCAGCACCCCGAATTTTGTCCAGATGTTCTTGTTCTCCAGGTATGGAAGCAAATCCGACATTTTAAATCAAATTACTCATTTATTTCTTGCCAATCAATAGATCTTACACTTTGCGCGATGTGTGAGTTTTACATTTCACGCAAAGCCGCTAAGACGCTAAGTTTTAAAAGCTTCTAATCTCTTAATTCATTTAAAAAGGGAAATTAAAGAATTATCCCATTTTTTCTTCACAAACAATTCACTATTTCTTTGCGGCTCCGCGCCTTTGCGTGAAATCTTTTCCTTGCGTCTTTGCGTGAAACTTCTATTGCCTCACGATCAATTCCTCCTTTAACAACCCATTCTCAAATAGCGCTGTCACATCTTCCCCCTCTTTCAAATGGTAGGCAAAAATATTCAATTTTTCAGCAACCTGAACGTTTTGAACGGAATCGTCAATAAATAAGGTTTCTTCAGGTAACAGGTTTTTCTTTTCTAAAATATGTAAATAAGGATCATTGTCAGGTTTGCGCTTGCCTATTTTAAAAGTCCAGAAAGCCTCCTCAAAAAGGGTATTAAAATCATAACCAAACTCTTTTAAAAAAAGGCCTGTGTAATATTCATAATGAATGATGTTGGTATTGCTAAGAAGGAACAGCCTGTAATTATTTTTAATCTCATTTAACAGATCAATCCTGTAGGGAGGAAAATCATCCAGGATGCTGTTCCAGGTATTATCCAATTCTTCATCACTGACTTGAACGCCTGTAATTTCCCTTAATTGATTTCTGAAATCCTCTGCCGAAATTTGTCCCACTTCAAATTGCTGAAAGATCTTCGACTGGGATGCTTGGTTGTAAAGTGCTTCGAAGTTTTTAATTCCCAGGTCTTTAAAAGCCTGCTCAACTTTCGTATGGTCAATATTAAAGATCACCCCGCCAAAGTCGAAGATGATGTTTTTAATTCCTGAGCTATAATTTAAATTCATATTATTTACTGCTATTTAAGCTTATGCATTACCTACCAAAGTAACAAACCCTATTTACTTATTTACCCATTCACTTATCACCTATTAAACATTCAAAGATGAAAAAATAAATTTTAATGGCATAAAATTATATTTTTTGTAATTTTGCAGTCCCAAAAAATAATTGGGCATTTTGGTCCTATAGCTCAGTTGGTTAGAGCACCTGACTCATAATCAGGTGGTCCCAGGTTCAAGTCCTGGTGGGACCACGTGTAATTCATCTAAAGTCTTGTATCTCTGTTCTTTACAAGACTTTTTTTATTTATTGGATACGTAATAGGATACAGTTTATTGATAGAATTATAAAATCTTACTCAAAATTCTCTCTTAACACTTCCAACAATTGATTTGTTGATAGCTTAAATGTTTTATAAATATTTGTTGTATGTGATGCTGCGTTCTCACGATATTTAACAGACATTCTGAAATATGCCTGGTTTAATGTTTCAACAGTCACAGGTTCAAAATCTTCAAAACTTGTTGATCGATAACGATCATGTGCACTGAATATCTGGCATCTACAATCATCTGCTCTTGGAGGTTTGTTTAATTCTTTCATAAAGTACAGGTCATCCAATAACTTTAGTCTAAATATAAAACTTGTATTTGCCAATTCAAACCAAAGCTCTTCACCTTTTTTAAGAACAACTTTCCTAATTGTCTTAAAGTTTTCTAAATCATCTGGAGATAGGTCATCCCGAAAAGCAATAATTTTAACCAGAGAGTCATTTTTCAACTTTATAGGTTTGCCTGATTTCGGATCAATAAATTTCCCACCACTATAAATGGCTTTTATGTGAACTTTTGTTGATTCACCTGAAAAATCTAATTCTTGTATTAATCCCATAATGAAAGGTTTTAAATGAAAAAAGCGTGGACGAAACCTATCCGCTTAGAGGTACTGGTATACCCGAGAAACAAAATAGATTAAGACCCACGCTATGCGTGAGCATTAATCTTTTATTCTTTGTTTCTCTTGAAAATTACCAGTTTCCTAAAGCCGGAATAAAAGCTAATGCTTTTTCTATACTTACGTTAAGAACGTTTGATTAAATCAAAGATATACATTTTACCCTAATGTTCATGGCTATGCCCCTTTGTTTTTAAATATACCTTTCAATTTACATATACAACTTATTACATAATTAGTGGTTTTCAGCTATATTTATTTTTGGTGGTTTTCAGTGATGCATTTTAAATTTTTTGATCATATTTTTATAGCCTAAATATCTATCTCATCTCAATACAATTTAAGATTATGTTTTGGGAGAAATTTTAAATTAAATTTTATTAATTGGTTTTGTTTACATTTATACCTAAATTCTAAAACCGATATAATGAAATATTTATTAATAAGTTTATTGAGCTTAATAACCATTACTTCATTATCTCAAACCATTACTCGCGGCCCTGGTATAGGCGAGATTTACTTTCGTGGCCCT
The DNA here is from genome assembly GCA_964421215.1 of uncultured Bacteroidales bacterium. Classification (GTDB taxonomy): domain Bacteria; phylum Bacteroidota; class Bacteroidia; order Bacteroidales; family JAADJA01; genus JAADJA01. The sequence goes on along the minus strand of CAYQWA010000013.1, from coordinate 267 downwards.
ACTCATACAGGTGTAGGCCTTTATTACTCAACCAACTTTGGGCAAACTGCTATTTGCGTTGACAGTACAACAAGTATTATATCAATTGCTGCCGATAAAAATCCCGGGGGTATATATTGTTTCAACTATCCATCCCATCTTTGGTATTCAAATAATTACGGATATGTCAATAGCTGGGACTTTAAAAATAATGATGTAAGTTCAAGAATTAGTAGTGGAATAATACCAGGCCATATATCTTCGTCAGCTACTGGACATAGTGAAGAT